>NZ_DATHHT010000024.1:0-259798 GCF_035317045.1 Occallatibacter sp.
GGACTTGACAAGCCGACGGAATGGGTGGAGAAGCACTGCGAAGAATTGGCTCGAAGGCATCAGTTTCTATCGCCGGCATGGTTGGTCGAACTGCCGGACGGAACCGTCACTCCGCGGCAACGTTTCATCCACGTTCTTTATCGCGACGTGCCTTACCGGCTCATGCCAGCGATACGTCGCTCGCAAATTCATCAACGTATCGGCGAACGCGGAGCAACGACTTATGCCGGCCGCAGCAGCGAGATCGCTGCAGAACTGGCCATGCATTTTGAGCAGAGCCGCGACTGGCTGCGCGCATCGAAATATCTGATTGAGGCGGCCCAAAATGCAACTCGCAAGTCCGCGCATCATGAGGCTGCCGGGCTTGCCAGGCGAGGATTGGAAGCGCTCAAACCTCTGCCCAGATCCGCCGAACTGACTCGGCAAGTGATTGCTCTCCGCATGATCCTGATCGTTTCACTTATGGCCACCAGGGGTTTTGCGTTGCCTGAAGTGGACGATTTCGCGGCTGACGGAAAGGATCTCTTTCAGCAGACCGATGAGTCTCCACAATCATTCAACTTGCTATATTTGCTCGGGTTCTCGTACATAATGAGAGGGAAAATCAGCCCCGCGATGGAAATCGCGGAACAGTTGATCGTCCTTGCGGGAAAGCTCAATGATCCAACGCTAGCTATGGAAGCGCACCGCGCCATGGGGGCGACGTTGATAGAGATGGGGAAGTGCACCGAGTCACTTGAACATCTCGACCTGTCTTCCCGGCTTTACACGGCGAACCGGCACCGTCCATTCACATTGATGAACATCGGTCATGACTGCAAAGTACTCAGCGAATGTTTCGCAGGAAGAGCGTTGTGGACGCTCGGCTTTCCGGATGCTGCCCTAAGACGGGTGCAGGGGGCGTTGGCCTTTGCCCGGGAGCTCGCCCATCCGCAAAGTTCGGTTGGGGCCGCTCACTTTGCCTGCGAGGTTCATCAATTACGTGGTGAACCCCTGCTTGCGCGAGATCTCGCGTGCCAGGTTCTGAGGCTTGCGGATGAATATGGCCTGGAATATTGGGTTGCCCTCGGCAAAGTCGATTTGGGATGGGCGGATGCCGAACTCGGAAATGCTCCTCTGGGAATCGAGGAAATTCAGGAAGGACTGGCTGCGTACGAAGCGACTGGCGGTAAGCTCTGGAGTCCGCGCTTCCTGGGTCTATACGCTGTTGCGCTTGGGAGAGCGGGGCGCTTCGAAGAAAGCCTTGCGGTGATCGCGAAGGCCTTAACGTGCGCGGAGCACAGCGGGGAGGCATACGCCATTGCGGATCTACATCGTATCAAGGGAGAGTTATTCATAGAGAGCTCCGAATTGAACCAGGCTGACAACCCTCCGAATGACTCATCTCGATCAACGGCCCTTTCTCGGGCTCGAGCGTGTTTCGTTCGCGCCCTTACACTCGCACAGCAGCAGGGAGCGAAATCGTGGAAGTTGAGAGCCGCATTGAGCATGCACCAGCTTGACCTGATGCTTGGGAATCCAAACCCCGCGCAGCTTTCGGAGATCTATTCCTCCTTCACCGAAGGCCACGAGACTGCCGATCTGCGCAAAGCCAGAGGCCTTCTTGAAATTGCTTCTCCGCAATAGATCTGCGGTGACGGGCTCAGCCGCCACCGACCAAAGACCACAGCGCTCAAGCGGGCTAGAATCTCCTCGAGTCTCTACGGAGACAATCAACAATCTAGTTATATTTGCAAGCGTCGGTTCCGATTGGCATCATCGAATACGCGCTGAGATCGATCGGTACTAATAAATCCGCCAGTGTTTACAAATCAAATCCACATGGACGTAAGATCGGCTTCTCGGACAAGAGATCGCTGCCGATTGACTCGTTACGGCCTTCTCGATGAGCGCATTATCGCCGAGTCACTCAGGTCTGGTGGCGTATGCGGTGTTTTTCTAGCTATAATTTTTGACACGGTCCGATCCGTGAGATCCGGCCGTTTGTTTTGTGGGGTTTGGCGGGTCGGTTTTCAAACCCCTTTTGTCACTGCGCTGATTCGCTTGTGAGTGTCGAAGAGGACGCGTCGCTGGTCGCGGAGCGATTGGTCGATCTTCTCTGTGTTGGCAAGTATTTGCTGCAGAGTGAGGCGGGCTTCACATGCGTCCTTGAGTGCAGAGATCTGGCCGCAGGTAGAGACGTAGACAAGCATGGCCACCATCACGATGACGGCCAGGCAGACAAGTAGAACTAGAAGGTGTTCGTTCATGCGGCGCGCCCCTCGGTGGTTGTAGCGTGCTTGCGGAGCACGCGTTGGATAGTGATTTGGGTCGCGGTTTTCTTTCTGACTTCGTCAGCTTCTCTATATATAAATGGAAGGTTATTTGTGGTCTCTTCTTCCCTGATGATTACTGCAGGACCCTTGATCCATCGTCAGGATTCTTCTCGGATCTGGTCTCTATATATAGATCAAGTCCCTTTCTCTCCCGCCGCCGGCTCGGAAATCGTCGCCCGCCGACCCTCGAAAGGGAGTGTCCTTCTGGTAATAGTACAGCCAACAATCGTTGGAACAAATTCATCGACACCCTTGCAGGTAACGAGGTGTCATTCCAAACGTGGCTTTCACAAGCCATCATGTTCTCGCACTAACTCCGAATTAATATTCGGTGGTCAATGCCTTCGGGCTGGATCCGTAGCGATTGGGTCCCGGGAAGCTGTCGAACATCGCAAAGACGTAAACAACGAATCCGAGAACCGGAATCGCGAGAAGAAGCGTCCACGTGGCACTCTTGCCAGTGTCATGCAGTCTTCGGACAAGGCAGGCATACGAGGGAAAGATGGAAACGCATATATAGACTGCGAACAGAATTTGGTTAGCAAGCAATGCCGCTTCGGTGAGTGGCGTATCTGTTCCGTGAGAAGCTAAGGCGGCGATAATGGCGATCACAAACGCGAAGAAGAGCAGCGCCAACATAAGGAAGATATTTGCGAGTTGGAACATCCAGTATTCTTTGCGGCTGGATCGGCCGTCAAAATCCATGGCGCGATTCCACGCGAGAAAATATGAACTCAATGGAATTTCTCCGGCATCGGATCTAAACGGCGGAGACTAGCTAAGCTAAGGCCAACCAACCGTCACAGCAAAGTTCCCACAGTGGACAATGTTTCTGCAAAGCATTTAATGAGATATTGCTAATCCGAGGAGTGTGTCGGGATGCTCTGAAGTAACCACGAAAACGTAAAACAAGGTTATTTCTGATTGCGGGACTTGTGCGGTGAGACTCGAAGCACTCACGTAAGTGGTGGCGAGGCTGGTCGAGGAACTGGTTCCGGGGCTGGTCTGCCCCCATTGCACCTGAGAGCCGGATACAAAACTCGAACCCGTCACAGTGAGAGCGAAGGCCGCCGCCGACTTTGGCGCGCTCGTCGTTGAGATTGAGACGATGGACGGCGTCGGATTGCTCCCTCCCCCCTCCGTTTCCTCCCGTTCTCGACGATGCTCCCCCGCAACCGGCGAGGAATGCAGTGACACCCATCCACAGAAAGTAAACAGGCAATTGGAATGGCTTCATGATTGACGGGGTCTATCAGGCACGCCGCATTCGTCGGTGAGGCTGATCAATAGATTGCACCATTTTTGGTAATGTCCGGTTGGTCCACAATTCGGGCGGCAGGCTGAGCTACGAAACTCGACGCTCCAGACCGACGACTGTCAAAAGGGCGAAGCTGATTAAAAGGAGATCGACGACATCATTCTTTTTGCTTCCGGGTTACCAGTGACTCGCCCAAGATGCACAGATGCCCAGTCACGATTAGACACACTTAGCTCAGAATTGACGGTAATGGTCATTGGCGCGCGGATGCGAAACATGCGCCAGGGATCTGCACCAATAATCTTACGTTCGGCCGTCGGCCGGGTATAAGATTTCTGTACCTGCACCTGCTCCACCTCCGCAAAACAAGGAGCTACACCATGCGAGTGCTCGTCCTCTGTTTCATCGCTTCCCTTGTCGCGCTTGGCGATGCACAAACCAGAAGGCCTGCTCCCAGACCCACGAGCCCTCTCGCAACGGCATCCGCACCTGCCAAACCATCCTCCACTCCCCCCATGCACTTCACTGCCGCCGGCCTCAACAACGAGGATGACCTCGTCCGCATATACACCGGCGACTTCCAGTCCATCCAACTCGACCGCGGCAGCACCGTATTCATGTTGATCATCTCTGGTTACATGACCGACTTCGGCAACGACTGCAAGCAGTTCCTTCCGCCCAACAAGGTCGAGATCACGCAACAGGTCTGCGCCGACGGACCCTCCTCGCAGCCGTACAGTCCCGACGGCGTACACGATGTTTATGGCAATCGCATCCAGAATACCGGCTGCACTTCCTACCGCACCGAAGGCACCGGCGTGTACGCCGACCCGCAACTCTACGACGCCGTCAAGGACGTCGCCGCGCAATCGCAGGCGCATCTGGTCCAAAACATGCTGGGCATCCCGACCGGTAAAAGTGGCCGGGCGGCCAATCCGTTCACCATCAGCCAGGAGATCACCGACCAGCTCGTCGCCGTAAAGGGCGAGACGAAATCTCTCATCCGCGCGAACGGCTGCGGCAGCCCCGGCCTCAAAAACTTCCAGTCCAACCTCATTCGCTTCGCGAACGGCGAGAATGCGGTCAAGTACGCCGGTGCAATTGCCTCAGCCCCAATTGCATCGCCGTCCGGCGGTCCGGCGAAGGATGCCGACTACACCCGCCTTCTGGATGACCTCGTCACAGATAACGCTCGCGGATGGATGATGAATCGCTACCAGCCCGGCAGCATATCCGACCCCATCGTCTCCCATGATCCAAGGGGCTTCCCAGTCCGCATCATCGCTCGCTATAGCTATTCCAGCTCGCAAGGCAGACAAAGCGGACGCGTCACTGTCTCCTTCAAAGATGGAACACCGGAATGCCTCTACTTCTCCGACGCGCCCGATACCTGTCGTGCACCGAGTCAGCGGGTTATCTCCGCCTACCAGAGGAATGCTTACGCGAACACAAAGTAGAGCCGTGAATCACGCTGGACGAGTCTGCGCAAACCGCGAAGAAAGAGATGATCTAAGATTGGTTCGCCGTTGCCGATGGAGCAGTCTTGAAGAGGGAGTTCCAGGGCAAGGGAGCCCGCATAACTGTCTTTCGATGCGGCTAACAGGAATATGTAATATTCTGAACGGAGCTTCGGTACTAGCATCGCCCTGTGCTGAGACTGCATTTGAATATTGCCGCGGGCCGAAACGGCGCTTGGCTGCTCGCTGTCTGTCTCCTGACGAGCGCTTGCCACTCTTCATCAAATTCGCCTCCGATCATCTCGTTCAGCAGGGTCCCTGGCGCCGACGACGGTGGTCCGGGCAAAACCGACACCATTGTGGGCCGGATAACGAATGCTCGACCAGGCCAACAGATCGTGCTCTACGCCAGGAGCCAGGGAAAGTGGTGGGTCCAGCCTTTTTCTGAGCATCCATTTACGAAGATTCAGAACGATTCGACTTGGAAGAGTGAAACTCATCTGGGTTCTGAATACGCGGCGGTCCTTGTTGAGCCGGGATATACCCCGTCGGACACTGCGGATTCGCTTCCTCCAACAGGGGCCGGAGTAGTTGCCGAAGCGGTAGTGAAAGGTGTAGGCCCCGCACCTCCGCCCACTCCCATTAAGACAATTCACTTCAGTGGTTACGATTGGACAGTCACTAACGCTGCGAGTTTCCGCGGTGGAACAGGATTCGAATTCATTCCTGCAAATGCCTGGACGGATGAAAAGGGCGCCTTGCATCTCCGCATCGCCAAGGGTCAGGCGCCGGGTAGCTGGACTTGCGCAGAAGTCCGGCTTACGCGGAACCTCGGATATGGAACGTACGTATTCGTCGTGCGCGACGCCGCTCATATTGAGCCTTCTGCTGTTCTTACGCTTTTCGCCTGGGACGATCTGGGGACCGAACAGAAGCGCCGCGAACTTGATGTTGAAATCAGCCGTTGGGGCGTCGAGAAGAACCCAAACGCACAATATGTGGTCCAGCCGTACTACATTCCCGCGAATGTCGATCGATTTGTTGCGCCAGCGGGCCTACTCACCCACTCGTTTCGGTGGGAACCCGGGGAAGTTACATTTTCTAGTGCCGCGGGAACTTCCGGTGCAACTGTAACCCATCTCGTGAACACGCACGTCTTCACTTCGGGAGTCCCCACCTCTGATGGAGAACTGGTGCACATAAACTTTTATGTCTTCCGGGGGGGCAAAATTCCCCTGAAAGACGGCGACGAAATCGTCATTGAAAAGTTCGAGTATCTGCCGTGAGGTGCGTGCTACCGCATTTTTGGAAATGGTGCAGGCCGGAAACGACACCACCCATAGCCGCGACCAGCAGCGAGCGGCGACTTCCCTTGAGGCAAGGATTTCACAATATTTCCAAAAATGCCGTAAGTCGATCCGGACGGCTCCTTGTGGTGGCGTTGATGGGGTGTTCCCTCAACAGCGCCCGTGCGCTCGACCCGAACCGAATGATGTCGCAGTATGCCCGGGAGCAGTGGGACATCGAGGGAGGGTCTGCCGGGGGAATCGTTCGGGCGATCGCACAGACCACGGACGGATACTTGTGGATAGGCACGGACAGCGGCCTGGTGCGATTCGACGGATTCAACTTCCACGCCGCTCCATTCTCCTCAACGGGATTATTTTCCAATGCCCGTGTGCTAGACCTGACCAAGGATAGCGACGGCAACCTGCTGGTGCGGCTGCAAGGCTCCGGCATTCTGCGCCAAAGCAACGGGCTCTTTGAAAGTGTTACCTCCGACCCCGAGCCGCGTGCCTCCTATGTCACGGCCATGTCGAGCGAGACAAATGGAAGCGTACTGCTCTCCGACTTGAAGGACGGATTGCTTCGCTATCGAGGTGGGAAACTTGAAGTTCTGGCCCAGCGCACGAGTCTTCCCGGGTTTTCGCTGGTCGTCTCCCTGGCTGAGACATCAGACGGCAATATCTGGATGGGCACACTGGGAACGGGCCTCTTCTATTTGGCGCAGGGAAGGGTCAAGAACATTTCCGCAGGAATGCCTAACGAGAAAATCAACTGCCTCCTGCCGGTGGGCGCCAACGAGTTGTGGGTCGGCACCGACCACGGGTTGTTTCGTTGGACCGGGACCACCATGCAAATGGTTGGATTGTCGCCTTTGACGGACCAGGTCCGCGTTCTGACTCTGCTCCGGGATCGAGATGCGAACGTATGGGTGGGGACAGCGCAGGGACTGTTGCGCATTAACGCTCTAGGTGTTTCCTTCTCGGATGAGAAAGAACTTCGTGGAGATGGTGGCATCAATGCACTATTCGAAGACCGCGAAGGCAACCTTTGGGTCGGCGGTACAAGGGGCGTCGAACGAATCCGGGATAGTGCCTTCGTAACCTACTCTTCTGCGAGTGGACTTCCCTCGGAGCAATATGGGGCCATTTATGCGGGCGCGCAGAATCGGATCTTGTTCGCCCCCGCCAATGGGGGATTGTATCGATTCAGGAGCGGCCGGGCGGAGCCTGCAAAAGAAGCACAGATCGGAAATGATGTGGTTTATTCCATCAGCGGCCAAAACGATGAGATTTGGCTTGGCAGAAGAAATGGCGGGCTGACACACCTCCGATTCGAAAGTGGCCATCTCACATCCCGGACTTATACGGAGGCAAACGGACTCGCACAAAATAGCGTTTTCGCCGCCTACGAGAGTCGCGATGGAACGGTTTGGGCTGGAACGCTGAATCGAGGCTTAAGCCGGTTCAAAGATGGAAAATTCGTCACCTACACGACCGCGAACGGCCTCTCATCCAACACCGTCAACGCGATCCTGGAGACCCGCGACGGAACCATATGGATTGCGACGCCCAATGGTTTAAACGCATTCTTGGCAGGCCATTGGAAGACTTATTCATCGAAAGAAGGTTTGCCTTCAGACAATGTGAACTGCCTCTTCGAAGATTCGTCTGGTGTGCTCTGGATCGGAACCGGCAATGGTCTCGCGTCGCTACGTTCGGAACACGTTGAAGCCTTCAGTACCCGCCCTGACCTGCTGACAAAACAGATCCTGGGGCTTGCCGAGGCCAAGAACGGGTGGCTTTGGATAGCAACGGCAAATCATATATTGCGCGCGCGGCGCGACAAGCTCTTGGGGGACGAACTGGAAGAGGGCGATGTTCGGGAATATGGGCTTGCAGACGGTCTCGAGAGCACGGAGGGTGTGAAGCGGTGCCGTTCGGTAGTCTCAGACTCGGCGGGCAACATCTGGTTTTCACTCAGGAGAGGCTTGTCGGTTGTTAATCCATCCCAGATCTCTGAGAATTCAGTTTCCGCGCTGCCACACATCGAGTCGATCACCGCCGATAACAACACCGCAAACCTCGACGCCTCCGTTCGAATTCCTCCATCTCCCAGGCGAATCACATTTGAGTACACAGGGCTGAGCCTCGCGGCTCCCGGGCGGATTCGCTTTCGATATTTTCTCGAAAATTTCGACAATAGCTGGAGCCAGCCGGTTGCAGCGCGAGAAGCCGTTTACACGAACCTTGGGCCCGGCCATTATCGATTCCGGCTCGTCGCCAGCAACAGCGAGGGGCTGTGGAACGGGCCGGAAACTGCGATCGCTTTTAGCGTCGCCCCGGCCTACTATCAAACTTACTGGTTCAGATTTTCGTGCATCGCCGTCTCTATTGCACTGCTCTGGGCCGTTTATCAAATGCGTGTTCACCAGTTGCAGGAGCAAGAAAAGAAATTCCGCGACGCGGTAGAAACCATGCCGGCCCTGGCCTTCGTTGCCGACCCCAAGGGTAATCGCACTTTTATGAACAGGGGTTGGCTGGAATACACAGGATTGAGCCGGGAAGAAGCATCAGGGTGGGAGAAAGCGATTCACCCTAATGATCTCAACCGCATCACCGAACGGTTGCGCGTGTCCGAGAGGACGGGCCAACCGCTGGATTATGAAGCCCGGCTGCGCCGCGGATCGGACGGAGTCTATCGCTGGTTCCTGATACGCGCCGTGCCTGTGCGGGACAAGCGCGGGAAGATTGCGAAATGGTGTGGAGCGGCAACGGACATTGAAGACCGCAAACGTGCCGAACAGCTCCAGGCCGATCTTACCCATGCGAGCCGGGTCAACGCGATGGGAGAACTGGTTGCCTCCATCTCGCATGAACTCGCACAGCCGTTACAGATCACAACCGCTCATGCCAAGGCATCTTTACGATGGCTTCAGCGCGATCCGCCCGAAGTGACGGAAGCTCGCAAAGGAACGGAAAGGATCATCGAAGCCGGCGCCCTTGCGTCGGAAATCATCAAGCGTCTGCGATCGTTATACAAAAAATCCCCTCCCAAACAGGAGTTAGTCGCGATCAATGAGGTCACCGGCGAAATGGCCGGGATGATGAGAGGTGAGGCCAGAGAACATGGGGTATCGATCCGCACTGATCTGAAAGACGATCTTCCCATGACCGTGGCAGATCGTGTGCAACTTCAGCAGGTGCTCATGAACCTGATGCTAAATGGCATCGAGGCGATGAAGGACACGGGTGGCGTGCTGACAGTGAAGTCGCAATTGGGTGAGGACGGCCAGATCGAGATCGCTGTGAAAGACACAGGACCTGGCCTGCCCGTGGACAAGATCGACCAGATCTTCGACGGATTTTTTACCACTAAGCCGCAAGGCAGCGGCATGGGCCTGGCAATCTGCAAGTCGATTGTCGAATCGCACGGCGGACGGATTTGGGCCAACGGCGATGGCGGGCGTGGCGCAACGTTCCACTTCACCTTGCCTGCGCCTCCCGCGCAAGCAAGCCCTCCCGTGGACGCCGAGTGGTTTCGGGGCGAAGATTCGGCATAGCCACACGCTCACGTGCTCAAATGCCGTTGGTTCCCGACTCTGCCTGCCCCTGGGCGGGTTCAGAGCCCGAGGGTCCGGTGTCGTGGGAAGCAGGCGCCGAGCCGGGTGCGGGAAATGAGCACTTTTCTGTTTGCGGCGAATCAGGTGCTCGAATGGGCGCTGTGACGCGCGTTGGTAGAAGGCCGGAACCACTCCTGGCTTGGAGCATTGCCTGCAATTCTTGAAGGAGCGTCATCGAGTTTGCAGAGCTCACAATGCTTGAGCTTGCGGGCTGAAAATGCAAGCGCTGCGTGATTGGTGCGAGCAATGGCATCGCCAATGCTCCTGTCAGCACGAGTCCCAGGCCCGCCTCTTGCGTGAACATATTGCGGATGTCGAAAGCGCGTAGGCAAACAGCGGCTGCCAGGCCGACGAGTACCGAACGCAAAACTGTTTTGGTCAGGACGGGAATCATCGATCCTCCTTATTCGAGCAGTTTCGGAATACACGTAGACCTTTGAGAGTAGTGAAGGGTGCTTCGGTTACCCCAATTCCGAAACTGCTCAAGTTGCCTGCTTCTTATTTTTCGAGAATCTGCTCGAAATATGCCAACGCGCGGGGATCGTGTGTCTGTCCGAGCCAGAAGATCGCGTCCTTGCGAACCGCAGCGTCTGGATTAGTTTGCGCCACGTGCAGGAGTTCCGGTACCGCCTCGTCCTTCGGCAACTGGCTCAGCGCAAACACCGCCTTCTTCTTTACTCCCACTTCAGGATCATTCTCCACCGTGTCTTTCAGCATCGCTACGGCCTTCTTGCCCGCCTTTTGCCCCACCCAGAAGATCGCCTGTTCGCGAACACCGACGTCCTTATCTGACTTTGCCATGCCGATCAAATCGTCGACCGCTGATGGATCATGACTGACCGACAAATCAAAACTCAGCTTCTTGCGAAATTCCGGATCGGAGTCGTCCTCGAGCTTCTTCAGCGCCAGGAAACCATCGTGCCCGCGCCCCGCCCCCAGCCAGAATGCCGTCTTCTCCCGCAGCCAAAGGGGGTTCGTCGATGCAGAGAAGCTCACCAATGCGCTCGTGGCCTTCGCGGTCTCGTGCATCGCGATTGCGGCCAGTGCCTGGTCCGTGTGCCGCTTGTTGTCCGCCGTCACCAGGCTCGACAACCACGCCACGCTGTCGTCTGCCTTGACATCTGTCAACCAGGTGAACGGCAATCCTCCCGCATCCAGCCGGCATCCGCTCCTAATGAAGCGAACCTTGTCCACCGCTTCGTGATCGATCCGCACCAGTACAGCAATGCTCGCCGGGGTTGTCTGATCGTGGTCTGACGAATGAAACGTATTGTTCGAATCCTCCAATCGATACACACCGCAACATCCATTGTCCGCCGATGAGTCGCTGTCGTCTGAGCACATCGAGAAATGCGATCCAGGAACTGCCGCGACCTCATAGCCCAGCCAGAGGGGTCCATTTGAATGCTGCAATGTGTTCACCGTCGCAGAGAGTCCTGCGCCGGCCGACTCAGTGTGAAACTGCGCGTTGATCACCTTCGGCTGCTGTTGCGCCACCGCGAGCATCGACACGCTGAGTGTCGCTGCAATAAACCAAGCCTGTCTCATGGGGATTCCTCGCTACTTGTTCAAGATTTCGAGCATGTATTTCGTGGCCTCCTGGTTATGCATCAAGCTAAGCTGCTGCACCAGGTATTTCTTCATCTCCAGATCCTTTTCGCCGCGTGCTAGCGTCACCAGATCCGGCGCATCATTCGCCAGGAACAGTGCCTGCGCCGCGGCGCGCTTCGTGTCCACATCCGTATTCTTCTGGTAGGTCGAGACCAGTGCAGGCGCGACCGACATTCCGCCCGCAATGCCAAGATTGCGAATCGCCTTACGTCGCAACTCCGCATCCTGTTCCGACTGCGCAATCTCCGTTAAAGGAGCCACGCCGTTGTGGCCGCTTGCAATCAGCGAATTAATGATGTCGGCCTTTGTCTGCGCGTTGTTCGATGCGCGATACATCGTCAGCAGATCCTGTCCTGCGCTCATTGCTCCCAGCGTATGGACAGCCGTCTTCACCAGTTCCGGATTGCTCTCCTGGCGTGCTGCTTCGAGGAGCTTTGAGGAGTCCCCAGTTATCAGATATGACTGCAGGATCACCCGCTTCACCTGGGTGTCGCTCGTGTGCTGATAGATCGAAGCCAGGCTGTCGTCAGCGCGCTTGCCCTGCGCCACAGCCAGCATCCGGATCGCCTTGATCTGCAGCGCCGGCCCTGACTGTCCCTGCGCGATCTGGCTGACCAGCGCTTCAGCCTGCGGCGAGTGACTCTGCGCCAGCACAAACAGCGCCCGGCTTTTCAGCTCTTCCGACTGGTTGCCGGTCAGTATCTTCTGGAGGATCGGTACCGCCTGCGCCTGGTCCTGCTGCATCAGCGCGTTTATCGCCAGCAACTTCAGGTTTTCGTCGGGCTCCGTCTGGGGAGCAACCGGGTCGCCGCTCTTGCCGCGGATTTCGATCTCCAGTGCGCCACACTCGTCCACCCACCGGCTCTTCGGATGTGCCTTTCGCAGTTCGCCGCACGTGCCCAAAGCACTGGCTGACTGCCCTTCCTTGTTCTCCGCATAGGCTTTCCAGTAAAGCGCTCCCTCCGCGTGTTCGCCGTGCATCTGCGCTACGCGATCGAACAGCCCTGCCGCGTCGGACCAGCGGCTCTCGTTGATTGCGCGCGTCCCGTCGGCATACAGACTTGCATCGTCGGCGCCCATGCCGAAGGCGTTCGCGACCAGCAAAGGCTGCGACATTTCAGCATGCAGGCCTCGCGGCGCAAA
Source organism: Occallatibacter sp. (assembly GCF_035317045.1). GTDB lineage: Bacteria > Acidobacteriota > Terriglobia > Terriglobales > Acidobacteriaceae > Telmatobacter. The sequence continues at coordinate 12,691 of NZ_DATHHT010000024.1, forward strand.
CGTCAGCGTAGTGGCAAGAAGAATTGCAGATATAACTTTGATTTTCATTAGATCGTCGCTCCTTTTGTCCCCTGATCCTGACTTCGTGCCTGCAAGACCCGAATCTCAAACAGAATTCCCTTGGTGTTCATGTCTTTGCGTACGCGCTTGAGATCCGCCGCAGTCAGATTCGGATCGTTTGCGATCTCTGCCAGCACGCCCTCCAACCGGTCCAGGGCCCCGGCCAGTTCCGCATCGCCTGTATTGCTCGCAGTCACGCGATAGAGCCGGTTCGATGCCAGAAGTTCCCGCGCCTCCGACTGCATCTGGTCGTTCTCCGCACTGTCCGGTGATTGCGAGTGCTCCAACTGCACCAATAGCCGCTCTGTGCGATCCAGGTGATCGGTCAGCACCACCAGCACCACGCGTTGCGTTGCCTGCGGACTATCCGTAATATTGGCCTTCTTCGTCGTGCTCCGCTCCCAGTAGCGTCCCCCAAGGAAGACCGCCGCCAGCAGCATCGCGAACGCTACGGTCATCCCTGCGGCTCTCCACCCTGCCCACCCGCGCCAGCCTGCCATCCTTTTCTCATACGGGATCAGCTGCGACCGCAGGGTCTGCCACACGTGCTCGCCATAATCCGCGCTCCGCTGAGGAACCGCTGCCGACCGGATCTCCTCAAGGCTTCGCGAGAACTCAGCATACTTTCGCGAGCATTCACGACATGCTCCGAGATGCGCGTTTGCTGCGCTCGTACCCTCGCCGTAATACAGCTCGATCATTTCGTCTTCGGTCAAGTGCTTCATGCGTTCCCTCGCAGCGGCGCCAGTTCGCGCCGCAACTTCTGCACCGCGCGAAATACCGCCTGCTTCGCCGCATTGGGAGCAATTTCTAGTACTTCTGCTATCTCGCTCATGGTCCGATCCTCGAGGTGCCGCAGGACAAACGCGCATTTCTCCGTCGGTGTCAGCCGCTGCATCGCCGTCTGTTGAGCCGCGCTGATTTCCCGGCTCAGCAACACCCGCTCAGGGTCGGCATCCCTCGCCGCTACCTGCACCGTCTTCTCCTCTGGATTGGTGTCCTCGCCGTGATGGTACTCTGCCTCAATCCCCGGCCGGCTCACCCGGTTCAGCGCACAGTTCACAGCGATCCGGTAGATCCAGGTCCCGAAGGCGGACCGCCGCTCGTAGCTCTCCAGTCGCTGATACCCGCGCAGAAACGCCTCTTGCACAATCTCCTCCGCATCGGCTTCGTTGCCGGTGATCCGAAACGCCACTCGGAAGACAGTCGCACTGTGAGCGCGAACAAGCGCACCATACGCTTCCTTGTCGCCGGCCAATACGGCCCGGACAACGGAGTGATCGTTTCCCTGCATTCAGCACCTTAGACAGAGGTCCAGCTGTGCGGTTAGGAGAATATTTTTGGGCCCCGGTTATGCCGCTCCCACCGCTTCAACCATGGTTGCCATGGTTCCACAAATCTGACGTCGTTGGAGCCGACGCCGCCTGACGGGAAGGAAAATGAGCTTCTCGGCGTTATCGTGAACTTGTCTGGCCGTTCACCGCTGTTCAAGGCTTCCGGCTGCTCTCGGTTGTATTGGAAGTGGAAAGGCAACTCTCCAGCGCATGTGGCCTACATCAGTTTCCGGTTCGAGCGCATCAAGCGGTTGACAACCTTATATCGGATCCCTGGATAGACCGACGTCACGTGCTCGGCCGGCATACCGTTCTCGAGGTACGAAGTTCTGGTAAAGAGAAAAACCGGGCTCTTGGGCGCGATTTCGAGCAGTCGCGCGTCTTCTGCGTTAGCCTTTCCCACTTCGATCACTTCGTCGGTCACCATAAGCTGAATGCCATATTGCTCGGCCAGTTCTTCATAGAGCGAAGCAGTGGGATCGAAGGTCTCCAGCAAATTTGGACATAGGCGCACGGGCAGGCAACTGCATTCAATTCCCATGGGAACGGAATCGCCATAGCGCACGCGGCGCAGACTGAAGACCTTGTCGCGCTCGGTTAACCGCAAGGCGGCCATTACGGTCCGGTTGGGAGTACAGATACCGAACGAGAGCACCTTGGAGCTTGGCTTTGCGCCGCGCGCCTTGGATTCTTCAGTGAAAGAGAGAACTTGTCTGAAATCTCGCTCCAACTTGATTCCAGAGATGAATGTTCCCCTGCCCTGTCGGCTGTAAACAACGCCCAGCTCAGAGAGGGCGCGAACCGCTTGACGGACGGTCATCTGGCTCACGCCCATGCGGTCAGCGATTCTTTCAATCGAGGGCATCGGCATGCCGGGTTTCAGCTCGCCCGACCGGATCTGGTCCAGCAAGCGCAGCTGAATCTGGTGGTAGAGGGGGATTCCACTCTTGCGATTCAACGGGGATGGACGGGAATTCTCCATCCCGGACCGCGGCGTTTGAGTCTTAGCCATGTTCGAACGATCCTCGAATTCAAGCGCCTTTATTCAGCGTTCTGTAAGCCTGCGTGTCAATTACTGCTCTTGGGCCTATTGATGATAGACCGATATGTTTGCAGTTTCAGTGATCAGGTATTCGCCGCCCAGCCCTGCGACAAAAACAGTTTTCCTTCTGCGTTTCCTCGATTCCCTTTACTACCTACCAATCTCGCCAGTTCTCTGCAGTTCAGTTTGTGCCGGAATCCGCATGTACCGAAAGCTCGCGGTCCTGACCCGCACCACGAACGGCGAATCCCGGAATGGTTACCGGCAGCCGCCCGTGAATCGGGATTTCTCCAAAAAGAGCTTCGACAAGGCTCGATGCGGAGCCTGGAGTGTCAGAAAATGTGCAGATATAGGTTTGCACGCCGGGAATGGAGCCGCCCGTATAAGGATTGCCGAATGCGGCAACGATGGTTTTTTGTCCAGCGGCAGCCACGATGTCAGACAGCAATTGCATCGGTTTTGAATCGAGACCAGCCGATCCACCGGCGTGTCCTTCTGTTGTACGTTTTGGGTTAGGAACCGCCTCCGCTAATGCAATCACATAGCCGGCGTTCTTCACTGCTGCCATCACATCGTTGGCCACAAACCCGGCGTTGGCTGCGTCGACGAAGAAGACCGGCGTGCCCGGCGCACGCTTGTGCAGTTCGGCGATGAACTCGCGGCCACCCTCGCTCTGCACTCGATCAGTAAAAACTACGGCGACGATTTCAGCCCGTTGCGCAGGGCCGGGAAGCGGAACAATCTTTCCGGCATCGGACACAAGCGTGACCGCCTCGTCCGATGCCTTCTGTGCAATTGCACGGCTTTGCGGCTGCGCAACATCCTTCTCAACATCTGACAGATCTACGACACGATTTCGACTCAGACCGAGCGAGGCTTTCAAGCAGAGAATCTTCAAAACGCTCTCGTCCACGCGTGCTTCAGAGATTTCGCCCTGCCTGACCGCATCGAGCAAACCGATGGCTGCTCCATCGAGATCGCCGGGAATGATCACCATATCGTTGCCGGCGCGTATGGCGGCTACGGCTTCAGCCGCCGCAATGTCGTGCTCCGATCCCGTGAAGACTTTAGTCAGCCCAGCCATATCCAGTGCGTCCGTCACCACGAGGCCATGAAAGCCAAGCTTTTCCTTCAGCAATCCCGTGACCACCTTTGGAGAGATGCTGGCGGGAAGATTGGGATCAGGTTCGACAGCTGGCACCAGCAAGTGACCGACCATCACCGAATCCACTCCAACAGCGATGGCATTACGAAACGGGACCAGTTCGACAGCATTTAATCGATCTGTATTTCCATTCACGCGGGCAAGCGACAGATGCGAATCAGTGTCTGTGTCCCCGTGTCCCGGAAAGTGCTTGACCGTAGTCAGCATGCCTCCACGATGTGCGCCCTCGATGTAGGCGTCCACCATTTTGCTTACCAGCGCGGGATCTTCGCCGAATGATCGCGTATCGATGATCGGATTAGCCGGGTTGGAGTTCACGTCAGCCACTGGAAACCAGTTCCACTGGATGCCAATGGCGCGTGACTCGCGGGCGCTGATTTCTCCAAACTCCTTCGCTATCTCTACATCGCCTGCAGCCCCGAACGCCATGGCTGCCGGGAATGCAGTAGCGCCATTCAGTCGCATGGAGAGACCGCGCTCGAAATCTGCTGCAAAGATAAGCGGGTACTTTGAATCACGTTGAAGGCGGTTGGTCAGTGCCGCGACTTCCAGCGGTTCGCTCTTGAGTAGAAGCGCCCCATCCGTCGGAACTGACACACCAAAGCCGCCTACATGGTATTTCGTCATCTCGCCGCGCAACTGCAGGTACTCAGGGCTGTCGACATTTAAGAATTGAACCCTCGCCCACACCATGATCATTTGCCCGACTTTCTCTTCGAGCGACATTCTATGGAGAGTTTTCCTTGCCCATTGCTCTCCCTTGCGGTCCAGATGAATCGCAGGCGCAGTTGCGCCCCAGGCATGAATGCCACTGAGCAGCAATGCAACACACAAAGATCGGACTCCTAGGTGTTTTAGCGCTAATTCGAACCTGCGTACTTTCATCATCTGATCCCATCCCTGCTATCTCGCTCAATAGAGCAGATACTTCGTGCGTTCCGTCACGAAGGTACTCGCCGCGTCCTGCCAGTCTTCGGCGATGCGTCTTGGGTCTTCGCCTGCAACTAGTCCGCCAAGCGATTCTTTGTTGCGCATGAGCCCATCCAGCGCAGGCGCCTTGAATTGATTTGGATAAAGATGGAGTAACGCCGCCGCGATCTCCAGTCCCAGTTCCGGCGCATCGAGGCTATCGCGTGCGGTCACCACGATGTTTACACCGCCGCACGGTTGCTTGGCATAAGTCGATGCGGTGGGAGTGAAGCGCACAGGGAGGAAACGTGCCCCGTCGATTTGCCGCGCATTGAGATAGGCAGACAGGGCGGGAGCGTCGATCCACGGCGCGCCAACAAGTTCAAACGGGGCATCTGTGCCGCGTCCCACAGAGATGTTCGTGCCTTCAATCATTCCGATGCCGGTGTAGAGTGTGGCTTCGGTCAGGCTTCGCATATTCGGCGAAGGATTGATCCACATCAGGCCTGTCGAGTCGAACCAATCGCCGCGCATCCAACCCTCCATGGGAACGACGGTCAAGTTTGCGCCAATTGAACGCTGGCCATTGAAGAGCTGCGCCAGTTCGCCGACGGTCATTCCATGACGGACCGGAATCTGCCAATAACTCACGAAAGACTCGCTTCCTGGATCGGCGATTGGTCCTTGCACATAGACACCGCCGACGGGATTGGGCCGATCGAGCACGAAGATTTGCTTCTGGGCCTTCGCTGCTGCTTCGAGAAAATACCCCAACGTGCTCTCGTAGGTATAGAAGCGCGCGCCGATGTCCTGTATGTCGTAAACAATGGCGTCCAGATCAGCAAGCTCTTCGGGAGTGGGCCGCCGCCTGGCGTCCGTATCGCCGTAGACGCTGTAAACCGGAACGCCCGTTGCGGAATCCTGCGAGTTGCCAATCTCAGTGGTATCGAGCGCCCCTGCTACACCGTGCTCGGGACTGAAGATTGCCTTGAGAGCAATACCCGGTGTATGTGCGAGTAGATCAGCGGTGCGCTGACCGCGTGCATCAATCCCGGTTTGATTGGTTACCAGCCCGATGCGCACCGGATGCCCGGTATCGGGATGCAATTCGCGAAAAGCGTGCTCTTCCAGAACATCAATTCCGGCCTTGACTTCCCCATTGCGTGTGGTGAGTCTCCGCTCAGCCATCAGCGATTCGTTGTAGCCGGTGATGCGCACGAGCCGCAGTTTTGCCTGTTCGCTTACGGTCAGGTCAAGTGAGTGAGCTACAGCCGTCGCCACGCGCGAACGCAACGAAACCATCGACCCTTTTCCATTCGGGTGCACTGCATTCGCAAGAAGGATAATGTAGCTATTCGTTGTCGGATCGATCCAGAGGGATGTACCTGTGAACCCCGTATGCCCGAAGGAGCCAACAGGCAGAAGTTCTCCGCGATTGCTGGAAAAGGGCGAATCGATATCCCAGCCCAGCCCGCGCAGACTGGACGCAGTCGCAGGCTGTTGCGGGGTGGACATCTTCTCGATGGCGGAACGGGTCAAGACGGTGTGTCCGCTAAGCAATTCCTGGGCGAATTTAGCAAGATCGTCGGCGGTTGAGAAGAGGCCTGCATGACCGGCAACGCCTCCCATCCTTCGTGCAGTAGGATCATGGACTGTGCCCCGCAACATCCTCCCGTTGTCGTCATATTGCGTGGGAGCAATGCGCGGCAGCCATCCGGCAGGAGGAAGAAAGCGGGTCTCCGTCATGCCGAGAGGTGCAAAGATCTTCTTCGCCGCGTACTCATTCAAAGGCATTCCGGAGACCTTCTCAACAAGGAACCCAAGCGTCTCGAAGTTGATATCGCTGTATACAAATCGCGTGCCCGGAGGGTTAACCAGCTTCGCTTCCATCGCCATCTTGAAAGCGGTGTCGCGCCCTGCCCATGACTCCTTGAGATCGAGGTCGGGTGCGAGTCCCGAGTAATGCGTCAGCAGTTCACGAACGGTAATTTGGCCTTTGCCATTCTGCGAAAACTCCGGCAGGTATGCGCTCACGGGATCGTTTAGCCTGATGCGCCCCGTTTCTATGAGCTGCATTACCGCTGTGGTCGTGGCAATGCACTTGGTCAGGGATGCAAGGTCGAAGATCGTTCCCACGGTCATCCGCTCGCGTGTGGGCTCAAGTGAACGCGAACCGAATGCCCTGCGATAGACGACGTGGCCATCGTGCCCGATCAGCACAACGGCGCCAGGCGTGTTGTCGCGATCTACAGCATCCTCGATGATCGCGTCGAGGTCAGCAAAATCATGAGCACGCCGTGGCTCATGTGAATGCTGCGGGAACAGTGATGGACAGACGCTAGTCACGACGAGTGCGATACCGCAAGCCACCCGACGTATGCTTCGAACGTTCCTCGTCCCACTCCGCATATCAACCTTTAATTGCCTCACGAACATTGCCTTTGCTTTTCCCAAGTCTCCGAGCCGCCTCGGCTCTGCTGACATTTGCCTTCAACATCACCAGCGCAACGGGCAGCTTCATTCCAGCTTTTTGCAGAGTCTGGATTGCTGTCACCTGATCAACCTCGGCCAGAGTTTCGAGAATTGCGATTCCGCGTTGCTCAAGTTTTTGGTTCTTGAGAATCAAGTTGACCATGAGGTTGCTGCTGACGTAACCCACCCGTGCCATCGCCGCAGTTGTCAGCATGTTGCAGATGAGCTTTTGCGCGGTTCCAGCCTTCAACCGCGAACTGCCTGTGAGAACCTCGGGGCCAACTTCAACCTCAATCGAGATATCGGCCACCTTCCCCAATTGTGATCCGCGGTTGCAGGCGATTCCGACGGTCGCTGCGCCTTTGCTTTTTGCATATTGCAGAGCGCTGATGGTGTACGGAGTGAAGCCGCTGGCAGCCAGGCCGACAATGACGTCTCGTTTCCCGGGCCGCATCCGCGCCATATCGCGTCGGCCTAGATCCGCCGAGTCTTCGCTCGCTTCCGTAGCATGCGTAAGGGCCTCTTCTCCGCCGGCGATGAGAAACTGAACTTTTTCTGGACTCGTTCCAAATGTCGGCGGGCACTCGGATGCATCGAGCGCGCCTATACGTCCACTCGTCCCGGTTCCCACGTAGATCAGGCGCCCTCCCCTGACGAAGCCTTCGGCGATCAAATCCACCGCCTTTGCGATCTGCGGCAACGCGCGGCGAATGCGACGCGGCACAACCGCGTCTTCACGATTCATGACTGAAACGATCTCCAGAGCGCCCATGGAATCGAGATTCTCGGTGGCCGGATTTCGACGCTCTGTCATCAACTCACTAATCTGCATTTCCATTCCTCACCAAGGCGGGCTCCGGAAGCCGGACCGGCCAGCTTGCGGCATATCCCACAACAAAAGTAACAATGCTGCCCAGGACGACGTACCAAGTGAAGGAGACTTGCGTGAACAACCAGAGATAGAGATTCAGTGCCAGACCACAGATCATGCCAACCATTGCACCACGCTCCGATGCACCGCGCGTGAGGACGCCCAGCAAAAACACCCCAAGAAGCCCACCGTATGCAACAGACGCAATGGTCAAACCCACTTCGATGACGCGCCCACCGTGCCGAGCGATCAGAGCAAGCACAAACAGAATCACTCCCCAGCCCACCATGGCCATTCGTGAAAGCTGCATCCGGCGCCGTTCGCTCGATTGCGGTCGGAAGCGCGCATAGAAATCGACGATAGTCGTGGATGACAACGAATTGAGCGCCGCACTCAGGTTTGACATAGCGGCTGCGAGAATGGCCGCAATCAGCAACCCACTCACTCCGTGCGGCATGTGCGCTACGACGAATTCCGGGAAGACTGTATCAGAACGCGTGAATGCCGAAGCTGGCGGAAAGACGCGATAGTAGACGAACAGCATGGCGCCGATCAGCAGAAATAATGAGAACTGGGCCAGGATTGCCACGCCACTCATGATTAAGGCGGCCTTCGACTGTCGTTCGCTGCGTGCCGAAAGCAGGCGCTGCACGATCAACTGGTCGGTTCCGTGGCTTGCCATGGTCAGAAACGTTCCGCCGATCAGGCCGGACCAAAGTGTGTATTTCGTCGTTGGATTCCACGAGAGATCCAGGATGCGAAATTTGCCTGCATTCCCCGCGACTGTATGCACGGTGCTCCATCCGCCGGGGACAAGATGCAGGATCGTGAAGAGCGCGATGATGGTGCCCGCGACGTAGACTGTCTGCTGCAGGACATCTGTCCAGATCGCTGCACGGAGCCCCCCTTTGAAGGTGTAGACGAGAGTTAGCGCCGTGACCACCGCAATCGCAGAGAGGTCGCGCTGGAAACTGCTCAAACCTCCGAGCATCCCCGCCAGGGCAATCCGCACAACAATCGCGACTGCAAAAATTCGCACTCCTTCTGCCGCAGCACGGGTGACAAGAAATATGCCAGCCGTGAGCGTGCGCAACTTCTGGCCAAAGCGTCGTTCCATCAATTGATAGGCAGTAACAAGACTTCCCCGGAAGTAATGAGGGATGAAAAGGAAGCTGACCAGAACGCGTCCGATCACATAGCCGATGACGAGTTGCAGGAAGCTGAAGTTTCCATCGTAGGCCAGTCCCGGCACGCTGATGACCGTAAGGGTGCTCGTCTCCGCAGCCACGATGGAGAGAGATATTGCCCACCAGGGAATGGCATTGTCAGCAAGGAAGTATCCTTTGATAGTCTGCTGGCCGTTACGAAAGCGCAAACCAAAGAGCGTCACTCCCGCCATGTAGACGGCAATTATGCCCAGATCCAGCGTGTTGAGTCCCATGAATACTTTCCGCTTCTTCCTGGAACAATAGCGCATCGCTTTAACTTGGTGCGAAAGCGTGTGCAGAATTACATGCGATCGATCTGGCACGCAGTTTGAAGACTTCGTGAATCTCCGCGTCCGGCCAGCTCAGTCCTGGAGCGAGCCGGCCGGACGCAATGGAGTGCTGTTGGAGCTAGAACGTGAACTTGCCCGCAAACTGCATAATACGTGCATCACGGTAGCCTGTAACTTCACCGAAAGTTGTCGAGGAACCGATGCTGGTGGTGACTGCGTTGACGTTTGTGTGGTTGGCGGCATTGAATGCTTCCGCGCGGAACTGGAAGTTCAGGCGTTCGTAGATGCGGAAGTTGCGGAAGACGCCAAGATCAAGGCGGTTGAAGCCGGGCCCGTTGATGGTTCCACGCCTGGCGGTTCCGGGAACGGGGCTGGAAGGGTCGGGTGCAGCGAAGGCACCAGTATAGAACCATAGCTGGTTGTAGCCTTTGTTGTGGATCTTGACTCCGTGCCCGCTGTTCGGGTCGCCGATCTGGTTTGGACGAAGCCCTGCATTGGTATTGCCGAGAAGACTGAGGCCGGCGTTGTCCGTTTCGTAACCCGTGTTGGTTCGTCCGTTGTAAACACTTGGCACATTGCCGGGCAAATTGTAGGACGGTGAGAAGGCGCTGCTTGCCGATGGTGTCAGCGGCAGGCCCGAGTTCACTGCATAGATCGCGGATAGTTCCCAACCGCCCAGAAGGCGCCCCTTCAGCGCTCTTTGATCGCGGAAGAATGGTTCTTCGAATACGCCATCAATGTTGAGGACACTGGTGCGGTCAACGGCTGCACGACCGTAGTCGCCGTTGATGTTGTAGATGTTCTGGATGAAGCCCGAGTAATCCGCCTGCGCATTCGTCAGGTCGCGCGACCATGTGTAATTCGCGTCGATATACGTTTTGCCTGAGAAGCGCTTTGTGATCTTTGCCTGGAGCGAATTGTAGTTCGAGCTGAAGATGGTTCGCAGCGCATCAATCGCGAAGTAGCCAAGGTAGGGCTTTATCTGGTTCAGGACTCGGTCGCAGGTTGAATTCAGAAAAGACTGCTGTCCCGTATCCGGATCGATGCAGGCGCTGCCTGAGTTCTTCGGCTGCACCTTCCCAACCCATGCGCCGGGCGCAGGTTGGTTCATTTCCAACGCGCCAAGGAGGTGGGTGCCGTGATCGCCGAAATAGCCAAGGTCGAACATGAACGTGGGAGTAATCTGCTGCTGCAGGTCGAGCGAGAACTGCTGCACATACGGCGTCTTGTAGTTGGTCGGCACGGCCTGGACTCTGCCCGGACTTGTCGAGAGCGCTGTAAGTGCACCGCCAGCCGGACTATCGAAGGATGTCTGACTCACGGAGTAGGTGGCAACCGCCGGCGGATTATTGAAGACCGTCGTTTCGTAGTAACTGACTTCGGCGTCGTCGAAGGCCCAGCCATAGCCGCCGCGCAATGCAGTTCTTCCATTGCCGAAGACATCGAGGGCAAATCCGAAGCGCGGCGCGTAGTTGGTCTTCTGTGCGGATCCGACCTTGTTTCCGAAGGGAGAAGCCTGATTGTTGTTGTTACCGTTCGGGCCATTGAAGATCATGCCGTTGATGTAGTTGATGCCGGAGTAATCCGCGGATGGGTTCGGCGCCGTAGACTGACCCGCGTTGCTGCCGGTCTGGCTGCAGGTTCCGGTGAAACAGATCAGGCCCGTCGTTGCGATTGTCGGCGCCGCTGAGGCGCTGTACTTCGAAGGATCAAAATTGCTCAGCAGGCCGTGCGCATCCCATGGCTGACCGTAGTAGGCGTAGCGAACGCCGAGATTGAGCGTGAGCCGCGGGGTTGTCCTCCAGTTGTCCTGAAGGAATCCCTCATACAAAGCAGCCTTGACATCGGTAACCGGGTCCTTCGAGAGCTGGCTAAATCCGCCGTTGGCGTTGCCGGTAAGAAGATTGGCGAAAGCCTGTGCCTCTCCCGCGCCCGCATTGCTGTTCACCGGAACATTGCCAAATGCTGAATCGTTGGAGAAAGCGAAGGAGCCCTGCGTGCCGGTCGTGTTGTTCTCGAGTTTCTGGTAGTGGTTGTAGGAAAAACCGGCGATTAGTGTGTGCGTGTGCAGGGTCTTGGTAATGTCTCCAAAGATCTGATGGTTGGTGCCGTGGTCTGTGTAAGCGACGCTGCCGTTCAGGGTGGTCATGCCACTCACCGAGAGCGTTGGAACGAGTCCCACTGTATTCGTGTATGGAAGCTGAGACTGGATGTCAGGCGACTGCGAGGAAGCAAGGAACCCCGACGGAGTGCTGACAATATTGCCGTTTGAGTATGCATAACCGACGTTCATCAACAGGGTTGGACTGAAAACATAGGTTCCATGTGCAAGATGCTGAGTTCCGGGATTGACAACGGTGGTCGTGTTCGCCCCGGCGATGAAGACGGTGGTGAACTGGCCCTGAGGGAGAACCTCAGGAAACGTGTCGTGCATGTAACGGTAAAAGACGCTCGCTTTTTGACCGAACTGTTGATCCATGCGCACCACAGAGTCAAGATTGTTGAAGGTGTCCTTGAAATTCGTAAAGATCGTGTGCGGATCGAAGCCGTGAGCGATGTCGAAGCTTTCGTCCGGAACTGGGACTTTGCTGTACACATCCTTCAGGTACGCCTCGGCAGTCGGAGAGAGGTTGCTCACCTGCGTTCCGGTGGCAGTGCAAGTGTTGACCTGCGTTGTTGGGTCGGTCGTGTAAGCAGTACACACGCTTACTGGGCCTGTGGTCCAGGTACCGTTGATCTTCTCACCCGATTGCGAGAAATCTCCCTGGCGTTCCGAAGCCTGGGGTACGATGGCAGACGCTTGCGACAGTGTCTGGATAATGCGTTGCCACTCTTCCGAGACAAAGAAGAACGTCTTGTCCTTGCCGTGGTAGATCTTTGGAAGATAAACTGGGCCGCCTAACGAGAAACCAAAGTCGTTGTAACGATAGGGTGCGATGTGGGCTCCAAGAAAATCATTCGCGTATCCATTGGCATCGAAATAATCGTTGCGAAGGAACTCGTAGGCGCTGCCGTGGATTGAGTTGCTGCCGGATTTCGTGACCACATCGATTTGTCCCGAGGCATTGCGGCCGAACTGCGCGCTGTATTGGCCGCGCAAAGTCTTGAACTCGGCGATTGCATCCGGGCTCGGGTAGTTATACAGTGTCAAGTTTGCACCGCGATCCAGGTTGTCCGCGCCGTCGATTGTCCAGCCATTGGAGGTCGTGCGGCCGCCGTTGACGGAGAAGGCCACAGTGCTGGAAGACCCACTCAGGCCTGCGGGACCACGGGTGAGATCGTCGGTGCTGCCGCCGAAGGTGACGCCGGGCTGCAGGTTCATGAGGACTTCATAGTTCCGCGTCACCAGCGGCATCTCACTGAGTTGCTCGCTATTGATCAGGCCTTCTGAGGATGCATTCTCCAGATTTACCTGTGCCTCGGCCGCAGTCACTGTCACCGTCTCACTCGTCCCACCGGCTGTCAAAGTCCGATTCACGGTCAATGTATCGTTGGCATGGAGAAGCAATCCCGTGACAGCGTCGGTTTTGAATCCCTGCGCAGCGACTTTCACCGTGTAGGTGCCAAGAGGAAGAGACCCTGCAGTGTAGAAACCCGCGGTGTTGGTGCTCAGGGTACGGATGTCCTCACCGCGGTCCGTATTCGTGATTGTGACTGTGGCCTTTTGAATAACCGCACCACTCGGGTCTGATACCGTTCCACTGATACTGCCGGATACGGCGCTTTGCGCAGCGGCGTTGACTCCGGTAAACGCCATGACCGATGCGGCCAGCAGGACAAAACTTTTCGCAAGTCTCTGGAACATTCTGGTCTCTTGCCTCCTTGGATTCAGTGCTTCTTCGCGCGATTGAAATCGCGACAGCTGCCTCAATGTGACCTTCTCAACCAACGCGCCACAGAATCCGCTCGGAAGAGAAAAGTCATGCCGAGGACTGCCGGACTCCGAGCTGCGTCGAAACTTTGAAAAACAGCAGAAGAAAAACGTTAAGTCGATCCGGAGCAGGCAATGCTCGGGGAGCACTTCCCGCCAGTCGACGAAGTCTACCTATGCGCACCGGTGGAGTGCGCAGATGCGAGATGATGGCAAACAATCGTTCTTGCAGAGATGCTTCAGCGCTACGGCCAAATCAGATCAACCGACAAAAGGAAACTCCGCTTGCAGGAGTGGGGAAACATCCCGGAGTGATCCAGTCATATAGATGACTGGATGACAAAATATCTCGTCCCGCGTGAAATGTCAATGAGAGATTAATGGCCCTCTCGCACACGCCGGACGGGCTGAAAGACCACTACAACAGTTCGCAAGCGCACCGCTAATCCGCTCGCAGCGACTCCACGGATTCACTGCTGCTGTCCGTCTCGATGGAATGTAAGCTGGCTACGTGCCAATGCGATGCATGCCAGCAGGTATGCAATCGGATACACGGACTCACGTGAAAGAGCAGCGACGTGTACCGAACCCCGTTTTCGAGTTTTGCCCGCAAGGCCGTTGGCATCGGATACGATTTTTGTTATCGCGAAGACTGATCGCTCGGCAATTCGGGGAGGAGAAGCATGGGTAGAACGTTGATTGGGTGCATATTCGCGAACTTGGCTTGCATCGCAACCTGTGGTGCGTTCCTATTGTTCTATCCGAAGAACTCGGGATTCACGATAACTACCCCGACGAGCACTCACAATCTTCCGGGAGGTGAGTTTCCGAGCGCTGCTCTGTTGTGCCTGCTTGACCTGGGAATTGGCGTTTATCTCGCTTGGTCCCTGTTGCACATGCGTTGAAGCGCGTTAACCCGCCTCGCCAGTACCCTTCGACTGCGCTGCGGCCTGGGTGCGTGGTCGTCAATCAAGGGCCGAGAAGCGACTGATCTTGTCGAGTTTCCACTGATCCCACAAAGGGTGTCGGAAGTGGTAATCACCACCCTCCATTCTTGATGCCAAAGAACATGAGCGGGTGGTACCATCATGGTCCTTGGAGGAGCAGCTTAGCATTTGAACGCGCATCCGAGGAGTGGAACCAATTGGCGACAATCTGCCCAGCCCCTGCCAATTCAAAAGGGATAGTTCGAACAAAACCGGCTCATGCTGCGTTGGCTGTCTCTTTGTGCCTTTTGGGCGCAATCCTTGTGGCCGGCTGTCACAGCCGGCAGGTGACCGGGACCGGTGATCAGGGCGGGCGTCAGATTGATTTCAATCAGGATGTGCAGCCGATACTGGCCAGCAATTGCTTCAGTTGTCATGGGCCCGATCCCGAGATGCGGAAGGCGGGACTGAGGCTGGACCTGGGCGAATCGGCATTCCAAAAGCGGCCAGGGCATCCGGACGCGATTGTGCCCAACCACCCCGAGAAGAGCGAACTGATCAAGCGCATCGAGTCGAAAGATCCGCACTACCTCATGCCGAAATCGCCCCAGGGCGACGCCAAACCAATGAAGGCCGCGGACATTGCCACGCTCAAAGAGTGGATCAAGGAAGGCGCGGTGTATCGACCGCACTGGGCATTCAGCAAGCCGGTCCGGCCGCAGCTACCCGCGCTTGCACCCGGCGATGGATTGGTGAAAACGCCGATTGATGCGTTCGTCCTGGCGCGCCTGAAAAAGGATGGTTTGCATCCCTCGCCTGAGGCGGACAAGGAGACACTGATCCGGCGCGTGACACTGGACCTGACAGGCCTGTTGCCAACGCCTGCCGAGGTGCGCGCGTTCGTCAACGATCAGTCGCCGCAGGCGTATGAGCATCTAGTCGATCGCTTGCTGGCGAAGCCCGCCTTTGGCGAAGAGCGAGCGCGCTATTGGCTGGACTATGCGCGTTACGCCGATACGTACGGATTGCATTTCGACAACAGTCGTGATATCTGGCCGTTTCGCGACTATCTTATCCGCTCCTTCAACAGCAACAAGCCCTTCGATCAATTTGCCATGGAGCAGATTGCCGGCGACCTGATGCCGGCGAAGAACCTTGATCCGTTGATTGCGAGCGGTTATGTGCGGCTGGGCGTGAGTAGCAACGAAGGTGGCACGATTCCCGAGGAACTGCGCGTGAACATCGCGCGTGAACGCACTGAGGCCTACGGCGCAGCATTCATGGGCCTGACGGTGGGTTGTGCCGTGTGCCACGATCATAAGTACGATCCGACCTCGCAGAAGGATTTCTATTCGCTGAGTGCCTTCTTCAACAATCTTGAAGAGAAGCCCTTCAATGACGACAGGCCGGTGTGGGTCCCGGTTACGCGAATCCCCAAAACGCAGAATGAAAGCGAATACAACCGCGTGTGGGCCGAGAGATCCGATCTTGCCCAGAAACTGCGGTCTCTGCACCTGGAAGAGCGAACACTGATCGAGCGTTGGCTGGCTTCGCGCAAGAGCCTGCCGCAGGGCGTTTCCGCTGAGAAGCTGGTGCTGAGACTGCGCCTGGATGAAGGCGGCGGCGATGTGTTGCACAACAGCGCGCCACATGCGCTGGTCGCCAGCTTTCCGATCGGCAAGTCGAAGCCGCAGTGGGGTGAAACGACCTGGTTGTGGCCTGATTTCCGCATGGAGATCAGTTCTCACATCCTGCTGGGGCAAACGGGCGATTACGAAGCGAACCAGGCATTCTCCTCTGGCGGATGGTTCATGGTGCGTTCCGCGCCCAACTACGGCCTCGACAACGCAACGGGCTCGCTGCTGTCGAAGATGGATGCGAAGCAGCACAACCGGGGATGGGACCTCGTAGCCGAGAAGGGGATCATCAGCGTTGAGCTGGTGAATCAGGGCTCCAAAGATTTGAAGGTCCATACAATCGACAAGATCAAGAAGCCCGAGGCAAAGCCGCTTAAGGAAGTCTTCCAGTTTCCAACCCCGGCCGACCTGTCGAAGAAGGATCTTGGGCCCAACAAGCCCAAGGCAAAGAAGGAACCCGAGAAGAAGGAAGAGAAGCCCAAAGAAAAGAAGACCCCAAAGCCACCGGAAGATACAACGCCGTTTGTGGCTATCAAGGTTTCCACGGAAGAGCCTCTGCCTGTGGATGGCCACTGGCGGCACATCTTCTTCACGTATGACGGATCTGGTAAAGCCTCTGGGGTAACGATCTATGTCAACGGAACCCCGGTAAAAACGAAGACCGTGGTTGATGCTCTCGCAGGGGCGACGATTCGGACACAAGCTCCGATGCAACTCGGTTGGCGTTCTCCGGATGCGAATCCCTTGCGCGAGACGCGTTACCAGGACATTCGCCTTTATGGGCGCGCGCTCGCATCTGACGAAGTGCGGCGCGTTCCCTTCGAGGACTATACGGCCGAGATCACGACCAGGTCTGCCGATAAGTGGAACGCAGACGAGCTGCACGCAGTCAGCAATTTCTACTTCACCAACATTGACCAATCCGCAAAGACGTTTGTCGCGCAGATTGCTCAACTGGATGGCAGACTCGACAAGCTTTCTGAAGGCGGCGACCTGACACTTGTCTCGTGGGAGAAGCCCACGATTGCCTACGCAAACGTGCTGACGCGCGGGGTGTATTCGGCGCGCACCGAACGCGTCGAAGCGAATACGCCGCATTATCTGCCGCCTTTGCCAGCGGGCGAACCGCACAACAGGCTGGCGCTGGCGAAGTGGACGGTGAGTGCTGAGAATCCGCTTACGGCGCGTGTAGCCGTCAACAGGATGTGGAATGAACTCTTCGGTTCGGGGCTTGTGGAGTCAACGGAAGACTTCGGAATCGTCGGGCAGCGACCATCGAATCCGGAACTGCTGGACTGGCTCGCCGTCGAGTTCCGCGAAAGCGGGTGGGACATCAAGCACATGTACAAGCTGATGGTGATGTCCGCTGCTTACCGTCAAAGTGCCAAGGCGACACCTGAACAGCTCGCCAAGGATCCAAAGAATCAGTTGCTGGCGCATGGTCCACGCTTCCGCATGGATGCGGAGATGTTGCGCGATGTCGCGCTGCAATCAGGCGGTCTGCTGGTAAGCAAGATTGGTGGCCCGAGTGTGAAGCCTTATCAACCACCAAACGTATGGGAACAGGTGGGCATCCAGGCTAGCGACACATTGGTATACGAGCAACAGAAGGGCGACGCGCTCTATCGCCGCAGTATGTACACCTACTTGAAACGCATGGCCATGCTGCCGGATATGGACGCCTTTGACGCACCGATGCGTGATGTGGTTTGCACGCGCCGCCAGCGAACGGACACTCCATTACAGGCGCTCGTGACCATGAACGATGTGCAATGGGTTGAGGCGGCACGCGCGTTGGCAGAACGTGTGATCAAAGAAGGAGGAGCCAAGCCCGAGAAGCGCATCCAGCTGATGAGCGAGATTCTGCTTGCGCATGATCCTCCTCCGCGCATGGAAGCGGCACTCGAAGGATCGCTGGCCAAAATGCAGAAACACTATGCAGCGGATCCCAAAGCCGCTCATGCGTTGATCGATGTGGGAGAAAAGAAAAGCGACGCGTCGATCCCCGCGCCGGAACTGGCGGCGTGGACCATGGTCGCGAGCGAAATGTTGAACCTGGACGAGACGGTAACAAAGTAGTGAGGAAGATGGAATGAAACAGCATCCGCTTTGTACGGACACCGAACACGACCATGACGTGATGAATCTCCCCGTCTCCTCGGAATTGAAGCGGGAATGGGCCGCGCTTCAGACCCGCCGGCATTTTCTGGGCCGCACGGGAAAAGTGCTGGGATGGGCCGCGATTGCCAGTCTGTTGGGGAATCGCACTTTGCGCGGAGATTCTAATTCGACGACCAACGGCAAGTCTGGATCCCTGGCGGATTTGAGGCTGCCCCATTTCGCTCCGAAGGCAAAACGGGCCATTTACCTTTTCATGTCGGGCGGCCCGTCGCAGGTCGATCTGTTCGATTACAAGCCGCATCTCACTGAACTCTACGACAAGGACATTCCCGACTCGGTGCGAGGCGCGCAGCAGTTGACGGGGATGACAGCGGGGCAGGCGCGATTCCCTGTTGCGCCATCGCGCTGGGGTTTCAAGCGCTATGGTCAAACCGGCACGTGGGTGAGCGACTTGCTGCCTTATACCGGGCGGATCGTCGATGACTTGTTGGTCATCAAATCGACAAACACCGAGGCCATCAATCACGAGCCAGCGATCATGCTGATGAACACCGGCAACATGAACGCGGGCAAGCCATGCCTTGGATCGTGGCTTTCTTACGGGCTGGGTAGCATGAACGACAATCTTCCTACATTCATGGTGCTGCAGAGTAAATTGAATCCGAAAGAAGATAACCAGCCTGTATCGTCGCGCCTTTGGAGCAGCGGTTTTCTTTCCTCGGAGTACTCGGGTGTCGGACTGCGATCTGCGGGCGATCCGGTTCTTTATCTCTCAGATCCCAGCGGGGTAGACCGCGAGGTGCGCCGCAATATGCTCGACGCGGTAAACGAGATCAATCGCCAAACATATGAAGAGTTGGGCGATCCTGAAACCCACGCTCGCATCGCTCAATACGAAATGGCGTATCGGATGCAGACATCCGTGCCTGAGCTTACCGATCTGAGCAAGGAACCTCAGTCGACTTGGGATCTGTATGGACCGGACGCTAAAGAGCCCGGCACCTTCGCATACAACTGCCTTCTGGCTCGCCGCATGGCCGAACGCGGCGTTCGATTCACGCAGGTGTACAAGCGCGGATGGGACATGCACTCCAACGTAGCGGGCCTCTTGCCGATGACCTGCCAGGAGTCGGACCGCGGATGCTTTGCATTGGTCACCGATCTCAAGCAGCGCGGCATGTTGGATGACACGCTGGTGATCTGGGCTGGCGAATTCGGCCGCACGGTTTATAGCCAGGGCGGCCTATCGAAAGAGAACTATGGCCGGGACCATCATCCGCGGTGTTTCACCACCTGGATGACCGGCGGAGGCGTCCGCACCGGTATCAGTTATGGTGAAACGGATGACTACAGCTACAACGTGGTCAAGGATCCGGTTACGGTGCGTGACTTCAACGCGACAATTCTGCACTGTCTCGGCATCGACCACAACAAGCTGACTTACAACTTCCAGGGCTTGGATCAAAAGCTGACTGGACCGGTACCGGCCAGCGTAGTACAGGGCTTGCTTGCGTGAAGATTGATCCCCGGCTCGCGGCAGTTTCCAACAAGCTTTTGCCAAACAGCAGGACAGCAGGTTTGACGTGGGCGGCGTCGTTGGTATTCAGTGTGGGCCTCGCTTTGCTGCCCTGGCTTATCAAGCTTGATGGCAAGCCGCATGCCGACTGGCAGCAGTTCCTGGGCCGCTTTCATCCTCTTGCGGTGCATCTGCCGATTGGCTTCCTGTTGCTGGTTCCAATTCTTGAGATTGCCGGCGCATTTCGTCCCGCGCTCCGCGAGGCGGCCGGTTTCGTTCTTTCACTTGCGTTCGCCGGCTCCGTCCTCGCGCTGACCCTCGGGATGCTGCTTGCCTACGGCAGCGGCGATACGGGCACCTTGGTCACTCGGCACATGGCGGGCGGCATCGCCGTGACAATCGGGTTGCTCCTGTGCACCTTGGCGCGGCCCTTTTGGTTACAGCGGAGTGTCCCGATTTTCTATCCCGCATTGCTCGTATGCATGATGCCGCTACTGTTATGGACAGCCGACCAGGGTGGCTCAATCACGTATGGCAGTAATTATCTGACCACGTACATGCCGGCCAGTTTCAAGCGCGTGACCATGTTGGGCGCAGCCACTTCGCCCACCTCGTTCTACGCCATGCACATCAATCCGATTTTCGATTCCAACTGCGTCGCCTGCCATGGCGCGGCAAAAACCAGCGGCGGTCTACGTCTCGACTCCTTTGACCTCGTGATGAGAGGCGGCAAGGACGGCCCGGTCATCATTGCCGGTGATCCGGAACGGAGTCAATTGCTACGGCGCGTGACGCTTCCTCCCGATCACAAGCAGTTCATGCCGGCAGAGGGCAAGCCACCTCTCCGTCCAGAAGAAATCACTTGGATCAAGGCGTGGATTCAGCAGGGTGCATCACCGACGGCCGCAACACTGGCTGGAATCTCGACCGGCGACCAACGTCCCGAATTGCCGCTGCAGCCTGTCGGAGACTACGGCTCCTTGATGCCTGAGATCCGACAGATGCAACAGACGCAAGGCGCGAAGCTGATTCAGGTGTCGAGCAAACCCGAGGACGGATTGGTTCTCTTTACGGTTGACGCCGCCGGAAGTTTCGGCGACGCACAGCTGGCGCAATTTCAGAAGTTCGCTCCCTACATTGTCGAGGCGGAACTCGGACGCACGGCGGTTACGAATGCGAGCTTCGATACGTTGAAGCAGTTCTCGCATCTGCGCGCGCTGCATCTTGAAGAGACCCATATTACCGGCGATGGCCTGGCAAAGCTGACATCCCTCTCGCAACTGACCTATCTCAATTTGAGTGGGACGCAGGTAACGAACGAATCCGTGCAGCCATTGAGTTCGATGAAGAACCTGCGTCACTTTTACCTTTACAACACGCCAGCCCAGCCCGCCGCGAATTCGCAACCGGCCCCACCCATTGCGAGGAATAATCCATGAATGAGAAACCGATTTGGCCCGCTGTTACCGAATCCATCGACAGGCGCAGTTTTTGTGCCGTCACTGGAGTTGCTGCGCTGGCCACGCTGGTTCTCCCTAGCGCAACAGCCGCGACAGCCTCGGCCGGTGAGAACCCGACCAGCGGAAAGATCCAGACGGGCAACGGGAAATGGTCCTACGAAGTAGCTTCCGGTTGGGGACACCTGCCTGCGGGCCTCACATACGGAGGTACGCACGGCGCCATCGCCACGGACAACGCCGGCCAGGTGTATGTAAGCACACAAAGCGAAACGGGAATTCTCATCTACTCACCCGAGGGTGTGCTCAAAAATAATATCGCCCCCGAATATCCTGAAGTTCATTCAATCTTTCATGCTCAGGAAGGCGCGGACGAGTACCTCTACACAACCGTGCAAAAAGGAACTCCAAAGGAGAATTGGCTCTTCGTCAAAATGAAAACCGACGGCACGGTGGTGCAGAAGATTACGGCTCCGCCGCAGGCAGGTTTCAAGACGCCCAACGAGTGGCGCCTCACCGCCGCGGTGCCGGGGCCGGATGGCAACATCTTCATCGCCAACGGTTACGGCGACTCACGCATCTTCCGTTTCGACAAGAAAGGTGAGTATCGTGGCGAATGGGGCGGCAAAGGCACAGGGAACGGCCTCTTCGACTGTTGTCACGGCCTCGCCGTTGACACACGGTACGATCAACCGCTTCTTCTAGTGTGTGATCGCGAAAATCGGCGCCTATGCCATTTGGATTTCGACGGGAAGTTCGTGGGAACCGTGACCCAACATCTCCGCCGACCTTGTCAGGTGAGCTTTCACGGAGACTTTGCGGTGGTTTCGGAATTGGAAGGCCGCGTCACGATCCTCGACAAAGACAATGCGCCGGTTGCTTTTCTCGGAGACAACCCACACAAGACTCAATGGGCCAACTATCAGCTCCAACCGAATGAGATTGCACCTGCCTTATTCAGCGCCGCCCATGGATGTCACATCGACCGGGACGCCAACGTATATGTTTCCGACTGGAACCAGATTGGCCGAGTCACCAAACTCATTCGGATCAACGCGTGACACTTGCGCAGCGAGCGGCCGAAGTCTTCAGGGCGTGCATCTTTTCCCTAATTCTTGTATGCCGATCGCCCGCGTCGGAGATGCAACAACAATCGAGCCGCGACAGGAATTGTCTCGATGAAAGCATTGGCAAATGGTGTTTGCATAGCGTTGAGTGCTTCCAGTGTTACTTCACGATCAGCGTGACGGCGCCAGAACTCGTTACTTGATGCGTCGATGGTGAAGGGTTAGTTCCTCCGCTGCTGCCGCCTCCGCCACCACAACCGGCAACAACGGCCGCCACTGTGATCGCCCCAGCGATCGCAATCAACCAGGTTCGTGTGGCCTTCCGCCGCTTCGTCGCGAATGGAATCAGCAGGAAGGGCAACAGGATTAGTGCGGCTGCGGCTCCCGGCAGGGTCTCGGTAAATACGGCGGTGATCACGTACGTTCCCGTCGGAGTAGTCGACGTGGTCGTGATGGTCAGTGAGCCGGTGCTCGCCGAATATCTGCATGAAGCACCGGCAGGCAGGTTGAGACAGTTCACGGAGACATTGGTTGCCGAAGAAGGCAGACTGACTGGATAGCTCGCGGTGCCACCGGCCGAAACGGTGGCCGACGTGGTTGAAAACGACGGAGGCGTCCCCGAACCGCCAGTGTCAATCTCGAATTGCAGAGTGTTCGACGTGCCGCCCCCGGGAGAGGGAGTCTGCACTGTGATCGCCACGATCCCAGCCGTTGAAATGTCGCTGGCCGGAACAGTGGCGGTCAACTGCGTAGAGCTGACGAATTGCGTGGTCAGTGCTGTGTTTCTCCAGTACGCGGACGAGGCGCCCGTGAATCCCGATCCATTGATGGTAAGCGTAAACTGCGCACTGCCCGCGCCGGTATACACAGGCGACAAACTCGTCAACGATGGTGCCGGCGTCGTCTGAAGGTCCACGACGTAAGAAGCGCTTGCCACTGCGCTCTGGTTATAGCCAACAGCGATCGCAATTGCGTTGATTGTTTCAGAAGAGTTCACCGTAATGGGGGTCGCGTAAGCATTGGACGAAATGCTCGGTGTGCTACCGTCCGTCGTGTAATAGATTGTTGCATTCTGAGTTGAATCGGTAAGAGCGACGCTTTGCGAAGCCGTGTACGTGCCTGCGGGAACGCTGAATGCCGGTGTTGCCGCCGCCTGTGCGCTAAGAAACACCTTGCGGATTCGATAAGACGAATCGGCAAAGTAGAGGTTGCCCGCTCCATCAAATACAACTTGGCCTGGGGATAGGATTTGAGCCATCGCCGCAGGTCCTCCATCGCCGTTGTACCCCGGATACCCGATGCCCGCTATTCTTGCGATCACCCCTGTGCTGGAATTGATCTCGCGAATTTCGCCGGGCCAGTTTGAGATGTACAGATTGCCCGCGGAGTCGAGAGCTAACGAGCGGGGATACACCTCGGCGCTGGTTGCCTGTCCGCCATCGCCGGTGTCGCCGGCCAGATCCTCAAAACCGGCGATGGTATTGATTTGTCCGGAAGCTGCCGTCACCTTGCGAACTCTTGCTCCATTCGAGCTCCCAACGTAGATATTGCCAGCCTTGTCGACAGCGAGCGAATCAGGAAGTTGAAGGCCTGCGTTCGTGGCGGGGCCGCCATCCCCGCTGCCTGTTGAGGTACCGCTCCCGGCTACAGTGGTGATGATCCCGGTTGTCGCCGAAACCTCGCGGACTCGATAGTTGTCGGTATCTGCAATGAAGAGATTGCCATTGCCGTCAAAAGCAATGGTCGCAGGCACCTGCAGGATGGCGGAAGTAGCCGGACCACCATCGCCAATGCTTCCGTTGTAAGTGGGGGCCGCTCCGCCTGCGACCGCGGAGATAATGCCGGTTGAGACAGCGATTTCGCGGATCACATTGTTGCTACTGTCCGCGATGTAGAGATTGCCCGTACTATCGAATGCGAGGCCTTTCGGATAGTTCAACATGGCATTGATCGCCGCCCCGCCGTCCCCGGTACGTCCCGCAGTGCCAGTACCGGCGTAGATGGAAGCCGTTCCCGTCGTCGCCGAAATTTTCCAGATCACATTGTTCGGAGAGTCGGATACATATAGGTTGCCTGCCTTGTCCATTGCTACGCCATTCGGTCCGGCGAAGGTCGCGCTCAGCGCCGGTCCTCCCGCGCCCGAAAAGCCCGAGTTGCCCGTGCCGGCAACCGTCGTAATCAAAGGAGAAAATGCGCTGACGTTGTATGTGGCTGACGCTGGAGCGCTGGTCAGAAAACCGGGAGCACTCGCAATAGCTTTGAGCGTCACCATTCCCGTGACACTGGTGGGCAGGCTGTAACCCGCAGAACCGCCCGTCGCTGGCGTAGTTCCGTCCACCGTGAAGTAGATAGAAGATCCGGGCGTCGTGTCCGAGATCGTGATGCTTTGCGGATTGGAATAATTTCCCGCCGCTACGTTGAAGGTAGGTGTAGCCGCCTGCGTACTTGGAGGTGCAGCGGCAGGCACAACCTCGCGAATTCGATTGAACTCGTCAGCGATGAGAAGATCTCCAACACTATCAACTGCAATCCCGAACGGATTACAAAGAGAAGAGCCGGTAGCAACACCCCCGTCACCGCCAATCGTGCCGCAGAGTACCCCGTTTCCGGCAACTGTCGAAATAATCCCTCCGATCGCGGTAACCTCGCGAACCACACTGTTGAAGTGATCGGAGATAAACAGGTTCCCAGATTTGTCCAGAGCAACCGCTATTGGATCATTGAGGTTCGCACTGATCGCCAGCCCTCCATCGCCTGAGTAGCCGCCGGCTGGATACCCGTACTGAGACGAAGGAATAGTACCGGCGACTGTACTGATGATGCTCGCGGGAACAATCACGCCATTTGTGGCAGTGATCTTACGAATCAGTTGGTTCCCGGAGTCGGCGATGTACAAACTACCGCTGGCATCGAAGGCCAATCCGCAAACCGAGCGAAATTGGGCGCTGCTGGCCGCACCGCCATCGCCCGAGAAGCCATATATTCCTGTTCCCGCAATGGTTGTAATGATCCCCGTGCCGTAATTCACTTCCCGGATCGTACCTAAGGAATTCTCCGCGATGTACAGATTGTGCGAGGCATCAAACGCCAATCCGCCGACGAAATAGAGATCTGCGGCGGTTGCCGGTCCTCCATCCCCCACCGTTGTCGCAGCGGGGCTCCCCGCGTAGGTTGAGATGGTTCCGGAACTCAGGTTCACTTCGCGAACCGTCGCGTTGCCGTTGTCAGCGATGAACAGGTTTCCATTGTCTAGCGCCAGGCTCATGGGATAGCCGAGTTCAGCCATCGTGGCCGGTCCTTCATCCCCGCTGTACCCGTTGTATCCGTTTCCGGCAACAACCGAAATGATTCCTGTTCCCGCCGCAACCTTGCGGACCATGTGGTTGGACTCGTCACTGAAATAAAGATTGCCCGCTGAATCCTTCACGACTCCGTACGGATAATCCGTCTGCGCCAGGGTCGCTGGACCGCCATCGCCCGTATACCCATACATTCCGCTTCCAGCCACGGTATAGATCAACGGCACTGAAGAGGATCCGATAAAGTACTGCGCTGAAACAGGCAGGCTGTATGCGTGTGCGTACGAAACTGCACGAGCCACCAGCGTCTCCGATGCAGACACCGTAATTGGCCCGCTGTATAGATTCGAACTTGTCGTAGGATATGCGCCGTTGGTGGTGTAATAAATCTTCGCCGACGTATCCGAATCGGAGATAGTCACGGTCTGCGGACCAGCATAGTATCCGGTCGCGGGCGAGATCGTGGGAGTCGCTGTTGCCGGTAGTACCAACGTGTAAGTTACTAACACGTAGTTGCTCTGTTGGTATCCAGTCTCCGATGCGTAGGCTTGGATGGTCTCAGTTCCGCCCTGCGTCAGCGGAATCGGACCTGAATATGGAACGAAGCCGTTCGTATTGACTATCCCATAGGCCAAGTAATAGATGGTAGCCCCGGGAACCGATTCAGTGAGGGTGATTGTCTGCACAGAAGAGTACGTACCTGCAGCGGGCGAAATCACCAGTGGCGCGAGCCCGGCAGTTAGTGCGGCGGCGCTCGAAACACTGGCGCCGTAGTTACTGTCACCCGGATAACTTGCTTCGACGTTATGCGTCCCAGAACCTACCGGCGCAATTCCGTTTACCGTCGCGCTCACTGTCTCAGTTGGTTCCGTCATCAGGATCGATATGGTGTTGACATTCTTTGTCAACATCGCCAGATCGGGGACGCCGTCGCCATTGAAATCGGCCGCGACGATGGCAAATGGACCAAGCCAAATCTGGCTTACGTTAGGCGTCGATACCGTCTCTGTATATGTACCGTCTCCTGCGCCAAGGAAGAGGTCGACCTGGTCGTTGTAATTATCTATTCCTGCGAGATCCACCTTGCCGTCGTGGTTGAAATCCCCCGCTACAAGACTCATGCCTGCGCCGGTGACTGGGCTGCCGGATGCCTGGTTGAATGTTCCGTCGCCGTTGCCGAGATAAATCTCCACGGCTCCAGTAAAACCAAAAGCCAGATCCAGCTTGCCGTCTCCGTTGAAATCCCCCACAACAATGGAACCTGCAAAGGTGTCGATCGGCAGTTGCGATAGTGTCGCACTAAACGTTCCATCGCCCTTGCCGAGAAGAACCGTTGCGCCGCCGGGACTGAAGTAGTTGGTCGCAACCAAATCCGGAATGCCGTCGCCGTTGAAATCTCCGGTTGCAACCTGGCCGAAGCCATGGTTTGGATCAAAGGTCGTTCCCGCTTTGAATGTTCCGTCGCCGTTGCCAAAAAGAATGTTGACTCCGCCGACGTTTGCATAATCGCCCACGAGAGCCAGGTCTATCTTGCCATCCCCATTGAAATCGCCGGCAACCATCGCCCCCGGAATCACATCGCCTCCCGCCTGATTAAGGTTAGGGACCGTACTCACTTGCGAAGCGCTGAATGTTCCGTCTCCGTTGCCCAGGTAAGTCGTAACATTGTCGGAGTCGTAGCCAAATGAGGGGCTCAGCACGGCAAGATCCATCTTGCCGTCCCCATTGAAGTCACCGCCGATCATCACCGTGTACGCGACCAGGTTGCTTGTTGTCACCTGGATCGTTGGTCCTGCGCTGAACGTTCCGTCGCCCTTGCCGAAGAAGAGCGCGATGGTGCCTGTCTCGCCGGATGTGTTTCCGGTCGAGAGGATGGCCACGTCCGGGATGCCGTCCCCATTGAAATCTCCTGACACTTCAGCGATTGGGTTGCTTCCCGCGGCTGCCGTCTGCGATATGAGCCATCCTGTGCCTGCGGTACCTGAACTCAATGGGGCTGTTGCAAGTACGGTGTTCGAAAAGCTGGTGTCAAGAAACGAAACGCTTCCAGTGGGCGTGGCACTTCCGCCAAAACCTTCTACCGTCGCAGTCAGCGAGTAATCTCCGGGAACACCGGTGGCTGTAATGGACGTCATATCTGTATACACAGGCGCCTTCGCTGGACCGACCGATAGGCTCGCCACGTTGGATGAACTGCTTGTGCCCAAGCCGTTCTCCACAAACATAGCCTTGTAACTGTGCTGTCCCGATCCTGGAACAAACTTGTACGCGGCAGTCCCATTGCTTTTCAGTTGCGCCGTTCCCAGCAGATGAATATCCGTGCAGTGGCTCGCCGATGCGTCGCAGAAGTTCACCTGGCCTGCGGTTACTGGACTCGCCCCAGCTGTAACAGTCGCAGTAAGCGTAACCACAGTACCGGGAGTCACGGACGAGACCGTCGTCCCGGCGGAGGTAAGCGTCAGCGCCGTGATCGTGGCTGAAGGCGCTCCCCATAACGCGATGGTTCCAGAGATGCTGGGGTTGTAGTTCGAGTCTCCAGCGTAACTGGCGTCTGCAAGATGTGTACCTGCAAGGGCGATAAACACTGTCGCCGAAGCAGTTGCCGTCTCCGTGGGCCGGGTTAGCGAATCGATTACCGTCCGGGAATTTCCATCCTCGGTCAGCACGTCGGGCCAGCCATCCCCATTGAAGTCCGCAACCACGAGATTGCCGCTGAAATCGTAGGCGTACGTGATAGTCGCGGGCGCCTGGACAAACGTCCCGTCACCTTTTCCAAAAAGTATTCCGGCCGAGGCGGTACCGGGGATGGCGTACACAATATCCGGAATTCCATCCTGATTAAAATCCGCGATCGCGGAAGGGCCAATTTGCAGGTTCACTTTCGGGCTTGAGGGTGCCTGGGTGAAGGTGCCGTCGCCATTGCCAAGAAAGACTGTGAGGTAGGAAGCAGGCGCGGACGGAAAGACCAGGTCGGGAATGCCGTCGTTGTTTAGATCCGCCACGGATGCGATTGCCTCGCCTGCCTGTCCTGGGCCCGCAACGACAGTGAAGGTCCCGTCGCCTTTACCCAGTAGGATGGTGATCCCGCTCCCTCCATTGCCACTCAGTACCAGATCAGGTTTGCCGTCTCCATTTATGTCAGCTGGGACTATCGAAGTGGCGGTCGAGCCCACCGAAGGTGGGGATGGCGCCTGGGTAAATGTCCCGTCCCCGTTGCCGAGAAAGACCGCCATTTCCCCTTTGCCTGAGGAATCCGTCTGGCTGACGACCAGGTCAGCGTTCCCGTCCCCATTGATGTCCGCCGTTGTGATCCCACTGGGACTCATGCCAACTGCCGGGCTGGAACCTGCAACGGTAAACGTGCCGTCGCCATTGCCCAGGAAAATCGTTATGGTGTTACTCGGACCGTAGTAGGTCCCATTGATGGCGGCAACGTCGGGGATGCCATCATTGTTGAAATCGCCCACAACGAAAGAGCCTGTTTGGCTGTAGGGGCCAAACGGAGAACCCACAACCGTAAAGGTACCGTCCCCCTTGCCGAGCAGTACGTCGTAGGTCCCGAAGTAGTCCTCAACAAAAAGATCCGGAATGCCATCTCCGTTCAGATCCGCCACGGCATAGGAGACGCCGGCAACGCTTTGGGCGCTGGTGTTCACGTTTGTCCACGCCACGCCGCGCGTCCCAGCGCCGAGCGTTCCCGTGCCAAGGACTGCGTTTCCGTGGTTCGTATCCAGAAACGAGACCAACCCCGTAGGCGGCACGGTATTCCCGGTTTCCGTTACTGTGGCTGAGAGCGCATACGCACCCCAACTCCCTGTCTCATTAATCGAAGTTGCGCTCGAGAGCTGGGGAATCGTTCCGGTTACCGCGAGCGCAGATGCACTGGAAGTACTTCCGGCATACAAACTCGTCCCCGGAAAAACCGCCTTGTAGCTGTGGCTTCCGATCCCTGGACGAAGCTTGAGCGTTGCGGTTCCCGCGCTCGTGATTTGCGCTGTGCCCAATACATGAATGTCCGTGCAGTACTTTGCCAATGCATCGCAGAACGTTACCTGTGCCGCCCTGATTGTTCCGGATGCAGGAGTGACCTTAGCTGTCAGCGTGATAATCGTGCCGGATGGAACCGTCGTCACCGGTCCGGAACTAGACGAAACGGCCAAAGTAGTAGTCGTGAGCACCTTGCTTTGCGCGGGCGCAGCAAGACTGGCAGTCAGAAACAAGGCGACTGCAAGACTTATTAAACGACTGTGCTGGAAGGTATTGGATGAGAACCAGGACCTGACGCGCAAACTCGCCGCGTAAGCGGACGAAGAGTAACCCATGATCGCTCCCCTGACAATCGCACAGCCGCGTTCGCCTGGAATGCAGCGAAAAATCGTGATGTGGAATTATGGCGAAAGTTTAACACCATTCCGCTCACAGACCCTGTGTCTCGAGGCACACACTTTCAAGGGATTGACTTCATCGAAACGAATCGAACCTGGAGTCGAAACGAGCCATGATTGCAGAGCTGGTTAACCGCATCCCAGCCCGTCATAAGAAGAAAAATGTTGGGGGTCAGATCGCCCCGCCCGTGCTGGCTTTGTGCCGATTTCTTCGGTTTATAGGCCCATAGCTCTCTGTAACCTGACGACCGACTCCTCTATGACATGGAAGAGTCATCGGTTCGATCCCGATCAGGTCCACCCGATCCTGCCAAAATTTGGACGCGGCAAAATGTACTGATATCCGACGCCTGAGTCGTTGTCTGCGCAATTCTTCCGATTTTGCCATCGATCTCCAACGCTATGCGACCGGCGGCACTGCGCGCAGGACCCGGCTAAATCGATTCGGCAGCCCTTGGGGTGTGCGACTAACATGGTGTCGAGCCAAAACCTGCCAGTCCAGCGGCCTCAAAGCAATTGCATGGACCGACCCAGGAAAACAGCCAACTGGGCCTGCCGAATCAGAGAGCCAAATCCTCTGTTTTCGCGCAGAAGCGGTTTGCCTTGGCGCGTTCATTTGACGGGACGACTCACGGAGAATAGATGACAACATCAAGAAGAGATTTCCTGAAAACAACGGCGATTGCGAGTGCGACCATCGCCGTGGATGGATTATCAGCTTTTGGCGAACCGGGAGAAACGATAGATGCGGGAACATCCCCTTTGCCGGCGCCTTCCGAGGCAACTCTGAAACTAACGGAATTCACGCGCGGCGTCGGCGTTTATCCCGGAGAGCCCACGGCACACTTCGGCCCCACCCTCATACCCGACACAACTACTTACCGCAATCTTGCTCTGCTGCGTCCCGCCTATCACTCCAGCAGTTACGACTACAACCTTACGGCCCAGCTTGTAACTGACGGCATCAAGGCCAGCAATCTGCCCCAATGGATCGTCGTCTCCGACGGGCTGCAAGGCCCCGTCTCCAAGGAGAATCGCGAAGTCATCGTCGACCATGCACCGATGAACACCATGGAACTCCGCGGATCTCCTGCCCAGGTCGATATCGAACTCGCCGGCGGAGATGCCGCACCGGAGATCGACCGCATCCAGCTCTATGTCGTCTCGCCATTCCAGGCGTCGCCCGCTTCTCTCACCTTCACCGTATCGGTCTCTCAAGATGGTCGCTCCTGGGAAGTCGCAGGCACCACTTCATCACCCAAAGCGGCCTCAACCGCCGGTTATCCGCCAGGGTTTGCTTCTCCCAACCACTTCTTCACGCCCTCCATTCCTCTCAGGACAGTCAGCCGCAGCCGCTTCTATCGAATCGAATGTGCGATGGGCAACGGCAAAAACGCCTCGTCGGCATTTGAAACGACATGGAAGCTCGGCCAGGTGGCCTTCTTCAAAGGCGACCAGCGTGTTGAGGTTGGCGGTCCATATAGCTTCACGAGCGCGTGGATGAGCGCAGGTTCAGGCATGGAATGGGTCTATGTCGACCTCGGCTCGCATTGCACATTCGACCACGTCGAACTGACCTGGATCGCCCGCGCCGCCGAAGGCTCCGTGCAGGTTTCCAACGATGCAGAAACATGGCGCGATCTGGCATCCCTCTCCGGCAGGACGGGCGCGATCGATGTCTTGAAGCTGCCGCAACCGGCTACGGGCCGATACGTTCGTGTATTGATGACACGACCAGCAACGCCATACGGCTACATTCTCAGTGAACTCGAGGTCTTCGGCCGCGGCGGATTTGCGGCCAAACCGAAGCCGATGCCCTCAGTGGATGCGAAGCGCAGGCAGCTTCTCGCTGGCGGTTCGTGGCGCATTCAACGGGCAAACTTCGTAAAGGATGCAGGAGAAGCGCTTTCCAAACCTGGTTTTCACGATGCGGACTGGCTGGTCGCAACGGTGCCCGGAACTGTGTTGACGTCTTACGCAAATGTCGGCGCAATCCCCGACCCGAATTTCGGCCAGAATCAGCTCTATATCTCGGACTCCTTCTTCTATTCCGACTTCTGGTATCGCATGGAGTTCAAGGCTCCGGCGAAAACTCCCGAGCAATTCGCGTGGCTCAACTTCGACGGCATTAACTGGAAAGCCGAAGTCTATCTGAACGGCGAGAAGCTGGGCCGCATTGAAGGCGGCTTCATGCGCGGTCAGTTCGATGTGTCGGAGAAGATTCTGCCTGGCCGTACCAACTCGCTCGCCGTTCGCATTGAAAAAAACGCGACACCCGGCAGCTGCAAGCAAAAAACCTACGAGATCTGCGCCAAAAACGGCGGTGGCCTCGGATCTGACAATCCCACCTATCACGCCACCATTGGATGGGACTGGATCCCGACTATGCGCGGGCGCGACATTGGCATCTGGGGCGATGTCTCTCTTTCGGTGACCGAAGCAGTCACAATCGAAAACTCATTCGTTTCCAGCAAGCTTCCGCTTCCCGATACATCGTCCGCAGACCTCACGGTACAAGCTGACCTCATCAATCACCAGGACCATCCATTCGACGGCACACTGCAATTCCAGTTGGGCGACATCAAGATTGAGCAGCGCGTACAACTCGCCGCCAGCGAGCGAAAGACCGTCACTTTGGATCCGGCGACGAATCCCGCGCTCCACCTGAAAGACCCCAAGCTCTGGTGGCCCGCCGGCTACGGCGATCCGCACCTCTACGACGCGGAGATCTCCATCGAGGCCGGCGGAAAGCTGATCGACAAGGATACATTCAAGGCTGGCATTCGCTATATGACCTACAGCGAAGACGGTGGGGCCTTGCGCATCTGGATCAACGGCCGCCGCTTTATTGCGCGTGGCGGAAACTGGGGATTCGGCGAATCGATGCTTCGCTATCGTGCGCGCGAGTACGATGCCGCTGTCCGCTACCACCGCGAAATGAACTTCACCATGATCCGCAACTGGGTCGGCCAGATCGGCGACGAAGCATTCTACGAAGCCTGCGATCGTCACGGAATCGTCGTGTGGCAGGACTTCTGGCTCGCCAATCCATGGGATGGTCCCGAACCGGACAACAACGAATTGTTCCTCGCGAACGTGAAGGACGTCGTCCTGCGCATCCGCAACCATGCATCTGTGGGCCTTTATTGCGGCCGCAACGAGGGCTTCCCTCCTCCGCCGCTCGAACAGGGAATTCGCAAGATACTAGGCGACCTGCATCCTGGGCTGCACTACATTCCAAGTTCAGCCGACGAGGTAGTCAGCGGTCATGGACCGTACTGGGCAAATCCGGCCGCCTTCTACTTCAATGTCGCCGACAAACAACTGCACAGCGAAATCGGCGCGCCGAATATCCCATCCCTCGACAGCGTGCGCATGATGATGCCCGAGAAAGCGCTCTGGCCGCAGGCACTCGATTGGGGTCTGCACGACTTCTGTCTTCAGGGCGCAATGGGCGGCGCGGGATTTCGCACCCTCGTTGAAAACAGCTACGGCGGCGCAACGAATGCCGAGGAGTGGATCCGTCTCGCTCAGTTCATCAACTACGACACCTACCGCGCCATGTTTGAAGCGCAGAGCCGTTACCGCATGGGCGTTCTGCTGTGGATGAGCCACTCCTGCTGGCCATCCTTCGTGTGGCAAACCTACGATTACTTTTTCGAGCCGACTGCCGCCTACTACGGATGCAAGAAAGGCTCTGAGCCGTTGCACATCCAGTGGAACTGCGCCGCGGAAACCATCGAAGTGGTGAACTACAGCGCCGGCAAAGTCACGGGCCTCACTGCCACTGTTGAAATCCTCAATATGGATGGAAAGCAAATAGACCTGAAGACCGTCCCTCTGGACAGCGCGGAGGACTCGACAACAAACTGCATCGACATGAAATATCCTGCCGGGCTGTCTCCGGTTCACTTCCTCCGCCTGTCCCTCAAGCGGGGGACCGAAACGCTCTCAACCAACTTCTACATGCGCGGATTGCAGCAAAACGACTTTCGCGCCATCCGCCAATTACCGGCGCCCAAGTTGGCCGCCACAACCAGTGTGCACCAGAAGGGAGATCGCTGGGAGTTGTCGACCAACGTCCACAACACTGGACCGTCGCCCGCATTGATGGTGCGCGTGAAAGCCGTACGGCAAAAGACAGGCGATCGCATTCTGCCGGCAATCTACTCCGATAACTACATCGCTCTGATGCCCGGCGAATCCCGCACCATTGTCACCGAAGTCAATGAAGTCGACACGCGTGGAGAAAAACCCACTATCGTGCTGGCCTAGGGTCCCGCCAACAAAGAAGGCCAGTTGCATCGCTGCGACTGGCCTTCGCTTTTTGATTCGGCTAGTTGAAATACGGCGCCTTCAAAACGTGAACCGCGATCCAAACTGGAACTGACGCGGGCTATTCACGGTATTCGTAATCAGGCCGAACTGCGCAGCCTGCGACGGATCAGACTGCACGGCAGTAATGCTCGGTGTTCCCGGCATTCCCAGTTGCGCCCTGTTGGCAATGTTGTACGAAGAAATCTCAAACCGGATATCCTTCTCATTCCCAAAGGTAAAGTGCTTGTAGAGGGAAATGTCGAAGTCCTTCGCTCCCATGGTGCGTACATGGTCGAGGTACGCAGGTGCGTTGCCCGCGACAAATGGGCTCGACGGTATCGCAAAGCAGTTGAAATTGAACCATGTCGTGGCGGTGTGCGGCGCGCCGCTAGCAGGATTGCAGGTGAGATCGGGCCGTTGATTGAAGTAAGCGATCGGCGCTCCCACAACCGGTGTAGCAACGGGAATGCCCGTGCTCAAATAAGCGATCAGGTTTCCAGTCCATCCACCGAGAATCGAGTCGCCAACGCCGTTCAGATTCACAGCGCGGCCTTTGCCCACCGGGAGATCATAGGAAACCGTTCCGGTGAATTGATACTTCACATCCTGCGGACTGATGGAGTGCTCGAGGTTGATGTTCCGCGCATCCTGTGGGCCGCCGAGATGCGTTCCCACAAACCCGAGCGGCGGATTGCCGTCGTCCGTCATCAGCTTCGCCCATGTGAATGTAGCCAGGGCCGTGAAGTGATGCGTTAGCCGCTTCTGCACCTTCGTCTGCAGTGAGCTGTAGTCGGAATCGCCTCCAGGGTAGCCGTGGATGATCACGCCGTTGCCCGAACCGTAATTGCCGTTGCCGAACTGCGGATACGGCTGAACTGAGACCCAGAGCGGAACCGTGGCCGCACCAGAGTTCGCATTCGTCGGCGGCTGAATATTCGCCCAGTTATTGGCCACCATCTCGCAATTAGGATCCGACGTATCCACGCAGAGCGAGGAGTTGTACTTTGCGATCGTAGCCAGGTCCAGCTCATTCAAATCGAGTGTTCCCAGCGGTAGAAACAGGCCGCGGCTCCCCACGTATCCGACGCTCAGTACCACCTGTTGCGGCAACTCGTACTCCACTCCAAAGTTGAAGTTGTACGTGGTTGGCGTGCGCTGCGTGCGCAGCATCG
The DNA here is from genome assembly GCF_035317045.1 of Occallatibacter sp. Classification (GTDB taxonomy): domain Bacteria; phylum Acidobacteriota; class Terriglobia; order Terriglobales; family Acidobacteriaceae; genus Telmatobacter. The sequence goes on from NZ_DATHHT010000024.1 coordinate 47,810, forward strand.
CGTTCACCGAGGTTCCGAGATTGTTCGCCAGCCCTTTTGGATTTGCGATCAGGGGAACAACCCCGCCGGGAAATGGATTGCTCAACGAAAAATCTCCCGTAAAGCCGGGCGCCGGGCTTCCCGCGGCCGCTCCGTTGCAGGCCGATGAGCCGTTCAACACCGTGTTGCCATCGGCATTGAGGCAGGTTGCATTCCACGTCGTCTGCGATGAAAAACCGTCGCTGTCCAAGCCTGTTCCGCCCACCATGTGCGAGCTCGGCCCATAGTAGAAACCGCCGCCCGCGCGAACAACCAGCAACTTGGCCGGTTGCCATGCAATCCCGAGCCGCGGCCCGAAATCCTTCATGTTCGTCGTAAACGGAGAGCGACTGCCGCTCGTCACGTATTCCTCCGCGCCGGTGTAGTTAACCCCACCCGCCGTATTCGTCGCCGTCGGATTAAAGTACTCCAGCCGGTTGTGACGCTCCGTCTTGCCGCCAAAAATGTCCCAGCGCAGGCCGGCAGTGATAGTGAGCACTGTGCTCGGACGAAACGTATCTTCGACGAACGCTGCGTAGTAGGGGCTGGCTTCGGCCGCAAACAGGTCCTTCGTAAAATTGGGGTAGTTATTCGACTCCGTGCCGGGAGGCGTACCCATCCCGGTAAGGAACGAAGCGAAATCGCTTCCACCGTTCGCCGACGCGACCGATTGGTCCGTAGCCGAAATGTCGAAGGCATACGATCCCGAGGCCGCCGGTGGCTGACCCACATTGAGGAAGCGCTTCATGTATTCGAAGCCGGCCGAAACCTCGTGCTTGTTCAGAACCTTGGTCACCGTCACGCTTGGGTCGTTATTCTCGCTGGCGTATTGAAAGGTGTTGTAGTTGGCTGTACCGCCGATTCCGCTGTTGTTATCGGTGAAGATCACAAACGGCAGCAGCTTGAAGACCTCTTCTGCGGCCAGTGACGACGGAAACCCGAGCGACGTGATATCGAAGCCATTCTGCCGGGGATCTCCGCCCTGATTCTCGTAGTGGCGCGTAAAGGAGTAGCGCAACTGCAAAAACATAGTTGGGCTGAGTGTCAGGTCATCGGCCAGCAGAAAATTGCGCCCATTCGTCACGTTCTGCGCGTAATTCAAATCCCACATGTTGTGAAACGCATTGTAGGTCGAGGTAAACAGACGATCGAACGAGAAACGACCGAACACTCGCTGCTTCTCGCTCGCGACCCAATCCATGCGAATATCGAATCTCTGCGCGGTTGTTGGATCAAGCCCGGGAGCGAAGTAGTTCAGCGAAACATCGTCCGAACTCGCGTCGCATGTTGTCGGATTGGGGTAATTGCACTTGGGAAAATTCGAAAGAAACTTTAGGGCGATCGGGTTGGGATTGGTGATCGTGTTGTTCGCGAAGGCCTGGCGCGTTCCGTCCGGATTATCCGGCTTGGTCGGGTCGTAGATCGTGAATCCATCCGCCGAGAAGTCGCCCGTGCGCTCCGCCGTTGTAGGCACAACAAAGAAGTTGGAACCGTCAAATTGCTGCTGCTGTGTCGCTTCGTAGTCGCCAAAGATGAAAAGCTTGTCGTGCAGAATGGGCCCGCCGAATGCGCCGCCTTCCTGGTAGCGGTGAAAGGCAGGAGAGCTGTTGGAGCTGCCGTTCGCAAGCTGGCTCTGCTTGTTGAAATACTCATTCGCCGCCAGCACGTTGGGCCGGAAAACTCCGAACGCATCACCGTGAAACTGATTCGTTCCCGACTTCGTCACAAGGCTGATCACGCCCGCTCCGCCGCTCTGGTAGCTCGCCGGAGTGTTCTGCGTCTCCACTCGCGTCTCTTCCACGCCGTCTTCGGGAATATCCAGCGCCGGGATGATCGCCGCGACGTTGTTCTCTGCAATGCCCAGCGGGCTTCCGTCGACCATGTAGTAGACCGAGCCCACGATCGCGCCATTGATGGTGTAAGAAGATACATCCACACCCGGCCGTCCGCTCGAGATGTTTTCGATCGCAAACGAGCTTGAAGAATTAGGAGCGCCGTTTGCCGGCGTCACGCCCGCGCTCAGTTGGATAAGATCGAAGACGTTGCGCGTCAGCAGCGGAACCCTATCGATGGTATCGGCCGTCAGCAGCTGTCCAACCGTCGAATTGCTCGCCTCCACCAGCGCCGTGGCTCCGTTGACCGTCACGACCTCGCTAACGCTCCCGACCTTCATCGTCAGGTTGATCGTCGACACCTGGTCAACCGAAACCGCAACGTTTTTTTCCACCAGCGTATCGAACCCCTTGGCGCTCGCCGTCACTTGGTAGCTTCCGGGAGCGAGCGACACAAACGAGTACAAGCCTGCCGCGGTGGATACAGTGGAAAGCTTCAGCCCGGTTGCCTGGCTTTGCGCTACGACCTGCGTCCCCGGAATGATCGCGCCCGTGGAATCAGTGACAAGTCCGCTGATGGACCCTCTCCCTGCCTGGGCCCAGGCTGCCGAAGCCATTCCAACCAATAGGCAGATGAGGAAAATAGACCGCGCATATGCGGCTCGCGCACATTGCTTATCCATAGCTACCCCCGGGGTCAAACGCCTTATTCAAACGTTTGAATCTCTTGACAGCAGAATGTAGAATCGTTTCAGCAACCATGTCAAGCAGAAAGTGAATTGCCTGCTTGTCCGCTGCCGCCGGCTTCAATTAACGAAAACCGGTCCGCTGGTTTCTGTGGCAAAATGGCGCTAAACTCCAGGGCGTCAATCCCGCGCGAAAGGAGGCGAAATGGTGCAACGCAAGTCCGGCCACGTAACACTCCTCGATATCGCGCAGGCCTGCGGATACTCCGTCTCTACTGTCTCCATCGTGCTCAGCGAAGCGCCGCTGTCGCAGAACGTCGCCGCCTCCACCCGTGATCGGATCCGCAAAATGGCGCAGCAACTCGGTTATCACCCCGATGCGTATGCCCGGTCATTGCGCAGGCGCCGCAGCCAGACAATCGCTGTGCTTGCCTACGATCTCTCCGATCCGTTTTGCATCCCGATCGTTCATGGAATTCAGGAAGGCCTGCAACCGGCCGACTACCTGCCGCTGCTGGTCGATGCACAGACGCAGCGCAAGCTCTTCGATAACTATTTGAAGATGATCCTCGAGCGCAGAGCTGAGGGCGTCATCGTCATCGCAAGCTGGATCTTCCAGGAAACAAATCTGCTCGAAGACATCGAAAAAAACCGAGTGCCCATTGTGATCGTCGGCCGCGACCTGACCAACAAAAAGGTCAGTTCCCTGCTTGTCGACAACGACGCCGGCGGAGCGCTAGCCTTGCGCCATCTCATCGAACTCGGTCATCGCCGCATCGCCATCATCCGCGGCCCCGAGGAACTCTTCGACACGGAACCGCGCTGGGCCGGAGTGCAGCGCGCCGCGGCCGAGGCCGGCATCCAGATCGATCGCAAGTTGGTCTTTCAATTGCCAAATCTGATGGGTTCCACATCGGGGTTTGAGGGAGGGCTAAGTTTTTCGAAGGAGATGCTGACATCCAGACGCCCGTTCACTGCGGTTCTTGCCTTCGACGACCTTACCGCCCTCGGAGTCGTGCGAGGATTGACAAGCGCCGGTCTGAAAGTCCCAGACGATTGTTCCGTGGTTGGATTCGACGACGTTCTGCCTGCAGCCGTTTCCACCCCGGGCATCACAACCATTCGTCAGCCGTTAAAAGAAATGGGCCTGCTCGCCTCGGAGTGGACGTTGCGCGCGATCAACTCCCGCGACCAAAACGCCGAGCGGCCAGTAAAGCTGTTCAGGGCCCCGCCCGAACTCGTGGTGCGCATGTCCACTTCCCGGCACATTCCGGAATCGCGCCGCGCAAGCCTCGCAAAATCGCGCTTGACAATCTAGCGTTCACGCGCGATATTCCTTGATTCAAACGATTGAATCCATCCGATCGACCGCAGAAACCTCGAACAGGATCGCGCTTCAGCAAAAGAAACACCAGGTGCCCATGAACCCGAAAGCGATTATCCTCCCTCTTGCCTTCCTCGCTGCAGCGGCCACGATGACCGCGGAAAACATAACGCCGCTTCGCGATAACTGGCAATTGCTGTCGGCGTGCAAGGCCACAGACTCCGGGGAAACGATCTCGACCGCGATGTTCAAAGCCGACGGCTGGCTGAAGACGTCGGTTCCGAGCACCGTACTCGCCGCGCAGGTCAAAGCGGGCGTCTTACCCGACCCCTACTTCGGCGACAATCTTCGAAAGATTCCCGGCACCAGCTACCCCATCGGCCACAACTTTGCGAATCTGCCCATGCCGTCCGACAGTCCCTATGCCTGCGGCTGGTGGTACCGCGAAGAGTTCACGGCACCGGCGCTGTCCACAAAAGATCATCGCCTCTGGCTGCACTTCGGGGGCATCAACTACCGCGGCGAAGTCTTTGTGAACGGCCAAAGGATCGCAGATTCCGCCTCCGTGGCTGGAGCCTATCGCACCTACGACTTCGACATCACCGACGTTGCCCTTCCCGGCAAACTAAATGTGGTTGCCGTCAAAACCTCTGCGCCCACAGAAAAAGATCTGGGCATCAACTGGGTCGACTGGAATCCCTGCCCGCCCGATAAGGACATGGGCCTTTGGGGCGCTGTAGATATGGTCGAAACCGGCCCCGTCACAGTGCGTTCGCCTCTGGTCGTCACCCACTTCCCGGATGGTACATTGACCCGCGCCGATCTCACCGTCTACACAGAATTGCACAACGCCACCGGCAGCCCAATTAAAGGAATTGTCTCGGGAACCGCTCTCGGCGTGAAATTCGAGAAGCCCGTCGGACTGGCCGCACACGAAGATCAGACGATCGCCTTCAGCCCCGAACAGTTCCCTGCCTTGCGCATTCAAAACCCAAAGCCGTGGTGGCCGCGCCAGATGGGCGAGCCGCATCTCGAACACCTCACCGTCAGCTTCCTCACTGAAGGGCGCATCTCCGACGAACAAAGCGTGAATTTCGGCATTCGCGAAATCACATCCGAACTGACCTCCAACGGAAGCCGCCTGTTCCGCGTGAACGGCAAACCGATTCTCATCCGCGGTGCAGGTTGGTCGCAGGACATGCTTCTCCGCACCGACGATAACCGCCTGCGCAACCAGTTCGATCTCGTCCAGGACATGAACCTCAACACCATCCGCCTCGAGGGCAAGCTCGAAACCGACGAGTTTTTCCGTCTCGCCGATGAACGCGGCATCCTCGTGATGCTTGGCTGGTGCTGTTGCGATCACTGGGAACACTGGAAGGAATGGACGCCGCAGGATCTTACGATTGCCACGGCTTCCCTGCGTTCACAGATGCTCCGCCTGCGCCACCACGCAAGTCTGCTGGTATGGCTCAACGGCAGCGACAATCCTCCGCCTGCCAATGTGGAGAAAGCGTATCTGCAGGTCGAATCGGAGACGCACTGGCCGAATCCGATCCTCTCCTCCGCAACTCAGGCGCCGACAACTGTCACCGGCGAAAGCGGCGTGAAGATGACCGGACCGTATGACTATGTCGCGCCCAGTTACTGGTACACCGGCCTTAAATTCGGCGGCGCTATCGGATACAACACGGAAACTAGCCCCGGCCCTGCTATTTCCAGTCTCGCAAGCCGCAAGCTCTTTCTACCCGATCCCGAAGCATGGCCGCCATCGGACACTTGGAGTCTGCATTTCGGTGGTGGCGAATTTAAAAACCTGAAAGTCTTCGACTCCGCTATGGAAGCCGTTTACGCCAAGCCCAACTCCGCAGCCGACTACGAGCGCATCGCCCAGACCATGGAGTACGATTCCGAGCGCGCGATGTTCGAGGCCTATAGCAGAAACAAGTACACCTCCACCGGCGTCATCCAGTGGATGCTGAATAATGCATGGCCCTCGATGATCTGGCATCTCTACGACTACTACCTCGACACCGGCGGCGGCTACTTCGGCACCAAGAAAGCCTGCGAACCACTGCACATCCAATACTCGTATGACGACCGCGCCATCGACGTGGTCAACAGCACCTATGCGGATGCGACGAAACTTCGCGCCACCGTGCACCTATATGGTCTTGCCTGGAACGAACTCTACACCGCACAATCAGCCGTTGATTCCAACGCCGACAGTTCGCAGCGCGTGTTCACGATTCCAGAGAAGCTCTACTCCGGCACGGAAAGAATCTTCTTGATCGATCTGTCGCTCGCAGACTCCAGCGGCCGCGTCGTTAGCCATAACTTCTACTGGGTCCCCGGAACGCTCACCACGTTCGATTGGGAAGACACCGATTACACCCACACGCCCGCAGCGCGCCACGAAGACCTCACAGCGCTCACCCACCTCCCTCCGGCCCAGGTCGACGCACACGCTGAAATCGAAAACACCGCGCACGGCCGCGAATTGCACGTCCATCTTTCCAACCGCTCCAACGCCCTTGCATTTCAACTTCGCGCCGCGGTCCGCACGTCTTCCGGTGGACTCATCGCCCCCGTATTCTGGTCAGACAACTGGATCGAACTCACTCCCGGCGAGAGCACAGTTCTTACCACAAAATTGCCTGAAGGCGACAACTCTGTACCCACCGTCAAGATCGATGGCTGGAACGTCGCACCCATTTCGCTCACGCCCACAACCGCTGTCGCAGCACGCTAAGGACCGGAATGGCGGCCTCCTCCGGTGCACAATCCGAAACGATCGGACTCAGGCGCACTCTGCGCTTCCGCGATCTGATTCTCTACGGAGTCATCCTGATCCAGCCGACCGCGCCCATGCCCGTCTTCGGCGTGCTCTATCAGGAGTCGCATGGTCACGTGGTCGCCGTAATTATGCTGGCGATGGTGGCCATGCTGTTCACATCCGTCAGCTATGGCCGCATGGCGCGTGTTTATCCGCATGGCGGCTCTGCGTTCCTCTATGTCGGCAAGGAGATTCACCCTAGCCTCGGATACATCACCGGATGGTGCCTCGTCCTCGATTACGTCATCAACCCGCTCATCTGCGTGATTTGGTGCAGTCGCGCAGCGATGAACTTCGCTCCTGAGATTCCCTACGTCGTCTGGGCAATCTTCTTTGCCCTGTTGTTCACGCTTCTCAACTGCAATGGCGTCGAAACTTCCGCACGCATCAACGCCGGTATGGCTGCGGCGCTCGGTGTCGTCATCGTTCTCGTGCTGGTCGCTTCGGTTCGTTGGATCATCCACCTCTCGCATCCCACCGCCGGCCTCTTTCTCGACCCGCTTTACAATCGCGCCAGCTTCAACTCCGGCGCGATTCTCCACGGCACATCCATCGCGGTGCTCACTTACATCGGCTTCGACGGAATTTCAACCCTCACTGATGAAGCCAAAGACCCTGCGCGCAGCGTTCCCCGCGCCATTGTGCTCACCTGCCTGATCACCGGAATTTTGGCCAGCGTTGAGGTCTACTTCGCACAGCTCGTATGGCCCCGTGGAGCGGCATTTCCCGACATAACCACCGCCTATGTCCACGTCTCTGGCCGTATGGGCGGCCCGATCCTGCTGGCCATCGTGAACGCCGCGCTGCTTTTGGCCAACATGGGCTCCGGCATGGCATCGCAACTCGGCGCAGCCCGGCTGCTCTACGCGATGGGCCAGGACGGTGCAATTCCCCGTCGCTTCTTCGGCGCGGTCAGCTTGAAGAATCGCATCCCAAGGAATAACGTTCTTCTAATTGGACTCGTCTGCCTCATCGGAGCACTCATCCTGAACTTCGACCTCGGCGCGGAATTGTTGAATTACGGCGCGCTCCTTGCTTTCATCGGTGTCAACCTCGCCTCCCTTCTTCGCGGATGGCGCCACGGCCGATGGTCGCAGACAATGCCCATGTTGATTTCGCTCGCCGGCATGGCTACTTGCGCCGTGCTGTGGTGGAACCTCAGTCCGAAAGCCAAGGTCGTCGGCACCTGCTGGGCCATCGCCGGCATTCTGCTCTGGCTCGCTCGCCGCCGCTTCACCGTGCTTCCGGGAGAAGCCGCATGAGCGGGCGCGATACCTCCGAGAACGACAGAAACGAGCGCCGCTTCGACGTCACTCTCGTTGGTGATATGAACCTCGATCTTCTTCTTTACGGACTCCCCGAAGATCTACCCTGCGAGCGTGAATTGCTCGCGAACGAAATGGCGATCCGCGTCGGCGGCTCCGGAGCGATCACTGCGCACAACCTCGCTACGCTGGGCAGCAAGGTCGGATTCATCACCACCGTTCCCGAAGATGAATTTGGGCGCCTCTGCCGGAAAGAACTCGACCATGCCGCAGTCGACATGTCCCGCTGCGTGCCCCTCAAGGATGGACGAACCGGCGTAACCGTGCACCTGCAGCACAAGGAACTGCGCCACATGTTCACCTATGCGGGAGCTACCTTCCAACTCACCTTCGACCTTCTGGACGTCGGCTATCTCTCCAATTCGCGCCACTTCCACATGTCTTCGTATTACCTTCAGCGAGCACTCACACCGTGCATCCCCGAGCTTTTTCGACAGCTCAAGGCTGCGAGCCTCACCATCTCACTCGATCCCAATGACGACCCGGCCCAGAGTTGGGATCGCAGCATCCTCGAATCCCTGCCGTTTGTCGACGTGCTCATGCCCAACGAGCGCGAGGCATGCCTGATTGCCGGCGAGACAATCCTCGATCAGGCAATTGCGGCGCTCCGTCAAAGGGTGCCCTTGCTCATCATCAAGCGGGGAGCCAAAGGTGCTTCCGCCTACACAGTCCACAATGAGTGGCATGCGGCCGCACAATCCGTATCGATCGCAGACGCCGTCGGAGCGGGCGACAGCTTTAACGCAGGTTTTTTGCACGCATGGCTCCGCGGATGGGAGATGGATCGCGCGCTGACCTTTGGAAATCTTGCTGGCGCAATATCGACTTCCATGCGCGGCGGCGCCGCCGCATTTCGCGATCCAGCGTCTCTTCAAGCCCTCAGAAATGCCGGCGGAGTCGACATCTAGCGCTCCATGGCCTGATCCGCTTCAGACTGAAATCTGGATTCGCCCAGTCCACGCAAAAACGCATATTATGATTGCCCCATGCCGGTTCGCCACGCGTTTCTTCCCCCGCTCGTTGCTGTGTGTCTGTTTCCATGTTGCGTCTTACCAAGCCACGCACAGTTAGCCACATCAAATCCCACGCTCGACAGGTTCCGCCCCCAATTCGAATCAGTCTTGAAGCAGCATGGCGTTGTCGGCGGGGGATTCGCGCTGGTGCACGGCCAGGAACAAGCACAAACCATCGCGTTTGGCGAAGCTCGCGCAGATTCCCACCAGCGAATTGACGGCGCAACGGCATACAACTGGGCATCTATCACCAAGACCTTCACCGCCATCGCAATCCTGCAACTCCGCGATCGCGGCAAGCTCTCTCTAGATGATCCGGCAGTTCGTTACGTGCCCGAATTGCGCCAGGTACACGATCCGTTCGGCAGCGTCGACGCCATCACGATCCGCCAATTGCTCACGCACAGTGCAGGCTTTCGCAATCCGACATGGCCATGGGATTGCGACGACTCCTCCAACTGCGACTGGCAGCCCTTCGAGCCAACTCGGTGGTCGCAGGTCGCTGCGATGCTTCCCTACACCCATGTTGCCTTCGCGCCCGGCTCACGCTGGAGCTACTCGAATCTCGGCTACGTCTTCCTGGGCCAGATCATTGAGCGCCTCAGCGGTGACGATTTCGAAGTCTACATCGACAAGAACATCCTCAAGCCTCTCGGCATGACCAACAGCTACTTCGACGTTGCTCCATATTTCCTTGAAGACCGCGTCTCGGCCAGCTATCTGCTCGCCGGTGCGAAGCTCACCCCGCAGCCTTTCAACTTCGATACCGGCATCACTACATCCAACAGCGGGCTGAAGGCGCCCATCACCGACATGGCGAAGTATCTCCGCTTCCTCGTCGGAGATCCCGGCAATCCGCTCTACGAAATTGTGCTGAAACGCGGTTCACTTGAAGAGGCATGGACCGGAGTACTGCCCGCGATCGAACCCGGACAGGCCGCAACCGCATACACCGCGGGCCCGCACGGCAGCCAGCCAAAAATGGGACTTGGTTTCTTTGTTGTCGAAGTCAGCGGACACCGCTACATCTATCACGATGGCGACCAGGGCGGCTTTTCATCGGAGTTGCTGATCGACCCGGCCGATCACTGCGCGAGCATTCTCGCCGTCAACACCACGGACACAGGTGCGCCTCCACCAACGCCCGAGCTGCACCCGCAATCCAACACCGAGCCGGATGCCAAAACCGACCTGCGCCAGACCTTGCGCGCCATCCTGATCGAACAGATCTTCCAAACGAAGGACTAGGCGCGCCTAATCTAGGCCCTTCCCGATATCCATCGAAGGCGAGATAGGATTCCGCTCGTCGATATACTCGTCAATGCACTTTTGCAGAATGCCCTTGGCCTCGAGGATAAACTCAACTGCGTCGCGCCCCGCGCCGTATCCGCCCGCGTTCGGCGTCACATAATGTGCCTTCGCCTTCACCTGCTGCCGCGCGTTGGCCACGGCAACCGCAAAGCCGCATTCGCGCATCACCGGTAGGTCGATTACATCATCCCCGACGTAGGCAATCTCTTCCAGCGTCGCACCCTCTTTCGCCATGATCTCGCGAACCGCCTGCATTTTGAAAGCCTGCCCCATGTAGACGAATTCAAGCTTAAGATCGCGCGCGCGCGTCGCCACGGTCTCGCTCACGCGCTTGGTAATCACACCGCATTTCATGCCGCCCAGCCGTGCCAGCGAAATCGCCGTACCATCATGCGCGCTATAGCCCTTTGCCTCCATCATCGTCGCCGAGTGAACTCCGAAACCAACCTGCCCCTCGTGCTTCGAAAGATGGGACTGCGTATCTGCACTGCTCGAAGCCGGGTTCGGAGCAGGTACCAGCCAGATTGTGCCATCGGTCAACACGCCGTCCACGTCAAAAAGAATGATCTTGATGCGGCGGGCGCGATCTTGCGCGGTCAATGTCATGATTCAATTCTAATGTGGGCTGCTGCAAAGGGTCGAAGGCTACACGCATCAACCAATGCCATCTGAGAAAATGCTGGAATGGATGGCAACGCTCCCCCGAAGCCGACTTCCCCGGCCTCACAACTCGACCCCGAGGATTTCTACTTCGACGGCCCCTACATCGTCTTTACCGCCGCGTACCTGCTGAAGCGCGGAACATGCTGCGGATCGGGCTGCCGCCATTGCCCCTATCGCGGCACGGAAAAGGATAGAAATCCACCTGCTTGACTGCACTCATATCTCGTCCTGGACAAACCCCTTTTCGCCAGCATCGGAGGTTTCTTCCTCCGTGGATTCCGAATCGCGATACCCAGCCACTTCTTCTTTCACTTCGGTCGAAAGCCCGCCCTCGGCCTGTTCTTGGCTCGCAGCAGTCTCAGCGCCGATTGATTGGTCTTCCTCATGTTTCAACCCAGGCTGCTCCAGGATGAACAGCACCATCCGCGCAAAATCTTCCGGCTCCAACGGATATCCGGTTCCTTGAGCCCCCTCCCGTGCGATCTCCCAGCGATGATGCAAACCGGTCTTCACCAGCCCCGGCTGAATACAAGAAACCAGAACTTCGCCGTCATCCAATTCCGCCGCCAACGCATCTGAGAGCGCCTCAATCGCCCTCTGCGTAGCCGCATAGGGAGTCGGCCGGACGCTGCTGCCAAGCACGCTCGACACATTCACCAGGTGTCCCGATCCTTCGGAAACAAAGTGCTTCACAAACACATAAGCAACCCGGAACGAGCCTTCGACATTCACGCGCACCATGCAGCTGAGCCGTTCGATATCCACTGTTTCAATGATTCCCGCCTCGAAAAGCGCCCCGTTGTTGAAGCAGATATCGCAACGACCGAATCGGTCCAGCGCAGCGTATAGTAACGTCTCCGGCAGGGATTCGTCGCTCAGATTGCCCTCGATCACCGTGCAGGGGCCTTTGAGTTGCGCAGCCAGGGCACTCAACTTTTCCATCGAAGGCGCCGTCAGGACAAGCGAGTAGCCCGACCGGGAAAGAGTACGCGCAACCGCCGCGCCCACGCCTCCCGTAGCTCCCGTGATCACCGCAACCCGCCCTTGTGTGCCGCCTTCCATTACGCCCCTCCGCTCCAGAATACGCGGAATGGCCATCCAGACTGTTGCGGAATTTGAGTCTACTTGGTACCCGCCGCGCCGGAACCCGAGGACGCTGCGGCAGGCACCGTGGGAGTCGCATTTGCGGCGGGCTCGCGCACCAGCACCGCAAAACGTGGGAACGCAAAGCTGCCCCCGGCGTCGTCAATCACATTCAGTTGGCACACGTATGACCCCGGTTTCAGCCCATCAAGCGGCACATCCAGTTCGACGGCCACCGCGTCCCGGCCCTCCACATTCACGGCTTTCGCTTGCACTAGCGGCGTCTCGTACACCTTTGTCGAGCCCTGGATCAACTCGAGGCTGCTCAGCAAATCGATTCCGGCTTTGGTTCCCTTGGGCTGACCCTCTGCCAATTTTTCCTTCGCTGGACCATACACCTCGTAAAGCAGATATAGATGCTGATTCTGGCGGAAGACGTGGCTGATGTTCGGGATGTATTCTTCTCCTGCGCGCACCAGCGGCGACGTCTTCTTGCTCGCCTGCCGCGCCGAAGCCAGCACAATCGAACTCATCTTGAGCGGCTGCTTCTTCATATCCGGCAGCGTAATGTCGGCTTCAAATGAGCCCATGCGGCCTGTCTGATTCTCGCGTACCACAAACTTCAGGTGATATTTCCCGGGCGGCAGGTTGAAGCTCGTGGTGTACTCGATATTCTTCTGTCGCGCCTGCAAGGTCGGATCGAGATTGAGCTTCACCGTCTCTCGCGCGCTGCCGATGGGCCGCTTCACCTCGTCAATCACTTCGCCAATAATGTCGAGCGTGGCCTTGTCTTTGTCTCCACCCTTCACAAAGGGAATCTGCGAGCCCGGCACAATCAGCGAAACCGGCACGAAGAATCGATTCTCATCCAGGCGGAAGTACATCGCATCGAGATACACGGCCACATCGGTTGCCGGCAGATCACTCGCCAGCTGTTCATCCAGCTCACGCTCTCGATCTTCCCGGCCTGAATGCTTGAAGTCGGCTGGCGCATAGTATCCGGGCCGATACTCAACCTTCATGCCCGGCCGATTGATCTTGATGGTCAGCTTGCGATATTTGCCATCGCGCGCAGGATTGGACGAGTGAAACCCGATCGCATAGTAAGCCGAAGTATCCCGCTGCACCTGCGCAAATGCCGGCGCAAAATCGTTCGAGTCAAAGAACGCCTTGCCGCCGGTATCGGAACTCAGCGTCGCCATCACTTCCTGCGTGGCGAAATTGGCATTCATATTATTCGTAAGGGCCGCGCCATTGAATGCGCCGGAACCGCGAGTACTTCCTGTCGAAGCATCCCCGAGCGGCGAAATCGCCTGCAAACCGCGCGTATCCACGCTATAGATTGAAAGATTTGCGCGCACTGCTGAATTGATGGCTGCACGCAAAGACGCCTGGTTCTCAATTCCGTCCCGCGAAATGCCGCCGGAGAAGTACAGCAGCGACTTCTTCTCCGTAATCTTCTCCAGCGCTTTTGAGATCGCCCGTAGCGCGTACAATTCGCGATCGGTATTCAGATCGTTGTACTCGCTCTCATCAGGCGTATAACCCGTCGTGTCCTCCGCCTGGTTCGAATTCGCCGTCGCCCCTCCGGCGAAGCCCTGCCCCTCTGTGCCGTTGTAAACGCCCACCTCGTTGGCGAGCACCGCCTTGTCTGCGGTAAAGTCCTGGTCCACCTTGAGCGTGTCGTCCAGCGAAACCAGGGCAACCAGATCTGCGGGCTGCATCTTGTTGGTTAGAAAATCACGCGCCGCCTTCACGCAGCGATCCAGGTCCTCCGGTTGCATTGACGTGAGATCGAAAAACATCACGATCAACCGATGGTTGCGCAGATCTTCAGGTTTCGCGACGACGGCAGCCTTGGTTCCAGCGGGTCCGTTGACACCGGCCGCCAACCCACTGATGGTCGCCTCATTCAGCGGCGTTGCCATGTCGACAGTCTGAAAATCGAACGTCGAAATCTGCTGCGACTTCCCGTTTTCGAGAACCGTGAAGTCACTCTGCTTGAGCCCGCGCACAAACTCGCCTGTCTTCGAATCGCGCACCACAACGTTCGTCAGAACAAGTTCCGCATTGGCCTTGAAAACATAATTGTCCGGCTGGGAAGCGCTGGGGTCCTGCGCCGGCGCAATTTGTGCTGCCGGCAACATCAACGCACATGTCGCCACAAGCGCAACCGTCTTTTGGGTCCAGGTCGCCATCAGAACCTGAACCTCGATGTAAATTGGAACGACCGCATCGATCCCGCCGAAGTAACCTGGCCGAACGTGGGTGACGCAACATTGGTATCGACGCCCGTGTACTGCACTGTATTGAAGGCGTTGTTGATCGTAGCGCGAATCTCTAGGCTGCGCGTCTCGCCCAGTTGCATCGTCTTCGAGAGCGCCATATTGTTCTGCACCGTTCCTGTTCCTGGCCCCATGAAGAAGTTGCGCGGAGCGTTCCCAAACACGCCGCATGGGAATTGCGCGTTCGCCGCCGGCTCGCTGAATGCTGCAGGGTTGAACCATTGCCTGCCCGTACTCAAATTCAAGGGCGTTCCCGTGAGATTCGGCCGAAACGTGCCACCGGTACCGCAGGCCACGCTGGTCTCACCCGCATCGAAAACCGGCGTGAGCGGTGTTCCGCTTGCAAACGTAAAGCTCCCCGAAACCGAAAATCCCTCCATAATGTGCGAACCCGTGCCCGTCGTCACCCAGCGCTTATCCTTTCCGAAGGGCAATTCATATAGATAGGTCCCGCTCACTTTGTGGCGTTGATCAATCGTCGAGTTACCTTCTTCGGCGGGCAGATTGGTCCAGTTCTGCGCGCCCACGCCGCCAACGCCTCCTAACGCGCCTGCATCATCGATCGAATGCGAATACTGGTAATTTGCTCCCACCGCGATTCCGTTCGACAGCCGCTTGTTCAGGCGCAGAGTACCTGCATTGAATTTCGAGAATGCCGCTGCCTGTTCGTATCGAAAAATCAAATTCGTTGGATCTGTATTTGGGCTGAACGCAAGTGCGCGCGGCGCTGTAACGATATCCAGATGGTTCCCTTTCGATCCGTTGTAACCGAGGTTCATCACGATGCCCCACGGCAGCGTCTTCTGGATGTCGAGATTCCACACTTGCACATACGGCAATCGGAAATGCGGATCGAGCGCATAATTCCCCACTGTTGCGGGAGCCGGAAATCCCTGCGCCAGGGTGAGGCATGTGCCGGTCTGCGCGCATGCCGAGGTCGGCGCCCCGTTCGCGTCGATCTCCTGGTTCGTTTGCTCATTCGCAAATGGCGGCTGATGTGCCATGGTCGTTGCAAACGTGCCGTACGAACCAACCGTGTAGTTCATCCCGAACCCGGCGCGAACCACCGTCTGCTTCAACTTTGGCACTCTCCATGCGATCCCAACGCGAGGCGCGAACGCCTTGCGGTAGGGATCCACGAGCGACGCCGGCAGTCCATTCTGGCCCGACTGCACTTCCGCCTGCGACGTAAATCCCTGCGTGGGATTCGTTGCAACTTCGGCGAGCCGTCCAAACTTCTCGGTATATGGCGCAAAAAACTCATACCGCAAACCGAAATTCAGCGTAAGACTTGGCTTCCAGCGCCAATCGTCCTGCGCAAAACCGTCCAGCACGTTATCGCGCAGATAGCTCTTGTTGATCGCGGCATTGAGCGCGGTCTGCTGCGGAAGACCCAGAAGAAAATCGGCGAACGAGGATCCCGTGTTTGTGTCGGTTGGGGTGTCCTGCGTAAACAGTCCGGTAAAGGTAAAACTCCCCGTCGCGTTCGAACTCGAAAGAAAATCGTTGTGCACGCGCCGATAATCGCCGCCGAAACGCATGTTGTGTTTGCCGTGAATCCAGCTGAATGTCTCAGAAAGTGAAATCGTCTGTTGAACAGCGGTCCTTGGCTGCTGCTCATTCAATCCCGAAATATCGCTCAGCACCACGCTTGGCAATCCGTAATTCAGCGGCGTCGAACTCAGTGGATCCCCGTCCGGCCCAAGGATCCCAAGCTGCGTCTCAATGTCCGGCCCATTCGTGAAGAAATTGATTACATTACTGTCCGAGCGATTCCAGCTCACATTGAAGATATTCGTAAACTTCTTGTACCCCAGCGTGTAACCCGTCTGCAGCGAGTAAGAGTTGGATGCCGTCTTTCCCCCCAGTTGCGGAAACAGATTCACGTTATCTGAAGCTGAGTGGCTCCAGTTGAAGTTGGCACTTACGGTCTGCCGCAGACCCTGGTTCTGTTGAGCACGCCGTCCGCCACCGCCACCCCCGCCTCCGCGCCCGCCTCTGCCGAACGACGCCGCGTTCGAGCCGATGCCCCGCATATAACGGACTCCCGCCTGCGTCGAATTCGATTGCGCAGTCGAAAGCAGATGGTAATTCTGAATCGAATTTGGAATATTCGGTTCCGGAAAATACTTGAGCAATGCTATGGCCTGCTGTGAAATGCGATTGGCTGGAATGGCATTCACCACACCGTTCGACGAGAACTGCTGAAGTGTGGTTGGATCAAAAATTGCCGGCAGCCCCGCGGCCGAAAAATCTCCAGCGCGCTCGGCATCCGTCGGCACCGTCGCATACTCATCCAGCGGGTTCGAACTCCGCGACCCCGACAGCGTCAGAAACACCGTGTCCTTGCCACTCGGTTTCGTCAGCCCAGGAATATACGGCGCACTCATGAAGGTAAGACCGAACCGATTCGTTCCCGAAGCAGGTTGCTCCTGCGACTGGCCGCGCAGGCTGAACGGCTCGGCATTCAACGCCGAGTTGCTGCCCATCCAGAAAATTGCGCCGTGCGGTTGGCCCGGATTGAATCCGCGGAAGTTGCCTCGGCCGCCGCCGCCACCCCCACGCCCGCCGCCAAAGCCGCCTCCAAATCCACCCGGCCCAAACCCGCCTCCCCCTCCACCACCGCCGAACAATCCCCCACCCGGCACGCCGTCAACATTCATGCCGCCCTGCGCGCGCATTGTCTCCATTGCATCGCGCACCCGATCCATGTCGACGCCTGCCAGCGGACTCACCGAGCCCGACTGACCGCTGATGGCCACCGATTCATCGCTGAAGTCGGAGTTCCCTGCAATCGATGGCAGTGCTGCACCGCTCGCGCCCGCGCCTCCGCCCTGTGTCTCGGTATCTCCAGCCAGCGCGCTTACGAGATTCAGGGCCTGCGCACCGCTTCCAGCCATCTGGCGAATCGCCTGCGACACCTGCCCCGACTGCGCATCCTCGCGCTGTTGCTGCTGGGCCGCTCGCGAAGCCAGCATCAGTTGAAAATCAACAGCCTGGTCGTGGCCCGACGCATTCAGCAATGCCTCCTGCGACCCCTGCGCAAACGCCGCAAATTGCGTGCGAATCACGTACCGCCCGTTCTGTGGAATCGTCAGCGACCATGCGCCGGTCACGTCTGTCGTCGTCGAATACCGTTTGCCTGTGAGGGTGTTCTGCGCCGTGACCGTGACGCCCGGCAGCGGAATCGTGCCGCTCTTCACATATCCGTGAAGCTTGCCGCCGGTTACCGGCGATGGAGCATCAGGAGCGCCCGTGGAGGTCGAGCCCGTCACATCGAGGGCCGCGCCGGGAACCGGCGCCGAAGGCGTCGACTGTGCCCGCGCGCCCATCCCTGCGACCACACACATTGCCGCAGCAATAGCACTGCGTATTGCCCCTCGCCTCATCCATGCTCCCGAACTCGAACCTGTACTCAGACAGACGAGCAGCGCACCACGAAGGTTTACGCCAGTAGAAATCTATGAGCGTCAACTTGAGTATGACCGCACCGGTATCAAGATCAACAGAAATCGCCGGGATCATGACCGCGCCTCCCCCACGACAGCTTCTTCGCCACCACGTTGGAAAAAACGATCCGGCCGCACTCCGAACTGCTGTTCCCTACTTGGTTTATACCCTGGTTACTCCCGTCATTTCATCTTCCGATTTCCGCTTGCGTTCCCTGTGATGCCATGTTTACTCTTACGCCAATAACTCAGTGGTAGCTACCGTGAGCTCATCCTACGCACGGAAGCGGGAAAGGCAATGGCGTGATGAAGATCGGCACCACCATCCGTGCGCACCGGCTGCAAAAGGGGCTATCCCAGGGGGACATCGAAAAGAAAACCGGCCTGTTGCGCTGCTATTTGTCGCGCGTTGAAAACGGGCATACCGTTCCCTCCCTCGACACGCTCTCCAAGATTGCGCTCGCGCTCGATCTGCCTATTGCCCAGTTCTTCGCGGAGGACTCACTCGGCGCGGTTAACACGCAACACCTGAGCGACGACGAGCTCCGATTTCTCACCCAGATTCGCCGCTACTCCACAAATCTCAATGAGAGCGACCGCAAGCTGCTGCTAGCCATGGTCAAAAAGTTCGCCTCAACCGCAGTTCGATAGTTCAGATTTCAGGCCACGCGGGTCTTTGGGCATCATGGCCAGTGACGCACCAGGATTCAGAGTTTGGCCAAAAATCAAATCACCCCGGCAGCTGCGCCAGATAAAAACTGAACAGCACAAGCAGTCCAGCAATCAGTGCAAGCGCGATCCGCATGCGCGTTTCGAAGAGGCTCTTCGTCGATCCCAGGCGAGGCACGAGCGGAACCGCGAACAGCAACCCGCAGCTGAATCCGCCCAGATGCGCCATGTTGTCGACGCGCAGGCCCGACCCCATATACCGTGTGCCGACATTGACTGAAAATCCAATCACCAGGTTGATTGCCGCAAAGTAGATAACCGACTTCCGCAGTCTCTTCAACTCATCCAGCGGCACCGGCAGTCGCTTCGACTTCAGCAGAACAATCAGCGCACCTGCGATTCCAAATACCGCGCCGGAAGCTCCGACCCCCGGCGGAAATCCGATTCCGCCAGGCGAAAATCTTCCGTCTGGAAAGCTATACCAGCTAAAGAAGGTTGATAGCAGGTTGCCCGCTGCGCCCGTCAAAACATACGCGCTTGTTACGCCGAGCCATCCGATGAGCGGCTCGGCCAGCAACCCCAGGTTCCAAAGGCACCACATGTTCGTTGCCAGGTGAAGGAGACCTCCGTGTACGAACATCGCGGTCACAATGCGCCACCACTGGCCGCCATTCAAGACAGCGCCTGCATTATTCGCTCCCCAGAACATCAACTGTTCCGGTGTGGGGCTCAGCGCGCTTACCCCGTGCATCACCATCGCCAGAAACACGGCGCAGTTAATCCCCACCAATACGTATGTCGCCGGAGCCGTAGCCCAGAACGACCGACGCCTTCGCACCATCGGTTGCGGAGTCGGAATGTATCCCTCGGCCGGCCGAAGAATCTCCGGCACAACATCGGACTGACCGTTGAGGGGCCCTGTCCCCGGGCGGTGCGGAGGAACACTGCTCATATCATCACTCTACTGCATTTACGTACATCAGGTTACGCACCACAACGCCTTCCCGGCCGGTGCAAATCGCCGCACAAATTCCACCCGGCCTTTCGATGTAGTCTGTTCTTTGGTCTTCGCACTCTGCGCCCTCGCGGCGCGCCAATCCTTTCAACGAAGATCGCCAGGGAGCTGAACTTTGACTGCATCGACAAATGCAACAAAACCGATCCGCCGGGCACTGCTCAGCGTTACAGACAAAACCGGCCTCGTCGAGCTTGCCAGGGCACTCGCCGGCTTCGGCGTCGAGCTGATCTCCACCGGCGGCACGGCGCGCGCCCTGCGTGATGCCGGATTGACAGTCAGAGACATCAGCGACCTCACGGGCTTCCCTGAGATGCTCGATGGCCGCGTCAAGACCCTGCACCCACGCGTGCATGGCGGCCTGCTCTACATTCGCGGCAATACCGAACATGAAGCCGCCGTCGCCGCTCACGAAATCCAGCCCATCGACATGGTGGTTGTGAACCTCTACGCATTTGAGAAGACCGCCGCGCAGCCCGGCGTCAGCTTCGGTCATTTGATTGAGAACATCGACATCGGCGGTCCTTCCATGGTCCGCTCCGCCGCCAAAAATTTCGAAGATGTCGCTATCGTCACCCGCGTTTCCGACTATCCCTCTCTCATCGAAGAACTGGCGAGCAACCACGGCGCCGTCACGCGCGAAACGCGCTGGCGCCTGGCAAAGCAGGCCTTCGCCACCACCGCCGCTTACGACTCCGCCATTGCCAACACCCTTGACCGAATCGCCGACCAGATCGCCGCCGCGCCTGAGCCCCTTCAACCCATCGCGCCTGAGGCGAAATCAGCCGCACCGCAGGTGCTCCCGTCAACGCTGCGTATCAACATGCCCCTCGCCCAGTCGTTGCGCTATGGCGAAAACCCCCATCAGCGCGCGGCGCTCTACAGTGATGGCTCCGGCCTCGGCATCGCCGGTGCCACCCAGCTTCAGGGCAAGGAGCTCAGCTTTAACAACCTCGTCGATCTTGAAGCATGCTGGGAACTTGCGCAGGAATTCGACCAGCCTGCCGTCATCATCGTCAAGCACACCAACCCCTGCGGAGCCGCAACCGGCCACTCCGTTCTTGAGGCCTGGCAGAAAGCCCTGGCTAGCGATCCCGTCTCCGCCTTCGGCGGCGTCATCGGCATCAATCGCCCCGTCGACGCAGAAGCCGCGGGCGAGATTGCCAAACTCTTCGTCGAAGCCATCGCCGCTCCGGCATTTACCCCGGAAGCCCGCGACCGTTTCGCCGCCAGGAAAAACCTCCGCCTCGTCGAGGTCCGCAACGCGCCGCCGCGACCGGTCCTCAAGCACGTCTCCGGCGGCTTGCTCCTGCAGGACGCCGATACCGGCCGCGTCACGGAGGACGAGCTCAAAGTCGTCACCTGGCGTCCACCCACGGCCGAAGAACTCCGCAGCCTGATTTTTGCCTGGCGTGTTTGCAAGCACGTCAAATCCAACGCCATCGTCTACGCGCGCGACGGCCAGACCGTCGGCGTCGGCGCCGGCCAGATGAGCCGGGTTGATGCCGCCCGTTTCGGCGCGCAAAAAGCCGTCCTTCCTCTCAAGGGCACGGTTGCCGCTTCCGACGCATTCTTCCCGTTCCCGGACGGGCTCGAGACCGTAGCTGCCGCGGGTGCCACAGCCGTCATTCAACCCGGCGGATCCGTCAAGGATGACGACGTGATCGCTGCCGCCGACCGCCTCGGCCTCGCCATGGTCTTCACCGGAATTCGGCACTTCCGCCACTGATCCCGAGCTCCCTTCATGGCTTAAGCGCCCCGCATGCAAGCCGACTTCGAGATTCAATGGTTTCCGGCTCTCGGCGGAGCGGCCTTCCTGAGCAAAATAATCCCGTTACCAGGTGGGCGAAAACCCGTGAATCGGTTAGATCCCTGCGACTATTCACAGGTAAAATCGTCTTTAACAACAGGCGGGCTGGCTGGTACGCGGTCGGCATCAAAGGTTTTGACCGGCTAGACAGTTTGGTTATCTGCCTAACTTGGAACTGACACATTGGATCCCCGAGGATCATGAAAATAAAAACATTATCGCCATTCCTGTGGCTGCCGCTTGTCGCTTCTCTGGTCGCCGCGACGGCTGTCTCGGCACAATCCCAGAGCACTCCGCCCCACAGCACTCCGCCCCAAAACACTGGGTCACAGCCGGTTCCGCCGCCAACGGCCAGCGCTCCTGGTGCAACAGCCGACCCGAAGCCGGCCTCTGCTTCAACTGGGGCAGCCGACCGCGGCCAGTCCTATTATCACTCCGCCCTCGCGCATATCTATGAAGAGGAAGCCATTGCCTCCGGCCGGCCCGAATACATGCGCCACGCCGTTGAGGAATACAAGACCGCGCTGAGTGCCGATCCCAATTCTGCCGAACTGAATGACGAACTGGCAGACTTGTACTTCCGTACCGGCCAGGTGCGCGACGCCGAGTCGACCGCCCGCAGTTTGCTCAAGAGTTCTCCGAACGACATTGATGCGCATCGTCTACTCGGCCGCATCTATTTGCGCCAGTTGAGCGAAGCACAAAACGCGGTGTCCTCCTCATCCCCCAATGGCAACACGCTCGATCAGGCCATCGCGGAGTTTGAGAAGATCGTCTCGCTCGATTCCCGGAGCGTGGAAGATCGCATGGTGCTTGGTCAGCTCTACACGGTCAAACATCAAAACGAAAAGGCCGAAGCGCAGTTCAAGGCCGCCCGGGACATCGATCCGGATTCGGAAGAGGTCGTCCTCAATCTCTCCCGCCTCTATGCCGAAAACGGCGACCTCGCCCACTCCGCAAAAGTCATCGAGTCGGTCGCTGTATCCGAACGCACTCCCAAGATGGAGTTCGCGCTCGGTGCGGTCTATGACCAGTTGAAGCGACCCAAAGACGCGATTGACGCCTACAAGCGCGCGGCCGATCTCGACCCTGAAGACGCGCATACCATGGGAGCCCTTGCCCAGGCGCTGCTCAACGACAATCAGCTTGACGCGGCTCTTAAGGCATTTCAGCAGGTCGCTCAAGCGGACCCTGAAGACGCAGGCGCCGTTATTCATATCAGCGAAATCCTCCGCCGGCAGGGCAAATACGAAGAAGCTCTTACGACCGTAAAGCAAGCCGTGAAGAAGGACCCGGATTCACCCGAGGCCGGCTACAACGAAGGTCTGCTCCTCGACGTTCTTGGCCGCTACGACGAGTCCGCGCAGGTCTACGAACACATGGTCGATCTGACCTCCCATGCCAACGGTGCTTATACCGCGGACGAAAAGAACAATCGCTCCATCTTCCTCGAGCGCCTGGGTTCGGTTTACCACGAGCAAAACAAGGTCGACGAAGCCGTTGCGACGTACCAGAAGATGATCGACCTTGGCGGCGATTATTCGTTGCACGGATATCAGGGCCAGGTCGACGTCTATCGCGATGCAAAGATGTTCGCCAAGGCGATCGATGTTTCCCGCAAAGCTGTCGAAGCCAATCCGAAGAACCGCGATCTCAAGCTCATGCTCGCCAGCGAACTGGTTGACCAGGGCAAAGAGGACGAGGGCGTTGCCATGGCCAAGGGCATGCTCAACAACAACTCCGACGACCGCGAAGTCTGGTTGACCCTGGGACAGATCTATACCCGCGTCCACAAGTGGAAGGAAGCAGAGGATGCCCTGAGCAAGGCGACCCCCCTCACCACCAAAAAGGATGACAACATCTACCTGTTGTTCCTGAAGGGCGGTCTGGCCGAGCGACAGAAGCACTCCGAACAAGCCGAGCAGTACTTCCACCAGGCGCTTGAGCTTGACCCCAATAACGCGGCTGTCCTCAACTACCTTGGCTACATGCTTGCGGACAAAGGCACTCGGCTGCCTGAAGCGCTCAAGATGATCCGCAAGGCCGTTGAGATCGAACCGCTCAACGGCGCATACCTGGACTCACTCGGATGGGCCTATTTCAAGCTTGGCCAGTATGAGTTGGCCGAGGAGAACCTGCGCCGGGCCGTTGAGCGCGATCAGACTGACCCCACGGTCCACGACCACCTTGGCGATCTCTACGAAAAGACCGGCCGCATTCGCCTCGCCGCGGCACAGTGGGAGCTTTCCCTGTCGCAGTACTCGAAATCCGCGCCTCCCGATGTGGAACCAACCGATGTCGCAAAGGTTCAGAAGAAACTGGAAACTGCTCGCGTCAGGCTCGCCAGGCAGGACAATACAAACAACCAGAACAAGCCGGAGTAGCGACAACACGCTGAATGCTTGAGAACAGGAAGGGCGGCCAATCATCTGGCCGCCCTTCCTGTTTACCGCCGTTGGCTGAGGAAGCCCGGCACGCGCTATGCAATTCCTGCAAAGCGGGCCGTTTCGCTGGTGGGCAAGGTTTCAGCCGGGGGCGGGAGCGTTTTGTGATGGGTTAATGAACGCTTCACGATAAAAACTTCATCCAGATAAATCCGCGCATTCCCTTCCAGATCCAGAAATCCTGTATTACTGTCCCTGCAAAGAGTCTGCGCTTCCTCGGTAAGAACGGGAGCAATCAGAACCGGCGTCGTCTCGCCTGGAAAATGCGCGTGCAGCTTTCTCAATTCCAGAAAAGTGTGCTGCAGTTCAAGTGGGTCGCAGTTAAGCGCCAGCTTGCAGACCAGCCTGTGTGCATGTCCATAAATCTCGACATGGGCGATGATGGTTTTGTCGCCGTGATGGCGGTGCGATTCGACCTTGATTTCCTTGGTCTTCACCACAGAAATCTGACCCAGAGTCTGCCGCAAAGCCTCGATCGCTTCGTTCTCCAATTGCCTTTTCATAGAAACCACGCTTTCGTTGCGGAAAAATCCACACTGCCTGATCAATCTGACTTGTAAACGGCAACAAAGGCGGATGAACCGCAAAAATCATGCTGCCGCAGCGTTATTCGGCAGCGTAAATCAGTAGCGTTCAGGCTGCCGAAACTGGCTCCATGCTGAACATGCTGTCTTCCATCACGTTGGAAGGCAGCAGCCTGAATGCATTGTTTCCAACTGGCGTCATAGCCAGCCTCAGATCGTTATGCGCGCCCACTCGATGGGAGACCTTGGAGTTAAGCCACACACAAAGACGCGGATCAATGATCTCCGGCTCTCCTCGCCAGAATTCCGGAGAAAGGCCACATTGAATCTGTAAATGATCCAATCGCAGCTCGATGACACGAATGCTCTTAGGAAAATACCGGCGCACGTTTCTGAAGCCGACTCGTAATCCGGTGACTTCGGTGCCTCGCAATTGTGTCTTGACCACCATCGCTCGCCTCGCATCCTTTCTCAGAATTGAGCGTATCGAGCCCGGTCAATCACCACATTGGCTGATTGCACAATCCCGGCGGAAAGCCGAAGGACCCCGCAGTTGCAGCCCATTTGCTGCCTATGTTGGACCCATTTCCATGCCACGTCAAGGGGCCGCGCACAGAGCTTTGAGAAATATTCCATGAATCGATTTAGCACAGTGTTTACGCTGCGCCAAGCCAGCCCCTGCAATTTTGCTTCCACAAAAAGATGCGGCAGCTTCCAATTCTGTGAAGCTGCCGCGACTCCGATATTCAGTTGGCCAAAAAGATTTCGATCGTTGCCTGCGTACTCGCTATTCGTGCGCCGCTGCCGATGCAATGTACGCATCGACATTGCGCTTGTCCACCAGCGATGTACCCGTATCGATAAACACTGGGAATGGAGAAAACGCATCCTGGCTATAATCCGTCGTCAGCGACGTCGGCGGTGCATGGAAAATCTCATCCAGCGACCGCAGTCCGATATAGCCCATGGTGAACGGCTTCTGCGCCACGGTTGCGTTGATTGTGCCGCCCTTGATTCCGTCCAGCGTGTCCTGGTTCACGTCCCACGCTACCACCAGCCTGTCGGTTGCATTCGTCCGCTTGATCGCGTCCGACACCATCTTTCCCGATGCGGATTCGAGACAGATAAACCCATTGATCTTTTTAGGACCTGTCAGCGCCATCAATTGCTGCGTCTTATCAAACGCCGTCCGCGCATCGCTCTTGATGTCGATCACGTCAACAACGTGGATATTCGGCCGAGTGTCCAACACATCCTTGAATCCCTTGAGCCGCTCTTCCATATTCGGCTGCCCTGAAATCGTGAAGAAGACCACGTTGCCAGAACCGCCCAATTGCTCAACCACGCGGTGGCCACCCATTTTTCCAGCTTCCAGATTGTTCGTGCCAATAAAGAACAGCCTCTTGCTGCCCACAGCATCGGAGTCGATCGTAATCACCGGAACTCCGGCGCCGATCGCCGAGTCAATCGCCGGCCCCAGCACTGAAACATCCGCCACAGAAATCAGGATGCCGGCAGGCTTTGCCGCAACCGCCTTTTGCAATTCAGCCAGTTCTGCCTGCGGATCATAGTTCTCAGGACCCACAACCTTCGCTGTCACCTTGTATTCAGCTGCGGCCTTGTTGAACCCCTTCGCAGCCGTTTGCCAGTAGGGCAATGCCATATTCGACGAAACCAGGTAAAAAACTTCCTTGTTCGTATGCCTGTCGCAGCCTGTCGTGAATGCAACTCCAAGGGCCACGAGGGCCAATCCAACACATTTGATCGTCTTCATTCTTGCCTCCTGTCCGAATGTGAAGAATTTCGGAATGCGCGATATTACGACGCCTGCCCGCGCAGTTTGAAAAACCGGCAGGATCGTACTCCCGGACCCGGGCGATTGTCCAATCCGCCGCAGCAAGGATTCTATAGCACCGCGCATGGCGCAGCATCGTGACTCTCAACACGTTCGTTGCAAATTCTTCGCTGGGAACCTGTCTCGATTGGTACGCCGCGCCCCGTGTCGCCGTGCACGCCCCCACTCCGCTGCGATATAACCAGACCAAGACCAATTCCGGATGAATTCTCGAGCCAAACAAAATGACGCATTGCCGCCCGACATTGCAGTCGACGAAAATGGCGATCTCTCCGCCCGTGTTCACGCCGAGCCGGCGCATCCTTATCGGTCTGCCTTCGCGCGCGACGCCGCCCGCATTCTTCACGCACGCGCATTCCGCCGGCTGGCCGGAAAAACCCAGGTCTTCTCACGCCTCGCCCGCGATCTGCCCGGCGACCACTTTCGCACGCGGCTGACCCACACGCTTGAAGTAGCCCAGATCTCCGGCACCCTCGCAACCGCTTTGGGCCTGAATCGCGAACTCGCTGAAGCCCTTGCCCTCGCCCACGATATCGGCCACCCTCCCTTCGGCCATGCCGGCGAGAAAGCCCTCGATACCGCGTTGCGGCAGCATGGCCTCGGCTTCGACCACAACCTGCATGCCCTGCGCATCGTCACTTGGTTTGAAGAGCGCTATCCGGCCTGGCGCGGCCTCAACCTCACCCTCGCGGTGCGCGAAGGCATCGTCAAGCACTCGCGCGACTACTCCAGCGCCACCCATCCCGAACTCGCCGCATATTTCTTGGATCTTCGTCCACCGCTCGAGGCACAACTGATCGACCTCGCCGACGAAATCGCCTACCTCACTGCCGACTTCGACGACGGACTCGACTCCGGCATCCTCACCGTCGCAGGCGTCTGCAATCACGTGCCGCTTTTCCGCAGCTTCCACGACGAGATCAAAACGCAATATCCCGCTGCGCCTATCAAGCAGGCAGTCTACGAAACCCTCAACCGCATGCTCAATGCGTTGGTCACCGACCTCATCGAAGAAGTCCGGACTCACGTGGCCGCATTGGGCGCCACCACTCTCGACGACATCCGCCGCGCGCCCGGTAGAATCGCGGCACTCAGTCCCGCCATGGAAGCGGACCGCGCCGCCGCCAAGAGCTATCTCTATACCCACTTCTATAACTCGCCAGGAATGGAAGAAGAACACGAACGCGCCGCCCAGGTCGTTCGCGAATTGTTTGCATTGCTCATGGCCGAGCCGGGACTGCTGCCCGCCGACCATCAGGCACAGATTCCCACCGAGGGCCTGGCGCGCACCGTCGCAGACTACATAGCCGGCATGACCGACAGCTATATTGAGCAGTTGTGGTCCAGGTATGCGAAGTAAATTGGTGCGAATTCGGCCTGATCCCTAATGGCTAATCCCTATTCTTTGTTCTTTGTTCACTGCTTCACTGCTTCGCTGATTCACTGTTCACTGTTCACTGATTCACTGATTCACTGATTCACTGCTTCACTGATTCACTGTTCACTGTTCACTGTTCACTGTTCACTGAAA
The DNA here is from genome assembly GCF_035317045.1 of Occallatibacter sp. Lineage (GTDB taxonomy): Bacteria > Acidobacteriota > Terriglobia > Terriglobales > Acidobacteriaceae > Telmatobacter. The sequence goes on from NZ_DATHHT010000024.1 coordinate 75,483, forward strand.
ACCTACTGCACCGTCCCCTGCGGCCTCAGCCTGCGCAGGTCCAGCGCACACTCCACCGCATTCTGCGCATACATCCGCAGATTGTCTGAAGCCGCCCACAGCCACACGCGCGAAGACTCATTCGCATTCCTCGGCCCGGGCTCAAGCCTTAGCCGCACCAGCACATCATTCTGCCCCGTCGCCGCCAGATTTGAAGGCGAATCCGTGTCCTCGAGCACCAGGTCTACATGATCTCCGCTCAACGCATCTTCCAGCGCCGACAGATCGAGTGGCCGCTCCAATTCCGCAAAAATGGAAAACGCGTGACCGTGAAACACCGGCGCACTGATCGTCTGCACAGCCAGCGCCGGCAGACGCCTTCCCGCCAGGGCCGCATACTGCCGGCGAATTCTGCCGTCAATCGCAACCATGCTCGCCTTGGCGTTCTCGCCAAACCCCGAGAGCAGGTTGTACGTCAGCTGCGCGTCGAATGTATCCCGCGGAATCGACTGGAAACTCAGCAGGTTCACCGTCTGCTGATGCAGTTCATCCATCCCGGCCCGCCCGAATTCGCTGGCTGGAAGCAGTACCGTCGCCGCAGCCTGCCGCACCGGCGCCGCCTGCTGCAGCCGCTCCATCAAGAGCGCTAAAGCCAGCGCAGCCGGGTGCGCCGGCACCACCGCTGGCGTAAACAGATCGGCCTCAACCTCCTGTGCCCCCACCCAGGGCGAACGCACCAGCACCCCCGTCTCCTGGTCCAGCGCGCCAGAAAGATCCAGCACCGTCGATCCCGCCCGCAGCGCCTCGCGCCAATGTTTCCGCGTCAGGCTCTCAGTGCCGCAAAAGAACGTGAAGTCCAGATGCTCGAATGAGTCCGCTCTGATCGCCTGCACAAACGTGACTTCATCGCCAAGTTGATCGAGTTGACCGAGTCCCTCGTCTTCATCAAAAAGCGCGATGTCGTCCGCGGCGAGTGACGACTCCGTGAGTGCGTCCTTCAGCTCCTTACCCAGTAGCGTCGCAGCTCCTACAATGGCAATCTTGTACACAGGCTTCCTTCTTGTCGTTTGAACTTATAAGTGATGCGGGTCCGGGTCGGCGTTTGGGCTATCCGACAGACTCGGCACTTCCACTTTCTGCCCGTGCCGCCGCCGTCGCGACCATCCATACGCCGCCCGCGCCCAGATCCCAGAGAACATGTAGATGAGCGCGATCGAAAACAGTACTACCTCTGAGAACCTGATCATCACATAGAGCACCACTGTCATCACCAGGATCAATCGGAAGGGATGGCTGCGGCTGAGATCAATCTCCTTGCCCGACCAGAAGCGCCACGTGCTCACCATCAGAAAACCAGCCAGCCCCACAAGACCGAGCCACAGGCAAGACACCCACCACGCCTGTACGGGAATTCCCCCGCAGAAATGCACCGTTGCCGCCAGCAATCCTGCTGCTGCCGGAATCGGCATTCCTACAAAATACTTCCTGTCTGGCCTCCCCGGATTTCTCGGCTTGGGATCGTGACTGATGTTGAAGCGCGCCAGTCGCGATGCCCCACCGATCAAAAACAAGAAACAGATGAATGGCCCGGCTTGCGTCAGGTGCAGGCGCAACTGCGGATTGATGGTGTCTGGCAGAAAATAGAATCCCCACACATACGCCAGCAAGCTCGGCGCCACGCCAAACGTGATCACATCCGCAAGAGAATCGAGTTCCCTGCCAAAATCGCTCGCCGTATTGGTCATGCGCGCGATCCGGCCATCCAGCGAATCAAATGGAATCGCCACAAGAATCGCGATCGCTGCCAGATCCAGATGCGTCAGCGATCGGTTCGCCATCGCGTTGCCGCTGATGGCTGCAATGGTCTGCGTGATCGCAAAATAGCCCGCGCCAATATTTAGCGCCGTGAAGAACGAAGGCAGAATGAACATACCGCGACGCAGCCGCGCCTGGTTCCTCGCCTTGGCGAGCGCTGCGTCCCCGGTGTTCAAACTTGCGTTCAAGCTTCGTCTCCTTCTTCAAACTCGGGCTCCACGCTCGCGCTGGCTGTCTTCCGCTGGGTGGTCACTCCCACCGCCAGTTCAGAATCCGGCAATTCAGCGATGATCGATGACCCGCCCTTGACGCGCTCACCGGTCTTCACGCGAATCTCCGCCTCTGCCGGAAGGATTATGTCCGTGCGCGAGCCGAACTTGATCAGCCCCACCCTCTGCCCTCGCTCCACCCGGTCGCCCTCGCGATGGTTGAAGACAATACGCCGCGCAATCAGACCCGCAATCTGTTTGAAAACGATCTCCATGCCCTCGCCCTGAACAGTCACAATATTCTGTTCGTTGCGCTCGGCGCACTCCTGGTTCATCGCATTCAGAAATTTTCCCTTCTGATAGCGAACAGAAGTCACCTCGCCCGCGATTGGCGAGCGATTCACATGCACATCGAAAACATTCAGAAAGATACTCACGCGCTGGCGCGGTCCCCGGGGAGTATCGATGCGAACCGTTTCGGTGACAACTCCATCAGCAGGGGAAACAATAAGTCCAGCGCCCCTGGGAACGTCCCGTTGCGGATCACGGAAAAACCAGAGAAAGAACGCGGCCAGCAGAATTGGAACGATGCTCCAAACCCACGTTCCCGTGGCCCACATCAGCACGCCGGCCACTGCAAGCAGGCTCAAACCGTAGATGTAACCGTCACGAACCATTGTCCCTAACGATTATACGGTTGAATGCAAAACAGGGATATCGGGGGGAGACTTCTCGGGTATACACGGCCCGACGTCGCGCAGGCGCGCAACCAAGCCGCTAAAAATCATCGTCACTGGCCCAAATCGCCCGGAAACTTTATGCGAGTGCCGGGGCCCGATGCTCGAGAGCGAAGATCAGGTCCTTGGCATGGAGTTTCAATTTCTTCAGGCGTACTTCCTCGAGTTGCTCATCCGTAGACAGATAAGGCTTTTGAAGCAATTCTTCCAACCGCTGAGCGTAGCGACGATGTTCGGCGTGGAGACGACCTATTTCTTCGCTCAGCGTGGAGTCATTTATCTCGTCCATCAAAGCACCTCCTTGTGTTCTTAATCCAATTTTTATAGTCCTCCCCCCACGCAATCGGCAAGCGGGAAGACTCAAGAAAATGACGAAGGCTGTGGAATTCTTAACAGTGTCTCAACTGGAGTGATCAGAATCACCCGACGCCTCGCCGACCAGAAGCCCGAACTCGGCCTGAACTCGAAATAGCAGCCTACTTGAGCCCCAGACGCATCAGTACAGCATCCTCAACCGGGTCAGCATAGTAGCCCCGCCGCCGGCCTTCCTCAACGAATCCCAAAGACCGATAAAACCCAAGCGCCGCCCCATTCCCGACCCGCACTTCCAGCATGATTTCCGCAACGCCACGTCGACCGAGCACCCCCGCAAGTGCCAAAAACAGCTCCCGCGCAATTCCCCGGCGCTGAAATTCGCCTGTGACAGCAATCGATTCCAATTCCGCTTCCGGCAAGACAAGCCGCGCAACCACAAAGCCGGCAACAGACCCGCTTCCCGCGTCCTCCGCGACCAGCGTGATGCGGCTACCAGCGTTGTCTGACAGCAAAGCATAAGAAGAGCGCCGCCAATGCGGAGCCTGATCCAGCCCCGCCGCAATCTCCGTCAGCCGGTCCACATCCGGCGCCTCGAGCGGGCGAATCCGAAAGCCACGCTCCGTCCTCATGCGCGCTTTCCCGTATCCCCAAAAATCTCCGCATCCGACCGCCTCAAATAGTGCCCATCCAGCAGCGCCACATCGTCAAAATCTTCGTTCAGGATTCTCGGCAGACATACCTGAATCGCATCTCCCGCCGTAGGCGCCTCGATCCTCGCCAACTCGGCACCTCCAAACGCCGCGCTCACCATCTCTGCCGCCGTCTCCTCGCAAACCGCAACGACGTTGGGTGCCCCCGAGCCTGCCCTGAGTCTGTCGAAGGGTCCCTCGCTTTTGGGGACTGGGGACCTACCCAGGCCGTCGGTCCTCCGCCCTTCTCGAGCCAACTCCTCCGGTCCCGCCAGCAGTTCCCTCACCTCGCCACCTTCCTCCAGGCGGAGAAACACCTCGTGCCGATGTGCATCCAGCGCCGCCGCCCCCACCCCCGCCTTTGCCGCCAACACCGCCAACCGTGACACTGCGACCACAGGAATCTTCCCCGGCTCCGCGAGCCCCTTCACCGCGCTCAGCCCCACGCGCACGCCCGTGAAGCTTCCCGGCCCATTCACTACGACAATGGCCCTCAGGTCCCCCAGCCTCACATTGCTTGCCGTCACCAGTTCTTTGATAGCCGCCACCAGGGTCGCCGAATAGCTCCGCCCCGCCAGTTCCGTCTGTCCGAGAATGCGCGCCGTACCGCCTTCAACCCGCGCCAGCGCCACAGACCCCGTCGATCCACACGTGTCCACCCCCAGCACCAGCAGCCCTGTCCTGTCCGTGCCCTCCGCAACTGATTGACTTTCAGGCATCTCCCCCACAGGATTACATACGCCCGTCCTCCCTCAGCCCGCCCCGATTCCGGTAGTCTGTTGTCAGCACTCCCCTGTTCTACACGGCTGCCTACGGCGGCAAAACGAAGCCTCTTCAACCCCGAAAGGACCAGGCGTTGGCCGCCGCGGCGACACCCACATTCCACGACACGTGGCGACCCCGCGCCAACCCCTGGGCCATCGCCATCACCGTCACCCTCGCCACCTTCATGGAGGCGCTCGACACCTCCATCGCCAACGTTGCCATGCCCCACATCGGCGGCTCCCTAGGCGCCAGTCCCGAAGAAGCCACCTGGGTCCTCACCAGCTACCTCGTCGCCAACGCCATGGTTCTGCCCATCAGTGGCTGGATCGCCAACCGCATCGGCCGCAAGCGCTTCTACATGTCTTGCGTCTTCCTCTTCACCGTCGCGTCGTTGCTCTGCGGACTCGCCCCCACGCTTGGCATGCTCGTCTTCTTTCGCGTCCTGCAGGGCGCAGCCGGAGGCGGCCTCCAGCCAAGCGAGCAATCCATCCTCGCTGACACCTTCCCGCCTCAAAAACGCAGCATGGCTTTCGCCGTCTACGGGGTCGCAGTCGTCACCGCCCCCGTCCTTGGCCCCACCGTCGGCGGCTGGATCGTCGACAACTACACCTGGCGATGGATCTTCTTCCTCAACATCCCCGTCGGGATCATCTCGCTCTATCTTTCAAACCGCCTCGTCGAAGACCCGCCGTATCTTGCCGAAGTCCGCAAGCGCCGCGAGGGTATCGACTATTGGGGACTAGGCCTCCTCATCATCGCCATCGGCTCCATCCAGATCATGCTCGACAAGGGTCAGGAAGACGACTGGCTCAGTTCCCGCTTCATCGTCACTCTCCTCGTCACCGCCATCATCGGCCTCACGCTCTTCTTCTGGCGCGAACTTTCCATCCCCCATCCTGTACTCGACCTGCGCCTCTTCGCGCGCCGCAATGTCGGCATGACCCAACTCGTCATGTTCATGGTGGGCGTGGCCCTCTATTCGTCGACAGTTCTGATTCCGCAATTTCTGCAGGAGATCATGGGCTACTCTGCCCGACAGGCCGGCATGGCCGTCTCCTCTGGCGGACTTGTGCTCATGTTCCTCTTCCCCGTCGCCGGAGCCCTTGCGCCTAAATTTGATGCCCGCAAACTCGTCGCCATGGGCTTCGTCATCACCACTTTCGGCCTGTGGCGCATGACCACGATCAATCCGAACGTAAGCTTCGGCCAGGCCGTCAGCTGGCGCGTCTTCATCGCGCTCGGCCTGCCTTTCCTCTTCATTCCCATCAACACGCTCTGCTATGCAGGAATCCCGCAGGAAAAATACAACGAAGTCAGCGGACTCACCGCCCTCATGCGCAATCTCGGCGGCAGCGTCGGCATCAGCTTCATCACCACGCTGCTGGCGCGCCTAAGCCAGAAACATCTCGCCATGCTCGTGCCAAAGGCCGCATCGGGCAATCCACCGTATGACCGGATGCGTGCCGGCCTCACTGGTGCCTGGATGCAGCGCGGATCAGCGATGCCCGACGCCATGTACCACGCAGGCGCCCAAATCTACGGCATGGCCCAGATCCAGGCCCGCCTCCTCGCATACGTCGATGTCATCTGGGTCATGGTCGCCGTCACCACGATCCTCATCCCGCTCCCATTCCTGATGCAGCGCCCCAAGAAACTCCCCGCCGCCCCCATGGGCCACTAGAAGCTTCCAGGCCCGCGCCCCCCTCAAAATTCGCGCGCTCCCCACTCAAATTTGTCATCCTGAGCGGCCAACGGGAGTCGAAGGACCTGCAGTTGCTCTTTCCCCGCCGAGCACAATCTGGGTGCCCCAGGTCTGGATTTTCAGACCTGGGAAAGCTTCGAACCCAACATCGACACTTCACCTCGCACGTTCTTCCAGCAGCCGCAATATCTCCTGTTGCTGCAATTTCGCTTCCGGTAACCCTGTGCCACCTCGCCCAGTGTTCTGTTTAGCGAGGAGCACTGGCGTAGACCCGTTCTTGTTCGGCCCCGCAGGATCGGCGCCAAGATCGAGAAGAGTCCGCACCGCGGCCGCACAACGCGTCCTGACCGCCTTGTGAAGCGGCGATACCCCGCTCTTATCAAATACATTCGGATCGGCTCCTGCCTCAACGAGCCGGGTGATGGTTGCACTCTGCGCCGACGGATTCCAAATTAGCGAACCAGGAGACCCACACGAAGCCGCATGCAAAGCTTCTTGACCCCGTCGATTGCGCGCATGAACTTCCGCACCCGCCGCAAGAAGTTCGCTCACGATCTTTGTCTGATACGCTGCCGCTGCGATGTGCAAAGCAGTATCGCCCGCGTAGATATATCGCGCTATTTGGTCGAGGAATGGCTCTGACGACTGTCGCGTCGCCCCTGCCTGAAAGCTTGCTCGCGCCAACTGCGGCGTTGCCGCAAGAAGCCGCGCAGCACCTTCGGCATCCCCGGCGATGATGGCTTCGACCAACTGACGAAGTGCGAAATCGGATTTGACCATTCCAAAATGGCCTCTTCAAGAAAGTAAGCTTACACCGCTGGGTGCCCAGGTCTCGAAACTCCATGTCTGTGGCGATCATGCTGCCGCCCAGCAAAGCGTTATGCTGCCACCTGGGCTGGTCCTGGCAATTCGGGAACGGATCAATCCTGAGCGTGAGCTCTCAGCTACGCTTTTGTTGACTCCGAGTAACGTCCGAGTTGGCCACGACTCGGGAACGGTTCCGCGAGTCGATTCCCGATATAATTGCTTCGTCCGGACTCGAAGTCAAACGAAACGATGAGTATTCACGGATGAAGCTTCGCGACTTACCTTTCTGCGCTCTGCTGGTCCTCGTTGCATTGTTGATGCCCGTCCTCAACGCGCAAGACGGATTGCCTGGACTCGTGTCCCGAAGCACACAAGTGGGGCGCTCAACACCGGATTTCGGTCTCCCGATTGCCGCCGCTGACTTTGATAGCGATCAGAAAGCAGATGGGGCCATCCTCCTTGAGACCGGACGGCTGAACGGGATGCGATCGTTCCGGATCGAACTTCACTTGACGGCGGACCAGAACAAAGACATCACATTCTCCTCTGCCCAGGGCGGCCTCGCGATTTGGGCTCTCGACATCAATCATGACGGCGCGCCCGACATCGTTGTCGAGAATATTCTCACGCATCAATGTCTGCGGGTATACCTCAATGATGGGCACGGAACGTTTCACAAGGCGAGAATTGAAGACTACCCATCTTCGGATCCGGCACCCACAAGTTGGAAAACTCGGCTGACAGAGAACCTGCCCGCGTTTTGCTTCCCAAGCACGCGGGAGTTCGAGACTGCCATTCTGCAGCTGGTTCGTATGCTGGGTCAGGATGCTTGCGGGCGGCTGAGGATATGGCCCACATCGTATCTGGCCCCATCTGGAGCTCGAGATTCCAGCAGCTCCCGAGCGCCGCCGACCTTCCTTTTTCTATAAGCCCCATACGATTTAGCAGGCTCCAGAACGATCGGTGTCCATTTGATAACCCGTCACTGCAGCCGGATTGCCCACCTCTCCGTCAGAAACGGATTACGTGACGACCTGCATATGCATCCAGACATGAATGGTTTTTCCCTTGGCGACTTGACCCGCTCGCTCCTAGGCTTCGTACGCAGGAAGAACCGCGCACACGAAGCAAAACAATGGCCAGTTGTCGACGCAATCGTCTCGAGTTTCACTCTGGAACCGGATTTGCGCGGCATCCGTCCCGTTGTTCTCTATTCGTATGCATTGAATAATGCAACCTGGCACGGCTCTTGTATTGGATTCGCGATCAAAGAGCCGCTTCTCAAGAAACTGCATGCACATCTTAATGCTCAGCCGGCCATACGCGCCCGATACGATCCGACTGACTTGGGATTCAGTCTTGTGCTCAATCGAGACAACCCAGGGCTTCCCTTCAAGGTCGATCCCGATCCCCATTTGATGGTTATGATCGACTGACCGCCAAACAGGTAGTAACCCCAAAACAGGGTATGTCCGGGTTGGCCACCACCCACTCGGAACGAAATCCCAGCGTGAGTTTTCGATTCAAATTGGGGCTACACTAGTCGTAACATCACCGAGTTGCCCTTATGAATCCTCACTATCTGTGGCTGACAGAAGGACTGGAACTCTTGACGTTCTTCGTTATCGGGCCAGCATTCGCGATTGTCATCGCGTATAGAGCGTGGCGTGAAAAAGAACATACTTCCAACCCCAAGCGGTATGGAATGCAGTGCGTTGTGTCTGGCGGGGCTGCCCTTTTGTTGTTCGCGTTGGCGAAGTGGATAGATGCCGACGTAAGAACCCCTCAGTATTTTCTGCAACTGACATGCGTGTTGTTGAGCTTGCTCTCGTTTGGCGTGTGCATGGGGTGTTTCTTTTCCGTGTTGCTAAATCTGCGACGGTGGCACAACACCACACGACTGAACTAGTCAGGAAAGTCGAAGTGGGCATATCGCCGCCAAAGAGGAGAAAGTTGCACCATTTTTGGTTACGTCCGGTTGGCCCACAATCCGCTCATGACTCCAAAACAAACGGGGTTCAGCGTCGAAACCAACTCAGCGGATTCCACCAGTAGCGGGCATTTAGCCTCTCCACATGCCACCACCCGCTAAAGCAAGCTGAATAGCTCTTTCCTCGGATATCAAGAATGGAGACTTCACAGGTGTAGGGACTTTGAGTGGTTTCCTGAAGCGGACCGGGCCTGCTAGATTGCAGGTCATATTTCAATGTCAGCGTAGCGGACTGCACCAGCGAACGGTCCGATCCTGAACGTGCTACGAGGTCCCAGAACATCTTCGAGTACCGGCGCGGCAATTCGGAAATCGGATCGCAGAGTAAAGCGGCTGGTTGGCCCTTCTCTGTGATGAAGTCGATGGTGAGAGTATCTAACTCGGTTTGCCGTGCAAGCCTCAGAATGTGTCCCATCGAGTAATCATCGATAGAGTAGTTCATCAGACTGGTGAAGGAATCGCCGACATTGTGCGCGACACCCTTTAGGACTTTGAATCGTGGCATGTGATCAATGTGATCCTATCAGCCGAGGAATTAGGGGCGAGTCACCGTCTATGCGGAAGGTACTCGTTGATCAACAATCCCTCGGGTAGCCCCGGTCTCGCCTTCGAGACCTGGGAGACCAGGAACTCAATCGGCAAAAAAGGTAAATAGCAAGATGCTGCGCGCACCTGTCAAGCCCCGACTCTCGTCGAATCCCCTAAGTTCCTGATTCTCCATCGAAAATTCCTGCTCTTCTTTTGCAGGTAATTTCCGCCTAATTCGTTATGCTTGAACAAGCGAATCCGTGATGGCATTTTCTTCGGGGCCATTCTTCAATTACACGAGCTGCCAGTCGGCCCTAAGTCACTTGGTATCAAACCTCTACAGCCAAGCCCATTCGTTGGACCTCTTTACCGACACCCCCCGCTGTAACCCACCGAAAACAGAACACTTCTCGAGAGAGACGGGATAATAGGGGGTATGCCGCAACCGAAACGTTGCATATCGTGGGTCTCGCCGCTCAGCATGGACGACCCAGCCGGGTACCCCAGGTCTGGATTTTCAGACCTGGGAAAGCACGAATCTAATCAGGAAAGAGGTGGAACTCACACCGCCCCCAGCGCCTGCTCCAGATCCGCGATCAAATCATCCTTATCCTCAATGCCGATCGACAGCCGCACCAGCCCCTCGGTGATCCCTACCTTCGCGCGTTCCGCATCCGTGAGTGCGAAGTGTGTCGTCGTCGCCGAGTGCGAAGCCAGCGACTCCACTCCGCCCAGCGATTCCGCATTCAGAAACAGCTTCAGTGCACCGAGAAATCTCCCCGCCGCATCTCGCGACCCAAGATCGAAGCTCAGCATCGACCCGAACCCCCGTTGCTGCTTCTTTGCCAGCTCATGTTGCGGATGGCTCTTCAATCCGGGATACGCCAGTCTCTTCAGCTTCGGCTGCGTCGACAAGAACTCAGCCACCGCGCGGCCGTTCTCCTCGTGCTGCTTCATCCGCAACGGCAGCGTCTTGATGCCTCGCAGCACCAGGAAGCACTCAAACGGCGACATGATTCCGCCCGCAGCCTTCTGCACCAGCAGGAATTTATCCTTATGCTCCGGCTTCGATCCAATCAGCGCTCCGCCCAATCCATCCGAGTGACCATTCAGGAACTTCGTTGTCGAATGCATCACCACATCCGCGCCCAGTGCCAGCGGACTCTGCAGCGCCGGCGACATGAACGTGTTGTCCACGCTCACTTCCACGCCCTTGGCATGCGCAATCTCGCAAATTGCCGCAATATCCGTCAGCACCATCAGCGGATTGGTCGGCGTCTCGATGTGCATCAGCTTCGTATTCGCCTTGATCGCCGCCTTCACCGCATCCAGATCCGCCGTATCCACATATTGAATTTCAATTCCATAGTGCTGCACGATCAGGTTGAACAACCGCGCCGTTCCGCCATATACATTCGCTGAGACGATCACGTGATCGCCCGTACGCAATGTCGCCACAAGCGCGTAGATAGCTGCCATCCCGCTGGCAAATGCGTGCCCGCTTATTCCGCCCTCAAGCGCAGCCAGGGCAGTCTCCAGCCTTGCCCGCGTCGGGTTCCCGGCACGCGAATAGTCATACCCCCTGTCGCTGCCGATACCGGTCAGCTCAAACGTTGAAGAAAGATAAACCGGAACGTTGACGGCGCCGGTCAGGGGATCAGGATGCTGCCCCGCGTGCACGGCGAGAGTTGCGTATTTTTGTTCTGACATGATGTGCGCTTAGCTACTTGGCTCCTGCCTTCTAGCTTATCGCGACTGGCTCCGACCGTTCATTCCACGTCCCGGCGAAATCACTCTTAGATCCCGCCCTCAAATATCTTCTTCGACAAATACCTTTCCGCCGAGTCCGGAATGATCGTCGCCACGCTCTTCCCTGCACCCAGTTCCTTCGCCAGCGCCGCAGCAGCAAACACCGCAGCCCCGGAACTCGACCCGCCCACCAATCCCTCTTCCGCCGCGAGCCGTTTCACCATCGCGAACGCATCCTCATCGCTCACCATCACAACCCGATCGCACACATCGCGATGAAACGTCTCCGGAACGAAGTGAACACCGATGCCTTCCACGCGATGCTTGCCCGGCGCGCCACCCTGCAGAATCGAACCCTGCGTCTCCACCGCAATCGTTACCACCGCCGGATTCTTCTCCTTAAGGAACCGCGCAACGCCCGAGAATGTTCCCCCCGTCCCAACGCCGGCCACAAATCCATCCACGCGGCCTTCCATCTGCTCCCAGATCTCGGCGCCCGTCGTATCGTGGTGAAACTGCGGATTCGACTGGTTCGTAAACTGCCCTGCCATGAACGCACCTGGGATCGCATCCGCCGTCTTGTTCGCCTCGGCGATAGCTCCCGCCATGCCGTCAGCCTCCGGCGTACGCGTCACCTCCGCGCCAAATCCCCGCATCAGGATGCACTTCTCCTCCGCGAATCCCTCGGGCACAAACAGCTTCACCTTGTAGCCGCGATTCACGCCGATCAGCGCCAGTCCCACACCGGTATTTCCCGCCGTTGCCTCCACGATCGTGGATCCCTCGCGCAGCAGACCCTTTGCTTCGGCATCCAGAATCATTCCCAGCGCTGCACGGTCTTTGATGCTGCCCCCAGGATTCAGAAATTCAAGCTTCGCAAACACCGCGGCTGACTCGCTCGGCACAACTCTGCTGAGCTGAAGCATGGGCGTATGGCCAACCAGTTGGGTGATATCGGATGCAACGCGGACGGGCGAGGAGGTAGGGCTTTCGACTGCCATGGCAATTCAGTTTAGCCTACCGGCCTTAGCTATTTCTTCTGCGTCGCAGGCCGCTTGGCGACCCGCGTAGCCGGAAAATATCCCGTACGCGTGCGCACGGTCAGCTTGCCCATGCCCGAGGCTTCCGCCGACACTGACACGCGGCGGAATCCCGGCTCGGTCGACGCCTTCGAGGAGTGATAGCCGATCGTATACTGGCTCCGGATGTCGCGCGCCACTTCCGCGGCAATCTCATCCACTTGCTCCATCGATTTTGGAAAGAACGCAATTCCGCCCGTCTCGTTCGACAGCAGTTCCAGGGCGCGCCGCGCATGCCTTACCTCGGCGTGGCTCATCTCATCGCCAAACAACAACCCGATCGTATAGATAACCGGTCCTGAAAGCTCCTGGACGCGGCGGATGGTCTGATCCAGCGTCAACGTTGATGCGTTGTCCTCGCCGTCAGTGATCAGCACCAGCACCTGCTTCGGCCGCTTGGCATCCGCTACCAGCTTGTCCGCCGATGCAACCACGGCATCATAGAGCGCCGTGCCACCCCGCGATTCAATGTGGCTCAATCCATCGCGAAGCTTGTTCACCGTCGAGGTAAAGTCCTGGTCGATGTAGGCCTCGTCTGAGAAATTCACCACAAACGCTTCATCTTCCGGATTCGAGGCTTCCACCAGGTCCAATGCAGCCTTGTTCACCGCTGGGCGCTTCTTTGACATCGAGCCCGAATTGTCGACCACCAGGCCAATCGACACCGGGAGATCGGTATGCTGAAAGCTGATGATGTTCTGCTTTACTCCGTCTTCAAGAACCTGAAAGTTCTCTTGTTTCAGTGTCTGCACCAGTTGGGTGCCTTCCAGCACCGTGGCGTTCAGAACCACTTCCTCCACGTTGGTGTGCAGGACGTATCCTTCGCCGCCCTCCTTATGCAGAGGTGCGCCGTTCACATTCGGCGCCGGCTCGGCGTCCGGTGAACGTACCGGGTCCGTATCGACCGTCAGCGGAGGAGCTTGGGTCGGCGAAGAAGGGGCAGCCGGTTTTGGTGCCTGTTGGGCGCCCAGCGTGAGAGTCGAAATCAGGAAGAGTACTGCCAGGATTGCTTTATTGCAAGGGCGCATAATATCCGGTTCGAGCATGGACCGTGAGTGGAGGCAAACCCGAAGGCGGGCTTAGCTTCACCTTCACTTTACGCCACTTGCCGTCGCGAGAAATGTTCTTGGGCGTGTAGCCGATCACATATTGATTGCGCAGTTCCGTCGAAATCTTCTCCGCGATATCTCCCATTTCAGAAACGTCATCGACCCTGAAGAGTCGCCCGCCTGTTTCTTCGCAAAGATCGTTCAGCAGGATCGGTCCCGTGCGTTCCTCAGGTGTAGCAGCGTACGGATCGAAGATTCCGATCGAATAAATCTCCACGTCCGACTCCCGAACCTGTGAGCGGACCTCGCCTTCGGTGTACCTCGACCGGTTATCGCCGCCGTCCGACACCACCAGCAGCGCCTTCCGTTCGTGCTTGGCCTCTTTCATCTTGGCCACACCGTAGTAGATCGCATCCAGCAGCGCCGTCCGGTGGCCGCTGCGCACCGTCGCCAGCCGGGCCTGGATATCTTCCACCGAACTCGTGAAATCCTCAATCAGTTCGGGACGATCGTTGAATCCGATTACAAAGAATTCGTCCTCGGGATTGGCCGTCTTGATGAATTGCACAATGGACTCACGCGCGCGGACCAACTTCGACGTCATCGAACCGGAAAGGTCGAAAACAATCCCAATTGAAACCGGCGCATCTTCGCTGGCGAAGCTCTTGATTTTTTGCTCGCCATTGTTCTCGTACACTTGAAAGTCTTCCCGCTCCAGCCCGGTTACCAGTCGGTTCATGGGGTCGGTCACCGTGATCGGCACCAGCACCATGTCCACATTCATCTTGATCAGCGATCCCGGCCTCGTCTTTCCGGCTCCTGTCCCGGCTGGCGCATCTACACCCGCCGGTGCACCTGTTGCCGGGGCGCCTGCGGCAGGCGGCGGCACGTGTACTTTGTCCAGGGGATTGTCCTGCGCCTTGATCGTCCGAGCGCCAAAAACGGCAAGCGCAACCATGCAAATGGCCGCCATCCGCTGTCTGCGGAGCTGTCCGTCTGGTACCTCGAGCCATTTGAGGATTGGGTTCATGCGCTACCTGGGCTCGTACGTGGGCTCGTACATGGGATTGTTGGCGAGTTTAGCACGCTCGCCTCTTGCCTTGCGTTTCCCCAGGGATGCCCTTGTTTTCTTTGACGTTCCGCGACTGAAATCGGTGATCCCCACTGGGATACAATCGAGTCCAAGCGACAGTTTTGACGGCACTTCGGTGTCAAATCCTGCCGCACATATCCTGCCTTTTCTATAGGGAGCAAGACCTTCCGCATGGCGAGTATCTTTCCGTTCCGCGCATGGCGCTACAATCCGTCGGCTGTCCGGCTTGAAGACGTGGTCACACAGCCTTACGACAAGATTTCACCGGCCATGCAAGAGGCTTACTACCAGCGCAGCCCCTACAACCTGGTCCGCATTATTCTCGGGCTGCCTGAACTGTTTGATGCCGAGCGTGGTGAGAATGTCTATAGCCGCGCCGCCCGCGACTTCAAGGCATGGCGCGAGCAGTCGATCCTCGTTCAGGAGCGCGACCCTTGCATCTTCGCCTATGCCCAGCGCTTCCGCGTCCCCGGTTCCGACGAGATTAGGGAACGCCGCGGATTCATCGCCCTCGGCAAGCTCCACGAATATGCCGACCAGGTCGTTTTCCGCCACGAGCAGACCCTCTCCAAGCCCAAGAGCGACCGCCTCAACCTCCTCAAAGCGACCCACGCCCATTTCGGCCAGATCTTCATGCTCTACTCCGATCCCGCCGGCAGCGTCGAAAAGATTCTCTACGAGGGTGCCGGCCCCGCCGACGCCGAAGTCACCGATGAATACGGCGTACTCCATCGCGTCTGGCGCGTCAGCGATCCCGCCGTCATTCGCCTTCTCACCAGCACCATGGCCGACAAGAAGCTGATCATCGCTGACGGCCACCATCGCTACGAAACAGCACTGAATTACTCCAAAGACCACGCCGCCGCTGCGACGCGAACTGAGTACAACACCAACGAACTCCCGCAGCCTGCGTACCCTGAAGCCGCCGTCATGATGACCTTTGTCAACATGGACTCCGAAGGCCTCGTCATCCTTCCCACCCACCGCGTCGTCCATAGCCTGGCCGGCTTCGATCCCGCCGCCTTCGCGCGCTCTGCGGAGCAATTCTTCTCCGTCGAAAAACTTCCCGACGCGCCGGCTTCCGACCATATCGCCAACCTGCGTCAACAATCAGGAACCGCCTTCGTTGCCGTCACCCGCGCCGGCACATTCCTGCTGCGCTCCAAGCCCGCCGCCGCCTCGACCGCGCTCGCCGCACTGCCTGAGAATCAGCGTCAGCTCGACCTCAGCCACCTCCACACCATCATTCTCGACAAACTCCTCGGCCTCGACGCCGAGAAGGTCCGCGAGCAGACCAATCTCCGCTACCTCCGCGACGCCGCTGAAGCCGTAGAGCAGGTGTACCGCGGCGATGCCGACGTCACGTTCCTCACCAACCCGGTCACCATGGAGCAGCTCCGCGAAGTCGCCTTCGCCGGCTCCGTCATGCCCCAGAAATCCACCGACTTCTACCCCAAACTCCTGAGCGGCTTAACCATCTATGCGCTGGAGTAGACAGCTCCGACACTGGGTGCCCCCGGTCTGGATTCTCAGACCGGGGTGGGATTTCTCACTCACCGCCAGCCTCCTTTTCGCCCTCGCATTCGCTGTGCCCTGTGCTGGCCAAACGCCTCCCGCCCCCCGCTTCGTAGTCCTCCTCGATGCCGCCCATGGCGGCGACGACACCGGCGCCCATCTCGACAGCGGCCAACTCGAAAAATCCGTCAACCTCGCCCTCAATGTCCGCCTGCGCTCCCTGCTCGCCGCTCGCGGCATTCAGGTCGTCACCACGCGGGAGTCCGACGCATCGCTCGCCCTCGACCAGCGCGCGGCCTTTGCCAACCATGCCAACGCCGCCGTCTGCCTCAGCCTCCACGCCAGTGAAAGCGGTGCCGGCGTGCATCTCTTCACGTCTTCCCTCGCGCCCGCGCCACAGACACGCTTTCTCGCATGGAAGACCGCCCAGTCCCCGTGGATCACGCGCAGCCTCGCCCTTGCCGGCGCGCTCAATTCGGCGCTCACCCACGCCGGCGTCAACGTCACCCTCGGTCGCATTCCTCTGTCCGGCATTGAGAGCATGACCTGCCCCGCCCTTGCCGTTGAGGTCGCCCCTGAACGCAACTCAGACAAGAACATCACCACCGAGCCCGACAACCCCGATTACCAGGCCCGCGTTGCCGCCGCTCTCGCCGCCGCAATTCTCGAATGGCGCTCCGACCCCAACCGCACGGAGGCCCGCCAGCCGTGATCCCGCGCTATCAGAAGATCATCTTCGCCGTCCTCCTCCTCGCCTCGCTTGGCATGGGCGTCAAGCTCTGGCAACTCCGCGAGCGCGCCCACAAGCGCCTGCTCGCCGGCGAAACCACCGCCCCCACGCAGGCCCCCGAAGTCGCTCCCGCCGAACAGGCCACACTCGTCGCTGCCAACGACATGGACAACTCCTTGATCCCGCAGGTGCATTCCCTGCCGCTTCCCGCCGACCCTGGAGCCCGTGCCCGTGCCGTCCTGGGCAAACTGCTCGACCTTTACGCCTCGCCTAACTCCACCCACCCTGTCCCCGGCGGAGCAGCCTCCATCGCCCAGGTCTTTCTGTTGCCCATTCCCGGCGCCAAAGCCTCCAACACCGGCAATCAACTCGCCGTCGTCAACCTGACCGCCACCTTCGCCGCCAGCCATCCCTCCGGCCTCGAAACCGAATCCCTGACTGTCCTCTCCATCTGCGCCACCCTGCGCGCCAATCTCCCCAACGTCACTGAGGTCCGCTTTCTCGTAGACGGCCAACTCCGCCCCACCCTCGCCGGCCACGCCGACCTCACCCGCACCTACCTGACCGCCGACGCCTTACCGACGCAAGGAAACGCACCGTGACCGAATCCTCCTCCGTCCCCACCATCGGCGTCTTCGACTCCGGCTTCGGCGGACTCACCGTCCTGCGCGCCCTCATCGCCCTCGCCCCCCAGGCACACTACTCGTTCATCGGTGACACCGCGCGGCTCCCCTACGGCTCCAAGTCCCGCCGCACTATCGCCCGCTACGCCGCCCAAAGCGCGCGTTTCCTCGTCGAGGAAGAAGGCGCCGACTACCTCGTCATCGCCTGCAACACCGCCAGCGCCCTCGCCCTCGAAGACATTAGGGCAGCCGTCCCATCCTCCGTCTCGGTCATCGGCGTGATCGAACCCGGCGCTCAGGCCGCTCGCAGAGCTTCGAAAACGGGCGACGTCCTGGTTATCGCCACGGACGCCACTGTGCACAGCCATGCCTACGCCGCCGCTTGCCGAACCCAGGGCCTTCGCACCCTCGAAAAAGCCTGCCCGCTCCTTGTCCCCCTCGTCGAAGAAGGCTGGGTTACCCCCTCCACCCTCAACGAACCCCTCGCACCGCAAACCGCGTCCGCCCCTCCGCAGTTGGCCGTGACAGCCGAAGTCGTACGCATCTACCTCGAAGAACTCAGCACCGAAGCAGCGGCCGAGGGCTTGAATCCCGACACCCTCGTCCTCGGCTGCACCCACTACCCTCTCCTCAAGCCCATCATCGAGCGCGTCCTTCCTGCCGGGACCAAAATCATCGATTCCGCCCAATCCACCGCCAGCGAACTCGTCATGTATCTCTGTCGCGACCTCGGCGCCCCGCCCAAACCGGCTCCCACCGATCCGATCCTCCGCTTCTTCGCAACCGACTCCGTCGAGAAATTCGAGCGCCTGGGTTCTCGCTTCCTCGGCCGCCCCGTCGGAAACGTCCAACTCGTAGACCTCGGCGGCTGAGCAAGTCCCATCCAGTGCATTTTCAGCCGCACCGCCTTGATATCCTGAATCGGGCCTGGATTCACCGTTCCCCACGACGTGTCATCCTGAGCGGAACTGGGGCCGCGTCGCACCATGCGATGGGGTAAGTGAAGCGAAGGATCTGCTCTTCGCGCAACCAGCACCAGAAAATCGCATGTAACGGAGGACGAACACAAGCATGATCAATCTGGCAGGCAAAACGGCCGTGGTCTTCGGGCTGGCCAACAAGCGTTCGATCGCCTGGGGCATCGCCCAGAAACTCCACGCAGCCGGCGCCACCCTGGCCATCTGCTACCAGAATGAGCGCATGAAGCTCGAAGCCGAAGACCTCATCAAGGAACTTCCCGGCGCCTCCGGCTTCCAGTGCGACGTCTCCTCCGACAGCGAGATCGATACCCTATTCGCCACTCTCAAAGAAAAGTACTCCAAGCTCGACATCCTCGTGCACGCAGTGGCTTTTGCCCCCGCTGCCGATATGCACGCCGAATTCATCAACACCAGCCGCGACGGCTTCCGCATAGCCATGGACGTCAGCGTCTACTCGCTCATCGCCGTCAGCCGCGGCGCCACGCCTCTCATGACCGACGGCGGCAGCATCATGACCCTCAGTTATTACGCCGCCGAAAAAGTCGTTCCCAACTACAACGTGATGGCCATCGCCAAGGCCGGACTCGAATCCACCGTCCGCTACCTCGCCTGGAATCTGGGATCAAAGAACATCCGCGTCAACGGCATCTCCGCCGGGCCCATCAAGACACTTGCTGCCCGTGGCGTCGGTGACCTCAGCGTAATGATGAAAGCCCACGCCGACCGCGCCCCGCTCCATCGTAACGTCGATCAGCTCGAAGTCGGCGGCCTTGCTCTGTTCCTCGCCAGCGACCTCTCCAGCGCCATCACCGGCGAAATCACCTACGTAGACTGCGGCTACAACATCATGGGCTTCTGAATCATTTCCCGGCGATTCGTTTCGTATCAAAAAACTCAAAGCGCAGTTGCCATCAACTCCGGGCGTAGCCGTCATCAACTCCAAGCGCGACTGTTACCCCGAACTCCAGGCTCGGTTGTCATCCCGACCGAAGTGGAGGGACCTGCAGTTGTTTCTGGGCACTTCCTCCGCCCCGAGACCGAAACTCCAAAATTCCTCCGCTGGACCCGTCTGCCGCTGCCATCTCAATCGAGCGAAGATCGTGTATTTGCACTTCTGAAGAATAGAATCCCCTGCATGAGACAGTGCGCAGCAAACCTTAGGCGTCCAGGTGTTTTTATCGTATTGATGCTGCTGGTTCGGATTGGAGCCCAGCCACAGCAAGCCGCTCCGCGCGTGGAACAGCAGCCGGCGGTCAAGAGTTCCGAAGGGCCGCTGTTCACCGTCAAGATGTCATTCTCCGACAAGGCCAAAACGAAGCTCACTGAAAAGTCAGAGACAGTTATCGTAGCCGCATACTTCACTGGAAGCCCAAGAAAGGGCGCTCCAAAACGGTTTGTGGACAACACGGGACAGGTTGGGCTGGGTCAAGCCAAACGCGAAGTCGCTCCAGGCGAGGACGCGACCTTCGCTGAGTTCAAGCTGCAGCAGGATGCTCTCAAACAAATCGATGAACAGGGTCCATCACTGTTGATCAACGTTTATTCAGGACGCAAATCCTCTAAGGACAACCTGCTCGATTGCGGCATTTACGAGGGGACTCTGAAAGCAGTTCAGGGGAAAAGCATTCCCATCGCATGCAAGCTCATCGGAGAGTGACCCGAAGCGGACAGGCACACCTACTGCGAGGTATGCAACGTCAGTTGAACCGTTGCGATCGGGTAGTAACTGAAGCACCGCGCATCACGAGTTCTATGCCTTCAACTTCGGCGATGCCATCGTCGCCACTTGGCTCGCTAATGAAAATGCTAACGGCCGCAGCAGGTAGAGAAGAGCCACAAGGAACATCACCTCGTTCCCCTCGGCAAACGCCCACATTCCACCCGAAGCGTTCTGCAGATCAATGATCTGCGCTGTCGAAACCCCCGTTGTGGCGGACTCATACCGGATCATCAGGTTGCGCTGAAGCACCATCGCCTCGTACGCCAGCACCCACACGATCACGAACGTACAAACTTCGTATCCGACGCGCACATAGCCATTCATACCGTGCACAAACCGCGCGTACCGGTCTGTCACTAACGGGGCCCTGTCGCTCAGCATCGCCAGCACGGCGAACCCGAACGGCCCCAGCACCGCCATCAACAGCCACAGGAGCGATCGCTTCTTTGAACGGATCACCACAAGACATGCCAGTATCCACAACACCGCCGCACCCGCAGCGGATCCCAGAAAAATCAGAATCTTCAGCGTACTGAGGATCTGGAAGTTACGTGCGTAATTCGAATGGCCTGCCGCAATCTCGGGGTCAATCAGATTCGACAGCATTCCCCCCAGCACCAAAGCCAGGGGAATCAGCAGGAGAAAAGCGAATGCCAGGACCGATTGTTTCTTCATCATCCCCACCGTTCGGGAACCTCGGTTGATTTACTCTACACTTGTTTCTCAGCCTGCCGGCTGCCCATCCTTGACTAAGTCAAGGGGGGAAAGCAAGGACTCCACATCTGCGTTACATTCTCAGAATCTCGTCCCATACCCCCTCCTCCACCGGCAATCCAAGCCGCCGATTCTCCTCGCGCAGCCGCACCGTATTCTCGCCCGGATACCGCACCGTCTTCCCTTCCACAACAGGCCGCGAGTGTTGCACCGACTCCACCACCTCGTCTGCAATCTGAGCCATCCGCGCCGCATCGCCAAATCCCCGCGGATCGATTGCCACAAACATCTGCGACAATCCCGTCTCCCTGAGCGGATCGTTCGCAATCGCATGCGTCGCATTCCCTAGCGACGTCATCGCCGCCACCATATCCAGCACCATCGCGAGTCCCGATCCCTTCCAGAAACCAACGGGCAGCAGCCGCTGCGACTTCTCAATCGCTCCCGGATCGCGCGTCAGCTTTCCCTCGGCGTCAAATCCACCATCTACCGGCAGCAACTCCCCGCGCTTGCGATAACCCTCCAGCGCTCCATACGAAAACTGCGACATCGCCATATCCAGCACGACGTGCCCCTTCGCGCGCGGCACCGCCACCACCAGCGGATTGTTCCCGATGGCCGGCTCAACTCCGCCCCACGGCGGCACATTCGGCAGCGTGTTCGTCCAGCACATCCCAATTACGCCTGCCTGCGCCGCCTGCCATCCGTATGTCCCGCCGCGCATCCAGTGGTTCGTGTTGGCCATCGCTACGCAGCCGATCCCATGCTCGCTGCTCAGCGCAATCGCCCGCGCCATCGCCGCCCATGCATTCAAATTTCCCGGCCCGCGCTGTCCATCCCACTGCTCCATCGCGCCGAAACGCGCGACCACACGCGGCTCTGCATTTCGATCGACGCTTCCATTCCGAATCGTCGCGACAAATCGCCCGAACCGGTTCACGCCGTGTGAATACACCCCGTCACGCGTAGTCTCCGCAAACAGCCGCGCACACTTCAGCGCGCGCTCCTCGCTGAACCCCAGCCCGCGCAACACCTCCGCAAGCCGCATCTGAACTTCATCAAATGGAATTCTTAACATGGCGACAATCTGGGTGCCCCAGGTCTCGCGTTTGAGACCTGGGTTTTTTTCGCTTTGTTCAGCGTGGATCACGATCTTTGGGTGCCCCATCCATGGGACGTTCTTCAGTCCCATGGGTGGGAAAGCACGAACCCCAATTCGGCTCACTTGTGATAATTCGGATACGCCGGCTTCCGCACTTCCAGCTGTGGCGTCTTCCCCAACTCCTCCATCGCCAGCGAAACCGCCTTCTCCAACTGCGGATCGTGCCCTTCACTCACGGCCTTTGGATCCTGCTCCACTGCGTAATCCGGCTCGACTCCATGATTCTCCACGTCCCACTCGCCCTTCGGCGAAAAGAACGCCACACTCGGCGACGTCACGTGTCCGCCATCCATCAGCACCGGGATGGCAGAGATGCCCACCAGGCCGCCCCACGTCCTCTTGCCCACAAGCGAACCGAGCTTCGCCTGCTTGAACAACCACGGCAGCGCATCGCCGCCCGATCCTGAGAATTCATTCGCGATCATTACCTTCGGCCCATAGATGCCCGCATTCGGCGTGTGCTCGACCTTGCCATACCGCGGCGCCCAGTACGACTCGATGTGCCGCCCCAGCACTTCAATAAAGTAATCGGCCACCTGCCCGCCGCCGTTGAACCGCTCGTCGATCACCGCTCCCTGCTTGTTCATCTGCGCAAAGTAGTAGCGATTGAAATTCGTAAACCCGCCCGCGCCCGTATCCGGCAGATACACATAAGCGAGTTTGCCGCCCGAGAGCTGATCCACTTTCTTCTGGTTGCCCTCAATCCAGTCGACATTCCGCAGTGCCGCTTCGCTAGCAATCGGAGTCACCGAAATATCGCGCGGCTTTCCATCTTCTCCCGCGATGCGAATGCTGATCACCTTACCAGCGGTTCCCTCAAGCGGCTGCTGGATATCCATATCCGCCGTCAGTTCCTGCCCATTGATATCGAGAATGCAGTCGCTCACCTTCACATTCAGCCCCGGCTGCGCCAGCGGCCCCTTCTCCCGCGGATTGAACTCACCGCCCGTGTAGATCTTTGCGATGCAGTAGCGATTGTTCTTGATCTCGTAGTCCGCTCCCAGCAAGCCGCCCGGCACATGCGCCGCGTCTGGAATGTGCCCACCATTCCCGCGCAGATGTCCCACCGAGAATGCACTCAGCATCTCCTGGAAGATGTAGTTCAAATCCGCGCGCGATGCGATCGACTCCACGTAAGGCTCGTACTTCTTCTCATCTGCCACTGTGTTCGTCCCATGGAAATTCGAATCGTAGAAAAACGCGCGCTCGATTCGCCAAACCTCGTGATACATCTGCGCCCATTCGGCATGAGGCTCCACGCGCATCTTTACATCCGCAAACGACAACGCGCCCTCCCCCGCTTTCACCGGGGCATTGGCCGGCACAATCACCCATGTGGGCTTCGGTCCGCCTCCCGGAGGCGGCTCACCACCATCCGGCCGCGAATGCCCAAGCGACAGCAGCATCTTCTCGCCATTCGCCGAAAGTTCGAACTTCTCAACATGCTCCGCAAGCTTCTCAGTCTTGCGATCTTCCGCCGTCCAGCGGCTCAGCGTCGCGCCACGATCTCCAAACCTGCCCGACTCCGGCCTCTCGGTGAAGTAGATACTTCCCTTGAGCCCGCCCGTCACGCTCTCGTAGACACTCGTGGGCAGCGGCAATGCCACAATCCGCTGTTCGATGCCATCCAGATCCACCTTCACCGGCTTGGCTGGAGGCTTGGCATGCGCCTTCTCGTCGCCGCTGCTTTCCTTCGCATCAGCGCCCTTGTCGTCGCTCTTCTTGCCCTCTGCCTTTTCTTCTGCAGGAGTCTTCTCGTCATCCATCTCAGGCGCAATCGGCGACGCCGTATCCACCGCCAATGTCAGCGCATAGATGTTCGACGTCACCTGATAGAGATCGCTCGTCATGTCGAGCCCGTCCGACGTCGCGCCCTCATTCGTGCTCGTGATGAAGAAGAGATACTTCCCGTCGCGATCAAACGCCGGCTCGCGCGAGTCGCCCATCTCGCTCGTTACCTGAGTCGACTGCCCCGAATCCACCGAGTACAGGAAGATCGCATGCAAGTGGTTTTCCATCGACCGCGGATATGCAATCCACTTCGAGTCCGGCGACCACGCAAAGTCAAACGTGCTGCTCGAAAATCCTCCATACGCATCCTTGTCGTTGATCACTGTCAGCTTGCCTGTCGTCGTATCGAGTAGGTATGTCTTCAGCCGATTGTCATAAAACACAATCCTCTTAGAATCCGGCGACCACTTTGCGTCGAAGTAGTACGCCGGCTCAGTCGCAAGCGCAAATTTCTTCACCGCCGGAGCTCCCGCCACCGCATCGCCTGTCTGCGGCGCCACGTGCAACTGATACAGCCCAGACTCATCTGAGAAGTACGCAATCGACTGTCCATCCGGAGACCACGCCGGTTCCCTCTCCATCGCTCCCGGCGTGTGCGTGATATCCCGCGTGGGCCCATGCTTCGCTGCCACAGTGAAGATGTCACCATGCGCTTCAATCGCAGCGCGCACGCCAGTCGGCGAAATTGCGGCATTCTCCAGCTCATCGCCCACACCCTCGATCCGCGCTCGCACCTCCGGCAAATCCGCATCGATCTCGATCGGCACCAGCTTGCTCGTTCCCGCCTTGGTGTCGTAGAGATAAATCTCGCCCAACCGGTCGTACACCAGCGTGTCGCCCTCGCCGTGCATCGAACGAATATCCGGCCCGTCATTCACCAGAGCCTGCGTCACAGCCTTCGACGCCGAATCGTACTTGTAAATCGTCGCCTTGCC
Organism: Occallatibacter sp.; assembly: GCF_035317045.1. GTDB lineage: Bacteria > Acidobacteriota > Terriglobia > Terriglobales > Acidobacteriaceae > Telmatobacter. Next base: position 100,159 of record NZ_DATHHT010000024.1, read on the forward strand.
CTTGCGCGCCGAAAGAAAGAAAATCATCCCACCTGCATACACCGGCGAAAAGTCAGACGAAGTCTCGTGTGGAATCTCTACAGACTCCAACCCCGGCAGCGTCGTGATCCAAATCGTGCTCGCGCGCCCGCCGTGATAGTTTCCCCACGACACATACGACATGTAGTCGAATCCATAGGCAACCGGCAGCGGCGAATACGCAATCTCTTTCCCATCCGGCGAAAACTGACCCTGGTATGCCATGGGCAATGGCAGCGGTTTCGCAATTCCGCCCTTGACCGGCACTTCATAGAGCTGCGTATAGCGACTTTGCGAAATCCGCGTCGAGCGAAACACGATGTTCTTCCCATCCGCCGTCCACGCCACCGCAAAATCCGCCGCGGGATGATACGTCACGCGAAAAGGAATGCCGCCCTCTGCAGGAATCGTAAACACATCCGTGTTCCCGTCGTAGTCGCCGGTAAACGCAATCATGCTGCCGTCGGGTGAGAACACCGGATCGGTCTCGATGCCAACGCCCGTCGTAAGCCGCCGAGCGACACCACCCGCGCGCGGCACCGTCCACAGATCTCCTGCGTATCCAAACGCAATCAGATCCTTGCTCAACGCGGGATGCTGAAAGATATGTGGTTTCGTGGCCGCGCGTGTTCCGGCCGGTTCAACAACGACTCCAATTGCAATCAGGAAAACAGCAAGGCAAGCTGTCAAAGGCAGGCGCAACGCACGCATCAGGATCCTCCGGGAGGGCTACTGCAGGATAGCCAACATCTTACAACCCGTTCTACCCACATGCCTTCCGAAAAGTCCCGTAACGCAATCAAGCGCACCCGCAACCCTCGCCCCGCCACGCGCGCCGACCCTCAACGATCAGCAATGGCACCGCCACAAGCGCCGCCACGGTATCCACCCAGCGAATCTGCCACACTGCATAAATAGCCAATCCCGCGAGCGTCACGCCTGCCATATACGCGCACGTCGCGGATTGCAGAGCATCCGCGGCCAGCGCACGATTGTTCATGCGCCGCGCCTGCCTCCGCTTCATCCACGCCAGCACCGGCATTACGACCAGCGCCACAGCCGTAACGCCAATGCCGACGCAACTCGTCTCCATTGGCCTTGCGCGCCCCAGCCACGCAATGCACACCACCACCACCGCCAGTGCAAGCAATAGCGCCGCCGCCGCCCTGTCCGCATACATTTTCTTCAAAGGGAATCGCGGCAAAAACTGCAGCAACACCACTGTCGCCGACAGCATCTCCACCAGGCTGTCCGACCCAAAAGCCAGCAGTGCCACACTATGCGATTGCGCCGCGGCCCACAACGACGCTACGCACTCCAGCGCCATCCACGCCAGCGTGATCCACTGCAGCCACGCGACCTGACGCGGCAGCGCAACATCCGTCGCGCACGATCCGCAACATGTATCTGGAATATCCAATTGCATAAGGAAGGCTCGGAATCTAATGCGTCTCCGGCTGGTATTCCGGCCGCTTCGGCTGCGGAGCGACTCCGGTTGTTACCTTCTGTCCGCCGCTGTTCACGCTCTTCGCATCGCCCGGCTCCGCTGCAGTAATGCCGGTAACGACCGGATGCTTGCTTCCGCCGACAGCACGCGTATCGCTCGATTGAATACCAACCACAACCGGCCTCTTCGACACCGCTTCGTTCTGTTCACCTTGTCCATTGCCCGCGTAGAAATATTGCGTGTCCGATGAAGTGCCGTTCACGACTTCAACCTTCATCTGCGCGGACTCACCCTTATCGGCTCCAACGGGCTTCTTCTCTTCGTTGAACACAACTTGCTTTGTCGAGGTTCCGTTAATCACCTGTACAGAGTGCTCCGAATATTCAGGACGATACGGCGCCCGCTTCGCCCCATTGCGATGAGAAGCTTTAGCATTTCTCTTCCGCACCACTCGATGATGCACTTTCGTCTCATGGGCGGCCTTCGCTTGCACGCCTGCCGCAGAGGATTGCTTCGCCGCACTCTGCTGCGTGGGTTGCTGCGTCGACGCGGGTTTTCCCTGCTGACCTGACACCAGCGTCGCGACAACAACGAACGGAAGACCCAACTTCAAGAAAGTCAGCTGCATCCTTCCACCTCTCTGTCGATCGCGCACAGCGGTCTGCTATTCCTTCAGCGTCACCGAGATCTTGCGCGCGTCGCCACCCGCCGATGCAATCGATATTTCGCCCGTGGCTTTCTTGCGAATGCTCTTGAACTTCTCGCCCCACTCCACCAGCACCAACGCATCTGGCGTGAGCAATTCATCCAGCCCCAGTGTCTCCAGTTGCCGTTCGCCCTCCAGCCGGTACACATCTAGATGAAACAGCTTCACCGGCTTGCCCTCGCGCGAGCCATCATACTCATGCAGCAGTGTGAAAGTGGGACTCGTCACTTCGTCGGGCTCCGCGGCGTCAAGCGCCTGCGCAATTCCTTTCACCAGCGTCGTCTTGCCCGTACCCAAATCGCCCCGCAGAATCAGCAACTGGGGCGGCCGAAGTAGATTCACCAGCTTGCGCCCCACTTCCACCGTGTCGGCGCCGCTCTTTGTTACGAATTCGTGAATCCGCCCTTCGGCGACTGGGGATTCCTTGCTCATTCCGTTGCCTCGGCGGAGCGCACACCCGTACAGCCCGCGGCGTGCAGCCCCTGCAACCAAACATACCCTTTCTGGTGGCCTTTCGAAAAGCGCAAAGGACGAAACTGAAACGAACGAGAGAAATATTTCAAGCTGTCGGTGGCAAGCAAAGAACGCTCATCCGTATCGCAAACCGCAAGATCGGCAGCAAACCCATGCAAATAAACCGCCGCCTCCACTGCGCGCGCAACATCGTCTTTGAACTGCGCCAGCAGCCCGGCGATCACGCCGGTCAGCAGATCACCGCTGCCGCCCTTCGCCATTCCTGGATTGCCCGAAGTATTCACCGCTACGCGCCCGTCAGGATGAGTGACGAGCGTGCGTGATCCCTTCAACACCAGAGTCACACCGTGCGTGCGTACAAACTCCCGAGCCGTTTCGAGACGATCTACCTGAATTTCTTCAACACTCTTTCCGGATAGCCGTGCCATTTCTCCAGGGTGCGGCGTCAACACCACCGTTCGCCCTGCTCTCGCGACCTCGGTCAGCTTCTCCATCAAAAACGGATTGGCAGCCAGGGTGTTTAGTCCATCGGCATCAATAACGATCGGCATCTTTGTATCCGAGAGAACCGCCTCCAACAGAATCTCCACTCCCGGCCCCTGCCCCAGTCCCGGCCCAACTGCGATCACCGTCTTGCGCTCAATCAGCTTTTGAAATTGCTGCGCTGTGACACCCTTGCTCGCGATCTCTCCGGTCGGACTCGCCAACATCGGCTGTGTCATCAGCTCCGGCGCAAATCCCGACACCTGCCCCACAATCGAACTTGGCACGGCAGCCGTCACCAGCCCCGCCCCGGCCCGCAATGCAGACATCGAAGTCATCGCCGGCGCGCCCGACTTCCCCACCGACCCGCCAATCACCAGCACGTGACCATACTTTCCCTTGTTTGAATCCGTTGCACGCGGTTGCTCCACCAGCGCATGCGAAGCGCCCGCCCAACTCAATCCCAGCTCGGAAACAATCGCTTCTTCCGGAGACCCAATCGGCGCCACCACAACCGGCTGATCCCAACGCCTCGTCAACTCGCCAAAAACATGCGCAAGCTTCGGCGCCGTAAATGTAATCACTGCATCAGAAGGAAACGTAGCCTCTGCGACCCTGCTGCTTGTCGCGTCCGCAGGCCAGCCGGATGGCAGATCCACCGAGAGAAACGGCGCATCGCTCGCGCTTGCCCATTCCATCGCAGCCAGGGCCATCCCCTTCATGGGCGGTTTGAATCCCGTCCCTAGCACCGCATCAATGATGAGATCTGTATCAAGCGCCGCACGATGCGCCTTCAGCTCCGCCGCCGAGTTCACCTCGTACAAATACCGGTTCGCAGAAACACTCAGTTCGCGCCACGCTGTCGCCGCATCGCCCTTGAGCTCGTATTGCGAGCCAAGCAGCAGCGTCGTCACTTCCAGCCCGGCCTTGGAAAGGAGCCGCGCCGCCATCATCCCGTCTCCGCCGTTGTTTCCTCGGCCGCACAGCACCGTCACCCGTCGCGCTCGCGGAAACTGTTCCCGCGTAAAGGCGTCCACCGCTGCCGAAGCCGCGCGCATCAGCTCGATCGACGGCACGCCGTAGCGCTCCGTCGTCACACGATCGCACGTCTGCATCTCCTCCGCGCTAAGAACCTTCATCGCAACCATCCTATCGCGAGGACCAGCGACGCATTCGTTGCATGTCTCTTTGAGCTGCGACCTGGCTGGTTAGCAACTGAAAACACAAAAAAAACGGCCCCCGTCATTAACGGGGGCCAAGTTGCCTTGGTTCTCTCGTGTTGCGAGAGGTCTATTGGCGGCCAACGGCGGGGTAGCCGTCGGCGCGGAAGGGAGCCTCAGGGGGGTGGCTACTCAGCATTACTGCTGCACCGCACCGGTCGAGGACGCCATACCATGGGGGGATGTGGAGCCCTGGGCCGCCAAACTGTTTTCCATCAACTTGATGTGCACAGTGCTGGGTACCCGCTCACGATGATGGCTGGCGACAGGCTTCGGCGCTGTCTGGTCGGCCGGAGGATTGTTGCTTGCCACATCGGTGGTCGGTTCCGTGATCACGGCATTGCCGAGAGCCACTGAGTGCATACGGTAGACGGGAATTTCATGTTCCGTTACGAGGTAGCGCTGAACTGCTGCGGCCTCGCGCTGGGAGCTCGCGATACCGGCTGCCCCTGCACCCGGCGAACGAGCTTCGATTTCGATGATGTAGCCCTGATGACCTTCGAGGCTCTTCGCCATGTCATCAAGCTTTGCCTTCGCGTCCTTCGACAGCATCGGGCTGCCACCGCGGAACGGCACTTCAACGTCGCTGATCGGCTTGTAGGTGTCTAGGCCGCTGACGGTCGTATTCAGCGAGTCAACGTGACCCGAAGCCGTCATTGCTGTCTGGTTAGCCTTCTTCGCCTGATCGTCGGCTTGGGTAGCCACCTGGTTCGCCGAATCGGCCGAGTCCTGCGCCCTCTTGATGCCGGCCGTCGCACGAGCATCGACGTCCTTGATGTCCGAGGCGTTCTTCGCATTCACCTGGTCGAGCTCGGTGAGGCGATCGTTGATAGGATCGATCCGCTTCTTCACCCACTTCTTGCGAGCCATCGGATTGACGCGGCCCCAGAATCCTTCTTTGTCTTGCGGAATGGGCTGCGTCACCGTTGCCGGGGGAGTCGAGGTCGGCGCCTGCTGTGCGGCCGCCGGCGCACTCTGGGAATTGTCGGGCTGCGTCTGAGCCATCGCGGGGATCGCGATCGCCGAAGCCAATGCAAGAATTGCTACCTGACTCGGAAACAGTATTCGTGCTCTAATTTGGTTTTTCATTTTTTCTCTAACCCCTGATCTGCGGTTGCCGCGATCAAATCTGCGGTGAGCAGGTGGTCTGCTCGCTCTCACATATTGCATGGGGGATGCCAAAACGCTTCTCTATATTCAAAAAACAGGCAAATCATTCAATTTAATAACTTTACAAGTAAATCTTCCCATAAAGAACTTGGATATGATTTGCCTGTTTGGGGTAACAAGAAAGTAATTTTTACAACCAGCGGTAAGACTTACCGAGTAAATGGGGCGCGCTCATTACTTTGCGTCGACGTGAACGATCCGGATTTCCGGGTACGCGCCGTTCCAGTCCGGCGTCACCGTGTCGAAAATCAATCGGAAATCCTGTCCCTCGCCCGGACGCAATGGCGCAGCCGACACCGGTTCCAGGTCGACATAGGGTTCACGCGTCCTTATCAACTTCAGCGGATGCGTTTCGTTCTGCGCCACTTCATTCGCTGCGTTCCTGAAAAGCACCTGGGCCTGCACTCCCGAAACTGTCTTATTCCCGGTATTCGTCAGATGGGCGTCGAGATAGGTGACTTTTCCGCCCGCAAGGTTGCCCGATTCGCTCATTACAAGGTTGGTGACCGGCAGGTTCGCAGCATAGGGATCGGGAGCAGCAGAAATCGGCGTAACCGTCGCCGCACCTCTTCCGCGCTCCATCATGAAAACAATGATCGCCGCAACGACCAAAACCGCCACAGCGGAAATCGCCATCGGCAACCAGTTTCGCTCGCGCGGCTCCACGGGAGGAACGAGTTGGGGACCGGTACTCACGAGCGGATTCTACACCTTGCCCGCTCTCGCTTTCATCCTTTGCAAGGGATTCCATTCCTCCAGTTGGAACGGATACACTGGCGCGACCGGATCTTGCTGCTCTCCAACGGAGGTTCCATGCCCAAGTACGTCATCGAGCGCGAACTTCCCGGCGCCGGAAGCTTTACACCCGAACAGTTGCAAGCCATCTCCCAGACATCCTGCGGAGTCCTGCGCAGACTCGGTCCCGAGATTCAGTGGGTCCACAGCTACGTCACCGGCGACAAGATCTACTGCATCTACATCGCACCGAATGAGCAACTCGTTCGCGAGCACGCCATCCAGGGCGGATTTCCCGCCAATTCCGTCGCCGAAGTAAAGTCCATCATCGATCCCACAACTGCCGAAGCCTAGCAATTATCTGTTCCCGGTCCCTCGCCATGTTGCTGAACACGCTACCAATCGGCGGCCGCGGCTGCGCGCGTGGCTTAATGTGACGTGCGTAACCGAACCCCTAGCACTTTTGGTTGATTCACAACTCAATCGAATTGAATCTAAATAGGAGAACGTACTCCGGGCCCCCGCGACGTTTGATTGCGCCGCGGTTTGTGGAAAGGTAACACATATGCATTCCTCCCCCTCCGCAGTCTCAATCCGGCCCCGCCGCAAAGAGGACCTGGTTTACCAGGTCGTCACGGTCGCCGCGATGGTTACGATGCTGGCCAGCGTCTGGATCTTCTAGCTCCCCGGCGCCCCGCCCTATTCTGCCTCTGAGCGGACGCTTCCTATCGACTGTTCTCCATAGGACGACCGGTATCTGACGATTCCGCGCGCTGCTTTGCGCCGCGGATCAGCGCCGCGAGATTCCATCCAACGGTCGAGAAAATCACCACCAGGAATACGGGAATCAGCATCGGCGAAAGTCGAAATGTTCCATTGCGCGCAGACTGGATAATCGACCACTCCAGGTAAGCAAACAGGCACAGCATCTCGCACTTGATCCAGGCCACCATGATGATGGTTTGATCCTGGATAAACGGTAAATTCGCCTCCGTCACCCGCACTGGAAGGTTGTACCGCCGATAGCGGATGCTGCCCAGAACCGTCAGCAGCATATACAGCCCTGTCCCGACCAACGGCAAAAACCAGAGAAACCCCGGCGCCCCCCACGCATTCGGCTGCCCGGAAATATCGAAATGCGTCGGAATTCTGTCCGGCAAACGCTCCGGACCATTCAACGCTGAATATGACGTCCAGAACAAAACCGCCAGCAACCCAAGACAAATCGCTTCCAACATCTTGCGCATGCCAGACCTCTTTCACTCGCAACCACCGAAACGATACATCATTCCGCGACGAGTAGCCCGCACTCCGACTTCGATCCTGGGGCGCCGATCTCACCCCGCGCTGACCCGTCCGATACTACCCCCTGCTTTTTACTTCCTCTTCCTTGCCCGCAGCGCTTTACCCCTTGATCGTCTCCACCAGCAGCCACGCGTTCAGCCCTGCAATCACAACCGCCGTGCTCCAAGCCAGCGCTTTGAGCCACCGCGCATTCACAAACTCGCCCATCTTCGCGCGGTCTCCCGTGAAGATCACCAGCGGGACCACGGCAAAGCTTAATTGCAGCGACAAGATCACCTGGCTCAGGATCAGCAGCTTCTCCGTCCCGCGTTCGCCCGTGATCGCCACGACGATGATGGTCGGGATGATGGCCAGGCTACGCGTAATCAGCCTGCGCAACCAGGGCGATAGTTTGAGATGAACAAACCCCTCCATCACAATCTGCCCGGCAAGCGTCCCTGTGATCGAAGAGTTCTGCCCGGAGGCAAGGAGCGCCACCGCAAACAGCGTACTCGCAAATCCGGCACCCAACAGCGGGCTCAGCAGCTTGTAGGCATCCTGGATCGCCGCAACATCAAAGTGACCGCTGCGATAAAACACGGCTGCCGCCACAATCAAGATCGACGCGTTCACAAACAGGGCCAGCGTCAGCGCCAGCGCGGAATCCACATTCGCCATGTGGATCGCCTCGCGCTTTCCCTCTGGCGTGCGTTCATAGCGCCGGCTCTGCACAATCGAGGAGTGGAGGTAAAGATTGTGCGGCATCACCGTAGCGCCGAGAATTCCGATCGCGATATACAGCATGGAGGGATTGGTGAGAATCGAAGCCGACGGTATCAACAGATTGCGTATCACCGGCCAGTACTCCGGCTTCGACAGAAACATCTGCACGCCAAACATCGCAATGATCGTCCCGATCAGGGCGATCACCAGCGCCTCAACATAGCGGAAGCCCCAGCGCTGCAGCAACAGGATCACCAGCACGTCCAGTCCTGTAATCAGCACGCCATAAAACAGCGGAATGTGGAAGAGCAATTCCAGCGCGATCGCAGATCCGATCACCTCGGCCAGGTCGCACGCGGCAATCGCGATCTCCGCCCCAATCCAGAGCGAGAGGCTGACCCACCGCCGGTACTCCTCGTGGCACAACTGCGCCAGGTCGCGCTCTGTGGCTACTCCCAGCTTCAAAGCCAGACTTTGCAGCAGGATCGCCATCAGGTTCGACAGCATGATCACAAATAGCAGCGTGTACCCGAACCGTGATCCACCAGCGATATCGGTTGCCCAGTTTCCCGGGTCCATGTAGCCGACCGAAATCAGGAATCCCGGTCCCAGAAAGCCCAGCAGCCGTCGCCAGTAATGCGGCGATCGCGATATGCGAACGCTCGCATGCACCTCTGGCAACGAAGGCTCATGGAGCCCGATGGGATTGGGAGTCTCTGTGGCCATAGAGGCAAAAGGGGGAACAGCCCGCGGCACTACTGTCCTCCAGTATGCCACATGTTAATCATAGTTAATATGTTTTTCTTACTTCTGATTACTTAGGGTATTTCCGGGCGCAGCCAGACTGCCTCCGCCGCTGGTCTACCGAGAATTGAATTCCCCGTAGGCAACTCAATCGAAACAGTTTGATCGTAATTCTGGCTCAAAACACGCAAGCTCTTGTTCGGCCCAATACCCATACGATGCAGAAACAACAGCAATTGGGAATCTCGCTCCTGCAGGCTAATCACCTGGTATCGCTCCCCTGCTTGAGCTTCCGAGAGGGGAACCTCTCCCCGCTTCTTACGCTCCTCCGGCTTGACGGGCAACACCGAATTGCCATGCGGGCACGCCCCGCCCTCGCCCAGCTTTTCTTTCAGCTTTGCCTCAAACGCCGGCGACACGGCATGCTCCAGCCGCTCAGCCTCGTCGTGAATCTCGTACCATGCCATCCCGAAAACTTCGGTCAGCATCCGCTCGATCAGGTGATGCCGCAGCGCCGTCCGATAGGCGGTCTCCTGCCCGGCCTCGGTCAGCCGTACGATTCCGTCTTCGGTCATTTCGACATAACCATCCCGCCGCAGCCGCTTCAGTGCCATCGTGACCGCCGGCGCCGAAACCTCCAGCCAATGCGCCAGCGTCGCCGGGATCACCTGGTGTCCCTCGGCCTCAGCCTCCAGGATGGCCTTCAAATAATTCTCTTTCGATACCTGAATCGCGTCTTTCATCGTTGTCCCCATCCACAATACATGCTTTCCTCGTTCCGGCAGGCTGATTCATCCGGCGAGCGAGCCTGTATAGCAGATTCTGTTGCGCCACTTCTCCACCAGGTGCCACAATGCCTGCACCCCCGAGAGCACACCACCCGAACAAGCGAAAGGCGCGATGATCCGTCGAAACTGCAACACCCAACTTTCCGAACGCTGCACAATCCATGACACGAGGCACTGCGCGGTCTCCTTGCTGATCATTGCGGCCGCTGCCCTTTCCGGCGTCGCGCTATGCGCCCAGAGCAGCACTACCACCGCACCCTTTGACAACGAAGAACGCCTCGGACTCGAGGCCGTCGCCAACAACAGATACGAAGAAGCAACGGAACATTTTCAGCGCGCCGTACAAATGGAACCTTCCAAGGCCCAGGCTCTTCTCTACCTGGCCTTTGCGCAAAGTGAATCGGTCGTGCCCGGCGTCCAGTCTCCCGATAACCTGAAAGCCGCGCAGGCAGCCGTCGAAACGCTGAATGGCGTCCTTGCCCTCGAACCAAACGACGGCTTCGCGCTCTCTGCGCTTTCCAGTGTTTATCTCAATTTCGGTCAAAGCGAAAAGGCGAAAGAAATCGAGCTCCGCATTCTCGCGGCCGAGCCCCGCGACTTCGACGCTGATTATCAAGTCGGAGCAATCGACTGGTTCATCGCCTTCAGGAACGCCTCCGAACGCCTCAAGCAGGTTCACCTTTCCGTGGGAGGTGGCTATCCGCGCGCCGGCCTCGCCACGTGCAAATCGATCGCAACGGTAAACGACCCTCTGCTCAGTGAGGCCGTCGAGCATCTCGACCGCGCTCACGCAGCCGACCCCAAAGATAGTGATTCCCTCTCGTATTTGTCGTTGGTCTATCAATTGCGCGCGGGTACCCATTGCACCGACAGAAGCGCAAGGGCCGCGGACCTGGCCAAAGCAAGAGACACCATCGACAAAGCAATCGCGATCCGCCATTCGGAAGACACAATCACCCATCCGCACGCACCTGCACCTCCTTCGCGATTGAGCCTGCCCGATGAATTCAAGTCCATGGTCGGGGTAAGAATGCCGCCACCGCCTCCTCCGCCACCACCCCCCGCTGCATAGCTTCATTCCGACCAAAACAAACCAGCTCCCCGATTACTCGAAGAGCTGGCTCAACCAAAAACTGACAACTGAATACTGAAAACTGTTCTACTGCTTCACCCGCACCTTCGGCTCTACGCTCAACCCCGGGCGCAGCGCGTGGTTCGAATCTTCCTTGTTCAGATCGTCGAAGTCGATCCTGACTGGCAGCCGCTGCACTACCTTCACGTAGTTGCCCGTCGCATTCTCCGGCGGAAACAGAGAAAGTACTGAACCCGTCGCTCCGCCGATCTGCGAGATGTGTCCGTCGTAGCTCTTGCCTGTCGCGTCGACGCTGATCTCCACATGCTGGTCCTTCGACATGTGCTTCAACTGCGTCTCTTTGAAGTTCGCCGTGACCCACAAGTCTTCCAGCGAAACCAGCGTCAGCAGGTTCTGTCCCGTCGATACGTTCTGGTTGATCTCCACGCTCTTCCGCGTGATGATCCCCGCCGCCGGCGCCACAATCTTGCAGTAGCTCAGATTCAGATTCGCCTGGTCGAGCTGCGCCTGCGCTTGTGCCACCTGCGCCAGGGCCTGCTTGGCACGGGCCGACTGCGCCGCTACCTGCTGCGGCCCGGTCTCCGCATACTTGTATTGCGCCTGCGCCTGCGCGGCCTTGTCATTGGCCACCCGCACGGCATCCCCTGCGGCTCGCTCGGTGGCATGCGCATTGTCGACATTCGCCTTCGCCGCATCCGAAGCAGCCACGGCCGCATCGTACTGCTGCTTGCTGATCACGTCCTTCTCGACCAGCGGCTTGTAGCGGTCAAGATCCTGCTGCGCCTTCAAAGCGTTCGCTTCCGCCTGCACTACCTGCGCATGCGCCGCTGCCAGTTGCTGTTGTGCCTGCGAAATCGACGCAGTCGACGCGCTCACATCCGCTCCAGCCGAACTCAGGTTGCTGCCGGTGTTGATCGTTGTGATCGGCACATTCACATTCGCCGCCGCCGCCGCTGCCTTCGCGCTATCCAGTGCCGCCTGCGCATTCTCCACCGCGACTTGATAATCCCGCGGATCGAGCTCTGCGATAGCATCGCCCGCTTTGACCAGCTGGTTCTCATTCACATCGACGTGGACCACCTGTCCAGCGATGCGCGCGCTGATCTGGATCAGGTGCCCATTGATTTGCGCATCGTCCGTGTCTTCGTAGTAGGTGGAGTGCCACCAGAAGCCAAGCCCTACCAGCACCAGGATCACCACCACTACGATGATGATTCCCTTGCGCCGAGAAGGGGGCTGCGTCACTTCGGTGCTCTCGTCCCGAGGCGTCGGCGCTGTTGTTGTGGTTGTATCCGCCACGTTACTTCCCTCCAAGATATTTCGAGTAGTCCTGCCCCGCTCCCAGCGCTCGCACCAAACTCAGTTTGGCCACGTTATCGCGATAGAGGCTGGACACATATTGATCATTCGCCTGCGCCACCGACTGCTGTGCCTGACTCACTGCCAGGTTGTCGCTCACGCCGTTGACGTAGCGCTGTTGTGCCTCGCTCAATGCTTCCGTTGCAAGATCCACGCTCGAACGTGCAACCTCAACCTGCTTCTGCGCCGCCTCAATATCCAGCAGTGCATCGCGCACATCCGCGTCTACCTGGGCATTCAAATCGCTCAACTGCGCCTTCTGCGTGTCCAGTTGCGATTGTGCAACCTGTGCCTCGCCCCGCAGCCCATATTCCTTGAATACCGGCACACTCAATGTGCCCTGCGCATCGCCGGTTTCGTGCGAATGCCGAACATTCACGCCGATGTCGCCGAAATCTCCATCAAACTTGACCGTCGGATAGCGATCCGCCGTCGCTGCCTTGCGCTGCTCTTCATACGCCCTGGTCTGCTCCAGCATGGCGGCCAGGTCCTTGCGATTCGCATGAGCCTGCTTGATCGTCGCATCCACATCAAGCTTGTCGAATACTGCGTAAGGCGCCTTGTCCGACAGGTTGAACTTCTGCTCCAGCGGCAATCCGATTGCCCGCGCCAGCGCCAGCTTATCCTTCTCCAGGCTGTTCTGCGCCACGATTAACTGCTGCTCAAGCGATTGATAGTCCACCTGGGCTCGCAGCACATCCAACCGCGGTGCCGTTCCCGCGTCATGATTCGCACTGGCCTGGTCCAGTGAAACCTTCGCCGTCGCCACCTGCGCCTGGTAACTCTCCACGCGCCCCTGGTCGGCCAGCACCAGCATGTAGGCGTTGCCCACCGTCAGCACCACCAGGTCCCGTGCATCCTGGGCGGTAAGCTCCGCCGACTTGAATTGGTGTTTCGCAGCCATATACGTCCGTAGCGACTTCAAATCCACCAGCGACCAGCTCAGCGATGCCCGCAGATCCGTATAGCCGAACGGGCCGATGATCGTGGGAAAACCCGGAATCCGCAAACCTTCCGCCGCCAGGTCCACCTGCGACACGGCCTCGTGCGCATTAAATTCCACATCCGGCAACAACGACTGCAGCTGGCTCAACCGCTGCGCCCGCGCTGACGCCGTCTGCGTCCCGCTGAGAATTGCGCCCAGGTTATTTTTGAGGCCCCGCTGAATCGCCTCGTCCAGCGAAAGATCAATCGTCTGTCCCGTTGCCTGCCCTGTGGCCACACTTCCTTGAAAACTCTGTGCTGTTGGCCCTGTGCTCGTTCCCGGTATCTGTGTAGGCAATTGCTGCGCAAGCGCCTGCGAAGCCGCTGCGGCTCCCACCATCAGCGCCAATGTTGCATAACTACAAAAATTGTTTGGGTACTTCCTACAATGATCTGAGGACATCGACCGTCTTTTTGAAAATCCTGGCTCGAAAATCCGCCGGAAAGTTGTTTGCACTCCAATAGATGCCCGATTCGGGCAGGCAGGTTCTTTATCTAGTGTACCGAAACAAAAGCAGTGAACAGTGGTCCGTGGTCAATGATCAGTGGGCAGTGCACAATGGACAGTAGTCAGTGGTCAGAACCTGACGAGCGGGTGGTCGGGAAACGCTGCAGTCGAGAATCGGAAGTGTCAGCGTCTCCAGTTCACGATCCCGGCAATGTTCACTGTCCACTGTTCACTTCCTTGCTTTATCTCGTTGTTGCGTGAATCAGTTGCGAAGCCAGCGAGCATAAACCCTGCCGGAAGATCTCCCGCACAGCCTCCGCATTCCATCCCACGGCGCGCAGCCCCCCGTGTCCTGCGAGCAGCGCCGCTGTCTCGTCCGCGGTAAGCCCCGCCACGGCGCGCAGAACAAAAATCACGCGAGTTGGCGTCCCCAGGCTCTCAATCCACTTCTTCACGCTCTCCCGGTTCGGTCCCGCCAGCATGTGCTCCAGTTCTTCGCGCGAAATTCCGGCCGACTCCAGATCGTCGTCCTCAATACAGGTCGCAGCATGTTCCAGGCCCTCCGGCGCCGCCAGGCTTCCCGGCTTCCGCTCGGCAATCAGTTCTATCGCGGCCGTACAGAGTGCCTTCCTGCTGTTGCGCCGCGATTCCCCGGCGTCGCCGCGCGACGAGATATCCGTCCGCGCCACCGCAGTCTCTACCAGTCCGATGCTGTCTTCACCCTCGCCCACCAGCATCGACGCCATGCTGTAAAGCCCGGCCGCAATCGTGTCCAGCAGATCATCCATGCCTTCCAGAGTTCGATTGACCGTCTCTTCGTCCTTCGGCCTCCCGTCAAGCAGGCTGCTCACCTTTTTCGAAAACTCTTCGACTCCAGCCGGAATCGGCTGCTGGGGAATCAAGCCGTCTTTGCTATTCATCTTGAGAACTCCTCATTTTTGGGGGGGATAAAGCAGGGACCACCGAATCTCTATCCTCCACCCGACGCCTGTCTCGGGTCAATCCAATTGACATCCGCCTTCGACCCGCATCTCCTTCCTTTTTGCATCCCTTTAACATCCCGTGAAGCCCCTTCCTGTAACCATGATCGTCAGGACAAACCCGCACTGCCCATTCCAGTTTCCCTGCAAAACGCTGTAGACTTGCCAACACGGTTCGACTCACGCCCATGGCCAGAACAAAGCAAAAACAAAAACTTTTCACCGGACGCGATCACTCCTGGATGCAGTTCAACCGCCGCGTCCTTGAAGAAGCTGAAGACCCGTCCAATCCCCTCCTCGAACGGGTCAAATTTCTAGCCATCACTGGCTCCAATCTCGACGAATATGTGGAAATCCGCCAGGCCGGCCTCATGCAGCGCATTGAAGACGGCTACCGCGAACAGGGCTACGACGGCCTCCGCCCCGACGAGTCGCTCGCCTCCCTGACCTCCGAAATTCACACCTTCGTCGATGGGCAATACCATTGCTGGAACGATTCGCTGCTGCCCGAACTGCGCAAGCAGGGCATCCGCCTGATGGAGTGGGAAGAGCTCGATGAAGAAGCCCGCGCCTACGCTCAGGCTTACTTTCAGCGTGAAGTCGACCCCCTCCTCACCCCCATCGCCATCGATCCCGCCCACCCCTTCCCTCGAGTTCTGAATAAGGCGCTCTGTCTCGCCCTGCTGCTTCGCCGCAAGCGTAAAAGCTCCGGCCCGCAAGTCCTCGGCGTAGTCACTGTCCCTCGCGCTCTGCCCCGCTTCGTCCGCCTCCCCGCCGAAGACGGCAAATTCGACTACCTCTTGCTCCAGGAATTGATCGCGCAAAATCTCAGCGGCATGTATCGCGGCTACGAAGTGCAATCGCGCACCGCCTTCCGCGTCACTCGCAATTCCAACCTCTACTTCGAAGAAGAAGAAGCGCGCTCTCTGCTCGAGACCATTCGCGTCGAGCTCCACAACCGCAGAAAAGGCGATGCCGTGCGCCTCGAAATCGAAACCGGTGCAGACCCCGAAATCGTCGAACGCCTGCGCGTCAACTTCGAACTCGACGAAGACCAGGTCTTCCGCGGCGACGGTCCTGTCAATCTCTCGCGCCTGATGTTTTTCTATAGCGACATCCAGCGCCCCGACCTCAAGTTCCCCCCCTTCACGCCCAAACCGCTGCACCTGAGCCGGAAGTCAACCAACATCTTCGACGAGCTGCGCCAGCACGATATCGTGCTCCACCATCCCTTCGACTCCTATGATTCGGTAGTCGATTTCATCCAGCAGGGTGCCGAAGATCCCGCCGTCGTCAGCATGAAGCAGACGCTCTATCGCACCAGCCAGGATTCGCCCGTCTTCTCCGCGCTCATTGAGGCCGCCGCCACCAAGGAGGCCACTCTCGTCGTCGAGCTCATGGCCCGCTTCGACGAAGCCTCCAACATCCGCTGGGCACGCAGCATGGAAGATGCCGGCGTCCAGGTCTTCCACGGCGTCGTCGGGCTCAAGACGCACTGCAAGCTCGCCCTGCTCGTCCGCCGCGACGAAGACGGAGTCACCCGCCGCTACTGTCATCTCGGCACGGGCAACTACAACCCCATCACCGCACGCTTCTACACCGACTTGAGCCTGCTCACCTGCGATCCGCAGATCACCGAGCGCGTGCACATGGTCTTCAACTACCTCACCGCCCACGCCGAGATCGACGACTACCGCCCGCTCCTCGTCGCCCCGCTCACCATGGCCGAAAGTTTCCTCGGCCTCATCCGACGCGAAATGGAACATGCCCGAGCTGGCCGTCCCGCACACATCGTCGCCAAGATGAATGCGCTTCTCGAGCCTAGTGTCATCGAGGCTCTCTATGACGCTTCCAACGCCGGTGTCGAAATCGATCTGATCATCCGCGGCCTCTCCATCCTTCGCCCCGGCGTTAAAGACCTCTCCAGCCACATCCGTGTCCGCTCCATCGTCGGCCGCTTCCTTGAGCACTCGCGCATCTACCACTTCGCCAACGGCGGCGACGACGAAATCTATCTCGGCTCAGCCGACTGGATGCCCCGCAATCTCTTCGAACGCTGCGAAGTGGTCTTCCCCGTTCGCGATGCCGCCGTCAAGGCCCGCATTCACGACGAGATTCTCCCCGCCTACCTCGCCGACACCGTCAAGGCCCGCATCCAGCAATCGGACGGAACTTATAGCCGCGCCTCCGCCCCCAAAGACACCCAGCCCTTCTCCGCCCAGGACTTCCTGATGAAGCTCGCCGAAGGCAAAGTCGATATGAGCGCGCTTCCGAAAATCAAGCCCTTCACTCCGCCCGCCAGGCGCCCCCCAAAAACGCCGTCAGAACCCGCCAACGCCGCCGACTGAAGATCCTTGAGCATTTGCATCGTTTAGCGTTCCGAAGGAATACATGATTGCGCGCAGAACGACCCGCCGTCCCGCCGCGTGGAAAACCATCCAGGGCGACTTCAAACACCGCTGGCTTCTCCCCTTGCGCCGCATCGAATGGCTGTTGGAGTGGACCGCCTACGGACTCAGCCGCTGGAGCTTCCTTGAAGTCCTCGAATACCTCGGTAGCCTCTCCGTCCTCATCGGCGTCATCTTCTACTTCAGCGAGTCCGGCGACCGCATCAAGCAGAGGCACTACCAGGCTTGGCAGGTCATCAACACCGCCCAGGGCAAGGGTGGCAGCGGCGGACGCATCGAAGCGCTCCAGGAGTTGAATACCGATAAAGTTCCGCTCGTCGGCGTTGACGCTTCGACGGCATTTCTGCAGGGCATCCACCTCGAGCACGCAAACCTTCTGCGCGCAGACCTCAGCGCCGCCGACTTGCGCGGCAGCGGCCTGCGCCTTGCCCATCTCGAGTATGCCAATCTGCACTTCGCCAATTTCCGTGGCAGCCATCTCGAGGGTGCCGTGCTCTCTAACGCAAACATGAGCGATACTGACCTCGT
Source organism: Occallatibacter sp. (assembly GCF_035317045.1). Classification (GTDB taxonomy): domain Bacteria; phylum Acidobacteriota; class Terriglobia; order Terriglobales; family Acidobacteriaceae; genus Telmatobacter. The sequence goes on from NZ_DATHHT010000024.1 coordinate 117,751, forward strand.
CGGCACCAATCTCGACGGCGCGAAACTTGACGGCGTCGACCTCTCCTCCGCGGATCTGCGCAATGCCGACTTGCAGTCCATCGCATGGCAGCAGATTGCCAACATCAAATCAGCCAACATCGCCGGCGTGAAGAACGCTCCCGCAGGATTCCGCGAATGGGCACTGAAAAGCGGAGCCATCGAGAACGCCAATGCAGCCAATTGAGTTGCATGCGTTTCGCATCAACCCCACAAGGTTGCCCGGCGAATCTGTCAGCCAACCGACATTGCAGACAGCAGTATCGCCTCGCGTGAATGCACGTCCCTGTAAACCCACACGGACCCCTCAGCATCCAAACTTTGAATAGATTGAGTTGAGTTTCTTTAAATCTAAATTTAGAAAATGGTGATAGATCATGCCCTATGAAATTCCATTGAACGTCATAGAGATACTTAAAAGCACCTTGTATATCCTCGAGCACACAATCTACCCCGGAAAAGGCGGCAAAATCGTTACCGATTTGAAAAGGTGTATTGCCGGAGCGATCGACAACCTTGCAGCGGAGGCGGCACCGCCCGGCGGCAGTTGAAATTTGATTTCATAGCGCCCAGGCCCGCGGCTGCCCAGGTCTGCTGCTTCTGAAATAACTGCACTCTGAGTCGTATCGAACAGTCGATCGGCCCTGATCTCGACGTCCGTCTACTGCTCGACAACTGCGAACGTACACAACATCCGAAGCTGAAGGAGCGTCCGCCAGCACGATCGCGCCATCGCGTTCACTTCACGTCACGCCGACCACTAAGGTTACGAAGCCAATGCCAGAGTTTGAAACGTGTCGATGGCGCCCCACACGCCAAGACCGATACCCTTGCCCATCTGCGCAAGATCGACCATGTTGTGAGCCAGGAAGATCATCACCGAACCCTCCGCGGGATCGGCCTGCCACCAACCTCCGAATGCACCGGGCCAACTGACCGTGCCCGGACTGCCACGCCGCATGAAGTCGGCTTTGTCTGTCTCAAGGACGACGGAGACGCCCAGGCCAAATCCTCGGCCGACGGCAAAGGGTTTTTGTCCGAGCAATACCGAGTTTGCGCGCTGGCTATCCGTCAATTGATTACTCATCATCGCGGCGAGTGTCGCGGGACGAAGGAGCCTTACGCTCTCCACGCTGCCGTCACCCAGGAAGAGCCGCGCGAATTTCAGATAGTCATCTAACGTGGACCACAATCCGGCAGCGCCGGATTCGAAGACCATATCGTCTGGCCGTTCCGCGACGAAGACGCCGCTCCTGGTAACAAGTTTGGTCAGGCAGCCCTCTTCATCGAATCCATACGCAGCCGCGCGGCGGGTTCGCTTTTCCCGGGGGACAAGGAAACTTGTGTCCGTCATGCCCAGCGAATCGAAAATACGCCGCTTGATCACTTCTCCGAGCGGCGCGCCCTCAATGCGCGCAATCAGAAATCCGAGCAGATCGGTCGAGCAGCTGTAATACATTGCGGACCCCGGCTGGCCGATCAATGGTAGCTGCGCGAGACTCGCGATCCAATCATCGGGCGCGACGTCACTATCGATTTCGCCGCCAAGGGCATCGCGGTATGCCTGGCCGATCGGGCCGCGATGGAAATCCGCCAAGGTGAATCCGGCGCGATGGGTCAACAAATCTTCAAACGTAATCGGACGTTCCGCTGGATCCGTCTCGTCGAGGGGACCGTTGGGAGAACGCAGAACGCGCATATGCGAGAACTCCGGGGCAAAGCGAGAAATAGGATCGGCCAGGGCGATCCGGCCTTCCTCGACCAGCATGAGAGCGGCAACAGAGGTGATGGGCTTGGTCATGGAGGCGATCCTGAAGATCGTGTCCCGTTCGATGGGGAGATTGGCTTCGACATCCCGCCAGCCCACGCATACGGTTTGGGCTTCGCCGTCTTTCGAATCGGCGCGCCAGACGAGAGTCGCCGCCCCGGCGAGCTGCCCCTCGTCCACGATCTTTTGCAACACCGATTTGATTTCGTTTTCGCTTTTCATTTCAAATGCTTACCTGCTCTCTCTCTCAGATTATAGATTTACTATAAAATAATAGTACTATAAAATAAATCCATGACGCCAGATGCTTCTGAAGATTTCCGTCGTCGCCAGCCCAAGGGCGATAAACGCGATCGCACCCGCGCTAAACTCCTCGAAGCGGCCCGCACGCTGATTCGCGAGAAGGGCCACGAGCATACAACGCTTGAAGACATCGCGGAACGGGCGGGAATGACGACAGGAGCCATCTACGGCAACTTCAAGAATCGTGACGAGCTTTTCATCTCATTAGGACAGACCTACTGGCCGCCCATTAAGCCGCAGGTGAAACCGGGCGCCAACTTTGCAGCGATCATGCGCGCCATGGCAGATGCCACGATTGCGGCAATCCCAGACCGCAGCGCGGTGGCCGTGGGCCGACTAACCGGCCTGGCCTATACGCTTGCGCACGAAGAGATGCGCGCGCAGGTACGAGAGATCACGGCCCAGAGCTACGCTTTCGGCGAGCAATGGCTTCGCGCTGTCACGAAAGAAGAAGAGCTACCCATGCCCGCCGGCCAGCTCGTGCGCGTGATTCATGCCCTGATCGAAGGGCTGGTCTTCCAAAGGCTGCTGACTCCCGATCTGGTGCCCGACGAAGTATTCCGCGCGGCTTTCGGAGCGCTGGCGAAAAAGGCGGACCATGAATAGCGCGCCGTTCCTGCCCAAATAGTCGCTTCGCTCAAATCATCCGCACTGTAACCTGCGGTTCCTTTCGCCATTACATCGCTGAAGGATTGGTGCTGCTCCCGCAACTTGCGTGATGAATGTCACCAACTCAGCGCACGCAATGAACCCGGTTTGTGGGACCATCGTAGTGAAAACCAATGCAGGTATTCACCACAATCTTTCTCGCTGAGACGCTGAGTTCCGACACCGGAACCCCTGAGGAAACGAGCGCCGATTACCACGATCAACGCGGCCTCTTCAAGATCGGGCGTACAAACCTCGACCGCATCGCGATGCTCGAGAGCCGAAACTGGTTCCTCGAAGATCTCCCCTTCGACGAATAGAATCCACAATCCGAGTCACGTAGGGACGACTAGAATCCACAATCTGAGTCCCGTAGGGACGACCGAAGATAGCCCAGGGTGAACCCTTGGATTCAGCCCGGTGCCAATCGCCGTCCGCCCCGGTAGGGCCGATCGAAGCGACCTGAGATATTTCACGTCAAGCCCCTTATCTCATCATCCCCAGCTAACCCACTCAAAACAAACGCCAAAAAGTTTTCCTGCTTTTGCAGGTTATTTCGCCGATTAGCCTAACCTGAATCTATGGGTGGGCCTCTATCAATACTCCAATTACTCTTCGCCTCGTCCCATTCAACAATTGCCCCGAAATTGCGAAACTGTGAAAACGGATAACAAACCCCCGTAAATCCTTACCGGAGAGGAATCTGCGGCTAAATTCAATCAGAAGAGGATTTTGCAACGACTGGCTCCACATAAACCCCTGAAAACAGGGACTTTTTTTACAGAGATGGAGGGGGGAGGGGGACGGGCGTCACGCAACCAGACGGTTGCGTATCAGCCGTCAAATCCGCCATACCAATTTGCCGAGAACTCACGACAATCTTGCTAGAGTCTGAAGACAAATAGAAACCCAGCCCGGCGCGTGAATTTACCCATAGCCCGGCAAGGAGAAGAACATGGCAGCGAGCACACCTCAGGTTTTTTCGGGGATCACCCCGGCGAAATACGCAACACTGATGGAAAAAGCAAACAGCGCCGGTGTACCCATGAGCGGCAACACCGGGCGCGCCACCAAAATGGGCGTGGAAGTCGAGTGGAATTACTCCGCAGAAAAGCAGGAACTGGTGCTTACCTGCCATCGCACGCCATTCTTTGTAAGCGTTCAAGACGTAAATGCGAAGTTGCACGAACTGGTCAATCAGGCCCTTCAGGCCTGACGCTCCATTGGTCGTGCCCCGTTGCCGGCACCTGGGACGCCGCGAGCAACTCGCCTGGTCACCCGCCCTTCCTTTTACAATCGCAACAGTGGCTGTTCCTCTGGTCAATCCGCCAAAACTACGCGAAAACACATTCAACTGCACTCCGGCCGTTGGGTCGTGGGCTTCGCGCGTGCTGCAACTGTGGCACCTCGCAAGCCTCGACGCACCTGCAGTCGCAGTCGTGTGGGCGCTCGCATTTGCATCGGCTGTCGGTGTGCACCTGGCCTCCTGGGTTCCGTTTCTCCTTGCGTGCGGCACCTGGACAGTCTACGTAGGTGATCGCCTTCTCGATGCGCATCGAGCCATTCGCTCGCAGGATCTCTCTGCTCTGCGTGAGCGCCACTACTTTCATTGGCGTCATCGTCGCTCGCTGATTCCCGTCGCTTGCGCAACCGCCGCAATTGCAGTCGCTCTCATAGTGGTCCGCATGCCCGCGGCGGTCCGCGACCGCAACTCGGTTCTGGCCGCGGCCGCGCTGGTGTACTTTTCTGGGGTTCACACGACAGCCCGGCTTCCCATCTGGTTGCGAAGACTCGTATCGCTCAAACTCGTTTCGAAGGAGTTGCTTGTCGGCCTCTTGTTCACTGCCGGTTCCATAGCACCCACAATCGCACGCGCAGATTCCATCGGTTGGCCGTTCGGCGCATGCTTCGCCATTTTTGTGATGCTGGCCTGGACCAACTGCTCCGCAATTGAAAGTTGGGAATCGTCTCGCATGCCCTCGGGCGTCACGCCGCACGCTACCGTCCTTGCCATCGCCTGCATTGCCGCATCAGGAGCCATGGCATTCGTGAACTGGCGCCTCTCCGCACTCGCTTGTTCCGCCGCCATCAGCGCGCTGCTTCTGTCGTTACTCGATCGCAAGCGTGCGGCCATCCCTCCGCTTACCCTGCGCGCTCTCGCAGACCTCGTCCTGCTCACTCCGTTAGTAGCCGTCCTCCTCGGAGCGAATCACCCATGAAGATCGCAACCATCGCGTTGAAAGAGCATGAATTGGATATGCCCGACACGATTGCCGATTTCAATCAGCTTGCGCCCCTCTACCGATGGATGGAATGGCTCACGTTCGGTCCGTTTCTCTGGGAATGCCGGCTGGCCTTCCTCCCAGAAATGCGATGCAAGAAATCCGCTCTCGTCCTCGGCGACGGCGACGGTCGCTTCACTGCTCGGTTGCTTAGAGAAAATCCGCAAATTGAGATCGAGGCCGTCGATGCGAGCGAAGCGATGCTGCGGCAACTGATGCGGCGCGCAGGCCACAGCGCTGTCCATGTCCGCACCCATTTGGCAGATGCGCGCCAGCTTGATTTCCTTGCCGGCAGCTTTGACCTCGTCGCGACACATTTCTTCCTCGATTGCCTGACAACCGAAGAAATCGCACCGTTGGCAACCGAGCTTCGCGGAAGAATGGCGCCAGGCGCTGCCTGGGTAATCTCGGAGTTCGCTATTCCCGACACCTTCTACGGAAGATTCGTCGCCGGCCCCCTCGTATCCGCTCTCTATCTCGCATTCAGATTGCTGACAGGCCTGGCTATCAGGCGCCTGCCGGATCATCGCAAGGCTCTCGTCGAAGCGGGATTCATGCTCTCAAAGCAGCGAAGATGGCTCGGTGGCCTCCTGGTCAGCGAGATGTGGCTTGCATGACCAGAATCAGCGTGGCGTCTTCAGGCGCTTGTATTGCTCCTCCGTAAGTTGAAGCCAGACACCGCCGCGCCCGGTCTCCAATCCGTAATCGAGAGCCTGTCGGTCCTGGAGATCGGCAAAACTCCCCACCTTCTCCACAATCGCACGAATCTTCGCTGGACTGCGGAAGTAGAAACGCCGGGGCAAAGGCGTCTTCAGATCTTCTTCCAAAAACTGGCACATCCAGTTCGTTCGGTACATGTAATACATGTAGATCCGGTGAATCTCGGGCGAGCGGCACTTCGAGCACAACCTCTCGCCAGGTGTCGGAGGATCATCCGGAATCAGGTTTCGGCAGCGAGCGCAGATTTTGCCGGCGATGCGCATACGGGCCGTAGAAGATCGTTCCCCCATGCGCACGAGTATATGGCGAACAAAAGGCGAAAATATGCACAGCCCGGGCTTTATTTCACTTGCCTTCCCTAAAGTGGTCTCTGGTTCAGGGTGTCGCAGACCGGGCACCCACGCGGTCCGGCGAATATTACAAGCGTGTTAAAATCGCCTTTTGAAGGAATTGGCTTAACCCTGCCGGAAATGCCCGTCCCCCTGCCATGAATCTCTACCTAATGCGCCATGCCAATGCTGGAGTTCCCCGCGAGAGCGCGAAGCTTGATGCCAAGCGGGGGCTCGTCGCCGAAGGCAAAGAACAGTGCATGATCATGGGGCGTATGCTCGGCGCCCTCAAAGTCCAGCCGGATATCATCGTCTCCAGCCCGCTGAAGCGCGCGCTCCAGACCGCCCAGTTTGTAGGCAACGAACTCGGGTATGAAGGCAAGGTCGAGGTAAGCCCGGCGCTCGAATTCGGCGCAACCTACGCCGATTTCCAGAAGATGCTTGAGAAGTACGCAGACCGGCAGGACGTACTCGTGGTTGGCCATAATCCGAATCTCTTCCAGTTCCTCGGCCGCCTCATCACCGGCAACGGCGGAGCTGGTGTCCGCATGCGGAAAGGTTCTGTCGCACGCATCGACATGGAAAAGCACCCGCCTCTGTTGCAGTGGCTTATCGATCCGCGGATGGCCCGTTGGATCTACGCCAGCGTCGCAAAAAGCTCGCGCTCAAAAACCTCGCGGAAATAATCGGCCTCTTTCCGCAGCGACCAAAGCTCCAATTCCGCGCCTGTCCTACCCGGCTGCAGTTCCAGATAAACGCGCTTGGGATATACCCGTGCCACTACATCGAGCACGTCGCTCGCCCTATCCTGATTGAGCGCGACGGCCAGCCGCAACAACACCACCGCGCGCTCCACATGCTTGTGCTCATCGGGCGGGATATTGCGCAGGGCGCGATCATCCGGTTGCGGCCGGCTCTTGCCCAGGTACCGCGCGATGGCCGAAACAATGGTGCGCTGCACCTGCGTGTATCCGTACAACTCCGACATCGACACAATGTACTGCGTGTGGCGATGATGTCCCTGGTGATTGATAAATTTGCCGGTATCGCGCAGCACTGCCGCGGCTGCCAGCCAGTCCTCGTAATCCGGTGGAAGGCGATGGAGCGGCTTGAGTTCGCGAAACAACTGCACAGCATGCGCTCTTACCGGCTCCGCGTACCGCATATCCACGCCATACCGTTGCGCCGTCGCAACCACTGACTCCCACCGCTCAATTTCGAACTGACTGTGGGCAGCCGCGCGATGATCCTGCGCCGCCAGCATCTGCACAAGAATGCCATCGCGCAATCCCAGCGGCGAATAGCGAAAACCCTCCAGGCTGAAGCTCTCGAGCAACTCGGCAAAGACCTGCGCCCCTGCGATGATGATCTCCGAACGCCGCGGACCGATTCCCGGTACCGCTTCCCGCTCGGGCAGCGTCATCCGCGAAATCTTTTTCGCCAGCTTGCGAACCATGGCCGCAGGCGCAAATCCACCCGCGCCGGCATTGCGAGAAGACTTGCCCGATTTCGCCAGCGCCGCGGCGCACGCTTCTGACAATGCGGCCGCGGTGCCCGAAGTAGCGATCACCAACTGAACGCTGCCCGGCTGAATCCGCCGATGTGCCCGTCGTAATTCCCGCGCGATCAGCCGCCGCATGCGCGCCAGGTCCTCTGGCGGCGCAGGATCGACAGAAAGGAATTCCTCAGTCAATCGGACCGCGCCGAGCGGAACGCTGATCGTATCCTTGATGCGCTTGTGTTCCGAAAGCGTAATCTCGCAGCTTCCACCGCCAAGATCGATCAGCAGCACCTTGCCGCCTGTTCCAGGCTCTCCGCTCACTATGCCGCGATGAATCAGACGGCCTTCTTCGAGGCCCGAGATCACCTCCATGTTCCAGCCGGTCTCCGCCTTGACCCACGCGTGAAATGCTGCCGCGTTGCGAGCATCGCGCATCGCCGACGTGGCCACCACGCGAATCTGGTCCACGCCATGCGACTGCACCGCGCGCTGAAACCGCTTGAGTGCCCGCAGCGTTGCCGCCATCGCCTCTGGCGAAACAAGGCCCGAGGCAAAAACGCTGGCTCCAAGCCGCGTCACCTCGCGATCCTCGTGCAGCGTGCGCAGCTGGTGCGCGACAACCTTCGCGATCTTCAGCCGGCATGAATTGGAACCGATGTCTATCGCCGCAAACGTGGGCATGAGGAAGGAATGAACCCCACAAAATCGAAATCTCTATCCTCGGCCAAGATACACGACAGCGCTCCAATGCCATTGCGTTCCCCGGCGCTCTCGGAGCCTGCTGAGATAGTGGAATTATTTCGCCGCACATTTTGCAGTGCGTTGCACTTGAAGTCGTGCAGTCTCGGCAGAATCTCGGATTGGGAAACTATTGACCTTATTCGACGAGGGCAAACGGGCAAAGGGATGGTCAGCGGCTTCGCACATGTTCCAGTGCTACGTCTATCGAAATGGGCGGAACCAGGTGCGAAGCTCGCCAGCCAGCAACTCGGGCGCTTCCATCGCCGCAAAGTGGCCTCCGCGTGGCATTTCTTCCCACCGCTGGACATTGAAAAACCGTGCTGCCCATTCGCGCGGCGGCCGACTGATGTCCTTTGGGAAGAGCGCAAAACCGGCCGGGACCTTTGAGGAGCCGGTCAGCTTCTTGACGCCTTCTTTGATCCAGGTCAAGGCGTCGGCGTTGGCGTAGTCGTAGTAAGGCAGGAAGGAAGAGCCGATGGATCCTGTGGCCCAGTAGATCATGATGTGCGTGAGAAGCTGTTCCTTGCTAAAACACGACTCGATGTTGCCATCACAATCGCTCCAACCCCGAAACTTCTCGAGCATCCATGCGGCCAATCCTGCTGGTGAGTCGTTGAGCGCAGGAGCGAGGCTGTGTGGTTTCGTGGATTGAATGAGAGCGTAGGCACCTTCCTTTTTCATCCATTCTTCATTTTTCTGAAAATACCGCTCCTCCGCGGTTGACAGATCGCGCGGCTTTTGGAAGATATGACCGAACGGCACGTCGGTCAGATGAATAGCTGCGACCGTGTCCGAGTGATCGCGAGCGAGTTGTTCCGTTACAGTGCTTCCCCAATCGCCACCATGCGCTCCGTACCGTCTGTATCCCAGCCTTTCCGTCATAAGTTGATCCCACATGTTTCCGACTCGGAATATCGCTCCGTTCTCAGGAGGGGGATCGGAGAAGCCATAGCCGGGCAAGTCCGGAACGATGACGTCGAAGGAATCTTCGGCCCCGCCTCCATATGACTCTGGGTCGGTGAGCATGGGAATCAGATCGACGAAGCGACAGAACGAGTCAGGATACCCATGTGTGAGGAGAAGTGGCGAAGGGTTGGTGCCATTGCCTCTTTGATGAATGTAGTGAATCTGGATCCCATCTATCTCTGTCTTGAAATGGGGAAACTTGTTGAGCGCAGCTTCTCGTTTACGCCAGTCGAAGGAATGCCTCCAGAAATGGAGCAATTCGCTAAGATACGCGGGATCGGTGCCAGCGCTCCAATTTCCACCGGTTGGGTAAGCCGGAATTCGCGTCCGCGCCAGCCGATCTTGAAGATCAGACAAAAGGTCTTCCTCCACGTGAATCACGTACGGTTCAATCTGGATCGACATTGACTTGTTCATCGCTTCTCCAACGGGTTGGATCGGAGGCCACACAGTTTGGATGCACATAGCCAAACCTCGCAACTCACAAACTTCACGGACATCGGGAATCGCACAAGTCGGCATGGAACACCGATGGATGAAATTCGATCGATTGCTTCCAGGCTGGGCGTGACGACACGGAGCTTGTGATTGGGAGACAGCCGCGGCGGTTCCCCGCGAGACGTGCCAATGCGCGCACTGGCTATTGAAGCGTGTGCCTGGCAAACCATCCAACTACGCGTCGCTCATACTCCGCCGGCGCCACGGTCGAAGCGCCGCAATGACCGGCGCCCTCTGGTTCCCAGAGCACGACCGCTGAGTTACGCGCCCTGATGTTTTCGGAGTGACGTTGCGGCAGATTTGTATCTGCAAGCCCGTGGATCAGAAACACCGGCACGCGCGATGTAGCAACCGCGCTCGCCGGATTCGCCTGCGCCAAATCGACGCCGTAACGAAATTGAACATACGCCATTCCCATCACCAGCGCGGGACGCAGCAACGTGCGTCCGAGCCATGGGCCTGTGGAGAAGCTCTGCCCGAGGCGGTCATACGCAGCCTCGCGAAACGTCGCGAACGAACTCTCCGCGATCACCGCGCAAAAGCCGTGCTCTGCGACGAGAGAACCAAGAACTTCTGCTCCGCCCATGGAGTCGCCCAAGCCATCAATGCAACGGGGAGTCTGTGACTTCTGAATCCAATCAAACCACAGCCGAACATCCTCGGCCTCAAGGACACCATACGTGGCAATGCGGCCGCCGCTGCTGCCGTGAGCGCGTGCATCCGGAAGAAGCGTCGCGTAGCCATGGCGCAACAGCATTTCCGCCGGTCCCAGCATGCCCGAGCGATTGTCGCTCTGACCGTGGAGAAGTATCACCGCGTCGCCATTCCAAGGGACGGGTCGTATGCTCCAGGCACGCAGTATTGCGCCGTCGCGCGCGACAACATCGACATCCGTCAGAACAGCATGGTTTTCTTTGGCGATCGTCGCGGCATGCTGCTTGTCGCTTATGCTCAACGGCAAGTGCACGGGATGAAGCGCGCCTTCGACGGCAACGACTCCGATGACGGCGCAAAGCGAGAGCCACGCCATGAGCCCTGCGCCACAGAAAATCGCGATCGGGCGAATGCGCTTCACAGGGACCTCTACGCTATTGCACGATCCCCGGTTCCATTACCAGAGGTCAGGCGAGCTTCTCTTCCGACGCCATATGCGGTCCAGGCTCACTGTGCGCAGGCAGCTTGCGGTCTGCCCCACGCAGTGGCTCAGCGCGCTCCGCGTCTTTGCCAAGCATGCGCGCCGTGACACTGTACGCCGTCTCCAGCGCCGTTTCGAATGTTTCCTTCGAAACGCTCTCGAAGAGCTCGGCCAGGGGCTTGCTCCAGGCATGGTGCATGTGCCCTGTCTCTTCTGCGAGAGCCTGCCAGTCATGCCATTCCCCGATTGCACTCTGCAGCTTCCTCATCTGCGTGGCGATGCGCGCGCACTCCCGATCGGCACCGGCGTGCATTTCCGCGAGGTAGCGCACCATCTTGATGCGCTTGCGGAACTCGTGCAGGTTCGCTTCATCCAGTTCCGGAAACTCCGCCCGCACTCGACCAAAATGCGCGATGAGGTCGTTGGCGATCCCCGCCGCGTCGGAGGGCTGGAAATCCTCCGGCGCTGTTTCAAGTTTTTCGGCTGCTTTGACGAAGCGGTCACTCTTCTTTTCGATCGACGCAACCAATTTCTTCCCCGCAGTTCGGCGCTTCCGATGCAGCCGGTCTTCAAGGCGATCAATCCCGCGCAGACACTCCTGCATCGAGCGAGGCACGTACTCACCTGACTCGCTGAGTGAGGTGCGAAGTCCGCGGAGCGTGCCGATCCACACATCGATTTCTCGAACTGGCCCTAGCACCTGGCGAAGCTTCTCAGCCTGCTTCGAGAACTGAAGCATCGCCTGTGCCTGGTGACTGGCGCGCGGCAGTTCGGATATATCGTGCTCCAATTCGGCTTGCAGCCGAAGCGTCGCTACCCGCAGGGCGTGAACCCGCTTGCGCGTTGGTTTGCTTCCACAACCATCAAGCAACTCAAGCCATGCAGCAACGCGCTCGTGCAATGTCGTTCCGTCCGCGCTGCCCACCTGCTTTTTCAAATTCATCGAATTTTGACCTCCGATCATTCTATCCGCCACGCCCGGCGGGGATTCTCACTTCAGCGCTGTTCCGTCTCATGAGATCGTCTCCTGCCTCTCACTGTTATCCTTGATTTTCAGAGATTTACCCAAATGGCGATCGCTCAAAACCCGCAAGACGGAGCTGTGCAAAGTCCTTCAAAGCTCGCCGTCTGGGCCTTTTTGGGAACGATCTTCCTCGCCGTGCAGTTCGCCTCTCTCTTCACCCCGCCGCTGCTCGATGACGTGGATGCTTCGCATGCGCAAATCGCCCAGCACATGGATCAAAGTGGCGACTGGATCACCATGAAGCTGGACGGCATCCGCTACCTCGAAAAGCCGCCGCTGCCCTACTGGCTCGATGCAATCTGCTACTGGATCTTCGGCCAGAACGTGTTCGCCACACATCTGCCCAACGCGTTGGCGATTCTGGGGCTCGCCTGGATGGCATGGCTGTGGACCTCGCGCGGATGGGGCCGCCGAGCCGGTCTATACGCGGCCCTGGGCGTGCTGACCTCGATTGGGCCGTTTCTGTTTACGCGCTTCGCCATCCCCGAGTCGCTGCTCAGTTTCCTTTTGCTTTACGCACTTTGGAGCCTGATTACCGGCCTCGAGAACCAGCGTCCGGCGCGCATCTACGGCATGTGGGCTGCCCTGGCGCTCGCCACCCTCACCAAGGGCTTGATCGCCCCGGTTTTCTTCGCTGCAGCCGCGATTCCGCTGCTGATGCTAAGCGGACAGTGGCGCCGCTGGCGCGAATTGAAACCGGTTACCGGCGTTTTACTTTTCCTCGCTGTCGCAGCTCCGTGGCACATTCTCTGCGGCCTTGCGAACCCCGACCGGGGACATCCCGTCGGCAATCATCCCACTCCCGGAAACGTGCATGGCTTCTGGTACTTCTATTTCGTCAACGAGCACGTCCTGCGCTTCCTTGGCGGCCGCTTCCCGCATGACTACAACAAAATGCCCTTTGCCTGGTACTGGCTCGCGCATCTGGTGTGGCTCTTCCCGTGGAGTCTTTTCCTGCCGGCGCTCCTGGTCGTGGCATGGAGAACCCGGCACGCATGGATGCAGCACCTCCATCGCGACTCCGGCCAAACCGTGGACTTCTATCTTGATCACGCCGCCCGCGAAGACGTCGCCAGCTACGTAGCACGCCTCAAGTTTCGGGTGCGTTCGACGTGGCTTCTCGCGCTCTTCTCCGGAATCACGCTGCTGTTCTTCGCCATCTCGACGAATCAGGAATACTACACCTTCCCAGCCTGGACGCCGATCCTGATGCTGATCGCCAGCGTCCTGGCAAACATCGAAGAACGCGGCGGCTCAGAAGGCCAGAAACCTCTGCTCTCGCAAAAATGGTTGAGCGGCGCGCAGGCAGTGTTTTCGATCGCCGGTGTGGTGATAGCGGCTGCGCTGGGATGGGGCTTGTGGGAATCGCGCAAACTACCCTTCGTCTCCGACATTGGCACACTTCTAGCGCATCGCGACGTGGGAGGGTACACGCTCTCCATGTCGCATTTCTTTGACTTGACCGGTCCATCGTTCGCGGCGTTGCGTCTTCCAGCAATTATTGCGACGATCGTGCTGCTCATCGGTCCGGCCCTCGGCTGGATGCTGCGCGTGCGAGGCAGGCACATGCCCGCCACCGTCAGTATCGCGCTCACTTCCGCCGTCTTTCTTATCGCCGCGCACATCGCCTTCGCACGCTTTGAGCCGATGCTCAGTTCCAAGCAACTCGCCGACACGATCGTCAGCAAGGGCTCCACCGCGGATTCGTTCATCATCTACGGGGATCAGTCGGATGCATCGTCGGTCGTTTTTTACACGCACAAGTTCCTGCAACGGCCCGCCTACATCGTCCTCGAACCATGCTCGCCGCATGGCAACGGCTCGTCACTGGTGTGGGGTTCGTGCTATCCAGATGCGCCGCACATCTTCCTCAGTGACGATCAGCTCTCAAAAATGTGGGGCATCGGAGAGCGCAAATGGCTCTTTGCGCAGGACACCAATCAGCCCAAGGCAGAGCAGCTTCTCTCCGGCCGTCTCTACCACGTGCAGTCCATCGCCGACAAAGCTCTCTGGACCGACCGACCATTGCAATAGACCTGAAAACTTCAACTCGACGGTCTTGCCTTGCCCTTGAGCTCAAGCCGCATCACAGGTCGCGGCGGCGTGCGATGACCAACCACTTTGAAGCCGGCGCGCTTGAATGTGGAGACAAAACCGGTGCTTGATGCGCTCGGCGACAAACTGCGGTCGAGTGGATAGGCCTCAAGAGCCGTAGCCTTTGCTGCCTTCGCAGTCTTCACTGCAGCTTGCATCAACGCCGCCGTGATACCGCGGCGGCGATAGCCAATGCGGACATAGAAACAGGAGATTGACCAAACCGTTGCATCGTCGATGCGAATCCATGAGCGATCAAGAAACGGCAATGCATTACGCGGAGTGAGTTGACACCAGCCGACCGCCAATTTTCCTTCGAATGCAATCAATCCTGGTGGCGGTCCTTTGGCAACGACTCTATGGAATTCCGCTTTGTTGGCTTCATGCGGCTGTTTGCGGTAAGCGCTGCCGATGCGCCAGTACATGCACCAGCATCCGTTGCACGCACCACGTTCGCCGAACAAATCTTCGAGAGCCGGCCAAAGCTCGGGTGTAAGCGGTTTGACTCGAAGTTTCAATTCGGATTGTGGCGACTTTGAATTCGACTCATTCTCAGGATCACGATAAAACATCTCGGGCCACGAGAAACCTCAACGCGAAACAAAGCTCAATGCTACTTCGCTGCGCGCATCTTGCCGCCGGGCAATAGCTGAAACACGCGCCCGCGCCACAGAATCCGGCTGCCCATGTAACTCGCAGCCCAGAACAAGAATCCCATCAGGTCGCGGACGGGATACAGGACCAGCAAGTTGAGCCAGCTGGGATCGCGCACGACCATGCGCCCAACGGCAATCGACAATGCCTCCCGCGAAGCAATCGCCCAGAGCAGAAGAGCGATTCCCCACAACGGATGACCGAGCAACAAGCCAGCAGCCAGTCCCAACAGCCCGAACGGCATGCTGAAGGTGAGCGCCGTTCCGAAGTGTCCCTTCGGCCGCGAGAAGCGCGTCGACTTCATCCAGCGGACCTGGTGCTTCAGCGATGCGATCAAGCTGAGGTTGATCACGATGTGATCGATCGCGTGATGACTCAGCACGACTGTCTGTCCAAGCTTCCAGGTCTCGTTGCCCAGGACGAAATCGTCGGCACAGTAATCCGCCGTGACTTTGAACCCACCCATCTGCCGGATCGCATCGCGCCGAAATGCCATCGTCGGTCCGAGGACAAACTGCATCCCCTCCATCATCCGCGCGACGAGCACGCCGGCCGTCATCTCGACGCTCATGCCCACGGCCTCGAGCCGCGCCCACAGGCCACCGCCGGCAGCAACGCCGCGATACAGGCAGCACATGCCTCCGACCTTTTCATCTGCAAACGGCAGCGCCACGGCGCGGAGGTAGTCGGGCGTCACGCGGACGTCGCTGTCGCTGATGACGAGGATGTCGTGGGCTGCGGATCTCTCCATCAACTCCATCGAGGCGACCTTGGCATTGATGCAAGGCGGTTCGCCGGTTGACATGAACTTCGCCGGAATTTGTGGAAACCGAGCGGCCACGCGGCGCGCAATCTCGAGGCCGGGATCGTTCGCCTCGCGCGCGCAAAACAGAATTTCAAACTTGAGATAATCCTGCTCGAAGAAACTTGCCAGGTGGGCTTCCAGATCAGGCTCTGCGCCCGCCAGTGGCTTCAGCAGCGTGAGTGGCGGAGTGAACCCGGGGTGCTGTCTCAACTCGGATTCGGCAGTCCGGCGTTCGCGAAGATACCGCGCCACCGCCACCAGTACCATGCCCGTAAAGACGCTGGAAGTGATGAGGCCAAATACGGAGATCGCGAGCAGGACGTACAACATGCAAGTCCAAGGATAACCGCAATGTTGGCCCGACCCTATTATCCCGTCTCTCCGGCTAACGATTTTTAAATCATGGCGTTACAGACGGAGGTCGCTTTAGGGCTCTCCAGCCATTGAGGTTAGCTGTAGAGGTTCCGAAACACAGGGGTTAGCGATTCGAGACAGGATTGCGGAGTAACAAGGTTCTTCCGCCACAGCCGTACTCTCTTCAGGATTTTGCATTTCAAGTTTCATTGTGCGCCTGAAGGGAATAATTACCTGCAAAACGGCGCAAAGTTTTTGGCAAATGGAATGAGTGGTTTGGCGGGAATATTCGGGACTAGGTACTTGTTGAAACGAATCATCTGAAATCACCACAACCTCCCAAAATTGAAATTCATCTGACGCGCACGGCGCGGCGGGAACTTCTACTCATAGGGCGGACGCTCTACAGATTCGCGATACTCTAGCCGTTTCCCGACTAGCGATTTGACCACGCGTGTTACCCGCTCGTCGTCGTTTAGCTTGCGTGTATTCCAGCGGAATTGAAACTCGTTCAAATAGTTCGGGAGGTGCTTGCGGCTGACATTATGAAACGTGCCCATCACGGCACGCTGGAGCAAAGAGAAGACGCCTTCAATCGTGTTTGAGTGAATATCGGTGCCGGGTTTTACATACTGCCGATGAGAGTGGCGAGTGTATTTGTGGCCGCCTTCAAATGTGAGACCAACCGTCTTATAGGCCTTCAGATCATCCGTGATAAGACGGCATGAATGATCCGCATTCTCCGTGACAAACTGGCCTAGAGTTTCGGCGGTAATGCGAGGCATCACGCGAAAGCGAACATCGCCGCCGCGTTGAACGATACCAACAACAGGCGTTTTGTAATCGGCATACGTTCCCATGTTTGAACGGCTCACGTAACGCGGACGACCGCCGATGTACACTTCGTCCGCCTCAACTGTTCCCGTGAGCTTCGGAGGGTTTTCTTCCATGAGGCCATGACGTAGACGGCGAAGGATGAAGAGCGCCGACTTGTGCGTTGTCTCCATCTCCCTCGAAAGCTGCAAGGCTGATATGCCCTTCTTGCTGGACGCTGCTTTCCAGATCGCATAGACCCAAACCCGAAGGGGAAGCCGAGTCTCTTCGAGTACGGATTTTGTGCGAACGGTAAACATCTTCTTGCACCCCTTGCAGCGCCAGCGATAGTCCTTATTGCGCTGCTCCCCACTCATCATTGCGTACACGTCCAGATTGCCGCAGTGGGGGCAGCAAGGATCGTTCCCCCAGCGCTGTCCCTCAAGAAACGCGACCGCCTTTGATTCGTCAACTGACGCTTCCCTGAGTTCCTTCAAAATCTGAGACTTCGGCTTCTTCATGTAAAGAAGGTAGCAGAAATTTCAACAAGTATCAAGATAAATCTAAGTGTCTTTTCGCTGAATTGCCGCTTCTCTGGGGGAAGGGTATTTTGGCTTCTTGTTGTTTTTTAAAGAAAACAATCGACTTATACAAGCGTTTGATTTCGATTTGACATTGATTCACTCTCTCTTCTGCGGCTTGGATGAGTTCTATCCAAGTCAGTTCACGGTTGATTGGATTTTTATTATCGATGTCAGTAGACAATTGATGTACACTCCCTTCAGTGATTTATGAAAACCCCCGACGATTACGCGACTACTTGGTCCGACCTCATCGAAGAGTCTTCGGAACTTGAGAACAAGAAGGCCGAACTCGAAGAACAGTTGGATGTTGTCAAGAAGCAGATCACGCATCTTGACGAGGTTTTGAGACACCTCGCCCCACTCGCGGGAATACCCTTCCATCGCGACCTTTCGGACATGGGGATCACGGACGCCATTCGGTGCGTGATGGAAGACTCGACAGAGCGTATGTCTCCTCAGGAGGTGCGCAGTGTACTTGAAAGCAAGCACTTCGACTTTGCGGGCTATTCCGCGCCAATGTCCTCTATCTACAAAATCCTCGGCCGTTTGGCTGATGATCCTGATTGCCCAGTGAGAAAGAAGCGAGACGGGAATACCGTTTTTTATGTTTGGGAAAGGCCATCCACGGAGTATGCGCAGTCGGCGGAGATATCCGACGATGACATTCCATTTTGAGAGGAGAAGGCTTGAGATGGGAACGCTCAAAGGGTGTGACCAATGAGCGTCCCCGAAGTGGCGGTATAGTCTAGCTGCGAACAGGACGCCGGTCTCTAAAACCGGAAACGCGGGTATCGAAATCCCGCTACCGCCACCATGCTGTGCCCCAGTGCTGGAACTGGCAGACAGACGCGACTTGCACTCGCGTGCGGGTTTCCCGCATCCCGGTCCGATCCCGGGCTGGGGCACCGCCCCACCAGAGGGTCGGGGTGATAATACCATTTTATGACGAAGAAGATACCAAAACGAAAGCGCGGACCAAAAGAGGACCGTTTGGTAATCAAAGACCCCCAAAAGGCCATTGATTCCCTCTTTAAGCCTAAGTCCCCCAAAAAGGGCTGAGTGGTCGCTGTTGCGACCGCCCCGAATTGTCATTCGGTCAGTCATTTCAACAGATACCTAGTCCCGGGAATATTCGTTAAGCGTGGTTGACAAAAAAGCGGAAATGGCACGGTCAGGCGCAGCTTTTGTTTGTCGGGGAGGGAGAGGCTTGTTCTTTCCCACCCAAGCAAAGCTTGGATGGGGCACCCGCACCAGGGAACGTTGTCAATGAAAGTAGACGAAGGACTGTGCCATCAATGCCAGCCCGATTGCCGCAAGTCCGCCATAGATGTATCGAGAAAACGTGCCCGCGGAGAGTCGATGGTTGATGATTCTTCCGAGAAAAACAGCCGGAAGCATCACCGGCAGGCACAGCAGATAGTCGCGTGTCACGGTGCGAGTCCAAAGACCGGCGCCGAGATATCCGCACATGCCGAGAATGCTGGCGGGAAGAAAGTATGCCTGCAATGTGGCGCGGAAGTGTTGGGCCGTCCAATTGCGCATGGCTCCGTAGATGACCAGGGGCGGTCCGTTCATGCCGTAGGCTCCGCCGAGAACGCCGGCGAAGAACCCGCAGATCAGCAGCCAGGGGCGGCTGTCGCGGCGGAGGTGAAGGCGCATATTTCCGAAGAGGCAGAAGAACGCGAACAACAGGATCAGGCCACCCAAGAGTCCCTTCACAAGGTGCTCAGGGCTGTGCGTGAGCAGGAGCAGTCCGAGTGGAATTCCGAACAACGTGGAGAAGACCAACCAGCCTGCGCTGCGCAGATGGATATGACGCCAGTCCTGTATTACGACGACGGCGGCGATGGTGATCGACACCAGGACAGCCAGAGGCGCCGCCTCCCGAATCGGAATGCAGAACGCCAGCAAAGGGACCGCAATAAGCGCCTCGCCAAAGCCAAACGCGGATCGGACCAACGTCGCCGCGAACACGATGACGAGAATCAGAAAAGTGATGGTGTGAATGGAAATCCCCGCAGCCTACGGTTTCTTGACGGTTACTGACTTGATCACCGCCGGCTTGCGCATCGGCACAATTGCATTGGCCGAGCCCGGTGCACCCTGCTGGAAGCGCGTCAGCATCTCGCTGCGCACATACTCCACAAAACTCTGCATCTGCCGGTTCATCTCTTCCATGCGCTCGCGCATCTGCAGAATGATCGCGATTCCCGCAATGTTCACGCCGAGATCGCGCGCCAGGTTCAGGATGAACTCCAGACGCTCCAAATCCTCATCCGTATAGAGCCGCGTATTGCCTTCGGTGCGCGAGGGCTTCAGAAGGCCTTCGCGCTCGTAGAGCCGCAGCGTCTGCGGATGGATCTCGAACATCTCGGCCACGGCCGAGATCATGTACGCGCCTTTGGATTTTCGCTTCGCCATGGGATTTGCTCTCGGTTTTCTATTCCCTGTTTCCTAATCCCTGTTCCCTGCTTTTCACAGCTTTTCGAATAACGCGACTCGCGGATCCTGACCATTCAGCTTTGCCAGTTCGCGCATGATCTCTCGGCTGCGTTCATCGTTCAGTGTCGGGATCACCACTTCGACCGTCACGATCTGGTCGCCGCGCTGCCCCGGATGCGACGCGCTCTCTACGCCGCGCTCGCGCATCCGCAGTTTCTGCCCGTTCTGGGTTCCCGGTGGAATCTTCAGCTGCGCACGTCCATCGATTGTCGGCACTTCGATCTTTGAGCCCAGCGAAGCCTCCGCAATCGTTACCGGTACCCTCAATTGAATATCGTCACCCACCCGCGTAAATACGGGATGCGTCCCTGTCCGCACAATCACATACAGGTCGCCAGCCGCGCCGCCGTTCGCTCCGGCGTTTCCCTTCCCCTGCAGCCGAATCCGCTGCCCATCGCGCGTGCCCGGCTTGATACGGAACTCAACTGTCTCTGTTTTGCTGACCGTGCCTTCTCCGTGACACGTCGGGCAATCGCTCGTTACGTGTCCAGAGCCGCCGCAACGCGGGCACGGAATGTTGAACTTCATGCGCCCGCCCATCTGCGTGACCTGCCCTGAGCCGTTGCACTCAGGACACGTCATCGAGCCGCCGGTCTGCGCCATCCCATGACACGTGGGGCACGTCTCCTGCCTGTTCACCTGGATCCGCGCCTGCCCACCGCGAATCGCGGACCAGAAGTCAATCGTCGCCTGGTATTCGAGATCCGTTCCCGGTTGTGGCCCGTGCGGATGCTGCTGCTGCGCTCCCGTGAAAATGCCCGAGAAAATGTCTTTGAAGCTTCCCCACGTTGATGAACCTGCCCCTGGTTGCGGCCCCGGGTGTCCGCCTCCCTGGAATCCAGAGAAGTCGAATCCGTCGAAATCCACGGGAATGCGTCCTTCGCGCTGCTGGCGCGCATAGGCCTCGGCCTGCGCCGGGTCAATCTGGTCGGAGTAGAAGCCAAGCTGGTCGTAAACCTTGCGCTTCTTCTCGTCGCTCAACACATCGTTGGCTTCGGAGATTTCCTTGAACTTCTCCTCCGCCTTCTTGTCGTTGGGATTGACGTCGGGATGATATTTGCGCGCGGCTTTGCGGAAGGCTTTCCGAATCTCCTCCGGTGTCGCCGTCTTCTTGACGCCTAGCGTCGCGTAATAGTCTTTTTGAGTCGTTGTGGCCATTTGAATTTTCTTTGTCTACCCTAGCGTACAGGTCGCTCATAAAACTCGGGGTGGGCACCATTGCCCACCCCGCTTGCTAACTCCGCTAACGCTCGCGCAGCGAGGCTAACTCCGCGAACTCCGCTTACTTTTTGTCCTCGACGTCGACGTACTCGGCATCGATTACGCCTTCGTCTTTCTTCTGCTCGGTCTCTGGCGTTCCGTCGGCCTGCGCCGTCGGAGTGCCTTGTCCTGCCGGAACCGCGTTGGCCTTGTAGAGAATCTCGGCCAGCTTGTGGCTTGCCTGGGTCAGCTTGTCGTTCGCTGCGCGCATCTCTGCAACACTCGGCGAGCCTTCCAGCGTCTTTTTGGCCTCAGCCAGCGCCGACTCTACTTCAGTCTTATCGGCAGCCTGCACCTTTTCGCCAGACTCCTTCAGCATCTTCTCGATGTTGTAAACCAGTCCGTCGAGACCGTTGCGGGCTTCGATTTCTTCGCGCTTCTCCTTGTCCTCGGCGGCATGCGCCTCAGCATCCTTCGCCATCCGCTCGACCTCTTCCTTTGAGAGTCCGGAACTGGATGTGATGGTGATGCGCGTGTCTTTGCCGGTGGCAACGTCTTTGGCGTTCACGTTCAGAATGCCGTTGGCATCGATGTCAAATGTGACTTCGATCTGCGGCACGCCGCGCGGCGCCGGAGGAATTCCCGCGAGCTTGAACTTGCCGAGCGTGCGGTTCTGACCGGCCATCGGTCGCTCGCCTTGCAGCACGTGCACTTCAACCTCGGTCTGCGAATCCGCCGCCGTCGAAAACGTCTCAGTCTTCTTCGTCGGGATCGTCGTGTTCCTCGGAATCATTGGCGTGGCCACGCCGCCCAGCGTTTCAATCGCCAGCGTCAGCGGTGTCACGTCGAGCAGGAGCAAATCCTTCACTTCGCCAGCCAGAACGCCCGCCTGTACAGCCGCGCCCACCGCGACCACTTCGTCGGGGTTCACACCGCGATGCGGTTCCTTGCCAAACAGGCCCTTTACCAGTTCCTGGATCTTGGGCATGCGCGTCTGGCCGCCCACGAGCACCACTTCATCGATGTCGTTCGCCGTCACATTCGCGTCGGCCATCGCCTTCTTGCAGGGCTCAAGCGAGCGCTCAATCAGGTCGGCAACCAACTGCTCCAGTTTGGCGCGGGTCAACTTGCGAACGAGGTGCTTCGGGCCTGTCGCATCCGCCGTGATGAAGGGCAGATTGATTTCAGTCTCGACGGTCGTCGAAAGCTCGATCTTGGCCTTTTCCGCTGCGTCCTTCAGGCGCTGCAGAGCCATTTCGTTGCCCTTCGAGGCCAGGTCGAGGCCCTCCTCCTGCTTGAACTCCGCAATCAGCCACTCCACGATGCGCTGGTCGAGGTTGTCGCCGCCAAGATGGGTGTCGCCGTTGGTCGACTTCACTTCGATGACGCCTTCGCCGACTTCCAGAACGGAAATGTCGAAGGTGCCGCCGCCGAAGTCGTAGACAGCGATGGTTTCGTCCTTCTTCTTGTCGAGCCCGTAGGCCAGCGCGGCCGCCGTCGGCTCGTTGACAATGCGCTTGACGTCGAGGCCGGCAATCTTGCCCGCATCCTTAGTCGCCTGGCGCTGCGCGTCGTTGAAGTACGCCGGGACCGTGATCACAGCCTGCGTGACCGTCTCGCCAAGGTAGGCTTCAGCGCTCTTCTTCAGCTTCTGCAGAATCATCGCCGATATCTCGGGCGGGGTGTACTCCTTGCCCTGGGCGATGACAGCGATGTGGTCGCCCTGCTGAACGACCTTGTAGGGGACCATCTTCATCTCGTCCGTCACTTCGTTGTAGCGGCGGCCCATGAAGCGCTTGATCGAGAAAATGGTGTTTTCGGGGTTGGTGATGGCCTGGCGCTTGGCCACCTGGCCCACCAGGCGCTCGCCGCTCTTTGAAAATGCGACAATCGAGGGGGTAGTGCGCGCACCCTCTTCATTTGCAATCACTTTCGGTTCACCGCCCTCCAGGACGGCGACGCACGAATTGGTCGTGCCCAGGTCAATTCCAATGATTTTTGCCATAGTTGGTTTCCTGCCTTGGATATAGGAACAAATTCAATGTCAGTATTTAAGATGCACCATGAGTGAATTAGTGTCAACTTTTATTGATACTAATTCGATAAGGCTGACCCCGCCGGATCGCCAAGAAGTGTCCAATCTGGATCTTGTCCCGGGATACCCCTCCTTCAATTCTCTTGAAAGCGTCCCGCCATGTGTGACGAATGACCTTGTTACCAATTGCGGACCATTTTAGTCTGTGTTTATATTCAATATGCGACTCTTTTGGTCGTACATCCCCTTAGTTTGAGGCTGCACGTGATCCAATCCTTCCTCCAATTCCTGCTGCCAATCGCCGGATTGTTGCCCGGTCTCCTCCTCGGTGTTGCCTGCATTCCGGTTGCGCAAGCCCAGGAAAAGCCCTACTTCGTCACCTATTCCCACGATCTCGAGGAGCCCGGAAACCTCGAAATCGAGACCAAAACCGCGCTGGCGCAGCCGGGCCAGAGCCACCGCTATGGGGCGACGGCCACCGAACTTGAGTACGGCGCCCGAGCCTGGTGGACGACGGAACTGTATCTCGATGGGCAGGCCACCGCGCAGGACTCCACGATCTTTACCGGTTGGCGTATCGAGAACCGCTTCCGGCCCCTGATGCGCGAACATCTCATCAATCCCGTCCTCTATGTCGAGTACGAAAACACCTCCGGTGCCGACAAGACGCTCCTTGAAGTGGTTGGCCACGATGGCCAGTCGGACCTGGCCGAGCCCAACGGCGAAGCCCGGCGCGAACACCAGCACGAAGCCGAACTCAAGCTCATCCTCTCCTCAAACCTCAAGGCTTGGAACATCTCGGAAAACTTCATTTCAGAGAAAAACCTCGGCCACGAGCCCTGGGAGTTTGGCTATGCCGTCGGCGCGGCTCGTCCACTGCGGACGCTGGGCAGCGGCAAGCCATGCGTCTTCTGCCTGGAGAAATTCATGGCCGGCGCGGAAGCCTACGGTGGCCTGGGCGACACCTTTTCACTCACTATGCGCGATACTTCCCACTACATTGCTCCGATCGTAGGCTGGCAACTGCCCCTCGGCCGCCTCAGCTTCTCAACGGGTTTCGGACTTACGTCTTCCAGTCTCGATCGCGTTTATCGCATCGGCTGGGCATTTGAACTTCCCCAGGTCGGCAACTGGTTCCACAGCCGCAGTGGAGGTGCACAATGACGCGGCGCTTCTTTGCAATTCTCTGTCTCATGGCCTCCGCCAGCCTGCTTCTCTGTGCGGCAGCCAGCTCCCGTTTGGATCGTGTACCCGCGCGGGATCACGACCGTATCAATCCGCTCGCGACTCAGCCGGAATCGGTAGCCGCCGGCTCACTTGTCTACCGCGACCACTGTGCCCAGTGCCACCGCGCCGACGCCAAGGGTGACGGCCGCAAGAAGCCGCCCCTGCGCAGCGATCACCTTAAATTGGCGACCGACGGCGATCTCGAGTGGTTCCTCCGCCAGGGCGATCTGGCGCATGGAATGCCTTCGTGGTCCAGCCTTCCTGAAGCGCAGCGCTGGCAGCTGATCACCTATCTGCGCTCGATCCAATAGGTCAAATTCTCCGGGGACTCGGCGGCTCAGGTCCATAGGTCACCAGCGACAGGTCATCGTCGATGGGGCGATATTTGCTTCTGAGACCTGGGAATTAGAAGTCCTGCCCGGCGATCTGACAGCCCACGCTGGAAAGCAGAGAAAGAGCAGGGGCATCCCCTGCTCTTTCGGTCGTCAAGAACCCACGAATGCCAATCCTCGTAAAAGGAATTGAAGATCGGCAACCTCGCCTGTCAGGGTTGTCCGATGAACCTTCCAATTGCTCCAGCGTGCATGGTGTGACGAACCAGCTCGCGCATGTCTTCTGGGAGGAATGGCCTGGATCTTTGGGTTGTCGCGTCCTTTTCAGATTCCCCGCTTGGTGATCCTCTCCCGCACCACGCGGCGTCTTCGGCATCGATCGCGCAAGGGGACGCCAGGAAGCCGTGAATCTCACCGGTTCCGGTTACTCCAAAGCCTGCAACTTGTCCTTCACTGTTGATCGCATAAGGAATCAGCATGTAGATGGCCGAGTCAGGCGGAACAAGGGCATTCAAGTCTTTCATCGTGCCCTTGCTGAACAGGAAGGCGCGGGGATTTCCGTCTGAATCCGAGGAGGCGCCCACCACGTTTCCCTCATCGTTGATACCAAGGGCCGCGCTGGTGACGTCTCCCGGAATTGTGCCGAGATCGAGCATGTGACCAAGCCTTTTGGACCACAAAAATGCATGACCGGTTGTGTTGCCCGGGAGCGCAGCGGCTCCTACTGCCTGGCCACGATTATTGATCGAGAGGGCAATTGTTCCGATCCCCGGTATACCGGTATTCACCGATCCGCCAAGGTTACCCATGTCGATAACGGTGCCATTTTCCCAGAGCACCGCATGGGGTGTGACTGCTGGTCCAGGAAGGATGCTGGTGGCGCACGAACCCGATCCGCCCACTGCCTGTCCAAGATCATTGATCCAGAACGCCATTCCGACGCTGTCGCCGGGTAGTGGGGGAAGTTTGCGAATTCGGTGAGACCCACCTTCCCAGAGTACGGCCTCGAAATCAAGCGTAAGGGGCCCGCTGCCGGTGATTGCCGGTTGAGTCGGGCAAGAAGAATCGTGCACGCTGTCTTCTGCGATGCCCACGATCTGGTCTCGATTGTTAATCATGGTGGGGGAGGCATTGGTGCCTCCGAGCGTCGGCAGAAGAGTAGCGTGGCCGTTTTGCCACACGAAGGCCCGGCACGCATGCCCCGTAAAGTAGGTGCAGAAATTTTCGTTGTTGGGGTCATTCGAGGTGGTCTCGGCCTGAACAAGGACTTGTCCCCAGTCGTTAACCGAAGCTGCTCCGCTGTTTGAGCCGGCAGGGGTATGTGCAGCGATGTCGAGAATCGATCCGCGATACCAGACGACGGCGTGCTGGGTGCCGTCGGGGAGAGTCGCAATGCCCGTGACGAGACCGCGGCTACCAACGAAGGTCGCCTGGCTGAAGGAGCCGCCCGGCAGGGTGCCGAGATCGGCGACCGTGTAGCGTTGAGATTGCGTGGATGCGGCAAACACGGCCAGCAGGCTGAACATCCCATTCGAAATGACTGACGTGTATTTCATTGCTTCTCCTTTGCGTCCCCTAGTCGCCGATGGGCTTTCCGGGACAGGTGCATTTCGACCTCATCTTCCTGTTTCGCGGCGAATGAGTCCTCAACGGCGACCTCAATTCTTCTGAAATGTTATGAATTGGCCTATAACTTATGGGTGTGCAAACATTTGAGACGCACTCAAGGGTGGAGGGCGTCGGACAAAGGAATTAGGGTTTCCATCTCCCGATACGCCTGGACGGGCACAAGGAGGATTGCGTGCGTCGCCTGCGTACAAGACAATGGCGAGACTCTCAGTTTCAATTGCGGCGCACTTAGCGCTGGGTTCCTGATTTGCTGGCGGAGACGATGGGTAAAGACTCCAGAGGCTTTTACGAGTTTGGTCAATTCCGGATGGATCCGGCCCGAAAGATTCTGCTACGGGATGGCGAGCCCGTAACCCTGACTTCAAAAGCTTTCGAAATGTTGCAAGTCCTTATCGAGCGCAGGGACAAGGTGATATCGAAGGATGAGCTGATGAAGGCTTTGTGGCCAGACAGCTTTGTCGAAGAATCAAACCTGACGCAGCACATTTCCGTTTTGCGAAAGGCGCTTGGTGAAACCCCGCAAGATCATCGATACATACTGACGTTTCCCGGCCGAGGCTACCGCTTTGCGGAAAGCGTGCGATTCGTTTCAGGGCATGCGCTGAATCCGGACGAAGAAGTCCTGTCGCTCTCACCCGAACACGTCGTCGAGCAGAAGGCCCCCTCTCCTTCCCGTCCCGGTTCGTCGAAAGGATTGGCATGGGCAGGTGTTGCAGTCATTGCTCTGGCTGTTTCAGTGGTGGCGGGATGGTGGCTTCATACCGCGCGCGGGACAAGGCGTGCGGGGGCGCCGACGGACTCCGGTCACCGAACAATGCTTGCTGTACTTCCGTTCCAGAATTTGAGCAACGATCCTGCGCAGGAGTATTTCAGTGACGGCCTGACGGAGGAAACCATCACAGACCTCGGCGAACTAAACCCGGAGAAACTGGGGGTAATCGCACGCACGTCGGCGATGGCTTACAAGCACAGCGGCAAGACCATCGCACAGATCGGGCAGGAGCTTGGGGCTGACTACATTCTGGAAGGAAGCGTTCGGCGAGAAGGTGGAACAGCCCGGGTGAGCGCGCAACTCATTCGCGTGAACGATCAGACGCACCTGTGGGCGCACAACTATGAGCGCGAGGTCACCGGGCTGCTGGCACTGCAAAGCGAACTCGGAACGGCCATTGCTCAGCAGGTTCAAATCGAGCTTGAGCCGGAGCGCGAAACTCGTCTGACGAGGAAGCATGTGCCCAGCGCCGAGTCGTATGAGGCCTACCTGCAGGGACTTTACTTCCTCAACAAGCGAACCTACGATGACGAAAACAAAAGTGTCGAGTTCTTCGAGCAATCAACCAAAAAAGATCCTGGATTTGCGCCTGCTTATGCGCAGCTCGCAAATGCATACCTTGCCTTATCAATTTTTTCGCCAGGCCATTTCTGTCCCCTTGCAGCTTCGGCAGCGAAGAGAGCCATGGAACTGGATGACGACCTGGCAGAGGCTCACGCCGCCCTTGGAGCTGAAAAGGCGGATTTTGAATTTGACTGGCAAGCATCTGACAGGGAACTTCGACGAGCGATTGAATTGAACCCTAACAGCGCGCTGGCTCACTCTTTCCTTGCAAACTATTACTTCGCGCCGCTTGGCAAATCAGAGCAGTCGATCGCTGAAATGAAGAAGGCTCTTGAGCTTGACCCCCTGTCTCCAATCTTCAATTCATACCTCGGACTTGACTATTTCTACGCGCGCCACTATGACGAAGCTCTGATTCAGTACAAGAAGACGCTCGCGCTTTACCCGGATTTCCATATCACGCATTACTGGCTTGCATGGCTCTATTCTCAACGGGGGCAGTTCCAGGATGCGATCGCAGAGATCACGAAAGCAAGGCTGCTGGAAGGCGGGGAACGCGCGAAGCTGGCAGCAGCAGGCAAGACTGCTTTGACCGATGCCTATGCGGCAAATGGGCCGAAGGGATTCTGGCTGCAGATTCAGAAAGCGAACGAGAAGACGGGGCGGAATTTTGGGGAGTTCGATATTCCCCAGGTGTATGCGCGCCTAGGGGAGAAGGACCTCGCGTTGGAGTGGTTAGGTCGAAACTATGAGGCGCGAACGAACTTCACAACCTATATGAATGTCGACCCAGCCTACGATTCGATGCGGTCCGATCCCCGTTTCGAGAATCTCGCCCGGCGAATTGGATTGGCACACTAAGCTTTGTTCAAATCGCCTTATGGTAATCGGCTTATCTCGTGGGTGAATACGCCACAGCTCAAGATCCGGGCACAAATTGTCGTGGCTGGTTTCAGTGCCCTGAACCCAGCCACTCCTTCACAACAAGATTCCCGACGTCTCCGGACACGTTGGCGTGAAGAAATTTGTGAGATTTTAAGGATCTCGATAGCGTCCGTCTACTTTCCGTATTTCTTTCCTGCCTTGCCAATCGACGGCGCTGCCTTGGCGAGGTCTTGAGGGTTCATCACAGGCCGTAAGGAGACTTGCGCGTTGAACGCGAGAAACCAAGGCTCAGCAATAGACGGAATTTGCGAGGAGTCCTTCATGTCGAAAACGACAGAGCCCGATCGTTGGCCGTTGTCGTCTGCAAAGAAGTAGGCGGCTTCAGGTTTGAGATCGGCCAATATACCTTCGATTATGGTACCGAGAGTTCCATCTTTTGCGGCGGCATTGCCGGTTTCCACGGGTATCGACACTCTAAGCAACATGCGCATGCATTTACTCCTTTGGGGCGGAGCCAAGATGTATAGGACGTCAGGTATCGGTGTCAAGACTCGATATCTCGGCGCAAGCTGAAACATCAGGGAATGTGAAGTGGAAATCGTCCGCGGGATTGATTTCCGGAGGCAGCAATGACTGTGCCCGGTTGCCCCCGCTCGGAAGTAAGACATTTTATGGCGACCATACGCCGAATTGAGGGAATTGGAGTCGCTTCGACGGCATTCGCACCAACAGCCATGAATGCGCCGGATTGCTCTCGCGGCAATTGCCGCTCATGCGCGTCACAACTGGCAGATGGTCCAATCGTTTAGTCTCAACTCTTCCCGATTGCGATGACCACTGCTGAGGCCCAAGCCCGATATCCCCTGACGCAAGGCGTCAACCCCTGGCTCGTCACAGTCTCGGTCATGCTTCCGACTTTCATGGAGGTGCTCGACACCGCGATCGCTTCAGTAGCGCTGCCCTACATCGCCGGCAGCCTCTCCGCAACCAACTCTGAAGCCACCTGGGTGCTCACCAGCTACCTGGTTGCCAACGCCGTCATCCTTCCCGCCTCGAATTGGTTCGCCCGCCGATTCGGCCGCAAGCGCTTCCTTCTCACCTGCGTCATCATCTTCACCATTGCGTCGTTTTTCTGCGGCGCGGCACCTTCGCTGGGCGTAATTCTGCTTGCCCGGATCATGCAGGGCGCCGGCGGCGGAGCACTGCAGCCGCTTTCGCAATCCATCCTGCTTGAAAGCTTTGCGCCCGCCAAGCGCTCCATGGCTATGGCCGCTTACGGACTCGGCATCGTGGTCGCTCCTGTGCTCGGACCCACCCTCGGCGGCTGGCTCACCGATACGTTCAGTTGGCGGTACGCCTTCTACATCAACATTCCCGTTGGCCTGCTTGCCGTCTTCATGATCACCCGCTTTGTGCACGACCCGCCCTACATCAAGAACGCCAAAGTGGGCCCATTCGACAACATCGGCTTTGGCCTTCTGATTGTCTGGACCGGCTGCCTGCAAGTCGTCCTCGACAAGGGTCAGGAAGACGACTGGTTCGGAGCGATCTGGGTGCGATGGGCTGTGGCCGCGCTGATCCTCGGGTTCATCGGCTGGATCTGGCGTTCGTGGACCAACCCCCGCGGCCTTGTTGACCTGCACGTGCTGAAGAACCGCAACTTCCGGACTGGTTGTTTTTTGATAGCGCTGCTGGGAATGTGTATTTACATCACCATTGCCATTCTGCCTCTCTACTATCAGGAGATCCTCGGCTACACGGCATTCAGCGCCGGCCTCGTCGTCGGCCCGCGCGGCATCGGTTCGATCATTGGCTCCCCGGTCATCGGCATGCTTGGCTCGCGCATCGACAACCGCAAGCTGCTCAGTGCGGGCTTCATCGGCTTCGGTGTCTGCTCTTTCATCTTCGGCACCGTGAATCTCGACATCGGCCCGTTCACTCTGCTGTTGCCCATCATGGTCACTGGTTTTGCTCTCAGCTTCGTCTTTGTGCCGCTCGCCACCATGACCACCGCCACTCTCTCGCGCGAAGAAATGGGCAATGCCACGGGTCTCTTCAACATGCTGCGCAACATCGGCGGATCGATTGGGATTGCGATGGCTACCACGGCCCTCATTCGCCGCGCCGCTTTGCACCAGAACGAGATTGGGGCCAACATCTCGTCTTCGAGCCTTGTCTTGCAGCAGAAATCGTCTGCGATCGCCGGCTATCTTGGTCACCATCTGGGCCGAGCACAGGCCCGGCCGGGCTCACTGGGCCTTATGTATGGATTGCTGCAGCAGCAGTCGGCGCTGCTCGCCTACGTTGATGTCTTTCGCTGGACAGCCGTGCTGGCTTTCTTCTGCGCCGGGGCGGTCTGGCTATTTGGCAAACCGCCAAAGAACGCCGCACCGCCACCGGGTGCGCATTGAAGACTTGGCTATACTTGCACCCGATGCGAAACAACTTTCTCCTGGCGCTGGCGCTTCAATTCGTAGTCATGCCCGCGGCGTTGATTGGTCAGCCCTGTGCACAGGCAGACCTCAAGCCGGCTGCTCAGCGCGTCAAGACAATCCAGGCGCAACTGATTGCTTTCAAAGTCCGCGACGAGATGGACGAGGATGTGCCTGCACCGCTGCAGTCGCTCATTCACACATTCAAGGATGCGCTTGCGGAACTTGCGGACGCGGAACTCCATTGCGCATCAGGAAATCCGACGCCGAAGGAGATTGAGTCACCGCTCGCCAAACTCCTGAGCGCCAATAAACCCGTTCAGCAGGAGGTCTACGACCCCAAGAAGCCACCGCAGCTCGACCAGATTTATGGGGAGGACCTTCATGTCAAAGTCACGGGCGACCCGCCGCAACTCGTTCTGGTTGAGTTCGACTTCGGCGTAGCGTGTGGCTACGACGCCATCTTGCTCGGCTATGAAATGCGCAGCAGCACGTGGCAGCGGGTTCTGCGCTGGCAAAGCCCCGATTACGCCGAAGTGTTGGGTGCATTCGGGGATTTTTTTAGATACGTGATACTGCCTGCGACCGCCTCCGATGGTTGGCGTGCCGTCGTTGCTCATGGCCACCCATGGTGCACGTCAAGTTGGAGCGCTTTCGATCTCGACGTTGTGCAACCTTCCTCCGCAGGAAGCGCTCAAACAGTTCTTCAACATGTGAACCGCGGATACATCCGAGGCGACATTGAGCCGGCGCTCAAGATTGTGCCCGAAGGCTTTCA
Organism: Occallatibacter sp.; assembly: GCF_035317045.1. GTDB lineage: Bacteria > Acidobacteriota > Terriglobia > Terriglobales > Acidobacteriaceae > Telmatobacter. The sequence continues at coordinate 149,344 of NZ_DATHHT010000024.1, forward strand.
GATCCGATTGCAAACCGCGATGCTCGATCCGGAAATCTCGAGGCGCATCGGAATCTATCGCTATCGCGTCAGCGGCGCTGCGATTGAACGCGTGCAGCCGATCGCGAATAACGGCCGTGACTTTGTGGACGAATGGCTGGAGTCGCCGTGGGATGAGTCCGCGCGTTGGAGCGTACCCGAAAATCTGGAAGCGCTGAAAGCGACGCACGCAAAGATCGAAACTGAACGGAGTTCAACCGCCGACAACTCACTGCTTCGAAACTACGGACCGGTACTTGCATGCTCCGACGCTAGAGCGCATTTTCAGGTGGAACTGGATGCAGCGTGGATCGACAGTAAAGGCATGTCGACCCCGGATACGTCCACTTACTTCCAGCTTCATGAAGGAAAGAAATCCTTTACGCTCTTATCCACATCGGACCAGCCGGATAGGCGCTGCATGGGTCCGGACATCATGGCGAAAAAGTGAATCGGCTCAAAGACGACCACCCCTGTGCTTTCTGCATCTCAATAATCGGATCGACCAAGCCTTGCGAGGGTGGGTCTGATCCATTTTGAGGGGCAGGGGCGTGGGGTTTTCGCGATTTCCCCCACCTTGCCGGCGGCGAAGGAGAATCGCAACGGCAGCCGCCGGAACCTGCCCTCGTCTTTTATTCCCGTTCCACTGGAGAGTTCCGATGTCATCGCCTTCGAAAGATCTCAAAGAAACCGAATCCGCTTTGCGCTCAGTCATCCAGGTGCTGATCGATGCACAGGATGGCTTTCAGAAGTTTGGTGAACAAATCAAAAGCGAAGCGCTGAAAGAATATTTCCTCGCTGAATCTCTCACCCGCGCGCAGTTCCGTGGGGTGCTCGAATCCATCCTCCACCAGGAAGGCGTGCACGACGTCAAAGAGAGCGGGACCGCCGTCGGCACTGTTCGCCGTGCCTGGGGTGACGTCAAATCAGCTCTCGGCGCCGGTGACCACAGCCTCCTGTCCACTGCCGAAGAAGGCGAAAATGAGGCGGTCGAAGCCTACGCCAAGGCCACGGAATCTTATGTTCCGCTGCCGGTACGCCAGGTTCTCGCCACCCAGGCCGCGCATATCGAGAAGTCGTTGGAATTCATCAAAACGGCCCGCGATACCGGGAAATAACGAATCCCCGATCACCGCGTCATTCCTCAACCAGCGCGACAAACCGCCGCGCATCTTCATCGAATCGTTCGATCCGTCCGCTCAGGATCTCGTAATACCATCCGTGCACCGCAAGGCGCCCCTCCATCATGGCGCGGGCAACCGACGGCTGGGCCCGCAGATTCAGCAACTGCGCCACCACGTTTCCGCGAATCAACGATGCGAGTTCGGCATGCGCTCCATCTTCGGGATTGAGGGGTTGCCGGTGCGAAAACGCCGCTTCCACATGATGCAGCCATCGACTCGCTTTGGGCAGTTTCTCCAACTTCGGCCGGTCAAGCGCTGCCTTGAGTGCTCCGCAATCCGAGTGCCCGCACAAGATCACGTGCTTCACCTTGAGCACGTCAACGGCGTACTCGATCGTCGCCGTGACCCCGTCCACATCGCTCATCGAAACCGGCACGATATTCCCTATGCTGCGGCTGATGAATAAATCACCCGGTTCGGTCCCGAGGATCAGATCCGGCACAATGCGCGAATCAGAACACGTGATAAACAGCCATTCCGGCGCCTGTGACTCCGCCAGCAGATGAAACTGATTGCGGCGCCGTGGAAAGACTTCCGCCAGAAATTTCTTGTGGCCTTCAATCAAGCGTTCCATGCATCCCTCACAACCCTGCAGCCGGTTATTTTCAGTTCTTCAAATCCCAGCCTATCGCATCGTCCCGCGCATCATGTTCCTTGGAAATGAATTCACACACCCTTCGACAAAGGACACTTTCCGCGTTCACCAGTATTCTCGCGACAAAACCGGCCCCGTTCCATACACTGATCGAACGATGGCCTTCGATACTCCCCTGAAGATCGAGCCAGTTCCCGGCGCGAAACCAGGAACCGTCATCTTGCGCCTCGTTGGGCCCGTGACTCTCAACAGCGTTCAACCACTGCGAGCCCTGTTCCGCGGCACTGAGCCACCCCGTCACACCATCCTCGATCTCAGCGGCGTTCCGTTCATGGACTCCGCCGGTATGAGCGAAATTGTCAATCACGAAGTGTATTGCCGGGACAAGCAGGTCCAACTTTCCCTCGCGGGTGTCACGCCTCGCGTTCTCGGCATGTTTCACACCACGAGGTTGGAAAAGGTGCTGACCCTGACAGCAACAGTCGAAGAGGCCGAAGCCCGCACTTAGCCCGCAGCTGCGGTTGCTACCATTCCAACTGAAGGAGTTCTTTGCAGCCGACATGAATTACTCCCGCTTGGTCTCCACCCTTGCTGTTGTTGCCTCGTTCTCTTCCCTCGCGTTCAACCTTCATGCGCAAGCGGTCGACACCCTCGACCCCGCTCTCAAAACACGCATCGACAGCATCGCCAACGAGGTACTCAAGCAGACCGGCGCCCCTTCCGCGTCCGTCGCTATCGTCAAAGGCGGCAAGATCGTGTACACCCATGCCTACGGCAAAGCGCGTCTCGATCCTTCGATGGCCGCCACCGCCGACATGCGCTACTCCATCGGATCCATCTCCAAGCAGTTCGCCGCAACGGCAATCCTCCTGTTGCAGGAGCAGGGCAAGCTCTCCGTCGACGATGCAGTGGGCAAATACGTCCCCGGCCTTACCCGGGGCGACGAAGTCACAATAGGCGAAATCCTCTCCCACACCTCCGGCTACCAGGACTATGCGCCGGAGGACTACCCCGTGGCCTCGCAGCTCAAACCCGTCACCCCGCAGCAGATTCTCAACGAGTGGGCCACCAAGCCGCTCGACTTCGACCCAGGCACGCAATGGCAGTACTCCAATACCAATTACGTGATCGCCGGCCTCATTGTCGAAAAAGTCACCGGTGGAAAGCTCTTCGATTTTCTGAACGAGCACATCTTTCACCCGCTGGGGATGAAAAGCGCATGGAACAGCGACGCGAAGGAACTTCCTTCCGCTGACGCCGCGCCCTTCATGCGCAACGCGCTTGGTCCGTTGCGCCCGGTTCCGAACGGCGGCGAGGGTTGGATGTTTGCAGCCGGCGAACTCGCCATGACCGCGCACGACGTTGCTCTCTGGGATATCAGCCTGATGCAGCGCACGATTCTCAAACCGGAGAGCTACAACCAGATGTTCACCGAGGTGAAGCTGAAAGACGGCAAGGGCACGCACTACGGACTCGGCGTCCAAATCATGGATCGCGATGGCCACCACTCCATTGAGCACAGCGGCGAGGTAAACGGCTTTGTCTCCGACAACGAAGTTCTCATCGATGACGGCATCGCAGTAGCGGTTCTCACCAATCACATGGCAGGGGGCGCCGAGCAGATCACGCGACTGGCGGCGGCCACCATTGCCGGCGTCCAACACACGCCCAACGAAGATCAGGCGATCGCCATCTACAAAGGTCTGCAACAAGGTCAGATTGATCGCACCCTGCTCGCTCCCAATCTCAATGCCTACTTCGACGCGCAGACACTGTCGGACTATCGCAACAGCCTCGCGCCTCTCGGCGATCCGCTTACGTTCCACCAAACTGGCGAACGACTCCGCGGCGGCATGACGTTCCGCGTCTTCCGAATCCAGTACCCGACGCAGCGTCTGAGCCTTACCACCTACACCTACCCCGACGGCAAACTCGAGCAATACCTGATCGCACCGGCGGAGTAGCAGTGAGAAGCAACTGATGCCCGTGCAGAGATTCCTGTTCACTGCCGCTCTGACCTGCGCCAGCCGCGCAGTGCAGTTAAGAGACCGCATGCTCAGCCGCATCCCGCGCGGGCGCCCGGAGAGCGCCGGGATCGCCGCAACGCAACACACCATTGCCAGCGGGAAAAATCTCATCGACGCGGCCTTCGTCACGCCAGCACCGGCCGAAGCGCAGGCAGCAGTTCTCATCTGTCACGGCATAGGCGAAATTGTGCCGCAATGGTTTCCCATCCAACGGATCTTCGCAGAGAATGGCATCGCTTCACTCGTCTTCGACTACTCAGGGTACGGCCGCAGCACCGGCCGCCCCGACTGGAGCCAGTGTGAAGACGATGCGGTCTCCGCCTTCAACCTTCTCAAGCTGCTCGCGCCAAGAGTCCCGGTCGCCATTCTCGGATTCTCGCTCGGCACTGGAATCGCGCCTGCCATTCTCAATCGAGTGGAAGCAGATCGCCTCGTGCTTTGCGCGGGATTTTCCTCGTTCCGCAAGGCGGCTCGTGCGGCGTGGGTTCCCGGATTCCTTTCCCCGTTTGTTCCGCCTATCTGGTCGGCAGAGGAAGCTCTCCGCGATTGTTCCCTCCCCATCCTCATCGTCCAGGGAGATCGCGACCGCCTCTTCCGCTTGCCAATGGCTCAAGAACTCGTCGCCTGCTGCAACGGACGCGCCGACCTGCTCGTTTTGCCTGCTCGTTCCCACAACGAGCCCTTCTACAATCCGCAACCTCACTATTGGGGACCCATCGTCTCCTGGCTGCTCCGAGATGTCCCTCCGCTGAGCCCCTCACAAGCCAACTCGCGCACCCGCTAAACTCTGAACTTCAAACCGCGAACTCCGAACTGGCCTTTTCGATACACTTGTATCTGACCTATGTTTGAGAACCTTACAGAAAAACTGCAACGAGCCTTCAAAACCCTCCGCGGCCAGGGCACGCTTACCGACGAGAACATCCAGGAAGCGCTCAAAGAGATTCGCGTCGCCATGCTGGACGCCGACGTCAACCTGAACGTCGTCAACGAGCTCATCGAGCACATCCGGGCCAAAGCCGTTGGCACTGAAGTGCTTACCGCTCTTTCGCCCTCCGAGCAGGTGATCAAGATCGTTCGCGACGAGCTGGTTGAACTCCTCGGCCGGGACACGGCACGCTTCAAATTCGCGTCGCAGCCACCGACCGTTATTCTGATGGCGGGGTTGCAGGGCTCGGGTAAAACCACCACGAGCGGCAAGCTCGCGGCATGGCTTAAAAAGGGCGGCCATCGCCCCATGCTTGTCTCCGTCGACGTCTACCGCCCCGCCGCGCGTGAGCAGCTCAAGGTCGTAGCCAAATCCATTGAAGCGCGCCTCTACGAAGGCAAGCTCAACGACGAAGCTCCTGGCTCGAAACTCGTCGAGCGCCTGGCTTCAGAAGCCCGCCGCGAAGCCCGCATCCTCGCTTGCGACACCCTCATCGTCGACACCGCCGGCCGTCTCCACGTCGATGAAGAGCTGATGGATGAGATGGCTCAGCTCAAGAAGCTCCTCAACCCGCAGGAGATCCTCTTCGTCGCCGACGCCATGACCGGCCAGGACGCCGTCAACTCGGCGCAGGATTTTCATAAGCGGCTCGGCCTCACCGGCGTGATCCTCACCAAGATGGACGGCGACTCGCGCGGCGGCGCGGCCATTTCCATTCGCCACGTCACCGGTCAGCCCATCAAGTTCATCGGCACAGGCGAGAAGCCAGACGCCTTCGAACCCTTCCATCCAGATCGTATTGTTGGCCGTATCCTCGGCATGGGCGACATGCTCTCGCTTATCGAGAAGGCCGAGTCCTCGCTCGACCGCAAGAAGTCTGAAGACTTCGCCAAGAAGGCGCTCCTCGGCGACGGCTTCACGCTTGAGGACTTCCGCGATCAGTTGCAGCAGATCAAAAAGCTCGGCTCGATGGAATCGATTCTGAAGATGATGCCGTCCGTAGGCCCCTTTGCCGGTCTGCAGCAAGCCTCAAAGAACGTCGACGAGAAGCAGTTCGTGCGTCTCGAAGCCATCATCAGTTCCATGACGCCCTTCGAGCGCCGCAACCACGAGATCATCTCCGGCTCGCGCCGCAAGCGCATCGCCGCCGGCTCCGGTACCAGCGTGCAGGACGTCAATCAGCTCCTCCGCCAGTATGCGCAGATGAGCAAGATGTTCAAGCAAATGGGCAAAGGCGGCCTGGCCCGGCAGATGATGCGCGGCGGGATGTCCGGCATGATGGGCAAACAGAAATTCGGGCGGTGACGATGAGGTTTCGGCGGTCAAAAGCAGGTCCTTCGCTCCGCTTACCCCGCAGATGATGAATCATCTGCGGGGCCCCAAACGCGCTTCGCTCAGGATGACACCTTTATTGAGCGAGAGCGGTGATCCAGATGTTTTTAGAACAGAGCGCGTAGAGAAACGATGACCAGCCTGCAAGACCAACTCGACGAGATCACCAGCAACACAAGGCACCTCGTGCAGCCTGAGCGGCTCGCTGTCGGCGAACGTGCGGTCGAGGATTTGTTCTCCACCGGCATCGAGGAGAATATTCTCCCCGTCGATGCACAAGCCCCTGAATTCGCGTTGAAAGACTCCAGCGGCAAAATCGTCCGCTCGCACGATCTGCTTTCCATCGGTCCGCTCATCATCAAATTCTTTCGCGGACGCTGGTGTCCGTATTGCGTGACGGAACTCGAAACCTGGCGCGATCTCTACGGCCAGCTGCGCGAACACGGCGCCCTGATGATCGCCATCGGTCCGCAGATCGAGCGCCAGAGCGACTTCATGGCCAATCAGCACGGCCTTCCGTTCCCCGTGCTCTCCGACCCCGGTAACGCAGTCGCTGAAAAATTCGGCCTTGTCTATACCATCCCCGAGTACCATCGCGACTACTACCTCTCCATCCTCGTCAACATCCCCTTTGTCAACGGCGACAAAAGCTGGCGCCTGCCCCTGCCTGCGACGTACGTGATTGCGAAAGATGGCAAGGTCGTGTACGCCGAAGCCCACGCTGACTTCCGCGTCCGCCCCGAACCCGAAGAAGCTCTCGCCGTCGCCTGCGACATTCACCACCGGTGAGCGACACTTCGGGCAACTTTCCGGTTGCATTTCCGTCAGATTCCGCACGGATGCCCCAGACACTCGCGACATCAGTCGCAAAGAGCGACCGCATTCATCGACGTTCGCGACACCCGGAAAGAATAAGAATCGCTGCTGGTTAAAACGTGCTTTCCCACCCAAGCGGAGCCTGGATGGGGCGCCCTCATTCGTACAGATGTTTCAGTCTTCACGACAGATCAATTCTGGTGGGAGTTTTAGAGACAGGACACTCATCGCACCTGCAAAATTTCGGCGTGTCCATTTTCAGGACTGCTCGTTTTGCTCCTGCTTCGCCAGCTTCGATCGTGCTTGCTGAATCGTGACGCCGGTCAACAGAAATACCTTGCTGCGCGACAGTTCCCCGCTCACAAGCTTGACTGATCGCTTCGGCACGCCGAACTTCTCAGCCAGAAACGCTACCAGCGCCTCGTTTGCGCGACCCTCGACCGGCGGAGCCTGGACGGCAATCTTCAACTGAGCCGTGTCGCCCGCGCCATATACGCCGACAATCGCTGTCTTCTTCGCGCCGGGCTGCGCACGTACCGCGAGCGTAACGCCGCCGGCGACCTCGCGCAGCATCGACCTGCTCATTCGGGCGGTCCTGAGTAGGGTGCGCGCTTCCCAAACAACGCTGTCCCCACGCGAATGAGTGTCGCACCTTCTGCAATGGCCAGCGGAAAATCGCCGCTCATCCCCATGGAAAGCACTTCGAGATTCAACTTTGAATACTTCGCTGCCCAGCGATCGCGCCACTCGCGCAAGCTGCGAAAGCACGCCTGCGTCACTGCATCCGGCGCACCCCACGGGGCAATCGTCATCAACCCGCGCATTTCAAGGCTGCTCAACCCCGGCAACGCCTCAAGCAACTGCGCTGCTTCCACGGACTCCGGCTCCAATCCTTCCTTGGTCTCCTCGGGACTGAGCTTCACCTCGATCAAAACCGAAAGCCGCTTGCCAAGCTTTTCCGCGGCATCATTCAGCCGCTGCGCCAGCCGCAGGGAGTCCACGGAATCGACGGCGTCAAACAACTCCGCCGCACGTGCAGCTTTGTTCGATTGCAGATGCCCGATGAGGTGCATGCGAATTGGCTTGTCTGCCTGCGATCGCAGGAACTCCAACTCCGCAGACTTACCTGCAAATTCCTGCACGCGATTTTCGCCAAACAACACCAGCCCCAACGCCGCAGCTTCGACAATCGTCTGCGCTGGATAGGTCTTGGATACGGCCATGAGTTCGACGTCTTCGCTCCGCCGACCCGCACGACGGCATGCATCCGCAATCGTCGACCCAAGCTTTTCCAGGTTCTCGGCAAGCTGGCTCATTCCGGCTTGCCGATGCGCTGACGCGCGCTTTCAAGCCGGCCTGTCACCGGGACATGATCCGCCGCGGCTCCAAAGCCGAAGCGCGGCATGTTCGCGTAAATGCACTCGTAGCTTCCGCGCTCAACCAGAAAGGTCTCGTGCCAGATGCCCACTGACCCGTTGCCGCCAACCCGGCGGTTGAAGTCCGCCCATGCCGGCAAATGGTGGCTGTCGCGCATATGTGCGTATGCATGCAGATGATCGAAACTGCGCCAGTATTGAATCGTAGCCACGCCGCGCCAGTAGATCATCTGTTCCACGTGCAGCAGGCCCATTTCAGGGTGCTTCTTCAGCTCGGCAATCATCGGCGGCATCGCCTTCGCCACCGGAACCCACTTGCTGAATTGGAGCAGGCGGTTTACGCGCATGCCAATGATGAAGACGACAAAGGGTCCGTCGAACTTGGCGGTGAAACGGCCAGGGAAGATTGTGGGCATTTTCCGCTTCCTTTCGCGACCACCTCAGTGCCCGTGTTCTTCGAGATACTTCTCGGCCTCAAGCGCAGCCATGCATCCCGTCCCCGCGGCTGTGATCGCCTGCCGGTACCTCCGGTCCTGCACATCGCCGCACGCATAAACGCCCGGTACTGGAATTCCCTTCCGCGTTGTAATCACGTTGCCCTGCGTCAGCACGTAGCCTTCATCGTCCAGATCGATCTGGCCAGCGAACATCTTGGCGTTCGGCTCATGCCCGATTCCGAGAAAGAGCCCCTCCACGTGCAATGTGCTCGTCGCGCCGGTCGCCACATCGCGCAGTTTGAGCCCCTTTACTTCCTTCTCTTCCACGCCCAGCACTTCATGCACCACAGTGTTCGTCCTAAACTCGATGTTGGGATGCGCCATTGCCCGCTCGAGCATGATCTTTGAGGCGCGAAACGCAGGCCGCCGGTGCAGCAGGGTCACCTTCGATGCGAAGCGCGTAAGAAACAGCGCCTCCTCCATTGCCGAGTCACCGCCGCCCACAACGGCAATCGGCTTGCCGCGGAAGAAGAATCCGTCGCAGGTCGCGCAGCTTGATACTCCGTGACCGATCAGCGCCTGCTCACTCGGTATCCCCAGCCAGCGCGCGCTCGCACCCGCCGCAATAATCAGCGTGCGCGTCTGAATCTCGCCCGCGGAAGTGTGCAGCTGGAAGGGATGCACGCCCAGTTCCACACGATCCAGGTGGGCCAGTTGAAAATCCGCACCAAACCGCGCGGCCTGTTTCTTCATGTTGTCGATCAGTTCCGGCCCCTGGATGCCATCCGGCCATCCCGGAAAGTTCTCGACGAGCGAAGTAATTGAGAGTTGGCCCCCCGGCTCATGCCCTTCCAGCACGAGAGGTTTCAGGTTGGCGCGCGCGCTGTAAATCGCCGCTGTCAATCCGGCGCAGCCGGAACCAAGAATTACGGTGTCACGTGTCTCTGTCATGAGGTTTCCCAGTAAATTGTAGACGGCGCGGCCCGCCCCGCATGGCTTCGGAAAACCATGTCGAAATTGGCCGGAAGTCACTTGACGAGTTCAGCCGACTGCTTCTTCCGTCACAAATCGGTCCCAGTAGATAAGATGTTGCACATGGCAAATCTGACTCTTGTCTACGGAATGCGCCTGTTGCCCGAGGGCGAAGTGACCGAGATCAACGACGCTACGCTCAAGCTGGCCAATGGCCACGAGGCACACGTCACCATGCACGTCCTCGAGGGCTCGCGCGAACAAATCGAGACGCAGCTCAAGCAAAGCCTCGATGCCTTCTTTGACTTTTATCCGGAGATTTGACCAGGCGAAGCCAGCTCTTCGCCGACCCACCCGGTCTTTGCGCTCAGACCCGCGCCTGCGTTGTCTTCTTTGAAGTGCTCTGACGCACGCGCAGATTGTCGATTGCGTAATCGATGAAGCGCGGCTCAAAGTGAGGGGCTTCTCGCATGAAGCGGCACGTCGCAATCACCTGGTCCACGATAAATCGTGGGTGATACGCCGCAAGTTCGAGTCCCTTCTCCACCGTCACGGTGTGCACAATCTTGTCGAAGATCTCATCGGACATCTCGACCGACTGTTTCTTGCACTCGCTTTCAAAGATCTTCTTGTAGTTCTCGCGCGAAGGCGCTCCAACTTCGATCTTGTAGGGTAGACGCCGCAGAAACGCCGGATCCATCAGGTCTTCCGGCTCGAGGTTCGTCGAGAAAATCACCAGTTCCTCAAACGGAATGGAGAACGTCTTGCCTGTGTGCAGCTTCAGGTAGTCAACCCTGCTCTCCAGCGGCACAATCCAGCGATTCAACAGGTTGGTCGGACTCACGATCTGCCGCCCGAAATCGTCGATCAGGAAGCATCCCCCTAGCGCCTTCACATGCAGGGGAGCCTCGTAATAGTGCCCCGTTGTGTCGTAACGCAGATCGAGCATCTCCAGCGTCAGTTCGCCGCCTGTAATCACAAACGGCCGCTGGCACGGAACCCAGCGCGCATCGTAGGTCTGCGCCTTCACCACCGTGAACGCATTTTCGTCCTCAATGTCCGTCGTCTCCAAAGGAAAGTGGATACTCGGATCGTGAACCCGGATAATTTGTCCTTCCACGATTACCGAATACGGCACGTAAATCACGTCACTGAAGACGGAAGCAAATCGCTGGGCTACCGTGGTCTTGCCGTTTCCTGGCGGTCCATAAAGCAGCATGGCGCGGCCTGAATTCAATGCTGGGCCGGCCTGCTCCATAATGCGTTCGTCAAAGGCCAACCCCGTGGTTGCGGCCTTGATTTTTTCGGGGGTTACGAGCTCATTGGTCAGCTTCTGCAGGTTCACCTGGTCCGTGAAGTCTTCGAGCGTTACCGGTGCCGGTCCCGTGTAGTGTTGCCGGGTCATGGCGTCGATCACAAACCGCTTTCCCTGTTCTGTAAATGTGTAGGCAAGATCGATCAGGCTATCGCTACCGGCGTTGCGGGCGCCCAGGTTCTGCAGCAACGACCGGTCAACGGCCATGCGGACCAGTTCCAAAACGATGTTATAAGGCAGCTTGATCGAGTCGCCAAATTGCCGCACCGTCTGCAACCGGCCCACGTAGATCAGCTTGAGCATCAAGCCCAGCAAGTCGCTTTCATCCAGCCCCGTGGCCGCGATGTTTTCCGGCTCCCGCGGCGTGCGGTGCACGAATTTCTCCAGATGGTCCTTCGAAATCGCCCCGATGGCGACCAGGTTGTCGCCCAAGCGTCCGCCGCACATTGAAAGGCGTTCGAGTGCCTTGGCAATGTCCATCTCGGTCACGAGCTTGGCCCGGACGAGCAAATCTCCCAATCGTAAGCGCGCGCTGATAGTGGCCCCCTTAAATTCCTTTAATTGCTAGCTTTGGATCGCAAATTCATTGTAGCCAGAAAAGTAACTTTGCAATGAACTTAGGTAATCCACGATGGGGTACCTATAGTTACGAATGGGGCCAGATCCTTCGGGATCACGGCTTTTCTGCTAGTCAGGCCAGTTTCCCTTAGAGAATCCTCATCGTGGCGAGTAAATGGTGGTCGCCCAAAAGCAAGTGCTTGCTTTGGAGCAGGACCGTGCGCGCACCTCGATTTGCCATCTGCATCCTTACCACAGCACTGGTGATGCCCTTCGCACTCGCCGGAGGCCCCAGGTTCGTTGCAGGGACGGCCTACTTCAACCCCGCAGTTGTCGGGCAACCGGTGCACTGGTCAGGCGGCGTGGTCAACTACTATGTCGACCAGGGCTCGCTCAACAGCCAGATTTCGGCTCAGAACGCCACCGCCATGGTCGATGCTGCCGCGGCAATCTGGAGTGCTGTCCCTACCGCCGGCGTGATCCTCACTGACTCCGGCCCTCTTAACGAAGATGTCAACGGCGCCAGCGTCATCGCCGGCAACCAGGTTTTTGCTGCACCCTCCGACGTCACGCCCGCAGCCACCAACTATCCGCTCGCTGTCATTTACGATGCCGACGGCTCTGTGATTAACAGCCTCTTCGGCGTCGGTTCAAGCGATCCCACGAGCTGCCAGAACAACGGTGTCCTAACCTGGCTCGACAACATCCAGCCCGACGCCACTATCGGCCACGCCGTCATTCTCCTGAACGGTCTGTGCGCCACCAACTCGAACCTCGTCGCGATGATGCAATTCGAACTGGAACGGGCCTTCGGCCGCGTCCTTGGCCTCGATTACGCGCAGGTCAACCCTGGCGCGCTCGCCAACGGCGAACCCGATAGCCTGCTCGGCTGGCCCGTTATGCAGCCGATGAGCGGCGTCTGCGGAGCGATGGGCGGCATCTGCATCCCCAACCCCGCTCAACTTCGCTACGACGATATCGCAGCCCTCAACCGCATCTATCCCATTACCGCGGCAAACATCGCTTCGTTCCCCGGCAAGCAGATCACCGCCGCGAACACCGTTTCCATCCAGGGCACGCTCAGTTTTCGCACCGGTATCGGCATGCAGGGCGTCAACGTCGTCGCCCTTCCGCTCGACTCCAACGGGAATCCGCTCTATCAGTACACCGTAACCTTTGTTTCCGGCGCATATTTCAGCGGCAATCGCGGTAACCCTATCACCGGCTGGACGGACCGAAATGGAAACCTGCTTGCAGAATGGGGCTCAAACGATCCCGCGCTCGAGGGCTTTTTCGATCTCAGTGGTATCCCCTTGCCACCCGGCATGACCATCGCGAATTACCAGGTCACCTTCGAATCCATCGATCCACTTTTTATGCTCACGGAGTCTGTCGGCCCGTACGTCGACGGTTCGCCATCGCCTTCCGGAACCATGCCTGTACTGTCCGTTTCAAACATGTCTGCTGGCAGTGCGCAAACTCTCACCGTCACCATCGCCGACTCCGCCGCTGGCAATCCGCAGGACGCCATAGCCTCGCCCGATTTGCCTCGTCCCCTGCCGACAAGCGGCCTCTGGTGCGGTCGTCTCAGCCAGGTGGGTCAGACCGACTGGTTTGCCTTCCCCGTCCGCTCCGGACACACCTTCACCATCGTCACCCAGGCTCTGAATGAGTCGGGGCTCCCCACCGAAACCAAGGCCCTCCCCACCATCGGTGTCTGGGATGCGTTCAATCCCATTTCCGCGTCCACACTCAACTGGGCTCCCGCGCTCAACGGATATGCGACCGGCGAAACGTGGCTGAAGGTTGCAGCATCCGCCGACGACATCGTTCGCCTCGGTATCGCCGATATGCGCGGTGACGGACGCCCCGACTACGCCTATAACGGCTGGGTTCTCTATGCCGACACCATCCAGTCGCCCCGGCTGTCCGCAGCCGGCGGCCCGATCGTGATTCGCGGCATGGGCTTCCGTCCTTCCGACACCGTCCTCATCGGCGGACAGAAAGCTGTCGTCACCAGCATTTCGCCGAACGAGATTACTGTGATCGCTCCCGCCGCCACTCCTGACGTAAGCGGATCTGTAGATGTCGAGGTCGACGACTTGCCCATGTTCTATGCGATGACCATTCTTCCCGGCGCCATCAGCTACGACTCCGCGACCGGCGATTCCCTCACCCTCAACACCGCTCCCGCCAACACCGTCCCGATCGGCGTTCCCATCCCCTTCTCCGTGACCGCGCTGGGACCAGACCTCACCCCAGCCGGAGGCGTCACGGTGACCTTCGCCGTCGCCAGCGGAAATGCCACCCTCTCCTGTGGCGCGGGATCCTGCTCCACGTCGGCAACTGGCGATGGCATTGCAACCATCAACATCACCGCTCCCTCTGCCGGTTCCTCTGTCGTCACGGCTTTCCTGACCAACGGTGCCAGCCTGCAGGCTCACTTCAGCGGCGGTACGGCGCCAAACCTTTCTGCTCTCACTCCGATGCTGTCTGTAGCAGCAGGAGTCACGGTCAACTGGACCACGCAAGCCTTGGCGCTCTTGAGCGGCACACCTGCTCCTGGCCAAACCGTAACCTGGCAGCCCGTTGGAGGTATCTCTCCGCAAGGGCCACCGTCCACCGCCACCAACTCCAACGGCATCGCCTCCAAATCCCTCGCGGTGGGACCGCTCTCCGAAGGCCAGCAAATCACCTCAAACGCGTGCCTGAATGGCACCAGCCAGTGCGTTAGCTTCATCGCTCTCGGCGCCCGAGCCGAATTTGCCTGGCTCGAACCCATCTCCGGAACCGGTCAGACTCTTGCTGCCTCGGGTACTCCCGGATCGATCACTCTTCGCGTCCGTGACATGAACGGCAACCCCATGGCTGGCGGCGCCGTCACCCTCTATCAGTCTCTCTACGCATGGACGCCTCCCTGCCCGCCCCACGGCCGCTGTGCGCAGGCTCCGTTGCTCGCCACCCAAACCGCCATCGGGAACTCAGCCCTCGACGGCACCGTAACGTTCGCTCCTGCCTCGATCCCCGGCCTCGCCACCAACCTCGCCGCACTCGCCGTCACTGGCAATACAAGCGCTATCTCCATTGCAATTGAGCAGCACCCATAGACCTTTCAGCCGCATCGGCAAACTCTGCCACTCTCGCCACTCTCGGGCATCAGATACTCAGAGAGCGAGGTTGAATGAGCGAACTGACAAAACCGCTCCGTGCAGGTGATGGCGCTGCGCGACCGCGGGTCGTAATCGTAGGCGCCGGCTTTGGAGGTCTCCATGCAGCGATTGCGCTGGGCCACCTTGCGGTGGACTTGACCGTTATCGACCGCCGCAACCATCACACCTTCCAGCCGCTTCTCTACCAGGTAGCACTCGCCGTCCTCTCGCCGGCCGATATCGCCCAGCCCATTCGCACGGTTCTGCGCCGTCAGTCCAACACAGAAGTGCTGATGGACGAAGTCACCAGCATCGACGTTCAGGAACGCCGTATCGGCCTCGCTTCGGGCACCGACCTTTCATATGACTATCTCGTCCTCGCCACCGGCGCCACCCACTCCTACTTCGGCAAGAACGAGTGGGCGCCCTTCGCCCCGGGCCTCAAAAGCATTGAGGACGCTGTCGAGATCCGCCGCCGCGTTCTGCTCGCCTTCGAACTCGCCGAGAGGCAAATGCAGGAGCACGGCTGGCATCCACCACTCAATTTCGTGGTTATCGGTGGCGGCCCTACCGGGGTCGAACTTGCGGGCGCCATCAGCGACATCGCCAAACTTTACATGCGCCACGATTTCCGCCACATCGACCCCTCCAAGGCTCGCGTGCTGCTGCTCGACAATGGCCCGCGCGTCCTCGCCGCCTATCCCGAGGATCTCTCGGCCAAGGCTGAGCGCACCCTTTTCGACCTTGGCGTCGAAGTCCACACCAAAAGCAACGTCACCAAGGTTGGACCTGGCTGGGTCGAGGCCAACAATCAGCGCATCGACGCTGCCGTCATCCTGTGGGCCGCCGGCGTTCAGGCCTCGCCTCTCGGCAAAATGATCGGCGCACCTGCTGACAAGCGCGGCTGCGTCATCGTCGACAACAACCTCAATCCCCCCGGCCTTCCCGAAGTCTTTGTCCTCGGAGATCTTGCCCATTTCGAGCAGGACGGCCGCCAGGTTCCCGGCGTCGCGCAACCCGCTATGCAGATGGGCGACCACATCGGCAAAATGATCGCAGCTGATCTCGGACAAAAACGCCGCCCCGCATTCCGGTACTTCGATAAGGGCGACATGGCTACCATCGGGCGCATGGCCGCCGTCGCCAAGGTGGAATGGCCTTTCAAGGCTCATCTGAGTGGCTTCCTGGCCTGGGTCACGTGGATCACGGTGCACATCTTCTTTCTCATCGGCTTCCGCAATCGCGTTTCCGTCTTCTCGCAATGGGTCTGGACATACTTCACGTTCACCCGCGGCGCAAGACTCATCACCGGCGATCAGCGCCTGCCAGGCTGGCAAGACCAGGTGGACGCCGGCCCGACCCAGCAGGAAGATGCCCGCATCGCCGAAGTGCGTTGAAACAGCACCGGCCAATTGGGCGAAGAAGCTGAAAAGCTCCCCCATCCGTTAAACTGATAAGAGTCATGCTCGATCTGGGATTCGTCCGGGGCAACCTGGAAGCAGTTGAAGAAAAACTCCGTGCCCGCGGCGCCGATCCTGCCGCCCTTCTAGGCAACTTCCGGCAACTGGACCAGAGGCGCCGCGAAGCCATCACTGCCTCAGAGCAGCTCAAGGCCCGCCGCAACGAGCTCTCGCAGCAGGTTGGCACCCTCAAGCGCGAAGGCAAAGACGCCACCGCCGTGATGGACGAGACACGCGCCCTCAAAGAAAGGCTCGACGAACTCGACAAGTCCGCGACCTCCCTCGATGAGCAGATGCGCCTCTCTCTCGCCGGCATCCCTAACTTGACCCGCGACGAAGTCCCCATCGGCAAATCCGAGGAAGACAACGTCACCGTAAAAATCTGGGGCGAGAAGCCGCACTTCGACTTTACACCGAAGCCTCACTGGGAGCTCGGCGAGCAGCTCGGCATCCTAGATCTTGAGCGTGCAACCAAACTGAGCGGCGCGCGTTTCGCCGTTTATGTGGGCGCGGGAGCACGTCTCGAACGAGCGCTTATCGGCTTCATGCTCGACACGCACACCCAGAAGCATGGCTACACCGAGGTGCTGCCGCCCTTCATGGTCAACAGCAAGAGCCTGTTCGGCACCGGTCAGCTTCCCAAGTTCGCCGAGGACCTTTTCCGCTGCTCCGATGCTGACGCCGAAGCCGTCGCTCGCGGCGAGTTCAAAGACAACGACCACTGGCTCATCCCCACCGCCGAAGTTCCGGTCACCAACCTCTATCGTGACGAAATTCTCGACGAAGGCCGCCTGCCCATTTGGTTCACCGCATACACGCCCTGCTTCCGTGCCGAAGCCGGAGCGGCAGGCAAGGACACGCGCGGCATCATTCGTCAGCACCAGTTTCAGAAAGTCGAGCTGGTCAAGTTCACGCGTCCTGAAGACTCCGACGCTGAACACGAAAAGCTGACCCGCGACGCCGAAGAGATTCTCGAAGCTCTCAAGCTTCCCTATCGCCGGGTTCTGCTTTGCACGGCCGACACTGGATTCAGCTCCGCCAAGACTTTCGACCTCGAAGTCTGGCTCCCCGGTCAGCAGTTGTACCGCGAAATCTCTTCCTGCTCCAACTTCGAGGCCTTCCAGGCCCGCCGCGCCAACATTCGTTTCAAGCCCTCCGCGAAAGGCAAGAATGAATTCGTGCACACCATCAACGGCAGCGGTCTCGCTGTGGGTCGAACGTGGCTCGCTCTTCTTGAGAACTACCAGCAAGCTGATGGCTCTGTCATCGTTCCTGATGCGCTGCGTCCCTACATGGGCGGCCTCGATCGCATTATTGCCCGCGTCACGCGGCAGGAGCAAGCATGAACAAGTTCCTGAAGAACTACTTCTATTGGACCCATCCTCGCGGCAACGTCCACTATGACGTCATGGTGTCATTGATCCTGCTCTTCATCTTCGTCACGCCGCACTTGTGGGATTACGGCGACAAGCCGTCGCGAGCGGCCGGGCCAACACACCCCATCCAGGTCATCGGCGACGACGGGCGCGGCATCATCGTCACCCTCGCACCTTCGGATGTGAATGTCCCAGCGTCTGCTTCGATCAACGACGTTCGAAAGATTCTGCGCAAGGCCATCGAACCCGTCACCGGCGACGCCGTCTCGGTCATTCGCTGGGAAACCGCGTCCGACACACAGGGCAACATCGTTTGGAAGATCTGGGCTCGGCGCTAGGGCTGAAGAAAAAATCCGGGACGGTCCCCATGCTCAGCGTATCTATCCGTCCAACAGGAAAAGGAAGTCTATGCACCTTGGAAAGAAAACCCTGATCGTCGCAATGTCTGCATTCCTCTTTGCCTCGATCGCTCCGAAGATTGCCGCGCAGGATTTGAAAACCGTGCTGGCCAAACTCGACGCCGCAGCGGCCAACTTCCGCTCAACGTCGGCCGATTTCGAGTTCGACTCCATTCAGACCGATCCAGTGCCCGATAAGGAAGTGCAAAAGGGCACGGTTTATTACGAGCGAAACGGCTCCAATTTCCAGATGGCGGCGCACATCGAACAGGAGAACGGCAAACCCGTCCCCAAGATCTATACCTTTTCAAAGGGAGTCTTTCGCCTGTACGAGAAACTTATCAACCAGGCGACGACCTACAAGAACGACAAGCTCGGCGGCTACCTTCTGCTTGGCTTCGGAGCCAGCGGCAAAGATCTTTCCGAGAAATGGGACATCACTTACGGCGGTGAAGAGACTATCGACGGCGTGAAGACTGAAAAACTCGACCTCGTTCCCAAAGATCCTGCGGTGCGAAAGAACCTTGTGAAGGCGACTGTCTGGATGGATACCGCGCGCGGCGTTAGCCTGAAGCAGGTATTCGACCAGGGCGAGGGACAGTCTCGCGTGTGCCTATACTTCAACTTCAAATTTAATCAGCCTCTGCCTTCCAGCGTGTTCGCCTTCAAAACCGACAGCAAGACCCAAATCATTAACCGGTAGAGCGCCACCCCGCCCAGCACAAACAGCATCGGAAAGCACTCCAGCGTATACCGCGCCTCAGGTGCCTCGACGGACAGCAGCAGGGCGCTGCGCAGCACTATGTACGCCAGCATCCACGGCCACATCTTTGGCCGCAGGCATAGGCCTATGACGCCGAGCAGCAGGTAGAACGCGTTCAGTCCCGCATAGAGCCAGCTGAAGCGCGTCTCTGCGTAATGATGCTTGTAGACCCACCAGTCCAGATCTATGGGCAGATTCTCAACTCTCGGACGCAGCCACATATCCAATACGCGTCCAACCGGCAGCAGCACGTACGACCGCAAGGGATGTGCCGCATACCGCTCCTTTGCCAGCTTCGCGAATCGAGCATCGATCTCCGGCGTCAGGGTCTCGCCGTTGTTGTTGTAATCAAGTGCCAGCGCCGCCGTCTCCGCCTGCTGTTGCGGGGAATCAAAAGCCCGCGCAGGCAGCCTGGTGATATCGAGCGTATCCCCCGGCACGTTCCAGTACACCTGGTAAGTCGAAACGAAATCCAGACACCACGTCTTCACCCAGCTCACCCAGCCCGCCTGCGTGGACTCTCCCGGGTCCGTCGCATAACGAGGAGCCAGCGGCTCAATCACCTGAAACGTGCTCCAGTTGCGCCACGTCCAGGCCACAAACGGCATCACTGCCAGCAGCACGCAAACCGCAACCATCCGCTTGACTCCACTGCGCACTTGAATCTGGTTCTTCTTCCGCACCAGGGCCAGCAGCAGCGCTGGACCGAACGCCAGTGCCACCAGCGCACCGTCCGGCCGCAGCAGTGCCGCATACGTCACCGCAAACGTGAATCCCAACGCCGCCGGCCATCCCGGGCGCTCGGCAAACTTTGCGCTGCAACCCATCGCCAACGCGATCACAAACAGCGTCGGCCCCTCTGTCAGCGGGTTCGCAGCATATACAGCCGTAAAGGGGCACAATGCGGCCAGCCAAAGCGTGCAATGCGCCGCACCTACGCTCAACCGCGCGGGCGCCACCCGTCGCGCAAAATCCGCCAGCAGCAGACAACCTGCCAGTTCCAGAACGATCTGGACCCAGGCAGCCGATGCATAGTTTTCCATTCCAAACAACTTGAAGCACACGGCCAGAAACAAGGGATACCCCGGCAGCCGGATCAGCGTCGGATATGTCTCGCCCGTACCCACCGTCAGCGCATAACGCCCCGAAAGGAGCAGATTCTTCGCGATCCCCCCGTAGATGAGCGCGTCCCCGGTCACCTCAAAGAATCGCTTCAGCATCCAAAAACGAAGAAGGGCTCCAGCTAGAAGTGCCGGCAGCATCCACAGAGCATTACGCAAGCGATCTGCCGTCCTAACCGTTTGCATCAATTGACTCAGGGGTTCAGCTTCCATACGATTCGTACTGTATACCTTAGAAACGGCGATGCTCGATAAACAGATATTTTTCGATCCCCAGCGAACCCGATGGAAGCGCCTGCGCCGCATATTCGACATCACGGCGGTCGTATCCACGCTTGTGCTGGCCGGCTTTATCTTCAATGTACTCCGGGGCCAGCGTTTGCCCGAGTTGCTGCTGCCTACACAGAAGCACACCTACAAGGCATTGCAGAACAGGGCGCCCTTGGCACGCAACCAGAAACCCATTCACCCCGCACGCCGCAAAACCGATCGCAAACCGTCCGATATTCCCCTCAACACCGGCGAAGGATTGCGCGCCGCGTATTACGTTCCCTACGACGAGGCCAGCTACGCTTCCTTCAAGGAGCATGTTCACCAGATTGATCTGCTCTTCCCCGAGTGGCTGCATGTCGATTCCTCGGCGCCGAGGCTCCTCGCACTCGACAGCGAGAGCCACCGCTCTTTTCCCGTCATCGATCATAATTCCGTCCACGATCCCGACGATCTCAACCGCATCAAGCGCACTATCCAGTTGGCCAAGGAAGACACGGAGATCTTCCCGCATGTCAACAATTACAACTCCGCTACTCAAATTTGGGACGGCGGGGTCGGCAATCTCCTCAACGATCCCCGGAATCGCGCGGCCCTTCGCCAACAGATTCTCCAGTTTCTTGCGGCGTTCCCTGCATACCACGGCCTCTCGCTCGATTTTGAGAATCTCCCCGAGGGCGGAGAAGCCGGATACACCACGTTTATTCAGGAACTCTATGCCGACATGCATCCGCGCCGCCTGCGCCTCTATGTCACCAATGGCGCCGGCACAGACGGCAATATCCTGAAGACCATCGCCGAGAACTCCGATGGCGTTGTCCTGATGAATTACGATCAGCACGAAGTTCAAAGTGAGCCGGGCCCCATCGCCAGCCAGGACTGGTTCGTTGCCAACCTCGTGCGCGCAAAGAAGTACGTTCCGCTCAACAAACTCATTTGTGCCGTTGGCAACTACGGTTACGACTGGGAGATGTCCATTCCCGATCCCAAGGCGCACGACCCCAAGATGCGCCAGCCTCGCGTGGTCAACACTGAAGTGAAGGACCACGTCCCCGACGTCTGGCAAACGGCTGGCGACGCGGACGCGGATCTCGACCTCGACTACAACTCCCTCAACCCCCACTTTGAGTACATCGACGAGGACTCGCACACGCGCCACGTTATATGGTTCCTCGACGGCGTGACCATGTTGAATGAACTCCGAGCTGCGCGCGCGCTCGGCCTGCAAACCTTCGCTCTCTGGCGCCTTGGCTCTGAAGACCGGTCCATGTGGAATGTCTGGGACAAGCCCAGCAATCCGGCTTCCCTGGATGCATTACGCTCGGTGGCGCCCGGCCAGGACGTCGACGCCGAAGGCGAAGGCGACATTATGCGTGTTACCGGCCTTCCCCAACAGGGCAAACGCACCGTCGAGGTTGACTCCGACGAGCCTGACCCTCGCAAGAAACTCATCATCGATGAGCACATGGATATCTACCCTCGGACCTACACCGTGCAGTATTACGGCTACCACCCCAACGAGGTGTCCCTCTCATTCGACGATGGACCCGATCCGAAATGGACGCCGCGCATTCTCGACGTCCTCGACAAGAAAGGCGTGAAGGGCACCTTTCTCATCATCGGCGAAGAAGCACTGGAAAACATCGGCATCATGAAGCGCGAACAGCGGGAGGGCCACGAGATCGGCAATCATACCTATACGCATCCCGATATCAGTGAAGTCTCGGCGCAGCGGCTTGATATCGAGGTAAAGCTCACAGAGCGCCTGTTCGCAAGCCAACTCGGCGTTCAGCCGCTCTATATTCGTCCACCCTACGATGTGGATGAAGAGCCGGAAACCGACGTTCAGGCCGAACCCGTGGTTCGCCTCCAGAACGAAGGCTACATCGTCATCGGCAACAAAATCGACACTGACGACTGGGACGAACGCAACCCCAAAACGCCTGCCGAGATTACGCAGTCGGTGCTCGACCAGCTTGAACGGATGAAGACGAAGCCGCAGTTCCGCGGATCCATTATCCTGATGCACGATGGCGGCGGCGACCGCTCCGCTACCGTAGCTGCCTTGCCCGTCCTTATCGACACTCTCCGCGCGCGCGGCTACACCTTCGTTCCTGTCTCGTCGCTTCTGGGCAAAACGACTGCCCAGGTCATGCCGGAACTGACATTCCGGCAATACATACGCGCCATCCCAGATTCCATCGCCTTCTCAGCGCTCTCCATCATCGGCCGCTTCATCGTCCTCGTATTCTTCGTCGGCGATGTCGTCATGAGTGCTCGGCTCATTATCGTCGGCATCTTCGCCATCATCGATCGCCTGCGCCGGCCGCACCGTCAAGCCTCGCCCGGATTCAATCCCCGCGTAGCCGTATTCATCCCCGCCTACAACGAGGAAAAAGTCATCGTCCGCACCATCCGTTCGGTGCTGAATTCTGACTACACGAATCTGCACGTCATCGTCGTCGATGACGGGTCAACAGATCGCACCTTCGAAGTCGCCCGTGAAGCCTACGCGAAAGACATCGCTTCGGGCCGCGTGCAGGTCCTCACCAAGCCAAATGGGGGAAAGGCGGCGGCCCTCAACTTCGCGCTGGAAGGCATCGACGAAGACTTCTATGTCGGCATTGACGCCGACACCGTCATCGCCATGGATGCGGTCTCCAAACTGATTCCTCATTTCGAAGATGAGCGTGTGGGCGCGGTCGCAGGCAACGCAAAGGTTGGCAACCGCGTCAACCTCTGGACCCGCTGGCAGGCCCTCGAATACATCACCAGCCAGAACTTCGAACGCCGCGCCCTCGACCTGTTCAATGTCGTCACTGTCGTGCCCGGCGCCATTGGCGCGTGGCGCACCGCCGGAACCAGGGCCGCCGGCGGCTATCCCATTAACACGGTCGCCGAAGACGCCGACCTCACCATGAATCTGCTGGAACAGAAATACAAGGTCGTCTACGAAGACCGCGCCCTCGCATTCACTGAGGCCCCCATCGACGCACGCGGCCTGATGCGCCAGCGCTTCCGCTGGTCCTTCGGCATTTTGCAGGCCGTCTGGAAGCATCGCATGGCATTCGTCCGCAACAAGGCCATGGGTCTCTTCGCGCTGCCCAACATCCTTATCTTCCAGATGTTCCTTCCGCTCGTATCGCCCTTCATCGACTTGATGTTTCTCGCCGGACTCGCGCACTACCTCGTCGACCGCCACTATCATCCCGAAGCCGCCTCTGCCGCCAGCCTCGAAAAACTGCTTGCTTATTTCGGCGCGTTTCTCCTCATCGACTTCGTCACCTCCGGCATCGCTTTCAGCCTCGAACGACGCCACCCCGCCAACAAGGGGGACGGCTGGCTGCTCTTCCACATCTGGCTCCAGCGTTTCGCCTACCGCCAGGTCTTCTCCATCGTGCTGGCCAAAACCCTCATGCGCGCTATTGACGGGAAGCCCTTCAACTGGGACAAGCTCGAACGCACCGCCAAGATGAGCAAACAGACCGAGGCCCTGACCACGTGAGTTCAGAGAAACTCTGCTCTCGGTCGCTATGAGCCGTTTGTTCGTCAGCCCTAATCCCTAATCCCTATTCCCTATTCCCTGCTTTGATGGAGTTTCATTGGGAAATCGCTACTACAACGGCCCGCCCTCCGACCATTTCGATGGCAAGCGGTTTTTCCACGCGGGTCTGCCTTCAACCGACAAGAGCATCTTGGAACTCCTTCGCTGGAAGCTATTCGAAAAGCAATCGCCGTGGCCAGCATCCATCCCTTCTCGTTCTGGACTGAAGCCCGATCCGCGTGTCGATGGCTTGCGCGTCACCGCTATTGGCCACTCATCGATGCTGATCCAGGTCGCCGCCCTCAACATCCTCGTTGATCCCGTCTGGTCCGATCGCGCCAGTCCCTTTCGCTCCATCGGTCCCCTTCGGCGCAATCCGCCTTCCGTCGCTTTCGAAGACCTGCCTCCGATCCACGCAGTCCTGGTGACTCACAACCACTACGACCACTTGGACACCGGCACCCTCGCGCGTCTGTGGAAGGGCCACAAACCAACCATTATTTCGCCCCTTGGCAACGACGCGGTCATCCGCAAGGAATCGCCGGAGTTGCAGGTACAAACGGGTGACTGGTGGCAAACCTTCCAGCTTTCAGATCAGGTTCGCGCCACCATCGTCCCCGCCTATCACTGGTCCGCTCGAAGCCTTGGCGATCGCCGGTTCGCGCTCTGGAGTGGATTCATTCTCGAGACACCCGCCGGCATCATCTACAGCGCCGGAGACACCGGCTATCAGGACGGAAAGGTCTTCCGGGAAATTCGCAAACGCTGCGGCGCGCCCCGCGTTGCTATCCTCCCCATCGGCGCCTATGAACCTCGCTGGTTCATGAATTCGCAGCATGCCGACCCCTCACAGGCCGTTCAGATTGCCATTGACTGCGGCGCGCAACATCTCCTCGGTGTCCATTGGGCCACCTTCCAACTCACCGATGAGCCGTGGGACGAACCCGCGGGGTTGCTGGAGAAAACGATGCGCGAATGCTCCGCTGTAGACCTCACAGCCAAAGCTCTCCTCCCAGGCGACACTTGGGAGCCTTGATTGCGCTCAGATCCCCTTCCGCAAATCCGCGGCGAGCAGCCGGTGAAACAAATGCTCCCCGCCTTCCCGGCGCACCGACAACCTTCCCGCCGCATAAGCCCGCGAACTCAACCCCCTCTGCACCGACTCGCAGATATCCACATCTTCGTCCTGGATCCGATCGCTCACCGCCACGCTCTTCGCGTTGCCCTCCTGCGCCGCCTCGCTCACGTCCGCGAAGTAGAAATCGAATTGCACCATGCACCGATCAGTTCCCAGCGGAAGCACGAGGTTCGTGTCCATGACACCCTCGTAAATATTGATCATGAAATTCGGGTACAGCCAGTAGTAGTAAGCCCGATCTCCAGTTCGCGTGGTTGCAAAGGATGCGTGTTCCTGCGAGCTCACCATCGGACTCGACTGCAGCGAATACCGCGCGCTGTTCTCGATCGTGTACTCCTTGTAATCGAGCACGCTGTTCAGTCCCTTGTGCAGGTGCGGCACGTGGTAACCGCCATCGAGATAGTTATCCACGTAGACCTTCCAGTTGCACTTGAGCGTATAAATCTTGCGCGCAAAGAAGTGGAGGTTGCCGATCGCCAGCGGCGCCACGCGTTCCGGCAAGTCTCCAAAACAAGCTTTCAACTCCGGCGCATCCGCATCCAGAGTCACAAACACAAACAACTCCCAAACCGCCACACGCACTGGAACCAGACCATTCGCCGCACGATCGAAGTTGCATACCCCCGCAAACTCCGGAGCACCCTTCAGCGATCCATCAAGCCCATAGGTCCAGCCATGATAGGGACACCGCAGATGCTGCACCGTTCCACACGGCACGTTGGCAACCGCAGCCGCGTGATGCCGGCACACGTTGAAGAAAGCGCGCAACACGCCATCCGATCCGCGCACAATCACCAACGGTTCACCCGCGATCTCAACAGTGAAGAACTGTCCCTCTTTCGCCACCTGATCCAACCGCCCCACCGCGATCCAGTTACGCCCGTACACTTGCTCACGTTCCGCCTGCTCAAAGCACGCATCCAGATACCACGGCGCCGGAATCGTGTATGCCTCTTCAAGAGGCGCATCCGCGTCGTACAAATCCACTAATTCGGCGAGGGTTTTTCTCATGCACTGTTCCTCTCAGTAATGTTGCGCGCCTTCCTCCGCTGGCCCGAGCAGTAGACGGCAATGCCGGCGGCAAGCAGCACAAGCGTCATGATGACCACTTTGAAAAATGTAGCCGTAGGGTGCGCATCGTCCTCTGCTGGAAACAATGAAAGCACAATCGTGCAGGCCGTCGAAACCAGGCCCAGGCAGGCCAGCGGAATCATTATCCGTCGACCGCCAGGCAAGCGGAACGCTCCCTCCGGCAATGGCTCCCGCTGCAGCCGGATCGCCGAGGCAAACAGGAACATGTAGGGGATGAAGTAAGTAATGACCGCCATACTTACCAGCATGTCGTAAGCCCCGTGAATGCTCGTGCCAGCCTGTCCGAGCAATCCAAAGAGAATGCCCGCCGCGCCATACGAAATCAGCGCCACGTGCGGCGTGCTGAACCGCGGATGAATCCGCCCGAACGCTTCAGGAAGATAACGGTGCACCCCGGCCACAAACGGCAACCGCGCCGTCGACGAAAGATACGCACTTGCAGCGCCGACATTGCTTACCGCTACCAGCACGGCGATTGGAGCAACCAGCACGCCCATCCCCAGCCGCCGCGCCAGAAAGTCCACTGCTGTCATGAAACCACCGAGCCCACTGATGCTGCTCGAAGGCAGCGCCACCAGCATCGACACGGTCCCGGCAATATATCCCAACCCCAGAATCGCGCCGGCCACGAAAAGCGCTCGCGGAATCACCCGCCGCGGCTCCTTGATCTCATCGCCCATGAACGATCCTGCTTCGCATCCGCCGAACGCAAAAAAGATCGTCGAAAGAAAAATCAGATTCCTCATCCGCGGCCGTGGCACCATTGCGGCCAGTGTGAAATGTGTTGCCGATCCGAATCGCGCGAACGAAACACAGCCAAGAGTAATCAACACTACAGCCGGAACGAGACTGCCGATCGCGCCAAGATTGTTGAGCCACTTGCCTGTGCTCAGCCCCACCACGTTCAGCAGCGTTATCAACGTTAGCATCGCCACTGTGAACACCAGGAAGTAAACCGGCGACTCCGCCAATTGCTGCATCGGTCCGCCGACAAAGAGCAAGCTGCTCGCCGCAAAAAACAGCACCGAAGGAAAATACGGCAGGTTGCTCATCCAGTAGGTCCATGCGGAGATAAATGCGGAGAACGGCCCGAACGCCTCACGCGTCCAGATGTACAGTCCGCCCTCCGCCGGATAGCGCGAGGACAGATCCAACACACATGCCGCCAGGGGCACGAAAAAAACCAACAGCGCCGTCAACCACACCGCAATCGCCGAAGGCCCGCTCGCGGCCGCCGTCGCGATCCAGCGCAGGCTCAGTCCCGAAGCAACATAAAACAACAAAACGTCACGGAACCCGAGCGCCCTCTTCAGTTTTGCTGTTGCCAAGGAGTGACCTCGCTGGTTCGATCCGGAGAAAGCTTGCTCCCCAGAATAACCGCCGAGGCTCTTGTCTTCTAGTTTGTCGAGGGTTCAATTGCCCGCTGCGGAATCAGCACCGGAATCCCATCCACAACCGGATAGGAGCGAGCACAGGCGGTGCACACAACAGCCGCTTCCTCAATCCGCAGCTTCGCGTAGCACGCCGGACAGGCGAGTTCCTCACCCCACTGCCTCAGATTGTAGAGATTCGTCTTATTCGCTTCGGGTGGCATCAGCGCGCACTAGTGAATCGTAGCGTCGGAAGCATCATCTTCGCCTTGCCCGGGCTTGCGATTCGGCCTGCGCATGAATTCCTGTTCAATCCGCTCGTTCGTCCCCGCATGTGCAAACTCGTAGGCCACGCGAATGCCGTTAAAGATGGCGCGATCGTTCGACGACCCGTGCCCAATCACGCAAACCCCGCGCACTCCCAGCAACTGGGCTCCGCCGTACTCGCGATAATCCAGCCGTCGACGAAAATCGTTGAAAGCCTGCCGCGAAAGCAGCGCGCCAACCTTGGCCGTTACCGTCCTCGTCAGCGACTCACGCAGCACATCGCGCACAAATCGCCCAACGCCCTCGCTGGTCTTCAGTGCCACGTTTCCCACGAAGCCGTCGCAGACAATCACGTCCGCCAGCCCGCTGAAAATATCGCGCCCTTCGACGTTTCCGATGAATTTGATCGGCAGGGCTTTCAGCAGCGGAAACGCCTCACGCGTCAAATCGTTGCCTTTTGTCTCTTCTTCACCAATTGAGAGCAGGCCTACGCGCGGATGCGCAATTTTCAGCACGCTCCTTGCGTACATCTCACCCATCACCGCAAATTGTTCCAGGTTGTGCGCCTTGCAATCCACGTTCGCGCCCACGTCGAGCAGCACGCACGGATTACCTGTAGAACTCGGCATCGGCGTAGCCAGGGCTGGTCGGTCCACGCCAGGAAGCGCTCCAAGCACGCCCTTCGCAGTTGCCATCGCCGCACCGGTATTGCCTGCGGTTACAAAGCCGGCGCACTTGCGATCGTGCACCAGTCTCAGCCCCACGCGCATCGAACTGTCTTTCTTGCTCCGGTAGGCTTGCGCGGCCTTCTCTTCCATCCCAATGCGCTCGCTGGCATGGTGGATCACGATGGGCAGCTCCTCGTTTTCCAGGTGCTCGTCGAGCAGATCGCGAAGTTCTGAAGATGGCCCGACGAGGTGGATACGGACGGGAAGCTCGCGGCAGGCGAGGATGGCGCCTTTGATCTCAGGCTCAGGCGCCTTGTCGGAACCCACTGCGTCAAGAGCGATGTCGACGAGCATGCTGCGTCACCGTGAACTGGAATGATGTTACGCGAACGCCGGAAATGCTGACGGGGCCGTTCCCTTGGGACGACCCCGCAGACTCAAACACTTGCATCATTGCATATTCCGGCACGTTCGGTGTGAGCGCCGTTTACTTCGCGGCTTCCTTGGTCTCGAGCACCGCGCGCCCCTTGTATTCTCCGCACTTGGCGCAGGCACGATGGGGGAGCTTCTTCTCGTGGCAGTTCGGGCACTCCGAAACTCCGGTTGCGGTAAGGAAGTCGTGGGAGCGGCGAAGAGCGGTACGGCGCGTAGAGTGGCGCCTTTTCGGATTCGGCATGATGCAATTCCTTTCGTGTTCGCGCCCCGTCAAGACCGCAGGGGTTCCGGACTGCCTTGCGGCGCGGGCGGAACATCAAAACATTTATTTTGAGGACTTTATCTGGCTGCGTAGCCCGGAAAGCGCCTCCCAGCGGGGGTCGGATGGACCCTCATCGCAGGAGCAATCCTGGCTATTGCGGTTCTGACCGCAGCGCGGGCAAAGTCCTTTGCAGTCAGGCTTGCACAGCGTTCTGACCGGCAGGGACAAAAGCACCTGCTCGCGCAGCACATCCTCAAGCAAAAGACTGTCTCTTTGATAATAACCGATTTCCGTCTCCGGTGGCGTTATCGACCGCTCCGTAGGCTCGGAGTCCGCCACCACCGGCCTGAAGATCAGGTCAAACTCCGACTCTATCGGGATTTCCACAGGCTCTACACAACGGGCACAGGGAACCTCAAACCTGCCTGCGAACTTCCCCCGCAGCCGGATATCGGCAACGATATCTTTGGGGCCACGGTGTTCGTGCAGGACTTCCGCAAGCCCCGAAGTGGCCAGATTGCCCATCTGCGTGGCTTCGTTCCCTAGATCCACCTTGCCGGGCGGCAGTGCCAGAGCGAACTCGATCGGCTCCCGCTCCAGCTCAACAACTTTGAATTCCATAAGTCTCAGCGTAAGGCGCAGCGCTTTGCGCGTCAATGCTCTGCAGGATCATCTCCGCACATCGCGCGAACTTGAGAAACTCATTGAAGGTTTTCTGCCATGACGAGGGAACTCCTGAATGTGCCCAGGACGACGAGCACCGTTCGCCCATCGCGCGATACGCCGAGATTTGCGCTCCAGGGAACCGCTTTTGCCGGTCCGTTCAGATTGAGAATCTGTTTGAGCTGACGCGTCCGAAAGGAGTAATACATCAATGCTGGTCCCGGGTCTGCAGAAGAGTCGACCAGGTACAGGCCATTTTCGGTAACTGCAAACTCGCCCCAATAACCGAAATGGAGTGCGTCTGTAACGTGATGCGCTTCGCCTCCGGTGGCCGGCATTGCCCAGATGCCTCCACCACTAAATTTTGAAAAATAGAGCGTTTTCCCATCGAACGATTCAAAACAGGCTTGTCCGCCATCGTGGGTTATCTGCATGTCTCGCCCGGTCGCCAGTTGATGACGCCAGATTTGAAAGCTGCCAGTACGATCGGAAGTGAAATAGATCGCACTTCCATCTCTCGACCAGCTGGCAACGCCGGTGTCGTAATCCCCCGACACGACCATATGCAGGTTGCGCCCCTCTTCGTCGACGACGAAGATCTGTCTGTGGTTCTGGTTCTCAGGAAGGTGGTCAAACACAATCCATTTGCCGTCGGCAGACCACCGGGGAGTTCCCGCGGCACCGCGGAGAGCGGTCAATCTCCGCGGATCGCTGCCATCGGCATTACTCTTCCAAATCTCGTCATGCCCCGACCGCATCGACTCGAATACGATTTGCCGTCCGTCCGGAGACGGCTGTGGTCCATAGTCCAGGGAAGAGTCTGGTAGAAGCTGCCGTTTGCCGATGACAGCTCCGCCCTCGCCTGAGAGTTCTGCACGCCAAACACTGGAACCCATAAAGGCTGAAGGCCCTGGGTAGACGAGTCGACTGCCATCACGAGACAGAGCCCCGACGCCGGGGTATCGGGTCTCCGGCTCAATCGTGCCCCCACCCACCGGGACGCGCCATGTTCGTTCCGCCCCGCTGCGAGTGGAATTTAGACAGATGAATTTTCCATCTGCGGTCCACATGAAGGCACCGACAGAACTGTTATCGGTGGTCAGTCGGGTCGGTACGCCTCCTGCAAGGGGTACGGAGTAGAGATCGCCCGCGCCTCCAGTTCTGACCCTGACAAACGCCACTTTTTGCCCATCCGGCGAAAGAACTGGTCCTGAGTCTCCCGACTCCTCTCCCTTCGACAGGGCTACGAGACAACGCTTCGCTCCGGTTTCCATCGAAAGCACCACAATGCCTATCGGACCATCGGGAACACACCTGTCGGCGAGTACCAGAGACCTCCCGTCAGAAGTCAAGCTGAAAGGGGGAACGTATCCGTATGGGCAGGCGACGTCTGTGATCCGATGTTCCGGACCACCGAGAGCAGATTCCGTGTAGATCGCTCCTCCATTGTCGTCGCAGCGGCCAAAAGCAACCTCGCGGCCATCCGGAGACCAGGTTGGCGGAGTCAAATATTCACTGCGCGTGTGAGTGAGCCGTAGCGGCTGGGAGTCGCCGCCGACGAATTGCACATATAGATCTCCCCTGCTGGGATGATCCTCGGCATCCCAAACAAAAGCTATTTGCCTTCCGTCAGGCGAGAATGCGGGCCACGAAACATTGCCACTCAGATTGGTCAGTTGGACGACTCGGACTGGCGCGGTCGGTGAATGTTTGGCAAGATTTGGACCGCCGGCTTCGTTTTGGTTCTTCACGCCGCGATATCCAAACCACGCGACTGCGACTACCACCCCCGTCGCCATAACTGCAGCAAAAACCCATTTGGCTTTTCGTCGCTCCGGGATGCTTCGGTTCTGTTCGTCTCTGGTGAGTGACGCTGCCGCCCCAGGTTGATTGAGGCCACCGTCCGACACCTCTACGGGGCACAGAAAGCGGTAACCAATGGTCTGCACTGTTGCAATATAGCGCGGCTCGCGGGCGTCGTCGCGCAGCAGGCGGCGCAGCGTGGCGACGCTCCGCGTCAGCGAATTGTCCGAGACCGAATAGTCCTCCCAGACCGCGTTTACGATCTCATCTTTTTTCACCAGCCTGCCTGGATTGCGCAGCAGAAACAACAGCACGCGAAACACCTTGGGTTCGACAGGAAAGGATTCCTCACCCCGGATCAGCAGGAACTCACTCTGCCTGACCTCGTATTCCCCGAACTTGAAAACACAGGGCTTGTGATCCGTCACAACTCCGTCACTCACTTTCAGAAATCGATATGAGGACCATCACGACAGTGTGGAGGCACGAGGCGACATTGCACCCAGCCAACCCGGCTGAGGTGATCGTCAATGTCTCTCTTCAAATGCCTGCTCGTAGCAAGTCTTCTCTCCCAGGCCGCTCCCGCGGCTCTTGGAGAAGCGCACTGCCCTGGGAATGTAGCTAGTCTAACCCTGCGCCTTGTCCAAGGCACGTTAATTGTCGTTGCCGTGGAGGCCAACCACTCGGGTCCCTATGACTTCCTCGTCGATACCGGCGCGCAGGTGAGCACCATCGACGTTTCGCTCGCCACTGAACTCCATCTCAAGCCGCAAAGCGCCGTCGGCGTCGAAGGTGCCGCCACGTTCTCACGCAGAGCCGCAGTCTCAATCGACAATCTTGCCGCAGGAGACCACACCGCGGTCAATTCGCTCGCCGTGGTTGAAGACCTGGCTCAACTTCGAGCCGTCGATCCGCGCATCCGTGGCATCCTCGGCGGAAATTTCCTCCAACATTTCGACATGCTCATCGACAATGGCCACCGCTTCTTGTGCCTGGACGACTCGGGGGCCCTCACGGCCGAGGTGAAGGGAGAAAGAATCAAACTCGCGGAGCCGTACGGCACAGAGAAAGATCTTCCGTTTACACGGCCTATCGTTTTTCCCGCCCGTCTTTCCTCACTCGGAAAGACTCCCGTACTCCTTCGGCTGGACTCCGGCACCAATGCGCCAATGTTGTACGCGAACAACGCGAGCCTCCACCTGGTTGCGGCGAACCCTTCACGCGTCTTGAAGCGCACGGTGAGCGGACTTGAACAACGATTTGCCGTGCTTCGGCCGCAGGATGTAGCGATCGGGAAGAGCGCATTGAGGCAGGTTTCGTTCACCGTTCCAATGAATGCAATTGGCAACGGACGGGCTCAGCGGGAAGACGGGTTGCTGCCTACTATCGCCTATCGCCGTGTGTTTATCAGTTGCTCTGGCGGTTTTGTCTCTCTCGATCCCTGGTAGAGGAACGGCGATGCCCATCATCCGGCGTTTGTGTCACTTCGATTTCGCTGCGAACTCCTGCCGAATCTCCGTTATCTGCTTCGCATGCCGCGCCGGGTGCGCGGCAATCATGATCAGTGTCTCCGAGCACGTCACAGGCCCGACGATCAGCGGATGGTCCGTCATCATGCAGCGGGGATCCCCGGTGCAGTTTTCCACCCAACGTTCCACCTCCGCCCGGGTCGTATCGAAGGCGGCTACTGCCTCGGTTAATGACGCAAACAGTCCATGTGGGTGGGCCTGCTCCGGCGCCTCGATCCGCCGGCTGCGATCCGCGGCGAGTGCGGCGATCTTGCCCTCGCGACGCGATTTCTCGAAAGGCTGGTCCGCGTGTTCAGCCGCGTTCAAGCGCGTCAGGAGGTACCGCTCCGACTCAACCATGTGCTCCACGCAATCCAGAATCGACCAAGATTCGCCTGAAGGCTTATGCACGGACATCGCATCATCCACACCCGCAAGCGCCTCGCCCAGCGCGTCTCGGCCGGCTTGCAACTGCCGCAACACTTCGACTTTCTCTGCCTTCTCCATCCTGACCGAACCTTTATGCCGGAACAGCTATTCTGGTTCCGGGCCACCATCCGAGTCAAATGCGAGGTAGAAGCATGCAGATCCGCGATGCCGTCCAAGCGGACTTCGAAGAGATCACCGCAATCTACAACGATGTTCTGATGAACTCCACTGCCATCTACAACGACCGTCCCGCCAGCGTTGCCGATCGAATCGGCTGGTGGCGCACGCGCCTCGAGCAGCACTATCCCATCCTCGTCGCGACCGACGGCGAGCATATCTGTGGCTTTGGCAGCTACGGGGATTTCCGCCCCTGGCCCGGCTATCGCTATACCGTCGAAGGAACCGTCCACATCTCCTCAGAACTGCGCGGCCAGGGAGTGGGATCACTGCTGCTCAAGGCGCTCATCGTCCAGGCGCGGCAGGCGGGCAAGCACTCCATGATCGCTGGCGTAGACTCAGGAAACACCGCATCCCTCCGCTTCCTCGAGCGCTTTGGCTTCGAGCGCGCCGGCCATCTCCGCGAAGTCGGCTACAAATTCGACCGCTTTCTCGACCTCGTTCTCCTGCAATACTGGATCACGCCGCCTATCGGTCGCGATTAGAACCTCGGCTGTCAACAATCCCCAGCCATCTCTTTGGAGTTGCCAACCAATGCTCTCAATGATTCAAGAATTGATCCGCCATAAGTGGTGGGCAAACGCCAACCTGTTGCACGCAATCGAGCAACATCCTGCCGCCGCTGAAGACGAAGAGCTCAGCAAGATGCTTCACCACATCCTGGTAGCCAACCGCTTCTGGCTCCTCACGATTCTCGAGCACTCTTTCGTTCGCGAAAACGAAATGAAAACCCCCGAAAATCTCGCCGATATCATCGATCGATTCAGCGAGACTCAACGCCTCGAATCCGAGTGGCTCTCACATGCGAATGAATCGGACCTCGAACGCACATTGGAGACTCGCACTTCACAGCTAGGCATCAATGTTTCGGTTCGGCAGGCGATTTTGCAGATCTGCCTTCACACCCAGGGACATCGCTCCCAATGCGCCACACGCTTGCGAGCACTGGGCGGAACACCGCCCGGCATGGACTACGTTTTGTGGATCAGAGAACAGACAATGGCGTAATGAACAACTTATGACTGTCTAGTGAGTTTGCTCCCCCGGAGCGTGCAGGTATTTAGCGGCGAACTCCAGAAAGTAAGGCCAGTTCGGCGCTGGTGTATGTCCGCCTTCGTGCTGTCGAAACGCCAGTTCCCCCTTTACTAGGGCAGTACCCATCGCAGGAAACTCCATCGATCCCAAATCCTTCGCGCCCATCATCCGATACACCGGTCCGGCGGCCACTTCAGCCAGGAACATCCCGCGTGGATCGGCCCACGCATCCCCGTTGGGATTGGCATATCCATCCCCTGCATCGGTGCCCCCTCCAATAAACAGAGGCTGCGGCGCACACAGAGCGATCAGCTCGTGATTGTCCACGGGCAGATCGCCGGCATTCAGCTTGCCTGCATAGCGAAGAAAATTTCCATCGAACCAGTGATACAGCGAAGCGCTGGCAAGGTTCGGAATCTGCTCGCCATAAATATGGCGGTATAGCTTCGCACCGCCCTCGCCCGACGAACTGACGTATCCAACCGCAAATTCCCGGTACTCGTAAGCCATCGTCACCAGCACGGCCTTGCCGAACCGGGAGTGCCCTACGAGCCCAACCTGCTTTGCGTCCACCGCTTTGTCCATTTCAAAGTAATGCCTGGCCTGCTCTGCGCCCCATGCCCACGCCCTCAGCACGCCCCAGTCATCGAGTTTGCGCGGCTGCCCGCGATTGCTCAATCCAATGATTCCCTCCGTTAGCCCCGACCCATCATCTTTCTGATAGCTAACTGGATTCAGAATTGCGAATCCCCAGCCGCGCTGCACCGCGAGTTTGCCATCCACTCCCCACGGCGTCGGAACATAGCTGTCCAGCGGCCCGCTTGTCGCCAGCTCAAAATCCTTCGCAAACGCCAGCTCCATGATCACGGGCACAGGACCTGCCGCATGCGCCGGAACCGTCAGCAACAGATCGATACTGAATGTGATCTGCGTATTCATCCACGGCCCAACTCGACCGGCAAGCCGCTTCGTAATCACATCGACCCCGCCGTATTTCTCGTGAACGGTGCTGATCACATGCCACTCCACCGCCGGCATCAAGCCGGGCGAACGCCCCAGCACCTCGCGATCGAAATCCTCACGGATCTCGCGTCTCCGCTTGACCCAGTCTGCTGCAGTCTTCACCGGCTGTCCGTTGTTGAATACCAACGGATCCGGCAACTTTGGATAGACATCGGCCTTCGCTTCGTCGTAATTGGTAGCCTTGGGCGATCGCGCATCCGGAACTGGCGCAGTCCGCAAATCCGACTCCGTCAAACCGTGCAGCCCGAGCAAGCGCGCTCGATCCTGCTCCGCCGTCAAGTGCTGCGAAACAACTGGCTTCGCATCCGTTGGCAGAGAAGTCGAAGACACCTGCGCCGCAACATAAGTTTGCGCGCCGAAGACAACCATCAAACTCAACCCCAGCTCGATCCCGGCGCGGCGTCGCAGGTAAACAGCAACGTTCAACAAGCATTCTCCAGTCGCGCCAAGCATATCGATTTGGCGGCCCAGCGACAAGACCGGCCAGCGTTCCCTCGCGTTACCGGTTCATCGTCTCGCTATGCCTCCGAATGCTGCTCGTTGCGGAGCCGCAAGCCCCGGTCGCATCGTGTAGTTGAGTCCCACGAGAAACTGCTGCCGCGGAGAAGCAAAGGTGTAGGCACGGACATAGGCCCCGTTGACCGCCAGCCACAGCCGAACGCCCCATGCACCTCCGGCCAGTGCAGCCCCATAGCGATTCGATGTGCCCGGCTGCGATCCTCCAAATGCTTCCAGAGTTCCCAGAAGCTTCGGCAAGAAATGCCGCGTCACCGCCAGCCCAAATTGCGCCGCCCCATCATGCCCGTGCAAACCACCGGCCACCGTGCCAGCCGCGTTGAAGTCGAAATGTGTGCTCTTCGCATCCGCGCTGGCGATAAAAGTTCCCACGTGATCGGTATGTCCGCTCCCAAAACCCTTCGCGGGATTCGCAGTTGGAAACTTGACTGCATAGTCCATCGCCAGGTCTGGAACTCGCCCCTTCTGTTCATGAAAGCGGTAGCAGGCACCGATCCATTGATCGGTTATGCCAACCAACCGCGCCCCGCTCCCGCTCTCGATCAAGTGCCCCGGCAGTCCCCACCGCAACTCGAGCCGCGGTGTGAACCCGAACTTGGCCGTCGTTCCGATCGTCTCCTGGTGAACTCCACCACCCATCGGTTGCGCTGTGAAAAGACTGTCCATCTCCAGCGCGCCACATTGCGTGGTCACCGCCGGACTGTCCCAAGTCGGTGGCGCCGCATTCGGCTCGATTCCTCTCTCTCTGCAAGCATCGATCTTTTTCACCGGAGCACCTCGCTCCGCGTGGCCAAGGACCAGTGTCTCATTCGCACTCGCAATGCCTGCGGGATGGTGGTCCGCTGGATCCTCTGCGAATCCCAGCCCATTCGCTAAAGACAGCACTGCAAACGTAATGCAAAGTTCGGTCAACCGCCTCATCGCATGCCTCGGCAGGACTGAGAGCCGACCTGCACACTGGATGCATCGGCGATAAAGAGAAAATCTTCATGAAGAAAATCTAAAAATCAAAATGCAGAAATGGCGTTCGTACTCCATGAACCATCCTGAGACACTTCCGCGCCTTCCCTCGATGCTTTGGCCCTTCGAAGGAAATTTTGCGGTCAGCACTATCTCGCTTCTCTCCATTGCGCCGATAACCCAAAGTGTCTGGAACCGCCCGAAAGCAGCATCCCGAGCGGTTCCCTGGAAGATGCCTCCCACAAGGCTGACTCCCTTGAGAAAGGAACTGACGGAATGTTCGCAATTCGCAATGTCCCTATCGGACGCAAGTTCAAGCTGGCATTTGGCATCGTTTGCCTGCTCTGCGTCGTACTCGGCCTGTATAGCTGTTTGACCTATTGGGATATCTCGAAGAAGACGCGCGCCATGGGTCAGGACTTGCTACCTTCGATCATTCACCTGTCCGATATGCGGGGCGCCCTCAATCTGCTCCGGCGTGAGGACCTGGATCTGCTGGTGTGCTCTTCGGCAAAATGCCTCACCGAGCATTCGGCTCTGCGTCGCAAGGCGATCGAAAGCTTCGAAAGCAAAATGGCGCTCTACGCGCCCCTCGTGGACCAAGGCGAAGAGCGCAACGGTTTTGACGCCACCGTCTCCGCCTTCGCGCGTTATCGCGATTTGAGCGATCGCGATGCCGCTTTTGCAGTTAGCGGGAAGAAGTCCGAGGCCTTGGCAATCTTCACCTCCGGTGCCTCTATCAATGCCTTTGACCAGGTCATAAATTCGCTTCAGTCTCTTCTTGATTACAACGTCAAGGAGGGACAGACGGCCGCGGCAGAGAATTCCACTGCCAGCCTTCACGCCGTCTGGATTGAGGCCTTCGCCTCCCTCCTCATTGTCGCTCTGTGCATCCTTGTCGGTACGGTGCTCACGCGTGTCATCGCACCACGCATCGCCCGAGGCACCCAGATGCTCGAGCGCCTCGCCGCCAAAGACCTCACAGCATACGTAGAAGTGACCGGCACCGACGAAATCGGCCGCCTGGGCGGCGCCATGAACAAATGCGCCGAAACCATCCGCACCATCTTGCAGGAGGTGGGCAGAGGTGCAGACACCCTTTCAGCCGCCACAACCGAAATCACGGCTCGCGCGGTGCAATCCGCCGGCAACGCCCACGCGCAATCAAGCAAGACGAATCAGATCGCCGCGGCTGCGCAGGAGATGACCGCCACTATCGCCGAAATCAGCCACAATGCCGAGAGTGCTGCCTCCGCGAGCCGCATCTCCGCCGAAACCGCTGACCAGGGCGGAGCCGTGATGGAAGCCGCCGCGGCCACCATGGAGAAGATTGCCACCGCCACTGGCACCGTCGCCGAAAAAATGACCTCGCTGGCTCACCGCTCCGAAGAAATCGGCAAGGTGGTCAGTGTCATCCAGGAGATCAGCGAGCAGACCAACCTGCTCGCGCTCAACGCCGCCATCGAAGCTGCCCGCGCCGGCGAACATGGCCGCGGCTTCGCAGTCGTGGCCGGCGAGGTTCGTCGCCTTGCCGAACGCACCAAGGGCGCAACCGAAGAGATTGCTGCCACCATCCGCAGTATCCAGGACGAAACCCATGGCACCCTTGAAGTCATGCAAGAGAGCAGAAAAGCCGTCGAAAACGGCCTGAATGAAACCGCGCGCGCTCGTAAAAGCCTCGAAGCCACAATCGAAGCTTCAAAGCAGGTGGAAAATCAGATTCAATTGATCGCCTCGGCCGCAACCCAGCAGACCGCCGCCTCAAGCGAAATCTCGGAATCCGCAGGCCATATCTCCGAGTTCGCTACCGAAAACGCACAGGGCGCCGAGGAATCCGTAGAGGCCCTCAAGAACCTCGCCTCGCTGGCAAGCGACCTCGACGGAATGATGCGCCAGTTCAAATTCGACAATTCGCTTACCCACGACTCCTACACCGGCATACAACAGCCCGCGTTCCTGGGCCAGCCCCGGGCCGCACACGTCTGATTCCTCCTGGTGGCACTTGCCCCGGTGAATCACTGCCGATTCACTGGGGCTCTTTTTTCCTCATCACACCTCGCCATTCCCGTTCTGTTGATCCTGCGCTTGAAGTTTTACACCGCCGTCAAGGCCACCGGGTACAATCCTTGTCTGGATTGCTGAAACCTCCCGCTGGTTGAGACAATCACAGATGGAGCACGCGTTCCCGTCCCCAGATCGCTCCGCGCCTGGCCATCGCAAGGCGTATGCTGTGCCTGGTATGCCTCGAACCGCCGCCGTGTTCAGTACCACGTTTCGTCCCTCAGTTTGCACCCTGGAGACACGCGCATGAGCGCCGCCAAATACGACCTTGTCGTCATCGGTTCCGGGCCCTCGGGGCAGCGCGCTGCCGTGGCCGCATCGAAAATGAAAAAACGAGTTGCCGTGGTCGAAGCGCGATCGGTCGTCGGCGGCGTGTGCGTCAACACCGGCACCATTCCGTCCAAAACCATGCGCGAAGCGGTACTGCATCTTTCCGGCTACAACTACCGCTCCGTCTACGGCATGAACTACCGGGTCAAGGAAAAGATCAGCATGGCCGACCTGGCCTTCCGGGTTCAAGCCGTCATCAAAACGGAAGTGGACGTAACCGAGGCCCAGCTTTCGCGGAATGGCATCGATATCGTCCACGGCATTGCCCATTTCGTCGACCCGCACCAAGTGCGCGTTGAGGGCCTCACGGGCGACAGCACCATCGAAGCTGACCGCATCATCATCGCCGTCGGCACCAAGCCTGCCGGTTCGCCCAAAGTTCCCATCAACGGCCGCACCATCATTAACAGCGACCAGGTTCTCGAACTCCCCTCGCTTCCAAAGTCCCTCATCGTTGTCGGCGGCGGCGTCATCGGCGTCGAATACACCTGCATGTTCTCCACCCTGGGTGTGCGCGTCACTCTAATTGAAAAGCGCGCCAAGCTGCTCGAATTCGCCGACCAGGAAATTATCGAATCCCTTAGCTATCACCTGCGTGACAGCCGCGTCACCATGCGCCTTGGCGAGGAAGTCGAAAGCGTTGAAGAACTCGCCGACGCTACCGTCATCGCCAATCTCCAGAGCAAAAAGAAAGTCTCTGGCGATGCCCTCCTCTACGCAGTCGGCCGGCAGGGCGCCATTGACGATCTCAACCTCGCCGCCGCCGGCATCGAAGCCGACAACCGCGGCCGCATTCCTGTCGACGAACACTACCAGACCAATGTCCCGCACATCTTCGCCGTGGGCGACGTCGTCGGCTTCCCTTCGCTTGCCTCCGTGTCGATGGAGCAGGGCCGCATCGCTGCGGCACGCGCATTCAACGACAACGCCACTTCATCGAACCCGAGCTTCTATCCCTACGGCATCTACACCATTCCCGAAATCAGCTTCATCGGCAAAACAGAAGAACAACTCACCGATGAAGATGTCCCCTACGAAGTCGGCATGGCTTTCTATCGTGAAACCGCCCGCGGCCAGATTCGAGGCGACACGACCGGCCGGCTCAAGCTCATCTTTCATCGCGACACGCGCAAAGTTCTCGGCGTTCACATCATCGGCGAAGGCGCCAGCGAGCTCGTGCACATTGGTCAGGCCGTCATGATCTTCGGCGGCACAGTCGACTACTTCGTCGACACCGTCTTCAACTATCCCACCCTCGCCGAGTGCTACAAGGCCGCGGCGTTCAACGGGCTCGGCCGCCTGCACCGCTACCAGGTGGAATAACAATGGACGGTTTCAGAAATCACGGAACACGCGTTCCTTTCACCGCCGGCGATTTCTTATCCACGCAAGCATTCTCCCCATGGAGGGCGAAATGACTACCGCAATTGGCGTTGTTGTTACGGAACACATTGTTGCCGGCAGGCTCGAAGATATGCGCCTTGCGGGAGAAACCGTGCGCTATCCCCAGAACGTCGATGAGGTAGACGCGCTCAACGGACTCCCCGTAGGCGAATTCGTTGAAATCCTCGCCGGAGAAATCCTTTCGGTGATCGGCAAGGGAGACGTCGATGCGATCGGTGTAGCGGTCCCGGGCGTGATTCGTCACGGCGTCGTCGAAGACTCCCCCAATCTCACCCAGATCAAAGGCATGCATCTTGCCGAAGAACTCACGCGCGTCCTCAGCGCCAAGGGTGTCAATGCACCTGTCCACATCGCCAACGATGCCGATGCCATCGCCGCCGGCGTCGCCGCCACGCGCGGCCAATTGAACAAACTCACCCGCGTCTGGACCATCGGCAACGGCATCGGCTACGGCCGCTGGCCCTACGTCGAAGGCGTCTGGGAAGGCGGGCACATCACCGTCACCCTCGACCCCAAGGAGCGCTTCTGCGGATGCGGCGGCGCTGGTCACCTTGAAGGCATCATGGGCTACCGCGCCATGCGTATGCGCTTCCTCGACCTTGAACCCGAAGAAGTCTTCGCGCAGGCCAAGAAGGGCGATGTCCGTTGCCGCGAGTTTGTCGAACTCTGGCATAGCGCACTCGCCGCCGCAACCGCGTCCTTCATCCATCTTGCCGGCCCCGGCCGCTTCTACTTCACCGGCCACAATGTCGGCTTCCTCGATATCCCCATGTTGCGCCGTCATCTTGAAACCATGGTCAAGATGAGCCCGCTCCTCAGTTATTCACTCGAAATCCTGCCCAACGACGATGCCACCGCCCTGCTCGGCGCCGGCGTCAGCGCCATTCGCGCCCTCGCTTCCTGACGCGGTCTCCACGTCGAACCGAGCCGTTTCGATTGTGCGGGTCCGCACCTCTAGTTTCGCGTTGCCCATCGCGATCAACGGACTCTGGGTTACACTTGCGCAAGCACCGCCAGGAAATCCAGAATCCGACACCGGAAGTGATTATGCAGGCATTCATCACATCGCTCGGAAAATTCCTGCCCGGCGAACCCGTTGACAACGATGCAATGGAGGAATTCCTCGGCACCATCGACGGAAAGACCTCCCGCATCCGCAAACGCATCCTGAAACAAAACGGCATTCAAGCTCGCTACTACGCTATCGACCGCCAGCAGCAGACACTCTTCTCCAACGCAACCATGGCGGCTAATGCCATTCGCACCGCTGTCGAACGCGCAGGCATCGATCTGGAGGACGTTGACTTCCTCGCCGCCGCCACTTCGCAGGGAGATCTCCCCATCCCCGGTTTTGGCAGCATGGTCCATGGCGAACTGAAATCGCCGCCCTGTGAGATCGCGACCCTCCACGGAGTTTGTGCCAGCGGAGTCATGGCGTTCAAATCAGCCATGCTGCAGATCCTTCAAGGCGAAAAGCAGCACGCCGTTGTCTGCGCCAGCGAATTCCCCAGCCGCCTCTTCAAATCGTCGCGCTTCGAAGCACAGAGCGTCGTTCGAGAAGAAGGCTTGAGCTTCGATACCGAATTTCTTCGCTGGATGCTTTCCGACGGTGCGGGCGCGGCTGTGCTCTCTAGCTCACCATCCGCTTCGGGCTTGTCTCTGCAAATCGAGTGGATCGAACTGCTTTCCTACGCCGGCCAGTGTGAACCGTGCATGTATGTCGGCTTGCCGAAGAACGGCGAGGCCCCAAAATCGTGGCTCGATTTTCCAAGCTATGATCTTGCCGCTGACGCCGGCGCCATCAATCTTCGCCAGGACATTCGCATGCTCGACGAAGTCGTGCGTCACGCCGTGCAAGGACTGTTGCAGATTGCGAAAAACAAAAACCTCGAGCCGAATCATGTCGACTGGCTGGCGGTTCACTATTCTTCCCACGTCTTTCGCGACAAATCGCACGACCTGGCTGCGCGACTCGGATTCTATATTCCTCAGGAACGATGGTTCACCAACCTCAGTTCCACCGGAAACGTCGGTTCGGCATCAACCTTCCTCCTCCTCGAGGAGCTACTCTACTCCGGCAAACTGAAAAACGGCGACACCATCCTCTGCATGGTCCCCGAGAGCGGAAGGTTCCTCTTCGGCTACATGCTCTTGAAAGTCGTGGAAGGCGCCAGCAGCACCGCCCGCACCGAGGCCGCACCCGAAGCCATCTTCCGCGCACAGCCTCCCGAACTGCACACCTCCAACGATCCGCTGGCCGAAGCACTCGTGCGCGACCTGGCACTGGTGTGGTTTGAATTTGAAGATCGCCTCCAGCGCGTCCCTATCGTGAAAAAGCTCTACGATGGCCGCTTCACAGTTGAGGATTACCGTGCGCTGCTCTTCAACCTGCGGCAGCAGGTCATCGAAGGTTCGCGCTGGATCGGCCGTGCAGCCTCCAGCATTACGCCGGAATACTTCCCCATTCGCAGCGCATTCATCACGCACACAAGCGACGAGCATCGCGACTTCGAAATGCTGGAGCGCAATTTCGAACTCGCAGGCGGCAGCCTCGACGCCATCCGCTCAGGCCGCAAGAACATCGGCAGCGAAGCTCTCTCTGCGTACGTCCTTGAGATGGCCGGCCAGCAAAATCCGTTCCACCTCATCGGCGCCATGTTCATCGTCGAGGGCGTCGGGCAAAGAATCGCCAAACAATGGGGCAAGAAGATTCAGGAAACGCTTGACCTGAAAAAGGAAGCAGTTTCCTTCTTTCTCTACCACTCTGAAAGCGACATTACACACTTCAAGAGACTGGATCTCGCCATCGCCAGCGGAATCCTCACTTCGAAACTCGTGCCCGAAATTGTCCGTTGCGCCAAGGTCACTGCGCGGCTCTACGCGTTGCAGTTGGAAGAGATCGGAAATTTCTGATGTCGATCGCGTCGATACTGGCCTTCTTTTTCGTCTACTACGTGCTGGCGGGCCTGGCTATCAACCTCGGTTATCATCGCGTGCTCGCCCATCGCTCGCTGAAGCTTCCCAAATGGCTCGAACGAACACTGGTCACGCTCGGGCTTCCGACTGGCACTCCCGTTCAGTGGGTGGGCAATCACCGCTATCATCACGCGCATACCGACACGCCCCTCGATCCTCACTCCCCCTTGCAACGCGGCTTCTGGTATGCCCACGTCGGTTGGTATCTCGGGTCGGACAACGTCTTTCTGTGCGTTCTCTATTCCCTCGCAGGCCCTTTCCGGTTGCTTATTGACGCATGGATGCGCCCCCGCACCAACCAGGAATTCAGTTCGCTCGCACCCGACGTCTCCGCCGACCCCTGGTACCGGCTGATCAGCCGCCCGTGGCCCTACGCGGCTGCCATGCACCTGCATTTCCTCGTTCCTGTGTTGGCGGCCTGGTACCTCTGGGGAATTCGTGGATGTGCCATTGTTTGGCTCACGC
Organism: Occallatibacter sp.; assembly: GCF_035317045.1. Classification (GTDB taxonomy): domain Bacteria; phylum Acidobacteriota; class Terriglobia; order Terriglobales; family Acidobacteriaceae; genus Telmatobacter. Next base: position 193,565 of record NZ_DATHHT010000024.1, read on the forward strand.
TCGTGGCTCTTTACAATATGGGAGACGCGATTGACAGCATCGCGCACATGTTTGGCAATCAGCTCTCGGGACAACACGACCGTTCCCGCAACAGTTTTGTCATGGGGTTGCTGATCCTCGGCGAAGGATGGCACGCAAACCATCACCGTTTTCCCTGGAGCGCGAAGCACGGTCTGGCAAGAGGACAATTTGACTGGACCTGGCAGGTGATTCGAGTTCTTCGCGCAGTTGGACTTGCTCGCGAGATTCGCATCCCAACTGCGCCTGACTTTGCTGGACCGACAGCCGTATCCGGAACGACGCATCTATCCAGAAACTGACAAGGGGGCACCGCCGATATGGACGTTACCGAACTCTACGAGAAAGCTCCATATAACCCTGAGGATCCGAATCCCTGGCTCGCGCTCTACCTTGACGCCAGTCTGCCGCTCAGCGACGAAGTCAAGGCCGCCTTGCTGGCCAACTCCGGCTCCAAATCCCGCCAGTTCATGCTTCCCTTGATACGGCCATTCGCAAAGCTGATGCTGGTCCTCTTTCAGATTCTCAAGATTTTCATCCCCAACAAATTTACGTCATCGAAGATTTTGCACCGGACCATCTATTGGGGACTGAAAATCTTCGTCCGTCCTGACGCGAATCTTTTGATCCTGCGTCACTTTCATATCGGAACCGAAATTCTTCAGTTCGTTGCAACCAATGTCCCGGGCGTCCAAATCCCACTCAATCCATTGCGCCCTCACAATCTCTACGATCTGCGCGATAACGTCTTTCTCAAACACGACCTCAATATCTATAACTTCCTCATTCGCCTCAATCGCGAGATGAAGACGCAGGGCATCAAGTTGAGCCGCCAGGAGCATCCCAACTTCGATTGCATCACGGATGGGCCATTTCAGATTGATGAAGCCAGTTTGCCCACGGGCCGCTTGAACTTTCTGGACCTCGAATCTGCAATTGAAATCTACACGCCGCTCTACCAGTTGTTTCTTACCGACAGTGATTTCTGGCGCGCCTGCAACTCGCTGCAACTGGATGAGACGGTGGCCATCTACAGCTCGAAGTTGCTCGGTGACGCCTCCTATGTAGGCCTGGTCAACAACAAGCACCCGTTGATTCCGCTCTCGACGCTCCAGGCGGGATATCGGCTCCTCCTGCACGGCCTGGCCGCCGAATGTCTCCACGCCACCCTGGTCCAGATCAAGCGCCAGTCCCAGCAACCAATGCTGGCATCCAGTTGAATTCGAGGCCGTCAGAATAACGCCTTCGTAGCGATCTTCTGGAATTACGCGAGCGCCTGATAGGGGAACAAGACAGCGCATAAACGAATTCGAAGCGTGGCCAAAGGTCGGTGCGAAAATCTTCCCTTCTTAGCTCAGCCGCAGATAGGTCTTCGAGAGCCGGTCGTGCCAGCTCATCTGGTCCTCGTCGAAGATCGACCACACCACGCCCAGGCCCACCGGAAGAACGGAAATCAGCATCGCCTTCATCCGGCCCTTTACCTGTGCGGCGTTCGGAACCTCATCATCAAAGGTGCAGAGCGAAAGCTGCGCATACCGCATCCCCGGCGTCACCTTGGCAAATGTCAGGAAGAACCACTCGTAGAGCGCGGCGAACCCCAGCGCTGCAATGACCCCGCACACTTCGGCGATCCGCAGGCCGGGCAAGTGATCGAACTGCGAAGCCACCAGGTAGGCCGTTCCCCACACCAGGCTCAAGATTAATGCCGCGTCCACCATCGTCGCCATCATCCGGCGGCTAAAGGGCGCCTGGTAGAGTTTGGGAACATCCGGCTGTATCGCATAGTAATCGGGTAAGGTCTGCGGCTGATCCTCAAGCTCGATCTGCTGCCAGCTTGACCCGATCCAGGCCGGCTCTTCCACGGTCCTCGCAGCAGCCCCCATCGGCACGGTGGAAACGGAATTCGGGTCTACCTCGAAAATGCTGAGTTGCTGCGGCTCATCATCCTCCACAAGCGCTTCCGTGATGCGCGGACGCATCCGGCGCGTCGCCACGATCTCACGCGGAAACTCAATGAGGTTGGCGGCAATGGGCTGCGCAGCCTCCACGGCTTCATACATCTCTCCGCTGTCCAAAGCGTCCTGCGACTCAGTCTCCCACGACTCAACGCGCGCTGCACGAGTCTCATGCTGCGCATGTCGGACCGGCAAATCCGGCTCCCAGCGAATCTCAAGGCCCGCGGTTGCCGCTGTCTCAGTCCTCTTGGTCGCTGACGCTTCGGTCCGCCTCACGCTGTCGGAGTTCTTTGTCCGTTTCTCTGGTACGGACACTTCGATGGAGCGGCTGGGCACTTCGGCGGAGCGCACTTCGTAGTCAATCTCCGCAACCTGGTCGCCGTTATTCTCGAAGTGATCGAGCACGGCCTGCGCGGCCGCCTGCGCCTCGAGCGCCGCCCGTGTGGCTGCCTCAGCGGCGCGCAATGCACCCCGCGCTTCCGCAGCCTGCATTTCGCTATAGCTGGGCGTCTTGGCGTATCTTGCTGCAACCCGTGCGGCGGCTGCCGCGGCCCGGCTGTTTGACGACGAGTGGGCGTCGTCAGCGGAATCCTGGTCCACGACCTCAATCCCCTTGCGAGTCTTGTGCTCCGCAAGGCGACGATTTACTTCCTGCTTCCACGATGGGAGGGGGGTAGGCGAGCTAGCCAGTGTGCTCAAAACTCTAAATTCCCTTCAATATTCCCTGGACCAATGCATTAGCCCCGTTAAATCAACCCGGCCAAATCAATCCTGCTAATCCAATTCCGTCAGCGCATCTCTGTGACGGCAGCGCGATTGACGCTTTTATTACGTCTCAACACCTGAGGAGGAGCCGCAACCGAATGAACCGTGCTCGCATTTGCTATGCTGGCCTTGGACCTCGGATGCATCCTCGTAATCTCGTGTTTATCACGGTGATAACCCTCTGTCACCTGCAACTTGCCGGACAGATGTTGACCAATGCGTTACCCCCTGCGCAAAATCCAGCGGGCGGCGTAACCAGCGGTCAGGCAACACCCGCGTCGCAACTCCCCGACGACCCCGGACAGGAAGCCATTCCCATTGCAAAACCAGAGCCGCAGCCGTCCACAGGCGTGCCTCTGCGCTGGGATGCAGGCCTGCAAACATATTCAAGAGACGGAGGCACCGTAACGCTCAGCGATGGTGTGGTCGTCTACTACCGCGACTACATCATTCGCGCCGACAAAATTGTCTACCACCGCGCCACCTCTGAACTCGAGGCCGAAGGAAACCTTCAGGTCACCGGCGGCCCCAGTGATGCCTACATCACCGCCTCGCATGGCGACATTTGCCTCGACATGCACACCGCGCGTTTCTACGACGTAAGCGGCTCGCTGGGAGTCAGGCGGGCCGGACGCACCGCGGTGTACTCCACCACCAACCCATTTCTCTTTTCGGGCCGCGTTCTGCTGCAGACCGGAGAAGGAAGCTACAAGATCGTCGACGGCACCATGACCAACTGCCGCCTCCCCAAACCCGATTGGCAGTTGATCGCACACTCCATCACCGTTGCCAACAACGAGGCCACCACGAGGAACACCGTCTTCAAGTTTCTCGGGATTCCGTTGTTTTACCTCCCCTATTTGCGTCATCCGGTGGAAGAGACGGGGCGTGAAAGCGGATTGATGATCCCGGTCATCGAGAACTCTTCGACGCGCGGGCTGGTCCTCGGCGAACAGGTTTATGTCGTGCTGAATCGCAGCATGGACATGCTGGTCGGCACAGAGTATTTCAGCAAGCGCGGCTGGGCTCCGAAAGGCGACTTCCGCTACAAGGGTCCGGGCCTCGACCACTTCACTGTGACATGGAATGCGCTCTTCGATCGCGGCATCATCATTCCTCCCTCAACCGAATTGGTGAATCAGGGTGGCGCCGATATCGTGGCCGTCGGCCGTTACGACCTGACCCAGGAAACCCGCGCAACGGTGAATGCCGAATATCTTTCCAGCTATATCTACAAGCTAGCGTTCGACGACAACTACCTCCAGGCTGTCAATTCCGAAGTGCACAGCACGATGTCGCTGACGCACAGCCATAACGGCCTTGTGCCTTCGGCCTACCTTGAGCGGCTGCAGAACTTCGCCAGTTCCTCCCAGGGCGATGAAGTGCGCATCCTGCATCTGCCCAGCCTTCGTTTCGATGTTCTCGATGAACCGCTCCACACATCGCCTCTCTACTGGAGAATGGGTTCGTCCATCAGCTATCTCGGCCGGTCTGAATTCGGATTTCACGTCCGCAACATGGGCAGGTTCGATTTTTATCCTCATCTGTCGCTGCCATTGGTGGGAGGCGGGTGGAGCGTGGTTCCGGAAGTCGCGCTTCGTGAGACCTTCTATACCGGCAGTCAGGATCCGGATCTGACGGGCGCAAATGGCGGCACGCCCACCGTGAGCCACGAGCCCTTGAGCCGGGGCGACGTTGAGGCTGCCGTTGATCTGAGGCCTCCTGCCCTCGAACGCGACTTCACCGTCGGAAACCACGTGTTGCGCCACGTGATCGAACCGGAATTCATGTACCGCTTCGTCGGTGGAATCGGTGTGAAAGCGCGCAACGTTCCGCTGATCGACCCTGCGGACATCGCCACCGACACCAACGAGGTGGGCTACGCCTTGACGCAACGCTTCTACGCGAGATCGAAGAATGCCCAGCCTTGCGCTGCAGCAGACAGCGAAACTTCAACTCCGTGTCCCGCGCAGCCTCGTGAGTGGGCGAGTTGGCAGATTGCCCAGAAATACTTCCTGAATCCTACGTTCGGCGGAGCGATCATTCAGGATCGCAGAAACGTTTTCGACACGACGCTCGACTTGACCGGCATTGCATTTCTGACCGGTGCACGCAATTTGTCTCCGCTGGTTTCGCGCCTGCGCTTTGAAGCTATCAATAATCTGCGCATCGAGTGGGACATGGACTACGATCCGAAAGCCGGGCGCCTCGACGCGAATAATTTGTTTGCCGGCTATAGCTTCGGTAAGACCACTGTTGGGCTCGGTCACTCTCTTCTCAACGCAGTCGACGAAAAGGGCAGCGCCGCTTCCCTCATCCAGAGCCAGCAACTGCAGCCTTTTATCGAGATCGGAAAGTCCAACGCGGGAGGATTCAACTTCGCGGCAAATGGAGGGTACGATTTTGTGAATCGCGCGACCCAATACGCCGGTGTCCAAGCCGTTTACAACTGGAATTGTTGTGGGTTGAGCGTGGGTTACCGGCGTTTCGCACTGGGATCGGTACGCGATGAAACCCAATATCTCTACAGCTTTACGCTCGCCAACTTCGGCTCGGCGGGTGAAGGTCTCAGTCGGTCGAAAACGATCTTTCACGATCCCACCCTCCCACCGGCTTACTGATGCCCGCGTTGTGCCAGCCGTAACCCGAATCGCCCCTCTTGCGTAATGCCGTTTGCTTGCTTTTTGCGGGTTTCTGCGTCCACTACTCAGTAACTTGGCAACGGTCCATTAACGCGCTCGGCAAGGGCTAGGCTGAGATATCCTTGCAGGAGAGGACAATCATTTGTTGCGCATACACTTTTTGGCCGGTTTGCTTGCTTTGAGCCTGGCCGTTGGTTGCAAGGCCCAGTCACCCGGCTCGGGGACTCAGGACGCAGCGCTGAACCGGCGCATTGAAGTGATGGTACGTTCGCAGTTCGGCATTCCGCCCGAGGTGTCCGTCGCTCTCGGCCAGCGGACCTCAAGCCAGATCTCCGGCTTCGATACTCTGCCCGTCACGTTGTCCCATGGTTCGACCAAAAAGGTCATCGACTTTCTCGTCTCCACCGACAACAAGAAACTGGCGCGACTGGAGACCTTCGATCTTGCGAAAGATCCCGTCTTCAACATCGACATTGCCGGGCGACCAATTCGCGGCAATCCAGATGCAAAAGTCACTGTGATCAACTTTGACGATCTTGAATGCCCGTTTTGCGCGCGTATGCATACCTCTCTGTTCCCGGCCACGATGGATCGATACAAGGACAAGGTGCGGTTTGTCTACAAGGACGACCCGCTGACCGACATGCATCCCTGGGCGATGCACGCTGCGGTGGATGCAAACTGTATCGCCATGCAGAATGGGCAGACTTATTGGAATTTCGTCGATTATGTGCATGCGCACGGCCAGGAAGTAAACGGCGAAGACCGCAACCTGACCAAGAGCTATGCGGCTCTGGATCGTATTGCCCGCGACGAGGCCGTGGTGGCGAAGTTGGATAGCACCAAGCTTGACGCCTGCATTGCCAAGCAGGATGAAACGCAGGTGCGCGCATCCGCAAAAGAGGCCGAGGCGCTGGGAATCGATGGAACGCCCGCTCTCTTTGTGGATGGCGAACGTATCAATGGCGCTGTACCCGAGGAACAAGTGTGGCTCGTAATCGATCGGGCTTTGCGGGCGGACGGTATCGAACCGCCGCCATCCGCACCGCCCGCTCAACCCGCGGCCAAAGGCAAGTAGGCGTGACTGGGGGATTCGCTTCGACGCCAGGCTCTCAGCTTCGTAAGTTGACGCTCGAACCGATATCCCGCATGTGAGTCTTTCGTTTCGAAGCCTCGGTCTTGGGATTTATCCTGTAGTTCCGGGGCCGCGGTCCAGGGCCCCCATCGACAGGTCTTGGTTGATGGGGTGGTGATCCGGGGTTCTCATCGACAGGTCTTGGTCGATGGGGTGGTAGGCGGGGCTCCCGAGGAGACATAGGTTGCAAGTCCAAGCATCGTCGTTCAAGCGTACGTCCTTCGCTCTTGTTATTCCATGCGCAGTTTTGCTGATTGCCCTGGCTGCATGCGGGCACACTCCATCGCCCGATGTGATGGCAATCGTCAACGGCAAGGATATTCTTCGCTCCGATCTGGAGAAAGCCTATAACAACTACAAGGCCACACAAGGCGATGCTCCGCAGGATCCCAGCCCTGAGCAGGCAAACATCGTTCGGCTCAACCTCCTGCGCCAGTTGATTGACAGTGAGATCCTCGATCAACGTGCCGCGAAGCTGAACCTCTCTGCGTCCGACGAGGATGTAAATGCGCAGCTGATTGAGTTCAAGGCGCCCTACACGGAGGAAGAGTTCGCCAAAAGGCTGAAGCAGCAGAACATGACGCTGGATGACCTGAAGAAACAGATTCGCCGCAAACTCACCGGTGACAAACTCATCAACAAGGAAATCGAATCCAAGATCAATATCACGGATGCTGATATCAACGGCTACTACACGCAACATAAATCCGAGTTCAATGTGATTGAACCTCAGTACCACCTGGCGTGGATTGTCGTGACGAGTGGTCCTTCGCAGCAAGCCGGCAATCTGCAAAACAACAAGGCGACGAGCGATGCCGATGCGCGCAAGAAGATCCAGACGATCCACAACCGTTTGACAACCGGCGAAGACTTCGGCTCGCTCGCGATGAACTATTCCGAAGACCCCAACACAAATTCAAGCGCAGGCGATATGGGCTTCGTCCCCGAGTCTGTATTGCAGCAGCGAGATCCTGCAACGTTCGGTGCAATCAACAAGCTGAAGCCCGGACAAATGACCGATGTGCTGCCGGTATATGGCGGCGCGGGTCCCACCCAACGCGCGGCCGGTTATGCCATCTACAAGTTGCTGGAACGCGAGCCCGCCGGTCAACGCGAACTCAACAACCCAAGCGTCCAACAGCATATCCGCCAGGGCTTGCGCGAAAGCCACGCGCAGTTGCTGAAAATCGCTTACCAGGAAATGCTGCGCGACGATGCAAAGGTACGAAACTATTTCGCCGAAGAAATCCTGAAACAAGGCGCGAAATAAGGCCGGAGCAACGCATCGATCTTAGGAGTTCCTTGCCGGTGCTAGTAAAGCTCCGCCGAACTAACGATCACCACGGGCAAAGAAGGTGATGTACTAGATACTCCTCCTGTAATGAGTACCAGGCCGCTGTTCAGTCTCGTAGCGGTGTGAGAGTAGCGCGCGGCCCCCCATTGACCCTTCAGGCGTGAACGTGTTGGTCGCAGGATCGAATACTTCAGTACTTGAGAAGATAGAGGGCGCGCAGTAGGAGCTTCCTCCTGCCACAAGCACGGTGCCGTCATCGCATCGAGCAATGTGGCGGTGTGCCCGGCCCATGGTGCACCCATTGCGCCAGTCGCTGAAAAGGATCCTTTTGCTGGATTGAAAAGCTCTGCGCTCGGAACCGGTGATCCATTGTCGAACCACAAATCGCGCCAGTTCACGCCTTGCGGCCGGCGCCTGGACGCTGGAACCAGCGCCGCCATGCTGTCGTTGCGGCCGGTTTAGCGTGCTTGCTCATTGTTGGAACCCTCGTTGTCTGGCGCGTCTATTTCGCTCGGCCTGCCCTTGGCGGATCCGACGTCATCCTCCTGGCGAGCCTGGTCAACAAAACCGGAAATCCCATCTTCGACGATTCGCTGGACAAAGCCCTCCAGATCAAGCTTACGGAGTCACCCTTTTGAGCCTCTTCTCCGAGTCGGACGTCCGCACGGCGATGCCCATGATCCAAACCAGCGAGTGACGCAGGAACAGTTCTGAATTCTGAATAGGGTCGAGAGAATGTGACTCGTCATCAGTCCCAAAATCAAATGGCCTTCGCGTGGAGCGAAGGCCATTTGAATGGTGGACCCTGTCGAGAACTACGTCATTTGCCGCTCGAATCCATGGTGATTCCGCCGGGCTTGTCTTTCTTCTCTTCGTTGGCCTTGCGGGTGCCCATTGCCTTGGAACTCCATTCCTTGGCTGAAGCGACGTCCGCCTTTACCGTAGCAGGATCGTTGAAATCCGTATCAGCTTTGCGGCGATACGTGAGGTTCAGATACGACATCGCATCGTCGTAGTTGGCGCGATTCGCAAGCGCTTGATTCAGATATTGCAACCCTTCGGTCACAAGGGGTGTGTTCTCGTCCTTGATCTGCTGCAGAACCTTCTTGGGCGCCTTTGCATTGCCCTCACCATCATCATTCATATTGACGCTTGCCAGCGCCTTCAGCGTATTCTCGTGAGCTAGTGTCCAGTCGATCACGCCAACGGTGTAAGCCGCTTCAGGATCCTTCGGGTCGGCCGCCAGGACCTTCTTCTGAAAGTCCTTCGCTTGATCGAAATTCTTGATGCTGAAATAGATCGCCGCAATCTGTTTGAGGCTGTTGATGTCGTTTGGTTCCTTGGCCAGAACTTCCTGGAAAATGCTGATCGCCTGTTGTGCGTTCTTCAGATTATCAGGACTGGTGAGGCCGGGAACAACGTTCTGCGCGAGCGCTGTCGCCAGATAGCTCTTTGCCATCGGCAGGCTCGGGTCCAGTTCCGTGGCCTTCTGGAAGTGTCCGATCGCCTCTTCATAGTGGGCAGACTTGTACGCCTCCACTCCCTTGTTCAATTGATCACGGGCTTGGAGGCGGTTGCACCCGCCCATGGAAAGCACCATGCCGGCTAAAGCAACCGTGAGCGCCGTAATTCGTGCGGGTCCATTCATGTTCTTATTCTTCTCCTTCAGGTGGTGCGCAGCGAGCACGCACTTTCTCAATCATGCATCTGGAAACGGGCGGGAGAATCCGAAACCAGATTGGCCAAATTGTACTCCTGCTGCCTTAAAACGAACTGTGTTCTTCGACTGGCAATGATTCTAGCGCCCGGCCAGAACTTCGGGTGTCATCAAACCGATCTGGTCGACTCCGGCTGCATGGCCGATGTCGATGATCTGAGCGATCTCCTTGAAGCTCAACCGGTCGTCGCCTTTGATGAACAAGACACGTTGCGCACGGTTGGCGTAGATGGCAGCAAGTCGCGACTGTAACTCCCCCTGTGCGACTGGTTGCTGGTTGATGCGGAGATCAATGGTGTTGCCGACTCCCCCGATCACTTCGAGAACAACTGCATCCTCGCGAGGACCGTTCTTGTGCGAAGCTTGCGGAGCCACAGCAGTCTCTCCCCTCGGAACAGCGGGAACAATGACCATGAAGATGATCAGAAGCACCAGAAGCACGTCGATCATCGGCGTAACGTTGATCTCAGAAGCAAGTCCTCTGATGTCGCCGTTCGTCGCGGTCATCGCAGTAATCCCCTTTCTTCCCATTCGGGGAGAGATTGATGCAGAGTGCGCTGTTATTGTCCAGCCATGATCTTCGGCGTCATCAGACCGATATGATCCACGTTCGCCGAATGCGCGATGTCGATCACTTCTGCGATATACGAGAAGTTCAAATCGTCGTCGCCCCTCACGAACATGACTCGCTCAGCGCGATTTGCGTAAATTTCCGTCAGCCGGGCCAGCAAGTCGGTCTTGGCGACATCAGTTTCGTTGATCTTGTAGGTCGGCGCAGCGCCCGGGCGATAGATCACCTGAACGACGATGGTGCGGTCGTTTTGCGGCGGCTGCTGTTGGGGATTCTTCGGCGGCTGCGGTACAAGGGCGTCAAGACCCTTTGGCGTGACCGGCACAATCACCATGAAGATGATCAACAATACCAACAAAATGTCGATCATCGGGGTGACGTTGATTTCGCCCATCGCGCCACCGCTGCTCCCAGTTGTCATTGCCATGGCTTCAAACTCCTCGTTTGCTGCAATCGGTTAATGTAATGCGTTCCAGGTCAATGACTACTGGCCGCCCAGGCCGTCGGCGCCTTCACGCTTGTTTGTCAGCAAGCCAACCTCGTCGACACCCGCGGTGCGCACGGCGTCAATTGCGTCTTCAACTGCGCGAAATTGAGCGCGCGCGTCTGCGCGAATAAATATCTCTTTGCCCGGCGTATCTGCCAGCTTGTCACGAACCATAGTTCCCAGCTCAGAGGTAGCTACCTTGTTCTGGCCCATAAACACACCGCCATCGCGGGTGATGGCCACAACAATGGCATCTTCCTTGTCGGCGTCGGGCATCGGAGTGGGATTTTCCACTTTGGCCATATCAACGGCGACCTTGTTCTGGAGCATGGGGGTGATGACCATGAAGATGATCAGCAATACCAGCATCACGTCCACCATCGGTGTGACATTGATGTTGGAGTTGACCTTACTGCCTTCGTTACGAACTGCAATTCCCATGTTTGGGCTCCGTGCCTGATGAATTCATGTACCGGATGCCATCCGGCCTTCCTTCGAAGCGATTGCCATGCCTGATCAGAAACCCGGGCAGGATGGCGTTGCCGCTTCCCCTGCCCAGTGAGTGTCTCGCTCGGCCTGCATTCAGATCGCTTAGCGTCTGCTCTGCTTGATGAAATAGTCGATGAGTTCGCTCGAGGAGTTATCCATTTCAACGTCGAACGCTTCAACTCGGCCTGTGAAATAGTTGAACGCCATGACGGCGGGAATGGCCACGAGAAGACCGAACGCCGTTGTCACCAGCGCCTCTGAAATACCGCCGGCGACTGCGCCGATACCCGAGGTCTTCTGGGTAGCGATAGCGTCGAATGCATGCAGAATGCCTACGACCGTTCCGAACAGTCCAACGAACGGTGCAGTTGAGCCGATGGTGGCCAACACGCTGAGGCCCCTCTTCAGCTTAGCGTGAACGATGGCCTCGGCGCGCTCAAGTGCACGGCCCGAGCTCTCGATCGTTGCCTCGCTGGCAACACCGCCAGATGCGCGGAATTCCTGCAGACCCGCCGTAACAACTTCGGCGAGGTGCGACTTCTTGGCCCGATCGGCGATTTTGATTGCCTCTTCCAGCTTGCTGTCCTTGAGCGCACCGGCGACCTTGGGCGCGAATTCGCGGGACTGCTTGCGGGCGGCGGAGAAGTACAGGTAGCGGTCGATCATCACGGCCAGCGACCAGATCGACTCGATGAAGAGAAGGATAGCCACTGAACGTGCCATCCACGCCATGTGCTGCCACAGCCCCAGTGGGCTAAAGGTAACCGTCTGTTCGTCCTGAAAGAATGCCAGGCTGTTGACCGTATGCGAAGCGAAGTGTGCGAGCTGAGCGAGAATCACTTGAATCGTTCCTCCTAAGGAGTTTGTGAGCTGAGACGATCCGCTGGTGCGGATTGAGTGAGACAATACCTGGGAAACTGACTCCTGTTGGCTTCATTCCTCACCGGCGTTCGCTTCCAATCTCATGTAAGCCGCTTGCTGGAGATCGAACTTGGTCCGCGCCGGATGGAGTGTTGGTGCCTCGGGATGCATCATCCCCGGTTTTGCGATTTGGAATGCGGCTCTATGATGATTCGCATTCGGGTCAAAAACAAGGCTCTTTCTCCTCAGAGAAAGAGCCGAAGATTAAACTAGCCTCCCAGCGTAAAGATCACGTTGACCGTGGTCTCCACCTCGACGGGCTCGTTGTTGAGCAGGTAGGGCCGGTACCGCCATGTCTTCACCGCCTCAAGGGCCGCAGACTGCAACATGGCAGGGCCGCTGACGACGTGAAGATCCTCGATGGTTCCCTGTTTTGAGATCTTCGCCTGAATCACGACCGTCCCGGATACCCGCGCCGCTTTGGCGATTGGCGGATACACAGGCGTGGTCTTCTGAATCAGCATGCCTTGCGCGACGCCGGCGGAAATATTGATCTTCTTCGGAGGAGCAGCCTGCACCTTGGGTGCCGAACCGGAACCGAACACGCTACCCATCACGCCGCTTGCGCTGCCGCCTCCCAGGTCAGATCCAGCCACGCCGAACGAACTCGGCGGCGCTTCTCTCTCCTGAACCTGCTTGATGTCCTTTGGAATCTTGGTTGGAGCGACGAGTTGGTTGTTCATCATCTCAGACTGCACGTGCACGATGTGTACGACCTCAGCCGGCGGCGGTGGTGGGGGTGGCGGCGGCGGCGGTGGTGGGGCCACCAGCAGGGTCTGCATCATCGCCTTGGGCAACGCTTCTGGGTAAATGAGCGGATAGAGGATCAACGCAACCAGAATTGCGCCGTTGACGATGAAAGTGAACATCATCCAACGACCGCTCTTGCTCTTGATTCTTCCGCCTGATTCAAATGTGGAATCTTCAAACATGGCCAGCCTCGAATCGGGGTGTCGGTACCTCTATTTAGACACCGCGGGATTCCCAAATGTTCCCGCGCTCTAAAACGCTCACAAAAAGCGTGCTTCACCTATATCAGAACTACCTACCACATGCAAAGGTTGCAGCAAAAGATGTGCATTGCAATGTTTTAGACCCTGGACCGCTTGGCAGCCGGAAGAACCGCGGCTTTGCCGCTACCCGCACGATACTGCTGCCAGGCAACCAGCATGGGTGCGGCGATCGCGATCGACGAATAAGTTCCGATCAGAATTCCAACCACCAGGGCAAACGAAAATCCGCGCAAAACCGGACCGCCGTACACAAAGAGAGACAGCACTGTCAGAAAGGTCAGACCTGAGGTCAAAACCGTCCGGCTCAAAGTCTGATTGATGCTCCGGTTGACCACGTCGGGAAGCGATTCTCGCCGGCTCAGCCGCAGATTCTCACGGATGCGGTCGAACACAACAATTGTGTCGTTCATGGAATAGCCCACCAGCGTCAGAATTGCGGCAATGACGGTGAGGCTGATCTCCATTCCCTTGAAACCAAACGAGTCCAGCAACGCAAAGGCGCCAACAGTAATCAGGGTGTCGTGGAAACAGGCAACCACCGCGGCAATTCCATAAATGAGCTGGAACCGGAACCAGAGATAAATCAGCATTCCCAAAAGTGAATACAGGGTCGCCAGCGTAGCCTGCTTCTCAAGCTGCTTGCCGACCGTGGGACCCACGACCGTCACATTGCGGATGTCGAATGAGTTATCGCCGAATTTCGCGCTAAGTGCGTTCTTAATCTGCTCCCGCCCTGTATCGAGAGACGACTCGACATGCTGCTCCGGCAAGCTGACGAGGACTTCGTGATGGCTGGGAATGTCGTAGTTGACGATGCTCGCGTCGCGAATACCGGCCGTCGCCGTGGCCTGGCGAATCTGTTCGATATCAGGCGCTTGCTTAAACTGGACTTCGACCTGGGTCCCCCCGCGGAAGTCCACGCCCAGAGGCACAGGGCTCCGAACTCCACCCACAGGATGCGTCCAGTGAAAGGCCATCGAGATAATACCCGAGACGCTGAAGATTAATGAAAAGGCCAGGAAATACCACTTCTTCCCCAACCAATCGACGCTAACGCTACGAAAGAATTCCACTGGTTCTCTGCCTTCCTCGATTTTCCAGAGCCCGCTGACCCCGGCATGCAATGTTGACGAATCCTGTCGGCCGCTTCTGTGTCCCGGCTAGATCGAAACAACCTCTCCCGCTTTCAGATTGTTGACGTGGGTATCGAAAATAACCCGCGATACGTAGACCGCCGTGAACAGGTTGGCCGCAAGACCAAAGGTCAATGTGACTGCAAATCCTTTTACCGGTCCGCTGCCAAACAGGAAAAGGATTGCCGCCGATACGATCGTTGTGACGTGCGTATCCAGAATCGTCGTCCATGCGTGCGCAAAACCCTGATCGACTGCTGCCGATGGAGCCTTGCCCGCACGCATCTCTTCACGAATGCGTTCAAAAATCAGCACGTTGGAATCGACGCCCATGCCGATGGTCAGAATCACTCCTGCAATGCCGGGAAGGGTAAGTGTCGCGCCCGAAAAGCCCATGAATCCGAGCAGGATCACCAGGTTCAGGAACAGTGCCAGATCGGCATTGATGCCCGAGCCCCGGTAATAGATCAGCATGAACACCATTACCAGCAGAACGCCAACGATGGCTGCTGTAACTCCCTGCTTGATTGAATCCGCACCAAGCGAAGCGCCGACCGTCCGATCTTCCAGATAGTTGATCGAGGCCGGCAACGCACCCGTGCGCAGCATTTTCGAGAGAATCGTTACCTCATCGGTAGAGAAGCTGCCTCGGATCTCGCCGGAATCGCGAATCGCACTCTCAATGTTCGCCACTTCCTTCACGCGACCGCCCAATACCACGGCCATGCTGTGCCCGACATTGGCGCTGGTGTATTCCCAGAACTTGTCGCCCGCTTCGTTCGTGAGCGTGAAGTGAACGGTTCTCTGTCCAGTGTTGGAATCTTGGCCTGGATCAGCGGAACGGAAGTCTGTGCCGGCGACGATCGCAACCCGCTGCAGGACGTAAACGCTATCCGCGTCAGAGCCGGTAGCCATCGAGCCGGAGCCATGGACCAGTTCCTCATCGGCTGGAACCGCTCCGCCTACGCTGGTCAGGGCAGCCTGCTCATCCGGATACGGTCCGCCAACGACAGCGTGAATTTCGAGACGCGCTGTCGAAGTGATAATGCTTCTGACACGGTCAATGTCCGAGATACCAGGCAACTCCACCAGGATCTGGTTGTCACCTAAGCCGTACTGCTGAATGACCGGCTCTGCGACACCCAGAGTATCTACGCGGTCGCGGATCACTTCGATCGTGTTCTGCACCGTCTTGTCGTCGAGGGCCTTCTCGACGTTCGGCTTCATCGTGACGCTCAGGCTGTTGTCGCTCCCACCGCTGATGTCGTACTCGTTGGAGTACTTGCTGTCGATCAGCGACTGAACGGCACTGGACTGCGCCGGATTGATTCCTTCGATTTGGATCTTCTCAGGATGGGCGGCTGGATCCGGCTTTAAGACCTGCGAAACCGTCAGCTTCGCTGTCTTGAGATCCTGTTCAATCCGAGCAACCGAATTGTCCGTTTCGGTGCCCACCGCCTCTTTGACTTGCACCTGCAGGATGAGGTGAACGCCGCCCTGAAGGTCCAGTCCGCGATGGATATGCTGGGTAAGCTGGCTCAACAGCGGTTCGCCACCGCCAATCTTCGGCGGATCGAAGCCGAAGAATGCGCCATACAGGAACACGACCAGCACGCCGATGATGATGAGAAGTTTCTGTTTGAGATTTTTCTTCATTGTTCCAATTCTCTAATTCGAATCGTTGTCGATTTTACGACTTCCGTTAACCGAATCTCGCCTCGCAACATACGAATCAAGACGCGCTACACGGATCCCGGCGCGCCGTCGTACGCTCAAGACCCCGAATCTTCCTGCGTGGTGACGGAAGCGATCGCGCTCTTGGCCACTTCCATTTTGATATTGTCAGGCGCCACGCGAATGATGATGACATCGTCCTTGATCGACATGATGATCCCGCGAATCCCGCCCGCGGTCGTCACCTTGTCACCCGTCTTGATGCTGCTCAACATCTGCTGCCACTGCTTCTGGCGCTTCTGCTGCGGCCGGATCATGACGAAGTACATAAGAGGAACCAACAATAAAAGCGGAAGCATCGTCATAGTGCCTCCACCCCCCGGTACGGGCCCAGCCGCCAACAATGCAAAACTCGTCACACTCATCCTTTACTCGCCCCCGGTGGCTCAATAGGCCGCTCAGGACGCAGGCACCTCCGCCTGAGCGAAGCCTGCAAGAGTTTGTCTCCGGGAATCTTCCTGGCCTCCAATGTTTCCGGCGCAGGCTGTGGAACATGAAATCGCTGATTTTGACCGGCAACAACACTCTAACGCACCGTCAGATTCAAACCAGTGACTCAGCTCACTTTCTGTTTCCTGTTCGACACGGTCTCTCCGAAAAGCCAACAGGAAAGTACGCCTCGCACAACAGCGCACACCCCCAGCCTGACTTCATAAAAGAAGGCCTGTCTAAGATAAGAAATGCGCAGCCGCAACCATGTCAAGGAGATCCCCCACACAAGCACGGAAGCGGACAGCGAGAACTCCGGGCTGCACGCTGTTCGGGCCGGGGAAGTTCTTTATAAACACCTTATCGTTTGACTTCCCCCTCTTTATGGTCCAGGGCGTCTTCTGGATCTGGCACGATTGCTGCCGCAGATTGGTTTGCTTGATCGCTGCAGGAAATCGATGCGGAAAAGACGACTATGTATCTCGCAACCTTGTTTCTGATTCCGGTAGGACTCGCAGTGGCTTTTTTGCTGTGGGTTCTGTGGAGCGTAACGCAAGAACTGTCGAGCCACCGGGATTCGACCGTAAAACAGCCGATGATCTCGATACAGATCCGCGACCCGTATTCGATGCGAGGCTTGCCGACACGGCCAGTGAGAAGTCTCGATACAGAAACGAACTACGGTTCGAGCTCTGCCAGGGAATACGCGCACGTGTCCACTGCACCGAAGCTCGGAATGAGATCCGTGTCCCGAGTCTGAGATTCTTCGCGAATTACGCTGTCATTCTGAGTGAACTGGACTAGCGGTTGTCATTCTGACTGAATGGGATGGCCGCTGTCATTCTGCGCGAACGGGGCCCCAAACGTTTTTCAGTTTGGGGGTGGTGAACGAAGAATCCGCTCTTGCATTTCAGGCATCATGTCAGGCCATGACAACCCCTTACTCCGCTGTCCAGTAGCTCAGCTCCGGGTGGGCGCAACTAACGCAGAACCGCTCCCCGCCAACATCTTCAAATCGGCCGAAATTGATGCCCTCGCCGCAACGCGCGCATAGCTCCCTGTCTCCCTTGGTGCCAGGCAACTCAGCCGGGTCAACATTCACCCGTACGCGCAGCACGCTGAAGAGCTGATCGTCGCCGAGTTCCCGATAAGCCAGCATTTGCTGCTTCTGCTTGTTTTCAATCTCCGGATGAAGCTCCCGGGCAAGGTCGCGCGAGTTCTCAAGCGCGACGATCCGAATCCCCCATCCGGCTTGAAGGTCCACGAACGTGGCTGCCATTTTTCCCCAGTCGCGGAATTTGAGAGTTCGCTTGCCCAGCCGGCAGCCCGTCACCATGCCGATTGCATCGGTGGCGCAGCGGTCGATCTCCGCGTAAACAATCAGCCGTTTCCGGTCGATCCCCAGCGGATCTTCGATCCCGATCCCCCGCAGACCAAGAAGCGCCATACGCGTGCCCAGAATCTGCCCCGCGCACATGTGCCTATGCGCAATTTCTGCCTTTTGCAACAAGTTCTCTATCGGTTCCATCATCCCTTCAGCTTGCCCCAACCCCCGGCGCCACGCAAGCCGACCATCCAGCTTTCGTTCCGGCTCCCCCGCAGACGTCAATGGATATGCTTTCAGGGAGGGTCGCACGGACAGTCCGCACACGAAGTGTGCCGGGTCACGTGTTGCGAAAGGCGGTCAAAGGTTCGATGCGTTCGGTGCTGCCGAGTTGGGTTTCGAGTTCGCAGATGCGATTCACCACATTACGCTTGAGGTTTTCGATGACGGGCGAAGTGGTGGCGTGGGTGTCTTCGAGCCTGGAGAGTGCGCGGCGAAGATGCCGCAACTCATAGAGTGCGGGCGAAGACTTGGGAACTGGTGGTTTCTGCGGGGCCATGGGAGTGAGAAGGATTCTTCCATCGTGCGGCAAATTGGTAGGTGACGGCTGTCACCGAGGCGGTCAGGGTCGCGAAACAGCCATCGGCGTGAGCGCTGCTGTCTCTACTTCGAGATCGGCGATGCGTTCGAGGAGGACTTGTTTGATGAAAGCAAATTCTGCCGGGTGCTCGGCCTGCGCGATGCGCTGCAAGATGTCGCGAAGAGTTGCGAGTGGATCGGGCGGATTGTCGGGCGCAGGCGCGCTGAATGCCATTGTCTTGACCTCCCAGACTAGGAAAGCTTCGCATGAAGAGAAGTTTGTGGAGGTGCCCAGCATCACAGCAGATCGAGGTGCACGGCATCCAGCGTGGCGAGGCCTGCCCGAAGTCACTCACTCGGACGTTGCGTGAGACCTGCGGCACCTGGCGAGTCCGGTCATTGAAGTGGTGACGTGTTCAGCTTCTCTCGAATCGAGACCACGGCGTCGGAAGTGATAAGCCGTCTGCTGCAGACGAGACAACTGGCCATGTGTTCGATGTACGCGCGACGAGCTTTAACTAATTCTATGTGTGCGTGGTGTGCTTCTTGTTGGAACTCGTGGACTTGTGGAGGTCCAACCGGCATTAGTTCGAGAGCCTGTTCGTACGCGTCGAACCAGGCCCATTCTTTCAAGGTGTGTTCAAAGTGCAGGCGAAGTCTCAAACCCTGTTTGCAATCGCGGTTCATGTGACCTTCCGGGGAAGCCAGGCAGATGTCATGTGGGACAGGTAAGCAGCCGTTATCGTAACTCTCTTCAGCGATGACGTCTGCACGATATCAGACACAGGAACTGTGGATTTTTTACAACAATTCGATACGGGGAAAGTCGCCCTGGTAAATTAGACGTGGCGCAGACGGCAAGGATGCGGCTGGCGATGGCACGAGCCTCTTCTCACATCTGCGAGGCGTCCTGCGCGGTGGATGCATCCCACCAATCCGGCATCCTTCGCAAGCCCCGTGCACCAGTTCCGGTGCACAACGTCTCTCCCCGGATTCAATCGGATGCGTAAACCAATGATCGCGGGAGGGGTATATCCCTATCCCTAAACGCAACTTCCTATTCCCTTTTCTTACTCCCTACTCCCTGTTCACTGGTTTTTTCGCGGTTCGGCGTCACCCTCGGAGTCCTCAACAAGAACAGCGGAGCCGGGAACAATCTCAAAGCTGATCGCATCCTTCCCCGCTGGATGGAATGTTGCGCGCAGCGGTTCGCGCTGCCACTCGACAACACCGCAAGCGGAATCCAATCGGTTCGAAAGATCGGACGGCGCCAACTTCTTCGCCAGAACCGGCTTTCGGCCAGAGATCTGCGCCACGACGGCATAAAGGCTCTTGCCGCTGGCCGTGATGCCGCAATAAGCGCCATAGTCGCGGAACCAGACAACCTGGCTGATGCCCGGATCGTAGTCCGGCGGCTTCATCGGGACGATGTGCCCAGTGACGCGATCGACCAGCAGCCACGGACCGCGCTGCCATACCCAGTGCTTCTCGGGACTTCGCGGCTTTTCTCCTGGCAGTTCATCGTTGATGCGAATGACGCGGCGCACCACAAAGCTGCGATCGGTAACATCGTGAGCTTCACCTGCAGTCCATTCCTTGACCGTGCCGTCAACGATCAGCGGCCGAATCTTGAGTGAGGCTTCGCCGGGTCCAGCTCCGGCTGGGTCGCCGGCACTCGAGTACGGAACGCGTTTTGCGGCGCCCAGGCCTACGACATGAACCTTGCGAGGTGTAGCGTTGCTTGAAACAGAAGAAACTGCCAGAAACGCAAATACTGCAATCAATCCAGCGAACGTCCTACCCAATTGCATCCTGAGTCCTGCTTCCTTGAATCTCTGCCGCCTCCACCGCGCGCGCCACGCGCAACGCCGTTCCCTCCTGGAGATGAGCAGCCAATACCTGCATTCCAACTGGCAATCCTGCCTTCGTCGCCCCACAGGGAACATTCACGCCGCAGATGCCCGCAAGGCTCGCTGTAACGGTATAAATATCGGCCAGGTACATGGCGAGAGGATCGCTCGTCTTTTCACCCAGCTTGAACGCGGGCGTCGGCGCGGTCGGCGTCACAATCGCATCCACGTCGGTGAAAGCGCGGAGGAATTCTTCGGCCAGAAGCCTGCGCACCTGCTGCGCCTTGAGGTAGTAGGCGTCGTAATAACCCGCCGAAAGCGCATACGTACCGAGCATGATGCGGCGCTTGACCTCAGCGCCAAAGCCCTCATCCCGCGAGTGGCTATACATGTCAGACAGCGTTGCGGACGAAGGCGAACGATAGCCATAACGCACTCCGTCGAACCGCGCGAGGTTGGCACTCGCCTCTGCGGTTGCGACGACATAATAGGTCGGAATCGCGTAGCGCGTAAGCGGCAGCGAAATCGGCTTGATCGTGCAGCCTGCGACCTTCAGAGCCGCGATGCCCCTTTCAATGCGTTCCCGTACTTCCGGATCGAGGCCTTTCCCGAAATATTCCGCAGGCACGCCAATGCGCAGCCCTTTTACGCCCTTGTCGCATTCCGCAGCGTAATCGGCAACCGGCGCGGGGGAACTCGTTGCGTCGCAGGGATCGTGTCCTGCAATGACGCCCAGCAGCGTCGCTGCGTCGCGCACGTTTCCAGCGAAGGGGCCGATGCGGTCAAGAGACGATGCAAAGGCGATGAGCCCGTAGCGGGAAACTCGTCCGTAAGTTGGCAAAACGCCTACTACGCCACAGAAGCTTGCGGGCTGGCGAATCGAACCGCCGGTATCGGTTCCAAGACTGGCGACAGCGATATTAGCCGCAACTGCCGCTGCAGAACCGCCGCTTGAGCCACCGGGTACGCGTTCTGGATTGACCGGGTTGCACACCGGGCCATAAGCCGAGTTCTCATTCGAAGAACCCATTGCGAACTCATCGCAATTGAGTTTTCCGAGAAGCACCGCGCCGGCGGCTTCAAGCCTGCCAACAGCGGTAGCGTCGTACGGCGGATGATAGCCCTTGAGAATCCTGGAGCCCGCGGTCGCAGGTGCACCGCGCATGACGAGCACGTCCTTGATGCCGACCGGGATGCCGGCGAGCGGACCCAGTGGATCGCCTTTCGCTGCAGTCGCGTCGACCCTGGCCGCTTGTTCGAGCGCGCGTTCTTTGGTCAGACTGAGATAAATGTTGAGACGCGGATTTACCTTCTCAATGCGCGCGTAGTAGTTGGCGGCAAGATCCGCGGCCTTCACGCGCCCGGATGCAATTCCCTCGCGCAGCTCAGAAAGCGTCTTCGGCTTTTCTACGTAAGTCTCAGTCGTCATGGCTTCTCTTGGCAGCGATGGGTTCGTGTCTGCGCTCTATCTTTCAATCACCTTCGGCACCTTGAAAAAGACCTGGTCGGTCTCTGGAGCTTCAGCCATTACTCCGACGCGATCAAGCGAAGGCAGCACCGCATCCTTGCGCAGTAAACCTTCGCCACCGGCGCCCTCCAGTTCGCTTACCTGGGCCAGAGGAGCGACGGCACTTGTGTCGAGTTCGCCTAATTGTGCGATGTGGTCAAGGATCGCGTTCAAATCATGAAGCATGCTCCGGGATTCGGCCGGAGTCAGTTCAAGGTGGGCCAGTTCGGCCACACGTTTCACGTCCTCGACGCTCACTTTGGCGGTCATTGTCGATCCATCCTTAGAATGGCAGCTTGCATTACCCGCTCGTTGTAGCTGTCGGGGCTGCCGGCGCATCCTGTCTGAAACTTAAGTATAGCGGCTCCTTTCTTGCGTTTTAACTCAGCCTCCACTGACGAGAACTTGATCGTTCGGAACGCGGTTAGTCGACCGTCAAGTTGAGAGTGATCTTGTGGGACAGTCCGTTTGCGGCAGTCGTTACGACGACGGAATAGGTTCCGGGCGGTGTCGTACCGTTCGCCGGACTCGAAGGCGGTGCTCCGCCTCCGCCTCCGCCCGCTCCGGCGCAGCTTGTTACACCGAAAGAACTCAGAATGAGAAGCGCCAGTAATAACGACCCTCGCCGTCGGCAACGGATTACGACAGGCACCATGAAGAGGCCAAGACCGAGAAAGATGCTGCCAGAGGCGAACGACCCTGCATGGCCGATATTCTGCGCGGAGGTTGACGCGAGACCGGTCGCAATCTTTACCGTAACGCTGCCCGTTGCATTTGCAGAAACTGTTTCGTTCGGCGGATTGAAAATGCACGAAGAGTTCGTTGGAAGCGAACCGCAAGTAAAGGTAAAGGTGCCGCTTGAGCCGCCGATCGTCGCAATGTTGAGAGCGAAGGTCGCAGACTGACCGCTCGAAACCGTCTGCCTCGATTGCCCGTTTGACACCACGGAGAAATCGAATCCCATACCGGAAAGAGGCGATTGCGCGCTCGTCGCAAGCGAGGAACTCGCAACCGTGAGATTGCCTGTCTGCTGACCTGCAGATGTCGGGAAAAACAGTACCTGCGCAGAGCAACTGGCTCCAACCGCAAGAGAGATCGTGCACGTTGTCAATCCAAGTTGAAATCCATTGGAAGTCGAAAGGGTGAGCGCAGACAGCGCTTCGTCACCCTTATTCGTAAGGGTGACGGTTTGTGCCGGACTGTTGTTGCCAATGCCAGTTGCAGGAAACGCAAGTGCCGCTGGCTGCACTTGAACCGATCCAGCAGCACCACCTGATCCAGAGAGAGCCGCGACCGCAGCCGTAGCGAACGTGGAAGAACTAACGTTGAGAACGCCGGTGACAACTCCATTGGCCGAGGGCGTGAAGATGATTCCGGACGTGCAGTTGCTGCCTGCTGCAATCGTGGAGCCGCACGCATCTTGAACGAGGCTGAAGGGTGGCAAAACGGAAAGGTTAATACCAGTTGCGGCAACGCTGCTCGAATTGGTGATGGTCACAGTCTGCGCGGCGCTGGGCTGGCCGAGTGTCGGCTCTGTAAATGAAAGGTGCTCCGGGATGACGGTGATCCCCGAAGGCGCCTGACCGATTCCCCTAAGCGGCACCTGAACGGGAATCACGCCCCTTGTGGACGAGGTTACGATGAGCGTGGCCGTGAGTTGACCTGCCGAGGCGGGAGAAAAGGCGATTTGAACCGCACAAGAGGCTTCGCTGTTCAGGGTTGCCCCGCAACCGTTTGCTCCCCACGTGAAACTCGATGCGGAAGAGCCGGTGATCTGGAAGGCGATGCTGCTCATCGGCGCGCCGCCAGTGTTGCTGATCGTCAACGTCAGAGGCGGGCCTGCCTGCGCAATGGGCTGCGAAGGAAATGTGAGTTGTGTCGGATTGACTCCGATGGCGGGCGGCAAAAGCCCTGTGCCGGAGAGCGCAATGCTTTGTGTGCGGATTGCGTCCGAAACCTCAAGGTTGCCCGTGATGCTACCGGTCGAATTGGGCGCAAACAGCACGCTAATGGCGCAACTTGCGTGGCCGGAAAGGGATGTTCCGCAAGTGTTGGATTGCTGATAGCCGGCATTGACGGTGACATCAATGGAATTGAGAGGGAGGTCGCCGTTGTTGGTCAGCGTTGCGGTCTGTGCGTTGGACTGCTCTCCGGTTGCGATTGCCGGAAAGGTGAGAGATAGAGGATAAAGCACATCGGACGCCGCGGAGGCGCCCGTTCCATTGAGCGCCACCGCCTGTGATCCGGCGCCGTCAAACAGCACAAGCGAACCGGTTACAGCGCCCACTTGCGTGGGGGTAAAGGTCACGGAGATCGCACAGTCGCTATTGGCCACGAGCGAAGAACCGCACGAGTTGGAAGCGACAGCGAACGGGACTGTCGCGGCAACGCTTGAAAGCGGAATAGCGCTGCCGCTCGAATTTTCAACCGTTACCGCTAATGATGACGAAGTTGCTCCTACCTGTACCCGGCCGAAATTGAGCATGGCCGGTAATGCAGTCACCAGCCTCGTGCTCAATCCTGCGCCAGAGAGTGGAATTGATGTCTGGCCGCCCGGGATATTCGCGTTGATCGTAAGTTGACCGGCAATACTGCCTGTCTGACCGGGCTCAGAGGTCACCTGCACAGCACAGCTTGCTCCTGCATTCACGGCGACATTGACGCAATTGTCAGTCTCGTTGAAACTAGCGCTTGCGGATATTGACGTGACGGCCAGCGCAATTCCGCCACTATTCGTGAGCGTGATGGTCTGTGCGTTGCTGGCCGTGCCAACAGTCTGCGATGCAAAGGTCAAGGAGTCTGGCTGTGCCGATGCCGTCGTAAGTTGCGTCCCAGAAGTCCACATTGGAATCTGCCAGGTACCGCGCCCGTAGGTCCCCGCCACCAGCACATTGGGCGATGTGGCCGTTGGTGATGCGCTCAATTGCGTGACAGGTGCGAAAGGAAGGCCGGTACCGAAGACCGACCAGCAGTTGGAGGGACCGTTGAAGCAAGCCGCTATTTCCCGAGTTGAGTAGACGCCTTCGTCGGTCGCGATATAGGCGGTATTGGCATCCTGGGGGTCAATCAAAACAGCGTTCGCAGGGGAGTGGGGCAAATTGGACGTGAGTTCGTTCCAGTGGCCACCCCCATCGGTTGTGCGGTAGAGAGTGCGAATGGCATGCAGAGAGTCTTCCGCGCCTTCAATCGTGATATAGACCGTATTGCCGCTTGCGTCGTGAGGATCGATGAAGATGCTGGAAACATCGAGGCCGTAGTAGTTGAGCCGCACCTGATCGTTGACGACCGGATTCAGCGTGAGATCCTGCCAAGCGGGCATCGTAGAGCCGGCGGGACTGTAGGTTGCCTTGAGAAAGTGTCCTGCGAGGACTGCTCCGCCATCCAATGCTCCGCGCATCCCAACGTAGATCACTTCCGTGCCGTCTAAGAGCGGCAGTGCGGCAATGGAGCGGATCAGCGCGTCGCCGCTGCAGTACTTCAGCCCCGAGACGCCGTCGAGTATCGGACTGATGGCATTTACGCTCGTCCAACTCGAGCCATCGGCGGGTCCGCGCCAGAGGCGGCACGTTCCCACCAGCAGTTGAGTTGTATCGAGTGGATCGATGATGAAAGGTGCAGGCGACGTCATTGTGTAACCATCACCGGCCACATCAGCATCATTGACGATGGGCGTCGAGCCAAAGGCTCCTGGGTTGCAATCTTCAGCCTGGGAGCAGCGGAAAATGGAGACCCCTGCACTATTGTTGACGTACCAATTTGCCTGGTCATCTGGATCGATCGCCACCGGGCCGCCTTCGCCGCCAAGAACCTGCGGCCAGTCTGAAGTAGGTCCGGAAGAACCTTTCACGCCTGCTGTGCCGTTCGCACCGAGGCCAACCATCATTGTGTACGGCGAGGCGCCGACCTGGGACATGTTTTCAACTTCAGCGATTGAGCCGAGGCCAGAGTTCAGGTTCTGAAAATGAGAGGCATCTGTCGGTGAGCAGGGCGAACCCGTCTCGCCGACGCCATCGGTCGAGCGCCAAAGACCACTGTCATTGCCGACGAATACTTCTAGTGGATTTGCCGGATTCCAGGCAAGTGCGTGCTGATAGGAGGCTACCTGTGCGCTCATGCAGGTAAATGCGTTGGTGGAGTTCCGCCAGGCGCACCCCATCGCGAGGCTGCAACGCCAAAGATCGTTGGCCCCGGCAATGAGAAGAGTGTCTTGCTGCGCCGGGACCGCCGCAAGCACCAGGTTGTAGTCGCCGTTCGCGATCGTTGCAGCCCCGAGGATTGTGTTGGTTTCCAACGGCGCGGTGTTCCATCTCTGCGCAAAGGCAACCGTTTGGTTGCTGCAGGCTCCTCCGGAGATGGAGCATTGATCCTGCCAGAGCCCCTGGTCCTGGTTATTGAGGTCGACGGTCCAGGCGAAGGTATCGCCAGTGATAGGATTCACCGCAAGTGCGCCGCGAAAAATGGGGCATGCAATGGAACCGATGGATCCGATGTTGGTCGGGCACATTCTAGTGGTGAGGCTGACCCCGGGCTGCGCAGTCATTCGGGTCCATGTGATCCCGTCGCTCGATTGGTAGTAGCCATGGAAGCGGACGGCGGCAATAAAGATCTGTCGAATCGGATTCCAAACAACGGCTGTGGCGGAGTTGCCATTGGGCGAAGCGAACATGTCCTGCGGGCCTTGCGGGTCCTGGCCTGGGGAGTCGGTGATGGTGGCCAGGCTCCAGCTGGCGCCGGCGTCGGTGGAGTAGTACAAGCCTGCACAGCTGACGCCAGAGAGTTCCGCGCTGACGAGGGTGCCTTCGTACGCTTCAGATACGGCAGCGACAACCAGTTGCGGGTTTACTGCGCTCCACGCAAAGCCCGCAAAACCTTCCCCTTGAAACGATAGCTGCGCATTGGCCGTGTGCGACATGACGGTCCACGTATTTCCCCCGTCGGGGGATCGCAATACTCCCGCACCGTAGTAGGAGTCAAGGGCATCGTTGGGGTCGCCGGTTCCAGCCAGGATTACGCCGGTGCCCCCGGGCTGGACCGAGACAGCGCCGATGCTGATGGAGGCGTAGCGGACCGCATCGAAGCCGGCGGGTGTTTCAGTGACTGGCGTGAAGGTGACCGAGCCTGCCGTTCCGGCGTTCTGCGAGAGCCAGACGCCGCCACCTGTGGTTCCGACAACGACTCGGTTGCCAGTGGGATCCGAGGGATCAATGGCAATCGAGGAGATACGGCCGGTGACGAGGCCGTAGTTGGGAGTGATGACCGCCAACGGACCTAGCGGCTGCCAGACCGCAGTCGACGGGCTAGTCGAGGCTGAGGCTGCGGGCGCGATCAGAGCGTTTCGCGGTCGATCGGAGAGGGCAAAGGAGCGACGTTTTGGATGGCCTCGTTGTGCGAGGAATCGCAGCGCCTGGGCGACACGAGGCGGAGTTGCCGGTGTGCCATCAGCGTGTGTGGACGCGGTTGCGGATTGACCAGGAGCCGTGCCTCCTAATGCAACGACCAGCGCAATGACGATCAGTCGCCATACGTTGACGGTAAAGCACATCAACGGCCTCGAGGTTCTCTTCAGTGGTGAAATCGTCACGCGCGTACAGGATCGGATTTCCGCCTCCCACACTGATCCTCCGAGGGAAGCTAAGCAAAATCCAATGAATTACCTAGCGCGGAACATCCAGATTTCCGGGATTGAAATTGTGTTCCATTTTAGGACGGTGCCTGAGCTAATGAGATGTGATCGCCGCTACATATCTCAGCGAAACAGGAGAGTGTTCAGCAAAGTAGTTCCGTTTTGACACTGTTCTGATGGATATAGGTGGCGGAGTCGAATTTTTTCGAGGTGGATGCGGCGGACATGGGGCGCACGAGGCCGAAGATGGGGCGGTTGAACCAAGGGCGGTCGTGCTTGCCGACGACAGCCCAGGCGATGCCGGCATAACCATTAGGGTCGCGGCCGTCGAGTTCGTAACGGTCGTTGAGGGTGACGGCCCACTCGTAGGCGCGCGCGGGATCGGGAGACCACGCGAGGATCATCTTGGCCCAGTACATGCGCATGTAGTTGTGCATCCATCCGGTCTGGGTCATCTCGCGCTGGGCAGCGTTCCAGAGATCGTCGTGGGTCTCGGCCCGCTCGAGTTGATGGAGAGTGTAGCGGTAAGGGCGGTCGTCGCCGGCGTGTTCAAGGAGTGTCTGGCGAGCCCAGGGTTCGGCGCATTCCCAGTTGTCGTAGCTGGGGTTGTGCTTGACGAAGAGAACGGAGAGTTCGCGCCAGGCGATGACCTGTTCGAGGAAGCGATCACGGGCTGCCGCGGACACTTGGCCTTTGGCGAAGGCCTGCACAACGGCGAGGGCGATCGTGAGTGGGCCGATGTTGCCGAAGTGGAGCCAGGGCGAGAGACGGCTGGTGCCTTGCACGTCGGGATGGTTGCGTTTGTCGGGGTAGTCTTTCAGTCCGTGAGTGAGGAAGTGCTTGAGGTGCTTGATGGCGGTGTGTGTTCCGCCGGTGAAGGTATCGACGGGTTGAATGGTGCGATCGAGGTGATTGAAGCCGGCGGTGATGTCGCTGGCGAGAGAGTCGGCGGCAAGGGACTTCGGCTTGTGCCACGCGTGCTGCTGTTTTGGGCTGTGCAGTGCGACGAGGAAATTGGGCAGCGTAGCTTTGAGATGCGGGCGCATGTGTTGCAGCAGGAAGTAATCGCGGCCAAAGACAGCTGAAGGCACGACAACGTCAGCATCGACGGTCCAATAAGGAAGCTTGAGGCGGCGAGCAAGGACTTTGCGCCAGCGCTCGGGTTCGCGGCAGGGGTTCTCGTCGCCGACCAGCATTGACGCGTTGACTTCTTCGAGGAATTTCTCCAGGGAGTTGTCAGGGTGGCGGCGAAGGACAAATCCGATGCTGCGCTCCCTAGCGTCTACTTCGACGTCGCGCAGGCCCTGCTGGAGGAAGTGGTAGTGGCGGAGGTTGGCATTAGGGTAGTTGGGGATGACAGAGAAGAAGACGACGACAGGGAGGCCGAGAAGGTTGGCGGCGTCGATGGCGACGTCGAGCGCGGGATTCTCGTGGATGCGCATGGCGCGCTGCATCCAGTAGACGACGCATTTGCCGTCAGTGCGCAGCGGGCCATCGCGCCGGACGAGAATGCGCGGGTTGGCGGCGAGTCTGGCGAGATCTTCGGGCTGGTTGGGTTGCCGTGGCATTGGTTTCGGCCGCGCACGCGGTCCTCTTATTGTCCACGGTGGGGTCTGACGGATTGGATGAGCGATGAATTCGGCTACAAATCCTGGTGTCGATATTCGATGGGATGAAAGCGGCTCCCAGGGTCGAGGAGCACATTCCAGCAGCCTACGATCTGTTTACTGCTCAGTACCCTCCCCCCTCCCCCACCATCTCTTGGCATAAATTTCCTACCTTCAGTCATTTGGTGGAGGGGTCCGCTGCAGACTATTCTTATCATTGAACTTGTCTGTAGATTATTCTTCGCAAAAGACTTCGAGACTGGTCAGGGAGAAGGAAGCGTTACGGACGCTCACGGCGAGGGCCCTGGAGTTTTTTGCTCATAGATATAGCTTAGCGAAATGCGCGAAATAGACTGCAAAGATTGAAGATTTTTTTGCATTTTGTTTTCAGAGAGTTAGCGGCGTCAGGGGCGACATGACGCTTGACAAGCGAGAAGCGGGATTGTGCGGCGGCCGTTTGTGAAAGTTTCGAAACTTAGGCGATAGCTCACGACTGAGACGCAAGGGTACACGACGTCCATGAGCGGGATCCGGGCACCGAGCATTCGGCCGGCCTCGCTTATCCAATTCGCTGTTGCCTCGTTTGTCTACGAACCCTATGCTTGTCGAGCACATATGAATTTTCATCGAAGGGCGAGAGAGGTCAATCGAAACGATGAACAAGCGTGAGTTCCTCAAATCTACAGGAGCGATTGTGGCCGGAGGCATGATTTCGCGGTTGACGACAGCGCAACAGCAACCCGCCCCGCGCGAGAACTGGGCGGGCAACATCACCTACAGCACCGACCACGTGCACACGCCGGCGAATGTGGACGAGGTGCGCGACGTGGTGAAGAGTTGCAGCCAGCTGCGGGCGCTCGGCTCGCGCCACTCTTTCAATCGCATCGCCGACAGCACGCAAAATCAGATCTCGCTTCAGCATCTCGACCAGATTGAGGTCGACGACAACGCCCGCACCGTTACGGTCGGCGCCGGAATCAAATACGGCCAGCTCGCGCCGGTCATCGACGCGCGCGGCTATGCGCTGCACAACCTTGCGTCTCTGCCACACATCTCTGTCGCCGGCGCGATTGCCACCGCGACCCACGGCTCGGGCATTCACAACGGCAACCTTGCAACTGCCGTTCGCGCGCTTGAGATCGTTACTGCCAGCGGCGAACTGATCCAGCTGTCGCGCGACAAGAACGGCGATGAGTTCCTGGGCGCGGTCGTAGGCCTTGGCGCGGTGGGCGTGGTCACCCGCGTCACGCTCGACTTGCTGCCGACATTCCAAGTGGCGCAAACCGTCTATCAGAATCTCAACTTCGATGAACTCGCACACAACTTCGACGCCATCTTCGGCGCCGGATACAGCGTAAGCCTGTTTACCGACTGGCAGCATCACCAGGCCACGCAGGTATGGATCAAGCGCAAATTGCAGCCGGGCGAGAAGCACGAATCGGCTGCGGAATTCTATGGCGCGAAACGTGCAACTGAAAAGTTGCACCCCATCACGGGCCACCCCGCCGAAAGCTGTACCGAGCAGATGGGTATCGCTGGACCGTGGTACGAACGCCTGCCCCACTTCAAGATGAATTTCACCCCATCGAGCGGCCGCGAATTGCAGACCGAGTACTTCGTTCCCCGCGAGCGCGGCTACCAGGCAATCCTCGCCGTCGAGAAACTGCGCGATCAAATCACGTCACATTTGTTTGTGACGGAACTGCGAACCATCGCCGCCGACAATCTGTGGATCAGCACTGCATACCAGCGCGATTCCCTCGCCATCCACTTCACCTGGAAACCCGAGTGGGACACGGTCAAGCAGATTCTCCCCCGGATCGAAGCACAATTAAAGCCGTTCGCTCCGCGCCCCCACTGGGCCAAGCTGTTCACCCTGTCGCCCGCGCTGCTGCAAGGGCAATACGCACGCCTCGCCGACTTCAAAGCGCTGCTGAAGCAGCACGACCCCAGCGGAAAATTCCGCAATGAGTTCCTGGAAAAGAATCTCTATGCAACGTAGGGACGAATTAGGTCAGTGGTATAGGAGGACTCAGGATGAACAAGAAGTCAAAAGCAGGAATAGTGTCGACGGGATCTGGCTCGGCCGAGGTGGATGCGCGTTTCCAGGAGGTGGGCGACTGGCGCGGAGAGATGCTTGCGCGCCTGCGCGCCTTGATCAAACAGGCCGACCCTGATGTGGTGGAAGAACGTAAGTGGAAAAAACCTTCGAACCCCTTTGGAGTGCCTGTGTGGTCGCACGACGGAATGATCTGTACGGGCGAGACGCACAAGAGTGTCGTGAAGATGACGTTCGCCAAGGGCGCCTTTCTGGATGATCCCGCCGGTTTGTTCAATTCCAGTCTTGAGGGAAATTTGAGGCGCGCGATTGACTTCCGCGAAGGCGACAAGGTGAATGAGAAGGCGTTGAAGGCGCTGATTCGCGCGGCGGTAAAGCTGAATACTTCAAAGGCGTGAGATCGGGGAGTGTTGAATTGGAGGTATTTCATGTCGGAGAAACGGGACATGGGGCACCCACTTTGTTGCGGGATTGATGCGAGGAAAGGCAACCGCAGATCCTTCGACTCGCTGCGCTCGCTCAGGATGACAGCGCTGGAAAAACGGAAAACAGGATTATGCACACAGAGATCGGGGTATCCCACCCATGCCGCGATGAAACTGCGTCATGGATGGGGCACCCACGGTCGGTGGCTGGTCAAGGGCCACCTGGTGTCTGTTCGTCCGCAATCAGGTCTGGTCTAATGTGGTCCTTCTGATAGACCATATAGATCATGGTTCGTGCTGCCAAACCGAAGCAGAAGGCTCCGCACGCGTTTGTTTTGGACGCGCTGATGCCCTTGAACCCCGAGGTGCGTCGCATGTTTTCGGGTTTTGCCGTCTACCTGCGCGACCGTATTGTTTGTATGCTCCGCGATCATCCCAAATCTCCGCAGGACAACGGCGTCTGGCTTGTTCTTTCGGACGGCACGAACCCCGGAGACGAAAAACTGCGCCGTGAATTTCCTTCCATCCGCAGGATCGAGCTGCTGGGAAACAAGATCGGCCATTGGCTGGTCATCCCGAGTGACAGCCCCGGCTTCGAGAGGGAGGCACTTCATGCGTGCGATCTTTTGCTGCGTCATGATCCTCGCTTCGGACGCATTCCCAAATCGAGAAGATAGCCGACATTCGACAGGACAACCGCCGATCCCTTCGCTGAATCAGCGAGCAGCTTTTCGGTTGTCGCGAACAACCAACCCGCCAATGTTTGGGATCGTCTCGGAACACACTGGTCCGTCTCGTCACCCTCCTCTCGTAAAAAGGGATGGCTCTTCCATACGCTGGGGTCATGAAGAGACTTGTCAGCAAAGATGCATTTTGGAAAACTGCGCTCTGCGTTTGCTTCCTCTCAGCAGTTTCGATTGCCTGGGGCGCGGCACCGATCAACATCACCATGACGGCCGATCACTGGCAGACGAAGGAGAACGCGGAGTTCCTGCAGCAGCTGGGTTTTTATCGCGGCCTGATGCGATTGAACAGCGGCGATGCGGTCTTGAAAGACATCACGTTCAGCAACGGAACCATCGAGTTCGACGTGAATACGATTGGGCGGGGCGCGCCTGGAATCGCTTTTCGTGAGCAAGACGAGAAGAATTTCGAGTTGTTATATCTCAGGCCCGATGCGGCCTGTCCCGCTTTCCACGCCTGCATGCAGTATGCGCCGCAAACGCATGGTGTGCTGCTTGGGACCTGTTTCCGCAATATCAGACGCGGGCACCGCTCCGGGAGAACGGGTGGAACCACATCAAGATGGTCATCTCGGGCCGACGGATGAATGTGTTTGTGAACGATACTCCATCGCCCACGCTTGAAGTGGGAAGCCTCGAGGGTGATGCGATGAACGGCGGCTTACGACTGCAGGGACCGGCGACGTTCGCAAACCTGGTGATCACTCCCGATGCAGTGGACGGTCTTTCTCCGGAGCCGGCGAGAGATCCGCTGGAAGATGACTACGGCTTGATCAGGAACTGGCGTCTCTCTGCGTTTGCAGCGCTGCCAAACGGCAAGGACCCGATGTATAACGAAATGCCCGGTGCTTCGCCGGAATGGAAGACGATCAGCACGGAGCGAAACGGGCTGGCAAATATCAGCCGCATGTATGGCAAGCCTCTGCCCGAACCGACCCGGGCACTAGCATGGCTGAAGACAACGATCACTTCAGACAGGAAGCAGACGAAGAAGGTCGATATTGGATGGACGCGCGAATTGTGGGTGTTCGTGAACGGGAAACTGGTGTACGCGGACCGAAATCTTTTTGAATCGGACGATGCGAGAAAAATTCCCGACGGGCGGTGTTCGCTGGAGAACGGCACGTTTACGCTTCCGCTGGAAGCCGGCGAGAATGAGGTCGCGGTGGCTATTGCGAACAACTTCTTCGGATGGGGACTGAAGGTGCGCGTCGCTGATCCGGAAGGGGTTCAGCTGGCAGGAAAGTGACGAGCAGTCGGATTGTTATCCCAGGTCTGAAAGTCCAGACCTGGGGCACCCATTGCCCGTGGCAGAAGTAGCATCATAAGACCGGGGCCACCGGCCCGAGGAGCAGGTCCCCCAACTCCGCTCGGGATGAGAGTGTCAGGTTGGGTTCGTGGACCGTTGCATCTACTCGTCGAGGAGGCCCTTTCCGTTGAGAATGTGCGGCATGAGTTTTCGAACGCGGGACTCGCGGGTTTTGGATTGCTTGGGAGCGGAAAAATGATAGATGTAGGCGCGTTGCCGTCCCGGTGTCAACGCGTCAAAGGCTCTCCTCAGCTCGGGGAATTCATCGAGCATGAGTTGGAACTCTTCAGGAAATTTCAGGTCTGACGTTTTCTTTAATTTCACTTTCAGTCCGGATTTTTCTACCTCGATGGCTTCGCGAATATAAGCCTTCAAGACAGATCTCAGCTCCGCGATTTCCCGGACAGAGGCGAACTTGAACCCGCGTGTGGACTGCGAATGCTGTCCGGGCCTGGTGAGCACGCCGTGGACATCCTTGAGCAGAACGCCTTTGAAAAAAGCGAGCGCGCAGGATTCCTTTAGCCCGCCGATGACGAGTACGTTCTTGCCCTGGAAGGTGTAGCAGGGTTGACTCCACTTGAACTCTTCGGTGAGTTCGGAGTCGAGAAGGATGGCGCGAAGCTTCCTGAACTCTTCCTGCCACTGTTTTGCCTTGGCGATGAAGGCGTCAACCTTGGGGTTTGGTTTGGTGGTTGTCATGGTGAACGATTCCCACTGGTTGGGCGTGACGCTGCGTACAGAAAACGAAAGACAAAAGCGGGTCCTTCGCTTCGCATACCCCATGAACGCTGACGCGTTCATGGGGCTCCAAAATGCTCAGCTCAGGATGACACGGGGGTAGCGGAAAGGTGTGCCGGTACACTGGTGGCCGGGACGACTACGCCGATTTTGCGGCTGTCGGGTCGCAGCGCCCACGATGCCAGAAGAAAACCAGTGATGATGAGAGGGGCGATGACGTGAAAGCCGTATGCGCCATATCCGCCAACCCAGGCGCAGGATGCGGCAGCGCCTGTCAGGTCGAAGAAGATGCCGGCGTATGCCCATTCCTTGAGCCGCGGATAACGCGGCGCAAGGATGGTGAGAGCCCCGAACAGTTTCCAAAACCCGAGGATGGCAAAGAAGTACATCGGGTAGCCAAGTTCGGGCACGACGCCATGGGGGTTGGCACGATATTGCGCCATCTGCGCAATACCGCCACTGCCGATGGGAAACGCGACGAGAATGGTCATTGTCCAATAGACGATGGATTTTGTTTTCGTGGTCATTGCAATCCTCCAACGACGTGCTCGAGTTTGCCGATGAAGCTGGTCCAGCCGTATTTCGCACCCTTGTAGTTGGCGCCTTCTTCCGACGGGAAGCCGGATTGCTCCATGCGCAGAAGCGTGCCGCCTGCGGTCGGCGTCAACGTCCAGGTAACAACGGTCTCCAATCCCATCGATGTCCAGCCATACGAGAGACGTGTGTGCGGTTCGACCAGCAGAACTTCACTATCGATGATGCCATTCCAATTCTGCACCGGGGTGGCGCGGAAGGTGAACCGGTGACCCACGATCGGCTGAAAATCATTCGTCATCAGCCACTCGGCTATCAAAGGCCCTTGCGTGAGGGCACGCCAGATTTTTTCCGGGGGATGCGGCATCTCCCGTTCGATGACGAGAGAACGTGTCGTGGCGATATCGGTCATTTGTCCATCCTTTGCAGCAGATTTTCGAGTTGATCAAATCGTTCGCGCCAGAAAGCGCCATATTGGCTCATCCAGTCGACCAGGGGGGCCAGCGCTTGCGGCTGTGCGTTATAGTGGGTCTCGCGTCCCTCGCGGCGATGCCCTACCAGCTTCGCCCTCTTCAGCACTGTGAGATGCTTCGACACCGCCGGTTGTGAAACGCCGGCACGATGCGTCAAGGCATGCACGGTCTGCTCCCCGTCGCGAGACAGGTGCTCGAAGATTGCGCGACGAGTCGGGTCGGAAAGGGCCTTGAAAACATTGTTCGTCACAGCTGGCATCGAGAATCCCTTCCGGTCATGGGCCGTATTGCCGGTCGATTTGCCCGGCGATTTACCAATTTACCAATCGAGGTGTGTTATCTGAATGAGGTTTCCGCAGGTATCGTCAAGTAGTGCGATGGTTGACCCCGTCGTCTTGGTTGGTTCCTTGGTGAATGTCGCGCCGTGCTGCTCTAGCCTCTCGAATTCCTTCTGGACGTCGGCGACGAAGAAATTAGCGGCGGGTATGCCTTGCCGATGGATCTCCTGTTGAAACGTCTTCGCTGCCGGGTTTGCATTTAGCTCGAGGACGAGTTGCACGCCTTCTGGTTCTTCAGGTGAGACGACAGTGAGCCATCTGTATTTCCCGGCCGAGAAATCCATTTTCTTGATGAAGCCGAGGACGTCGGTGTAGAACTTCAGTGCCTTGTCTTGATCGTCAACGAAAATGCTGGTGAGTTTGATTTGCATGATCTGTCCTTTCTGCTCTGCGCTGAACCTGAGATTGATATTTCCAACTTCACGTACAAACCATAACCGTTTGGTTATGGTTTGTCAAGAACCTGGAGAGAGAATTTTCAAGGGAGGGTCGTGGGCGGGGATCATCGCCATCGGGAGGGGCCGCGGAAAAAGAGCGACTGCAGGTTCCTCGGCTGCGCTCGGAATGACAGATTCTCGGAATGACAGATTCATGAGAGTTTGGCGAGAAAAGTGAAAAGCCGCCCTGAGGGCGGCCTTTTGAAGTCTGGAAACGAGCGGGGCTACTGCTGATTGGGATCCGCAGAAGGCACGGGAAGCCTTTGCCTGGCGGGTGGCTGTGCGTTGGAATCCCCGGGTTGACCCGTTGATGCCGGATCAGCAGAAGCGACTGTCAACTCGGATTTGCTGTACTTCGGCGCGCTGACGTATCCGTGGATGTGATCCTTCGAAATGGTGTTGATGACTATTTCGACGGGCTGCTGCATGTCGGGCTGGTAGTACATGACGGGCTGGTAGAGGTTGATGTGCTTCTGCGAGAGGTTGCGATCGTCGACCATCAGCTGCATGTCGGCATACTGATGCTTTTCGTTGGCCTTGCGCAGGCAAAGACTGAGGGGGCCCTCACGCTTGAACTGTTTCGATTTGTCGAGATCGAACTCGAAGTAGCTGCGCTCGCCTTTCTTTTGGAGGACAACGAGCTCGTCGTGCGTGCGGGCGATGGAGCCGCTGAGCTCAGTGCGCGTGCTGGAGAGGTTGTTGCGTGCTTCATCAATGGCCTTGCCCTGGGCGTCGAGCTGCGATTGGATCTTGTTGAAGCGCGCTTCCTGCGCGCTGGAGCGATGCTGGTGCGCGGCGGCGCGGTGACTGGCCGGTGGTCGGGACGGCGCTGGGGCGGGCTTTTCGATGTTGGTGGAGAGCGCGCTGACCTTCGCCGACAGAGCATCGAGCTCGCTGTGGGTCGCGCTGAGCCGGGCAGTCATCTGCTGATTCTGCGCGGTGATCTGTTGGTTCTGGGCGGCAAGGTTCTGCGCATTGTTGTGCTCATGGACGGCGTAGCCGAGGCCGCCTACTCCGATAACCGCGGCGGCAATATAGGCTGCTAATCGCCCGGCCACGGGCGCACCCGCCGGGAATTGGGAATCTCCCATCATATAAACCTCCAAAGACAGCTTTGAATAAAGTACTAGCAAGCTGGGTGCCAAGTTTGGTTGGATGTAAGCAATTGAAGGAATTGATGTTTACAGAGGAAGCGCTCCTAAAGTAATGAAGAAAAATGTTCCGTGAAATGGGAATTTCTACATAGGGGGAGCAGTAAAGTTTGAGCTGGCTTCGCAGATATTTCAGGTCTGGAGCATGTATCTGGCTCGCGGGAAAGAACAACTGCAGGTTCCTCGGCTTCGCTCGGAATGACAAATCTTGAATGAGTGACAAATCTTGTGTGAATGACAAACCATGAGTGAATGACAGATTCATGAGAGTTGAAAGTGGAAGGGCCGCCCGAGGGCGGCCCTTTGGCGGTGGCGGGAAGCCGAATCTTTTTACCAGCGGCCCCAGGCGCGGGTCATGTAGTCGGAGAGGGTCATGCCGACAAGGACAAGGAAAGTGAATACGCCGGCGCCTACGGTGAGCTTGGTGAGTTTCGTCGAGTACTTGACGTGCATGAAGAAGAGCACGACCAAGACCATCTTGAAGGCGGCGATGGCGAGAGCGACGATGGGGTTGAAGAGTCCCATATCAAGGTAGGAGACGCCGACCGTTGTCGCGGTCATCACCAAAAGTATGGCGACGATCGTCAGGTAGATCTTCGGGCTGACGATGTGGTGTTCGTGTTCGTGCTCTTCAATTGATTCAAAGTCTTTGTCGTGCGGTGCACTCATGGCATTGATCCTTTATTGGTGTCTGCTGATGAGGTACAACAGCGGGAACAGGTAGATCCAGATGATGTCAACGAAGTGCCAGTAGAGGCCGAAGTTCTCGACGAAGGTGACGTGGCCGGTGGTGTATGCACCGGCTTGCGCACGGAAGATCATGAATCCCAGGATGGCGATGCCGATGATCATGTGCAGGGCGTGCATGCCGGTCATGGCGAAGTAGAGGAAGAAGTAGATCTCGGTGTGGCGCGCCATGTCGAGCGCCAGCGGCTTGTCGTGATACTCGCTATAGACCTCGGGATCGCTCTGCGGGTCAAGGAACGTCTTCAGGCTGTAATGGAAGCCGGGGATGTGGTGCTTGTCGTACTTTTCCTTGTACTCGATTGTCTTGATGCCAAGGAAGACGAGGCCGAGGATGAAAGTGATGACAAGGCAGAGGACGAGCGTGCCTTTTCTGCGCATCTCGGCCGACCAGACGCCCATGGCCATGGTGAAGCTGGAAGTGATGAGGACGGCAGTATTGGCGGTGCCCCAGCCGATCTGCAATTGGTGGGAGGCCTCGACGAAGGCTGGGTAGTACCAGTTGCGATAGATGAGATAGGCGGTAAAGAGGCCGCCGAAGAACATGACTTCGGTGAGCAGGAAGAGCCACATGGCGAAGTTAGTGGCGTCGCTCTGCTGCGCATAGGTTTCAAAGTGATGGCGCTGGTAGGGCAGGTGCTCGTGGTGAGCGCCTTCGGCTGTGACGTGCACGACTACTTGACTATCCGACACTCGTCACCTCTTTCTCCTTTTGAGTATCCAGCCACTCGTAGTCGTACGCTTCGTGGTCCATGATCGGAATTGCGGGGAAATTTTCAGTAAGCGGCGGGGACTGCGTCTGCCACTCGAGGCCCGTTGCCTGCCACGGATTATCGCCAGCGATTTCGCCGTAACGAAGAGACCAGGTGAGATAGAGCAGCGGCAACAGATAGCCAACGCCGAGAATCGTTGCGCCGGCGGTGGAGAAGACGTTGAGCACCTGGAACTCCGGAGGATAGGAGGCATAACGACGGGGCATGCCAAGCGTGCCGAGAATGAATTGCGGGAAGAAGGTGAAGTTGAAGCCGATGAAGGTGACGATGGCGGCGAGTTGGGAGATCTTCTCCGGATACATGCGGCCGGTCATCTTCGGCCACCAGAAGTGGACACCCGCGAGGAAGGCCATCAACATGCCGCCGACCATGACGAAGTGGAAGTGGGCCACGATGAAGTACGTCTCTGTAAGGTGAATATCGGTTCCGGAGGCTGCCAGGAAGACCCCGGTAAGACCGCCGATGGTGAACAGGCCCATGAAGCCGAAGGTGTAGAGCATCGGCGTTTCGAAGGTGATGGATCCCTTGTAGAGCGTGAAGGCCCAGTTGAATATTTTGATGGCAGAGGGCACCGCTACGAGCATGGTGAGCAGCGAGAACACCAGCATGGAGTAGTTGGAGATGCCCATGATGAACATGTGATGAGCCCAGACGAAGAAGCCAAAGACGGCGATCGCAACCGAGGAGAAGGCAACGGCCGTGTACCCAAAGACGCGCTTGCGGCTAAAGGTGGAGACGGTCTCGGAGATGACGCCCATGCCGGGCAGAATCATGATGTAAACGGCCGGGTGCGAATAGAACCAGAACAGGTGCTGGAAGAGAAGCGGGTCGCCACCCTTGGTGGGATCGAAGACGCCGATGCCGGCCACGCGCTCAAGCACAACCAGAACGAGGGTGATGGCGAGAACCGGAGTGCCAAGGACCATGAGAATGCTGGCGGCGTAGTTGGACCAGACGAAGAGCGGGAGCCGGAACCAGGTCATGCCGGGGCAGCGCATCTTGTGGATGGTGACGATGAAGTTGAGGCCGGTAAAGATGGAGCTGAATCCGGCAATGAAGATGGCGATACCGGATGTGACGACATTGGTGTTCAGAAAATGCGTCGATAGCGGTGTTGTAAAGGTCCAACCGGTGTCGACGCCGCCGTTCATCATGGCGTAGAGGGCAAGGCCGCCCGCGGCAAGATAGAGGTACCAGCTGAGCAGGTTGATCTTGGGCAGCGCGAGGTCTTTGGCGCCGATCATCATGGGGATGAAGAAATTTCCGAGCGTGGCCGGAACCGAAGGCACGAGGAAGAAAAAGATCATGATGATGCCGTGCATGCTGAACACCTTGTTATAGGTGTCCGTGGCCATGAGGTCAGACTGCGGTGTGAGCAATTCAAGACGGATCAGCCCGGCCAGTGCTCCTCCGATGAAGAAGAAGAACGTGATCGAAATCAGGTAGAGGGTTGCGATCCGTTTGTGGTCGCCGGTAAGCAGCCAGCTCAGGAGGCCCTTCTCCCTGGAGAGGAAATTCATCTTCGGAAGACGGGCTGTCGACTGATCGGGAAGACTGACGATTGTGCTGCTGCTCATTGCTTCACCATCCCCTGCCCAGCGGGCTTTTGTCCGGCGGGCGTTGTCTTGCCTTCACTTTCCGGCAGCAGAGTTGTCGTGGTAGTTGTCTGCTGTACGCGGTAATCGGAATTGAGAGTTTTGAGGAATTCGACCAGCGAGATGACGCCATCTTCGCTGATCTGGCCCTGATAGGTCGGCATGATGGGCGCGTATCCCTGGGTGACGTGCTGGGAGGGATTCAGGATCGCGTCGCGGAGGTAAGCCTCGTCGACGATCGTCGTTTGCCCGTTGGCAAGAGTGAGTTTGGCACCGTAGACGTTGGCGAGACTCGGTCCGCGTGCGTCGGGACGGCTGTTGTGGCAGGCCGAGCAACTGAGGCTTGCAAAGAGACGTTCGCCGTTCTGGGCGAGCGAGGCGCCGCTGGTGGAACTGGCCAGCCATTTCTTGAAGTCATCGGGTGTCATCACGACCACCTCGCCAATCATGTGGGAGTGATCGGTACCGCAGTATTGCGTGCAGAAGAGGTGATAGGTGC
Source organism: Occallatibacter sp. (assembly GCF_035317045.1). Taxonomy (GTDB): domain Bacteria; phylum Acidobacteriota; class Terriglobia; order Terriglobales; family Acidobacteriaceae; genus Telmatobacter. Next base: position 234,176 of record NZ_DATHHT010000024.1, read on the forward strand.
CGGGGGTGGTGGCTTCAAACCAAACCGAGGTGTAGCGGCCGGGGATGGCTTCGCGCTTCACGCGGAAGGCGGGAATGGAGAAACTGTGAAAGACATCCTGCGAGATGATGGTGAGCTGGACGGCGCGACCGGTGGGAACGTGGAGCGCGTCGATCTCGTGCTGTCCGCCGGGGTGTTCTGCTTTCCACATCCACTGCTTGCCGACGATATATATGTTCATGGCGTTGGCGGGCGGAGTGTAGACGCGGAAGTAGATAAGGGCGCCCCAAACGAACATGATGAGGAACAGGCCGAGCGGGATGATGGTCCACGTGGCTTCGAGCATCGTGGAGCCTTCGATCTGCACCGCGACCGGGTGGCGCTTCTTGCTGTACATGATCGAGAAGCCGACGACGAGCAGAATGACGATTGTCATGCCGATCATGCTGACCAGGACCATGAAGAAGTACAGAGCATCCATCTGCGGGGCAATCTTCGACGCCTCCGGCGGATAGAGCTGGAAGTTCGTCAACCAATGGATGAGAAATTGCCAGAGAACTTGGCTTATGTGCGACATTCCGTTATCCGTTCACCTTTGTTCCTGAAACGAGTTGGTCATGAGCCTGCCGGTAGTCCCGGCGGAACATGATCCACATAAAACCGCCCAGCAGAATCACGGTCATCGCGCCCCCCAGTTGCAAGACACGAGCAATGATGAGCGAGTGCTTATTGGTCTGCGGGTCATAGTGGTAGCAGTACGTGAGAATGTTGTCGACGCGTGAGCCGATGTGATTGTTTGAAGCTTCGACGAGGCCGAGGCGAAGATCCTTGGGCGAGTATTCGACGCCCATGTAGTACTGCGCGAGCTTGCCTTGCGCTGTGACGATCTGGATGGCGCTGGCGTGTGCAAACTGGTTGAGCTTGCCGTCGGGGCCGGGAACCTTGACGTAACCAAAGCCCACGGCCTTGGTGAGAGCGTCGATATTGGGCTGCGTGCCGGTCATGAAGTGCCAGCCATCGGCAGTTTCAGGACGGCCATAGCGCTTGAGATAGCTGGCCTTCTTGGCGGCGGCGAGATCGGTACCTTCAGAAGGATCGATGCTGACGATGATGATGTTGAAGTCGCGGCCCGGGATTTCGTCGACCATCTGGAGGGCGCTGGTGAGTCCGTTGAGTTCTTCAGAGCAGAGCATCGGGCATTGGTAGTAGACGAGCGCGAGGATGGCAGGTTTCTTGCCGAAGTAGCTAGCGAGCTGGACCTGCTTGCCGGAATCGTCAGTGAACGTGAGGTCGAGCGGGAGTTGCTCATTGAGGCGTTGTGCGATGCCGACTCCCTTCAGAACCGAGGGCTGGCTGTTGACTGGACCTATTTGCTTGTCGCCATAGCTCGATACCTGCGCCATCAGGGATGGCGTCAGTGCAGCAAGACAAAGAAGCATCGAGGCCGCCATGCGGCTCCGTTGCCCGATCGTTCTCGTCGTGTTCGCACTGTACCTGCTGTTCATACTTCAAATCACCTTGCCGGCCATTTCTGCCTACTACTCGTGCTTCTGCTGTTCTTCCGCCTTTTGGGCTGCCACCAAATCCTGTTCGTAGCCGGTGCGCGCGAAACCGCTGGTGAGCGGCACCGTGATTGTGGGTTTCTTATCGCCTGCCAACAGGGGCGCCTGCTGTACTGCCGGCGCCACCGGCAGACCTTTTTGGGCGATGATCTGCATGGCCCGCTCGATGGGTATTCTTACCTTGCCCTGCGACTGGTCGATCCAGGTGTAGTTGTCGAGCAACAGGTCTTCACGCTGGTGGAGATCGGCAACGTCCTGGTTGCCATCATCGGTTTGCACGCGAGGTGTCGGAAAGGTTTTGGTGATCTCGGCGATCTTGTTCTGCATTTCGGGGCTGGAAGGCAAATTACCGAGCTCCCGGATTTCCGCGGTCCTGGTCCACTTGCTGTTGGGACCATCTTCCTTATTCATATGCGCGTTGATCAACTTGCCCATGCCCCAGGTGACGACGCCGCAGACTCCGACAAAGATAAAGAGCGAGATGAGGAAGACGAGGATGCCCGTGACTTTGACGTCGGACTGCTCGTAGCCCGCGGAGGCATCGATATCCTTGGGGCCGTGCGAGCCGAGGACCTTCTTGTCGTCGGGTTCGTTGTGATCAAGCGTGGACATGTTCAGGCTCCAGAATCTCTGCGAGATGCGGATCGTTGGTCTGCACCAGGGCCCGCGCCTTCAAGTTGTGGCTGTAGTAAGCGACCCAGACGGAGACCATCGCGGCGGGCACGGCAATGTATTCGAGGATTCCCCAGCTGAAGTGCAGGTTGCGGGCGGCATCCTTGAAGTTTGGCTCGATGAGCCAGAACAGATCGAAGGCCTTGGCGAAGATCATCCACTGACAGACGCGGACGAGGCGCTTCTTGTTGCGTTTGATGTCGCGCGACAGCAGCAGCGAAAACGGGATCAGCCAGTGGAAGATGAAATCGAGAGTGATGATGATGCCCCAGTGTCCGCGGATGCGATCGAGATACCAGTTGATCTCGTCGGGCAGGTTGCCGGACCAGATGATGAGGAACTGGCCGAAGGCGAGGTAGATGTTCAGCATGACAAAAGCAAAGGTGAGCTTGCCGAGGTCGTGTTGCTCGGTGGTGCGCAGGATCGTCTTGAAAGGCTCGGCCTTTGAGAGGCTGATTGAAGTCAGGATCGAGAGGGCGAGGACGGAGTAGCCCTGGCCAACGAGGAAAAGCAACCCATAGACCGAGGAGAACCAGGTGACGTCCATTGACATGCACCAGTAGATGACGGCGGCCGTCATGGTGAGCGAGTAAACGACGATTCCGGGACCACTGATGTTTTCGAGCTTCTTGATCCAGAACGGAGTGGTGTCGGGCGATTGGTGATCGCGGCGCAGCCCATACGTATTCAACCGCCACATGTAAAGCCACCAGATGGCGAAGCAGAGCAGGATCACCACGATATACGTTGTGGGATTGAGCATGGGCCGCTTGAAGTTGAGGCAGTGCGCCTGAATCTCGCTGATCAGGCCGGACTTCCAAGCTGCTTCTGTGTCGCTGGGGTTGGTGTAGAGGGCCCATTGAAAGAGCCTTTTCATGAAGAGTAAGGAAACGAGCCAGTACGCAAAAACGAGCGGCAGAGTGCGGGTTGCGGCTTCGAGCGGGCGGCGCAGCAACAGTCCATACTTGCCGCCGGAACAGTACTGGACCATGAGGAGCGCGAGGCCACCCACTGTCCATCCGAAGGTGAGCAGCAGACCGAGAACCCATGCGCGCATAACGTGGTCCCAACCGAGCTGGTCCTGCGCCTGGCCGAGAAATGCAAGAATCACGGCGGCGACAGCAGCTACCGCTGCGACGATGAGCGCCCGCGCCCGCCAGCCATCGACGAACGCCGGTGCGCTGAGATCGGCGGGAAGCGTTTTAGCGTGTGAAGCACCGTGTGTATCGTGAGCCATTGAACTCAATCCTTACTTCGCGGCCGCAGGAGCCGGGTTGCTTGCTGGAATCTTGATCAGCGGGTCAGCGGGATTTCCGGGAGCCATCGCCGGCGTACCTTCTTTTGTAGGCGGATAGGCCTGAACGGCCGTTGCGGGCAGCGTCCATGGCTGCGCGTATTCCGGGTGGCCCTGTTGTGTGGCCAGATCCTTGAGGCTCTGCACCCGCACGTCCGAGGGAACATCTGACGCGGAAGCCGCCTGACTCAATTGCAGCGCGCGGATGTAGGCCGCGACGGCCCAACGGTCTTCTGGCGCGAGCTGCGCAGAATAGTCAGTCATGGCGCCGTAGCCGTGGGTCATCACATAGAAGTAGTGCGAAATGGGCTGTGCCCGGCGCACCTGGTCGTGGAAGTTGGCCGCAGGCTTGTAGCCGCGCTCAACAATTTCGCCGAGACCGTTGCCTACGCGCGAATGGCACGGGGTGCAGTAGACGTTGAAACGTTCCTGCCCGCGCTCGAGCACTTGCATGGTGACGGGAAACGGCATCACGTTCTGCTCTTCGCGATAACCGTTGGCGCCCTGGATGACGCCGGTGTAGAAGTAGCTGTCTTCCTGCAGTTGGCCGCGGGCGACGGTGTTGACGATCTGGGGACGCGCGCCGCGATGATCTGCGTAGAAGTCGGAGCCGCGCTGCGGAACCATTCTGGGCTGGTCCTGCATGTCCTGGCGGCAGCCGGCGATGAGGGATATCGCCGAGAGGGCGACCAGGGTAAGTGCCCTCCCAGGTCCCCAAGTGCGAGGGACCTGGGGCACCCAGGTTAGTGCTTTCCCACCCATGCGACGAAAAGACGTCCCATGGATGGGGCACCCGGCACTTAGGCCGGTGAGGGCTAGTGCTTTCCCTGGTCTCAGAATCGAGACCAGGGGCACCCAGGTCCTGTGGCTATTGTGGAGGGTTTGCATTTAGTACTCCACCTCCACGATCGAGACGGGCTCGAACTTCTTGAGATAGTCTTTCGATTCGACGAGGTCGAATTTGGGATCGAGGGCTTCGAGGCAAAGGAAGAACTTGTCGGTCGTGGCGCCGCTGCGGAAGTTGGGGGCATTGAAGAGCGGATGGTAAAGCTGGGGCAGGCCGTTCAGCGCCATCATGCCGAACGCCGCCGACAGGCCGGCCCAGAGAATCGTCCATTCATATGCGGGAATGATGAAAGCCGGCCAGGAGTAGAGCGGGCGCCCGCCGATGTTAATCGGATAGGCGACGACCGAGATCCAGGTCTCCATGGAAAACATCGCGGCGAGGCCCATCAAGCCGCCGATGAGCGTGACGAGTGGAACGCGATTGCGATGAAAGCCAATGGCCTCCGCCGCCTCTTCCACGGGATAGGGCGTGTAGCAATCGAGGCGGCGCCAGCCGTCTTCACGCGCCTGTCGGGCTGCGCGAACCAAGTCGCCGGGTGTATCGAATTCGGCCAGCAGGCCGTATGTTCCTTCGGGTGAGGGCATCTTAGTCACCACCTCCCGCTGTCACTTTTGGCTTGATTTTGGCCTGGGGCAGAATCATGCGAATTTCATTCATGGGAATCATGGGAAGGAAACGGACAAACAACAGGAACAGTGTCGTGAACAAGCCCAGCGTTCCGACGAAGGTCATGTAGTCCCACTTGGTGGCGCGATACGTACCCCACGACGATGGCAGGAAGTCGCGATAGAGACTGGTGACGACAATGACAAAGCGCTCGAACCACATGCCCGTGTTCACGACAATGGAGATGAAGAACATGAATGGAATTGACGTGCGCAGTTTTCGTGACCACAGCGTGGTGAGCGGAATGGCGAGGTTGCAGGTGATCAGCACCCAGTAGGACCAGCCCATAGGACCGAAGACGCGGTTCCAGAACATGAACGCTTCCCAGTGCGAGGCGGAGTACCAGGCCATGAAGGCTTCCATGCCGTAGCCATAGGCGACGATGAAGCCAGTGGCGAGCATGACCTTGCCCATGTTGTCGATGTGACGCTCGGTTACCAGGTTCTCGAGGTGATAAAACTTGCGCAGCGGAATGGCCAGTGTAAGCACCATGGCGAATCCGGAGTAGATGGCGCCGGCGACGAAGTAGGGCGGGAAGATGGTGGTGTGCCATCCGGGCAGGACCGCGACAGCGAAGTCGAAGCTGATGACGGTGTGTACGGAGAGCACGAGCGGCGTTGCGAGGCCGGCCAGGAGCAGCGACGCGGTCTCATAGCGCATCCAGTGACGGACGGAACCGCGCCAGCCCCAGGAAAGGATTCCATAGAAATACTGGGCGATCTTGTTCTCTGAGCGATCGCGGAAGGTCCCGAAGTCGGGGATCATGCCGAGATACCAGAAGACGACGGAGATGGTGGCGTAGGTCGAGACTGCGAAGACGTCCCATAGGAGCGGCGACCGGAACTGCGGCCACACGTTCATGGTGAGCGGAATGGGGAACAGCCAGTATCCGAGCCAGGGGCGGCCGACGTGAATCAGCGGGAACATGCCGGCGCAGACCACGGCGAAGATGGTCATGGCTTCGGCAAAGCGGCTGATGGAGTTGCGCCAGGTTTGCTTGAAGAGCAGAAGAATCGCGGAGATCAGGGTGCCGGCATGGCCAATACCGATCCACCAGACGAAGTTGATGATGGCGAAGCCCCAGGCGACAGGCTGCGTAATGGCCCAGATGCCGACGCCCTTGAGAAACAGCCAGGTGACCGCGACCAGCAGCACCGTGGCTCCGCCGCCGGCAATGCCGAAGAAGGCGAGCCAACCGAGCGGCGTGTGCGGGGTAAGCACGATGCTCGAGATTTTTTCGGTAACCGACTTGAAGGTCTCACCCAGGCCAACGACCCGGTATTCTCCGGTCTTTGGATCGATGCCAGGGTCGCCTCGTTTTATTTCACTGGTTGCCATCGTGACTTCAACCCTTTTCCGGTGCATGTTCCACCGGCTGCTGTTCGAGTTCAGGATTAAAATTCAAAACTTCTGCGAGGTAGCGCGTGCGGGGCCGCGTGTTCTGGTCGGCAATGACCTGGTACATGCGCTTGTCTTCGTTGAGCTTCGCCACCTTGCTGTTTTTGTCATTCAAGTTGCCGAAGGTGATGACGGATGCGGGACAGGCCTGCTGGCAGGCGGTGACGATTTCGCCGTCGCGGATCGGGCGGTTTTCCTTATCGGCTTCAATCTTGGCCGCGTTGATGCGCTGCACGCAGTAGCTGCACTTCTCCATCACACCGCGCGAACGGACTGACACGTCGGGGTTGCGCATGAGCTTGAGGCTCTCGGATTCGAAATCGGAGTAAAGCAGGAAGTTGAAGCGCCGCACCTTGTAGGGGCAGTTGTTGGAACAGTAACGGGTGCCGACGCAGCGGTTGTAAACCATGGTGTTCAGGCCTTCGGGCGTGTGCACCGTGGCGCCTACCGGGCAAACCTGCTCGCAAGGGGCATTTTCGCAATGCTGGCAGGTCATCGGCTGAAAGTGGGCGCGCGGTGTGGCGAGATCGCCTTCGAAGTAGGAGTCAATGCGCAGCCACTGCATGTTGCGACCGATGCGGACCTGCTGCTTGCCCACGACGGCGATGTTGTTCTCGGCATAGCAAGCCACGATGCAGGCGTTGCACCCCACGCAACTGTTCATGTCGATGGACATGCCCCACTTGTTGCCGCTGTACTCCCAGTTGGGAAAGATCGAGGTGTCGTGCTCGGGCGTATCGTGGCCCTCGCCTTCATGTGCGAAGTTCGGATTGGCCTTGAAGTCCTCGAGTGTGGCGTAGCGGATGATGCCGCGCGGACCTAGGGCTTCGACGGCTTCAAGGGAGTTGTTTTGATTGCCGTGTTCGGTGAGGTTCTTTCCGCGATGGTCCTGATAGTGGCTCTTGGTGATCGCGATGCCCCACTTGCCATCAACCTTCTTGAGCGAGCCCGTCGCGTAGAACGGCGCCGCAGTGGTTCGGACCAGGTAGGCGCTGAAGCCGGCGCCGGATCCGACGCGGCCTGCTTCTTCACGGCCGTATCCGAGATAAATGGTGACGGAGTTGTCGGGATGGCCCGGGGCAACCATGACCGGAGCCTTAACTTTGCCGCCGCCGGCGCTGATCTCGACAATATCGTCTTCTTCGAGCTTCATGCTTTCGAGGGTTGCGCCGGACATGATGGCGGCGTTATCCCAACTGAGACTAGTGACGGGCTTGGGGAGTTCCTGCAGCCAGCCAACGTTGGACCAGCGGCCGTCGTAGATATTGGGATCCGGACGGAAGATGATTTCGAGTTGATCCTTGGAGTTTGGCGCGGGAACCTTGGCCTGAGAATTCGCGGCGCTTCCGGCGTTATACGTCGTGCCGTCGATCCAGCCTGCGTGGAGCACCTTGCGCCAGCCGGTCTCGAAGTCGCCCTTGATGTTGTCCTTCTGCGTGACGCGAACAGCTTGGTAGGCGCTGATCTCGGGATTGTCGAGCAAGGCCTGGAAAACCTCGTGCGAGGTCTTGCCACCATAGAGCGGATCGATCATCGGCTGCACGATCGAGACTGTGCCGTCATAGGCGCGGGCATCGGACCACGACTCGAGGTAGTGCGCCGCAGGGATATGCCAATGCGCGAGATGACCCGTCTCGTCGTAGTGCGAGCCGAGATGTGCAACGACCTTGGCCTTCTTCATCAAGTCGTCGTTGAATCCCAGATCGACTGGAGCCGAATAGATGGGGTTGGCATTGAGAATGATGAGCCAGTCAACCTTGCCGGCATCCATGTCGGCAACGAGCTTTTTGAAGTCCCCGTTTTGATCGCTGGGCAGCGGGATTGCGGGATCGGAGGAGACGGTGACGGTCTTGCCGATATTGCCGAGCGCCTGATTGATGGCGAGCGCAAGAGCCGCGACCGATTCATCCTGATAGAGGCCGGGAATGACGGCGCTCTTGCCGTTGCTGGCTTTGAGGTCCTTGGCGAGGGCGGCGAGGAACTTCTGCTGCTGGTCGGTCCACGGATATTGCGGAGCCGCGGCGCCGGATGCTCCGACGGCAGCGGCGAGTGTGGCGGCGAATGCCGGGACTTCGCTGGCGCGCAGGCCGAGACGATGCTCGGCTTTCATGCCGGTGGTGGTCGGCGTGCTCTCGATGGTATAGAGGCGGTTCATGCCGTTGGCGGGATCTTTGCGGCGCTTTGCGTAATCGGCGACCAGCTTATGGAAGCCGGGATAGGACGCGCCGGAGAGGAAGTCGGCGTCGAGCGAGACGATGACGTCGGCGCTGCTGAGGTCGTACTGAACGTTGGAACCCCTGGCAAGAAACGTGCCGGCTATGGCGGGATCGTACTGCACCAGCGTCGCCTTGGGGTACGCAGCCTGCACGGCCTTCCACTGGCGCGCCAGCGTGGGCGAGGTGATGGTCGCGGAGAGGAAGTAGATGCCCGTCCCGTCCTTGGTGCTCACGACCTTGTCGCGGAGCGCAACGGCGAACTCTGCCCAGTCGCGTCCTTCCCCTTCGTAGGTCACGTGCTGCGAGCGATCGGGATCGTAGAGGTCAAGGAGCGTGCCCTGCGAGAAGACGTCGGATGAGCCGTGGTTATAAGCGTGATCGGGATTGCCATCGATTTTGATGGGACGGAACTCATCGCTCTTGACGAGCAGAGGAACAGCGCCGGTAGGCAACGGGTTGGCCGTCGCGAAGTACATCGGCTTGCCGAGAATCAGGTCTTCGGGCGCCTTGACGTAGGGGTAGATGGGCTCGTCGGGCTGCTTGGTGCAACCGGCTAGTCCAGCCAGGGCCATTGAGGCGCCCATGATTTTGAGGAAGCCGCGGCGCGATACGGGATCGACCCACTCCTGCGCCGCGCTGGGAAATTCTTTTTCGACGGCGGCCTGAAATTCCGGTGTGTTCTGGAGTTCGTCAACGGAGCGCCAGAACTGCTTTCCCGAGGTGCCTTTGAGTTCGGCGCGCACCTGCTCCAAACTCATCGCCTTCAGCGTCATCGGCGCTTCGTTTTGCGCAAGGTTGGCCTTGCCGTTTTCAATCTCCACGGTGTTCCCCGTAATGTTCGTTCCAGCGTTCATCGGTTCGCTGCTCATCGGTGGCAAACCTCGCAGCTGCTCAGTTCGTTCGGAGCGCGAATGTGGTACTGCTTCAGGAGGAAGTGGCCCAACTGATCCTGGCTGGTGAATTTCTCGTAGTGAAGCGCTGCGGGAACCATGCCGGCAGGAGCGTCGCTGGTCTGGCCATTCGCGGGCGCGTTCGGCATTTGCAGCGCCGCCATCGATGCCATTTGCGGGCCTTCGCCAGTGGGATCCTTGGTGGTGCAATTCGCGCTCTGCGCGGTGGGTGTGCCTGGCTGAATTTCAGTAGTGGAGCACCACACTGGACGATCGTCGGCGGGAGCTTCCCATGCCATGTTGTAAATCTGGCTGGTGGGGCGAAGATTCTTGGCCGGGTTGCGATGGCAGTTGAGGCACCACTCCATCTGCAGCGTGTTCTGCTCGTACATCAGCGGCATCTGATCGACGCGGCCGTGGCAGCTGGCGCAACCGAGGCCTTTGTTCACGTGAATCTCGTGGTTAAAGAAGACGTAGTCGGGGAGGTCATGCACCTTGATCCACGGCAGCGACTCTCCGGTGGCCCAGCTGTCGCGTACGGGCTGCAGTAGTGCGGCGTTGGTCCAGATCTGCGCGTGGCAATTCATGCAGGTTTTGGTGGGAGGAATGCCGGCGTAGCTGGATTTCTCAACCGAGGTGTGACAGTACTGGCACTGGAGTCCCAGCCCTGTCACGTGATGTTTGTGGCTGAAGGGTACCGGTTGTTCCGGTCTCTGGCCTTGTCGAGTAACCCAAGGGGAACGCTGCAACTGATCGAGCGTTACACCGAGTGCAATCACAATCAGACCCGTCAGCACCAGGCTCGCTCGAGCCAAAGCATTGGAGCTGCGGTCAAATATCTGCGCCATGAATGCTTTCCTGCTTGTTGTTCGTTGTCCAGTCGTTTTGTGCGCGCTGTGCTGGCAGTCACACAGGTTGTGGTTAGATTTCGATTTCGGACAAAACCCACCTGGAAGGCGGACGACCCCGAAAATTCAATATAGCAGCCGGGGCCCTATCTGCAACGCCTTCAACAGTTGAGAGAGCAAAAAATGTTTATGCTGCCCAAGTTTTTGTTATCTCTTGAAAACCGAAATAGGCGAGAACCAAGCAATACGCGGATAAATGCGCTCGTTGACCGCTTCGGAGCGTCTCAGAAACTGGGATGTATTCTAACGATCTTCGTTGCAGGTTTTTCTCACTCAATATCGCCAGGACTTCGTATCCGCGTCTGACGGAGCCGTTGCCAACATGTGCTCCACCATCTTGGGCAGCACACGCTCGGTCCAGTCGGAGTTGTTCTGCTGCATGGTGTATTCGGACGGGCCGCCCGTATAGCAGTGCGGCATGCCCGGGCCGTACTGGAATGTCGCATCGGAATGTGGACTGCGCGTTCCCTGCAGTTGCTTGTCGAGGAGGTGGACGGCATTGTTGAGGAAATAGGTATCGCCATCCCCAACGGCGATGTGCAGCTTGCCCTCGAGTTTCGGACCGAGTGAGGACCAATCGCGCTTGAGAATTGCGGTGAGGTCGTAGTGATCGTGCCAATACGCGAGGACTTTTTTGTCGATTGCGCCGGTGAGGGGATCGATGATCTCTGTCGGATACCCGTCATTGCCAGCGGGGGAAAACACCGCCTGCCAGATATCCCACTGCTCGGTGGAGCGGCCGCGAGTGCCGAGGACATACTCAAAGGCGAACTCGGCGCCGGTTTCTCCGATGATGGTGCCGTCGGGTTTGCGATCGGCGGGAATGGGCACTTCGCCAAACTCGCCTTTGCGCACAAATGCGTTGGCGTCGTCGTAGAGGTTGATGTTCTGGTAGGCGTGGAAGTCGACCGGATCAGGGCAGGCAACATAAGCGCCGTTGTAAAAGTCGGGATAGAAGACCTGCGTGGCCAACGCTTCCCATCCCCCGGTGGAACCGCCGTAGGTGGCGCGGGCCCAGCCCTGTCCGATGCCGCGATACTTCTTTTCGATCGCGGGAATCAGCTCATCGTTGATTGCTGAGCCGTAGGGACCGACGTTAGCAGAGTCGACGACATAAGAGTCGTCGTAATACGGATTCGCGTTCTGCACGTAGATGAGAATCACTCGCGGCAGACGGCCATTGGTCCAGTCCTGAAAGAGGCGATAGCCGTTTTCGAGGCGGCGGAAGTTCGGCGATTTGGGATCGGGCGGCGTTGCCATGAATTGCGCGGGGCCGAGGCCGGGATGGAAGTGATCCTGATAGACGACGAGGGGATACTTTGCGTCGGGGTGCTCGTCGAATCCGTCGGGAAGCAGGACCCACGCGCCGAGATAGACATTGCGGCCCCAGAAGACGCTGAGTTTTTCGCTGCGGAATCGCTCGAATTTGAGCCACTTTGCGGTGGGCTGCTGTTGCGCGATGACCATCGGGTCCTGCGGTGTTCCTTCGATGGGCGGGATGACCTGGTCGAGGGTGAGCGTGAAGGGGGTCTTCGATTTTGGATCGAAGTGAATCTTCTGCGGCTTGTTGTAGGGATTGCCGGGCTTGGCGTTCCAGTGCTGGCCTTCGCCCTTGTCGGGTGGCAGCCATACGGTTTTGCCGGATGCGAGATGGAATTGCTCATAGACGTTGAAGACGGCCTGGACGTAGTAGTCGCCGGCATCAAGGTTGGCGAGTGAGCGGCGCGGGTAGCCGAAGGTTTTTGCGTCGATGATGAGCGGGGTGCCGGGCGCGAGGTTTTCCGCATCCACACCGAATCCTTCTGCTGAATCGTAGGTCTCGCTGAGTTGCATGCGCGGCTCGGGACTTTCGGACTTGGCGATGACGAGGATGAGGTGACCGGTCAGCGGTTTTGTCGACGGCACGGTGACTTCGATCCGTTGCGCGGGGCAGAGGGATGCTGCGGCGAAAAATATGAGGAGGGCAGAAGGCTTAGGCATTCATTGTCTCGATCGATTCAGAATGTGAAGAGTCTATCGCGCACGCCCTCGAGTGCCCTTGCGAAAAACCTGTGTTGGGCGAGGGCCGCCGATATTGTGGGTTGTACTGAAATTCAGGCAGAACCGGATGAGCGGCTGGCTGTTGCCTTATTTGAATCGATGAGGGGTCGGATCAGTCCGTGGATGAATCCTGTTCTGCTCTTAGGCGGATTTCGATTGTCTTGAGGGCAACTGCGATTCCGCCGAAGATGAGTGCAATCGAGATGGCGTCGATCTCTCCGACGAATCTCTCGCCGTGAGCGAATATTGCGAGCAGGCGCGTACCGATCAGAAACAACAGGCCGGTAAACGTCATCAGGATCGCCGAAGTACTGCACAGCATCAGGAGAATGTTTGGTGCGGATCTCGTCGTGGCGATCATCGTAAGGCCTCCTGCGGGACTGGAGTGCCTTTTACGCTACACCCGTGGTCAGAAAGTCCGACGTTCCGCTGGTAACCGGGCGATTACGATTTGCCTCTTTCGATTGCGACCAAAGTCATCAAAAGAGTCCGGGGACAACGTAACGGCGGCACTTATCTATGCGCAGTGGGCAGCGCGGCGAATTGACAGGAGCCGTGCCACCTAGGATTTCCAGAAGGCCATCACCAGTCCGCCGGTGACGATGAGTGCGCCGCCAACGTAGATTGGCGGTGTGGGCGACTGGCCGAAGCGAATCTTCGCGAGCAACTGCGCGGCGAGAAAGAAAAGCGCGACGTAGACGCCGATGAGTTTTCCGAAGTCCCAGCGCGGAACGTTGACTGCGGAGCCGTAGAGGGCCAACACCGCGGTGCCGGCTAGCAGCATGAGTACGCGGGTGAATCCCGAAGAACGATAAAAACCTGCCTGGAAAAAGGAGTCGCCCCAGGCCTCGAGCAATGCCGCCATCGTCAGCACACCCAAAGCGCCCAGCGGGTTTTCGACCAGCCGGTTCAGAAACAACATGCGAGATGACCTCCGTGAAATGGGCAGAGATGACGATGCGCAACCATCAGGCGCAGTGAATCTGATCAGGATCAGGTCAAGGCTAGCATCCGGAACATTTAGAATTCATAAAAGAACTTCCGCCGGTTGACCTTCTGCCATTCTTCATTCTTTTTCTGCGGACATTTGTCCCTGGGCCGACCCCTATCGACCGGTGAAATGCGTAGATGAGCGGAAAGGACGGGGCTATGAAATACGCGGGATTGCTAGTGATGCCAGCCGGTTTCTTTCTCACTGTCGGGGCAATTCTCCTGTTTCCTGTCTCAGCGGAGCGGACGGCTTTTGTTCTGTGCGGTCTGGCCGTTGAGGTGATGGGGGTGGTGGTCTCGGTGCGCGGCCACATGGAGTTGCGGAGCGAGAACCGATGACTCCGCTGACGCCAATGCCCTTTCCGGAAACCTCGTTCGCGCTGACGCTGGGGCTTTTGCTGATGGCGCCGCTGGCCATTGCGGGCCTCGCGCTGATCAATACGGGATTGGGCAGATCGCGGTCTGCGATGCAGTCGCTGCTGGGCAGCCTGGTCGTTATCTCCACGGCGGTGATTGCGTTCGCGCTTGTGGGGTCGGCGATTGCCGCCGGTACGAGTGGCGATCATGTATTTCATCTTGGGGGCAAAGCGTGGAACTGGGCAGGCCCGGCACCCCTGTTTCTGACCGGGTTTGGCGTAGCCGGGCCGCGCGCGCAGCTTGCGGTTCTGTTTGAGTTGCTGTCGGTTGCGATGGTGGTTCTTATTCCGTGGGGGGCGGGAGCGGATCGTTTGCGTTTGCCGGCTGGTGCGGTGATCGCGGCAATCTTTGGCGCATTGGCGTTTCCGCTAGTGGCGCACTGGACATGGGGAGGCGGCTGGCTGTCGCAACTGGGCGCGAACTTCGGGCAGGGATCGGGACTGCTGGATGGAGGAGGCGCAGCGGCTATTCATGGGCTCGGCGGCGTCTCGGCGCTGGCGCTGGTGTGGATTGCGGGGCCGCGCAAGGGGAAGTTTCCGCGCGAGGGATTGTCGACGGCGATGCCGGGACACAATGTGGTCTATGTGCTGCTCGGTTGCCTGATCGCGCTGGTGGGCTGGCTTGCCTGGAACATGGCGGGGTCGCTGCTTTGGTTGAATGCCGCTCCGGCCGCGCTTGCAGGGACGGCCGTGAATACGCTGCTGTCGGCGGCGGCGGCGCTTGTGGCTACGTTCTCAGTGACACGCATTCGCTTTGGAAAGCCGGATGCGAGTTTGTGCGCGAACGGCTGGATGGCCGGACTGGTGACGTCAAGCGCATGCGCCGGAGTGGTGTCGCCGCTGGCCGCACTCTTCACGGGACTGATAGCGGGCATCATTACGCCGTTGCTGGTGGAACTGTTTGAACTGGCGCTCTCGATTGACGATCCATCGGGCGCCATCAGCGTTCATGGCGCGGCGGGGCTGTGGGGGCTGGCGGCGGCGGGAATGTTCGCTCAGCAGAGCGGCCAGTTTGTGGCGCAACTGATCGGGGTTTCGACTTTGCTGGGATTGATGCTACCGCTGGCCTACCTCGTGTTCTGGCTCGTGAATCGCGTGCTTGTGTTCCGCGTCGATCCTGATGGCGAACGGCTTGGCATGGATTTGCATGAGTTGGGCGGCAACGCATATCCGGAGTTTGTGGTGCATCGCGACGAGTCATTCCGGTAGGTTGTACGCACGGCGGCGAAGGAACGTTTCCCACAAAAGTGGTCTTCGGGGTGTTGCATCTCTCCTATAATCTAGGAGCTGAGACCACCTACCGCATGGGATTATTAACACATCTTTTCTACCCCTGGGGACTTCTGCTCCAGGCTGGGGCGATCATTCACTTCATTCGCCGCCGACCCGACACGTATTGGCTCTACATCATTCTTTTCCTGGGGCCGATTGGCGCGATCGTGTATATGTTTGCGGAAGTCTTTCCGGATGCAGGTTTGCTGAACCAGTCGTTCAAAGGCATATCGCGGCGCAAGCGCGTTGCCGCTCTTGAATTGACGATTCGCGACAATCCGTCAGCCGGTAATTACGAGGAACTTGGCGAGCTCTGCATGGACGATGGCCAGTTGCAGCGGGCTCGAGAGGCCTTCAATAAGGCGATTGCCGCGCGCTCCAATACGCTTGACTGTTTTTATCGGCGCGGGGTGTGTGCCATTCTGCTGGGCGATGCGAAGGCAGCACTGCCTGACCTGGAAATGGCCGTCGCCAAGGAGCCTAACTACGACTTTAACCGCGGCCCGGCTTTGCTGGCCCAGGCCTACGCTCTCACGGGCGAGAAGGAAAAGGCCGAAGCGCTTTTCCGGCGCGTCACGATCGTGTCTACCCTTTCGGAAACCTATCTGAACTTTGCCGATTTGCTCGCCTCGGAGGGCCGCAACGCGGAGGCGCGCGAGTGGGCGCAGAAGGTGCTGGACAAGGAGCCGACCATGCCGGGTTATTTGCGGCGGCGGGAGCGGCCATGGTTTAGGCTGGCGCGGAAGATGATTAAAAAGACAGGGACTAGGGACTAGGGAATAGGGACTAGGGAAGAGGATTTGGGATCTACTTAGAATCTTGAATTATCTTTTTGCCATCAGGAGCATCAGCGCGAATACAAGGAGCGGGAAAAGGGCCATGGCGGCGCAGAGAAGGACTTTCCTGTTGATTTTGCGGCCGGCGAGGTTGACGGGCCTTGCGCCGCGCGGCTCGACACCTACTTGTTCCTGATGTTCGAGATCCCACACCATCTCGCTGGCCGTAGCGTAGCGGTGGCGCGGTTCTCGATCGAGGGCGCGATAGAGAATCTCTTCAAGCTCGGGCGAAATTTCCGGATTCAATTCGCGCGGAGGCTTCACGTCGTTCAGGACGCGCTCGTTCATCACGGCGAGCGGATTGGGCCCGACAAACGGCACGCGGCTGGTTAGCATTTCGTAGAGCATGATGCCCACGGCGTAAATATCACTGCGCTGGTCGCCGCGCGCGCCTTTTACCTGCTCGGGCGAGATATAGTCCGGAGTGCCCAGCATCGACGAGACATTCACGAAGGTAAGACGGCGGGCATCCTCTTTCATCGCGATTCCGAAGTCGATGAGCTTGACCTGGTCGTCGTCACCCACCATGACGTTTTCGGGTTTCAGGTCGCGGTGGATGATGCCGCGCTTGTGCATATAGTCGAGCGCATCGCAGATGCCCACGGCGATTTTCACCGCACGATCGGCGGACAGTTGTTTCTCATCGTTCAGAATGGTGCGTAAAAGCCGCCCGTCGACCCATTCAATGACCATGTAAAGACGGCTGCGCTCTTCGCCGTTGAAGGTCTTGACCACACCCGGATGATCGAGTTCCTGGCCAATTTCCTGTTCGCGCTTGAAGCGTTCGAGGAGGACCGGGTCGGCCTCCATCTCAGGAAGCGGGACTTTGATGGCCACTTGCCGGCCCGATTCGAGGTCGGTGGCCCGGTAAAGCGTGGACATGCCGGTATGGGCGACCGCCGCATCGATGCGGTAGTGGTCGAGGGTGTTTCCGGCTTCGTAGGTGGTCATGCGCGTGTCTGGATTGGATCTCCTTGATTGTTTCATGGCTCTGCACAAGAATTTCGTAAGCAAATGGGAACGAGTGCCATCGGCGACAAACGGCTTGCAGGCTCTATGATGTTTGCAGCCTATGCACCGCATCCTGAGACTGCTCGCGGCCTGCCTCTGCCTTACCTGGGGGTTGGCCCCCATCCCGCTGCACGCCGCGCCGGGTGCAAAGGGATTTCGCAAACATCCGGTGCAGGAGACAGGGTTTCTCAATCGCTGGATCCAGGTTGGCAGAGCCTCCTATCGCTACCAGGTCTACGTTCCGGAAGAGTGGCGCCGCGACGATCACAAGTTGTGGCCGATGATTCTCTTTATGCACGGCCGCGGTGAGCGCGGCTCCGAGGGAATGTGGCAAACGCAGATCGGGCTGCCGCAGGCCATTCGCGATCACCCGGAGCGCTGGCCATTCATAGTAGTGATGCCGCAATGCGCAATCGACCGCTACTGGACCGACCGTGACATGCTCGCAATGGCGATGTCGACACTGGACGAGGAGACAGAGGAGTTTCACGGCGACCCGAGTCGCACGTATCTTTCCGGGCTGTCGATGGGCGGATACGGAGCATGGGAACTTTTGCGGCAATATCCAAAGCGCTGGGCTGCAATTGCTATTGCTGCGGGAGGCATTTTCTGGAGCTACGCACCGGAGCGCTGGCAGCAGGCCTCCACGCTGCCCGGCGAGTATGCGCAGGCGATTGGCCACACTCCGATATGGCTCTTTCATGGTGCGGAAGACAACGTGGTGGCGCCGCGTCAGGACGAGTTGCTCTACACCGCACTCAAAGCAGCAGGCGGCCGCGTTCGACTTTGGGTGTACCAGGGACTGAAGCACGATTGCTGGACGCGCGCATACGGGGAGGCCGAGTTATCCCGCTGGCTGCTGCTGCACAGGCGGGAGACGCAGGAGCAAGGTCCTTTTGCCGAACGCGTTTCGATTCCGCTGCACCCTCCAGCGCTCAAGATTTCTCCTGCCCAGCTTGACGGATTTGCCGGGGATTACGTCGACAAACGGGGCCTGATTGTCGTAACCCTGTTTCGCCAGGGAGATCTGCTTTACCAGAAGAATCACTATGGCGAAATTGCCGAGTTGGCGGCAGAGTCTCCCTCGGTTTTGTTCTACCCAAACGGCAGCAGCCTGACGCGGATCGCGGTAGAGCGCGACCCCCAGGGGCGAGTAATTGCGCTGGTGTTGCGCGACGACCGGCACGAAGAGCGTTGGGAACGAATCCGGTCGCCGCTGCGTACCCATTCGCAGCCCGACTGAGAGGTTCTTGGGAATTCGATGGATTGCAGGGAATAGAATTTCCCTAAGGGTCGGGGAGGTACATGATGTTTTGCAGCGGATGTGGCCAGCCAGTTGCACCAGGGCAACAAGTTTGCCCTCAATGCGGTCGCCCGACGGCAGCACCTCCTCCACCGCCGGTGCCGAACCTCGCGTTTGAGGTGGCAAATTACGCCAATCGCATTCGAGCGCTGAGCACCGTCTGGTTCATCTACGGGGGCCTTTCGCTGGTGTTGGGAATCGTAGGCCTGACAGTCGCAAACTCGATCTTCAATGGCGGCGGCTTCTGGATGCACGGTCCGTTTTCACGCAACGCCTTCCCGTTTGGACCGGAATTTGGATCCGCAATCATTCACTTCGCCTGGATCATGGTCATTTTGCGCTCCGGCCTGGCTTTTGTGGCCGGGTGGGGACTGATGGAGCGCGCTCCGTGGGGCCGCGTGGTGGCGATTGTGGCTGCATTTCTCTGCATCCTGAAGATTCCGCTGGGTACGGCGCTCGCGATCTGGACGCTTGTGATGCTGCTCGGATACCGGAACACATCCCTTTACGATCAGTTGTAAAAGGCGGTTCAGCTTGACTTGGAAGAGTGCGCTTATTCAGCGAGGCATCGCTGCGTGTGCGATCTTTTGCCGACCCGCTCCCATCAACATGAGAGCCCGCTGGGCGAAGGGCGAGTAGACCAGAAGGGCCATGCACGCCAGCGCCAGTCCAATGCTGATGTGATGGAGCAGGAGAAACGGCGAAAGCGCCCAGAGCACATCCGCCACCAGCAGCCAGGGCCACATCTTCAGGAACTTTCCGCGCATTCCGGGAGCGCGAAACAGAGCCGCGCAAAACACGAAGGCGCGCACCGGAATCAGGATCGCAGCGGTTCCGATGAGGCCGTACACGATCAACGTCGCGCGCGGCAGCGTTGAGAGCAGTTCCTCGATCTCAGAGAGATTGGTGAGCGTGCCAACGTAGAAGCCCAGGTACATCAGTTGCAGCAGAAGGAAAAGCGTCTGCACGACGGTAGGCGAGGTTTCGGGCAGCTCTTCGAGCGACGCAAGAATCCCGTTGCCGACCCTCGGTTCAGCTTCGGACGTGGGTTCTGTTTCCGACTTCGATTGCTCAGGGTTGAGTTGCACCGTCGCTGGAGGCCGATCCGCTTCGGCAGCGATGGCTTCGACGGGAGCTAAAAAGCGGTATCCGCGGCGAGCTAGAGTTTCAACGAAGCGGGGGCTGTTAGCCGTGTCGCCAAGGGCTTCGCGTATTCGATTGACGGCCGAGTTCACGCCGTGGTCGTAGTCGACAAATGTGCCGTCAGACCATAGGGCGCGGGAAATCTCCTCGCGCGACAGCACCTCGCCGGGTCGCTCCAGCAACATCAGCAACACCTGAAACGGCTGGGCGTGAAGCTTGATGCGAATCCCCTGGCGTCGCAACTCTCCGGTTGAAGCGTCCGCCTCGAAGGCTCCGAAGCGATAACGCCGTGCTTGCCCGGAATCTGTCATCATCTTTCGCCAAGTTTACTCGATTGCAGCCTGGGGTGCCGCACGGCGCAGCAAGGGACAACTTGCCCTAAATAGAATTCCTGCAGGGACTTCCGCCGTGAGGTTCATTCGCGTTGTGCGGGATGCGCTTTGCATTGCTTTGCACGCTGTCGACAGGCAATCTGGAATACATGAGGCGTCGGATTCAAGGCAGGCGAACGGGTTTTCAGGCGATGAAGCTTTTGATCTGGCTGCTGATGCTGGCGCCTTGGACGGCCGGGCACTGTGAGGCGCCGGCCGCGGCGACTACGGCATTCAACGCCTACGCGACCAGGGTGGAAGCGCGGCTCGCGGAGCAACACCGGTCAGCCAATGGGTTCGTCGCCACAGTCGGATCGAAGGACCAAACGGATGTTCGCCTTCGCAAGGGCGAGTTGATCATCGAGAAGCTCACGCCGACCGGAGAGGCAGAATTGTCGGGTGCAATGCTGCACGACTGGCGCGGAGCCGCCTTTGTTCGCGGAGCCACCTTGGGGGATTTCGAGCGGCTGATGAAAAACTTCGACACTTATCCGCAGCGGTTTTCGCCCCAGGTGACGCAGGCGAGGATTCTGACGAAGCAGGGCGGCGCAGACTCCAGCCACTTCACGGTATTGATGCGCGTTCGACAGCATCATGTGATCACCGTTGTCATGGATACGACATACGACGTGACTTTCGGGCGGCTTGACGCACAACATGCGCACAGCATCTCGCGCAGCACGCGCATCTCTGAGATCGGCTCGGCCGGCACACCGAAGGAGCGCACACTCAGCGGCAGCGAAGAACATGGATTTTTGTGGCGCCTGAACACTTACTGGAGCTGCGAAGAGCGAGACGGCGGGCTCTACATGGAGATTGAATCGGTTTCTTTGACGCGATCGATTCCGGCGGGACTCGGCTGGGTAATTCGACCGTTTGTGGAGAGCGTGCCGCGCGAGTCGCTGGAGTTCACGCTGCACGCGGTCTGCAACGCGCTGCGGAAATAGTCGAATTACACGGACAGGAGATGAGGATGAAATCGAACACCGCAATCGCCGCACATCGGCAGGCATTCGAATCCGCGCGGCGGATCAACCGCTCCCTGACGGCCGGAATCGAGAAGCGCGCTCTGACATCGATGGCGGAGCGGGCGCCGCGCTGGATGACTTCAGATGGGCTGACGCTGCTGGGACTGCTGGCGCAGATCGGGGCCGGGGTGTTCTATGCACTGTCGCGCCACAACCATGCCGCGCTTGCAGGCGTAATCGTCTGCATTGTTCTGAATTGGTTTGGCGACAGCATGGATGGGACGCTGGCGCGGGTGCGCAATCAGCAGCGGCCGCGCTACGGATTTTACGTCGACCACATGGTGGATATTCTGGGTGCGACGGCGCTCATGTGCGGGCTGGGATTCTCAGGGTTTGTGCACTGGCAGGTGGCAGTGGCGATGCTCATCGCGTTTCTGCTGCTTTCCGCTGAGAGCTATCTTGCAACCTACACGCTGTCGAGTTTTCAGATGTCGCAGGGAATGTTCGGGCCAACGGAGATTCGGATTCTGCTGATCGTTGGAAACCTGGCGTTGTTGCGGAGCCCTTACGCAACGGTGATGGGGCACCGCATGCTTCTCTTTGATTTGGGCGGCACCGTTGCTGCCGTGGCGATGTTCACCATGGCGATTGCTATCTCAGTGCGGCACACTGCTGAACTCGACCGGCAGGAGCCGCTTGGTTGAGCGCTACTCCGTGCGAAGCGCTTTGAGGGGGTTGACGCTGGCGGCACGGCTGGCGGGTGCGGCACTGGCGACGAGGGCCACGACTGTAACGCCGGCAATGGCAAGCGCGTAGGTAAGCGCATCGAGCGGCTCCACTCCGTAGAGTGATGACGTCAAGGCACGGCCGATGAACATCGCCAACGGCACACCGGCCACCACGCCGATTGCGGTCAATCGCAAGCTGTCGCGGAGAATCATCCACACGACCTGGCCGCGTCCGGCGCCCATGGCCATGCGCACACCAATTTCGGCGGTGCGGCGATTGACACGATAGGACAGCGTTCCATAGAGTCCGGTGGCGACGAGCACGACAGCAAGGAGGCCGAAGAATTCTGCGAGGCGCGCGAACATGATCTGACTGGAGATGGTGGTGTCGTATTGTGCGCGCTGGGTCATGGGCTTGATGAGCGGGAGATTCGGATCGAGTTGCTGCACAACTTTCTGCGCGGTGGGAAGAATGGCGAGCGGCGCGCCTTTTACGCGCATCTCCACGTGCATCTCGCCAATGACTGGAATCTGCGCGTACATCCACCAGGCCATGGGGATGGGTGCCTCGTCGATGCTGCGGTACTTGTGGTTTTTCACGACGCCGACAATGGACATGGTGAAGCGTCCATCGCTGGATCCGATGTTGTGGCCGAGCGGATTCACATTAGGCAGGAAGCGCTTTGCAAATTCCTCATTAATGATGCCGACGCGGGGCGTCTTCGCTGTGTCAGTATCTGCGAAATCCCGGCCAGCAAGGATGGGAACGCCGAGGGTCGTGAAAAAGTCTGGTCCGGCGACGTTACTGCGGACGGTGAGCGAGCCACCATTTGTGACTTCAGGCAAACGACCGTCGACCGTCATGGCGCTGTTGTCAGACCACCACGATCCAATGCGTTCTTCCATGATGGTGACCGACTCGACGCCGGGCAGGATGCGCAGCTTGCCCATCAGATTCTGATAGAAAGCAATACCCGCCGGGACCGAAGGGATGTCGGGCCTGACGCCGAAGACAACGAGCCCGTCAATGCGCATTCCCAGCGGTGTGTTCTCGAGATTGCTCAGCGTGCGAATCAGCAGGCCGGCGCCTACCAGCAGCACCACGCACATTGCCATTTGCAGTGCGACGATGATTCGCCCCGTGCGGGATTTGCCGGCATCGGCGTTGGAGGTTGCCGCGGAGGTTTTCAGGGCTAGTTCGGCGCGTCCCGCGAGAGCGACGCGCATAGGAGCCAAGCCAAACAGCACTGCGGCAACGACGAGAACGCCCATCGTGAACAGCAACACAGTTCTGTCGGGGGCGAGGCTCGATTCGATTTGCGCCCAATTTGCAAGCAGCCGTGCCGCCATGACCGCGAAGGCCCACGCCAGCAAACCGCCGGCGGTGACGAGTAGCAGACTCTCGGTCAGCAACTGGCTAAACAGTTCGCCTCTCCCCGCGCCCAGTGCCTGACGTACAGAGAACTCGCGCTGACGCGCCGCATTTCTGGCTGCGAGCAGCATGGCCACGTTGGCGAACGCGATGAGCAGAACGAGACCGACCATCGCCATAAGGATGTGTAGCGGATTGCTATACATCTGGTCAGGAAAATTTTTGGCATCGGCAAAGCTCAAGATCGGCGGCTTTTCACCCTGCTCAGGCTTACCGAGACCGATGCGAGCGGCGGACTGGAAGACTGGCTGGAGTTGGGCTATTGCCTGGGTTCTGTTGACGCCCGGGGGGAGACGCCCAATGAGACGAAGGCACCACCATGTCGGGTTGGTGATGTAGAGCTTGCCTTCTTCGACAGGATTGCCCCATGCATTCAATTCGCGGCGATTCTGCAAGGGTATCCAGAAATCCGTGGAGCCACCGCCTTCAAGTCCCTCAAATCCCGGGGCTGAGATTCCAATGATGGTCATGGGCACGCTGTTGACATAGAAGGTCTGGCCGAGGATGCCGGGGTTTCGCGCAAAGCGGCGCGTCCAGTAGTTGTAGCTGAGGACGACCAGCGGCGCGTGATTTGCTTCATCCTCTGAAGTGAAGCCGCGGCCGAGGGGCAGGTCCACGCCGAGGCCTGAGAAGAACGTTCCGCTGACCATGTCGCCTTCGGCCTCTTCAGCCTGCGAGCCAACGCGGACAGCGACTTTGCTGTTGGAGAGAGGCACGAAAGCAATGAGCGAAGAGATTGCGCCGGTCTGCTTGCGCAGAGCGTCGTAGACGGGATAGGACATCGTCTCGTTGGTATCGACTGTGCCGGTGTTGCGGGGCGCGTCGGAGGTCCTGAAGTTGACGAGCGTCTGAGGATCGGCGACGGGAAGCGACTTCAACAGAACCGCATTCATCACGCTGAAGACGGCGGTGTTCGCGCCAACGCCGAGAGCCACTGTGAGAATCGCGGTAAGCGCAAAGCCGGGGCTTTTCAAGAGTGAACGGATGCCGAAGCGAAGATTCCCGGCGAATTTGTCGAGAGCTTGCCAGCGGCCGCGGAGCCGAAACTTCTCTTTAGCGAGGGCGGCGTTGCCAAACTCAACACGGGCGCGACGTTGCGCTTCTTCCTCGCTTTGGCCTTCGGCGCGGAGGTCGTCGGCTTCGAGTGCGAGGTGGGCCTTGATTTCCTCGGCGAAGTCTTCGGCACTGCGTTTGCGCTTGAACATGGTTTACGCATCCTCGCCTTGGGGTTCGAGTATCAGATCCATCGCGCGGGTCAATCGCTTCCATTGAGAGCTTTTTTCGGTGAGCTCTGCGCGGCCCTTTGCAGTGAGCGAATAAAAGCGAGCCTTGCGGTTGTTCTCGCTGGTGCCCCACTTGGCCTGGATGAGCTTCTTATCCTCAAGCCGCTGCAACGCGAGATAGAGCGAGCCATGATCGACAAACAGAACCTCTTCCGACTGACGCTGGATTGAGCGCGCTACACCCTGGCCGTGGCATGGGCCCAGGATGAGGGTTTTGAGAATGAGGAGGTCAAGCGTGCCCTGGAGGAGGGCGATGCGATCGTCGTTGTTCTCTTGGGTCGGCATACGACACGAGTATGCGCGGGTTCGGGTCGGATGTCAACCTGAGGGTGTGCCTGGTTGAGGTCGGCGAATCAGCGGGGAGAAACGGGACGGGCAAGTCCTGTCTGCACCGGCTTCGCAGCCGGGGCCGCGGTGATCCTGGGTGCCGACGCGGGATTTTGTGGTCGCGGCGACAAGGTCAGCGAAGGATGGGGCACCGGGGTCAGCGGAGTATTTGGACTCCCCGGCTGTGCGGCTTTGGCCTGCTCTAGTGGCGGCAGTTCAGTGTCCCCCGGGAACTGCTCATCGTCTTTGCCGGCGATGGCGACTTTCATGATGTTCATCCAGATGGGCAGAGCAGCGCGCGCACCGGTTTCTTTTTCGCCGAGGGACTGGCGGCTGTCGTAGCCGACCCAGACGCCACAGGTGATCGAGGGCGAGAAACCCATGAACCATGCATCGGTGTAGTCGCTGGTGGTGCCGGTCTTGCCGCCCAGCGGGTGATTCATCTGCGCCACGGCAGCGCCGGTTCCATGCGCGGTGACGGCGCGAAGGAGGGTCATCATGGTGCGCGCCGTCTGCTGACTGATGATTTCGTCGACGGCGGGCGCATCTTCCCACAGGGTGATGCCGTCGGCGTTAGTGACCTTCTTGATTAGGCGTGGCTTCACGCGGATGCCGTCGTTGGGGAAGACCGAGTAAGACGTGACCTGTTCCTGCAGGGTGATTTCGGCTGCGCCGAGAGCAATGGGCAGATATGCGGGAATGTCGGACGTGACGCCGAAGCGATGGGCCATATCGATGACCTTGCGGATGCCGACGCGCGCGGCGAGCTTGACCGCGGGGATGTTGCGCGATTCGGCGAAGGCGTTGATGAGGGTCATCGCGCCCTTGTAGTCGTTCTCGTAGTTGTGCGGCGAATAGCTACCGAAAGTGACGGGTGCGTCGACGACGATGTCGTCGGGCTTGGCGCCTTCTTCAATCGCCGTGGTGTAGACATAGGGCTTGAAACTCGAACCGGTCTGGCGCTCGGCTTGCGTGGCGCGATTGAATTCAGAGAGCGCATAGTCGCGGCCGCCGACCATGGCCAGGACATCGCCGGTCGTATTGTCCATGGCGAAGACCGCGCCCTGCGTG
>NZ_DATHHT010000025.1:0-123097 GCF_035317045.1 Occallatibacter sp.
CCTGGAACCTCGCTCCCTCACTCCAGACCCACTCTTCTCAGGCTGCCTAAGACACACTCAACAAGTGCCCACTAACAAATTAGGTGGACACCTGAGAACACACTCTACAGCGCCGTCAAGAGGGCGTCGGCGTACGCTTACTTTTTATCTGCTTTCCCGTCATGTATTAGCATTGCTCTCGTATGTATATGTATATATTTATCAATTACTTACGGTTAACAACGCCGGACAATATAGGGTGCATTTGTCGGCACCTCTCCAACCCGCTTATTCCAAGCCATTTAGCTCTCCAAAGGTGCCGCAAAGGTGCCGACAGTTTCGATATTTTTCATTTATCCATTTTGTTTCAACAGCTTAACTACCTTTGTCTTCTGCCCCGCTTTGGTTGCTTCATCTACGACAGCGATGCGCCCGTCACGCCTCAACCCCGCAATTGCACGCTCCCAAACGGCCGTCCCCGCCCGCGATGCGCCAACAGCCTTTTGCAGCTCCCGGTGTGCCAATGAACGTTTTTGTCGCATGACCTTCATAATGCGGGCTTCCCATTGCGCCTCACGCGTCTCACCTTCAGCCGGGCGATAAAAGTCGCGCATCCTAGCTTGAAAGTCCGCCACTTTGATACCTGCATCAACGTCAGACTCTAGGATGTTCGCGTGACCGCGCAACCACGCCAGATGTAGAGCCACTCGCATTGCGTGTGTATTTAACCGGGCGGCTGGTATATCCTCGTTTTTCAGCTCTTCCGATATTCGAGCAAACCACTTCTTTAGGATCTCCCGCCCATCGGGTGAAAGTGGAATCCGAGCCGGGGTCCGTTCTAGCGCCGAGATGCGCGGTAGGAATCGCCGTTGCATCTCCCCGAAGTCGTATTCAGGCAGTCCGGCTACCGTGCGCTCGTTCTCTGTGCCAATGATGTTGAGCCGTGAGAATAGTCCGCTGCCAACTGATGATGCGCGGGCGAAAATGTTGTCCCATTCCGTCTTGGGGATGCCGCCTAAGATGGAATAAAGCAATCGCCCGGATTTTGCAGAGCGTTCATTGGTTGCGGTTGTGGTGAATGAATCACGGTCATACAACTCCAGAATGGCCGTCTCCAGCCCGCGTCCCGAATTTTCGTTTGCAAAGTTGGCGAACAAGCCGCCTATCTCTTCTTGGATTGTGATGAACCTTGGCAGCTCCCTCCACGTCTCCAGTGGGCTGCGCGCCGATTCACCTTTCTCCAGTTTGCGTGGCTTCGTGGCTTGGATTAACCCCGGCGCACTAGCAGGGCTGACAACATGCGCGCCGATGTACCGGGACGGCCAACACCAATTCTGCGGATCATGGGAATCGTCCCACAGCAAGGGCCGCTCGGATGTGCGTGTCTGACTATCGAAGTCACCTTCCACGAATCGCCGCGCGGCTGTAATCGCCGTTCCCTTGCCGGAGCCTGGCGGCCCAATCAGCACGGTATAGGCGCGGGCGTTTACGCCTTGATAGTCCGTGGACAGTTGTCCGCCGACCACGCTGCCCACCACGGTTCGGAGTGCTTCCGAGAAAAACCGCTTTGGGATGAAGTTCCCGTCTGTGCAGTAGTCAGCAAACTCCCCGTACGGCGTCCCCTTCCACACACTGTCGGGATACACCGGGCGTGCCGTGGTTCCGACCACTTCAAATTCGTCAGCGTCTATCGCTTGAACCTTGGAGCCGAGGACAACCACCGGGTCCGCGCCTGGCTCCGGCTTAAATTCTCCATTAAGCCGCAACATCTCAGCCTTGAGGACCGCTGTATCCCGCTTGGCTGCCTTGCACGTGCCGTGTGAGCACTCAAAGGCAATCTTGCCATCAAGGATGCCAAGCACAGAACTGCTGTCAGCCCCGTCGCCCGAACGGTGCTCCCATGGGCACTTGATTCCCAACCACCAACCGTTTGGCGCTCGCTTTTCATAGTCCCGAAGTGCAATCTTGTTGTGGTCCGCGTATTCACCCTTGCGGAAATTGAGTACTCGCCTTACAATTTCGCTCTGGAAGGTAACCCGCGTAAACTGCTGATCCTATTAATGGTCGGGACGGGCAGATTTGAACTGCCGACCCCTCGCACCCCAAGCGAGTGCTCTACCAGGCTGAGCCACGTCCCGACACAGTCGAGCCGGCTCGGGTGAGCCGGCCCATGGGGTTCTGATTTAGTTTACACCAGCATGCGGTTCGGGAGGGCTGGGCATTCCGTGCGGCGGAAACTCGATTCGTCGTCGAATTCAGGAGTCGCCCGATCTGACGTTCCTGTTTCCTGGTCCGCGACGCGTGGCTGAAGCTCTACAACTTCCCTGGATGCCTATCTACCTCGAACTTAATGGGAAGGGGGGACAAACTCCTGCGGCAGCGCGGAGCCCTCGCCAAAGAAGAACTGTTCCATCTGCTCCACCAGGAACTCCTGCGCCTGCGGAGTCCACGGTTGCAGACGGTACTCGTTCAGCAGCATCTTCTGGCGGTCGACCCACTCGCCCCATGCCGCTTTGGAAACATTCTTATAAATCTTCTGGCCGAATTCCGAGTCGAAGGGCGGCTCGTCAAGGCCCTCCATTTCTTTCTTGTTGCGAACACAAAAAACCATATGCGCCATCGTTCCTGCTCCTGACTCCATTGTATTGGATCGTGCACTCAACCCGTTGGCTGGACCGTTTTGCGCTTGGCTTGAGGGACGGGGCGCAAGCTATTCTCAAGCCATGTGCGGCCGGTTTGCTCGTCGATCTACGCAAGAAGTGCTCGCCGACTGGTTCGGAGTAGAGCCGGAGGACATGCCTTTTTTTGCGCCCACGTACAACGCGGCGCCGCAGAGCACGCAGCCCGTGGTACGTCTCAATACCGATTCGGGCAAGCCCGAGTTTGCGCTGATGCGCTGGGGGCTTGTTCCCTACTGGGCCAAGGATTCCAAGATCGGCTACTCCACGATTAACGCCCGGGCCGAAGAGGTTGCGGCGAAGCCCCTTTACCGCGAGGCTTTCAAGAAACGCCGGTGCCTTGTTCCCGCGGATGCTTTCTACGAATGGAAGCAGATCGGCGCGAAGACGAAGCTGCCATTTGCCTTCGGGATGCAGAGTGGCGAACCATACGCATTCGCTGGGCTATGGGAGCGATGGAGGCCGAAAGAGGGGGAGCCGCTGGAGACGTTCACCATCCTGACCACCGATCCCAACGAATTGACAGAGCAGGTGCACAACCGCATGCCGGTGATCCTGAATCCGCGCGACTACTCCCGATGGATGGAGCCCGGCGATTCGTCGCGTCCTCCACTCGATCTGCTGCGTCCCTATCCCGCTGAGGAGATGCGCTCCTGGCCAGTGAGCACACGCGTGGGAAATGTGCGCAACGACGATGCCGAGTTGATGACGGAGTGCGCGCCCGAAAAGCAACTTTTCTAATGGCATCACGGATTACCGACGTGCGGGCAATGCGATGATTCTGATTGACTTTCGCACACGGCGGCGCTTTTCTTTAAATCAATCCTGTTTGATTTTGTAAGACCCGCAACCTCGGTCGGCCGATCCCCATCCCCGGCCGCCAAAAAAAGACCAAGGCGGAAATCGGGTAGACCTACGGGAGGCAGGAAAGGATTTCCAATGACCGTCGCGACACGATCCGGCATCTCAGACAATGCAGCCGGTGCAATTTCTTACTTCACGTTTCTCCCCGCCATCGCCTTTCTGCTTCTTCCGTCCTATAAGAGCAGCGCGTACATCCGTTTTCACGCGTGGCAGTCCGTTCTGCTGTGTGTGACCGCCTTCGTTTTCGATATCGTTATGGGCTCCATCGCCCTTCTGACTCTGTTTCTTGGGACCGTTGCCCTGGCCTACATCCTCAGAACGTTGTCGTTGCTCTGGCTGGTGCTATGGCTGGTTTGCGTTATTCAGGCAGCAAACGGCAAACGGTTCAGGATTCCCCTTCTCGGGAGTATTGCCGAAAAGCTTGCGATGAAGTAGTCTTTATTCCCACCACGGAAAATGTGACGCGGTGAGCAGTATCCCCGTGGCTCTCTAGCTGTCTTTCTCCCAATATTCGCTCTTTTCTCCGCAGTTCCGGGTATCTTCCAGGTCTAAAGCGAAGGAGCAGAACCATGTCCGATTCTCCGCAGTACACTCCCGTTCCCCCGCAGGCCGCGCAGAGCGGCTTATCTGATACCGCGGCCGGAGCGATCGCCTATATCACCATTATTCCGGCGATCGTCTTCCTGCTCGTGGAGCCTTACAACAAGAATTCCTTTGTGCGCTTTCACTCGTGGCAGTGCATCTTTCTCGGCATCACCGCAATTGCCATTCAGATCGTCCTCGGGATTATCCCGGTCATCGGCTGGATCCTTCTCCCGTTTGCCTCACTGGGCATCCTGATCGTGTGGATCATTGCCCTGATGAAGGCATTGAAGGGCGAGAGATATCAGCTTCCGATTATCGGCAAGTACGCCGCGCAGCAAGCAGGCGCCTAAGCCTGATGCTCGGGTGATTGCGCAAACGCGCGATCGCCTCTCAGCGTCGCTTTTGCTTGTGGATATGGCGGGGTATTCTCTTCGACCCGGAAGCAGTACTTTCCTTTCGCCGATTCTTCTTGGATTTCGGCGGCGGCTTGGACTGCTTCTTGCCGGTCAGCGGGATGCCTTCTTCCACGATGGAAAACTGCAGCCGTCGCTCCTGCGCGAGAATGCGATCGAGGATGACCTGGACACGATCACCGGCGCGGAAGCGGCGGCCCGAGCGCTCGCCGATAATCTCGTGCGTGTTTTCGCGCCAGGTGTAGCGGTCGTCGCGCAACGTGTCGATGGGGACGAGGCCCTCTACAAAGAGATCGGTGAGCTCGACGAAGAGGCCGTACTTCGTGGGGTTGAGCACCAATGCGGCAAATTCCTCTCCCAGGCGATCCTCCATGAAGCGAACCTTCTTCCACTCCACCAATTCGCGTTCGGCTTCGGCGGCGCGGCGCTCGGCCTGGCTTGACTCCTCGGCGATTTGCGCGAGTTCAGCTTCGGGAATCGGTGGTTCTCCGTTGAATCCTTCGCCATGCGCGTGCTTCTTCGCCCGATGAATGACGATGCCCAGGCCTTCGTGCGGGTGCGTCCATGGCGACCCGTGGCGTCCTTCGGCAACTTCGGCTCGGCCATCGACACCGTCCCGCAGCAGCGCCTTGGTGATGCGATGAACGATGAGGTCGGGATAGCGGCGGATGGGCGAAGTGAAATGCGTATAGGTGGGTGCAGCCAGCGCGAAGTGGCCCTCATTGATCTCGGAGTAACGCGCCTGCCTAAGCGAGCGAAGCATGAGGTAGCTGAGAATCCGCTCCTCGGGCTTGCCTTCGATGCGCGCGGCAAGCTTTTGATACATCTTCGGAGTAACGGCGATATCTTCGGGGACTTCGTGGGTGCGGACCTGGCGACCGCTGCGTTGAGCATCCCGTCGATCGCCGCGTGTCTGGATGCGTTTGACGGGGAGTGCACCGAGTCCGAGGGAGTAGCCGAAGCCTGCGGCGAGCTCCTCGAATTGCACGACGCGGCGCGGCTCAGGCTTCTCGTGAATGCGGTAGAGCGAAGGGACGCCGAGGTCTTCAAGCCACGTGGCGACGCATTCGTTGGCGGCGAGCATGAATTCTTCGATGAGCCGGTTGGCCCAGGTTCGCTCGGATTTGGTGACGCCGCGCATCTGGCCGTTTTCGTCGAACTCGATGACTGGCTCGGGCAGATCGAAGTCGATGCTTCCGCGCTCTTCCCGGCGCTTGTTCATCAATCCGGCAAGATAGCGCATGCGCTCGAATTCGGGGACAAGCTGCGCGTACTGCGTTCGTGTCTCGGCATCGCCCTCAAGGATTGCGTGGACGTCGGTGTATGTCATGCGCTCGGCGGAACGGATGACGCCTTCGATAATCTCAAAGCTCTCGATGCGGCCAGCGGAGCTGAGCTGCATGATGCAGCTGAGAACCAGGCGATCTTCTTTGGGGCGAAGACTGCAGATGCCGGTGGAAAGCTCATGGGGGAGCATGGGGATCGCGCGATCGGGAAAGTAGACGCTGGTGCCGCGCAGGCGCGCTTCGAGATCGAGATCCGTTCCGGAGCCTACATACTCGGCGACATCGGCGATATGCACCTGAAGTTCGTATCCGCCGTCGGCGCGTTCGCGCACCAGAACCGCATCGTCAAAGTCTCTGGCGGTTTCACCGTCGATGGTCACGATGGGGAGGCCGCGACAGTCGCGGCGGCGATTGGCTTCAACCTCATCGAGGAAGGCGACGTCGCGGGCTTCAGCTAGCACCTTCTCGGGGAACACGCGAGGAAGCTGGTGCTTGCGGATCATCATTTCGACGTCGACGCCGAAGTCGTCGGGATCGCCAAGCACTTCGATCACACGGCCAATGGGCGGACGCGTTGGCGTGGGCCAGCTGGTGATTTCGACATCGACGACGAGGCCTTCGAAATCATCGTGGTGCGCAGCGGTTGCGGTTTCGCTGCCGAGGACGCGGTGGGGCGTTTCCTGATCCTCGGGCCCGGGCAGCGCTTGTCCGAATGGGATCACGATGTGCTGCGTCATCCGTTCGTCGAAGGGGACGACCTTGTCGCCCATCTCGCGATCGGACTTTGCATAGTGAAAGATGCCGACGACCGTGGGATTGCGCCGTTCGAGAATGCGGGCAATGCGGCCGAGACGGCGCCCGTCGGCGCGCGGAGGGGCAAGTTCCACCAGAACCTGGTCGCCCTGCATGGCGCCGTTAATCTCATCGGGCGGGATGAAGACGTCCTCTTCTTTTTGAGAGCCTTGGCGAGCATTGGGACGCACAAAGCCGTAACCGTCGCGATGGAGATCGAGGCGGCCGGCCATGAGATTGTCGCGCGTGCCGGCGCCGACTCTTTTCGGAATACTCCAGTGCTCCCGATCGGCTTTGATCAGGTCTCCCCGCGCCGTCATGCGGGCAAGCTGCTCGAGCAGCAGGCGACGTTCGCGGCCGCCGCCAAGGCCAAGCTCGCGCACCAGTTGCTTGTATCCGGCTTTGCCGCCGGCGGAGCGTGCGATCTGCGCCAGCAGGTCACGATCGGTCATAGCTTTAGAGTAGGACAACCGAGCGGCTTTTGCCTTCCACAGTTCCGAGCGCAAAGCATTCGCCGGCTTCCGCAGTCGCTGCATATGCCGCAAAAGAACAGGCCGCGCGTATCGAGCCGCACGGCCTGCATCCCCCCAGGGTAAATTCGCTTACTGCTTTTTCAGGACCGCTGTTCCCTTCTCGTCCCGCAGAATGGCGCTTTCGAGCTTGCGGAAATCCGCAGCTCGCTCCGCAGGAAGCTCGACCTGGCGCACAACATATTCGCGTTCGTAGTGGAGATCGTCGCCTTTCGTGGTGATGTTCGAGTGATAGCTGGCAAAATCGAGATCGAGGTCCACGGGATCCGGCGTTTCATCCACCACATAACCGGGTGGAAGTTTGATATCGAAGCTATCGTGCCAGCGCCCGGTCGCATTCAGGTCGATGGGCACAGTGCGCGGTTTGTCATTGAAGGCCATAGCATGAGAGCCCACCACCCGCGGCCGAACCAGCAGTAGCGACCCGGCCTGGTGAGCGTATTGGGCGGCGGTCAGCTTGTATTCCACCTCGAGCGGCTTGTCGAGTTCAGAAGGCTGCATGAACTGAAACGAATTCAGCACCACCCCGGGCACGTCGTGGGAGACGTCGGTCTCAAGCGACGCACGCCTTTCCTTCTCATCGGAATACTTGAGGATCATACGAAGGTCGGCGCCCTCGGGGCCGCTGTGGGTCGTTTCGACCTCGCCGGTGAGAGTGCCATCGGCGGCCAGGGCGAATTCGCCTTTGCGCACGGTGCCATTAGCTTCAGGCGGCAGGATTGGCAATTCAATCACCTGACTGGCAGAGCCGGCAGCGAGTGTTCCATAGCCGCCCTGCAGGTACGAGGGCAGATTGCCGACAGGTGTGCGTTCGTTAGTGGGGTCGAAGATGAGGTAGCGCTTGCCATCGTGCGCCTTCACGATCGCAATCAGGCGCGGATCGTTCACGTCTGCCGGCACTTCGATCGCAGTGATCATGTGATCGCCGTAGAGCGATGGATCGCCAGGATCGACGATGCCGCGGCGGTCATCCACCGGAACGTAAAATGCGTTGATGCCGGCGACGCGCAGCATGGCGATCAGCAAGGTCGTTTTGTCTTTGCAGTCGCCGTACCGGTTGCGAAAAATATCGGTGGCGTGATTCGCCTGCAATCCACCAATGCCGCGTTCGACGATGAAGTAGCGGATGTTTTTCTGGATCGAATCGGTGATGCGGCTGAGCCTGGTGTAGAAATCCGGCGAGCCCGCAAGCAGGGTCTGCGTATAGGACGTGATCTCAGGCGAGGGCGTGGGCCGGTCAGCCTCGAGCGTCGTCACCCATTGGCCGATTGCCTTCCATTCATTGTCGGTTCCATCCACTGCCGCATCGCCCCATTGCACGCTCATGCGCGCAGCGAGTGCTCCCCAGTCAGGATGTGACGGTATATCGCGGAGATCAAGCGCGGGCATGTCCTTCAGTTCCCAGCGCCAGTGGCCTGGTGCGACCTCCACCGCGGGAACTGATTTGAAGCTGTGCCATGACTGGGAATGCGGATGTCCCGGCGGCAAATCCACTTCCAGTGCCTGAAACACTACAGGGATTCCGTTCTGAATTCGCCAGATCTTCTCCTGAATGTAGGGTTCGAGAACTTCTTCCGATTCGCAGACGATTGTGGCACCCACATCGACAGCAGGCGGATGAGCAACGCGCGCCTTGTAAGTCGAGAGCATGATGGGAACGCTGGTATCACCTACCTCCGCGAAATCGGTATCCTGCGCCATATATTGTTTTTCGTCGGCGGCAATAGTCCACACGCGAAAATAGTTGACCTTTTCATCGACGTCGTAACCCAGTTCGCAGGTGTTATGCCGTCCTTGTGGTTTCAGAACCCGGATCGCTTCACGCTCCCGCTCGATCGCACGGCCATTTGCATCGACTGTATCCACGTACTCGTCGTAAAGGATCAGCGCGGATGCGTCCTTCGCATAGTCAGGCGTTGGAGTCTTATTGGCTGCGATGGCCCAGTCCGGCAGGGGCTGATTCTTGTTGAAAATACCCGCTGACCCCGATGCGGGAGCAACCGCAAGAAGCAGGGCAACCAAAACGGGCTGCAGACGAACACCGGTCCCTGGCCTGATTCGCATGATCAATTCCCTTTGGCGACCTGCGCGTGAGTAAGCACCAGTTGCTCTTGATCGGCAGTAGCAACCTTCTGATAGAAGTCATGAAGATCGCCATAATCCTTTGAGGGAAGAATGGAGAAATTGAAGGCCACAGTACGGATCACAGTCACGTCGCTCCCCGTGGCACTGGTCTTCACCTTGAAAACCGCATGGGAGGGCCAGGAGATATCGGCAGCCTGTGGCAGGGTCTCAACTGAGAATCCAGCCGGCAAATGGTAAGTGACCTGGTCGCTTTCCATCTTCGGATAATGGACATCGACCAGCGTGGTGCGCTTGTCCTGCGCCACGAAGGGATGGCGCGCGTGAGCCTGGAAGAAGAGTCCGGGCAGGAAGTAGCGTTTACCCGTCGCGGTGCCAATGTTTCCCGTTATGTCGACCATGGCGATCAGATTTGAGTTGAAATCAGGAAGCGCAACGAAATGATTGAAATCGGCCTGGACCCCATCGGGGAGATAGCCGCGAATGGCCTCGTTGAACTGCTTCTTTACTTCGCTTTCGTCATTTTGAATCGAGAGTTGACGCCAATACAGAGCTTCCTGACCCGTCAAAATGAAGCGCGTGATTCCCTTGACGCCTCCGGAGTCATCGATTTGGAGGTCGGCGATGCGGTCGAAAGCGGTCGCGGTATATGCCCCCAATGGGGTAGTTCCCGCGTTCGGGCCAGCGTCGGTAAGTCGAACACCCGATGCGAAAGTATGCTTCCAGTGAAGCAGCCCGAAAGGACACATCTTCTGGCCCGGATCGAGGTAAACATCTTTGCCGTTCAGAACGACAATCGCAATGTAATCATCAAGCTGGCTCAAGGTGAGGTAGTTGGGATCGAATATAGCCCGATTCCGGTTGACTACCTGCATGGGATAAACATGCAATCCGGCGGCGCGCGCCAGGGCAACATATAAAAGCGCTAGATCGTCAGACGAGCCACTCTTTTGGAGCCACACATCCTCGGCATTCTTGATTGCTTTCAGCTTCTCAGTCTTCCGCTCCGCACTCGATTTTTCGCGCGTGAAATCGGTATTGTCCAGCTTCATCACTGCGTCATATAGCTTTCGCGCCTTCTGCTCCTCGGAATCACCGGAACCGACGAGCTCTGCAACCGCATTCTTCAGAGTCTTGTCTGGGTCGGCAAATCGATCCGTCTCCTTGACCCAGCGCTTACCCTCTTTCTGCCAGAACTCGCCTCCACTTGAGTATGGGGAGTAGTAAAACTCGGCTCGCCAGTTGATGGAATTCATCGGCGGCATCCAATCATCCGTTGGGATGGGCGGAACATCCTCCACGTCGAGGGTGTAACGGCCAGAGACATCGTGCTTCATCTTGGAGCCATCGCTCAGGATCAAGGCATACATCAGGTTGTTGGCCAGATTGCCGCGGGAGTCCGTAATGTATTGAAGATCTTTGGAGGGTTCGAACTGATAGTGCGCCTTGTGGACAAAATAAGGCCGCTGGATCTGCCACGTTGGTGAAGAAACGGTGCTGTCTTCGTAGCGAATCTGCAATCGATACTCGAGAATGCTGCCGACTTCCACGTTCGGCAACGTAAACACCATTGAATTGACCTGGTAATCCTTGGTCTTGATATCGGTCAGGTCGGATGGTTTGGCTGTGAGGGGAATCACCGTCCCATCGCGATGAATGGTGCGGCCCTGGATGTCAGTCACCTTGAAGCCACGGCGTTCGTACGGCGTACGCACGGTCGCCAGTTCCTTGCCCTTTTCCGTGAGAACTTTAATGCGCACGTAGTCGCTGTGGTAGTGGAGATTATCGTCTGTCTTCTCTTCGCGATAGAGATATACAGCATCGGCGCCCGGCGCCTTCGGGTCGGAGGTCATCTCCAACTCTTCCTTGGAGGGTGCCTGGAATTGTGCGGAGAGGAGGGTAGGAAATACACAGGTCACACAGCAGAGCGTAACCAGCAGGGCGCTTTTCGACCGCATCGGTTGAATCCTTGATGAGAATTGATGGAAGTGTAGCGCATTATTGATGTGCCTACCCGCCGATGTTTGACACATTTGGGCTATTTTCAATTCATTCGAAATGCTTAACCCCTGTTCATACCGCGGCTTTCCCGGCCCCAGCCCTGCCTGAAGAAGCGGTTGCCGCAGCCCGGCGTTACACTTGATGCGTTTGGATCCTGCGCGAAAAAGGAAAACGTATTCAATGAGCAATCGTCGGTGGGCAGAGGCATTTCTTTTGGTGTGTGCAGCGACATGGGCACCGCTCGGGGCCGTGGCACAGTGGAATCCGCCGAATCCGGTGCTGAGCTTTGACAAGCTGTCCAACGGCGTCGAAATACATCAGAAGAACGGAGTGCTGAAGCTCGAAGTGGATGCGCCGGATGTGCTGCATGTCAGTTACTCGCCGCTCGACGCCTCCTCAGAAGTTCGTGCCTCCGATCACGTCGTTATCAAACAGGATTGGCCGGCAGCTTCGTTTGATGTCACCGACAATGAAAAAGCCATCACGCTGACCACCGGCAAGCTGAAGGCCGTGGTGGAACGCGAATCGGGCGCACTGCACTATGTAGGCGCGGATGGCAAGCAACTGACCACCGAAGGCTATCGCTCCCTGAGGCCGGTCGAGGTCAACGGCGAGAAGACCTATCACGCCGAAGTATTCTTC
The DNA here is from genome assembly GCF_035317045.1 of Occallatibacter sp. Taxonomy (GTDB): domain Bacteria; phylum Acidobacteriota; class Terriglobia; order Terriglobales; family Acidobacteriaceae; genus Telmatobacter. Next base: position 11,853 of record NZ_DATHHT010000025.1, read on the forward strand.
CCTATCTATGGATCGCCTGAAGGCCTTTACGGACTTGGGCAACACCAGGCCGGCGTGTGGAACTACCGTGGCGAGACAGTCGACCTTTCGCAGGAGAATACGCAGATTGCAATTCCGCTGCTAGTCTCGACCAACGGATACGGCATCTTCTGGAACAACTCCTCGCGCAGCCGCGTGAATAACCGATTCATTCATTCGCTCTACATCAGCGGCGAAGTCGCGGATCGCATCGATTACTACTTTATTTACGGGCCGGAAGCCGACCAGATCATCGGGAAGTACCGCGAGTTGACGGGCGAAGTGCCGCTCTTCGGGCGCTGGGCTTATGGCTTCTGGCAATGCAAGAACAAATATCAGGCGCAAGCAGAGATTGAGGGCGTTGCGGCGAAGTATCGCGCGTTGCATATCCCGGTCGACAACATCGTGCAGGACTGGTTCTGGTGGGTCACGATGGGCGAGATGAAATGGAACCCTCACTACCCCGACCCGCAGGCCATGATTGACAAGCTGCATGACGAGCATTTCCATCTGATGGTGTCGGTGTGGCCATTCTTCCGACCGGGAACCAGTGTCTACGACCAATTCGACAAGAACGGCTGGTTCATTGCGAAAACTTTGACAGGCGGTTTTCATCCCGTGGGCCAGGCGCTCTACGATCCGACGAACCCGCCTGCCCGCGCGGAGTATTGGAACAATATCAATACCGCACTCTTTCAGAAAGGCGTGGACGCGTGGTGGCTCGATACCGATGAGCCTGAGACGGAGGGCAGCGAAGACAACCTTCTCGTCGACCACAAGTTGTACATTGGCTCTGGCGCGCGGTTTGCGAATGTTTATCCGCTGTTTCACACCGAGGGTGTCTCGGAGGGCCAGCAGAAAGCGTCGGACAAGAAACGCGTCTTCATCCTTTCGCGTTCAGCCTATGCCGGAACACAGCGCCTGGGCGTGACGGCATGGTCCGGCGACGTGCTCAGCGACTGGACAACATTTGCGCGGCAGATTCCGGCCGGGCTGAATTTTTCCATCTCCGGCATGCCTTATTGGACGACGGACATCGGCGGGTTTATCTCGGGCGGCAACTTGAACGATCCCAAGTTCCGCGAGTTGTTTGTGCGCTGGTTCCAGTTCGGCACATTTTCGCCGATCTTCCGCGTACACGGCACTCGCTATCCCGATGAGAACGAACTTTGGTCGTATGGGCCGGACGCGCAGAAGATCCTGGTGGATTATGACAACCTGCGCTATCGCCTGCTGCCTTATATCTACTCCGAGGCATGGCAGGTGACGAACAATCACGGCACCCTGATGCGGCCGCTCGTCATGGACTGGCGCAATGACGTGGAAGCGCAGAATACGGGCGATGAATATTTGTTCGGGCCGGCGATCCTGGTGAGTCCGGTGACGACGCAGGGAGCAACAAAGCGCACAGTGTATCTGCCGAAGGCGACCTGGTACGACTTCTGGACCGGCGCCAAGGTCGAGGGCGAGAAGCGAATCGAAGCGGATGCGCCGCTCGCGAAGCTGCCCCTGTTTGTGCGCGCCGGCTCGATCATTCCCATGGGTCCGACGATGGAATGGTCAACCGAAAAACCTGCTGACCCGATTGAGGTTCGCGTCTACCCTGGAACGGACGGCGACTTCACGCTCTACGAGGATGAGAATGACAACTACGACTATGCCAAGGGCCAACATGCAACCATACCGTTGCACTGGGATGACGCGGCGAAGACGTTGACTTTTGGTGCGCGTGAGGGAAGCTTTCCGGGGATGCTCGAGAAGCACACCTTCAACGTGGTCGTGGTTGGTGAGGGAAAAGGCGTCGGCATTGGGGACGGCGCTGGGCAGGCACACGCGGTGATCTATAAGGGTGATCGGGTGGAGACAAAGCTCTAAAGCCGCCTAGGCAACAGCCTTCAGCTATCAGCTTTCTGCTTGTTCGAGCATCGTGGCTACAAGCGCCAGCGGCAAGCCGACGACGTTGTAGTAGCAGCCTTCGACGCGGGGAATCCACTTGGCGGCGAGGCCCTGAATTCCGTAGGCGCCGGCTTTGTCCATGGGCTCCCCAGTGGCGACATAGGCGGCGATCTCTTCGTCGCTCAGCGTTCGAAATTGCACACCTGTGACTTCCGCGGCAACTTCAACCCCCTTTGCGGTTGCAATCGCGACGCCGGTTATCACGCGATGTGTTTGGCCCGAGAGCATCCGCAGCATGCGCGCCGCATCGGGGGCATCTTCAGGCTTGGCGAGAATGTGGCTATCGAGCGTGACGGTCGTGTCGGCGCCGAGGACGATGAGGGATTGAGAATCGGAGCTTGTCCTTTCCCAGGTCTCAGAGTCGAGACCTGGGGCACCCACCTTCGAGAACTGGTTATAGACGGCTTGCGCCTTGTCGCGCGCAAGGCGGACGACGTAGGCAGTCGCCTCTTCCCCGAGCCGCAGATCTTCATTCACATGCGCCGGGTGCACCTCAAATGTATATCCCGCCTGCGTGAGCAGTTCGCGGCGGCGGGGCGAGGCGGAGGCGAGAATTAGATGGGGCATGTCGGCTTCTCTAGGGTATCGCGGCGCTCTGCCCGCAATGGAATGTTGAGTGCATTTGCGGGAATTGCATGTACGATCAGGAGCGCGATGATTTTTGCGAATCTTGAATTAGCAAGACGGCTGGAAGCGGCGGAGGCCTATGCCTGCGCCCAGTTCGCAGAGGCTCGCCTGCGGATCCATCCCGCCAGCACGTCTGCGTGGATGAAGTATGCGGGGACAACGGTTGTCTTCGATGGAATCGACGCGCCAACGACGCAGACTTTCGGGCTCGGCTTGTTCGAGGCGCTCACACCGGCGGCGCTGGACGAGATCGAGCAATTCTTTCGCGAACGCGGCACGGAAGTCATGCACGAGGTGTCTCCATTGGCAGGAGCTGCAGTACTCGACCTGCTGTGCGCGCGCGGCTATCGGCCCTTCGAGATCAGCAACGTGCTGTATCGTGCGGTCGAGACGCCAGCAGCGATTCATGCGGACGGCATCCGCGTTCGCGTGGTCGGAGCAGACGAAGCGCAGCTGTGGAGCGACATCAACGCCCGTGGCTGGACGCATGAGCATCCTGAGTTCGAGGGCTTCGTTCGGGAATCGGGTGTTCTTGTCGCAGCGCGCGAAGGAAGCCCATGCTTTCTGGCGGAGTTCAACGGCACGCCGGGGGCTGCTGGCGCACTCACGCTGCATCAAGGCGTCGCCCTGTTCGGGGGTGCAGCTACGGTGCCGGAGATGCGGTGCCGCGGATTGCAGGGAGCACTGCTGCAGGAGCGCATGCGCTATGCCGCCGAGCATGGATGCGATCTTGCGATGATGGTGGCGGAGGCGGGAAGCAACTCGCAGCGCAACGCCGAACGCAAGGGCTTTCGCGTGGCGTACACGCGGCTGAAGTGGAAACTGGTGCGACAGTAAGCGCAGGCTTCGTCTTCCCTATTCCCTCTAAATCTTCAGCCCCGTCTCCAGCCCGTTTGCCGTTGCCAGGCCCCAGGCCATCGCCGGCGTGTTGTGAGCAATGCCGAATCTTCCGTCGGGGCCGAGGAGGATTATGCCGCCATGACCGCCGAGGCGGTTGTGCAGGTATGAGATTGCTTCGCGCGCGGCGAACTCGGGTGCGGTGCCGGCGGCAACGCGGTCGGTGGCCCACTTGCCCAGCACCAGCTTCATGATGGGTTCGCCCCATCCGGTGAGCGAAACCGCCGCCGACATGTTGTCAGCGTAGCAACCGCAGCCAATCAGCGACGAGTCGCCGACGCGGCCGGGAGTCTTATTCAACGTGCCGCCTGTCGATGTGGCGGCGGCGATGTTTCCATGCGTGTCCAGTGCAACGGCTCCAACGGTATCGTGCGAAGCGTCGATTACACGCGGTAGGGCCGTCTCCGGGCCCTTGTCGTCTTCGAGTCCTGAAAATGTAGCATCGACAAGCCCAGCAGCCTCGCGCTCCCGCGCGACCTTGAGCCGTTCGCGCTCACGATCGAGCACGAGTTCCGCGTTTTCGATGAGCGCCATGCCGTGCGATTGCGCAAATTCCTCGGCGCCGGCGCCAACGAAGTAGACATGAGGGCTCTGCTCCAGCACTAGCCGTGCCGCCTGGATGGGATTGCGCAGCCGCTCCACGCAGGCGACTCCGCCGGCCTTCATGCGCCCGCCATCCATGAGAAGTGCGTCGAGTTGCACGCGGCCGTCGGAAGTGAGGAAACTGCCGCGGCCCGCGTCGAAGGTGGGATCATCCTCAAGCACGGTGACGGCAGCTTCAACGGCGTCGATCGCCGCGCCGCCCCGGGTCAGAATCCTATAGCCGGCTTCGAGCGCGTTGCGCACCCCGTTTTCGTGGGCCGCGGCAGCATCGTTGGGGATGGCCCAGGCTCCGCCATGAACCAGCAAGGTTGGTGTCCGCATCACCCGGTTATGTTAGCCGATCGAAGCCGGTTCACTGAATGAGCTCAATCACAAGTGGAGAAGTCGGGCGAAGTTGCCGCGCCGATTTTTGTTGTCAAGAGCAGGCCACTGCGTGAACTGACCTAAGTTTATGAATCCATTGCGGAAAAAACATTGCCGACATTTGCAGGTAATTATCGGACTTTCCGTTAAGCTTTAAGCATCACTCGCAATCATGCACAAACGGGAGCCGCGACGGCTCCCCTATTTCTTTCGAGCTCCTTCCGCGGCGAACTTGCCGCAGAGAGGAATCTGAACCTCGAGAACATTCGATGCACATGGCCGCCGAACCCGTAAAAGACGGGGGTAGCGGCGTTGCGTCCAATTGGCAGCGAGATGAGCCCGTAAGGCTGCTCGTAATCTCTGTGGTTTGCAGGCTCCAAAAATGGAAGGCCGTCCGGGAAAGTCGGACAGATGAACGCAGTAAGACCTAAGCTTGTCGCAATTGAGAAGAAAGTGACGATTGTACCGAAGCCAAAGCGCAAACGGGGCGCAGCGAAGATGCGGGAGGCGGCCGACAAGATCGTTGGCCGCGATTGCAAACCGATCGTCGAGGCGCTCTCATCGAATTGCAAAAAGGGCCAGATGCTTAGTGCCAAGTTCCTGTATGGTCTGGCACAACTGGCCGAAGCATCGGGCGAAGGTGAGAGCGCACGCAAATTCCGCAGTATCGCCACGGAATGGGCCAATTCGCCTGAATGGAAGAGCGAATTGGAAGCCGAGACTCCAGCCGAGGAAGAGGAGGCGGACTAGAAATCCGCATCGACTTCCGCTTGCCAGTCAGCGGGTCTTATATCAACGATAACCTTGAATGGGTCATGCCCATCAGCCGCACGTAGATGCTTCATCGCGCAGTGCTGGCGGTCATGGCCCGTGTTGCACCACGGGTAAAAAAGGACGAATCACGCATGAGCCTCCTTCGAATTGAATTCATTCGCACCGTCAAAGTCCTGGGAATGTGCCTCGCTTGCATGGCGACAGCTGTTGCGGCCTTGGCGCAATCCGTCAGCACCACGACGGTGCAGGGCACGGTATATCTGGCCGACGGCTCGCCTGGAACAGGCACGCTGCAATTGAGTTGGCCCGCGTTCACCACCGCATCCGGCAACGCTATCGCTGCCGGCAAGATCACGGCGACCGTCGGCGCAGATGGATTCGTGAGTGTGAACCTGGCGCCCAACCTGGGCTCATTGCCGGCAGGGCTTTACTACACGGCGATTTATCACATGAGCGACGGCACCACCAGTTCCGAGTACCGACGGAGCGAATCCCCCGAATTATTCCGAATTCTCAGCAGCGCTGATCTTTAACTTGCCGCTCGGCGTTTGATAGTGAGCACTATTCACCCGGCAGGGCTCATGAGTGAAGACTGAGTACTAACAACTCTGAACTAAGAACTGCCAACTGCGAAGTGCATGGAGTGCCGATGCGCATGATGAATGAATTCGAAGCACAGGTACTCAGCGACCTGACAGTGTTGAAGACGCAGATGACCGGCCTCATGGGCGATGGAAACGGGGGACGCCTCGCTGAACTCGAACGCCGCATGGAGCGCCATGAACAAAACTGGCAACGTGCCAAGGGATTCCTGGCTGCCTTTAGCGTGCTGCTCGCCGTGGTTGAAGTAGCCGTCGAAGCGTGGCACCGGCATTAGTAGCCTGAATACCAACGACCTCAAGTCAGTGAGCCAGGTTACAGCAATCATCGCAGCGCCCCTTATAATCACCCCATGAGCGAGAAGCCATTAGTCGGCGTGGTGATGGGCAGCAAAAGCGATTACGAGGTGCTGTCCGCAGCCGTTGAAATCTTGCAGGCGCTTGAAATTCCGCACGAGGCCCGCATCGTCAGCGCGCACCGCACGCCTGACTGGCTCTTCAAATATGCTGAAACAGCGCGCGAGCGCGGCCTCCGCGTCATCATCGCGGGAGCAGGCGGCGCGGCGCACTTGCCGGGCATGCTGGCATCAAAGACGCTTGTACCGGTGCTCGGCGTTCCGGTGCCCGCTACGCAGCTCAATGGCCTCGATTCCCTGCTCTCGATCGTGCAAATGCCGAAGGGTGTTCCCGTTGGCACGCTTGCCATCGGCAAACCCGGCGCCGCCAATGCCGCGTTGCTCGCGGCCGAGATTCTCGCGGCAACCGACTCCGCACTCTACGACCGCCTGGCCGCCTGGCGCGCCGCACGAACTGAGGAAGTCATGAAGCAGGAGTTGCCTTAGTGCCTGACGAGTCTCCGCTGAAGAAGAAATCACCGGTGATCGAGCCCGGCGGCCTGATCGGCATTCTTGGCGGAGGCCAGCTTGGCCGCATGACCGCTATGGCCGCACGCACCATGGGTTATCGGGTGCGCGTCATGGACCCCGAAGCCAAGTGCCCAGCAAGCTTTGTTGCGGACCAGACCATCGTGGGCAATTGGGACGACGTTGCCGCCGCACAAAAGCTGGCGAAGGGCGCCGATGCCGTCACGCTGGAGATCGAGCAGATTGGCGTGGAAGCCCTGAGTGAAGTTGCCCTCATGGCGCCGCTGCGTCCGGGCGTCGAACCCATCCGCATCATCCAGGACAAGATCCTCCAAAAGACGTGGCTCGCCGAGAACGGATTCCCGATCGGCCCGTTCCGCATCATCCGCAATGAAGATGAACTGCATCATGCCGTGAAAGTCCTCGCCGGACGCATCTTCCTCAAGATCGGCCGCGGCGGATACGACGGCCGCGGCCAGGCGCGCATCGGCATGGAAGCCTTGCTGAACAAGCAAATCGTTACAGACGCATGGAACAGTGTCGGCGAGAACTCATCTGTCGCCGAACAGGCGCTCGACCTCGTGACTGAGATCAGCGTTATGGCCGCGCGCAGTCCTTCGGGCGAGGTGCGCACCTATCCCGCTGCCCGCAATCACCACGAAAATCAGATCCTCGCATGGAGCGTGCTGCCTTCCGGCATCGCGCCAGAGATCGAGTCCCGCGCCGAAAAAATGGCGGCGTCCATCATCGAGAAGCTCGGCATTGAAGGTTTGCTTTGCGTGGAGATGTTCATCACGCGCCAGGGCCGCCTGCTGGTCAATGAGCTTGCCCCGCGCCCGCACAATAGCTATCACCAGAGCGAACGCGCCTGCGTCACCAGCCAGTTTGAGCAACTTGTGCGAACGACGTGCAATTTGCCCCTCGGGGACACGTCGCTGATTACTCCGGCCGCGATTGTTAATCTGCTCGGCGACATCTGGCTCACCTCGGCGCCCAACCTTCCCGCCGCGCTTGAGGTTCCCGGCGTGCGCCTGCATCTGTATGAAAAGCGCGCCGCGAAGATGGGCCGCAAGATGGGGCATCTCTCAGCAACAGGCGCGACGCCAGAGGAAGCACTGGAGCGCGTGCTGGAAGCGAAGCAGCGGATGCTGGTGCCAGCGCGCTAGTGCCTGTCCACCGTGGTCATCCCTCAATGCCCGGTCCCCTTAACTTCGCGATAGGAATTGCGGTGTCATTCTGAGCGAACGGGGCCCCGAACGTTTTTCAGTTCGGGGGTCGTGAGCGAAGAATCTGTTTTCTTGCACTTCCAGACTTATTCCAATAACTTCTGGGACACAAATCTAGACCCACACGTCGTTCGCCGCCATCCGCTCGCCACCTTCTTCACCGGTGTTACGCACGCCCCGCGGCTCAATGAGCATCAGCTTCACTTCGCGCTCGGCATACGGCTTGTGCTCCACGCCCCTGGGAACGACAAACATCTCGCCCGATCCGATCTCGACCGCGCCATCGCGAAAATCAATCCGCAAATTGCCTTCGATCACGATGAAGGTTTCGTCAGTGTCCTTGTGGTCGTGCCAGATGAAATCGCCATGGAGCTTGACGATCTTGAACTGATAGTCATTCATCTCGGCAATGACTTTGGGCTGCCACTGTTCTGCGAACAGCCCAAATTTCTCGTAAAGATTGATCGCCTTGTAGCTCATCTGGGCACCTACGAACTAAATTGCTCAGCCTTCTCCCAGCGCTTGGGCCGCTTGTTCTGCTGCAGAATCTTCTTGCGCAGGCGCAGTGACTTCGGCGTGATCTCCACCAGTTCATCATCGGCAATGAACTCAATCGCCTGCTCCAGGTTCAGCGTCTTGTACGGCACCAGGCGAATCGCATCGTCGGCGCTGGATGCGCGCATGTTGGTCAGCTTCTTTTCGCGCACCACGTTCACGTCGAGATCGTTGTCGCGCGAGTGCTCACCCACAACCATCCCTTCGTACACCTCCACGCCCGCACCAACAAACAGAATGCCGCGCTCCTGCAATCCGTTCAGGGAATAGGTCGTCGTCAATCCCTGGCGGTCGGCGATAAGCGCGCCCGTGGGCCGCTGCGGAATCTCGCCCTGGTACGGAATGTATCCATCGAACAGCGAGTTCATGACAATTGTGCCGCGCGTCTCGGTCAGCATCTCGCTGCGCAGGCCGATCAGCCCGCGGCTGGGTACGCGGAAATCCATGCGCACGCGGCCCGAGCCGTGATTGTGCATCCTGGTCATCTCGCCCTTGCGCGGCCCAAGCTTTTCGATTACCACGCCCGTGTGCTGCTCTGGGACATCGATGGTGAGGTGTTCAACCGGCTCCATGCGTGTGCCTTCCACAACCTTCGTCACGATCTCGGGTCGTCCGGCTAACAGTTCGAATCCCTCGCGGCGCATCATCTCGATCAGAATCGCAAGCTGCAGTTCACCGCGCCCAAGCACCTTGAAAGTATCGGGCGAACCCGCCTCTTCCACGCGGATCGACACATTTGTCAGCAACTCTTTTTCAAGCCGCTCGCGCAGGTTACGGCTCGTCACATACGTGCCTTCCTTCCCCGCGAAAGGTGAATTGTTCACGCTGAAGGTGATTGCTATGGTTGGCTCGTCGATAATGATGAGCGGCAGCGGCGCGGGCGATTCGAGCGAAGTGATGGTCTCGCCGATGGTGATGCCCTCCACGCCCGCGACAGCAACAATGTCGCCCATGGTTGTCTCGGTTGTCTCGGTGCGCTTCAACCCCGAGAAAGTGAACAGCTTGGTGATGCGCGTCTTCATCAGCGATCCGTCGCGCTTCGAAATGTTCACGTCATCGCCCGCATGCAGCGTTCCCTGAAAGACGCGGCAGATAGCAATGCGTCCGAAGTAGTCAGAGTAGTCAAGGTTCGTCACGAGAATCTGCAACGGTGCGTCGATATCGCCCGTGGCAGCAGGGATCGTGGAAACGATCGTCTCAAACAGCGGCTGCAGGTTTTCTCCCGGCTTGGCCAGATCGAGCGTGGCCGTACCCGCCTTCGCCACCGCATAGAGCACCGGAAAATCCAGCTGCGACTCTTCAGCATCGAGATCGATAAAAAGATCGTAGATCTCGTTCAGCACTTCCTGCGGACGCGCATCGGGGCGGTCGATCTTGTTGATCACGACGATCGGCTTGAGTTTCGCTTCCAGTGCCTTGGCCAATACATAGCGGGTCTGCGGCAACGGACCTTCAGCGGCATCCACCAGCAGCATTACGCCGTCCACCATCTTCAGAGCGCGTTCCACCTCGCCGCCGAAATCTGCGTGGCCCGGTGTGTCGACAATATTGATCTTGCCGCCTTCAAAGTTTACGGCCGTGTTCTTGGCGAGAATGGTAATGCCACGCTCCCGCTCCAGGTCGTTCGAATCCATCACGCGCTCGGCCACCTGCTCGTTGGCGCGGAAGGTGCCGGATTGGCGAAGCATGGCGTCAACAAGGGTCGTCTTACCGTGGTCAACGTGGGCGATGATGGCGATATTGCGTATCGTCTGGCTCACAGGCGTAGTGTTCCTTTTCTTCTTAGGGCAAATCTGGAATTTGCGCTCAGGTATGGCCTCAGCGGGCCATCAGGTTGGGAATGAATACAAGATGAATGGCCACACAGTGCGGCACTTTCTATTTTACCAGCAGTGCAGTTTGCGACTCCTCGATCCCCTCCTCGCAAGGTTTGGATCACTCTGCGAGCTTCTCGGAATAGGGCAGTCCGGCGATTAAGGGCTTGATAACAAACGGGCGAAGCGGTCCGCCATCTCCGCCCGTTGTTGTACCCCCTTTTGGTTGCTTCTGGTTATTTGCAGGCGACTCCGTTGATGGCGAAGGACGTGGGCACTGCGTTGGAGTTACTCCATGAGCCCGTGAAACCAACGCCGTTATAGCTGCCGCCGGCGGGAATGCTTCCGTTGTAGCCAAGGTTTCTCACCATCACTGTCGAGCCGCTCTGGGTTGCCGAGCCGTTCCAGAGGTTGCCGACCGTTTGTCCGTTGGCAAATGTCCAGGCCAGGGTCCAGTTCGAAAGCGCGGTCGATCCAGTGTTCTCAATTGTCAGCGCTGCCTGGAAGCCGCCCGGCCACTGGTTCGTGATCGCGTAATTCACGTGACAGCCAGTGGCGCCGCCGCTTGACGCAGCGGAAGTAGTCGCGCCGCTTTGCGACGAAGGCCCCGACGTACCCGAAGCATCCACCGCCTTCACCGCGTAGAAGTAGGTGGTGGACGGCGAAAGCCCACTGTCAGAGAAACTGGTTGCGGTTATGCCGCTCGCAACCTGGTTGCCGGCAGACGGAGTGAATCCGCTGGTGGTGCTTCGATAGCCGCTATAGGAGCTGATGGCGCAGTTTGCCGGAGCGGTATCGGCGGTCCAGCTCACGTTGATCACGCTTGAGCTCGCAGTCGTAGCACGCACTCCGCTGGGCGCAGACGGAACAGAACCGCAGCTTCCGCCACCGCCCGTCCTGGCTGCGGCACTGACCGAGAATCCCGACATGCCAAGCCCCTCGCCGCCCGTCCAGATCTCAAATCCGTATTCGACGTCGATCAACCACCACGACGGCTGCATGCTGCCACGCGACACGGCGTCTGAGAAGAACGGCAACAGGTTCAGATTCGTCACAGACGTGACCGGCGCAGTCGCCACGTACGAGACGACCTTCCAGGAACTCTGATTCCCGGTCCATACCTCGTACTGCGCGCCGTTGATGGTTGCCGTGGCCACCTTGCTGCCAAATGGCTCGATCGAGCCGTCATGGTTCAGCCAGATCATGACCTCGGTGCCGTTCGGCTGCCCCGATGTTGTTGAGGTCTGGTTGAACCAGATATCGTAGGCCGCATCGTTGTTGTAGCCCGAAGGCTGCACAATGCTCACAGTCGATGTCGCCGAAGCGATGTTGCTCTCCTGAATCGGAAACGGATTCGAGCTGGTGCAGTTGCCCCAGTGGCATCCGCGGTAGATGGACGTGTAGGTTGCCGGCGCTCCGTTGGTGGCGAGGTCAAAATTCGCCGTAGTAATGTTGAAGCCGATTCCGTTGATCGACGCGCACTCCCGGAGTGACGAGTTCCACTCGTTCATCTGAAAGTGATACAAGCCTCCATCGAGGGCCATTACATTCGAGGGCGAGCACGTTGACTGGGCGGTGGCCTTCCCGGGGATGGCCAGGAAGATGAGAAACGCGACGAGACATGTCGCCGCTCTAACGAGCTTCCTTTCGAGCATCATCAATTTACTCCTGAGCGCAGAGCGAGACGTCGACCAACCCGCCTGCGGGTTCGGGCACCGGGGCAAGCCAAGTGCAGTCCGCGGTTCTTCCTCCGGCATTTTCGCCGGGGAATCGTCCGTGATCGGCAACGGAATGCGAGGAAAGGTGGGCTGAACCCGTACTCGGACGATCTGGCACGTCCGGCCCTGAATGGAGTGAGACTCAACCAGGTAGATCGCGGTCGTTGCGCATCTCGGGGATGCCGACAGACCCTGGTCGTTCCCAAATCGTCGTTTTGTTTGCCGTCAGTATAGCAATAAACCCTGCGTCACAAGCCGAATCCATCCACGCACCCTGCGATTCCGAACCAGGTCCTGGAGGGGGACCTGGGTGCGCGTCGGGTTCCCCGCAGTTCGTTCCAGCGTTTACACTCATCGGCAAATGAAACGTGCCGTTTCTCTCCGCCTCTGCCGCCCCTCGCTGCTATCGATCACAAGTCTCGCCATCGCCTTGATGTTCGGTTGCACTCTCCTGCCGCATTCGGCTGCCGCACAGTCCACGCGCCCGGGCAATATCGACCTCACCCTCTACGCCATCGATGTGGAAGGCGGCCAGGCCACGCTGATTGTTGCGCCCTCCGGCGGATCGATGCTCGTCGATACCGGCTGGGGCGGCAACAACGGCCGGGACGCCGGACGCATCATGGAGGCGATGAAAGATGCGGGCATCACGAAGATCGACAAGGTGCTCATCACCCACTTCCATACCGACCACGTGGGCGGCGTCCCGAATCTCGTCGAGCGCGTCAAGGTGGGCGAGTTTCTCGATCACGGCGTGAACCGCGAAGACTCCGACATCACGCGTAAGGACTACGCGGCCTACATCAAGGCCATCGGCAACACTCCGCGCCGCACCCTGCATCCCGGCGACCTCATCGACATCCCCGGCCTCAACACCACCACAATTACCGCCGACGGCGAACACATCAAATCCGTAGCAGGCATCAAGCCGGCTCCCAACCCCTATTGCGCCAATGAACCCAAGTGGGAACTCGATACAACCGAGAATCCCCGCTCAACCGGCATCCTCATTCGCTTCGGTCTCTTCAGCTTTCTCGATCTCGGCGATCTCACCAAGGCGAAGGAAGTCCCACTGGTCTGCCCCAACAATCCCCTCGGCCACGTGAGCCTCTACCTGGTCGACCATCACGGCATGAATCTCTCCAACTCCCGCGCGCTCGTCGATGCTATCCATCCGCGCGTCGCCATCATGGACAACGGCGCGCACAAGGCAGGCAGCCCCGAAGCGTGGCAAACCGTGCACGACAGCCCCGGCCTGCTTGACCTGTGGATGCTGCACACAGCCGAAGGCTCCGATGCCGCACACAACAGCGCCTATCCGCTCATCGCAAACCTCAAAGGCGACAGCGACGGCCACTACATCAAGGTGGTCGCGGTCGGCGATGGCAGCTTCAGCGTCACCAACGCGCGCACCGGCCAAACGAAGAAGTATCCGCGCGAATAAAACGACGAACGAAATCCTTCCGTCTCAACTGCTTTATTGACGAGGTGCCCCATGCCATTCGTGAACATCGAAAGCCTTCCAGCCAAAGAGCGTTTACCTGGCTGGCACGGGCGCTACTTCCACTCCGACGGCATGACCTTCGCTCATTACGACTTTGTGAGCGGCGCATCCATTCACGAGCACTTTCACAGCCAGGAAGAAGTCTACGAAGTCATCGAAGGCGAATTGGAGTTAACGATCGATGGTGAGACGCGCGTCGTGCGCCCGGGCGTAGTGGCGATCGTGCCCCCGGGCGCGCGGCACTCCGTCAAGGCTCTCAGCGACGGCCGTGCAATCATCGTTGATACTCCGCGACGTCCCGAATTCGAATGAAGTACACCTGAACCGTCGCTGCCAGGCCGCTGTTACTGGTTGCTCGACATATCCTTTGAGCCTTCCACGGCCACGTTGTGGGTCTTCGCGATCTGCTCAATCAGTTGAAGATGCTGCGAGATGATGTTTGAACCCTGCGCGGCTATCTGCTTCACATTCTGATCCTGGGCAACCTGCGCTTCGTCTCTGAATTCCTTCAGATCCTGCTGATGATCCTTCACTATCATCGTGATGTATTCGCGGTCGAAATCCTGACCTGAAAGTCCCTGCAATTTGGCGATTTCTTTCTTGTCCTTTTTTGAAGGGCCCTTCGGTTCGGAAACACCAAGCTGCTGTGCAACCGGCTTGAACCATTTGTCGGCCATCTGGCCGTGATCGGCCACCATCTTCTGCGCGAACTGCTTCACATCGTTGCTCTGGGATTTCTGTTGCGCCAATTGCCCGAGCTGCACTTCAGTCTCGCCGCCTTCGAGCGCTTTGGTCACAAAGGCCTTCTCGGCAAAGTCCTGGCCGGTTGGTGCGGTTCCCGGATAGGCGCCCGGCCCCATTCCCGTATTTCCTGCAGCGGGATTAGTGGGAGTAGTCGGTTGCTGGCTTGGCATGGTCGGTTGCTGCGGGCTTCCCGGAGCCTGCGCGAGGACTGCAACCCCGGACAGTAAAACCGTTCCCGCACTGAGACACAGCGTGTAAGCTATTCGTTTTAATTGCATAAAACCCCTCCTGTTGCTACGGGCATGCGATTCCGCAGAAACGCCGTCCACCCGCACCCATGCGATGCACCTCGCTTCCAGTCCGGTTGCTCTGCCGAAGTTTGCACACCGGCGATGGAACTGCAACCATGCGAACGGTTTTCGATGGTGCAAACAGACTGTTCTAACGGATTCGATTTCTCTGACACCCGAGCGACAGGCTTCGGGGAGACGTGCAGTCCCGCTCCTGGAGTCGTCGCTTACGCGGATGACGCGAACGAGAAGACGTCCCAAAGCTCACCCGCCTTCTCCACGGAAGTCAAACTCATCGCATCTCCCGCAAACTCGGCGATAGCGCGCTGCCAAAACCCGTGCGCCGTTTGATTCGCCCGCATCACGCGCACCTGCCAGGGCCCCGGGAATTGCCGCCACACCCAGTGAGCAGCTTCTCTCCCAACTCCGCGTCTGCGATATCCGCGAAGGACAAAAAACTCGGCCATATCCCAGGCTGCATTGTTCCCGGATGAAATCCTGTGCACCAGAACGAATCCGGCAAGCTTTCCACCCACCCTGATGAGAAACGGGCAGCGGCCCGGTTCGCTCCAATAGAGGGGGAGATCCGGATAACCAAACCGGCCATCGGGGCCAGGCTCGACTGCGTGAAATTCGCTGAAGTCGTGCGCGTACATCTCAAACAGGTTCGCAATGATGGGCATCTCTTCCATTGTTGCCGGAAGTATTTCAGGATGCCCGAACGAAACTGGAGTGCTGACATTCGTCATCAAGTTTCAATGGGCGAGGGTTGCGCTTGCCGCGCCTTCGCGTACAAGCCTTCCAGCGCATCGCATGCTGTTTTCACACCGTCTTCACCGCGTAATTGGTCGGCAACCACACGCGCTTTCTCCGCAAAACCAGGATCATCCAGCATCTTGCGCAGCTTGCTCGTGACTTCTTTCGGCGTGTAGCTTGACTTCTGAATCACCGTGGCCACGCCAAGCCGTTTCATGCGGCGCGCATTGTCGGGTTGATCGTGCGAGTAAGGCATGATCAGCATCGGCTTGCCCGCACGCAGGCACTGCCCCACAGTTCCCACCCCGCCCTGGTGCACTACCAGCGACGCGCGCGAAAACAGCGCGGAATAGGGTGCATATTGAGCCACGCAAATTGAGTCTGGCAGGTTCTCCTTCATTCTGTTGCGCGGATCGGTGCCAATCAGCAGCACCGCGCGTTTTTCCAGTTCGATCGCGGCCTTTGCCGAAACCTCGTAGAAATCTCCAGCAGCCAGCACCGCGGCCGATCCCAGCGTAAACACGATAGGCGGCTCTCCACCTGCGACAAATTCTTCGAGGTGCGGCGGCAGCTTCGCATTCCCCGCGTCCGCATCGTAGTAGGCGAATCCAGTTATGAGCGTGTTAGGCGGCCAGTCCTTTTGCTCCACGCCCAGCACGCGCGAAAACAGCGCCAGCACCAGGTTGGGCGAATGCTTCGCATCAAACAGTGGATTCTCGCCGCGCGGCAATCCCAGTTCCTGCCTCAGCGCATAAATCGGCTCGGGCCACTTGCGGCTCGCAAACCGGGCCACGCGCTTGATGACCCGCCCGAACCCCGGCACCTTCTTGTCGGCCTTCGCCAGCCTGGGATACGGCGGCAGCACCGGCGGATCGAATGCCGAAAAAAATGACAGCGGCGCCAGCAGGTAACTCGCCCACTTGATCCCCGTCATCTCCGCCACGATCGGCCCTGCATAGTTCAGCTCACCCAGCAGCAGCAGATCGGCGCGCGCCGGTTTCGTCGCTGCGTCCATGAAGTCGTCATAGGTTTGTCGCAGCGATGGAAACAGGAAATCTCGCAGCCCGTGCTCAGTCCCATGCTTGATGTCGTACACCATCTCCACCAGCACGTTGTTGGTCGGGTCAATGTCCGGCCGGATGGCGTGGAACTCGAGGCCAAGCGGTGCAATCTTCGGCCGGTAGACCTCGGGCACCGCCATCACCGGCGTGTGGCCTCGGCGCTTCAATTCCAGCGCAAGGGCGATCAGCGGATTCGTATCGCCATACGTCCCGATATTTGAGAGAACGATGCGCAATTGTTAGATCCGCAACTCGGAGTGGAGACGCAACGATAAGAGTAATGCATCCGGCGTGAAATTGACGCTTACCAATGCGCCTGACACTTGGATCGCACGCTGCTTCAGCCTCATTTAATCTTGCTGCAACGATAATTGCAGAGGAGAACGAACCCATGCGTGTCCTGCTCGTCGAAGACGAAGTCCGGCTGGCCGACAATCTTTCCGCCGCCCTGCGCGACGGCCCCGGCTTTGCTGTCGATTGGGCAGCCGACGGCGAAGCCGGTGACGATGCGACGCGCAATCTCTGCTACGACCTCGTTATTCTCGACCTGATGCTGCCCAAGCTCGACGGCTACGGTGTTCTCCGCCGCATGCGCGCCCGCAAAGATGCGACCCCTGTTCTCATCCTCACCGCGAAAGAAGGCAAGGATGCCATCGTTCAGTTGTTGAACGCCGGCGCAGACGACTACCTCGCCAAGCCCTTCGACCTCGGCGAACTCCTGGCCCGCGCAAAAGCCCTTATCCGCCGCGGCAAGGGTGCAGCCCATCCCACCCTCAACGCGCGCGGCGTCACCCTCAACACGCTCGAGCAGACCGTCCACCGCAACGGCACGCTTGTCGATCTTTCGCCCACCGAGTACCACATCCTCGAATACCTGCTGCACCATCCACGCAAGGTCGTCAGCAAGCAGGAACTCCTCGAACACCTCTACGACTACAACTGGGAGCATCACTCCAACGTCATCGAAGCACATGTGTCGAACCTGCGCAAGAAGCTCGACACCGCAGTGCCCGATGCCGATCCTGTAATCGAAACGCTGCGTGGTCGCGGTTATCGCCTCTCGCCCGAGCCCTCGTCATGACGCGCCGTTCCGCATTCGGAAAAACCAGCATCGCCTTCCGCCTCATCGCTGCCGTCATGCTGGTTGAGCTTGTCTCCGCGGCGCTGGTCATCGCGGTGGCATGGGGCTTCGAGCGCCACAACCACTTCCGCTCCTTCGAAGTCATGCTCCACGGCCGCGCCGACTCCGTACTGGGCGCTGTGCAGGACGCTGAAGACGTAGGCGACAACGTCATGCTCGACCTGGCCGACCTGCATGTCCCGCCCGAAGATGTCTACGAGGTGTGGGACGGGCGCGGCCATCTACTCGGCCGCTCGCCAAACTGGCAGGGGAGCGCCGGCATGCACGCGCCCGATCACAATGGCTTCTTCCGCGCCAAGCTTCGCGATCACGACTACCAGCTGCTTTTCATGCGCGGCACCCGCATCGTCGATCCGGGCGAACCCGGAGGTGGGCATCTTCGTTTCGTCACCATCCTCTACGGCGCGCCCACCGAGCGCGTGTGGAACGCAATCTACGGTGCGGTCGAATTCTATGCAGCCGGCATGCTGCTGCTGGTGTTGATGACCGGCCCGCTGATTGCCTGGGTGCTGCATCGCGGACTCGAGCCTCTGCGCCAGCTAGCATCGATGGCGGGGCGCGTCTCGGCCCATTCGTGGGAGTTCTCGCCACCCGCCTCCGCGCGCGAAACCGCCGAGCTGGCTCCGCTCACGCAGGCACTCGAAAGCGCGCTGCAACGCCTCGAACGCTCCTTCACGCAGCAGCGCGCGTTTGTTTCCGACGCCGCACACGAACTCAAAACTGCCGTCGCTGTCGTCAAGTCTTCGCTGCAACTGGTGGGCATGCGTCCGCGCACGCCTGAGGAGTACCAGGCCGGCAACGAACGCGCGCTCGCAGACACAGAACGCATCGAGGATCTCGTTGCCAAGATGCTCGTCCTCGCCCGCGTGGAGAGCGGCGCAATCAATGCCACGTCCGCAGCCACATCCGACCTCAACCAGTGCGTCTGCACCACTGTCAGTCAACTGGAGACTTTTGCCACCATCCGCGAGGTTGCAGTCGCAGTTCACGACCTACCCGCCACCGCGTGGATTGTTCCCCTCATCCCCGATGACTGTGCGCTCGTCGTCTCCAACCTGCTGATGAACGCAATTCAGCACAGCCCTCTGCATTCGCAGGTTGAGGTGCGCCTGCGCGCGCTCGACGGCTCTGCCGAATTCACCGTTCAAGATTGTGGCGACGGCATCGACCCCGCCGCTTTGCCACATGTCTTCGATCGTTTCTACCGCGGCGATCCTTCGCGCGCCCGCGCCACCGGCGGCGCCGGCCTCGGCCTGGCTATCTGCAAAGCTGCAGTTGAAAAAGCCGGAGGCACCATCACGCTGGCAAGCGAGCCGGGACGCGGCACAACAGCGACGGTCCGCCTGCCAGTCAGCCAACGCTAAAGTGGTGTTTCAAGACTTTGTATTCGAGAAACATTGTGACCCTGATCGGCCTTTGACGCGTTCTAAGCGTCAAACGCGGTCGAAGGATTTGCTCTGAAAATTCCACGATCGATGGCAGGACCCGGACCACAAAGTTCCCGGAGGGAACGCAGGAAAATAGCCCAGGGTGCAGCGCAGCGGAACCCTGGGATAGCAAACAGCATGAGTCCCAGTCCCGTAGGGACGTCCGAATTCAGCCGTGTGACGCGATCCGCCATGATTGGCCGCGGCTGCAATTCGAAATTTGTTCACGAGCGTTGAAAAGGGCAGTTGTGCACGTCATGACGGTTCCCGCCTCGTCTCCCGCGCCCGAAGATAAGATTCCACTTCCGTTCTTCCTTCATGCCGCGCCCAGTCGGCCGGCGTGCCCCGCCACAATAGGTCCTTGGTATCCACGCTCGCACCGCGCTCGATAAGCAATCGCACCAGCTCCTCGTGACCGATCAATGCTGCCTGGTGCAATGGTGTGGTGTGCGAATGGCCTCCAAGCGGGTTGTAGCGATTGGGATCCTCGCCTGCGTCGAGAAGCAATCGGACAATTTCAATATGTCCAACCTGGCTTGCCACGGCCAGAGCCAGATGTCTCTCCGCACTGCTCGCCGTACGCAACAGTCGGCGCGCATCTTCAACACGATCCAGCACCGCCGCCGTCGCCAGATCGATACGCGCGCCGCGCGCAATCAGGGCTGTCACCGTCTGAAAATAGCCATGGAGACCAGCGGCATGGATTGCGCTGTCCGCATCGGCCCCGTGGTCGCAGAGCAGATCGATCAGCTTGAGCTGAACGCCACACTCATACGGCACGCTTCCCGTCGCCACCAGCGCCAGGGTTACGTCACGCGAAGCTTGATCCGGCCCGGCATCGAGAATCACCTGCGCGACCTCAACAATATTCTTCGGCAAAGTCCCATGCCGAATCGGATTCTCCGCGATGAACTCCAGCAGCGCTGCACTGTGAAAGTAGTTTCCGCTTTCGAATTCAACATGCTGAAGCACCAGCTTTGGATGCCGCTTCAAATGCTCACGCAATCCCGCTGTGTCTCCCGCGTCCAGCAAATCCACGGCACGACGGAACTCTGCGTCCTCAATCCGTTCATGGTGCCGCAGCTTCAACTTCGCCGCCAGTTCCGGCGACTCCACATGTGCCTTCAACCGCGCCCAGCTTTTGAAGCCGTACTCGCGCGCGATGGTGAATTGCGCATCGCTCAGCTGCAACACGGCAGCGAAGATTTCCGCGTCCGTAGTCTGCCTGAAGCGCGGGTTGAATTCGCGGATGCGCTGTGCAACGCCGAGATCGTGGGCAGCATGGCCCTTGAGCAGATCCTTGGCTTGATATTTGAGGTGGTTAAGGTCGGGTTCAGAAGGGAATTGTTTTGCCGGCATGACGAACTTCCTCTCATACGCCCAGGTCCGCATGTTGAGGGCTGAAAGTCAGTTCGCAAATCAAATTGTAAGAAAAGGTGGACTTCTGTCCTTTCCGCGGACCGGATGCGCCCTTCAACGCTCCGATGAGAGTACCACGAAAGCGGGGCCGCAGTCAGCGGCAACGAAGCGTCGCCGGCGAACATAACTGTGAGGGCGCGGTGTGTCGAGGAATCACTTCTCCTGAAGAACAAACGTATCCTGCGAAGAGAAATCAAACACGGCAGGAATCTGGTCCGACTTCAGATTGGAAGACGGCGCGCCGATCGGAATCAGCCCCCGCACGGTCCGCACCTCGCCGGTCACGCGGAACTTCGGCACTTCGTTGGCCGCGTATCCCAGCCACTCTCCAATGGTGATCTTGTGGTCGATCGGCCTCCAGTCTGCCTTGTTCTCCACCAACCCCTCCTCGGTCAGTGCGTAGCTCAGTAGACCCTGGTGCAGCGAGTCGGATTCGTGAGCCGCCTGGTTCGATTGACTGGCAGCGAGAATGCGGATTCGCTTGTCGTAGGCAAGCTGACCCAGGCCGTGGCTTCCCATCGGCCCGGGCTTGAAGTCGTTGGCCTCCACGCTGCTGGCCGACTGGCATGAGTCGAGCACAAACGTCATTTCACCGGCATCGATGGGCCGCAACCACTCCGCCAACTCATCGGCGGAGATCGCGCTCCTCAGCATCGCATCGTCCACCGCCGCACAGCTGCCTTCTACGTCGGACGGAAGAATATAAAACTGTCCGTTCTTGTCGCTGTATCCATGGCCTGAGAAGCTCAAGAACAGTACGTCGTCCGGCGTGGCCGCTGCGGCAATCTGCTTGAGGGCTTCACGAATCTTCTCCTTGGTCGCGCTGTTTTCGGCAGTCGTGGAAATCAGCCGCACCGCACGAACATCGAGCCCGCGCCCGGCCAGCCTGTCCGAAAGCACCTTGCTCAATTCGTTGGCATCCGTCACAGAGCCGTTCAGGTCGCATCCCTGCGCGTGGTAGTGGTTCACGCCGATCTGCAATAGGTAGCCGTGCGGCTTCACCGGCGACAGCGCTTCGTAGGAAATGTCCTTCTGCGCTGTCGGGCTCTTGATCCGTTCCTTGTTGAATGCGTATGCCGTGAACCTCACGCCCTGCGCCGACATCGGCATGCGAATGTTGCGGAAGGTGAAGTCCCCATCCGCAAGCGGATGATCGAGCGGCGTGTTCGCCACCAGCTGGCCGTTGCGAAAGAGACGCAGATCCTGCAACCCGCTCTCGGTGCCCGATTCATCCTTGCGGCTGGCCGCATGCACCACCACGTCCACCCGCGCTTGATCCGCCGGCGAAACGCTGATCGCGGTAATCTTCACGTCCGGCTGCACCCGGTCCTTGATTTCACCGATGGACCGCAGCGGCGGCAAACTCTCGCCGTTCAGAATGCGCGGCAAAAGGCGCGGGGTGTAGTAGTCGCGCATGAAGATTTCGAGCGGCAGAGCGCGCATCGGATCGCTGTCGATGATCCACGCAAGCGGCGCGCCTCCGTCGAGATCACTGGTGTCGAAGCGGCCGTCAGCTCCGATAACGGCCCAGCCGCGGTCGAACGAGACCAGGCTTGCAAGCTGCTTGCCCGTCGCAGGATCCCAGATGCGCGTTGTCGCGTCTTCGCTCGCCGACAGTACAAATTGTCCGCCATTCAGAAATGCAACAGTGTGAATTTCGCTGGCATGGCCCGTGTAGTTGCGCAGTTCTTTTCCCGTCGCAGCATCCCACAAACGGGCGGTTCCATCCATGCTTCCCGTCAAAACGAACGTCCCGTCAGGAGAGAAGGCTACCGAAGCCACCGCTCCCGAGTGGCCAACTAAGCGGCGGATCTCGCTTCCGGACGCGGCGTCCCACAACCGGGCGTTCTTGTCCACTCCGCCGGTCAGCACGAATCTTCCGTCAGGGGAGAATGCGATTGCATCGATGCCATCCGAAATGTACTGGCCGCCTTCGGGGGTTTTGATTTTTTGGCCACCGCCCGGCGTGCTCTCGAAACGACGAACCTCGGCGCCGCTTGCGACATCCCAGAGAATTGCCGGATTCGAAGCGTCAGCGGTCAGCAGGAAACGGCCGTCGGGAGAAAAGAGCACCGTGCTCGAGACACCATTGCCGGATTTTCCGGGAGGGCCGAAGCTGCGGATTTTTGCACGCGTAGCAGTGTCCCACAGCGCGGCCGCTCCGTCGCCCGCCGTCGCAACATATCGGCCATCGGGCGAGAATACCGCTGCCGTTCCCATACCGCCTCCCGAGAAGAACCGCGAGGGCATGTCATTGTCGAGGTTGGCCGTTGCCGTTCCACCTCCGCCCATGATCAGCTGGCGGCCATCGGGAGAGAAAGCAACCGAGCCCAGCAGAACGATCGTCTGCGGTTTGATGCGGCGCAGTTCGGCGCCGGTTTGCAAGTCCCATAACTGCGCCATTCTGAATTGCGATGTAACGAGAAGACGGCCATCCGGAGAGATCGATGCAGCCCCGACAGCGGCAGCGTGGCTCGTGTATCGCCGCACTTGCTCGCCGTTCTCGGTGGTCCATTGCACAAGAGCATCGTTGGCCGTCGCCGCGAATACAGAATGGCCATCCGGTGAAAATGCAGCAACCTCCACACCGGATTGGGAAAAGTGACGAAGCTGATTGCCCGTTGCTGCGTCCCACAACCTCGGGCCGTCAATGTGTCCGGTCAGAACAAACCGGCCGTCGCGCGAGAATTGCACCGAGCTGATGAAATCGTTCCGGCTGGTGCCAATGAAGCGGCGCAATTCCCGGCCGGTTTGCGCATCCCACGTGCGGGCCGTTTTATCGTAGCTTCCCGTAATCACGTAGCGGCCGTTCTGAGAGAAAGCAACGGCTTCGATGGCTTCGGTATGCCCAACGAACCGGCGTATCTCTGATCCCGTCGCCGCATTCCACAGACGCACCGTGAAATCGGGATCACCCGTCTGGTCGTCCATTGCCATGTCGGCGGGCATATCAATTTTTCCGCTGCCGGTTAGTACAAAACGTCCATCCGGAGAAAATGCGACAGCATAGATGCTCTGAGTGTGTCCGACAAAACGCATGACCTCCGTTCCTGTTGCCACTGACCACAATCGCGCAATGTGATCGCCGCAGCCCGTGAGCACGAAGCGTCCGTCGGGAGAAAAGATCGCAGAATGCACCATCTTCGGATGCGCAAAACGCTTCAGCTCTTTACCCGTTGTGGGATCCCAGAGGCGCGCGGTGCTGTCGATACTGCCCGTGAGCAGGGTGCGGCCATCGGGCGAAAAGGCAACCGAACTCACTCCGTTGCTGTGCCCTGTGATGCGCCGCAACTCCATTCCTGTGGCCGTGTCCCACAGGAGCGCAGTCTGGTCGCCGCTTCCGGTTGCCATGAAGCGCCCATCGGGTGTGAACGCAATGGCGCCAACCGGAGCCGAATGCCCGAGCTGCACATACAGGTGCGCGTCGGCCGCGAAGAGCGCAGAAGCGCCGGAAACGACACAGGTGAGAAGGAATGCAGGGACGAGCCGCATCGTGGCTTTCTCCTTCGCCCTTTTCGAATGATCTCGATGTTACAGAATGCGGCTCGAGCAGCGTGTGTATTTCCGGCAAATGCAAATGCTTTTCTAAAACCTTCAGCATCCCTTAATACCCCCGTGGAACAATGCTTGCGCCGGCCAATCTCCCCAGAGTTGCCCACCTGATTTGCCGAGTTCACGCGGAGCCGAACATGCACAACCAACGTTGTCTCCCAGCCTTTGCGCGCGCCTTTTTTGCCGCCGCTCTCTCCCTCCCTTTTCTCGCCGCAACACCCGCCACGCCGGCACAAGGTCCTTATAAAGTTCTCGATCAATGGAAACTCGCCGACGCCGGCGGATGGGACTACCTGCTGGTCGACTCCGATGCCCATCGCGTCTACATCACGCGCGGTGATCATGTGGACGCCGTTGACACCACGGACGGCAAACTCCTCGGCACCATCAGCGGCCTGCATGGCACGCACGGTGTGGCGCTCGATCCCGATGGCAAGATTGGCTACATCTCCGATGGCGGAGGCAACGCGGTCGTCGTCTTCGATCGCACCAACTTCTCCACCGTCGCCACCATCCCCGCAGGCACCAATCCCGACGCTATCATCTATGAACCCGACACCAAGTCCGTATGGGCGTTCAACGGCCGCAGCAAGAACATCACGGTGATCGACGCCGCATCGCGCAAGGTCGTTGCCACCATCGATGTGCCCGGCAAGCCCGAGTTCGCCGCATCCGATGGCAAGGGCAGCGTGTACAACAACCTTGAAGACAAGAGCGAAGTGCTCAAGATCGACGCGCGTGCGCACACCATCACCGCAACATGGCCCGCAGGCTGCGAATCGCCCTCCGGCCTCGCTCTCGACATCGACGGCAATCGTCTCTTCCCCGTCTGCGATGGCAACAAGATGAGTGTGATAGACGCCTCGAGCGGCAAGATCCTCGCGACTCCTTCCATTGGTGATGGCCCCGACGCCGCCGGCTGGAACGCCAAAGACAAGCTGGCCTTTGCCTCTAGCGGCGATGGCATTCTTTCTGTCGTCGACGCCACCACCTACAAGACCATCCAGTCGCTGCCCACCAAGCGCCGCGCGCGCACCATGGCCTACGATGCGGCCACCGACCGCGTCTACCTCGTCACGGCCGACTTCGGACCGCCTCCCGCCGCCACGGCCGAGAATCCTCGTCCCCGCCCGCCAATGATCCCCGGCACCTTCGAGATCATCGTCGTCGGCCGCTAGCATCCTGAGTCTGAAATTTTCTATAACCGGCGGTGTCATTCTGAGTGAACGTGACCCCAAACGTACTTCAGTTTGGCGGTGGTGAGCGAAGAATCTGCTTTTGTTGTCATTCCACCTCAACGCCGCCGGGCCAACCCCGGCGGCGTTTTCGCCATCCGCTTCCCATGAGGTCCGCCCAGTGAGATCGATCCTGAAGACCGCCCTGCTCGCGGCTCTACTCCTTGAGACCGTCAACTTCTGGATCATCGGCTATCCCACTGCGGGCGGCTCCCTCACAATGGCCAGCCAGAACGCCGCCATCGCATTGCAATGGGATCTGCTCCACCTGCCCGGCCTCATCGCCATCGATCGCATCCTCTATCTCCGCGAGCATGCGCATGCCTGCTCTGCAATCTTTCTCCTCGCCGGATACGTAGACACCGCCATCGTCCTCGCCGGCCTCATCTGGACCGTGCGACTGGTGCTCCACCCCCTCCGCAAGCTATCCTCCCCCATGAAGCACGCTCTCTGACTAAAGCTCTGAACTACAAACTGTCTCTATGAAATTTGCCCTCGCCATTCTCGTCCTCGTCGTCTTTGCCCTGTCCTTCGTGGCCGACTACAAATGGCGTCGGTGGATGAACAACGCCGCACCGATCACGACGCAGCACAAACTTCCGGCTCAGACCATCTCCACAAATCCCCGTAATCCCCGAAAGTTACCGGCGCCCGCTCGCACCCGTATCCGCCGCGCCATGCCTCGTCTTCCAAAGTAGGATTCCAGTCTGCAACTTTCTTCCTTTCCAGCCGTTACAATGGGTATAAGGGAGTCGTCCAAGACACCATGCCACGTAACCTTGCCCACGCCCTTCGCTTCCCTTCGCTTCGCACCGCTGTATGGATGGGCCTCGCCACCGTGCTGCTCGCGGCGTCGCCCCTGGCGCGCGCCCAGTTTTCGGCACCGCCCACCACGCCCGTGCACGACCCGTCAGCTCTCAGGCCGCCCGTCGGTGCCCACGTCGCCATCGTTGAATTTGAAGACATGGAGTGCCCCGACTGCGCCAATGCCAATCCGCTGCTCCGCGAGGCCGCGGCCAAATACGGCATTCCCTGGGTCCGCCACGACTTCCCTCTGCCGTTTCATGCCTGGAGCTTTCAGGCCGCTGTGAATGCCCGCTGGTTCGACACCAAAACCAAAAAGCTCGGCGACGAGTACCGCGACGCCGTCTTTGCCAACCAGCCCTCCATCTCCAACCTTGACGTGCTGCGCCAGTTCACTGAGAACTTCGCCAAGACCCGCAATATCGCGTTGCCCTTTGCCCTCGATCCTCAGGGCAAGCTGGCCGCCGAGGTCAAGGCCGATTACGCACTCGGTCAGCGCATCGGCATCGAACACACCCCGACCATCTGGATCACCACCGCCAACGGCAAGGGCGCGCCCTTCGTCGAAGTCGTCGACCGCACCAAGCTTTACCAACTCATCGATCAGGCCGTAGCCGACACCCGATCGGCGCCTGTGAAAGCAACAGCACACAAATAACGTTCTCGTAGTATCGGGCCCCATTTCCCATGTCAGACTTTCGCCATGTCGTTGAAATTCGAGTTTCGCCTGCGCGAACGTGCTGCTCGATGTCGAGCACTGGCCCGACTGGACCACTTCCGTCAGCAAAATTCAGCGCATGGATATCGGTCCCCTCACCCTGGGCAGCCGCACCCGCATATGGCAGCCAAAACTCATGCCCGCTGTCTGGCAGGTCACCTCGCTCGACGAAAAGCGCCACATCTTTGCCTGGACTACCCACACCTTCGGCATCAAGATCGTTGGCCGCCACCAGGTGGACACCATCGGCCCGCGCAGCCGCGTCACCCTCTCCCTCACCTACACCGGCGTCATCGGAGCCGTCCTGGCCCGCGCCTACCGCGACCTCAACTGGGACTACCTGGCCCGCGAAGCCAATGGCCTCCGCGGCCACTGCGAAGCCCCGGTAGTTCAGCACGCGCAAGCGCGGTGAGTGGACAGTGGACAGTGGACAGTGGACAGTGGACAGTGGACAGTGGACAGTGGACAGTGGACAGTGAGCGAATCTAAGTCCAGTCTGGCGTGAATGCAACAAGTTTCTACAAGAAAAAAGGGGGCGTGAGCCCCCGTCTTTTCTGATCACTGTGCACTGTTCACTGGCGACTTCAGTCGCCCGTCTGTATATTCACCAGTTCGCCCGCGCCGCCCGGCGACACTGTGCTGGTCTGCGGAGCCCGCCAGTGGTCGATGTGGCTGATGCGATGCACGCAGCCGATGGTGCAATTCGGCGCGCAGCTTTTCGCCGTCAAAAACTCCCGCTTCACATCCGCGGTCGTGTACTGTGCAATCGGCACGCCCGGATAGCCGCGCTGCTGCGAGCAGTAATGCACCAGGCCGTCCTCGCAGATATAGAGATAGCGCGAACCCGCGCGGCAGCGCCAGTCGTTCGACTCGCCTTTCACAATCGCTTCCTGAAACATGTCGAACTGCGCGTAGTTGGTCTTCTTCCGGTTCGTCATCTCGAAGTAGACTCGCGCCTCTTCCGGCTTCAGCGGCTTCAACTGCCCGTCGCCATCGTGGATAATCCCGATCGTCGACTCGAACCCCAGCTCCAGCGCCCGCCTGCCAATCACCAGCGCGTCATTGGGATCGCGAAAGCCTCCGCCCACCACCGAGTTGATGTTCACGTGGAACTCGGCATGCTCGGCCAGCATCTGCAGCTTCTTGTCCAGAACCTTCAGGCTCTTCTTCGAAATCTCGTCGGGCTCCAGGTTATCGATCGAGATCTGCATGTGATCGAGGCCCGCGCGATTCAGCCGTTCGATTCTCTCGACATTCAGCAGGTAGCCATTCGTGATCATCCCCGCGATGGCGCCCGTCTTGCGCATGCGCACGATGATGTCGTCGAGCTGCGGATGGGTCAGCGGCTCGCCGCCCGAGATGCCGATCATGGCCGTCCCCAGCCGCCCCAGGTGGTCGATCCGCCGCAGCATCTCGTCCAGCGGAACAGGCTCGGAAACCTTGTCGTACTCGTTGCAGTAAGCGCAGGAAAGATTGCAGAACCGCGCCGGAACTATCTGCGCCAGAACAGGATGCGCAGTAGAAGCCAGCGCCCGCGCCACCATAGCGTACTCCCGCGCCTTGCGCCGAGCCGCAATGAACCGCCCACGAGCCGTAGATCTCCGGGAAACACCCATTCTTACTATTGAAACATACTGCCAGAAGGGCGGGCAGCCCAGTCCTCGGTCACCCCAAATCTGGGTGCCCCAGGTCTCGCTTCTGAGACCTGGGAGGGATGTGAGCCCCACCACCGACTCTCCAACCGTCCATTCCATAACTCTGGTCCTAATGACCAGGGGCCTCCATCGGTATCAACAAACGGGAAACTTCCACTTCATCACCTTCAGTTGCTATCGCCGCAGACCGTACCTCAAAAGCGCAGCAAGACGGCGCCTCTTCGAGTCCGCCCTCGAACGAATCCGCAAACGTTACGGCTTCGTCGTCCTCGGCTACATTGTGATGCCTGAGCATGTTCATCTGCTCGTGAACGAACCGAAGAATGGCACTCTCGATCGCGCAATTCAAGCCCTCAAGCTATCTGTCACGGTGCGTCAGAAACAGAGGCCGTTCTGGCAACCCCGCTATTACGACTTCAACGTCTGGAATCCCGAGAAGACGACGGAGAAGCTGCGCTACATGCACAGGAATCCAGTGAAACGTGGCCTGGTTACGAAACCCGCTGATTGGGAGTGGTCCAGTTTTCGTCACTACATGACGGGTTCAGAAGGAACGGTCCAGATCGGTTCGTTCTGGACCGCCACGAAACGCGGAAACCAACTCCCGAAAACCCAGGTCTCAAACGCGAGACCTGGGGCACCCAGTTCGCTGTAGGGATGACGCGCCCTACTTCGTCGCCCGAGTCCACACCACCGACAACACGCCCTCGCTGTATGCTTGCCCGTTCTGCCCCGGCTTGAAAATTCCGGTCTGCTCTTCGTGACCCTGCAGGGTAAATTGCCAGCAGACTTTCGTTGCCTCGTTCCGCGTCGGCTTGCAGGTCGCCCACTGGCCGCACTGCCGGTCGCCCGCCAGTTGAAACCTGTTCGACTTGATCACGTACCCCCTCGCTGGATCCCCCGAGCACAGGTCGTATGCCGCGCTGAAGTTCTTCCCCGCACCGCTCATCTGCGGCCCCGACCGATAGATGTCGGTCACGTCCGGCAACGCCGGAGCCACCCCTGCAGCAGCTGTCAGCGCTGCGGGCGGCTTCACCAGCTCCACCGCTTTCGCACTCAACTGCACGTGCTCCGCGATCTGCCCGATCGGTGGATGAATTTTGAAGATCGCAGCTCCGAACTTCTGGGAAAGACCGTGCCCGGCAGGGGTTGCAGCCGCTTGTGCCGGCTGCTCCGCCGGAGTTGCAGGTTGCCCGGCAGGTTGAGGTGCAGATTGAGGTGCAGGCTGCGCTGCGGGTTGCGCGTCCGACGGTGGCGCCGGGGCGGGCGCCGCGGCGGCTTGTTGTGTCTCCGCCTTTCGCAGCAACACATTCACAGGGTTCGAATAGCGCCTCAGAAACAGCGGAGGCGCCGAAACAATCTCATACGGCGGATCGACCACGATCTGCTTCTGCTCGGTCCAGTGCGGCACCACATCTTTCCAGTATGCCCGGCCGCCTTCGTCCGTCGTCTCCGTCGACACAACCGGCAGGGCAAGCACCGCCCCCACCGCGGGACGATTCGCGCCTGCCGCATCGATGTATTGAGCGTCCACCTCAAGGTCAAACGGCGCAACAAACCTCTCCCACATGCTCGTCGCGATCGCACCCGCAAGCGTGGTCAACGTCGCCAGGCCGATTCCGATCACCGTCTTTTTGAGCTTGCTTGCCATGGGTGTTCGTTATGCATAGTGAAGATAACCGACAACCGTTTCCCATTATCAAAAAAATTCCCGGCGGGTGGCCCACCCAAGCTTTTCAAACCTAACCCAACCCAAAACCTGGGTGCCCCATCCTTGACCCTCTTTTGGTCAAGGGTGGGAAAGCACGACCCTCCGAAGTTCGCGTCTTCGCGCCGTCCACTCCGACTCGATCTCCACCACTCCTTCGAGTCCGCAAGCATAATACCGAAAACTTGACCATGCACAGTCTTCAGGGCTCGAAACCAGACCGCGCTTCACCGGATTCCGGTGCATGTAGCGCAGCTTCTCCGTTGTCTTCTCGGGATTGTGGCGGGTGGCCCAGGTCCCGGACTCCAAACCCACGCACTAGCGATGGGTGCCCCAGGTGCCGTTTTGGGCACCTGGGAAAGCACGAGCCTCAATTCATCTCTACGGTTGGCCGTAGATTTCGGTCGCGGCTTTGGCCCAGCCCGCGTCCACGTAGCTCTCCTTCGCATTCACGACGAAGAGGTTGGTCTGCACTGACTCGATGCAGGAGGCGGCCAGTTCGCCCGCGTGCTTCATATTGGCCTCGCCCTGTGCCGCGAAGAATGCCTTGCCGTCTGCCAATCCTTTATCCGCTTCGCCGAGCGTGCGCATGGGATTGATGATGACCCAGAGGCCGCCGTTGTTCTCGCCCCATTTGCTCTCGAACATGGCCCAGTGAGCGTCCGGGAATTTGCTGAAGCCGTCCACGTACATTTTCACCAGCTCGTTCCATTCCGCATCGTGGCCGGACTTGATGTGGAACGAGGTGAACTCCCAGTAACGCTGGTGGGGAACGTCGACGGACGCGTGCAGGCTCATCTCGGGGTGGTAAATAAACGCCTGGCTGTCGTAGCGGGTCAGCAGTTCACCATCTGCGAGGTTGGCTGCGTCCATGGCTGCTGCGAACTTGGCATTGGCGTTCTGCGCTTCCTGGTCCTTGCCGAAGGCCTCGAGGGAATCGTAGCCAAACATGAAAAGGGCGCGCGATGGGCCGGAAAGCGAGTCCATGGCGATGTAGTGGGTGGGCCACTTGGCATCGTTGGAGGCCTTGATGAAGTTGCCTTCCGACTTGATGTGGATCGCGCCCGATTTGCCTGGCTTGAGGTACTCGCGTTGGATGACCAGGACATTGGGCGGCGCTCCTGGGCCAGAATCCTGCGCGATGGCGAGGGCGGCGGATGCGACGAAGAAACTCGAGAGTGCAAGGGAAAAGATGGTGCGGTCTTTCATGGTGCAAGCCCTCCTGAGGCTAATGAGCGGGCGAACAAAAGCAGTGCCGGCCTGGGGAAAGAGCAGCGCAGAACAAGGCGGACGCTGGTGCGCGGTTATAGGTTGGAGAGTGAGAACGATCCAGGTTATCGAACCCGGCCGTGCATTCCGAGGGGGAGTGGACCCGGCGTCACACGGGAGGGCGAGAAAACACTCGCGACTGAAAATGGTACTCCTGGAGACGTGGCGCCATCGTCGGCGCGGCAGAGGTCAATTGTCAATCGAAATACAAGTTCAATAAACCGGGTACCGGGTGGCCCACCCAAGTCGGTGGTATCCCATCCTTGCGGAGCAAGAGTTGGAAATCAGGAACCTTCGCCCGGGTCGCACGTTGCTATCCTCTCCTCACCAAAAGGACGCAGCGCAGGCGGGTGGCCCAGGTCTCGCTTTCGAGGCCTGGGAGATTGTGAGGCGGGTCGCCCAGGTCTCAATCACCAAAAATCTGGGTGCCCCATCCTTGACCCTCTTTTGGTCAAGGGTGGGATAGCACGACCCTTCTCTCATTTATGAGTCAGACTGTCTGTGAATCGATAGAATCCGTGAGCGATCAGCATGCGATCCCACCCTTCGCAAAGTGCGCGAAGGATGGGGCACCCAGATTCGTGGCGAATCAGAAGATTCACACGTGCGCGGTTGTGCTCAATCGCAGCTCCCGGCTTCTCGCCGTCCACTCCGACTCAATCTCCACCGTCCCCACCAACCCGGTCGCGTAATGCCGAAAACTCGACCAAATCCAATCTTCTGGCTTCGAAACCAGCCCCCTCTTCACGGGATTCCGGTGCATGTAGCGCAGTTTCTCCGTTGTCTTCTCGGGATTGTGCACGTTGAAGTCGTAGTAGCGCCGCTGCCAGAACTGCCTCTCGCCCGGCTGCTTCAGCAATCGCGAAGTGCGCTGCTTCAAAACCTGTATTGCCGTTGCGAGTTAGCTGACTTTCGGTTCGCTCACGAGAAGATCAACGTGCTCCGGCATCAGCACATACCCGGCCACAACGAATTCATAGTGCAATCGTGTCTTTTCCAGTTGCGCTTCGAATACTGAATATCCTCGCCGCGCGAGAAGCGGGAGGCGATGGAAACAGCTGAACGTGACGAAGTGAAAACAACCGGCCTTCTGAATTCGAACGAGGCGTGTTGGCATGGACGAATCAGTTTAGTTCCGGAGCGGAAATCCTGCTATCCCACCCTTGCTCCGCAAGGATGGGGCACCCGGCTATGATCTCCTCACCAAAAGGACGCAGCGCGGCCAGCAACCACAAAAAAACGAGCAGGGCCGCGCTCGTACGCGACCCTGCCGAGACACCTACTTCTTAAGTGGACGCTTGCTGTGGTCGTGGCCGTGGGATGCTGCGATTTCGTGAGTCGGCGCACCCTTTTCCTGGCGCACCGCATAGAAGCACCCCGTGCCGGGACTTGATCCGGCTACAGGGTAGCCCATGATCCCGTCCAACGCATTACGCGTCACGTTGGCCGTGTAAACCAGGTCCTCCGCAACGATAGGAGGTTCACCCTTGTCTGCTTTGAAATTCCATGCGACTAAACCCTCAACCTGAATCCAGCGGCCCCCGCCGAACTCGTAAGTCCAGCTCCCATCGGCGTGGAAGGTCCACACTGTTGACGCATTGCTTACCGGAGGACCAGAACAGCCCCAGGCGACAAATCCGGTCCAGGTTCCGACGATGCTAGTTGCAGTTGACATAAGCACTCTCGCTTTCTACACAGATTTCAATCCCTCTCGAATTTGAGTGCACTCATGCTTATAGTGAAATCCAGGCGATCGCCGTTTCACATACAATCCTCCCGAAGCCCGTCATCCTCTCCCTGAACGAAAGACACTGCAGGTGCGCGGGTGGTGGCCCACCCAGGCATTTCAAACCAACCCCACCCACAAATCTGGGTGCCCCATCCTTGACCCTCTTTTGGTCAAGAGTGGGAAAGCACGACCTCTCGCAGTTCGCGCCTCCGCGCCGTCCAGCCCCAGCAATCCCCCGAAACCCAGCGGTGTCATTCTGAACGAACGGGGCCCCGAAGAGCGTCAGCTCTTATGGGGTAGGTTCGGGGGTGGGGAGTGAAGAATCTGCTTTTCAAAACCTCGGCCCCGAAGATGGACGGGGCTAACTCCGCCAGCACCGCTAACCTGTCAACCCCCTCCCAGCCAAAATCTCCGCCAACTCCCTCATTCCATTCGCAAAAAACTTCCCGCCATTTTGCAGGGAATTATCCCTTCTCGGCGCACAATGGAATCGTGATTGAAAACCACCAGCTCCGCGAACGTGCGCCACGCGCACGCTAACCCCGCGAACGCCGCATGGCGCCGCTAAGTCCAATCCGCAGAAACCTCTACAGCGAACCTCAATCCACGCAGACCTATAGCGCCACCCCCTCTCGGTAACCCGATGAATCCAGGAGACCTACCTGGAGAGAGGGGATAATAGGGGGTGGTCAGGAGTCATGTCCATGTTCAACGGATGCCGGCATATTCTCACCAGCGGACACAAGTGCAAGTCCCCTGAGCGGGTGGCCCGCCCAGGGTTTTCAACCTAACCAGACCAGGAATGCGGGCGCCCCATCCCTGAAGCGCATTCTGCTTCAAGGGTGGATGGTTCGATTCCTCGGAGTTCCCGCCACTTCCAACTCAGTTCCGGCGGTCGCGGTCCTGATCGCCGTGGCCGCGGTCCCAGTCGTCGTGGGCGCGCACCACGGCAAGCGCCGAGATACGGTCGTTCCACGTCCGCGACGGGTCTCTTTGCAGCCTGAAGTTCTTCAGGTTGTCCACATCCCGTTCCACGCGCATCCTGTCGCCGGCAAAATTCGCGTCGGCGAACATCCGCACTACCGCGCCACTAAACACGCGAATCGAAGAGATCCTGTCATTGAAGCCCGGCGGCATCGTTGGCCACCGCTCCCCCACCTTCAGGCAGAAGTAGTCGCCGACGAAACCCGCCTCCCGATAGAAGCAAGCACCCATTTTTGGCGGATGGGGTCTGCCCCATTGCTGCGCGATCGCAGGCAGGGTTGTGAAGCACAGCAGAGCAAGAGTGATAAGCGAGAGTTTCGAACGCATGTCGTCTCCAGTAAGCAGAAATTTCAGACCCCGGAAGCTTGTCCCACAATCCTTCCCCCGGGACAGCCACGAATTCTACCACCTGGATGACCTTCCCTCCGGAAAAGCATTTTCGCCCACCTTCCTCATATTCCAGATTTGCGACACCCGCTTTGCCGTGCTAGGTTGGGGGAACTTTCGGAAGGCTGCCCGGCAACGCTCGGCAGCGCACGCTTCCGAAGCGCAAGGAGGCACGATCCCCCATGACTCGAAGCACCATGACTCGACGGACCCAACGGACCAGACCAATCATCGTATCGCTAGCCATGTTCGCACTCGGCGCGACCCTTCCCGCTTTCGCGCAAGCCGGTCACAGCAACGCGGCCGGCGCGGCTGCCGCGTGCAAGCTTCTCCCCACATACAGCCAACTGAAAGCTGCCCTCGCTGCGGCGCGCGCCGAGGCCAACGGCGGCTTCAACCTGGATATGTGGGGCACCGTCGTCAATCGCGATGGAGTGGTCTGCGCTGTCGCTTTCACCGGCGCCGATCGCGGCAGCCAGTGGCCGGGCAGCCGCGCCATTTCCGCACAGAAGGCGAATACTGCAAATGCCTTTAGCCTGCCGAAACTGTCGCTTTCGACCGCCGACCTCTTCAGCGCCGTTCAGCCGGGAGGCTCGCTCTTCGGACTGCAGGCCAGCAACCCCGTTGACGTTTCGGTTGCCTACCGCGGCGACGCTGAAGACTACGGCACCGCGAAAGACCCGATGGTCGGCGGACGCATCGGCGGAGTGAATGTCTTTGGCGGCGGCCTCGCGCTCTACAACGCGCAGGGTGTGCTCGTGGGATCGATCGGCGTCAGCGGCGACTCCTCGTGCGCAGACCACAACATTGCCTGGCGCACGCGCAACACCCTCAAGCTCGACCATGTTCCCGGAGGCGTCGGCCCCGACAAAACCCGGCCCGACAACATTGTCTACGACATCACCGCCGCGCCCGGATTGGCCCTCGGCGTCAGCGCATCCGGCTGGGGCCATCCCGCCTGCAGCCCCACCGCGACCACCATCGCCGGACAATTGCCGCCGGTCCAGTAAGGAAAGTGCAGTAAGAAAATCGGAAGACGGCGGGCCCACCCATCCCTGGTTCCCTCATTCCCCGTTTCCCTCGCCGCTGGCGTGGCAGAGACTCTGTCGATGGAAGTCCCCGCCTCGCCCGCGACGCCCAGCCCGGCCGCTCCACTCAGCAGCCAGGACGCGAATACCCGGTCAGTTGTCGCCACGCGGCGCCCGCTCCTCATCCGCGCTTATGCGAAACGCGCCCAGGCGATGAGTTCGAGTCGAGCGGGACCGCCAGAGCTTGTCTGTTCCGGTTTCGCAATGGATGGTGACGTTCGACCCCCAAACGTTTCAAACAATCTGCAAAAAAGTTACGAGATCTGCCGAAGAATCACCGATCCGCCGGGTGGTCCACGCTTTTCGAAAACGACCCCGGGGCTGAGAAGGTGTGCCCATCCTTCAAGCGCATGTGTGGTCTCTATAGCTCAGACGGCGATCTTCGAACCCGCTACGGTCAGTTTGTGGAGATACCGTTTGGCATCCCTGCAAGCTTAAGGAGAACTATGAAGGATTTGAAGTTTGTTGTGCTATCGGCTATTGCTGGATGCTGCATGTTGGCAGCCGCCCCCAAAGCAATGGCTCAAATTGCGGTTGAGATCGGCACGGCTCCCGAGTGTCCCTACGGTTACTATGACTCCGCACCCTATGCCTGTGCCCCCTACGGCTACTACGGCACGGAATGGTTCAACGGCGGCGTGTTCGTTGGCGCAGGTCCGTGGTTCCATGGCTCTGAAGATTTCCGCGGCCACGTCGATAATCGTTTCCATCCCGACAACGGCTATGTCGGCAAGATGCCCGAACGCGGCGAGAAGGCCGAGCCCAACAATCATCTCGACAAGAACGAAAACTTCAAGGGCAACGAAACGCGCGATGGCCGCGGTCATAAAGATGCCGACCGCAAACCTGAAGAAAAGCACTAGCCTGCTTTTCGCGTCCGTGCAGACTCCCGATGGCGCTATCTTCGGGAGTCTGCGCGGACAAGTGTTTGACGCGCAAAAGTCAGGACGCTGATTTGAGTGGGCCGGCCCTATACTGGCGGGATGAAACTCCCACTCCTCGGCACACTTCCCGGCCAGGAACTTGTCGCGCTGATTGTGGCAGTTTCGTTCGCCGCCGGGCTCAACGTCTATGCCACTGTGGCAACCCTCGGCCTGCTCGCACATGCTGGTGCGCTCGCGCTGCCTGACTCGTTGCATCTGCTGGAAAGCTGGTGGGTCATCGGCGTCAGCATGGCGCTTTTTGCCGTCGAGTTCTTCGCCGACAAGGTGCCCGCCTTCGACCTCATCTGGAATGCGCTGCACACTTTCATCCGGGTCCCGGTTGCCGCCCTGCTGGCTTGGCGCGCAACAGCGACGCTCTCTCCCGGCGAGCAGCTTGCCGCCACGCTGCTCGGCGGCCTCATCGCCCTTGCCGCTCACGGCGGCAAGACCGCAGCCCGCGCCGCCGTCACCCCCTCGCCCGAGCCCTTCTCGAACATCGGCCTCAGCCTCGGCGAAGATGTGCTGGCGATCTCGCTGACATGGCTGTCGACCCTGCATCCCTACATCGGAGGCGGCATAGCCCTGGCCTTTGTCGTAGCCGTCATCCTGCTGATCCGCTGGGTTTGGCAGGCTTTGCGGGCTCTCTTCCGCGGAGCGGAACATGCCGTCGCAGGTTGATCGCGTTTCTTTGAGAATCGCCGCCTCGAAAACTTTTTCCCGTTTGTGACTCACCATTGTCACTAACTTATGACCCAGGTAAAACTTAGCTGGTTTCTCAGATTGGCGCCAACTCCGCCGATGCCTGGCGAACTTCGACGATTACTCCCCGGATGAGAATTTTGCAGCGAAATGAAATCGGCCCGAGTCTATACTGGTAGAACCTTTGCTGCACCGTTCGAGGAGCCAAGGACATCGTGCACGACGAACTTCCTATCGCGGCCGGGCCTGAGGCGCAGGATCAGCGTCAGAAGCTGATGGTTGCGCGTGAGTCGAAAATGGATGCCGCCGTAAGGCAGTTTTTCCGGCCTTACGTTCTTGCGTTTCTCGCGTTGGCTATCGCGGTCGGCGGCAACGGATACGGCTACAAGCTCGCACAATACTTCCACCACCCCGAGGTTTCAAAGGCCTCGGCCACCCGCATGTGGGTGGACCATCGTGACGATTCCTCCATCACGGTCTCGCACCAGCAAACGCGGCCCCAGCGGATTTCCTCTTTTGAGCTGTTCCTCGTTTTCGCTCCTCAGATTCCGCGCCTCACGCGCGACCACGCTCTCACCACGCCGGCCCCGGCGCGCGCAGCGTTCGTCATCTCTTCGCATATCCCCTTCCGGGCTCCTCCTCAAATCCAATCTTCCATGGCGTAGTCGGCAGTACCGGCCCGTGTTCTAGCCAACCCATCAGGCCGCATGTATTGCCTTTGGCTTTTCATTCCAACTGAATGAACTCGAAATGCCTACCCGATAGGAGCGGGTGCATATGCCAATTGCCTTGAGTGCAATGGAAGTGGAAACGGACGCGCCGATGAGCGAATGCCCGGTGGGCGAAGGCAGGATCCGGGAGTTTCTCGAAGCGGCCGAGCGGCGCCGCCCGCAGCTGTTGCGGATGGCCCGGCGCTTGACCAATAGCAACGAAGACGCCGAAGACATTCTTCAGGAAGCGTTCATGAAAGCCTACAAAGCTCTCGCGAAGTTCCGCGGCGAATCGCAGATGTCGAGCTGGCTCGGCGCGATTGTACAAAACACGGCGCATGAACATCTGCGCAGCCGCCGCAACCGCGTTTTCGTCTCGATTGAGTACCTCAACCGGGAGGACAACGAAGTCGTGGAGCTTGACCTGCCTGACCCCGGCAAGAATCCCGAGGAGACGTGGCAGAGCAGGGAGATAGAGACCATCCTGCGCGAAGAAGTGAAGAAGCTGGGACTCGTTTGTCGTCGCGCCATCGAAATGTGCGTGCTCGAAGAGCATCCCCAGTTGGCGGCAGCCAGCGCGCTCAACCTGAGCGTGGCCACCATGAAGTCGCGGGTCTTTCGCGGCAAGCGCCTTCTGGGACGCGCAGTTTCACGGCGGCTGGGTGCGCAGCATGGAGCTCTCGCGATGGCAGCCGATCGCCGGGTAAGTTGCGAGATGTAGGCGGATCACTCGGCCCGCCACCGAAGCTGGTCACCCTGAACTTCTTTTGAGCGCCGTGAGAACGGCGCTCATTTTTCTACGGCGGCCACGGGCTTCGGTGAAACATTCTGCGCGACCGCCCACGCAGCGGCGGCAATGATCCACGAAATGAAGAAGGCCGTAAAAGGCAGCCGCCTATCGGATTGGCCGAAGACAGCCTGAAGATTCTGCGCAGACATCACGCAGGCCGGCAGCCAGAGGAGAAGCGTGTAGATGGAAATCTGCGCGGCTTCAGCCCATGCAGCCACACGCGGCAACACGTTGAAGAGCACGCCAAGCCCGCTCGCGATCTGTCCCGCGCCGGTGAGCCGCGCCCATCCCGCGCCATACGGCAGCCATGCCGGAACAAAGTGCGCCGTGGCCTGCAGGTACACAAAATGCGAAAGCCCAATTGGCGGCAGCGACGCAGCGAAGAGCATACGAGCGGCTCGCAGGCCGCGCTCTCCAGCAGCGAAAGCGAAAAGCGAACCCTGGGGCAGATCGGCAAGCTGGGCAAACAGCGTCCAGCCGCCGGAAAGAAGAAGCGTAAGTTCGCCGAGGCCGAGCCAGACTCCTTCCACTTGCGGAGCGACCACGATGGCCGGCAGCTTCAGCGAAGCCCAGAGAATGAGCCCTGGAAAGAGAATCCGCACGGCCCATGCGCGCGTGCGGCGGAAGAGCATGCCGCAGCCGACGCCCAATTCGAGCAATCCGGCAAGGTACGCCAGCGCGGTGCGGCCGGGCATCCATGCAGCCACCGGCTGCCACACCATTGCGAAGTCGCCGACCACCAGCGCAATCACTCCCAGGCCGATCAAGCCGATGGCAAACAGGATCAGAGCCGGTTGCTGGCTCTGCCCGATGTCCTTGGCTGCGACAGACGGAGTAGCGAATTTGAGAGCGGGCTGCGAGCTCGTCATCATGAGAATTGGAAGCTAGCCGATTCCTGCTGTCATTCCAACCCGGATGTGACGCGCCTGCGCGGCGAAGTTCCGAACCGGTCTGCAGCAGCGACTTGCCGGATGCCCTTGCATGGCCGCAGAGTTATACTCCGAGCACTGCATCTCCCGCGAGGTTGTTCGATGAAAAAGCTTGCTCTCGTTTTGCTCCTGTCTGTTCCGCTCTTCGCCCAGACCAATGACAAGAAGCCGCCCACCACATTACGCGGTGTGCTGCTGGAGCAGCTGCGCACCACCCACGATCAGGAAGACTGGTTTGTTCCTGTGAGCATTGCCGTGGATGGGCTGACTGCGCAACAAGCGATGTGGAGCCCCAGCAAGGGAAACCACTCGGTAGGCCAGCTCGCCTATCACATCTGCTACTGGGATCAGCGCGCGCTCAACGATTTCAAAGGCGTGAAGAATGAGAAATTCGACGGCAACAACAACGAGACCTTCGACAACTTCACGGCCGCGCAGTGGGATGACCTGGTAAAGAAACTCAACCAGGTGCTGGCGGATTGGGACAAGGCGGTGAACGATGCCGACGACGCGAAGCTCGCTGCCAATGCCTCGCTCATCGCGCACGTGGGTGCGCACAATGCCTACCACGTCGGCCAGATTCTCTACGTGCGCAAATTGCAGGGCGTCTGGAATCCAGACAAAGGTGTGAAGTAAATCGACCGAGCTGTCATCGGATCACTACGGTTGCACGTCTTCGTTGTGCCTGCGTCTCGGCTGCGGCAATTTCTGCGCCGTGCCTGACGATCGTCCATATCCACCCGAAGAACGTGAGCACCAGGATTGGATAGGCATAGAACGGAAGAGGGCGCGAAATCGGCGTCAGTGGCGTCCCCCAGAAGATGTGCAGCGAAACCACTCCGAACTCGACCGCGGCAATCAGCCCGGTCAGTCGTGTCAGCAGCACGAATTCTCGTGGCACGCTGATCAGCGCAAGGCCCACGCACCAGAGCGCGGTGCCCGCTGCGAATGCCGGGACACTTGCCTCCAGAGACATGGATGTTCCGGTGAGCATGACAGCCTCTCCGATGGCGTAGACCAGGAACCCGACTGCGACCTCCATTTTGCCGGCGCGGAGATAGCTGAGTGCCAGGGTCACTGTGGCGACGATGACGCCCGCGGCATCAATAGCCCAGCAGACGGCTCGCACATTCGAGGCCGCCACCATTGATCCCGCCATTCCCAGGATTGCACCGGCCACCAGCCCTGCTACAGCCAGCACACGCAGTTCTCTTGTCATGCATTACTCCGTACGTGCACAGGGGTTGCCGCCGCGCGCGACATCACCATCGTGGCTAGTAATGAACTATAGGGGAGGGACAGGGGCCTTCCGCGAGTGTACACAAGCGACTCAGCGGATGGCACTCGTTTTTTTCAGATGCTTCAGGCGAGGCTTGCCAGGCGCAATGCTCTATCCAGCCGCTTCTCAATGCGCACGATGAGTTTGATCGATGCAGGCGCGCCGTGCAGGCGCGATTCCCGAATCTTGCTCTGTCTGGCAGATACGAGAAACGCGTGCACTTATCGCAGGAATCGTTTGCAACCCCGTCGCCTTCCGCCTGTACAATTGCGTGCATTCGGAGGTTCACGAATGAGCAAGTTTGCAAGCATTACCGAAACAGTCGGCAACACGCCGGTGGTCAAGATCAACCGTCTCGCGCCGCCGGATGTAAACCTCTATGTCAAGGTTGAAGCGTTCAACCCACTGGGGTCGGTCAAAGATCGCCTAGCGCTCGGCGTGATTGAAGAAGCGGAGCGCACCGGCAAGCTGAAGCCCGGCCAGACTGTCGTTGAAGCCACCAGCGGCAACACCGGCATCGGCCTCGCCATGGTCTGCGCGGCCAAAGGCTATCCGCTGGTAGTCACCATGGCGGAGTCGTTCAGCATCGAGCGCCGCAAGCTGATGCGTTTTCTCGGCGCGAAGGTGATCGTGACACCTGCCTCCGCGCGCGCTGTCGGCATGGTGAACAAGACCGTGGAACTGGCCGAGAAGCATGGCTGGTACTACACGCGCCAGTTTGAAAATGAAGCCAACGCCGACATGCATTCGCGCACCACGGCGCAGGAGATCCTCAACGATTTCAAAGGTGAACGTCTCGACTACTGGGTCACAGGATTCGGCACCGGCGGCACACTGAAGGGCGTCGCCCGCGTGCTGGCCAAGGAGCGCCCCGAGACAAAGATCGTGGTCTGCGAACCCGACGATGCGCCGCTGCTTTCGAGCGGCATCGAACAGGAACGGAACGCGGACGGCTCGGCGAAATCCGGCCATCCCAGTTGGAAGCCGCATCCCATGCAGGGCTGGAGCCCGGACTTCATCGCCAAGTTGGCCGGCGATGCCGTGGACTCGAAGAGAATCACCCAGATACTGCGTATCGCCAATCCCGATGCACTCAAGTGCAGCAGGGATCTCGCCAAAAAGGAAGGCATTTTCGTCGGCATCACTTCCGGCGGAACATTTGCCGGTGCGCTTCGCGTTGCCGCTGAGGCTCCAAAAGGATCGACGATCCTGTGCATGCTTCCCGACACCGGCGAACGCTATCTCAGCACGCCGCTTTTCGCGGATGTGTCCGTCGACATGACCGAAGAGGAGTGGGAGATCGCGCGTTCAACGCCGGGATGCATCCTCGAGCCGCCGAAGTAGGGCCTTCGCTCATCCTCGTTATGCGGCTGCGGCGGAGGTGACCACAATGTCGATGACGGCAGTGTTCGTTCAGGTGGATGCGGGTGAGCTTCGAAAAATCGAGGCGAACCCGGCGTTGGCCGAAGCGCTGTTTCAAACGGGCCCCGCCATGCCGATGGCTTTCGGCGAGTTGAGCAAGAAAATGGAGGAGCGGGTACGCACTTCCGGACCGCAGTTGCTGGCCGGGGTGCTTGCCGGCTTTGACCCGAGGCTTCGAGAGCAACTCGAAGCACGGCTCGGCGGCACAGCCCAGCAGTTCGCTTCGGGACAGGGCGGCGAAGCACTCCTGAAAGTGATGCAGGAGCGGCGCGAGCGCGCCATGGGCGTGATGCAGACGGCAGGCAAACAACGCCCGAAGCTTTCACTCGAGAAGGAGTGGCATGGCCTGCATTACCTGCTCTGTGGTGAGGTGGAATCCGGCGAATCGATATTGAGCAAGGTAGTGCTGGGCGGCAAGATCCTGGGCGATGACGACGAAGGATTCTCCGGATACGGCCCGGCCCGATTCTTCGAACCTCGCGAAGTTGTCGCCTCGCATGAGGCCTTGAGCCGGCCAGAACTGGAATCCGAAGCGCGCGGACGCTTCGATGCCGCGGAGATGAACAAGCTGCAAATCTATCCTGGTTGGCGAGCGGAAGACGTCGATGAGCTTCTGACCTCATTCCACAATCTGCGGGAATTCTATGCGAGCGCAACAACCGGCGGAAAGGCCATCGTCACCTGCCTGGTGTGATTCGCGCTCCGGACGATTCAGCATTTCCGTCTGAAGCGCCACTTGTCGATATATTTCCACGCGCCATCCATGTTGAGCTCTTCGTTGACGAAGGAAAATCGATCCGTGTTCTCCTTCGTCCATCGAATCCGCCATTCGCAATTCAAGCCAATCATGGTCATCATGCCGGTAAAGACAATCTGATTGTCGCTCCAGCCTTCCGGCGAACGCAGTATGCCGTAAGCGCCGCTCATCAACACGTAGATCCACTGCCGGCTGAAGGGATCGAATGTGATTTGCTGCGTTTCCCTGCCGTCGGGAGCAATCATGCAGATCCAGTTGTTCTTCTCGCAGAGCGCATATCTGCAAGTGCCGACGTCGCTGTAAGCAGGATTGGCGGCGGTCGCCGGCACTTCATTCTCGTAGTTCCACTCGCCGGCGATCCAGCGAAACTCGTCTATTCTGCATGCGCGTAGTTCCGGCAAACCAGCAACCGCCGCAGGATTGAAGACGCCGACTTGTCGGCCCGGATCATTGCGCGAGGGCCCCATCTGCATCACGCCTGAAGAGAACAATTTTTCGATCAGCATGCGCGACCTCCTTCGAAAACTCAAATCCGCCCGAGCCGGGAACAGGCCTGTGACATATTCAGATATAATACACAACTATGGTTGTGCAATCCAGAATTATTGATTTGTCCGCCTTGGACCTGGGCCATCTGGCGCTGTTTCTTGGCCTGCGCGTAAATGAGCTCGTGGTCACACGAATGACGCGGGCAGGATTCACGAATGTCCGCGAGAGCCATGGCTACCTGATCCAGCACCTGATCGAGTCGGAACGCAGCATCACCGAGTTGGCGCGACGAATGGAGGTTTCTCAGCAGGCTGCCTCGAAGTCGGTTGCGGAACTGGTTCGACTTGGGGTGCTTGAGGAGTCGCCTAACAAAGATCGCCGCGCAAAACGCATTCGTCTCTCAGCCAAAGGATGGAAGGCCGTTCATGCGTCGCGTAAAATTCGGGTCGGCATCCATGAAAACCTTTGCCGGACTGTGGGCGAACGAAGCGTCGCGCACGCAAAAAGAACTTTGATTACATGCCTCGATCAGCTCGGCGCAACAAGCCGAATCAAAGGACGGCGTCTCAGACAGCCCAGCTGACCGGACGCGGATAAATGCAGCAAGGGCGCCAACCGGAGGTTCCGGCAGCGCCCTTGGCTTTCAGTCGTCGAGATTATTCAAACTGCGGCGGAAATACCTGCTGGAACTCGCGCATCTGCTTGTTCAGTTCATCCATCTGCTTCTGGTCAAACTTGAAGCTGTCCGCGCCGAAGAACTCCTTGTTGAATTGCTCCATCTGCCGGTGAAGCTCTTCCATCTGTTTCGGGTCGACGCCGAAGTTCTGGCCCTTGAACGCGTCGCGAAATTCCTCGGTTTGTTTGCGGAATTCCTCCG
The DNA here is from genome assembly GCF_035317045.1 of Occallatibacter sp. Classification (GTDB taxonomy): domain Bacteria; phylum Acidobacteriota; class Terriglobia; order Terriglobales; family Acidobacteriaceae; genus Telmatobacter. The sequence continues at coordinate 56,212 of NZ_DATHHT010000025.1, forward strand.
CCTGCTGTGGCGTGATTTCGAAATGCATGCCACCGGACTGGTCCTGCCATTGCTTGAACTGATCCTTGAGCGCCTCGCCCTGGTCGCGCATCGATTGCACTGCGGAATCATCCAGATCGAGGTGCTGCTGCAAGTCAAGCACGACATCGGGATTGGCAAAGGCCATTAACGGGCAATCCCCATCAGCGAAGATCCCGTCGAAGTCCAGTTCGCTCTTCTTCTTCGAATCCACCTGCAGCGTCAGCGTCGTCGGCTTCTTGTCGCGAAGCACCGTGACCTGCACGGCCTTCCCCTGGTTAGTACGCATCGAACGTTCCCAGTCAGAAACGGTCGCGATGTTCTCAGATCCCACCTTGAGAATCACGTCAAAGGCTTTCATGCCCGCGGCAGCTGCCTCGCTCTTGCGCGCCACCTGCTTCACCATCAGGCCGTTTTGAATGCCGAGGTAGTCTGCCATCTGCGCCGTGAGCGGCTCAACCAGCGCGCCAACCTTCAGCGTGCTGTTGCCGACAAACGGCATGTGGAATCCGCCGGGAAGCGGCGCATCTCCGGCGCCTCCGGTCCCCAGAATGCCCAGGCCCTCAACCGGCGTGTTGATATCGCTGCCATCATTCAGCTTGTTCCAGATGTCGGTGTCGAGCTTCTTGCGATCGGCTAGCTGTACGGTAAGCGTCTGCGTTGCGCCGTCGCGGCTGACGACCATCGTCACCTTGCGGCCGGGCGGAATCTCGCGCATCATGCGGCCGAAAGCCTCCGCGCTCTCGACCGGTTGACCATTGACTTCGAGCAGCACGTCATTGACCCGAAGCCCGACCTGCGCTGCCGGTGCATCGTGATCAATGAGCGTAACTACCGCTCCCCGGACATCCTTCAGCTTGAGCTTGCTTGCCGATTCCGAGTCAACGTCGCCGACCAGCACGCCAAGATACCCCGGCACGCTTGAATGCAGCAGCAGACGGTTGGGTTCTTCAACAATTTGCGCTATACGTGTCGCCTGCGCCCGCGTCATCGATGGCGACAGTAGGATTGCGGCTCCCACCAGGGCGACTCCAGCTTGGATGTAAGGCCTCATTAGGCGGTTCATGATACTTTCCTCGTGTTCCTTCATCCAGGTCCGCACTCTTGTATTGACGGCGCGGTTGCCTGAAGGTAAGGGGTACGTTATTGAAACTCCGGGGCCCTGCTTAGAACTTCGCGAGACACCGTGCGGATATGGGGATTATTGTCCGAATTGGCAACGGTAGACAATACGCGTCTTACGCCCGTATCGGCTTCCACCGGCTCCAGTTCGCTGATCGCCGCCGCGCGGATCCGCGGATCGCTGTCGTTCAGCAATGCTTCCAGTACGGCGTCGCGAACACGCATGTCCTCGGCCACGTACGGCTGCAAGCCCTCGAGCGCTTTCTCCCGGACGGCCTCGCTCTTGTCATAGCGCAGCGCCACCATCAGCGCGTCGCGGATGCCCTCACCCTGGCAGGAATGCCCAGCCCGGCATTCGGCCGCCAGCAATCCAACTGAGTCGTCCCGCACGCCTTGCGAAGTTGCATTCTCCGAAGCCAGCATCAGCAACTGGCGGATCGCTGGATCGTCGAGCGAACCCTGGATATGCTGCGGCACCACCTGGTTATACGTCACATCGACTAACTCACTGTTCGGCTGGCGCACAATGCTGGAAATGTTGGCTACCTCCGCCGAAACCGGCGCCGCCAGTCCCCGATCACCTTTGTCGACCGGTGCATTCGCGATGCGTCCTGCGGCGTGCGCTGCACGCGCTTGCGCGTACTCATAGCCGCCCAACGTGCCGGCGCCACCCCCCACAATCAGCAGCAGAACTACCGCAACCGGAGCAGCCTGCAGGTTCGCGAAGTTGTTCAGCACGCGCTGACCAAAGCGCTCGAACCAACGCATAGGCGGAATCGCATCCAGAGACTCTTCCAGGCGGATGCGCGACCGCGTGACAAAATTCGGATCGGGCTCTACGACAGGATAGGCCGTGGCCAGCGTCTTCAGCGCCAGCAGCTGTTGCCGCTCCTGGCTGCAATCCGTGCAGGCAGCAAGGTGCCGGTCCAGCTCGTGTACCTGTTCATCAGGCAGCTCGCCGTACGCTGCCAGAACGATGCGTTCATGGGCAAGTTCGCAATTCATCTCTGTACGTCCTTCTAGCCTCTTGGTTCAGTAACGCAAATCCGGTCTAAAAATACCGTTGCCCGCAAGGGCGTTAGCGCAATCCCGCCAGTTGAGTTCTCAACTTTTTGGTCGCTCTGAAGAGCGTATTCTTGGCGGTTTCTTCCGTGGTATTCAACATCTCTCCAATCGTGCGCAGGCGGAGACCCTGGTAGTGCTTCAGTTCAAAAACCGTCCGCTCGCGCGGGGTAAGCTTGCTGAGCGCAGATTGGATGCGCTCGCCCAGCACCTTGCGATCCAGCTCCTTGCTCGGATTCGAAAATGACCGGTTGTCCGAGACCGAAGCCAGCACGTCGATTTCGTCGCCGGAGTGATCCACCACGACGGCCTGATCCTCGCGCCGCGTCTTGCGGCGGCGAAGCTGATCCAGGCACAGATTGGTCACGATCCGGTAAATCCATGTGTAGAACGAGCACTCGAACCGGAAGTTCCCAATATACCGGAATGCCTTGAGAAAGGCTTCCTGGTAGATGTCTTCCGCATCCTGCTCTGAGCCCGTCAGGTGCAGTGCCAGCCGCAATACCTGTTGCTCATACTGGCGCACCAGGGCGTCAAATGCCGCCCGGGACCCGGACTGCGCTTCGCGGATCAGTTCCATCTCCGGCGCACGGGCCTGCAAACGCTCTGCGGCGCGATCCGGTCCGTCCATTGCTCTGGAAGCCATGCCTGCGGAAGATTGTATCCTCCTTTTGGCAGGCCACGCTAAAGCGCCGGGCAAAGCCGTCGGCGAAGTTGGGTAGCTCACAGCATCCGATGCCATCGAGATTTTCGCTCCGGTGGTGCAGACGTTATCGCACTTGAGTAGACTGCGCCAAAGCCTGTTTGTGAGCGGCATTTGCGGCCTAAGCCAACCGAAGGTGACGACCAGAGTTCAGGTACCCGCCGTCCGCGCCTTCCAGGGGCTATCTGGACGACTTCCTTCGATAGAGCTGTCGGCCGGGCACCTTTACACTGGAGAAACATGACCGACACCCTCTTTTCAGGATTGGAAGCCACTCCCAGTGAATCAAGCGGCTGGTATACAGCGCATTGTGACGGCGGATCGCGGGGCAATCCCGGGCCGGCTGGCTACGGCGCCGTCATTGAAGACCCGAAGGGTCAGGTGGTGGCCCGCCTCAGCGCATTCCTCGGACCGCAAACAAATAATTTTGCTGAATACAAAGGACTTCTCGCCGTCCTCGCCTGGGCGAAGGAGCACGGCGTGCGCCAACTCCGCGTAGTTTCCGACTCAGAGTTGATGGTCAAGCAGATGAAAGGCCAGTACAAAGTAGCCAGCCCCGGCCTCCGGCCCTTGTGGGAAGAGGCCAAACTCCTCGCCCGCCAACTCGAGCGCCTCGATATGCGCCACACCCTGCGCGGCGGCAACAAGGAAGCCGATCAGCTCGCCAACGACGCGATGGACAAGGGAACCGGCCGGCCCGCGGCAGGCAGGCCCACTGCCGATCCCACTGCCCCCGGCGCCGGCAGAAATCCCGCCACACCTGCCGCAGCCAGCCAGGTCTTCGAGGGTTATGTAAAAGGCGGCGTCGTGCACCTGCTCGAAGGCGATCTCCCCGACGGAACCTTCGTAAAGATCACAAGAAAGTAGCAGCCCAGCCAAACATCAGGGTGGGAAAGTGCGGACGCGGCTGCGGGGAAATCGATCCCATACGAATCAAGGGGTGCACCGGTCTCGCTTTTGAGACCGGGGAAGCTATTCCATGCGAAACAGAGGGTGCCCCATTCTTGCGACGTACTTGTTTTTGTCGCAAGAGTGGGTGAGCACGAACCCACGTTCAACAGAGGCCAGAAGAGGATCGTCGCTACGCGGCGTTGGCCAGCTTTGCGTATTCCGCAAACTCGGCGGGACGATTGAGAACGACGCTCAAATTCATCAGCGCCCGCGACGAGCAAGCAGGGCACTCGCGATTGGCGTCACTCACGCAATTGCAGTCAAGGCAAAGTACGGCATGATCAAGCGGAATGGTCGATTTGTTCCTGAGAGATTTCATAACTGAGTTCCTACTTCCATTGGACTCCTGTAGGAAGGAAACCGACTCACACTCCGGAGTTGCGCCCTCTACCACCAAGGTCGCAGACCACCCTGCATTCCAACTCAATGTCCTGCAAGGTAGTGATACAAATCACGCAATCGTTTCAAGCAGGCCCGATTTGATGCGAATCTGGCCGGGACATAAAGCAAACACCAGACCCGCCCCCTGCCTCAACTTCTCACCCGATATTATTCCGCCACACGTGCCCCTCATGCTCCAGCAACCGGTCCGCGCAGTCCGGTCCCCATGTCCCCGCAAAATAATTCGGAAATACTTCGGGATTCTTCGCCGCCCACGCTTCGAGTATCGGCGTGTAGAGCGACCATGTCACCTCCACGCCATCGCGGTGCGCAAACAACGTCTGATCGCCGAGCATGGCATCCAGCAACAGGCGCTCGTACCCGTTCGCGGTTGAAGTGCCAAACGCCGCAGCATAATCGAAGTCCATATTGACCGGGCACACCGACATATTCGGCGTGTTGGGAACCTTCGCGCCAAACCGAAGCGCGATTCCTTCATTCGGCTGAATGCGAATGGTCAGCAGGTTCGGCTGGATATCCGTGCACGGTCCGCTCGATTGCATGCGGTTGAAAATCAGCAGCGGCGGCTGCCTGAATTGAATGCTGATCTCCGTTGCGCGCTTCTTCATCCGCTTGCCCGCGCGCAGATAAAACGGCACACCCGCCCAGCGCCAGTTCTCGATCCCCAGCTTCACGGCCGCGTACGTCTCGGTGCCCGACTCGGGATTCACGCGCTCTTCATCCCGATATCCGACTACCTTCTTCCCCTCCACGACGCCGGGGCCATACTGCCCGCGCACCGCGTCCTTGATGTTGATGCTCGGAATCGCACGCCACACCTTCACCTTCTCGCGGCGCACGGCTTCAGCCTCAAAGCTCGACGGTGGCTCCATGGTCACAAAACTCAGCAACTCCATCACGTGGTTCTGCACTACGTCGCGCAGTGCGCCGGCCTTCTCATAAAACGGCCCGCGCCCCTCCACGCCCAGCGTCTCCGCCGCCGTAATCTGCACATGATCGATGTAATTCCGATTCCAGATCGGCTCGAAGATCCCGTTGCCGAACCGGAAGACCAATATGTTCTGCACCGTCTCCTTGCCCAGGTAGTGATCGATGCGGAATACCTGATTTTCGTGGAAGACAGCATTTACCTGGTGATTCAAGTCACGCGCCGAATCGAGATCGTGACCGAACGGCTTCTCGATCACCACGCCCACGCGGCCCTGTTCCGGCTGAGCCATCCCCTGCGCGCCAAGGTTCTCGATAATCGGCGTAAAGTATTCCGGCGCCGTCGCCAGATAAAATAACCTGTCCGGCCCTATATTCTTCTCGGCAGCGATCTTGTCCAGTTCCTGCTTCAATCCCGCATAGTGCGAAGCGTCGTCGAAGCTCAGCGCGTAGTAGCCGATCTTCTTCGTGAACTCCTCGATCCGGGGATCGGCCTTGTCCACGTTTCCAAACTCGATGATGCCCTCGCGCATGTCCGCGGCGAACTCATCCCCCAGCGCCCGGCGCGCTACACCGACGATGGCAAAGTCCTTCGGCAGCAGGCCATCCTGCTCGAGATGGAACAGCGCAGGCAACAGCTTCCGCTTCGTCAGATCTCCTGAAGCGCCAAAGATCACCAGTATCCCCGGATTCGGAATCCGCTCGCCGCTCTTCGGAACCTGCTTGAGATCCTCCGGGCGAATCTTCATTTGCACAGTTGCTGATGCCATAGCGACCTCCTTCGTCAGTCGAGTGAACAATGTGCATGAACAGTGGGCAGTGTACGGCTGTCTCGTTGATGGGACTATCTAACACTCTGCGCCCGCCTTGTTCACTGTTCACTGCCCACTGTTCACTAGTCCTTTTTAACTGCATGTCCGCCGAACGCATTGCGCATAATCGCCAGCATGCGGTCGGTAAAGTTATTCTCTTCGCGCGAACGAATGCGCCGAATCAGAGATTCGGTAATCACCGGCGCCGACACATTCAGATCGATCGCCTCAAATACCGTCCAGCGTCCCTCGCCGGAATCCGCGACGTAAGCCTCCAGCCCATCGAGCGTCGGATTCTTGCTCAGCGCATCCGCCGTCAGATCGAGAAGCCAGCTCCGCACCACGCTGCCGAACCGCCAGATTTGCGAAATCTGCGCAAGGTCGAGATTCAGCTCTTCCTTCTTCTCCATGATGGTGAAGCCCTCGGCGTAGGCCTGCATCAGGCCGTACTCGATTCCGTTGTGCACCATCTTCACAAAGTGTCCCGCACCAGCTGGCCCCACATGGCCCCAGCCTTTATCTTTTTCCGGCGCCAGCGTTTCCAGGATGGGCCGCAGATAATCGACGGCTTCCTTGTCACCGCCCACCATCATGCTGTATCCCTCCTTCAAACCCCACACGCCGCCCGACGTCCCCACATCGACAAACTGAAATCCCTTCGCCGTCACTTCCTTGTAATGGCGCTGCGAATCCTTGTAGTTCGAGTTGCCGCCGTCGATCAGGATGTCGCCCTTGTTCAGCAAAGGCTCGAGCTTGGCGATGGTGTCGTCAACAGGCTTGCCCTGCGGCACCATGATCCAGATCGCCTTGCGGCCCGTGAACTTCTTCGCCATGTCTTCCAGCGAATTTACGCCGATATTGCCCGACGCCGTCAGCTTCTGCACCGCTTCCGCGCTGAAGTCAAAACCGATAACCTGGTGCCCGCCGAGGCGAATCCGCTCGGCCATGTTGCCGCCCATCTTGCCCAGACCAATCAATCCCAGTTGCATATCGCTCTCCTTCCAATCCGGTTAAAAAACTTCCAATGTCTGCAGGTTGCTGCGCAAAGCATCCGCTCCGGTGAAACAAATCACCTGCATTCCTGCGCTCGCGGCGGCGGCCGCATTTTCTGCTCGATCGTCGATGAACAACGTGCGCTTTGCCGGCGTCCCCAGAATATCCAGAGCGCGGCGATAGATCGCAGCACCCGGCTTGCGCAGTCCCATGTAGCAGGAACTGAATGCCACATCCACTTGATCGCGCAATCCGAAGCTTTGAAAGCGATACTCATTCGGCTCCCGGGCTTCATTGTTCAGAACACCGAGCATGCACCTATGCGATGCGGCCAACTCGCTCAGGATGCCAAGTGCACCGTTTGGCAAAGCTTTCGATTGCGCAAAGATCGCAGCCATAAATTCGTCTTTGCTGAAACTTCGCCGCTCGTAGAATACCGTTGCGTCAAGATACTGCGCCGCACTGATCGCATCGCGTTCCCAAGCATCGTTGGGTTCCGCGTGTCGCCGCTCAAACTCCGCGCGGTCCAGTTGAAATTGATCCACGACAGCCGCGCGTTCGCGATGGTCCCAGCCATTGGTCAGCAGGACTCCGCCAACATCGAAAAGAATTACGTCGAAGGGGAACATCGGCGTCTCATAAAAACAGTGATCAGTGAAGAACAGTGATCAGTGGTCGGTGAACAACGATCACAATGCCGGCGTGAGTTTCGAAGACATACGAGACTTAGTTGGAACCGCGTTGATACTTTGCTTCGATGGCCAGAACCTTCTTGAAGCGACGGGTAAACCGTGGTTCATTGGAGATGAACTTCGCCTTGAGGAACGCATCCACCAACTCGTAGGCAAGCGAAGCTCCCACAATCCGCGCGCCCAGCACAATCACATTCATGTCGTCGTGCTCCACGCCCTGGTGTGCGGAATAGGTATCGTGGCACATGCCTGCGCGAATGCCGGGAATCTTGTTGGCCGCCACGCACACACCCACTCCCGAACCGCAAATTAGAATTCCGCGCGGTGCTTCTCCCGCGCGAATTGCCTCGCCCACGCGCTCGGCAAAATCCGGATAGTCATCCTGCGGCTCAACCTTGTACGCGCCCAGATCGAGAATCTCGTACCCTTCACGCGTAAGGTAAGCGCGCACTTGTTCCTTCAGCTCAAACCCCGCGTGATCCGATGCAATCACTAACTTCACGTGCAACTCCTTGAAAAGTCGGAAAAGTGGGAACAGAGAAAAGCCGTCCTGATCCCTGCTCCCTGATCCCTATTTCTTAACCAGCGCCTTCGCTCGCGCTGCCACGTTCTCAGGCGTGAATCCATACTCGGCCATCACCTTCGGCCCTGGTGCCGATGCACCAAACCGATCGATGCCCACAACATCGCCGTCCAGGCCCACATACTTCCACCAGCCCAGCGTCGCGCCCGCTTCCACTGCGATCTTGGGCACTCCCGCCGGCAGCACGGTCGTCCTGTATTCGGCTGTCTGCTCTTCGAAGATTTTCCAGCTCGGCAGGCTCACCACGCGCGCGGCAATTCCCTCGCCGGACAACAATTTGGCCGCATCAATTGCCGTCGAAACCTCCGAGCCCGTCGCGATCAGAATCACTTTCGCGTTCGCCGCGTCCTCCAGCACATACCCGCCCTTGCTCACGCCGCCATACACATCGTGCTTTGTCGCGTCGATCACCGGCAGATCCTGCCGCGACAACGCAAAGAAGCTCGGCGTCGTGCGGTCCAGCGCCAGTCGCCAGCACGCTGCAGTCTCATTGGCATCGGCGGGCCGGAAATCCGTAAGCCCCGGCACCGCGCGCAGCATCATCAGGTGCTCGATCGGCTGGTGCGTCGGTCCATCTTCACCCAGTCCAACCGAATCGTGCGTGAACACGAAGATGGAGTGAATTTGCATCAACGCCGCCAGCCGCAAAGCAGGCTTGCAATAGTCAGAGAAAGTAAAGAAGGTCGAGCCGAACGGCACCAGGCCGCCATGGACCGCCATGCCATTCACCGCTGCGCACATGCCGAATTCGCGTACGCCAAAAAACACGTTGCGCCCGGCCGGATCGACATGGAAACTTGCCCCCGGCTTGAAGATCGTCTTTGTCGAGGAGGTCAGATCCGCCGCGCCGCCAAACAGTTCCGGCACCACATCTGCGACCGCGTTCATTACTGCGCCACCCGCGTTGCGCGTGGCCTGCTTCTTATCCACCGGGAACGACGGGATCGCCTTCTCCCAGCCTTTCTTGCGCTGCCCCTTCTGCGTGCGATCGAACTCAACGGCCAGGTCGCGAAACTCCGCTGCGTAATGCGTGAAGAGATGCTGCCATTCAGCCTCCGCCGTTGCGCCGCGATCGATAGCCTTGCGCCAGTTCTTCAGCGCATCATCGGATACATAAAAACTCTGGTCCTCCGGAAATCCATAAAACTTCTTCGTCGCCGCCGTATCCGCCGGTCCCAGAGCCTCACCGTGCACCTTGTTGGTGCCGGCCTTAGGACTGCCATAGCCGATCACGGTGCGCACCGCGATAAGCGAAGGCTTATCCGTCACCGCCTTGGCCGCTTCAATCGCGGCTTCAATGCTTTTCAAATCGTTTCCATCGCCAACCCGCTGCGTGTGCCAGTGGTACGCCTCAAAGCGCTCCAGCACGTCGTCGTTGTAGCTCAGCTCCGTGGGACCATCGAGCGAGATCAGGTTGTCGTCGTACAGCAAGATCAGCTTCCCCAGCCCCAGCGTGCCAGCCAGTGCGCAGGCCTCGTGCGAAACGCCTTCCATCAAATCGCCGTCGCCGCACAACACATACGTGTGATGATTCACGATCTCAAAGCCGGGCTTGTTGTAGATGGCGCCGAGATGCTTCTCCGCGATCGCCATCCCCACAGCCATCGCCAATCCCTGTCCCAGCGGACCGGTCGTCACTTCCACGCCATCCGTGTCGCCGTATTCGGGATGTCCCGGCGTGCGCGAGTGCCACTGCCGAAATCCCTGCAGGTCTTCGATCGTGACTTTGTACCCGGAGAGATACAACGTGGCATACAACATCGCCGAAGCGTGTCCGTTCGAAAGCACAAACCGGTCGCGGTCGGGCCATTTCGAATTCCCGGGGTTGTGCTTCATGATTTTGTGAAACAGAAGGTAGGCAATGGGGGCGCAGCCCAGAGGCGCGCCGGGATGGCCGCTATTGGCCTTCTGCACCTCATCGACGGCGAGCAAACGCAATGTATCAATCGATAATTCGTCCAATGAAAGATCCGCAAGAGTTGCCATAAAACTCGGTTCCCATTCCTTTCGAAAAAATGCTGCGGAATTTACGCCTCGTTCCGAGGCTCGATGCTGATGCCCACGTTGTACCCGAGCCAGCGGTTCTGCCGCGGCCAGTGGAGAGTCCATGATAGACCACCGCTCGCCAGGTTCGGAGCGGTGGAAAGGTCCACGCTGTAGCCCGCGCTGCCAAGACTGCGGCCCATTGTCGATTGCGATGTCTTCCATTGATCCGTCGTCCAAACCACTTCAAATGGCGCGTCGTCGAGGATGCGCAGCATGTCCCCTGCTGTGATCTTCTGGATCGGCCGCCGCAGGCTGTAGAACTCCAGGTTGGCCCGCCGCATCTTTTTCCCCTCCGGCTCGCAGTAGCGCTCATACACGCTGTCAATGCGATCGAAGACCTTGCCATCCACCGCCGAGCGCAACAACTTCAGATATTCGGCATGAGCCCACACCAGCGGAACTGCCGAACCTGCCGGCTTGCCCTTCTCGAATCCTCTCCGATCCGCCTCGTCCCACACCTGTTCCGGCATCATCTGGCCGAGGGTGGCGAAGCGCTCGTAGGTCGCAATCAGCGGCCCGGGGTCCCCGCCCGCAGCCAGTTCGTAATGGGCGCGCTCCCCGGTGAAGAGCGGCCATACGCGTCCCTGTCCCCATCCTTGAAATGGGCCGCCGTCGGGTCGCTGGCCGTAGCCATCCAGGTTATACCGATGCCAGCCGGGCCCCTGCGGCAGGTCTGTTTTGAGGATTGCGTCGACAACCTTAAGCGAATCGATCATCAGCGGATCATCGGCGCGGCGCACTCCATAACGAACCAGCTCGAGAAAACCGGCATCGATAATTTCGCGCGCTTCAAACTCCGTGCGCGCGCCGGGTGGCCGGTTGTTGATATGGATGGACTCCGTGCCGCAGTCTTCGCATGCGTAGGCTTCGCCCTGCTCCGGTGGCCGGATGCGCATGTAGTGCCGCTTGACCTCGGGCAGCAGCACGCCATTGTTGGTGACCGTCCAATCCTCCAGGTGCCGCTCGATCCAGTCCGCGAACTCCTCCAGGAATACCGCCATCTCCGTCGAATCGTGTGCGCGCGCAATATCCGCCGCGCAGATCAGCCCGCCGATCACCGCCGCAAGCGTCGAAGGCGAATAGCCCGCATTCTCCTCCCATCGGTCCTGGTGGGTAATAGGCGCATGCTGCACCAGGAATCCCGCCGCGCGTTCGATAAAGGGAAATATTTCCATCTCACCCAAAGCGTCGGCTTTCCAAAGGCGCCACGCTAGGATGATGGGGAAGGCCACCTCGTCCAGTTGCTCGCCGGACCAGTAAGGCCGCCCGTCCACCCAGAAATTCTGAGCGAAACCTCCATCCGGCTTTTGCGTACACGCCAGGTACACCAGCGCGCGCCGCGCCGTCTCAGCACGTCCGCAGGCCAGCAGGGCGGTCGCCGTCTGCACCATGTCCCGCGTCCATACCAGGTGATAACCACCCAGGTCGTCGTCGCCATGCGCCTGCCCCCACGGAATCGAGGCCGAGGCTACAAACGCGCCGGAGAATGTTTTGTCTTCGTGCGCCAGCAGCACGTTGTGGCTAGCCCGCATCAGCTTGCCACCGTCGCTCGCTTTCGCCGCCAGCCACTCGGGATTGGCCAACCGATGCCATTGCGCGATGAACCGGTCGCGATGTTGACCAAATGGAGTGGCCAACGCACTCACCGTCTTCTGAAGCGCGGTGTGGTTCCCTTCGCCAAGACCAAAAGCCAGCGTGAACTCGCGCGAGCCGTCTGTCCCTGCGGCGCCCAGGTTTAGTTCGCCGAACAATGCGATATTGCCGTTTGTGGCCGAACCGAATTCCCAATCCATCTCGTAGTTATCGCGCAAGTCGTGCCACCCGTCGCTCGTGCCCACAAACCCGCAACTCACGCGCGAAAAGCCGCAACTGGCGCCCATCGCCAGCGACCACTGGTTCTTCCAAGCCAGCAGCATCTTGTGGCCCGCCAGATCTAGCGCCCTTCCCGTGTTGCCCGCTCCGCCGCCATCCAGATGAGGCGCCAGCAGCGCATAAATCTTCAAGCGAGGAATCAAATCCTCGTGCCCCTCCAGCCGCACATGCTGCAGGATCACGCTGTGGTGCGGATCGCAGATGATCTCCTTGGTCAGTGTGTACCGGCCGCCTGGGTCGCGATTAATGTAGCGAACCCCCAGCGCCTCCGGGTGGATGTACTCAAACGTCGATACCAGGTCGCGCTTCTCCTCGTGCTTGAACGTCGCCCCGTCCGTCACCAGGAACCCCATATCGCGGACCTGGGCGCTGTCGATCGTGGGATGGTAGATCTCGTTCAAAATGCCGTGCGAGCAGGTGAACCAAACCCGGCTCGAAGCCGAATATGCGGTTCCCACTGCGTCTTTCACGCTCGAGGTCCATCGGGGCATCAGTCCGGGAGCGCCAAAAGCCTCACCCTGCTGGTCAAGCCAGCGGTACGACGGTCGATCATTATTCATGGATTCACACCGATAGTACGTTCGGGGAGGTTCGATTCCTGCGGCTCATCACCTTCTAGGGATGTTCCCACATCTCCCAAAGTTTCCATTTTCACACCGATTCGTTGGAACCTTCCCACAGTCTCACCGCATCCATCCAACCATAAGGCACGGCCCGCGGATATGAAGGTTTGGTTTCATTCATTACGGTTTTGCTCGGACCCATCGCACCCGGCACATCCACACACACCCTGCGATGACCTTCCATTGAAACAGTACAATCCCAAATGAGGAGATTTCCCCGATGGCATATGAACTTGCACCGCTTCCTTACGACTACGCCGCCCTCGAACCTTTCATCGACGCGGAGACCATGAAGCTGCATCACGACAAGCATCACCAGACTTACATCACCAACGTGAATGGCGCGCTCGCCAATCATCCCAATCTGGCCGCCAAATCGGTTGACGACCTCATCAGCGACCTGAATGCCGTTCCCGAAGACATTCGCACCGTTGTCCGCAACAATGGCGGAGGCCACTCCAACCACTCCATGTTCTGGACCATCATGGCCCCTCCCAAATCCGGCGGTGGCGGCGCACCCTCCGGCGCCCTCGCTGATCAGATCAACAAGGATTTTGGTGATTTTGAGGCCTTCAAGAAAACTTTCAATGAGACCACAGCCAAGCAGTTCGGCTCCGGCTGGGGCTGGCTCGTGAGCCAGGGTGGCAAGCTCAAGGTCATCACCTCCGCCAACCAGGACTCGCCCCTCAGCCAGGGCATTTACCCGATCCTCGGCAACGACGTATGGGAGCACGCCTACTACCTGAAATATCAGAACAAGCGTCCCGACTACCTCGCCGCCTGGTGGAACGTAGTCAACTGGACCGAAGTCACCAAGCGCTTCGAAAAGGCAAAGAAGTAGCGAATACCTCGTCCCAGAACGAGTAGCATATGTCTCGTCCCACAGGACGGACCCTGTGCCCCACTCATCGCGGTTTCATCGCGATGAGTGGGACCGGTCCACCACCCGCTTCAATCCAAACCAACTCTACAATCTCGCAACCAACAAAATGTCATTCCGACCGGAGCGCAGCGCAGTGGAGGAACCTGCAGTTGCCTTTAACGTCATTTCGCCACAGCGGTAATAGGGGTGAGTCCTTCACTCCGCCCTTCGACCCCACAACCTGCGGCGCTATTCCGTGTCTAATAAATCAGAAAGAAGAAAATGCGCCTCCGCACCCTGATCCCGTTGGTGGGACTTTTTGCCTTCGTTCTTCACGGAGCCACGGCCATCGCTGCGGCACAGTCGGCCGATTTTGCCGTCAGCCAGAATGGCAAACCCGTCGGCACTGCCAGCTTCACCTTCGCATCTAAACCAACCGGCGTCGACTCCGCTTCTCTCGTCCGCGTAGACATGCAGGGCCTCAACTACTCCCTCTCAAAAACCGAGGAGCTGTCTCCCGCCAACAGCCTGCTTCACGTCCAGCTCAGCGCCATCGTCAACAACTCCGCCGTCAGCGTTGTCGCCAAGCCTGATGGGGCGCAGTTCCTCATGAACATCTCGGCAAATGGCCGCGCCAACACCACGCGCCTCGACGTCCACAAATCAACCGTCTTCCTCCCCGACTTCGATGCCGGTGCTCTGCAGACGCTGCTCACCATCGCCGCCACCAACAACAATCGCGACCTATGGGCCATCCTCCCCAAACAGGCCGGATCTATCTCCCCAATTCAGCTCGCCACTTACCCCGATGAACAGGGAACACTGGACGCCAAGCCGATCACCGTCCACCACCTCATCGCCACCATTGCAGGAAACACCACCGATCTCTTCGCGGGCCCCGAAAACCAGTTGCTCCAAGCCGAACTCCCCCAGCAAGGCTTCGCCCTCGTCCGCAAAGGATTCGTCCTCACACCTCCCGCCAAACCGCTCGCCCCACCCCCGGCCCCGCCCGGCGCTGCACCAACCCAGTAATGCACCAGGATCAAGGTCGAGTCCTTCGTCCTACCACGGAACAAGGACAGCGAAATGATCGTCGTGGCTGATGAAGACCCGTTTGAAGTTCCCCGTTGACATCAGTCCATCGAATTCCGAGTTGCTGGAATCCTTCTGCCCGCCGACAAGGGTAATGAATGGCACTCTGGATAGTTCAAGAGAGCCTATCTTCACGTTCTGTGGTGGGAGCGCCGTGAAGGCATCTTGCCTTCCATTCGCGCCACTCCCGTGCCACGAAGCTCCACGGAACAGTCCAAGCGCCATGTACTTCGAAGTGTTGTACAGGAACGGCGTGTTGGTGCCAGAGTCGAGCTTCAACCGCACCGGCCTCAGTCCGTCGGAGAGGTGAGCCGAGACGATGAGTGAATTTCCCAAGGGTTCCCCGGGCGCTTGAGCCCGCGCGAGCAATGCAATATGCGATCCAGGGATGGCGGTACGCATCGCGGTCGAGTCGTCGAGACACAGAAATCGATGTCCATTGTCGATAAGCATGTCGAAATGTTCAAGAAAGTCTTCGCCCAGGATTCCCTGAATTTGAAGATCGGCAGATTTGAGCTTCTGCAGGTCGTACACCAGTACTTTCTGGTTGGCAGCGCTATGGGAGCCCATCGCAATCTCGTCAAGTCGTGAAAAGGAAGCAGCCGATTGGGACCCGATGCCTGCCACCACTGCGGTCCCATGAGTCTCCAAGTGAAGCTCACCTGCCAACGAGACATCGATCATCGTGATCTCAGTGCCTGTATCCAGGAGAAAGTTGTAGGGGCCGGAATTGTTCAAGGAAACCGCCACGATCATCTGATAGCGGTTCACCAGATGAAGGGGTACACTTGCAACATTTCCCGGGCAATGAGTTTCCGCCGACAGCGGTTGGATAATGGTTGCCGCAAGAACGAAGGAAGCGAACCACTTGTAAGTTGCCATCGCAAGAGCTCCTCAGCCGGTTGGGCTGAAGGAACACTGGGCGCATGGCTCCACATGGTCTTGATGGACTCCGGATCAATTTCGGAGCACGAGGATGAATTTCAGAGGGCGGATCAGGGAGCTTTGTGACGGGGAATAAGTCCATTGTTTTCAAATTCGCTGACGTGGAGGTTCGCGAGCGGGAGTTCCGCCTCGTTAAGGCCGGTGAGGTGATACCGGTCGAACCGAAGACGTTTCGCGTGCTCCTGTTCCTGCTGCGCAATCCTCAAAAGCTGATCGCAAAGGAAGAACTGCTGAATGCCGTTTGGGGCGACGCGGCAGTTACAGAGAGTTCCCTGACGCGCACCATCGCGCAACTCCGTCGCCTTCTGGGTGATGAAATCCGTAACCCCCGCTACATCGAAACCGTGGCTACAGTCGGATACCGTTTCCTGTACAAGATAGAGATTTCTGAAGATGCTTCGGGAAATCTGGATGCGACGGGCAAGCCGAATGGTCTCAGCAAGGGGGATTTTGTCCCCACACCTGTGCATGAAGACGTTGCGGAGGCCGCCGCCAAACCTTGGGTGCAGTTAGACAAAAGCGCGAGCGGCAAGGCACAAGACGGAAAGCAGACCGATGGAAGACCCAACAGCCTCAAGAGTTGGTTGCTTTCCGGCGCCGCCATCTTCGTTGTTGTCCTTGCCGTGGCAGCCTGGTACCTCCGCCGTCCGCTGCCGCCACTGCGGGTCGCTGAAAATGGCTATACGCAGATCACCCACGACGGTAACAACAAGGTACTGGCCGGAACCGACGGCAGCCGGCTCTATTTCACGCAGGAGTCCGTCATCGGACCCATTGCACAGGTTGCGATATCCGGCGGAGAGATCGCGCCAATTCCAACCGCATTGCGTGTTTTCTCTCTCCAGGATGTTTCGCCAGACGGGTCGTCGCTTCTCGTAACCACGTTCGATGGCGGCCAATGGGGGCTATGGAGCGTCCCGATTCCCGCCGGCTCGCGCCGCCAACTGTTGACAGGCGTTTCGGTCAATTCCGCAGCATGGTCTCCTGACGGGAAGTCCTTGGTGTACGGCGCGGGGGGCAACGAACTCTATGTCATCCGTAGCGATGGAACGGCAAATCGAAAGCTGGCCGATGTGGGAGGGCCTTCCAACACGCTCAGTTGGTCGCCGGACGGCAGCAAAATTAGGTTTGTCAAGGGTAGTCGGATTTGGGAGATGTCGTCGGACGGATCGGGGCTCCACGAGTTGCTGCCGGGTTGGCGCGCCTCGACGCCGCTTTGCTGCGGACGTTGGACTGCCGACGGCAAATTCTTCGTGTTCCTGCTTCAGTACCCTTTCCGTAATGGCTATGAACCCGAAAATCAGCTTTGGGCCCTCGATGAGCGTCGCGGGCTGTTCAGGCACTCGGCCACCGAGCCCGTTCAACTGACTTCAGGGCCAATCCGTTGGAACACGCCCATCCCCAGCAAAGACGGGACGAAGATATTTGCCGAGGGTGTCATCCTGCGGGGGGAACTGGTTCGCTTTGACGCTCAGTCCCATCAGCTCCAGCCCTGGCTCGGAGGCATCTCTGCGGAGTATGTAACCTTCTCTCCAGACGGCCACTTCGTGTCCTACGTTACCTTTCCCGATGGCGTCCTGTGGAGGGCCAATCGGGACGGAAGCAATCCCCTGCAACTCACCAACCCTCCCATGTATCCCATTGCTCCCCACTGGTCGCCCGACGGCGCCCAGATTCTGTTCTTCCAAATTGAAACGTCGGGACGCTCGCAAGGCTTCGTCGTATCTTCCCAGGGCGGTACACCCCGGTTGATTGTCCCGGAAGAAAAGGGGGGAACGGGCGACGCGAGCTGGTCCTCCGACGGACGCAAGATTGTCTTTTCTTCTGTGCATTCATTCGATGAAATTTCTTCTTTAAACTACGTCCTGCGGGTTCTCGACCTCGACAACCGTCAGATCACCACGCTGCCCGGGTCGCAGGGCATCTTTTCGCCTCGATGGTCGCCCAACGGGCGCTTTATTGCTGGGCTCCACATTGGCGCCCCGGGAGGGCTGAAAGTCTTCGACCTTCAGACGAACAGAGGGTTCGCGCTGCCAGAAAAGGGCCGGGTCGATTGGCCCACTTGGTCGTCCAATAGCCAATTCATTTACTTCCTGCGCGGAGGGGATAATCCGGGAGTTTTTCGAGTCCGCATTTCCGATGGCGCTGAAGGACGCGTTGTCGATCTGAAGGGATTCCGTTCCACGGGAGCGTTGACAGCCTGGTTCGGCCTCGATCCGAACGACGCACCGCTGTTGATTCGTGATGTGGGAACAGCCGATATTTACGCCCTGACTCTAGAGCAGAAATGAGGTAACTGGTGATACGCGTGCCGCCCGGAGAGAACGAAGCCCACGAGAAGAAACGAGAGCTCTCCTGCGCGATGATCGCGAATCAAAATGGACTTCTTCTGCGACCTGAGAGTCTGTCTCTATCCGACAACGACCCTAAACTGCTCTTCCCGCCGCAACCGCCGAGGCCCACGCCCACTGGAAGTTGAAGCCACCAAGATGGCCGGTCACATCCACGCCCTCGCCGATAAAGTGGAGACCCGCGACCGTACGCGCTTCCATGGTTTTGGAATTCAACCCATCCGTATCCACGCCCCCAGCCGTCACCTCGGCCTTCTCGAACCCTTCCGTTCCCGCTGGGTGAAACGGCCAACTGCGCAAATTGCGCTCCGCTGTATCGAGAGCCGCATTGCTCCAACCGGCAGGAGCGCCCACATCGGCCAAATGCCCTGCCAGCCGCTGCGGCAGTATCGCGCGCAACGTCTGTTTGAACGCAACGGCATCCCGGCGCGCTCCGTCTTCGCGCAAAGATTCAAGGAGCCTGCCTTGTCCGTTCGCTTCCGGAGCGAAATCCACCTGAATCGCCTCGCCCGGCCGCCAGTACGACGATGCCTGCAACACCGCCGGCCCGCTCAATCCGCGATGCGTCACCAGTAGCTTTTCGCGAAACTGTGGTCCACGGTCGGCCTGCGCCGTCACGTCCGCCGCAACCCCGGCCAGGTCCACCCAGCTCTTTTCCCGCCCACTCAGCACCAGCGGCACCAGCGCCGGCCGCGGCTCCACGACCTTCAGCCCGAATTGCCGCGCCAGCTCGTACACCAGGCCCGTCGCACCCATCTTCGGAATCGACAGCCCGCCCGTCGCAACCACCAACGCACCCGCCGTGAACGTGCCCGCAGAGCAATCAACTCGAAACGCACCGGATCTGCCCTCAACGGCAATCCCGCGCGTATTCAGCAGAACTTCAACATGCCCGCGCTCGCACTCCGCCAGCAGCATATCCACGATCTGTCGCGCCGAGTGATCGCAGAAAAGTTGCCCCAGCGTCTTTTCGTGCCACTTGATTCCATAGCGCTCGACCAGCTCAAGAAAGTGCGGCGGCTCGTAAAGCGCCAGCGCCGACTTCGCAAAGTGCGGATTCTCCGAGATGAAATTCGCAGGCGTGCAGTGAATATTGGTGAAGTTGCAGCGTCCGCCGCCGGAGATCAGGATCTTCCTCCCCGGCTGCGCGTTGTGCTCCAGCAGCAGAACCCGCCGGCTGCGCTGGCCCGCAACCGCCGCGCACATCAACCCCGCGGCCCCCGCGCCCAGCACAATCACATCGAATTTGCGAATTTCACCCGGCACATTCCAATTGTCGCCGAGCACGCTTGAAGGAATCTCGAATGCCTCGGCGCTAGGCGCGCGAATTGCCGAGCCAGCCTACTGCGCGACCTTTATCTTTTCGAGAATATGCGCCACATGGTCGGTCGCTTCAGCCAGTCCGATCTTCTGCGTGCTCCGCACCAGCTGAATTGCATCGATCCTCCGGCCCTGCTTCAGGAGCGAAACGACAGAAGCCTCGTCATCGATTCCGCCAACGAGGGGAGCGCCTTGGGCTGACTTGGCCTGGTCCGAATCCAGATGCAGGAATGCCAGAATCTCTTGTCTGATCGATTCGTAATGTCCCTGATTGCCGCTGTACACATCGGACATAGGAACCGGCTCGTCGCGGGTAAGAATCGTGAGGCGGTACGTCAGTACCCCATGGCTGGCCGTCGTAGTCTCCATCCCGATGCCTGTGATCTCGCTGAAAGGAACAGTTCCGCTCGCCACCTTGAAGGCGCGGCGGCGCTTCCATTCCGCCTGCTGGCGACCCGCGTCGAAGGTGACAATCTCCTTCCGCCAAAAGAGAAACGAGAAGAGCAGAAGGAAGCCAACAGCCAAAAACCCGCCACGGGAACTTTGAACATAACTTCTGTAAGCAGCAAAGATCGAGAACCCAAGAAGGAGAATCGCGAGCCAGATCGTACTGTCTACGAAAACCAGTTCCTGGTTCGTCTTGCGCAGGGCGTGCATGACTGTCACTATGCCACGAATCGGCTCAAACGCAACAAACCTTTGGCCATGCGCCCTGACGCTGGTCACCTGGAACCGTTCGCCTCTCCATTCCGTAATAAGCCAGCATGGAGCGCGGCTACAACTGGGCGTGGGTCGAGTCAGAAGTCTCAACAACCATCGCGGAGTGGCAATCTTGCGGCCTCTTCCGCGCCCCCTATTGTGCCCAGGATCGCCCTCGGTTCTCGCGCGCTGACCAGCAGCGAAAGGAGGACGCCTACGATCAAGCTCTTCGCACCGTTGAGCGCGAAGCGAAGCAGGCGCGGCGCAGCCATGCAGAGCGCATTGCCGCTCAACGCCGCATCGTAGCCGTCTTTCCACCGTTTGCCTCTGTTGCTCTCGGCCTTGAAGAGGATGCCGTCAACCTGCTCAAGCACGGTTTCCTCCCCATCGGCACGCAGTTTGCGCAATGGGCGCGCCGCTTCGATCCAAACCTGACCATGGCCGATACGATCCAGGCCTGCCGCAACGCCTGGACCGTCTGTGGTATTCAGCCGCTCTTCGGCGACCGCATGCAAATGACGCCGTCGATCCTTGGCTACAGCCTGCTTTATCCCTACAGCGACAACTATCTCGATTCCGAAAAAATCCCCACCGCCCGCAAACTTGAATTCAGCGCGCGCTTTCGCGACCGCCTGTGCGGCCTCCACTTAGTTCCACGCGACCGTCATGAATCCGCGGTATGGGCCATGGTGCGATTGATTGAAGAGCAATTCCCCCGCCCTCGCTTTCCGCGCGTATACGAATGCCTGCTCGCCATCCACCAGGCACAGGAAAACAGCATGGCGCAGCTGAAGCGCGGTGGGTGCGCGAGCGAGGCCGAACTGCTGCGGCTGAGCTGCGCGAAAGGCGGCACCTCGGTGCTCGCCGATGCCTGTCTCTCGCATGGATTTCTAAGCGATGACGAGGCGCACTTCGCCTTCGACTGGGGTGTCCTATTGCAGCTGGGCGATGACCTGCAGGATGTCCAGGATGACCTGAAGCACGGAGCGGCTACTTTATTCTCGCGCGCCGCCGCTGCCAGACTGCCGCTCGATAATCTCGTACGCCAACTGCTCGCCTTCAGCGAACGGGTCGCCGACAAGATTGAACAGTTGCCGCATGGAGACCCTGCACTTAAGAGCCTGCTGCGCACCAGCTGGCGATCGCTCATCCTCATGGCCGTAGCGCGCTCGCATCGATTCTTCTCCCGTGAATTTCTCGCTGAATTCGAGCCGGCGTCCCAGTTTCGCTTCGGATTCCTCCGCGCACGCCACAAAATGCTGGCCGGTCGCCGCGGGCTTTACAAAGTGCTGTTCGAGTCTTTTCTTGATTCCGGCGAGGCCGATCTTTCCCACCTGCCCCTGCCCGAAGGGTGGCTTGCATACGCGCTCGACCAGAATTGCGCGCGACCGCTTCAGGCTGTCGTCGGTTGACTGAGCCCCGCCTCCTCCGTGCGATAGAGTAGGTGCAGTTCCCTCAAGCTCAGCCGAGCATCAACGGAGCGAAGCAAATGGCCAGCAAAGGCACGCGCGAATCGGCGGCGAAAGAGCCTGAACCCGCATCCGTAGCGCCACTGAAAGAGACTCCATTCGAGACCCTCGCCGGCCTTTGCTCGGTCCTTGTCATTGGCCTGTTCGCGCTCGAGCTTCTCGGTCAGAATTTCGTAATCCCCAGCGGCTCAATGGAAGACACCCTGCTCGTCGGCGACCATCTGCTCGTCGATCGCATCACGTTTAGCCCCGCCACAAGCTGGATGCCGCTGGTCCATCACCGCAACCCGCAGCGCGGCGACATCGTTGTCTTCTATCGTCCCGCGCCTCAGCCCGAACCCGACGCAGACGGCAACCCCGTCTATTCCATCCTCGTCAAGCGCCTGGTCGGCATGCCTGGTGATCGCATTCATCTCCACGACGGAACGGTCTTCATCAATGGTGTCGCGCAGCCCATGCCCAAAGAAGGCCTCGACACTCCGATCGCCCCCAGCGAACGCGCCTACGCCGACGAATTTCCGTCAGTCTTGCCGACCGTGGAGGACTCACACGGTGCCGTCACCACGTGGGTGGTCGATCTGCCTAACCACATTGAGAACGGCGATCTCGTCGTGCCGCCCGATAAGTACTTCATGATGGGCGATCATCGACACGCCAGCCTCGATTCGCGCTTCTGGGGCCTCGTCCCGCGCGAGAACATCATGGGCCGGCCTCTCTTCAACTACTGGTCATTCAAGACGCCTGGAGATCAGGAGGATCAAAAGGGCCTGGGAAATCGATTGGCCTGGATGGGCCACGTTGCGATCCATTTCTTCACCGACACGCGTTGGAGCCGCACATTTCATCGCGTGCACTGACGCGAGCACTGAACGTATAATCGGCAAGTCAAAGGATCCGCGTCACGCAGGTCCCAATTTTTCTCGAACCAGTGCCAGCGCTTCTTCCTGCGTCCTGATCGATCCCTCCAGTTGCGCGTCCTCAACCGCTCGAAGCACTTCTTTGAACGCTGGACCAGGCGTGTAACCGGCGGCAATCAATTCGCGCCCGGTGATCAGCGGCGCCGGCCGCACCGCTTCCTCGGGCATGGATTCGTATCGCTCGCGGACAAAATTCCAGGTGTCGACGTTGCGATGCGCAGCCATGCAGTCCATCCGGTGCAGGGCAAGGTGCTCGGGAAAATTCTCAAGACGGAAAAAGCGCTTCAGCGTCGAGGCCCTCATCCGTGGAGCATCGGCAAAGCGCATGTGATTTTCGATCAGCGCAAGAATCTGATGCGTTTCGTCATTGGAGAAGCGGAAACTCCTGCAGATCTCCGCACCGATGGCCACGCCCACATCCACGTGACCGTCAAAACGAATGCGGTCGGGCGCCTCGCGATACGTCGGCGGCTTGCCCACGTCGTGCAGCAGCGCGCCCCAGGCCAGCGTCATCGCGCAGCCGGGCTCCAGTTGTTCCAGCAGCATGAGCGTGTGAATCCACACGTCGCCCTCGGGATGGAACTGCTGCGGCTGTGCGACTCCCTTCATCCTTGAAACTTCAGGGAGCACCTGGACGAGGAGATCGGTTTCATCAAGCAATTCAAAGGCGCGCCGGGCGTGCCCCTCAGTCAGCATTTTTGTCAGCTCATCGCGTATCCGCTCCCGGCTAACCGCATGGATGCGCGCCGCGAGTTTGCGCATCGCGGCGAGGGTTGCCGATTCAATCGAGAAACCAAAACGTGCAGCAAACCGAACCGCACGCAGCAACCGAAGCTGATCCTCTTCGAACCGTTTCTCGGGCAGGCCAATAGCGCGAATCAGGCCGGCATCGATGTCATCAAGACCGCCAACATAGTCGATGACATCAAGCCGAAGGTCGCCCGATTCGCGCAGCGGATCCAGCAGCAACCCGTTGATCGTGAAGTCCCGTCTCTGCACGTCCTCCGCGGCGGTCTTCGTGTAACGCACCGCGTCGGGATGTCGCCCGTCGGAGTAAGCCCCATCCGAACGGAACGTTGCCACCTCCGTCACGCACCTCTCCTCTACGGCGCCATCTTTGCAGGCATCGCCGGTCTCCGAAGCCACCAGCACCACCCCGAAATGCGCACCGACGGCGAACGTGCGCGGAAACATCTCCAGAACGGTGTCCGGCGTCGCCGACGTCGCAACGTCATAGTCCTTGGGTTCCCGCTCCAGCAGCAGATCGCGCACGCACCCGCCTGCAAGATAGGCCTCGTAGCCCGCCGCACGCAGCGTTTTGATGATCTCCAGCGCGGCTTCGAATTGAGGCGAAGTTGGCAACATCTCTCTGCTTGAGGATAGTCCGTCTCAGCCGCCAGATTCGAGACCGTTAAACTTGAAGTATGCCTCGCGGCCTCATCCTCGGCATTGAATCCTCCTGCGACGAAACCGCGGCCGCAGTCGTCGAGCGCGGTGCGCGCACCCTCTCGTCCGTCGTCGCCTCCCAGATCGCGACCCATCTGCGCTATGGCGGAGTGGTGCCGGAACTCGCCAGCCGCGAGCATCTGCGCGCCATCGTACCCGTGGTTCGCGCGGCGCTAGCCGAGGCAGGAGTAACGCTGGCCGATCTGGATGCCATTGCCGTCACTTCCGGCCCGGGTTTGGCAGGAGCGCTGCTCGTCGGCATCACGTATGCCAAGGCGCTCGCCTTCGCGCAGGAGCTTCCGCTCATCGCGGTGAACCATCTCGAAGGACACATTCACGCGGTGCTTCTCCAGGAGCGCTCCCTGCCCGACGCGCAATATTCTGAAGCCGACGAGGCTGCGCTGGCCCTCGTTGTCTCCGGCGGACACACGCATCTCTACCTTGCGCAGACCACAGATGGAAACTGGCGCTATTCACTGATCGGGCGGACGCTCGACGATGCAGCAGGCGAGGCCTACGACAAGGTCGCCAAGCTGTTGGGGCTCGCCTATCCCGGCGGCCCCTGGATCGACGCGCTGGCCCGCTTCGGTGACCCGCATGCCGTGCCGTTCGCGTTCGCGCAGATCAAGGCAAAGGCACATCTCGGCGGCGAGGCTCCCCGCACGAAGGCAGCGAAAACCGCGCCCATCGCCGCGCTCGACCCACATTTTCTTTTTTCTTTTTCGGGAATCAAGACGGCTGTCCTTCGCTATGTCGAGTTGCACGGCATGCGCGAAGAGGCCGTCGCGCGCGTTCCGCGCATGCTCGCCGCCGGACACCCGCCGCAAACCAAGGAAGCAGCCCTGGAATTGTGCCCCCAACCAACGCTCGACCTCATCGCCAGCTTTCAGCACGCCGTCGTCGGCGACCTCATGAAGAAGACCTTCGGCGCTGCCGAATCTCTCGACGCTAGCCGCATTCTGGTCACCGGGGGCGTTGCGGCCAATCGGGAATTGCGCGAGCGTTTCACCGCGGAAGCGGCACGACGCGGCATTCAAATCGCATTCCCCGCCCTCGCGCTTTCGACGGACAATGCAGCGATGATTGCCGCAGCCGCATGGCCGCGCTTCATAGCCGGACAGTTTGCACGACCCGACCTTTCCGCTGATCCCTCGCTCGCCCTGGGTGGATAATTCCGTCCGCAGTCAGCGCTCTAAGGCTTCCGAAACGTGAGGCAATACAGCTTCCCGCCGCAGATCTCCTTGGCAGTGATGTCCTTCATCTCGCTGGGAACGAGATCGGCGAGGCATTTCACTTTTTCAGTTCCCGGCCCGAAACTGTTTCTAACCACAGGCGTCCGCTGGTAGTTTTCCCGAACAGTGCGCTCCGTCTCGTCCACAATCACGATCTTGGTGCCCGACTTCGCCACCCAGATCATCTCCTTGATGGCGCGCACCTTGTCGGTGAAGAAGTTAATGCCGCCCACGTGAAAGACGCAGTCGAATGCTTCCACCTTGAATGGCAGCCGTTCAGCCTCGGCCTGGAAGATGTGGGCTTTCCGCTTCCAGGTGAGCAGATTGCGCTGGCACTTTTTCAGCATCCCCCACGAAATATCTACACCGTAGAAGTCAATGTCGCGCGGCAGAAAACGCAGGTTCGCTCCGGTACCCACAGAGGTTTCAAGCACCTGGGCGTTCGGCCTCAATTCAAGTTCACCGATAAAATCAAGCCGGTAGTTGGGCTTGCGGGTGAACCAGTGATAGAGCCGTTCGGCCAGGTCATAGCCTGGCGCGATGCGATCGTAGAGCGTCTGGTATTTCAGGTTCGATCCGGTGACCGTACTGACAAACAGAGGAATGCCGTCGCGAATCGGATAGATGCGTCCGGTCGCGGTATTCCGCAGATTGCCGCTGGACATCTCCAGGGCATAGCGGGTATCCGGGTCGCAAAGCAAAGATAAGACGCATTCTTCCATCTGATAGCTGACGACCACACGCCGCCTTGCACCAAGCATACGACGAAGTCAAGGTCACAATTTCGACCACAAAGGTAACCGGAATCCCACCCGTAATCCCCACTGCTACAATCAGAAAGGCCAACTTGCCTCTGTTTTTGACCCGAAATATGAGTCGCCTGCCCGCTGCCCCAATTCCTATGCGCCTGTTCAATACCCTCTCGGGACAAATAGACTCGCTCGTCCCCATGGATAAGAAAGAGTTGCGCATGTACGCGTGCGGGCCCACGGTCTACGACTATGGGCACATCGGCAACTTCCGCACATTTCTCGCGATAGACGTGTTGCGGCGCTCTCTGAGGCTGATGGAGATGCCGATCCGCCACGTTATGAACATCACCGACGTGGACGACAAGATCATTCGCAACGCGTCGGCAGCGGGAGTGCCGATCGGTGAGTACACGCCCAAATACGTCGACGCATTCTTTGAAGATCTCAACGCCCTGGGCGTGGAGCGGCCGGAGATCATTGCCCGTGCCACCGAAAACATCCCGCGCATGGTCGAGCTGATTCAGAAACTCGCCGAAGCAGGCGCTGCCTACCAGACCGACGATGGCTCCTGGTATTTCCGGCTGAAGTCATTCCGGGAATACGGCAAGCTGAGCAAAAAAGATTTGAGCGGAATGGAAGACGGTGCCCGCGTCGATGTCGACGAATACGAAAAGGACTCGGCGCGCGACTTCGCCCTCTGGAAGGCGGCGAAACCCGGCGAGACTTCGTGGGAAACCGCAATCGGCCGCGGCCGGCCGGGATGGCACATCGAGTGTTCGGCAATGTCGATGAAGTACCTGGGCGATAGCTTCGATCTCCACGCAGGCGGCGAAGACCTGATGTTTCCCCACCACGAGAACGAGATTGCCCAGAGCGAAAGCGTCACCCACAAACCGCTCGCCCATCACTGGATGCACGTGCGCTTTCTGCTCGTCGACGGACGCAAGATGTCCAAGAGCGAAGGCAACTTCTATACCCTTCGCGATCTGCTGCTGAAGGGTTACAAAGCGTCAGCTATCCGCCTGGCGTTGATCTCGGTTCCCTACCGGCATCAACTCAATTTCACCTTTGACGGGCTTGTCGATGCGACCGCAGCCATCGACCGCCTCCGCACCTTCCACGACCGGCTTGTCAAAGGCGCATTCCCCGCCGGTGAAAATCCTGAAGTCCAGGCCGCCGCATCGAAAGCCCATGTGGACTACCTGGCCGCTCTTGCCAATGACCTGAATACCGCCGAAGCGCGCGCGCCAATCTTCGAACTGGTGCGTCTCTCCAATACCGCCATGGATCAGGGCAAATTCTTCCAGACCGATCGAGAAGCAGTCGCCGCAGTGCTGGCAGCCTTCGATGCGGTGTTCGTCGTCATCGAGGACCGCGATACCGAGCCGACGCGACGCGCCGTCGAGTGGGCCGAGCAAGAAGGCCGCATCGCCGACGTCGCACCGGAGTTGCTGGCACAGCAGTCACTCACAGATGAGGCCATCAACGCTCTGATCGCCGAGCGGGACGCCGCCAAGAAGCGGCGCGACTTTGCCCGCGCCGATCAGATCCGCAAAGAGTTGACGGAAAAAGGCATCATCATCGAAGACTCGAAAGACGGCGTGCGCTGGAAGCGCAAATGACGCTGCCCCGACACATTCGTCACGGAGGAGATCACGCCCCCATGGAAGCCAATGAGGCCCAGGAACTGAAAGAACACGCTGAGCACGGCTCAAGTGAATCCGCCTTGCGCCCCGTCGCCTTCACGATGAGCGTGCTGGCCGTGTTGGTCGCAGTCACCACCGTTCTCGGCCATCGCACCCACACCGAGGCCGTGCTCGACCAGAACAAGGCCACCGACCAGTGGAATCAGTATCAAAGCCAGAAGATCCGCGCCTACAACACCGGCCTGAACGCCGACCTGCTGAATAGCTTGACCGTTGCCGATAAACAAAAGGCGCAGGAAACCCTTAAGCACTATGCCGATCATCAAGCGAAATGGAACGACGATCTGAAGGAAGATCAGGAAAAGGCCAAGGGGCTGGAAGAAAAAGTCGAACACGCCGAAGCTCGCGCCGATCGTTTCGACCTCGCCGAAGCCCTGCTCGAAATCGGCCTCGTCATCACCTCCGTCACGCTCCTCACGCGCAGCCGGATCTACTGGTACCTGGGGATTCTGTTTTCCCTTGGAGGCATCGCCTCCGCGCTTTCAGTGTTGCTGCTTAAGTAGTGCGCTTGAGTGTTCCTAGCAACCAGCGCACCCTCTCGGTCCGTGGTAGACTTGCCGCGAAATGAACATTCGCTATCTTGTACCGAGCCTTCTTCTGATCGCCGCACCATTGCTGGCGCAGGCTCGGCCTGCCACCCCTCCAACCGCCGAGGACTTCGGATTCACCTATCGCATCCCGGGAAGCTGGGACGCGATTGACGCGCAATCCACCCTCCCCGAGATAAAACAGCAACAGGCAGCGACAGCCAAGTCCGAAGACGAGAAAAAAGAGATCGCGTGTGTCCAGATCCCGATCAGTGCGCGACACGCAACGCCGCCCTCCTTTCTTGCGGCCATGGCGCTCCCCTTCGATTGCTTCGGGCAGATTCTTACAGCCAAGGATCTTCCCGGCTTTGCCCAAGGAAGCTCTGAAGGGCCAAGAAAGATTTTCGACTTCGGCGATCCCGTATACGGGTCCTATTCCATGGGAAGCCACAGTTTGTGGATCGAACGCGCGAAGGGAAACCCCAAGGGGCATCCCGAGATGCCGTATACCCTTGAGATCGCGTGCGGCCTGCTGAAGAAAGCTGCCGTTTGCTGGATGGTCGTCGCCGGCGACGATCAGGCGCTGAAGGATTTTGAGGGGACCGCCATCGTACTCGACGGAGATTTTTATCCCCAGCTCGTGCCTGCGACGGCATTCGACAAGAAGCCCGCTTCCTGAATCCGACTGACGAGCAGCAGCGCGGGTTTCAACATCAGGCGACTCTCGCTTTCATCTGCGCCGTCGTCAGCAGAAACACCGCAAATACCACTGCGGCCATGCCAATGAATTCCGCAGCTTGGGGACGCTCGTGCAGGATGAGAACGCCGAGCAGCACGGCGACCATCGGGTTCACGTAGGAATAGGAAGCGACCTTGGCGACGGGCACGTGCTCCAGCAGGTAAATGAAACCCGTATATCCAAGCAGTGATCCTCCCGTAACCAGCCACGCCAGCGATCCAATCGCCGCTCGAGTCAGATGAAACTGTGGCCACTGCCCAAGCAGCGATCCGAGCATGATGTTGAAGACTCCGGCAAAGAGCATCTGCCAGGATGCGGCGACGAAGCTGTTAACCGGCAGTTTGGTTCGGCGCGAAAGGATGCTGCCGACGGTCCACACAAGCGCTCCGGCGAGCAGAGCGATGATTGCTGCCAGCACCGAGCGATTGCCGGCGAGTCCCATGTGGAGCGAAGGCCACAGCAGCGCCGCCAGTCCAGCGAAGCCAACCACCATGCCCAGCCATCCGCGCGCAGGCACGGGCTCTCCACCCGGCAGAAACTTTTCGATAAGGGCAACATAGAGGGGCGTGACCGCAAGGATAAGCGACGAAAGCCCGCTGGGTAGTGTTTCTTCCGCGTAGACAAGGCCGAGGTTGCCGCAGCCAAGCAACAACAGGCCAATGATGGCGAGCATCAGCATCGTCTTTGCTGGGAACAGGAGTTGCAATCTGCGCCAGCGGCACCACGCGATCAGGATTGCGCCTGCAATGGTAAAGCGCACTCCGGTGAGCAGCAGCGCAGGCATCTCCGCCGCGCCAATCCGGATCGCTGTGTACGTCGATCCCCAGAAGAAATAGACGCTGGCAAATGCGAGCACAATGGACAGCCGTGTCGCCGGTTTGCTCGCGAAGTGTGGCGTTTCAGCAGTCACAGAGGGCATGCGTCAAATTCATCGTAGCCTGTAACGCTCCTCTTTGCTTCCCGCATATTGCGCCTTATTCGTTTTTTGATCGGCCCTATGCAGCGCAGGGTTTTCAGCTCACATGAACGATGGGCCGGCGCTCGATATCACGGACAGCCTTCCGCAACACTTCATGAGTAATCGGAGCCGCATCCCCCTCGCCAAGGAAGAGAAATCGAAAGATGTTCGCCACCGGATTTCCTTCCTTCCACTTGAAGTAGATATGCGGAACGTGTCCCGTCATCTTCTCGATATGAATCAGCAATGCCGCGATGGAGTTTGAGACCATGGGGCTTCGCGCGCGCAGAACGCAATGGCGACCGATCCTCTGGCCCTGCACCGAGAGGCGCTGATTGAACTCCGAAGCATCTGTGCGCTCCACCTGGAGAAAGAGAATGGGCACTTGCTCGGGAAGGCCTTGAATCTCACGGACAAAGGCTTCTGTTCGGTCAAGATCATCGGCCGTCGTCTCTTTGGGTCGATGTGGAATGATCCGTATCGGTTGATCGCCCGCGGAACGGATAAAGGCCGTCGCATCCTCTGAAAGTTCGACGCCGGTGACCCGAAGCTCCGTCGACCGAGTGGCGCGTGAAACAAACGAAACCAACATCATGGCTGCAATGAAGAAACAGGAAATCTTCAATCCTTCAGGACGCTCCCATATGTTCATGGCCGTGGTGTAGATAAAAACCAGCGTCACCAGCAAAGACGCCAGGCGCGCACGCGGAGTCTGAACCGAAAGCGTCACAGCGCATGCCGCGGACGTGATCAGCACCAACACGCCGGTCGCGTATGCGCCGCCCTGTGCATCGACGTTGGCGCGAAATGCATAGGTCACATAAAACGCCACGCCCATGAAAACCAGCACCAGCGGCCGCGATGCGCGCGCCCACTCGGGTGCCATGCCAAGGCGCGGAAGATAGCGAGGAATGAGGTTGAGAAGTCCCGCCATGGCCGAGGCACCGGCAAACGCAAGAATCAGGATCGTGCTGATGTCGTAGACAGACCCAAAAACATTCCCGAAATACTGATGCGCCAGGTAGGCCATGGCACGGCCATTGGCTTCCCCACCATCGGCAAATGCATGCGATGGAATCAGGACGGTAGTCACAAAACTGGTGGCAATGAGAAATACGCTCATGATTCCGGCAGCGGTCGTCAGCAGCTTTTGTGTGTTGCGGATGCGCGCCTTGAGATCAGCGCCAGCGATCAGCGGCATCACGGCGACTCCGGTTTCAAACCCCGACAGTCCCAGCGCGAGGCGAGGAAAAAGAAGCAGGCATATGGCAACGATCCCGAGCCAATGAGGATGCTGCGCAAAAAGTGAAATCCGCCACTGCATGACAAGTTCAGGACGATGCAATATCTCGAAGACCGCGCGCGCGGTGACGATCGCATTCAACACGAGGTAAGCAGCCACCAGAACGACCGCAATCTCAATCGCCTCCTTGAATCCCTTCAGAAAGATCGCCCCCAGGATTGCAAGCAGGACAAGGGTCACCAGCATCTGGCTGGCAAGCCATCGCGGTGCGAAGGGATTGTGAACGAAGTGTGCCGCCGCGTCCGCAGCCGAAAGCGTCATGGTGATGATGAAATCGGTCGTCGCGAATCCAAGCAGTGCAAGAACGAAGATCTTGCCGCCCCACTCGGGAAACAGCCTCTCCAGCATGGCGATGCTACCCTGCCCGTTGGGACTGGCCTGCGCCACCCGCTTGTAGAGCGGAAGTGCCGCAAACAGGGTAACCACAACAAGCACGAGCGTCGCAAACGGCGAAAGCACGCCGGCCGCGAGGAACGCGATTCCGGGCTGGTAACCCAACGTGGAGAAGTAATCCACGCCTGTAAGGCACATGACGCTCCACCATGGATGGATTGGTTCACAAGACCCGTGTGCTCCCAGAGGGTGTTTTTGATCGGCCAGGAGCCAGTCCGCCAAACTCAGTTTTGTCATCCGGTTCCGTCGCCTCTTCCAGAAGCCACCAAGTGATTTGGATGCTGAATGCACGTTTAAACAGCGATGCATATTGTATTGCTGAACCAGAGGTTCAGACGCCTCTAAGAGGATGCGAGGCCAGAACGCGCGGAAACCAATGGAAAGTCGTCCAAAGCGCGTGCTATCCTGCGACAAGCGGGGGCTCTCATGCACAGGCACTTCCCATGCGCTCTGCAGCCGATACCAGCTACAAAACGCTGGTCGCGGGCCCGCGCGCGGTGCATCTGCCCTCGACGCCACCTGCGCATACTGCCCATCCGCACACGACCTAGTCTCTTCGGCGGCGATTAGTTTAGACACCGCCGAAGGCCCTCGCCTTCTGTCGCAGACGTCGCCAGTCTGCGAAACGGAAATGCCCCTTCCCCGGGGCCACGGCGTTGCTACATCTTCCGCCGCGCAAACCAATCTGACGAGGAGACTAGAGATGCATAAACAAGAGCTACATGCCAAGTTCGGACCGAAACTGCTTGGACCCGTGCCGGGCCCCAAAGCCAGGGCCGCAGTCGAAACCGATGACCTCCTGATCTCGCCCAGCTATACGCGTTCCTACCCGCTGGTGGCCAGGCGTGGACGCGGCATTCGCGTCGAAGATGTGGATGGCAACGAGTTCATTGACTTCGCAGCCGGCATCGCCGTGACATCCACCGGCCATTGCCATCCCGAGGTTGTTGCCGCGATCCAGAAACAGGCGGCGGAACTGATTCACATTTCTGGCACCGACTTCTACAACGAGCCGCTGACGGATCTTGCCAAAAAGCTTTCGGCTGTTGCCCCCATGCCGGGACCGCATAAGTTCTTCTATGGCAACTCCGGCGCCGAGGCAATTGAATGCGCGCTCAAGCTGGCTCGCTATCACACGGGCCGCCAGCATATCATTGCATTCCTCGGCGCATTCCATGGACGCACAATGGGCGCGCTTTCGCTCACTGCGTCCAAGCCCCAGCAGAAGCGCCGTTTCGCACCGCTCGTTCCCGGTGTGACCCATGTGCGCTACCCCTATGCGTATCGCGGATGCACGGGTGGCCCTCAGGGGGAAGAAGCTTTCAGCCTCGGTTGCGCACGCTACATCGAGGAGAAACTTTTCAAGACGATCCTCCCTCCAGAAGAAGTAGCAGCAATCTTCGTCGAACCAATTCAGGGCGAGGGCGGCTACGTCGTCGCGCCAGACAACTTCCTGCGCGAACTGCGCGGCATCTGCGACCGGCACGGCATCCTGCTGGTTGCCGATGAAGTGCAATCAGGCGCAGGGCGCACCGGCAAGTGGTGGGCCATCGAGCACTCAGGCGTGCAGCCGGACATTGTCTGCATGGCGAAGGGCATTGCCAGCGGCATGCCGCTCGGCGTGTGCATGAGCCGCGCTGAAATCATGGATTGGGTTCCGGGCTCGCACGCTTCAACGTTCGGCGGCAATCCCGTTTCGCTTGCGGCGGCGCTGGCGACCGTCAATATTCTCGAGCAAGGGGCAATCGACAATGCTGCGAAGGTGGGCGCCAAAATGCTCGACCGGCTGCAAGGCTGGAAGACAACGCACCCGCTCGTCGGCGACGTACGTGGGCGCGGCCTCATGATCGGCGTCGAGCTAGTCAAGGACAAAACCACGCGCGAGCCCGCAACTGCTCTGCGGAATCGCGTCGAAACCCTCTGCTTCGAAAAAGGCCTGATGATCCTCGGCTGCGGAGAGACTTCCATCCGCCTCTGCCCTGCGCTGATCGTCACTGAGGATGAAGCCACCGTTGCTCTCGACATTCTTGAAGAATGTTTGTCGCAGGTTGAAAAAGAATCGGCCGCAACGCGTGAATTGGCGGGCGTCAACCGATAACAAGGTGCAGCGGCGCAAGCAACAAAGGCCGGGGCGAAGCTGCCCCGGCCTTTCATTTTCGTTTGGCTCATATGGCGGGATTTTCGAGACGCCAACGGAGTATCGCCGATTCGCCTCTCTGATTCCGTCTCTTTGTGCGTTGCGTCAGCGAATCCAGTACGTAGCGATTCCTCTGGCCGGCGCATCTCTTCCGATCCTGAGGTGATCGGCGTCGATTGAGCCTGAATGCATATCGTGCTACGATATATCTGTGGCAGTAAGAACAAAACCCCTGACTATCCGTGAGTTTCAAGCGCTGGCGGAGTTTCGATATCAAATCCGTCGGTTTCTACGGTTCAGTGAAGACCAGGCGCGTCGTAACGGAATCGAGCCGCAACAGCACCAGCTTCTCCTGGCCATCAAAGGCCTGCCAGACGGCGTGAAGCCAACTATCGGCGAGCTGGCCTCGCGGATGCTCATTCGCCATCACAGTGCGGTGGAACTTGTTAACCGGCTGGCAGAACACGGCGCGGTGAAGCGTGTCCCCGGAGAAGATGACCATCGTGAAGTGCTGCTTCGGCTTACCCCAAAAGGGGAATCTCAGTTGCACAACCTGTCGATTGCACACCACGACGAACTCCTGGATGGTGGCCCCGAATTAATGAAAACACTACGGAAGGTGCTGGACGGCGCATGAAGCTCTCGAAAGAACTTAGGAAGCTGGGCGATTTCACGACCACCATCAGAGTGCTGCCTATCGCTGGGTTAGCGATGGTAATCGGCGTGATTGCCGCGTATGTCGCGCTCGCGCTGTTACGCCTGATCGGACTCTTTACCAATCTGTTCTATTACCAGCGTATCGGCACTGCGATGGTCTCGCCCGCAGGCAATCACCTTGGTTGGTGGGCTGTCCTGGTGCCAGTCGCCGGCGGATTAGTCATTGGCTTGATGGCGCGCTACGGCTCGGAGCGAATCCGCGGCCACGGCATCCCGGAAGCCATTGAGTCCATTCTCATCGGCGGAAGCAAAGTGCAGCCACGGCTGGCCATTCTCAAACCTCTGTCGGCGGCGTTATCGATTGGAACCGGAGGACCTTTCGGCGCGGAAGGCCCGATCATCATGACCGGCGGTGCTTTCGGATCGATGATCGCACAGTTCTTCCATCTCACAAGCGTTGAACGGAAAACACTGTTGGTGGCCGGCGCAGCGGCAGGCATGTCTGCCACCTTCGCAGCGCCGTTGTCGGCGATCCTCCTCGCGGTCGAACTGCTGCTCTTTGAATGGAAGCCGCGCAGCCTCATTCCGGTGGCGCTGGCCAGTGCCACCGCTGGCGCTGGACGGCGATACCTCATTGGTCTCGGTCCGCTGTTCCCCACACCGGCGCATCCGGTGTTTATCGGTCCAGCCGGGCTCCTGGGTTGCGTTGTTTGCGGTATTCTCGCGGGCGCGCTTTCCGCGCTGCTGACCGGCGCCGTATATGCAGCTGAAGACGCCTTCGCCAAGCTGCCGATTCACTGGATGTGGTGGCCGGCAATCGGAGGTCTCGTAATTGGCGTGGGAGGCTTGATCTTTCCGCAGGCGCTCGGCGTGGGTTACGACACTATCGGATCGCTCCTCCAGGGCAACGGAACTATCGGCCTGCTGCTAGGCGTTCTTCTGGTGAAATCCACCATCTGGGCTGTCTCGCTGGGGTCGGGCACCTCTGGGGGAGTTCTGGCTCCGTTGCTGATGATGGGCGGCGCGTTGGGCGGCCTTGAAGCATCGTTTCTTCCTGCGGCGGGCGCCGGATTTTGGCCACTCGTTAGCATGGGAGCGATTCTCGGCGGCACCATGCGCTCCCCTTTCACGGGAATTGTCTTCGCAATTGAACTAACGCACGATGTCAACATGATTCTGCCGCTGCTGGTTGCAGCCGTCATCGCCCACACATTCACCGTCCTGGTGTTGAAGCGCTCGATTCTAACCGAGAAGGTGGCGCGGCGGGGATTTCATCTCAGCCGCGAATACAGTGTGGACCCGTTGGAGGTTATCTTCGTTCGCGAAGTGATGCGCACCAGACTCATAGCATTCGAGGGTACCGGCACGATTGCCGAGGCACGGAGCATGGTGAAGGACGGCCACTCTCCACGTGGGCAGCATCTTTATCCTGTTATCGGAGCCGACCGCCGGCTGAGCGGAGTGATCACGCGCAAAGACCTGGCCTCCCACCGCGGCGAATCGACTCGGATGTGCGATCTTGCGCGCCCCAACCCGATCATGGCGTTTGCCGAAGAACCGCTGTCGACCGTCGTCTATCGAATGGCAGAGACAGGTTACACGCGGATGCCTGTTGTGGATAGCAACGAAGATCGCAGAATAGTTGGGATGATCTCGCTCGACGACTTGCTGCGCGCACGCGCACGCAACCTTTCCGAGGAGCGCACCCGAGAGCGGGTGCTCCAAGTCCGACTGCCGTTCCGGAGCGCAGGAAGTTCGTCCCCGGCGACCAAGTAAGCGCTGTTGCCGTCGAAGCGACCATAGCCTCTGGCGGCCGATCACGCACCCGCTACAACCGGCTATCGTTGGCAGAGAGCAGTGCCCACACTCTGGAGATGTCTGTGATTGTCGATCCTACGCGATGCATGCTTGTTTCCACCTTCATTGCGGCATTTTTCCTGGCTGGCCCAAATGGCTCGTTAGCCCGGGATTGCGCGGTCTTGCCAGGCGTTCTGGCTTGCCCGGTTCTTCAGCAAGATGGGCCTCCCAATCCATCAACAAGACCGCTCTACGAGACCCGGGCGAACCATGACCCCAACGGTACGGGGAAGTTCTATATGGGACGGGAAATTGCTGAGGTGATGGGCCCAGGTGGCATTGAGTGGCTGGACCGGCGTGAGCGCGAAGAAGAGGAGCATCCTGCCAAGGTAATCGACGCGTTGGATCTTCGTCCCGGGGAAGTCGTTGCGGACCTGGGCGCAGGATCGGGTTATTTCACATTCCGAATGGCGCCAAAAGTAGGCGGAACTGGCAAGGTGCTGGCTGTCGAGATCCAGGAGGCGATGCTAAATACCCTCCGAACACGTGCGGCCGCTCTGAAAGCCACGAACGTGAAAGTAGTGCAGGGCAGCGAGATCGATCCTCACTTGCCCGTAACAGGCGTGGACCTGGTGCTTCTGGTGGACGTTTATCATGAGATGGCTTATCCATTTGAGGTGATGACGAAGGTTCGCGACGCGCTGAAGCCAGGCGGTCGAATAGTCTTTGTCGAATATCGGAAGGAAGACCCTCGAGTCCCCATCAAAGAAGTACACAAAATGTCAGTTGAGCAACTGGAGAAGGAAATGAATGCGGTCGGGTTGGTGCGCGTGCGTACAGTAGAGACCCTGCCGCTGCAGCACATCGTAATTTTCGAGAAACGCAAATAGACTCTCGGTGATCGAGGTTTCCGATTTAGGACCGATCGCGACAGCCATTTTGAAGCTCGCGCGGCCGACGAAATAGGCGCCGATCAGGCCAAGACCGAGTCCGATCGCGGCGAGAGCCACGCCATCACGAATGATGAGGCTGACAACCCGATGGCGCGTGGCGCCCAGAGCCATGCGAAGCGCGATTTCGTGCGCACGCTGGGCCACGGAAAACGACATCACGCCATAGATGCCGAGTCCGGCCAGAAACAAGGCAACAGCCGCGAAACTGGTGAAGAGGATGAGTGTGAATCGCTGGTTGGCCATAGATTCGTCGACGACTTCGTCGAGAGTCTTGGGCTCGGCAAGGGCGACGCTCGAATCGACCTGGTGCACCGCGGCGGAGATGCTGTTGAGCATCGCAGACGGGTTCTCAGACGTCCGCACTGCAAAGCCCGCCTGCGGCCAGGGGATCTGGTAAAAGGGGATGAGCATCTCGGGGTTTTCGTCGCGCTGATCCGCCATGTGCACATTGTGGTAGGTCCCGACGATCTGCCATGGAATATATCCGCCCAACTTGGTGACGCCGGGAATCAGCTCTTCGACAAGCACGCGCTGACGAAGAGGGTCCTTGCCCTGCAGGTATTTGTGCACGAAGTCCTGGTTCACCATGGCCACTTTGACCGTGGCTGCCGCGTCCTGATCAGTGAAACCGCGCCCCGAGATGAGTTGAACGCCAAAGGCCTTGAAGTAATCCGGAGTCACCATGCCGAAGCCGGTCCCTGGCCGTTGCGACGGATCTGCGTAGGTCTGGCCGCCTTCGAGCATGAACGGCATGCCAAAGCCCGCCCCGTAGGGCGGTTGGCCTGTCATCGCAGCGGTGTGTTGCACGCCAGGAACAGCAGCGATGTGGGCGAGAATGTCGCGGTAGTAGGCGGAGATGACTTGAGGATCTTTGGAGCGGGTTTCCGGCACCGGTAGAAAGAAGTTGAGAACGTGGTCGGTCTTGATGCCAAGATCGACATGAGCGAGATTCCAGAAGCTGTGAATGGTGAGGCCGGCGCCCGCGAGCAGAGCGAGCGCAAGCGCGAACTCGCCGATGACCAGAATTCGCCGCAGGAAATGCTTGCCGGCGCTGGTGGCGGCGCGTCCACCTTCTTTCAGTATCTCGGCGGGATCGACGCGCGATGCATACCAGGCGGGAGCGGAGCCGGCCAGAAGACCAGCCACCGTGGTGGCGACGAGAGCGAAGAGCAGGATGGGAATGTTGAGGCGCAGATCGGCCTCGCTGGGCAGTGTATTGCGCGGCATGGCGAGGACGAGGCCCTGCAGCATGGCGTAACCCGCGCCGACTCCCAGGGCTCCGCCGGCAAGAGCAAGGATCAGGCTTTCCGTAAGAAGCTGGGCGAAGATGGTGCTGCGGCCGGCACCGAGCGCGCCACGAACGGCTAGTTCCTTTTGCCGCGCCATGCCGCGCGCGAGCAGCAGATTGGCGACGTTCACGCAGGCAATCAGCAGCACGAACCCGACGGCACCCAGCAGCAGCCAGAGCATCTTGATGCGCTCTTTGGGCAGAAAATCGTTCTTAAGTCCCTCGACATAGGAGTTCCAGCCCGTGTCGCTTTTGGGATAAACCTGTGCGATGTGGGCAGTAACGGAGTCCATGTTTTGTTGCGCCTGCTTCAGGGTGACTCCCGGCTTAAGACGTCCCATGACGAGGAGCCAGTGAAAGTCGTGGTTGACCTGTTCCGGCTTGAAGACCAGGGGAACCGTCAGCTGCGGTTCCTGGCGATCGAAGATGCCGGGGCGCTGAACTCCGACGACGGTGTAGGGCGCTCCATCCATCCGCAGGGTGGTGCCGACGATGTTAGGATTCGCGCCCAGTTTGACCCACAGCTTATGGGTGAGGATGGCGACGTGATCGCGGCCGGCCACGCCTTCTTCCGGCAAGAAGTAGCGGCCCATGAGGAGCGGCTCACCCATCATCTGGGGCATGCTGTACGTCTCTCGAGTCCCATTGACGTATTCCGGCTTGTCTTTGGTGGCCAGGTTGAAGCTGGTGCCGGACCAGGCGCAAAGATCCTGAAACACCGTGTTCTGCTGCTTCCAGTCGAGGAAGTCGCCTGCGGCAACTCCATTGTGATAGGTCTGGATTTTTGACCAGACCATCACCAGCTGATCGGGTTGCGGATAGGGCAGCGGAGCCAGGAGCGTCGCATAGTCGACAGTAAAGATGGCGGTGTTCGCACCGATGCCGATGGCCAATGTAAGCAGAACCGTGACGGTCAAGCCGGGGTTTCGCGCCAGCATACGGAAGCTGAAACGGATGTTCTGAAGCAGAGTCTGCATACCTGTCTCCCCTGGGTACGTGTACTGGACAGCCCTCCAACATTCTCGAAGAAATTCGAGAGTCTAGCTTGGTTTTGTGACGACTGTATGGCAGGAATCTGCCGTGAAAATGACATCAGCACGAACGAAGGTGCCCCATCCAAGCTCCGCTCGGGTGCGAAAGCACGATCTGACCAGCAGCGATTTTCATTCCTTCCGGGTGTAGCGCAGCGACATCCACAACTGCTGTCGGTCTGTCGCAGCTCTGCCACGATGCTACGGAGCGGTCCCCAGTGAGCGGCATACAACAAGCAACGCACTCAAACCGCTCCTGCGACAGCCGCAGCGCTCGATCCATTAACTCCGTATCGGAATAGACGAATGAGGAAAGAAAAACGCGCCAATGCTCGATAAAATACTCGTCTCGCAGATCGCCGCGATGCAGCATTGCCGTGTGTTCCAAGGTTAGACGCGCTAGCCAATTCGGCTACACGTGCATAAATTTCCGCTTCGTGAGCGGACCTCGACAGCGACAATGTGCCGTGACCGTTGTATTCAAACCCGTGACGCTCGGCGCGGCCCCGCGAAAGCGGCTGTACCGAAGCGATTTGCACCTTCTCTCCAATCAGCTGAGAATGGTTGCAATGAATCTCAGAGAGATGCGCGTCAGCTTGGCGGAGCGATCGCTCGCCGGACTCAATAAGGTTGCCAGCAAGCGTGGACGGAATGCGCTGCCCGCTCATCTCACGGTAGGCATTGATGGCGAAGACGCTGCGCTGTTCTATCTGCAGCGCAAGGGATACACCATCGTCGCGAGGCGATGGTCCTCAGGCGAAGTCCCCGGCGATGTCGATCTGATTGCCTGGGACGGCCCCATGCTTTGCTTCATCGAGGTAAAAACCCGCACAGCCCGCGACCTCACCCCCGCCGAGACCGCCGTCGACAACCACAAGCGCAACGTGCTCCGCCGCCTCGCGCGCCGCTATCTGCGCCAGCTTCCGCAGACCACTGCTCCGCCGGTCCGCTTCGATGTAGTCAGTGTTTATCTCGTCCCAGGACAGAAACAGGAATTCCAGCACTTCGAAGCTTCATTTAGCTGGGCCGAAACCTGGCGCGACTAGCAACCCATCGTCCATTAGTTGATTCGCACCAGAATAACGGCCGCCCGCAAATATCGGCGTCAAGCCTCTTTTCTCAATCTTCCCGCCAAGTCCCTCATTCCATTCAGAATTTTCCCGGCGCAGCTTTGCAGATAATTTCCCGGTTCCGGCGCACAATGGAGTTGTGTCCGATCAGAAGCAGCAAAATCAGACCCACCGTGCCCGACTCTGCGTTCCTAAGCCGCTGCTCTCCGGGTCTCTCCCTCCCGTCCCCAGCCTTAACTCCTTTGCCGAGAGGACTCTATAGCGAACTTCAATAGGAAGAGGACTCTGGCGAGGGGTCTCGCTTTAAACCCATGAATCGAATAAACTTCCTGAAAGAGAGGGGATAATAGGGGTATCTCCGGTACCCGAGGGAGAACATAGCCAACATCTTTAACTGCGGAGATTCCTGACATCGCGACCAGGGCCCAAATCAGCCCTTCGCGTCCTTGAACTCTTCGTGCCACGCC
Organism: Occallatibacter sp.; assembly: GCF_035317045.1. Lineage (GTDB taxonomy): Bacteria > Acidobacteriota > Terriglobia > Terriglobales > Acidobacteriaceae > Telmatobacter. The sequence goes on from NZ_DATHHT010000025.1 coordinate 97,129, forward strand.
ATCTGGATCGCTTCAAGCCGCGCTTCGTTCGACTTTGCCGGATCATCCGCAAAGCCCTCAAGCTCCGTCACGTATTTGTGCAGATCCGTGAACCGCACGGTCAGCGGATCGACCTCTGGAAACTTCTCCTGCAATTGAATGCCGATCTCCTCGGAGTCGGTCCACATGATTTCGCGGGGCATGCTTTCCTCTTCGTTTTTTCTATTTGTTCTCGGCCATTGCCAGCGGTTTGCCTTCCGACGTGTAGTTCCGATTCCACTTGGGAATCTCGACCACATAGTTACCAGGCTTGGTGATGACCGCCTGGCAGCCAAGGCGCGAGTTCAATTGCTGATCGGCCGCCATATCCATCCGGTCGAGTTCGTCGTCGTCGGCAGGGCTGATGCCTTCCTGGTCCTTGATCCACAAGTGGCAAGTGGTGCAGGCGCAAACGCCGCCACAAGCGTGATCGAGAAAAATACCGAAGTTCTCCGCGACGTCGAGGAACGACATCGGTTTGCCATGATGCTCATAAGGCATGGTGTCGAATTCGAATTCGACAGTCTTGCCCTCAGGCATAAACGTAACCCGCACCAGCTTCTCCGGCGGAATGTTTGTAGTGTTCACTTCGCTCATATATCGACCCTCAAATCTCGTTCAACCACTCTCACTTGAATTCCGCACGCGCCATCGGATGCGGCGCGGTCACTTCTTCGCCCAGCTCTTCATCGGCGGCGCCCATCGTTTTGCCGCGTATAGCTGATCCGACTGCGGCATCCATCATCAATTCAGCCAGCCGTTGCGTCGAGCGATCAAGTGCAACGGTCGCCTCACGGATTGTGCTAAGGTCGTCTCCTGCCTTTGCCGAGGCAAGCCTGTCGCGCGCCGCATCGATCACTCCAATCTCTTCGCCGCGCAACTGTCCCCACGCGGGGTGGGTTCGCGCCATCTCGACCTTGGAGAGGATCGTATCAGCTTCAATCTTTGCCTCGATCAGCAGCCGCTTTGCAAAATCCTCTTCCGCATGATCGAACGAATCCAGAATCATCCCTTCGACCTGCTCGTCCGTCAATCCATAGGTAGCCTTCACTTCGATCTGCGCTGCCTTGCCGCTGCGCTGCTCCCGCGCGGAAACCTGCAGAATCCCGTCAGCATCAATGAGGAATTTCACTTCGATCCGCGGCAACCCCGCGCTCATCGGCGGAATCCCCTTCAAATCAAACCGCGCCAGCGATCGGCAATCCGCCGCAAGTTCGCGCTCCCCCTGCACCACATGAATCGCGACATTCGTCTGTCCGTCAACACCTGTGGTGAAATGCTCCGTCGCCGACGCCGGAATCGTCGAATTGCGCTGAATGATCCTAGCCACAGTCCCGCCAAGCGCTTCGATCCCCAGCGAAAGCGGCGTCACATCCAGCAACAACATCTCCTCCGTCGTCTTAGACGCGCCCGCCAGAATGTCAGCCTGCACCGCCGCACCGAGCGCCACCACTTCATCCGGATTCAATTCAATGTGCGGCTTCTTCCCCCGCGCGCCGAGATGAAACAGGTCGTCCACCAGCCTGCGCACCGCAGGAATCCGCGTCGACCCGCCCACGAGCACAACCTCATCGATCTGCTCTGGCGTAATGCCGGCATCGGTGATCGCCTGCTTACACGGTCCAACTGTCCGGTTCAGAACGGGCTCGATCAACTGCTCGAAAACAGCACGCGGAATCTCACGTCGGTAGCGATCGCCATTCGGCAGCTCAATATCGAAACGGGCAACACTCTCTGCAGAAAGCGCGATCTTCGCGTCAATCGCGGCCTTGCGGATCGCCTGCACCGCGCCGGGATGCTTGCGCAGATCCACACCGTGCTCGGCGTGAATCTCATCGAGCGCAATCGCCAGCAGCAGATTGTCGATGTCATCACCGCCAAGATGCGTATCGCCATTGGTCGACTGCACTTCGAAAATTCCATCGCGCAGCTTCAGAATCGAAATATCGAAAGTCCCGCCGCCGAGATCATAAACCGCAATCGTGCCTTCCTTGGCACGATCGAGTCCATAGGCCAGCGCTGCCGCCGTCGGCTCGTTCACCAGCCGAAGCACATCAAGCCCGGCCATGCGGCCCGCGTCTTTTGTCGCCTGCCGCTGCGCGTCGTTGAAGTACGCGGGAACCGTGATCACCGCCTGCGATACCGGCGACCCGAAAAAGCGCTCTGCATTCCGCTTGAGCTGTCGCAGAATGTACGCCGAAATCTCCGGCGGCGTAAACCGCATTTCGCCAAGCTGAATGCGCGGCACCTCGCCGGCCTCCACGTCGTCCGCAAGGCGAAACGGAAACAGCTTCAATTCGCTTTGCACTTCTTCGAGCCCGCGTCCCATCAGGCGCTTCACAGAGTAGATGACGCGCTCGGGCGTCTCGATCAGCACGCGGCGTGCGCTGTTGCCCACGGTAACGGTGGGCCTGCCGCCGTCCGCCGGCATGGGATCGAGAGCTACAACCGACGGCACCAGGTTCGAGCCGTCGACGCCGGGAATGACCACCGGCTTATCGCCCTCCATATAAGCGACTAGGGAATTCGTTGTTCCCAGGTCAATTCCAACTACGCGTCCTTCTGCCATGATTCTCTTAGGCTCCCAGTGTTTCCGTCACGTCGCGGACAAGATTGTTGATATAGCGCCGGCGATCGAGCAGCGCCACCATCTTTTTCTGCGATTCCTGGCGGACGTTTTCGTCACCCACATCCCATACCTTCCACTGCGCGCGCAGGTCGCGGTCGACTTCATCGAGCAAGCCGTCAAACTTTGTTTTCGCCTGTTCGAGACTCGATTGCAACTCCGGATCGGTGTCGCCCATCTTCTTCGCCATGCGCATCTCTTCAAGCTGCATGTTCAGATCGAATGCCTCTTCCAAAAGGTCCGCCGGCACACGCGACGGGTCTTTGCGATCCTTGCCGGCATGCTCCTCGCCAATCTCAGCCCCGTGCAACTTCAGCAGATACTCGGTGCGTCGAATCGGATTTCGCAACGTGCGATAGGCATCGTTGAGCAGCGCGGTGTCGGCCAGGCTCCATTGCTTTTCGTTTTCTTGTGCGCGCGCGAACCGATCGGGATGCAGCTTGCGGCTGAGTTTGTGGAACTGGTGCTCAAGCATACCCAGATCGAGGTCGAGCTGCGGCACAAGTCCGAAGACAGAAAAATAGTCCCCGCCCGGAGGAGGCTGAATCTTGCTGCAATGCGGACAGAACAACGTCGCATCATTGTGCGCAACGGCGCACGACCAGCACGCGACCGGTACTGCAGAATCGAGAACTTTCAACATGAACTGACTCCAGGGCGGAGGACTAAGAGAAGGACGAACCGCAGCCGCAGGAGCGCGAGGAGTTCGGATTGATAAAGTTGAAGCCCTGCCGCATCAGTGTCTCTTCATAGTCCAGCGTCATGCCGTGCAAATAGACGAACGACTTGGGATCGACGAAGACGCGCACGCCGTCAAACTCGTAAATGCGGTCCCGCTCGCGTGGGCGTGTGTCGAACTTGATCGAATACGAAAGCCCTGAGCAGCCACCGCCCATCACGCCGAGGCGCAATCCGCCTTCTGCCGGCGACACGCCTTCCTTTTCCATGGCCACACGAATGCGCTTAACCGCGCGGTCGGTAACCTGCAGGCCCTGCGCGACAGGCCCACCAGCCGGCTTGGCCTCCGGCTGCGCCGGTGCAGCGCTTGCGCCCTGCGCCGGCTTCGATTCGATGGATACAAAGTTCGACATTGGTTCCTTCTTGCCTTAAGAGCTGCTCTTACTTGGCTTCAGCAGCCACAGCCACGTTTTCCGCGACGCCGTTCTTTTTCTTCCAGTCGCCGATAGCTGCGCGGATGGCGTCCTCTGCCAGCACCGAGCAGTGAATCTTGACTGGTGGAAGCGAAAGCTCCTTCACGATGTCGGTGTTCTTGATCGTGAGAGCTTCTTCCACCTTGCGACCCTTGATCCACTCGGTGGCAAGCGAAGAGCTGGCAATCGCCGAGCCGCAGCCGAAGGTCTTGAACTTCGCTTCTTCAATAACCTGCGTCTCCGGGTTCACGCGGATCTGCAGGCGCATCACGTCGCCGCACTCGGGAGCGCCGACGAGACCTGTACCTACATCGCCGGAACTCTTGTCGAGCGTACCCACGTTGCGCGGGTTGTTGTAGTGATCTACGACCTTATCGCTGTATGCCATTTTCCAAATTCCTTCCCGCGGGGAAGCCGCGTTTCTTGAAAATCCTTGACCTCTTGTCAGCGGTCGGATCCGTCGATCATTGGATGCGCTACGTTAAATTCAAGGCGCATTTACTGACCACTGATCCCTGTTCACTGACCACTCGCTTCTAGTGCGCCTGCCACTCGATCTTGGTCAGGTCAATTCCCTCTTTCACCATCTCGTAAAGCGGTGAAAGCTCACGTAGTTTCTTCACAATGTCGATAACCTTCGCCGCAACATAATCCACTTCGGCTTGCGTGTTGAAGCGGCCCAAACCAAATCGAATAGAACTGTGCGCAACATCGTCGCCCAGCCCAAGAGCCTTCAACACATACGAGGGCTCGAGCGTCGCCGACGTGCATGCGGAGCCGCTGGATACGGCGACATCGTTGATCCCCATCAGCAGCGACTCGCCCTCAACATAAACGAAGCTCACGTTCAGGTTGCCTGGGAGCCGGCGCTCCATTGACCCATTCACGTGAATGTAGTCGAGCTCTGATTGGAGCTTGTCATTCAAGCGATCACGCAGGCCACGGAGATAGGCAGCTTCGTTCTCCATCTCGGCGTTGGCGATTTCGCATGCCTTGCCGAGTCCCACGATACCGGGAACATTCAAAGTGCCCGAGCGCATGCCCCGCTCGTGGCCGCCGCCATCGATCTGCGCGGCAATCTGCACGCGCGGATTGCGACGCCGAACATAGAGAGCGCCCACGCCCTTCGGCCCGTAGATTTTATGGCCCGAGAGCGACAGCACGTCGATGTTGTCGGCGAGCACGTTCACGGGAACCTTGCCCACCGCCTGCACCGCATCGGTGTGGAAGAGGACATTCTTCTCATGACAGATCTTGCCGATCTCGCGAATGGGCTGCAGAACGCCGATCTCGTTGTTGGCCGCCATGATCGAGACGAGGATTGTTTTGTCGTCAATGGCGCGCTTCAAGTCTTCGAGATCGATGAGCCCGTCAGCCTTCACCGGAAGATACGTCACGCGATAGCCGTACTTCTCCAGGCGCTTGCACGTGTCCAGCACGGCTTTGTGCTCGGTAACTTGCGTGATGATGTGGTTGCCGCGTTCGCGATACATCTCCGCGATGCCCTTGATGGCGAGGTTGTTTGACTCGGTTGCGCCCGAGGTAAAGATGATTTCCTTTGCCGTCGCGCCAATCAGCTTCGCGATCTGCTCGCGCGCGGTCTCCACGGCCTGCTCGGCCTCCCAGCCAAACGAGTGGTTCCGGCTCGCCGCGTTGCCGAATTTCGCTGTGAAATAGGGCATCATCGCTTCCAGCACGCGCGGATCCAGCGGGCTGGTGGCATGGTTATCCATATAGATAGGCAGCGTGACACCTTCCGGCACTTCAACGTGACTCGTAACTGTACTCATCCCGACCTCTCCATCGTTGTTGCTGCTCCGCTTCGTGCGGAGAGTTAGCTAAATCGTCAGCGAAACCAGCTTCGGCTCCAGGACGTGCCCTGGCGGATGCTCATGCTCGGCCAGGTCTTGAATGCTGATGCTTTTCAATACGCCCGCGATCGTTTCGTTCACTCGCGCCAGCGGTTCTTTGATCGTGCAACTCGGCGTCAGGTCGCATCCCTTGGCGCCTTTCGTACACGAGGTAATAAAAAACGGTCCATCGATTGCCAGGATTACCTCGTAAGCCGAAATCGACACCGCCGGCTTCGAGAGCGCATACCCACCGTTCATTCCGGCGTGCGACTTCAGCAACCCCGACTTCGTCAGTTGCTGCAGAATCTTGGCCAGCAGCTGCGACGGGATGCCGTATGCATCGGCAATGTCCTTGGCGCTCAGGGCAACCGTTTCCGGGTGTTCCGCCAGGTATTTCAGCGCCATCAGCCCGTAATCGGCCTTCTTGGTAAGCTTCAGCATAATATGCGACTTCTTCAGTCCGTATTTAGTATACGACCGATTATGTCGGCTTTTCAATCTTCCGATGCCCAATTCGAAGAAGGTCCTCCACGCCATGGTTGGCGTGCAAGCCATCCCCACGTCCTTCACGACTCCTCACGAAGATAGCCAACCCGGTAGCATTGGGTTCGCCACGAGACGTCAAGTCCCTGAGCCCATCATCATCGCCTAACTTGCTCAAAGAAAAGGGCAAAAAGTTTGCCCACTTTTGCAGGTTATTTCGCCGATCGGCCTATCCTGAATCTATGCGGCAAACCTCGACCACTCTTCTGATCTTCCCAAGCGGCGAACCTTCGACCACTCATCTGATTTGGGTGCTCACCACAGTTTCACAGGGGTGCTAAGCCTTACACATGCCCAAAACGGCGCAAAAAGTGTCAAAATGCCGCCAAAAAGCGCCAAAAATCACGTTTTAAAATTGCTTAACCATAAACTAATCAGTGAGTTAGTTCTTCCGTTATCCACTCTCAAATTTGGGTCCGCGAAACTGTGAAACTGTGAAACGGGAAAGCCCCGTAAGTCCAATGCTGAGAATATTCTTTGGCTAACTTAAATATAAAGAATAGTTTGCAGTCAATTATCTCTGGACGACTATTGAAGACAGGGACTTTGTTAATAGAGATAGGGTTCAGGGAACTACGTGCTCAAGACAAGCCATTTCCTCGCTTGCGTTTCCTCAGAGACAAAGATTCACCAAAATGCCGTTTGAAATTGTCGAAAAGCTCGCTACAATCTGCGGCAAAGAGTTTTCAAATCCAAGCCTGCCCAATACGATGGTTACCGCCTGCAAACACCCTAGGGTTCGAATTGTCTCCCGCCAAGAAGACACCGAGTACGTTGAATGCCTCGAATGTGGCGATGTCTTCGATTCCGACGAATTTCACGACATGGCGATTGAAGAATCTGCCGAAAAGAAAGAAGAAATCGAGGACGAATGAGGCGGATTCGCAAAAGAATCCGGGGGCCCATCACATTGACTTGGTCAACAAATCAACCGTATTAACGTTGACTCCGGCGGCAGTGCCGCATCAATTCGCGCCGGGTGGATTGGTCTGGGCGCTACTGCGGTGTGATGCGATCATCCACGCATAGTGCAGCCCTGAAACGATGGTGAGTCCGACCGTCGCATCCAGCGCCACCAGGCGCAGTATGACGACCCATTTTGCAGTCGTCAGTTGGTGCAGCAGCACAAATGCCACAGCCGCAACCTGGGCAACCGTGTTCGCCTTGCCGAAGATGCTCGGCCCAAACTCTCGTCGCCCCACCACGGCGTAAAGGACGGCCGCGACAAGCAGGATGCCGACGTCGCGGCCAAACACGAGCACTGTCACCGTCGTAGGCATGAGGCCCTTGTACATGAGGACCAGGAACAAAGTGCTTAAGAGAAGTTTGTCCGCAATGGGATCCAGATACTGCCCCAGGCTGGTGCGCTGCTTCAACATCCTGGCCAGTAATCCATCCAGTGCATCCGAAAGACCAGCCGCAATGAACAGCGCAAACGCCAGGCTAAACCGGTTTTCAAGGATTGCGGCCACCAGAAAGGGTGCCAGACAGATGCGCATCACCGTGAGTAGGTTTGGCGCTGTACGCAGCGGGTTCCGGCGCGTGGTTGGGACCTCAGTCATCGAAGCGCAGCTTCTGAGACGTTGTGATCTCGCCTCGCCTGCCCGTTTCGATCTTGCAAGCCTCGACGGACCTTGGAGTTGCAAGCGTCAACGTTTCGTTGATAGATGGTACAGCATTCAGAAGTTGCGGCGACAGCTCTTCTTTTCCCGCAGCACTGATCTTCTTTTCCCGCTCCATTGATGCTGGTAGACTACTAATGTCTGTCGCATTACAGGCGCGTAGCTCAGTTGGTTAGAGCGCTTCCTTGACACGGAAGAGGTCGCTGGTTCGAATCCAGTCGTGCCTACCAGGATTAGATTCAAAGACATCCAGAGAAATCCAATAGGCCAAGCTAAGCCGCTGAAAAATCAGCGGCTTCTGTCTTTTTGTGTCCAATGGGTATTGTGGATGCCAACTCCTAATTAATGGGGGTATGTGTGGGGGCATAGATTTCGGGATTGGGGACATTTCAAACTTCCACCTGAACTGGAGGCGTAAAAGACGGCTCTGACTGATACCGCAATTCGGCGCTCGCAACCTTGCTCGAAAGTTACAAACTTTTTGACGGTGGCGGCCTGCATCTTCTGATCACTCCCACCGGTAGAAAGTTCTGGCGCCGGAAGTACCGCTTCCAAGGGGCTGAGAAGCAGCTTGCACCTGGCAGCTATCCGGAGATCACTCTTGCTGAGGCACGCGAACGCAACGCCACGGCTCGCAGGCGCCTAGCGAACGTTTCGCGATGTCTGGGCAATTCCATCACGTGCGGACGGTCATAAGTCTTGTCGGCAAATTCCTTTGTCGTTTCATCATGATTCGCCGTGCCGACGATCCGATGCTGGCATCGAGGAGGACCATCGCCCGTTCACGTTGTTGAAGCCTCTTCAGAAGTGTCTGCAGTTCCTTAGGAGTGAGGAATTCCGGATTCGCGCAGCCATTTCGCCGACGTCCGAACAGCTGCGATTGGTTTACATACACTCCACGACCGGCCGAAGAAAGGGAATGTATCAAGCGGCCTAAAGCTTGTTGGAAGAATGTCGTTCGTCAACTTGGATTTGGGAACGAGAGAAAGGAAAACAGAGCTGGGCGCCGGGATGAAAACCCCGGAGCCCACAACTCCATCTGGAGCAGATTATCGTGCTGCGACAAGAACTGATTCTGTCGGTGGAAGTTTTGCCTCTTCCTGATGGGCACGCGCTTTCCTCTCTGACTTCGAGGAGCCAATATCCAAGTTCAGGCTGCTCGTAGAGGGATCCAAGATCCGGTGAAGGAAATAGTTGCTTCCATACCGGCTGAATACCAATTCTGTCCTAGCTTCCGCCTCATGATTGCTGTGAGAGGCGGTCACCTTCACAAACAGTTGGTGGTTAGCGCTCTGAATCTGGACAATCCCAGATGAGGAAGAGGAGAGGGAGTATTCACCAGCAGGCAATACTTTGTCGCCAACGGTGAAGTTGAAGGGAATGTTGGCTATCACGGCGCGCTCCTGGGCCCGAGCCCCGGCGGTAGCGCTAAGAGTAGCGATGGTCAGCAGAGCGATTGCATGGATCCGTTTCATGGAAAACCCTCCTTAGGTTGACTGGTCTTGATTCGACTGCCTTCGTTCAAAAAGCCGGATTCGACCACAATTAGTGACATCTGGCCCGCTTCGCTTCATCCATTTCCCAAAAAGGGGGACAAACTACTTCGCCTGGATCTTGCTTCGTGCGCGGCTTACGGAACCGGACACTGTGGTCGCCAGGAGGAGAGTAAGAATCAGGGATTCCTTCAAAGCGCCAGGTACACGTCGCCCGAATGCGAGAGGCCTGCCTCCAAGTGGCGGGACCGTACGATCCTCTCGTGCTTGGAGCCGGGGAAAGCGACGTTCATCCCGCAAGCGGAGCAAAGGATCTCGTGCAGGAAATACTGTTCGCCATACCTCGTGAAGACCAGCTTGTTCCGATTCGATATTTGGCTGTCGGGCTGAGCAATGGTCATCAGAACAACCTTGCGGTCCGCGCTCCGTATGAAAATGTGTTCGGGACTGTCTGCGTCCGAAGTTATGGTGTATGTCCCCGGAGGAACCCACTTAGCCCCCACGTTGAAACCGAAGGGAACCGTGGCTGTGGCAGCATGATCTTGTGCCGACACAGTGCCGACGACGGCAAAGCTCGCGAGAAGGCACACTGCAAATGCGATTACTGTGATTGGCTTCATTGGTGACTCTCCTTTTGTGAGGCGGCGATTCCCTCGCGCCTACACCATCTGGGGGTTGTAGCTGTTGACATCGCATTTTCAGGGAAGTTGAAAATGCATCAACAAGGCATATCCCAAAGACACTTCCAGGTCTCGTCGTTCATGGTGAACTCGGTACTTGGCTGTTAGGGAAGCCTTCATCTAGCTATGCGCATTTTGGAAAAACATTTCACGCAAAATCACGTGAACTCCCGAACGCATAGGTCTGCGCAATAAGTCCGGCAGATACGGAACACACGGACAGCAGACCGAAGCGCGACTCTTAGAGAGATAGCTTGGAGCAAAGTTATAAGCGTGCTACTGGAGCTTTAATACTGAGAACCAATAAGATATTGCGCCGTCCCCTGCGGTCTTTACCACAAGCTCGCATGTGCCCTGAGTAAGGACATCAGCAGGAATATCCAGTCTTAAGATTACGCCACCCGGAACGGCGATAGCATCGACTCCGTCCCGAGACCAAACCATCTTTCCGGTGTGTCGCAGCTCGACACGAGCGCTCCCGGGTGCGCTGGACGAGAGTGCGACTTCGACGTGGAGCAACTTGGTTCCTGAACTCACCTTGACCTCGGGTAGCTCCAGTTTCCCACGCAGTAAACCCGGCCTGAAGAGGTTGAGCATCGCGACTGCTGGTTGCAATGACTGTAAAGCGTTCTGTAGTTGCTGATTTGAGGCCGCCGAGCGCTGGCGCTCCTGACTTAGCTGCTCGTCTACTTGCTTTCTCGCGATATCGAGTTCGCGGCGTTGATTCGAAAGAGTCAGGATCGAAATAACGAACACGGCGGAGGCTGCGATTTCGGCACAAGTTCTGAAACTTGGCAATGCCCATCCGACTCGAAACACTTTAAACAGACTACGCACAGGTGCTGGCTGCTCCGTCGTCACGTTGCGGGATTCGCTTTCGAGGTATCGGCTGAATAATCGAGCAGTTTTGAGCTTGCGCTGCCGTTCGGGAGGGCGGAGGAAGTGTCTTTCTACTGCTAGCATATCTTCTGAGTTAAGGGAACCTTCTAGATATTCTTCGATAATCTCGTCTTCGGTCACATCCACACTTATTGAAAACTCAGGATCCATCAGAATCTTTTCGTCGATGCTTTCGACCAGTTCGAGATTCGAATCCAGACGACCAAGCAAATACTCGCGAATGTTCGCATCAGTGATCATGGGATTTTCTATATACTCCGTCTTGCATTCCTTAGTTCAAAGCCGAACCCTGCACACAGCTACTGATGCAATCGTGAAGTCGAGCGCGAATCCTGCAGGCTGTGATCCGCAGCTTGTTCAGTCCTCCGTATATCTGAGCAAGATGCTTGCGATTCTCAGCCTTTTGACGGCCTTGGAACCGGTGGTATTGCGTAATTAGCTCGCGATCACGTGACGAAAGCTGATCCAGACAGTGGCCTAGGCAATTCACTTCGTCTTCGGTAAACTCCTCCTCCGGCAGAGCGGGCACCGGAACATCCTTGTCTTCCAACGCTTCGGGCGTTGACTCCCGGAGATACTCCAACAAGACTTTTCTGCCTACGCCATAGCAAAGGGAGATTGGCGAGGTGTACTTTTTCGGCTCATGATGCACAATCAGCACGACGCGATCGAGCGTCCGGTCCGTTAACTCCTCAGAATGTGTGCAGCCCTTCCTGACAAAGAACTTCATAAGCGTCTTTCTGATGTCCAGATATTCTCGGGCCGCCCGTGCTGGATCAGTTGACAGCCAGAAAAGAAACGACGCAAACACCTCCGGTGTCAGGTATCGTTGCTTTTCCGTGGCTGGCTGAGGATCCATGGGACTTAAATTCTACACGCTCCTCAAAGTGGCCCGTTCCTCATTGGTAGTCTCCTTCCAATACGAATGCGGCCCAGTAATAGGGGTCCGACAATCGTGCGTTCTTGAGCAGATCGAGTTGCGCGCCCTGCAGGGCCCGAGCGGGGTTCTCACCTCGCTGGAGCCGGGAATAGAACATCTTCATTAAGGGCACAGTCGCCTCGTCATCCACCTTCCATAGGCTGGCGATAACGCTTCGCGCTCCCGCGTATAGAAATGCCCTGGGCAGGCCGTTGATTCCTTCCGAACCGAGGTCTTTCCCCAACGCGGACTCGCACGAACTGAGGACAACCAGATCGGCAGATAGCTTGAGATTGTAGATATCGCTCAGCCGTAGAAACCCGTCCTGGGCCTTTCCTCTCTTGTCAAACATTGAAAGTACCAGGCCCGACATCTCTGGATGACGAGTATCCATCATTCCATGAGTTGCGAAATGAATGATCCGTTGCCGCGCGATCGAACTACCCATGATCGCTTCACGGTTGGCCTCATAACCCATGACGAGTCGTGTGCGCGCGGACCCAGTTATCTGCTGAATTGCGAGTGCCTCGTTCCGCGAGCCCGGGAGGTTGGGAATCCACTGTGAGTCCCGCATATCGCGTAATGCTCTCGTCAATTCCCGCGAACGCGGAGATCCCGACGAACTGGAGACAGACGCCGGAATTGGCTTTCCTGGCGGTTCAAATACCGGGTCAGCGAAGACTGTCACTTCATCGGCCGGCTGAGGCCTCCTGCCTGCCGTCTTGCGCAGGGACACAAGTGCAGAAGCCGAAGGCAGCATCGCCAATTCATAGAGCTCTACCAGCGGCACAGCATCGCGCCCATTCTCCGCGATAGACAACGCTGCGAAGGGCAGGTACTGCAGGGAACCGTCAGGCACGATCAACAATCGTCTTCGTGCCGGAAGATGCACCGGCCCGAGCAGAAGATTTGCCAACCTTCTTGATTGGAGAAGCAAGGTGCTCCTTGCGGCCGCACGTCTTCGCAAATAGTCGGTCGGCGCCTCATTCGCCTTTGTCTCAATCGGTAAGAGGACTTCTCGAAACCTGCGGACGCGATTGCGGATCTCCGCTGCAGGTCCGATGTCAAAAGCCGTCAGATTATCCCCTTCTATCAGAAAGGCAAAGCTACGATCCTCACCGAGCGCGAATTCCAACAGGAGCGTATTGCCATCTCCGATCTGGGCCTGTACGTCACCCAGGGTCAGCGGCTGTGTACTGGACCGCGCTGGGGTTTCCGAAGATGCCTTATCCGTATCGATCGTGGCAGAGTTCGAATTACGCGCCAGCAATGTGTCACAGGGAAAGGTTTGCTGGCTATTGTCGAGCAGATCCAGCAAAGACCGTACCTTGCTTCTTTCCGCGGCTTCAAACGCCAATTGCGCATACTTTTGATCGGGATGGAGCTTATCCAGCGCCATGAGCACTTGGATGTACAACGAATAATATTCGTGCACCGAAGAGAAGTAGTGCGCCCGCGAATCAAATTTCGCGATACGCAACCTCTGCGACTCAATAATAGCGATGGGCTTCTCAATTTCGAAGCGCGCCTTTTCCAGATCATTGAGCTGGAGATAGATTCGTGCACGCGAATATTGAATTCTGGCAAGGTCTTCGATCTCGCCAGCCTGATCCCTCAAGGCTTGAGCCTCACCTAATATCTGAAGGGCCTGCTGGAATCTTCCCTGTTCGGCTTGGAGCCTGGCCATTCGCTCCAGTGCGATGCTTTCCCCATCGGAGTTTCCGGACACACGATACTCTGCCATGCCTCGCTGATAGGTCTCGTCAGCTTGCGCGTATCGATGTTGCCGAGCGTAAACGCCGGCCAGGTCCAAAAGAGCGGAGGCCAGAAGAGCATTGTTTGAGGTTTTTTGAGCCAGATGAAGCTTGCGAGCGTACAGCGGCTCGAGATCGACGTATCTGCGCTGGCTTAATAGAATGTCGGCTATCGCGCTGATTGATTCTGCCTCGCCCAAATCGTCTTGCACGGAAGCGAAGTCATTCCGGGCACGCTGGTAATCGCTCAACGACTCTTCGAGATCGCCAGCCTCTCTGGCAACCATTCCAAGAATATTCAGTGCAATCGCCGCATTGTCCTTGTCCGCGATGCGCTGGAAAACGGGCAGGGCGCTTTGGCAGTGACACCGTGCTCCCTCGAAATCCCCTTCGCCGCTGGCAAAATAGGCCAGATTCAAGTGTGCTCGCGCGGCACTGTATTCATCACCGGATTCGATGAAGTCGGTCAGCGCGGACCATGCCAGCCGGTTTGCCTGCGGACGGTCGTGTGCATTAACGGCCTCAGACAGCATCATCGTAGCTAGCGCCTGCCCATTGCGATCCTCGACTTCTGATGCAAGCTCGCGCGCCCGGGTAAACGAGGTTATCGCGTCGGTCATGTTGCCCGACCAGAAGCGCGTCTCACCCTGGGCCTCAACTGCGTCCGCTTGTGCTTTCTTATCAGAAATGGTCATGCAAACAGCCACGGCTTGATCGGAGTACTGCTGCGAATCAGGAAACCGACCGACGTTGGCGTAAGTACGCGCGATCCGGCTCAGCGCCGTGCACCGCAGATCCACGCGACCCTCAGACATCCTGAGTGCCTGGCGGTAAGCGACAAGTGCTTGTGGATAGCTGCTCATCATGAGATACACATCGCCGGCTTCGAGTTCTGCAGCAGCTGCTCGGTACAAAAGTCCTGAAGAGGCCAACCTCTGCGCGCTGTCTGCAAGCAAACGAAGAGCCATCCGGAGATCACGCTCGCTGAGTCTTTTGCGCAGCACCCGCGCTTGTTCCAACTCCGTCTCCGGGTTGGCCATTTTCGCGGAGTGTACGACCTGGTAATCCACCGTCCTCTGGGCAACGGCTGGCTGTTGAGTTGGGCCGGTTCCGTTTACCTGCGCGACGTTAACCGCACAGACTCCCAGCCCGAGTGCAGTCAGGGTGCATGCAAAGCGAACCATAGTGCCAAGCGAACCTGTCTTGTTCATTTACGTAGCATTGTGGGCCCATGGGAGACGAGGTTGATAGCACTTTGACGGGCCGAATACCGCAAGTCAAGTTCTGCCGGAACCGTCTTGATGAGGATTCTCGGCCACGAGCCGGCTATAAAGTCGTACCAGCTTTTTCCAGTGTTGTCAGACACGAGCTGCAGACGCGGGTAATAACTTTCGGTGATCATAATCAGGTCACGCCGGGCAGAGATCCGATAACCGATGGCGGCATTGTTCAAGAGGTCACTGACGCTGAAGCCCTTACCGACCGTTTCTCGTCCACCTTTCACCATCGGCTTGTCCACCTGTGCGGATTGTTCATCGCTGAGATAGGGGAAATAAATCGAAATCCCATTGCCTGTCGTATCAGCCGAGTAATTTTCCAGGATGAGGGAATCTGATGATCCTTCGGCCAACGCATCCAGCACGCCCTGACATGCAGCCCGGATAGGCTTCTTAACATCTGATCCACTCCCGTTAAGCCGCCCATTGAGCTGCTTGCATAATTCAGCGAGGTCAACGTACAAGCCGCCGGCATAGTCTTGTGATTTCTGGCGGGCCCCGATTAGCAGACCCGGTAAGTCTCCATCGTCCTGTGCATCCAGGAGTGCGGATGCAAGGGCGTCCACGGCAGTCTTGAGACTGGAGCAATTATTCAAACGAAGTGCTGAAAGAGTGACCGGTTTCATTCCGGTGATTGGGCCGCAGATGGAATCCCGGTAGGCGCTGACATATGCTTGTACGCCTTCTTTCAGCAATGAATCAGGATTTCCTCCGAATTTCCGGAAGAGCTCGATCAAGCGGTCATAAGGGAAACTTGGATCAGGGACCTCCTCCTGAGAAGCGACCATATAATCAGCCAGGTCTCGTATCTCATAGGCCATCTCGAACATGCTCATGGAGCAGGCATCGAAACCAACGATGTCAAGGCGGCTACCCCCTGGGGGGGTACATGACTTCAGGGCCTGGCTCAACTGATCGGGAGCTAGGTAAAGACTGGCGGGATCGCCGGTCGGACGGCCCGGAGGGGGCTGAAGGAAGAGTTCGGGCCCGTGTGACCAGAGAATTAGAGCATAGCGGGTGCTCTTGTTGCACTCCGGATTGGTATACACCCAGTTCAGGAAATTCTTCAGCGCCTGCTCCTCTGTCATGTCATCTGGCGCATTCAGAGGATCCCGAGTGCCGCTACCGAGAGTCTCGCCGATGGAGTCATTGAAGATATATCGCGGAATACTCTGTCCGCCAGGAGCATCGATGGAAAACTGGGCCGCGACAACCACACTTGCCTGGTCATCGTTACCGGGAGCTGTGCTGGCGGACTTACTCAGTTGCTTGAGCGACTCGACCGCGAAGTTAGCTAGGAGACCATCGGCCGCGATGTACAACATGATGGTCCAGCTTGTCTTTGTTGCCGGAGTCGCAACTTTCGTGGCCTCCAGAGAATTCTGTATCGTGTCCATCTGTTTTTCCTCCTTCGGACGCAAAGCATCTTTCCGAGCGATGCCTGATCGTCTCGATCGGCAGCACAAGCTTGTTGAACCTCCGGAGAATTGGCCTCGATTCCCAAACGGGTGTTTCCGAGGCTTCTCCGCCGGTGAGGACATAGTGGTCATGCCACGCCCTCGTAATGGCATCCCTGTCGATGCCTCCGCTGCCTTCTAATTTGATATGCGGATTCTGCCCGAACCATTTCAGTCAAAAGCTAGACTTGGCCCATTAGGTATTGGGCAGCCAAAGGCCGTACTTCAACGAGGACATCGGTTGTGCATAGAATAATGATCGTGTATCCCGGTCGAGGCAAGCGAAATCTCCCGAGTACGATTGGATTCGGATCGCATGACGATCGACAAAGTATCAATAATTTAGAGCAACAGCTACCAAGCATACCGCCAAACATCCCCCGGCTCTGTTTGGCAGGAGCGAGACTTGTTTTGGCTGAAGTCGCCAAGCAGTTCCTTGACCGCGGTTGCCTATCCCTCCTTCGGTGATCGTCAGTTTCTACATGTCGATGGTGATCCGGCCGTCAGCGTTCGGCGAATGGGGCATCTTTGCTGGGGCCACTTGACAGATGGCTTTGGATGATCAACAAACGCGTCGTGCTCTCTCGCGACCCGCCTCTTTTGACCTCTTCTTTCTGCGCGAAAACATGGTTCGATCTTGGTTCGATTGCCTGAAAATCGGTGCTTGTAAACGCTTTCTGAGCAATGGCTGTGTTCCGTTCCTCTGAACTGACGGGAAGAGGTAGTCCTGATCGGAGCGGTAGAGCGACGATTCGCGCCAACGGGTCAATTAGCCCATCATTAACGGTTGCAGAGGAACTGGTTTCCGCGAAGCGGGGGTTTTGGTCTCGCCTTCGATGTTATGCCAGATTGCGTGAGTAACGTTGACCACGTTCTTCACGAAGTCGATGTCCACCCAGCGCAATGGGATGAGTTCTCCTCGCCGGCTGCCGGTCATTCCAGCCGACAAGCAACCGTTCTCGCTGTTTGAGCTCACCCAACAAGGCCTGAAATTCTTCCGGCGTGAGTTCGAATCGGATCGTCTCCGCCAGTTTGACTAGTCGGTAGGATGAGCGGAACGGTATCGCACCTCGTTGGAGGCGAGGCTCACGCAAGCGATGCGTATGCAGGTTCAAGTCCTGCTCCTACCGCCAGGGTAGCGTTGGGCATTTGGAATGCCCATCCCGTTTGAAGCGCGACGTGCCTTTGGGACTTGCGCGTTCGACTCGCGCCCTCTCCGCCAAGCGTGGGTGTGTTGGGGCGACTGGCTTGCCCTACCGGGCCGTAACCCTGGGGCTCTTTGGAGCATTGAAGGTTCGAATCCTTCCACACCCACCAAAGCTTTATGCACGCGCGGCCGTAGCTTAAACGGCGAAAGCTCTCGATTGTCGATCGAGCAGATGCCGGTTCGAATCCGGTCGGCCGCGCCAACAATTTATCACGCCGTCGGCTAACGGTTAGGCCAGCGTCCCTTCAAGGCGCGAATGCCAGTTCAACTCTGGTCGGCGTGACCAAATATTGTGTGACGCTGTGTGCACTTCCGCGCTCACGCTGTGCTCAATTTGTTCGAAATGGTAGTACCCAAGATCCTGAGTGACTAATAGTTGTAGCGTTTGCATTTGACTTTTGAAACTAAGTCGGGGTAAAGTACAAAAGTCATGATGCTCCGAGTCAATCACGGATTTATACCAACCGCGGCGCAATCCAAGCGGTGGGGTATTACCGTGTTCTGGCCGGACTAGCGAGATTTAGCTCCAATTCAGGAGACTCGAGCCCCCGGCCTTCACAAGGTCGGGGGCTTTTTAGTTTCTGGGCAACATTGCGCGGTATCTCAACTGGCAGAGAATCTGACTGTTAATCAGGGTTATGCGGGTTCGACTCCCGCCTGCGCAGCCAACATAGGTGGCGAGTGGTGTAACTGGGAACATGCCGCGCTCTGAACGCGGAAGTCAAGGTTCGAAGCCTTGCTCGCCAGCCAGTTAGTAACTATGTCAGTGGAGTAACTGACATGGATAAGTGAAGTGTGTTTGAACGACGGAAGGAGAGCGTGTTCCGGGATCGTCTAGAGGCAGGACAGTGGTCTTTGACACCGCAGACGGAACGGGTTCGAATCCCCCTCCCGGAGCCAGAAGATGAGCGGCTGTAGTCGAGCGGTAAGACACTGCGTCGCCAACGCGGAGATCGCCGGTTCAACTCCGGCCAGCCGCTCCATGATTTTGATTCAGGTGTACGTGTTTGCTGGCGTGGCAGAGAGGGCAATGCACCTCATTCGTAACGAGGCCGCCAGCTCCAGGATGCAAGAGAGGCTATATGACGAGTGCAATGACGATGCCGGTATTAGTGCTCAATGCGAGCTATGAGCCCGTGAACATTACGCGGGCACGCCGCGCCCTCGTGTTGCTCATCAAGGGTGTTGCTGTCGCCGAAGAGACGCACGATCGATATGTGCATGTCGGCCTGCAGTTGCCATGTGTCATTCGCCTTCGCCAGTATCGGCGTTTGCCGCTGCGGATCCAGACGCTCTCGCGGAAAAACATCCTGATTCGCGATAGACACATCTGCCATTATTGCGGCGAGAAGTTCTTGAGCAGCGAACTGGAACTCGAGCACGTGATTCCGCGTGCTCGGGGCGGACTGAGCACATGGGAGAACCTGGTCGCTGCATGTCGCCACTGCAACGTCCGCAAGGCAGATCGGACACCGGCGGAAGCAGGCATGAAATTGCTCCGTCAGCCGCGCCGCGTGACGATTCACACCTCTCGCGCTTTTATGCGCCAGACGGGAATCGGCGAGGAGAAATGGAGGAAGTATCTGTACTACTGAAGTCGGGCCGGCATAGCTCAATGCCAGAGTGTCGCCTCGGTATGGCGAAGGTTGCGGGTTAAAGTCCTGCTGCCGGCTCCAACAAGTTTGCACCTGTAGCTCAAGTGGAAGAGCGGCTGACCTGTAATCAGCAGAATGGGTTTTCGAGCAGCCCCAGGTGCTCCAACTGTGGCCGTGCCGACTATCGGAACGTCGGGCATGACTGTGACTCATGTCTCTTGTGGGTTCAACTCCCACCGGCCACCCCAATCGCTGGGGTGAAATTCCCTGGCACAGTTTCGGGCCTATAGCTCATTCAGGGAGAGCGCCGCACTTGCAATGCGGAGGCGGTCGGGGCAGAGCCGACTAGGTCCACAAGATTCGCCAGTCGCGTATGCGCGGTCGATACGCTCCGTTGAAAACGGAGAGAGCAGCGTTCAACTCGCTGGGCTGGCACCATCGGGGAATGGTGTAATGCGTTGCATCCGTGCCTTGGGAGCACGTGGACTCAGTTCAATTCTGAGTTCCCCGACCAAAGATTTGAGCGTCCGTGCCAGAGCGGATTGATGGCCTTCGCTACGAACGAAGTGCACGCAGGTTCGAGTCCTGCCGGACGCTCCACAATTTGAACCACAGTTTCTCAGACGTTCTGATGGTGAATTGACATGATGCTTAGGACCTTCACACGCGACATAGTCAGAATGACCGGCAAGCGGGTCATTTGGGGAGTCGTGTCTTGAGGGTCTGAGTGCACACGTGCAATGAGCACCAGACCCCGACCCAGGTCGGGGTTTTCTTTTGGTCTTTGAAAATGAGGGTGAAGTTCAGACTGGCAGAACGTCGGCCTCCAAAGCCGAATGAAGCGGGTTCGATGCCCGCCACCCTCGCCAAGGCTGCGAAGCTCATGCGGATGAGCAGGCGTCTCATAAGCGCAAGGTAGTCAGTTCGAATCTGACCGCAGCCACCAAGATTTGGAGGTATAGCTGCTATCGGTATGTAGCCCGCGCCTTATAAGCGCGAGTCTCCGGGTTCAACTCCCGGTACCTCCACCAATGGGTCACGGGTGTTGACGGCAGCATAAGCGGCTCTTAATCGCTCGGACGGGATTCGACTTCCCGGTGACCCACCAACTTTGGAGTCGTACTCGAATCGGATGCAGAGACCTGACTTTTAATCAGCGGGAGAAATCCCAATGTGGGTTCAAGTCCCACCGGCTCCACCAAGTTTGCGCCAGTGGCTGAGATGGATGAGGCACGGCACTTCTAACGCCGTCAAACGCGGGTTCGAGTCCCGCCTGGCGCTCCAGATGATCAATGCCGTCCTAGCTCAATGCAGAGAGCACATCGGTCCTAACGATGAAGATGTGGGTTGAAGTCCCGCGGACGGCTCCAGTGTTGTATTCCACGCGCGTGAAGCTCAAACGGATTGAGCGTCGGCGTCCGAAGCCGAAGGCTGTGGGTTCGAGCCCCATCACGCGCTCCAGTTTTGCACCAAGGGCCGGGTTAGTTCAACGGAAGAACGCTTGTCTTACAAGCAAGCTATGCGGGTTCGACTCCTGCACCCGGCACCAGTTTGAATTTTGCATCCAGGGATAGCTCAGTTGGCAGAGCGCGCGATCGATAATCGCGAGGCCGTGGGTTCAACTCCCACTCCCTGGACCAGCCTTGAGCGGGCGTCGCCAAGCGGAAAGGCACCAGGCTTCCATCCTGGCATTGCGCGGGTTCGAATCCCACCGCCCGCTCCAACCTCTATGAGCACGCTCGGTGCCGGGGCTTGCGTTACATGTGATCGGTCCTCGAAGAGGAAGATCGACCGTTCTCTCACGGTATACGCAGGACCTGGCTTCGCAGACACCATTGCAGAAGCGCCCGAGCACGTGACAGGTCACCTGTAGCCGCCGTGAGGCGAGCAGTTAGATCTGCCAAGCGGATTGTTGCCGGGAGTGAGTTACGCAATTCAAGCAGATCAGTTCCACCGACCCAACGTACGCACTCACCGTCAGGCAAACGAAATGCGAGGTCGGTGCGAATCTCGCCGTTCATCTGCATCTCGGCTGGGACAATTTGATCACTGAAGGTGACGGCTTCAGGCACAGGCATGGCTTTCTCTATCGACGGCGGGCTTGAGTGTGTCTGCCAATGATCAACAAATCGAAAATGATCGTCACGAGAACGCGCCACGAAGGCCCTGTAGAATCGCTCCGCCGCGGTTGCATGGGAAGGCGCCGTTTGCCAGGTATTGATGACCGACGAAGCCGTGATGGCGCTCGACAGCGCAAATCGAATGCCCTGGCCAGCCAGAGGATTGTACGCGAGGGCGGCATCGCCCACTGCAATTCTCCTCCCGTTGATTGGATTGTCGGACCATTGCGTGAATGCCGGCCGCCTACCGCAATAATGAGCGGAGCTTTCAGAAATACAAAAAGTTGCTTCAATCAACGAATCGGAAATCTGACGTCTCCGACTCTCTGAAGACAGGATGGCAACGGAAGTGTGACCTGGAGATCCGATGCTGTAAGCCCATCCGGCAGACAAGCGCAGTATCTTCGCGGAGGCTGACTTTTGTCCCGGCACAATGTCATACAAATCGGCAACTTGGTTCCCGCGTCGCCGGATCGGCCGAGACCAGACTGCTGCCCGTCCCGTTGCGTCGATTACGGCATCGAACCGCAGCGGCGTCCCCTCGACGCAGATGCGAATGCATTCCGATTCGCAGAGCACTACAGGAAGCGTCTGAACCACCCGGAATGAAGCCCCTCGCCTGAGTGCCTCCCGGACGGCCGCTGTTGCGAGCCGATCTCGCTCAACATGGATCCAATCGCCGGACTGCATTCGGGGCTGCTCCGGGTCCCAGTAGTTCTCAAAACCCTGAACCAGAGTCGCGCCCGCCTCCTCAAGAATGCTTTCGGCGTGAAGCTCTTTGAAAAGCGGCAAAGCAGTGGCTGGAATTGCCTCAACGCCTGTCGATACCCTGCACGTACGGGCGAGCATGAGAGGTTTGAGCCCGAGCGCAGTAAGTCGCAGCGCCGTTGCTGCAGCAGCGATGCCTGTGCCGGCGATTACAACGTCATAGGAAGTCCGCGGCCGCGCCATGTTGGGCCTATCTGATATTCCTCGCCGGTTTCTTCCCCGTCTTCTCAGGAGCTGCCGGCTGGCTCTTGAAGAAGGCAACCCCGTGTTGTTCCGAAGCGAGTTTCTCTGCTTGTGCACTCAGTTGGAACATGAGACTGCGAGCCCGCGCGATGTGTGCTGCATCTTCCATATCGCCGGTGGCATAGGCAGCCTGGAGCTCGGCCAATATCTGATGATAAAGATCCAGCGCTGCTTTTCCACCAGGATGGTCCGCAGGCGCGGGTGTGATCGGTCGTATATAGGTCTTCGACGCAGGATATTTCCTCAACACCACCTGCACTTCTTTGAACCGGCTGAAATGCTCCATGCCGTCCGCGATGATGCGCGCCGCAAGTTGCTCCAGGGTAGCCGGGAATTGTTTCTCTCGAAGAGTGGCCAGCACCTGCGCGTACTGACCATCGAGATAGCCGCTAGGCTGCTCCACGCTGATAAAGTCCTGCAACACATCCGGCTCCAGCGGACGAAGACTCGCCGGGCGCGTCTTAACGGGTCCTGGGATTGGCGGTAATTGGGGTGGCCGCGATTTATCGGGCGCTACCGGAATTTGCATTTCGACCCCCAGCGAAGGACCGAAGTTCTTTTTGACAAGCCCGGCATGCTCAAGACTCCAGATCAGCTGATTTGCCCAGCGCAGGTGCCGCATTTCGCTGACAGCTACCAACAGAATCTCGTGGCGCGCAAACGTCAGGTCCTCTATGAGCCTCTGATCTTTTACGGTAGCCGGATCTTTCAGAGAGTACATTGCATAGAGATATTCGAGCGCAACAGCATGCTCGAGAGTCGCCAGCTGCACCAGTTTTTCGCAAAGAGCATCAGGTGTGCTGAGAGGATTGGCATTCTCAGGCGCCTGGAGTTGATAGATGCCGTCGATTTCCCGTCCACGAAGAACGATGCCGAGATCCTGCCAACGCTTGTTGATCTCATAGTGATCAATTTGGCCACGGCGATTCGCATCTTCAGTCGCCTGCGCCGGGGCGGTGCTCTTGCGGTCAGATCGCAACCAATCGATCGGTGTCAACGCCAGGACCGGGTCTTCGGGAGCGCCCGTGGGCAAGGTCGCCTCTCCTGGTGGATCCTCGGCGAGGACAATATCAGGATGATTGGAGGCCCAATAGAAACAGGCACAATCACGAAAGTCGTGCATCCATGGCGAGCAGAGACTCTGGCTGAGTTCACCAGGCGCATACGCGGTGCTGATCACGCCGGTTGAACCGACGAACGTGCGCCGGTTACCGGTTAAGACGACGGTGTCAGCCGGGACCCTGTCGCCTGCTTGTTCTGCGCGGCGACTCAATTCAATGGTGATACGGCCCGGCTCAAGGGAATGAATCAAACGCCAAGATACCGTGATGCCGAGGTCCCGCGATATGGCAATCGTTGTGCGGCCTTGGCTGATGCTATTGAGAAACCATGTATCGTTTCTCAGCTTGTTCCCGGCCGCGCCAGCCAGCATTTTTCGTAACCGGGCCCCCTGTGCGAGATCAGGATCATTCAGATCCACACCAAGGAGACGCACGCCAACGTCTGTGAACTCAAAGATCAGGCCCACAAAGAAGCGGCGGTCGAGATTTCGGTGATCGAATTCGAGGCCAGGAAAGCAGTTGCCGACAGCGCTCTCCAACCTGCTGGTGACAGGATTGCCCACCAACTGGACGGCTGCGCGGGCAGTGAGATTGCGAGGGAAGATTTTCGGAATCATAGTCAGTTCCGTCTTTCGAAAAGTGAGGGATGTTCCCTGAGAACCAGGTTGTAAGTGCGCAAGCAGTAATCCAGCCATCCGCGGATATAATCACAGCCACTCCGGCCGGCGCTCAGAACCTCAGCATGGCACCCGCCGCCGCAAAGATACCTGGCCCAGCAACCTCGACATGGCTGCTGCGTATCCACATGACGCGCACGTAGAAACTCGATGCGCGGTTCCGAAAGTAGCCCGCGAGACGTATTCCCAAGGAAAAATCGGGGATCATCGACCGTGCGATGGCAGGTGAAATACTCTCCTCGCGCGCTCACAGAGACATAGTTTGCAACTGATCCGCACGGGAGCGGCTTGCAGTAGCCGGCATGCAACTGTTTCAATGCGATGGCCAGATTCGAGAAGCGAAGAGTGCCGAGATGGGGCAATTGTTGTAACTCATCTTCCGCAGCCCGGACCATTTCACCAAGAAAAACGGGCCAATCGTCATGGCGGAGAGCGAGTTCCTCGCGGGGGCTGGTGCGCAGGGGACTCACGCCCACTTCACTGAATCCCGATTCAAACAGCGGTGTTATTCTTTCCAGGATCCGCATATCCAGGCGTGTAATGGTCGCCCGCGCAGTGATCCTGGCCCGCCCAGGTAACCGAAGAAGAGGTCGCAACCGCTCAACGCTCCGTTCGAATACGCTCTCGCCATTGCGCGAATGCCTCTCGCGATCATTCACTTCAGAGCCACCATCGAGACTGACAGATACCGCGAAACTGTGCGCGCGCAACAGGTCAAGGTCCTCGGAGTTCAAGAGAGTTCCATTGGTTGTGACCGAAAATCCGACTGTCGCCCCAACTTCTTTCGCACGGTTGGTCGCATAATCGACGGTCCAGTGGATTAACGGTCGATTCAAGAACGGCTCGCCACCGATGAAGCCGACGGTGACTCTTTGTCCGTGGTTGCTCTCGAGGAGCCGATCGATTGAAGCACTTGCAACATCCCTGGACATCATCAGCTCGTGCCCGCCGAATCGGCCTTCATCCGCGTAGCAGTACGAACAGGAGATATTGCAGGACTGCGCAACGTTAAGCGAAATGGCAGTGGGAGCGGGCAATGGGAGCTGCGCCGGATTCGCGTTGCGAACCCGCAGAGACTCGATCAGTTCGCGCTGAACGTTCTCCGGGTTATTGGATAGCTCGTCAAAATACTCCGGAGTTGTTTCAAAGAGACGGGAACCCTCGACGAGAAATACCATCGGCGGATCCCCGGGCAGCAGGTGAATGGGCGGAGGCAAACAGGCATCGAGCACCGGCGTCATCGGGGGCAAATGCGAATTTCTCAGAACCACGAGTTCCGCCATCTACTTTCTCCGTTTTTTCGTGTTTGCGCCTGCAACTCGGTTACTGGACGCACTTCCCTCTTTTACGCGCCCCCCCGAAGATCTGACTGAAAGGCGCTCCACGACACGAGAGAGATGGTCCTCTGCACGGCTTATGCCGGCCTTAGGAGATGCTGTTCTCGCGTCCTTTGCTTCCTCGAGCCGATTAAGTGTCTTCATGAGGAAGTTGTATTGACGCCGGTTCAGGGAAAGGGGAGATGCATCCGAGTCTCGCATGTAAGGTGGCATGCGCATGTCGTGTTCGTTATCGCGACGGTTGCGAGGGTCGCGCTGCTTGGGATCGGGCTTCGCATTCGGGTTCACTGTTTCCCTTAGCGACTTGAAAGAACCGTAGGCGGGACGAACCAGTCGACGAACCTGCTGGGCCGAGGTACGCAAGAATAACGTGAGGTCATCGGTGTTCGCCAAAGGCGCATGCGCCTGCGCAGCGACAGACGAATAGGGCAATTTCTCATGAGAACTTGGCGGACTATTCAGATCCTGGTCCGGGTCGAAATAAGGTGAGTCCTTTGGCGTCATGCTTTCGCCCAGGGTCACTTTCGGAAGGCTTGCAAAATTTACCAGGCCCCGATCTTCGCGCGGCATCATTGCATCCCGCATCATATCGACGTTAGCCAGACTGGCAGTCTCGAAGATGCGCTGAAAAAGGTCACCGAGACGTTCCACCGCGTCAGGTAGATCTT
>NZ_DATHHT010000026.1:0-88639 GCF_035317045.1 Occallatibacter sp.
GCTTGATGCAGGAATCATCGGCCGAGAGGCACCGTTGCGTAGAGGCAGATCCTGATCAGACCAATTGCGCGCCCTCCGGAGCGCGCCCAGGAATTCTGTGCTTTTCTCTTGACTTGGACTTACATAGACGTGGACTACCCGTGGACTACCCGGACCTTACTAAAAATGGTGCAATTTCCACGTGGGCGATGAAACTTGTCTCACCGAAGGGGTGCACCCCAGTCCCTTGTCAACCCCCAGATCCAAAAATTTGTTCCAACCCCCATATCTTTCAGCAACTTCCCGCCACCTCCGTTTTGCAGGTAATTTCCCCCTTCTGCCGCACAATGGAATTGCATTCAAATCCTTTCCGTCTCAGGAGCCCGCCATGACTCGCACCACCGTGTCGACATCGTCTGTTACTCCCTTCTGCCGATTCCCTGCCCGCCGCTTCTTCCCCTAAGCCATTTGCGGACTGATATTTGCGGCCAACTCCTTGCGCAGGAAATACTTGCCGCCGCACCCGCAAACCTAAACCACTGAAAACACACCCTCCAGGTTCCAAAAACCGGGTGGGGGGGTACAGGAGAAAACCATGTTCCATGAATGCCGGCACATCAAGACCGACGGACTGCGCTGCCACGCTGCGGCCCTTCGCAACAAGCCGTGGTGCTACTTCCACGCCAGGCTGCATCGCTTGCACAACGCAAATCTTCCCGATAGCCAGAAATTTCAGCTGCCGCCCATCGAAGATTCGTCTTCCGTCCTCATCGCCGTCGGCTAGTCATCCGGTCTCTCAATTCGCCCTACATGGATTGCCGTCGCGCCGGTCTTCTCCTCTACGCGCTGCAGATCGCCGCGCAACTCACAGGCCGAACCAATAAAGCCGAGCCCTCCGAATCCGTGCGGTCCCTCTACAACCTCGCGGGTGCTCCCATCGACCCCTCTTCAACTGCATTTGACGATGACGCCGAATTGCTTGCTCCCGACAAAACCGTCTGCGAGCCTCCACACGACTGCCCCAACTGTCCCCGCCAGGAAACCTGCGAAAACTACCAGGAATCCGACGACGATCAGCAGGAGGATTCCGATGACGATGAGGAATCGGACGACGTTGAGGGTTCCGAAGACGAGCAGGACGAAGATGATCTCGAATCCGGCGACAACGAGGATGACGACGAATCAGAAGACGATGATACGGACGATATGGAAGACGATGAGTGATAGCGACAAGCAGAAATCTTTCCTGTGACACTGTCGCCAAAACGAATGAATCCCGGCGATAATCTGCCACTTCGCACTGACTCAGCCCTTCATCCGTCTAATCCTCAGCCGTCCCGATAAACTGATTACTGAGGTTCTTGTGCGTCGATTCGTTCTCGTTTGCGCTCTCTTTTGCTCACCCTTTCTTTTCATCCCATCTCATGCACAGGAGCATCCGCAGCCCGCACCGGATGCTCCTCAGCCTGCCGATCAGGCCATACCGGCCGAACTTGCCGACGCCGAAACCTCCATCGCGAAATCCGACTGGAAAACGGCTGCCGATAAACTCGACGCTTATCTCGCGTCCCACTCCACCGATGCGCGCGCCCTCTTCGACGCCGGATATGTCGCCGACCACCAGGATCATCTCGATGAAGCTGCCGGCTTCTACCGCCGGGCTCTCGGCGCCAACCCCAATTCCTTTGAAGCGCACCTGGCGCTCGGCCTGTTGCTTGCGCGGCAAGGCAAGAAGAGCGAGGCTCATACCGAACTGCTCGCCGCCACTACCCTCGACCCCGGCGAAGCCGGCCCGGCCCTGAAAGCTCGCGCCTGGCGTGCCCTTGCTCGTCTCGACAGTCCCGGCCCCGACGGCGACGGAAATCCCAACCTGGCCTCCAGCGAATTGCTCGAGGCCCTCAAAATTACTCCAGAAACAGCGAGCGACACCCTGCTAGCCGCCGGTCTCGCCGAAGCTTCAGGCCAGCACGACGCCGCCGAGGCCGCATACCGTCGCGTTCTCGCAGGGGATCCAAAATCCGTCGCCGCCAACTCGGGCCTCGCCCACGTTCTCATCGAAAGCAAACACTATCCCGAAGCGGAAAAGCTTGTCCGCACCGCGATCGAGCAAACACCCGACGATCCCGCCCTCAATGCACAACTCGCCACGGTACTTGCAGCACAGAACGATGCCGATGCTCTGCCGATGCTCCAGAAGCTCCACGCCGCCCATCCCATGGACGCTGCGATCACCCGCATGCTTGCTGATGTTCTCGCCCAGGCCGGCCAATTCGAGGCTTCCAGCAATCTTTATCTCGGTCTGTTGAGCAAGTCTCCCGATGATGTCGAATTGCTCGTCGCCCGCGGGCAGAATCTGATTCGCCAACAGCACTTCGCTGAGGCATTGGCTTCCTTCGACAAAGCCTCCAAACTCGACTCCGCCAACGCCGATGCCTGGAGTGGAATCGCCTTCGCCGCGTCCAAACTGCATCAGCCCGCGCTCGCCGTTCACGCCCTCACCATGCGCTCAAGATTTCTCCCGGATGTGCCAGCAACCTACTTTCTATGGGCCACATCCTATGACTCATTGAACGACCGGAACGCCGCAATTACCTACTATCACCACTTCCTGGATTCATCCGGCGGCAAATTCCCAGACCAGGAATGGCAGGCACGCCAGCGGCTCCAGGTGCTGGAAAAGAAATAGTGGCGTCACATTCAAAAGACAAGATTGTGACATTTGTTTGATACCTTCGAATTAAAGTTACTCTCGATACGGTCTTTTCTCTTGCAGGTTCTCTAAATATGCTCCTATAGTCGCTTAACTGTAGGTCGATTGGCTGTCTTGGCAAAAGCTGGCACCGGTTTGAAGTAGTAAGGGACAGAGCTTCCGAGCTGTATTTTCTGCAAAAATACCGACGAGTGTGCACATCGGCACAGCACGGGACCTTTAGGTTTTGCTTTAATTCCGCTCCAGCGGAGGTTCCTCATGCGGTCTCAAGGTTGGTCGACCATCGTCCTCGCTATCGCAGCTTTCTCCATTCCCGCGTTTGCCTCTTCCGCCGACGATAGGCCGGTTGACCAGGACACCATCACCGCTCTCGAAGCCCGCATTGTCCAGGCCCAACCGCGCGAGCAATGCTTCCTCTATGCTGAACTCATCCACGACATGACGGAGTTCAGCGTCAAGCAATACGCCGCCGGCGACGTCGACAAGGCAAATTCCCTGCTCAAGCAGATCCAGGCACTGACGCATAAAATGCATCTCAGTGTCCGAGAAAACGACAAGCGCCTCAAGAACGCGCAAATCCTTCTGCGACACACCGCTTTCCGCCTCACTGAGATGCTGCACAACAGCAGCTATGAAGATCGCCCCCTGGTCGAGGCCACTCTTGCCCAGGTGAACAAGGCCCAGGACGAGACGATGCTTGAAGTTTTCCGTAAGTAAAGTCTGCCTCGCTCATTCTTTTTTTATCCGATCCCCGAGTATCCCTGCATCGCGCGGCTTCTCGCCTGTTGCTCTCTTGTGATTCAATGAGATCCAAGGTGCATTCGCGTATGCGTCTCGGCTTCTTCCCCTTCGTCCGGTTAACTCTTCTCTCCGCTGCCTTACTCACTCCGTTAATCGCCCTCGCGCAACAAAAGCAACACGACGTTCTGACCGAAGCCCAGGTCGAAAAAATCCGCGAAGCCGGCATCGATCCCAACGTGCGCATCAAGCTCTACACTGAGTACCTCAACGACCACGTGAATACCGTCAAAGGCCTCACTAATCGCGCCAAGTCCGACGCCCGCGCATTACACCTCGACAAGGAATTGCAGGGTGTCACAGAGCTGATGGACGAGCTCGGCTCCAACCTGGACGAGTATTCCGATCGGCACGCGGATATCCGTATGGCGCTTAAAACTCTCGCTGACGAATCGCAGCACTGGCTCACCACGCTCAAAGCTCTCGCAGGCGAAGAACCCTTCGATCTCTCACGCAAAGAGGCTATCGAAGCGGGCGAGGATCTGACAGACCAGGCCCAGCGCCTCCTTCGCGAACAGACCGACTACTTCCTCCTCCACAAAGACGAAAAGGGCCAGGAACGCGCCGAACCCAAACCACAGCAGCAGTAAACCGTACCTTCACAGCACACTGTTCACTGCCCACCGTGCACTGTCCACTCGTTCGGCCCCAATATGCTAATTTCAAACGTGGTGGCTGCTGATCTTATCCCTATCTTCCAGGAGGAATATCGTGCCTTGCGCCCGCGAGCGCCGATGCCTCCCTTCGCGGTTCGATTCCGCCGCTTCACGTCGCTAAACACCACCATTCGTCTGCGCGAAGGCAAAATCTTCGTCAGCCTCTCCGATCTCATCGAAGGAGCGCCAGAGAGCGTCATCCGTGCCATCGCACACATCCTGCTGGCCAAGCTCTACAAGAAATCCATCAACCCATCGCACAACGTGCGCTTCAAACGCTTCACCACCAGCGCCGCCGTCACGCGCCAGACCGAAATCATCCGCCATGCCCGAGGCAGCAAACGCTACTCCGGCCCGCAAGGCCACTTCTACGACCTTGAAGAAGTCTTCGACTCTCTCAATCTCCGCTTCTTCGGTGGACTTCTCGGCCGCCCCGAACTTACCTGGAGCGAAGGAATGGCCAAACGCTCCCTCGGCCACTACGACGCCGCCCACAACACCATCGTTGTCAGCCGCGTCTTCGACCGCCCCTCAAGCCCGCGCTACGCCATCGACTACCTGCTCTACCACGAAATGCTCCACCTCAAGCATCCAGTCAAAATGCGCGGCCTCCGCCGCTGCGTCCACTCCCGCGAATTCAAAGCCGACGAAGCCCTCTTCCCCGAGCTGCGCGAGGCCCTCGCCTTCATCAAACGCCTTTAACCCCGAGTGAAACAAAAATCTGGGCATCCCATCCATGACTCAGTCATGGGTGGGAAAGCACGAACCAACGCGTTATCATTCTCCCCGACATACTCAAACCCATTTTCCGGGAGCCCAATGACCGTGCCATCTTTTAACCCAGCTCTCACGCGCCGCAAATTCATCCAATCCGCAGCCGCTGCTGCTGCCGTGTCGGTCAGCCCTTTTGCGCGCGCCCGCCGCGTCCCGGCACACGAGCGCATCACCATCGGCGTCATCGGCTGGGGAATGATGGGACCCGCCAATACCAAGTCCTTCCTCGGCTTCGATGATTGCCAGGTTGTCGCCGCCTGCGACATTGAGAAGAATCATCTGCAACAAGCCGTCGACACCATCAACACGCACTACGGCAACAAGGACTGCTCCGCCATCCACGACTACCACGAGATCATCGCGCGCGACGACATCGACGCCATCATGATCGCCATTCCCGATCACTGGCACGCCATCGTCGCCACCGAAGCCGCCGCACGCAAGAAAGACGTCTACGGCGAGAAGCCCCTCGCCCGCACCATCGCCGAACAGCAGGCCATCGTTCGCGCCGTTCACCAGAACAACATCATGTGGCAGACCGGTTCCTGGCAACGCTCACTCCCTCAATTCCACAAGGCCGCCGAAATCGTCCGCAACGGCCTCATCGGCAACGTCACCCACGTTGAAGTCGGCCTACCCGGCGCGCCGCACGACTTTCCCACCACCGTTCCCGGTTTCCTCAAACGTCTCTCCACCGTCTCCGACAAGATCAAGGACCCCTCGCAGGTTCTCCCCGGCACACCTGCATGGGATCTCGCTGTCACGCAGCCTCCGCCCGATCTCGACTACGACACCTGGATCGGGCCATCCAAAATGGAGCCCTACATCGATGCCCGCGTCTATCAGAACTGGCGCTGGAACTACAACACCGGCGGCGGCCAGCTTCTCGACTGGATCGGCCACCACGGCGACATCGCCCACTGGGGCCTGGGGTTCGACCTCAGCGGCCCGTCTGAAGTATTCGGTCATGGCGAATTTCCGCCCGCCGACGCCGTCTGGAACGTCGCCCTCAAATACACCGTCGAATGCACCTATCGCAAAGAAGTCACCGGCTATCCAAATGACGTGTCGCTGACCATCGGCGGTGGCTCTCCCGCCATCAGCATGGGAACCAAGTGGATCGGTACCGACGGTTGGGTCTGGGTCGATCGAAGCGGCTTCGATGCCTCCAATCCCGACTGGGTGAAGATGGATTCCCTGCCCGACAATCTGCGCAAGATCCCGCTCTACAAATCGTCAGAGCATCGGCGCAACTTCCTCGACAGCGTCAAGTCGCGCAAACCCACCATCACCCCCGTCGACGTTGCGCATCACTCGCTGATTCCCGGCCATCTCGGACTCATCTCCATGCTCGTTGGCCGCAAACTCCATTGGGATGTAAAACAGGAGAAGATCCTCAACGATCCCGAAGCCACCGCGCTCATGACCCGCGAATACCGCGCGCCCTACAAGCTCGGATGAAGCGATGAGAATCACCTGAAGCGCCGCCTTGCAAGGAAGGGCACGAACAGATCGCCACAGCCCCGTCAAACTCGATTTCTGCGTTTTCTCCGAATTTTTCTGCACGGTCTGCTACTCATCTGCTACATTCAACTTAAGATATAATATACACATAACAATGGGCTTTTATAAATCGACCCATCGTCGTCTCTCCGCTCAGCCCTACATTCTGAAGTTCGTGGCACGAGACTCTTTTCGAAAATCCGGGTCTATGGAGGTGGAAAGCCCTCGTTTGCAAGAAGCTCGGTTGCGTTATCAATGCTGAGTTCGAAAGATCCCCGATTCTTTCCGACAAGAGGCGCTGTGGCGCTCATGCAAGAATGAGAGAATTTAGACAATTCCAGGCCCCTTGCCCGTGTAATCTCTGCAAAAATAAGACTCCTGTTCACTACCATGTCCGCTCTCGTGTCACTTGCGCGGTTGAGCCAGACGTTGAAATTCGATGCCTCGCTGACTTGTTTCCTTCGGAGTTCCATTGTGCCGAACAAAGAATGAACGGAGACGACCATGAACAGTCCTACCGCACGTCGGGTGCTCGTCCTCGATGATGAGCGGGTAATTGCCAATACGTTGGCCCTCATCCTGAACCGCAGCGGATTCGAAGCCCGCGCCGTCTATACCGCCGAAGCTGCAATCAAGACCGCCCGCGAACTCCTGCCGGATTTTCTCATCAGCGATGTCATTATGGAGGGCATGACCGGCATCGACGCGGCAATCCGCATCACCGAAATCGTTCCGCAGTGTCACATTATTTTGTTCTCCGGACAAGCAGCGACCGCTGACCTGCTCGCCCGCGCCGAGGCCAACGGCCATCGCTTCGAATTACTTGTGAAGCCCGTGCATCCGCGCGTTCTCCTCGACCGCCTCCGCGAGATCCATTGATTTGCCATGCACGGAGCGTTCCGCATTCTTGAAGGCTGTATTGTCTGCTGAAATCAAAGCGGTCAAAGGATGCCGCCCGGCCGGTCAAGCCGCCTTCGACAACCGCTCGCTGGCAGCATCCGGGTCGCTGAACGGCTGGCGCGCAGCCCACCATACCAGGCCGGCCCCTGCAACCGCAGACCCCAAACTCGCCAGTTGTGCATTCGAGAGTCCCCAAAGCACCTTGGGATTGCGGCGGATAAACTCGACAAGGAAACGTGCGATGCCGCTCAGCACGAGGTACTCGCCTACGATCGCCCCGGTCCCGTGCTTCTTGCCGCTTCTCCACCAAAGGTACCAGCCAATCAGCAACCCCATGCCAAGTTCATACAGCGGGGTAGGATGCACACGAACGTCCGGCGGCGTGGGCTCAATCCCATTGGGAAAGCTCATGCCCCAGGGCAGCTTCGTTTCAATCCCATAGCAGCCGTCGCCGGATAAGAAACATCCGATCCGTCCGATGCCATAACCGATTGCCGCCGCGGGCGCCGCAAGGTCCAGCGTGCGCAAACTCCCAATCTTTGCCCACCAGCCTTGAAAGACCAGCGCCGAAATCCCGAAAATCAGACCGCCAAACCACGCGAACCCCGCCGTATCCCAAAGAACACGCCATCCCATCTCACGAAATTCGCTCGGCGTATCAATCACATGCCACAGTTTCGCGCCTACAATTCCGGCCAAAACGGCGATCGCGACCATCCCCACCGCATCGGCATCGATGCTCGCACGTTTGAACCCTCGGTCCATCACCCATGCCGCCACCACCGCCGCAAGCCACAACATCAGCCCAAAGGTGGGAATCTCGGGGTGCCAGAAATGGAGATTGAGATGGAGATACGGAATCATTCTCTTCCAGTATAGACGGCCGCAGGATTGATCCGGTTCTCGGCCATCTGTTTGATCCCACCCGGATTCACGCCAATTTTTCACAGGTTAAGATGCAGACGGCCGATCAACTCGCGCGATACTGTTTCCATGGCCACCATCACTTACCAGGGACTTGAGGTTCTCTATACGCGTCAACAAATTGCCAGCCGAGTCGCGGAAATGGGTGCGCAGATCACCCGCGACCTCAACGAAGAGAAGCTTGTGATGGTTGGCGTACTCAAGGGCGCTGCAATCTTCCTCGCCGACCTCGCCCGCTCCGTTCAGGTCGACGCCACCTTCGATTTCGTCGCCGTCTCCAGCTATGGCAAAGGCCAGCGCTCCTCCGGCGCCGTCAAGCTCATCAAGGATCTCGATGAACCCATCGAAGGAAAAAACGTCCTCATCGTTGAAGACATCCTCGACACCGGCCTCACCCTCGCCTACCTGCGCAAGATATTTCTGCAACACAAGCCCAAGACTCTGCGCATCGCCGCACTCCTCGACAAGCCCTCGCGCCGCATCGAGAAAATCGACGCCGATTACGTCGGCTTCCCCATACCAAATTTATTCGTCATCGGGTATGGAATGGACTATGCCGAGCGCTATCGTAACCTGCCCGACATTTGCCTCATGGCCCCCGACCACCCCGAATAGCCGTACACAGCCAGATCTGCAACGCGAGGATCCTGCATCTGCGGATGTATGGATAAATCTGGGTGCTGCTAAGTCTTTGTACTCACTCAAGCCCCGAGGATACCGATCCACATGACCAGCGAGCTCGAAACCCTTCGCAACGCCTACCGCGATTTCAACTCCCGTAACATCGATGCGGTAATCTCCTGCATGCACCCGGAAGTCGAGTGGGCGAACGGTATGGAAGGTGGCCACGTCCATGGAAAGGATGAAGTTCGCGCCTACTGGACGCGTCAATTCACCATGCTCAATCCCCACGTCGAGCCGATCCAAATCGAGCCAGATGAACACGGCAATTGGGTGGTCGAAGTGCACTAGGTCGTCCACGATTCTCAAGGCAACCTGCTGCTCGACACTACCGTCTACCATACGTACCGATTCCGCGACCGACTGATTGCCCGCATGGATATCAGCCAGCCACAAGAAATGGCCGCGCCAAACCAATGAGCGGGTCCGCGATTCCTTTCGTCATCCCGGTGTATCGTGTGCCGTTGGCTCAACAGAACGCGAAGGGCTATACTCAACAGCCGGAATCAATGAAGCAAGCCGCCCCATTCATAGAGCGGCGCGGGAAAGAAGAGGAGCAAGAAAATGCCAGCAATCACTCCCATTCGGGACGAAGATCTTGAATTTGATCATGGAACATTCGATTCAGCCGCATTCACCAAACAGGCCCTTTCCTCCTGGCAATCTCTCGCACAAGTCATTGACCATACCCTGCTGAAACCCGAAGCCACACGCGAACAGGTCGAAAGCCTCTGCGACGAAGCCATTCGCTACCGCTTTGCCTGCGCCATGGTGAACCCCGTGTGGGTCCCCGTCGCCGTCGAGATCCTCTCCGGCACTGGCATCCCCGTCGGCGTCGTCATTGGATTCCCTTTCGGCGCTTCCCTCGTCTCCACGCTCCGACAGGAAGCCGCGGCACTTGCGCGCCTCGGCGCCAAAGAACTCGACATGGTCATTCCCATCGGCCAACTTAAGAGCGGCAACCACCATGCCGTGCAGCACACCGTTCATGCCGCCGCCACTATCGCGCATCACAACGG
The DNA here is from genome assembly GCF_035317045.1 of Occallatibacter sp. Lineage (GTDB taxonomy): Bacteria > Acidobacteriota > Terriglobia > Terriglobales > Acidobacteriaceae > Telmatobacter. Next base: position 9,945 of record NZ_DATHHT010000026.1, read on the forward strand.
CGCGCTCCTCAAGGTCATCCTCGAAACGGCAATGCTCACCGTCGAGGAAAAACTCCGCGGCGCGGAGCTCGCCATCCAGGCCGGTGCCGACTTCATCAAGACCTCCACCGGCTTCGGTGGCGGCGGCGCAACTGCCGCCGACGTAGCCCTCATGCGTGGTGTTGCCGGGGGGCGCTGCGGCGTCAAGGCTTCCGGCGGAATCCGCACCCTCGCCGACGTCAAGACCATGCTCGAAGCCGGCGCCAACCGCATCGGCGCCTCCGCCTCCGTCACCATCGTCCGCGAACTCGGCGCAGAATAGTCCGCGAATTCGAAGTTGAGTCGACGCCCTTCGCCTCTCACCTGGCGTTCATGGACTCTCTCTTTGTCCTGTCCCAGGAATTTCGCGTCTCACGCTGAGCGCAGCAGCCTGGAGCCCGTTTCGCGAAAACAAAGGGGGGAAAGCGGAGCGAAGGATCTGCTTTTGGCGCCGTTTCGCGAAACCAGCTCCTTCTAATCTTTACTCCCTGCTCTTGTATCATTAACTCCAGTCCCCTCATGCCTTCTACCCCGCCCATCACCCGCCCGGAACCCGAGTATGAAGGCGACTACCGCCCCGCGGATCCCGAAAACCCGCACGCCCATATCGACCCGCAAAATGCTCGCATTGAAACCACCGACCTCGCGTTTCTGGCCCACATGGCAGACACGCTCAACACCACCCTCGACCTCCAAACCCTTCTCAATCGCACCTCGGAGCTCGTCCGCTCCATCATTCCCTATCGCATCTTCGCCATCTTCCTCCTTAACGACCGCACGAACGATTTGCGCATGCGCTTCCAGATCGGCCACACTCCGGAAGCAGCTCGCATGCGTTTCCCACTGGGCAAAGGTGTCATCGGCCAGGTCGGCCTCAACCGCGAACCCATCCTGCTCAATGACGTTACATGCAATGAACACTACATTCCCGCCACCCCAGCAGTCTGCTCTGAACTCGCCATTCCCCTCATCGCCAAGAACCGCCTGATCGGCGTACTCGATCTGGAGAGCGAGCAGCCTGATTTCTTCAAGCCCGAGCACCTCCATCTGCTCACCCTCACCGGCTCGCGCATCGCGCAGGCCATCGAAAACGCGCGCCTCTACACCCGCGTCTCCCGCCAGGCCGAGACCCTCGCCGTCCTCAATGAAATCTCTACTGAACTCACATCGATCCTCGATCTCGATCCGCTTCTCGCCAAGGTCGGCCAGCTTCTCCGCCGCCTTATCGATTACCAGATGTTCACCATCATGCTGCTCGACGAAAAAGGCGAGACCCTTATCACGCGCTATGCCTGGCGCTTCGGCTACGCGCAGGCTCCCATGCGCCGCATCTCCGTCACCAGCGGACTCGTCGGCGCCGCCGTGCGCGAGTGGCGCCCCATCAATGTCCCCGATGTGCGCAAAGACCAGCGCTATCTCCCCATGAACGCCGAAACAGGCTCCGAACTTGTCGTGCCTCTTTTCTACAAAGAACGCGTAATCGGCGTCCTCGATCTCGAGCACACGCGCGCAGCTTTCTTCAATGAAGACCACGTGCGCACCCTTACCACCATGGCCGCACAGGTGGCCATCGCCATTGAGAACGCACGTCTCTACCAGGCCGTCAAACGCCAGGAGCAGCAACTCGAACGCGACATCGCCATGGCCCGCGAAGTTCAGCTTCGCTTGCTGCCTAACTCGCCGCCCGTCCACAAGCACGCGGAATTCGCCGTCAGCTTTTTGCCCGCCCGCACCATCGGCGGTGACCTCTACGACTTTCTCGAATACTCGCCCGAACAGACCGCCATCGTTCTCGGCGACGTCAGTGGCAAGGCCGCACCTGCCGCACTCTTCGCCGCCCTCGTCAGCGGAATCATGCGTTCCGCGGCGCAGCAAAAGCTCGCGCCCGCTGCGATGCTTGCCCTTCTCAACGACGCACTTCAGGAACGCAGGCTCGATTCGCAATACGTCGTCATGCTCTTTGCTCTCTGGAATGACGAGAACCAAACGTTGCAGGTCGCCAACTCCGGCGCCGTGCAGCCCGTCTTCTGCCGCAGCGGTGAGTCCGTCACGGTTAAAGCCGAAGGCTTTCCCCTTGGCATGTTCCCCAACGCCACCTACGAGGAATTCAACGTCGCCACGCAACCTGGCGACGCCATCGTCTTCGTATCAGACGGTATCCTCGATGCCGAAAACGAAAAAGGCGAGATGTACGGCGAAGAACGCCTCGCAACTCTTCTTTGCGGCAGCCGCGATCTGCCCGCGCAGCACATCGCCTCCGCCATTCTCTCCAGCGTGACGCAGTTTCAAGGAACCAAAGATCGCTTCGACGACGAAACCATCATCGTCCTTCGCGTTAGGTGATCTCACTTACACTGTCGTCGAATTAGTCACACATACGGTGTCATCTTGAGCGGAGCATGCTGGGGGCCCGTTTTGCGCAGGCGAAATGGAGTAAGCGCAGCGAAGGACCTGCTTCTGAACCCTCCAGGTGTTTCTTACTCTCTACTCCCTCGCACTCCTCCATTAAACTAAAAAGGACCTCACCCTCCCGGAGCCCCTTTGTCCACCGTCACCAAGGAACGCATCGTACGCCCCGCGCGCAACATCCTCGGCACCCTGCGCCTGCCCGGCGATAAATCCATCAGCCATCGCTATGCCATGCTCGGCGCATTTGCCGAGGGCACTTCGCGCTTCTCCAACTTCTCCACCGGAGCCGACTGCGCCTCTACCCTCGCCTGCATGCAGGCCCTCGGCGCAAGAGTCCGCAACCTCGACGACGGCCGCATCGAAATCGACGGCGTAGGCGGCCGCGTCACACCAGCGAACCATCCACTCGATTGCGGAAACTCCGGCTCCACGATGCGTATGATCTCCGGCCTGCTCGCGCCGCAGAAAGGCGCCTTCACGCTCACCGGCGACGCGTCTCTCTCGCGCCGCCCCATGGATCGCATCCGGAGGCCGCTGTGGGGAATGGGCGCGCGCCTCGACCTCACCGACGGCCACGCACCCATCACCATAAACGGCGCACAGCTTCACCCCATCGACTTCACTACACCCGTCCCGAGCGCACAGGTCAAAACCTGCGTCCTGCTCGCCGGCCTGCAGACCACCGGCACCACTATCGTGCGCGAAGCTCTCCGCACGCGTGATCACAGCGAACTCGCTCTCCGTGCCTTCGGCGCAACACTTACCCGCTCCATAGACTCGATCACCATCACCGGCCCGCAAACCCTGCATGCCATGGATGCAACGGTCCCCGGTGACATCTCGTCCGCTGCGTTCTTCCTCTGCGCCGCAGCGCTCTTCCCAAACTCTGGACTCATCCTCGACGGCATCGGCCTCAACCCCACCCGTGCCGCACTTCTCGACGTCCTCACCACACTCGGCGCCCGTATCGCCGTCCTTCAAATCGAGGAATCGCACGCTGAACTCGTCGGCACGGTCCAGATCACAACCGATCCTGAAGGCCTGCGCTCCACGGAAATCAGCGGCGCTCTCGCCGCTCAACTAATCGATGAACTCCCCGTCCTCGCTGCTATCGGTCCCTACACCAGCGGTGGCATCCGTATTCGTGACGCCAAAGAACTCCGTGTCAAAGAATCCGATCGCATCGCTCTCGTCGCGCGCAATCTCCGAGCCATGGGTGCTGAAGTCGAAGAGTTTGAAGATGGCCTCGACGTCCCCGGCGGCCAGCAGCTTCACGGCGCCGTCATCGACTCCGGCGGAGACCATCGCATCGCTATGGCCTTCAGCATCGCTGCACTCCGCGCCGAGGGAGAAACCCTGATCCAGGGCGCAGACTCCACTGCCATCAGCTTCCCAGAATTCTTCGACCTGCTAGACCTAGTCGCCGAACGCTGAGCGTCAGGCAGCATAAATGCGAAAGCACAAACCTCAACCACAAAAACAAAAAGGCCCGGCATTTCGCCGGGCCTTTCTCGCACAAATGAACTACCTGCTCGATGGCGGAGCCGTCGGCTGCGCCGGCATCGGCGTTGTTGTCGGCTGTGGTGTTGTGCTCGCCGGCTGCACACCCTGTATCGTCGGCGCCGTATTCACCGTTCCCTTAGCCGCATCCTGCAGGTTGATGCCGTAGTGTTGGAGTGTTGTTGCCAGAATCTGGTACAGTCCCGCGCGATCCTTTGCGAATGCCGCATTCGCCGCGATCAGGTTGTTCTCCCCGGTGGCGAGATTGCGCTCCTGCAGCAGCACGTTGGCTGTTGTCGAAGCACCAAGATGCAGCTTCTTCTGCTCCGCATCGAGACTCTGCTGAGCATAGTCGCGCGCCGCCAGCGATGCCTGTACTTCCGCGCGATCATTCGTAAGCGCGAACTGTGCATTCACCACCTGCATGCGAATCTGCGTGTACAGCTGCGCCAGCCGCAACTCAGCCTGGCGATACTCCATCAGCGACCGCGCCTGCTGCGCCTGCGCGGAACGGTTACGGATCGGAATCGTCATGCTGAACCCGACGCCCTTGTCCGGCGCCGAACTGTTAAAAAGATTCGTAAGCACCGTGCCGTATCCAGTTGAGGGAAGCGTGTCCGGCGGGTTGGGCTGTCCGGTTTGGAAATTCGTCCAGTTCGGGCTTTGCGATCCACCTAGCGCGCTCGACCCATAGAAGCCGTAGACATCCAGCGCCGGCAACAACTGGTTCCGCGCACCCTTCAGCGTAATCTCATCGTTGCGCAGTGTCAGCGCAGCCTGTTCCAGTTCCGGCCGGTTCTTGAATGCATCCTGCACCAATTGCTCAACCGGCTGGCTCTCTTCTGAAAGTTGGTCAAGAGTGATGCGATCTGTCGGAATCACGGGGGCCGTTGCCAGCGCCGGGTCGTTCAGGTCCCGAGCAATCGCCTGCTTGATAATCTGCTGCTGATAATTCAGCGTGTTCTGGGAATTGATCAGTGCCTGCTTGTCGGTGGCAACCGTCGAATCAGCCTGCACCACATCCAGCGGTGCCATCGTGCCAATCTCCAGTTGCTTATGCGTATCCCCAGAGAGCTTCGTGCTTTGATCCAGAGCGCGCTGCTTCGCTTGCACGTCCTCGTACGCGCCCACCAGCCCCCAGTAGATGCTCTCGACCTGGTTCACTGTGTAAAGAATCTGCTCCCGGAACACAGAATCTGAAATGCGCCGGTCGTTGACCGCCTGGTACATGAAACGCTTGTTGATCCATATTCCAGCGCCTTGCAGCAGGTGCTGCGTCACCGTCGCCTTGAAGATCGAGTTTAGTTCCGGGCTGAATGCGGTAAATGGATTGTCGCTGGTAATGCGGTTGTTTGTGATTGTTGCCTGCAGCGCCGTGCCGGTAACAAAACCCTGGTTGTAGCCGAATTCGTACAGGTTCGTATTGGTGGTCAGCGCATTCTTGCCGCCCGAAAACAGGGTATTTGATTGCGGCTGCCGCGCGCGTTCAAACTGAACGGTTCCAGTGACATTTGGATCGAGCAGTTCCGGTTGCGGTCCTGCGCCTGCCGTGGTTAGCGTTAATCCCTGCGAGCCCGATCCAGCGCCACCTGAACCACCCGTTGTTCCACCAGGTCCGCCGCCCGTCGTCAACACTGAGGCCGATCCACCCAGCGTGCCCGTCACCACTCCCGACGGCGCACCCAGCGGCGAAAAGCCTGCCTTCGTGCGCAGAATATCGGTATCCGCAATGTCCAGGTCGTACCGCGCAATCGCGATGTCGTAGTTGTTCTCAATCGCCAGCGCAATCGCATCCGACAAGCTCAGGTAGATCTTGCCGTCCTTCACCAGGTTGTCGAGCCGCACCGAATTCGCGAAACTCGCCTTCCCGATTGAGGTCGGCCGATACGCGTTGATCGGGTTCCCTAACAAAGGTCCAAACGGCTTTGAATAATCGCGACCGGTTGGTCGCAAATCCAGTGGCTGCGTCAGAACCGGCGCCGGTGCCACCGGCAACTGTGACGCCTGCTTCTCTGGCTGCTTCGCGCCTGCTCCGCTCACCCCACCCGACTGTTCTTGCGCAAATCCTGGCGGAATTCCCGCAGTCAATGTCAGCATCACCGCTGCTATCGCCCGCAAACGCTGCGGTCCATTGCGCTTCACCTTGCTGCCAGCTGTTTTTTGATCCTCAAACACACGAATACCGAACAATTGCATGTTTCCTCTCCACGAGTCGCTGAGGCATGTGGGGTGCCGTTCTACATGACGTCCAGAGAACCCTTCCGGACGCAAATTTGGGCTATTGCGCAGCGCTTTCCGTTCCCTTGCTTCACTTGACCGTATGGTCATCAAGCATTACGCGCTCCGCTGGCGGTTCGTTCCCTTGATTCCAGACCGCCCGTGCGCACATTGACACGAAAACCTGAGTATATCCCACCGGATATCCCTGACCGGATCGCCCCTTTTGGTCAACTATCCTGTTGTTTACCCTGTTATCTACACTGGTACCCGTGACTGAAGCTTCTCAGGCCGCGTCGCAACAAACCCGCACGTGGAGATTGACTCTCGCCTACGACGGCACCGATTTCCACGGTTGGCAAATTCAACCCGGTGAACACACCATCCAGGGCGAATTGCAGTCCGCCCTCGGCCGCATCGTCGGCGAATCTCCCCTGCCCCAAGGGTCAGGCCGCACCGACGCCGGCGTACACGCTCTCGCCCAGGTCGCCACCTTTCAACTCCAGGCGCGCATCCCACCCTCGAATCTCATCCGCGCCCTCAACCGCACTCTTCCCTCGTCGATTAGAGTTTTAGAGGCAGAAACGGTACGAAGTACCTTCCACGCCCGGCACTCCGCTGTCGCCAAAACCTACGAGTACCGCGTTCTCCCCATCGAACCCGCCTGCCATCAGATCTGCCCGCCCTTCCTCGCGCGCTACGTCTATCCCTACTCCTGGCGCCTGGATCTCACTTCTCTCAATGCCGCCGCTGTCGCCTTCGTCGGCGAACACGACTTTCGCAGTTTCGCCGCCACCGATCCCGATCTCGCAACCCGTTCGCTGGACTCCAACGAAGACAACGCCATTCAAACTCAACCTCGGGGTCCCCAGCGACAGGTCTTCGTCGCGGGGGTGGAAGCCCGCACCGCCATCCGCACCATCTACTCCTCCGCGTGGCACCAACAGACCACCGACGGCTTCAACCTGCTCATCTATCGCGTGCGTGGCAACGGATTCCTCCACCATATGGTGCGCAATCTCGTCGGCACTATGCTCGATGTCGCCCGTGGCTACATGCACCTCAACGACATCCCCGCAATTCTCGCCGGCCGCGATCGTGCTCTCGCCGGTCCCACTGCCGCAGCACGTGGCCTCTTCCTCCACTCTGTCGAATACAACGAGGCTGACGTGCTTTCTCAAACTCCATGAACTTACGTCACAAAGTCTTCGCCGTCCTTCCTGCTACTCTGAAATCGCATGGCGATCTTCTCGCGCAGCACGGCTTTCACCCGCGTAACGGCAATCGCCGCACAGCGCGCCGTGCATGCTGCGTTTACGTGGATGCACAACAATCCCAAAACGCTCATCGATCGCCAGGCCGAACTCGTTGCCATTCCCGCGCCACCCTTCGGAGAAGAAGCACGCTCCAAATGGCTTGCTGCGCGCTTCGCCGAAATCGGTCTCGCCAACATCCACATTGACCCCGTCTGCAACGTCATAGGATTCATCCCGGCAGCCCATCTTCCCGCCGACAGCACCGGACCCGTCGTCGTTCTCTCCGCGCATCTTGACACTGTCTTTCCTCCCGCCACACTCCTCAATCCCAGGCTCACCCGCGACGATGGCGCAAATCGCCTCGCCGCTCCGGGAGCATGCGACAACGCCGCCGGCGTCATCGGCATGCTCGCTCTTGCACAGGCCATCCTCCACTCCAAGATCAAGCTCGCCGTTCCCCTCATCATTCTTGGAAATGTAGGCGAAGAAGGCGAAGGCGATTTGCGCGGTGTCCGCCACTTCTATGAGCAGCGCGCCCTTGCCGGCCGCATCGCAGCCCATATCGTGCTCGATGGTGCGGGTGCTGACTCCGCCGTTGCACAGGCTCTCGGCAGTCTGCGCTTTCAAGTCACCATCAGCGGTCCCGGCGGCCACAGCTTCACCGACTCCGGTACGCCCAATCCCATTGCCGCATTGGCCGCCGCTCTCGCGACCGTTGCGCGCACTCCACTGCCTGAAAAACCAAGCACCACTCTCAACCTCGGCACAATCCATGGCGGCACCAGCGTCAACTCCATCCCCGAGAGCGCCACTGCCTCCATCGACTTCCGCTCCACCAGCGCCGACGAACTCCTCCGTCTTGAAGTTGCTCTGCACCGAGCCGTCGAAGATGCCGTCGACCAGACAAATGCTGCCCCCAAACATCTCGCCCAACGCAATCGCGGCTCACTCACCTTCACCATTAAGAAAATTGGCGACCGCCCCGCAGCACAACTCGCCAGTGACTCTCCTATCCTTGAAGTCCTGCGCGCCGTCGATCGTCACCTCGGCATTCCAACCGATCTGCGCCTCGGTTCCACTGACGCCAATATACCCATCTCCCTCGGCATTCCTTCCCTTTCCATGGGCGCGGGCGGCGACGGCGGCGGCGCTCACACACTCGCCGAGTGGTACAGCGACAAAGACCGCGAAATCGGCCTCCGCCGCATCCTTCTCCTTACCGTAGCTATGACCGAATGGGCCGCCGAGCAGTAGCACACATCTTCTTTCTTCGAATGGTGAGCGTGTCATCCTGAACGGAGCGCTTTGGTGCCCCGCGAACGCTTGCATTCGTGGAGCTTGCGAAATGAAGGACCCGCTTCTCGCGATCTCCATCCCACCACGACCGGGGTACCCATCCAATTCGGCGCGAAGGCGCCTTGCACCGCCTTCGAGAGCGCAGCCATTCATCCCTCCAAACATGCTGGCGGTCACGAACTGCTTGTATCTTTCCTGCCTGCTGCTCTAGCCTCGGGGCGATTACAAGAGCCTCAATTCCCGTGGAGACCGTAATGAAAACGCCGTTTCTCTCTTCGATTTGTCTCGCATGCGCCCTGGGTGCCAGTGCTGTCGCAATGCAGGCGCAGACCCCTGCCAACTCCACCGACAGCACTGCACCCAGCTATGACATGAAGGCCCAGGCCCTTCTTGACCTGGAGGCCGTGAACAAGAAGTGCGTCGATCTCGCCCAGGCACTTCCCGCCGACAAGATCACCTGGCGCCCCTCGCCCGACACCCGGTCCTTTGCTGAAGTGTTTCTGCATGTTGCCGGCGAGCGCTACGGATTCCTCGGCATGTTGGGCGCGACTCCACCAGCGGGGTTTAAAGCGGGAGAATACGATAAATCCACAACCGACAGGGATCGCATCGTCGAGGCTCTGAATCAGTCCTGGGACTTTACCAGCAAAACAATCAATGGCATGAGTAACGCGGATTTCGCAAAGCTGCTGCCAAAGCTCGGCCCGCAGGCGAACGAGGGCGACGTTGTTTATCTCCTCGTTGCCGACGCGCACGAGCACCTCGGCCAGCTCGTCGCCTACGCGCGGCAGAATGGCATCGTGCCTCCCTGGACCGTGGAGCGGCAGAAAAAGAAGGCAGCCGCTGCCGGCAAATAGAAGCGCGTTCCGTAAGCATTCATGTGCTGTGCGCCGCTTTCCGTCGAGCGCCTGAACCGTCTTCTGAGTTACATTGGTCGTCAGAGGCCCACTCCCCGCGTGAGCATTCTTCTTAAAGATGTGCGGCGCGCGCTTCGCGCTCTGGTGGCTGCGCCCGCTTTCACAGTGGCGGCGATACTCTCGCTGGCCATCGGAATCGGCGCGAATACCGCAATCTTCAGCATCGTGGATGGACTCCTGCTTCGTCCTCTCCCGTACGCGGATGCTGACCGGCTCGTCATACTCTGGAACCGCTCGCCCGGCCTCGACATAACGGAAGACTGGTTCTCCACCGCGCAATACTTCGACATCAAGAACGGCCACCATGGCTTTGAGCAGGTCGCGATCGCTATCGGCGGTAACTACAACCTCACCGGATCCGGAGACCCGGAGCGCGTCGGGACGATCAGAGTCTCCTCGAGTCTGCTCCCGATGCTGGGACAGAAGGCAGCAATCGGACGACTGTTTGTTCCCGACGAAGACCAGCCTGGCCGAACGGCCACTGCCCTTCTCAGTTACGGGACATGGGCGCGGCGCTTTGGTTCCGATCCCGGCATTGTTGGCAGGAAGATCATTCTGAACGGCGTGAGCTATCAAATTGTCGGTGTCATGCCGCGCTCGTTTGCTCTACCTCGCGAGGTCATGCCGACCTTGGACGGCGCCGAACAGGCCGAGATTTTGCTGCCCCTGCCTCTTCCCGCCAATGCAGTCCAGGATCGCGATCACGAAGACTACAACATAATGGGCAAGCTCAAGCCCGGGATTTCTGTCGAGCAGGCACAGGCCGAAATGGATACTCTAACGGCGCACCTGCGGCAGAAATTTCCCGAAGTGTATCCACCCAACGGAGGCCTTACGTTCGGCATCGTGCCGCTCCTCGAGCAGGTCGTAGGCAATGTCCGGCTCATCCTGTACCTGTTGCTCGGGGCGGTTGGTTTTGTGCTGGTGATCGCCTGCGTGAACCTTGCAAACCTGCAACTATCACGCGGAATCGCGCGCCAAAAAGAAATCGCAGTGCGCACAGCGCTGGGCGCAGCGCGGATGCGGATCGTTCGCTTGTTACTGACCGAAAGCGTCCTGCTTGCCTTCGCCGGCGGCGCATCGGGCATCGCTTTGGCATTTCTTGCCTTGCGCGCGGTGCGGCTGCTCGGTCCGCAGATCGTTCCGCGAGTGAACGATGTCGGCATTGGTCTAGCCGCACTCGCGTTCACATTCGTGGTTTGTATCTTGTCCTCAATTCTGTTTGGACTCGCACCGGCACTGCGGGCGTCGCAGGTCGATGTGCAAGCCGCTCTGCAGGACACCAGTCGCACCTCGTCCGGCGTTAGCGCGATTTGGGGACGAGGGAACAATCTTCGCCGCTCCCTCGTGATCGCCGAGATTGCGCTTTGCGCGATGATGCTGATCGGCGCCGGCCTTCTCATTCGCAGCTTTGTTCGCGTGCGCGATGTCAATCCCGGCTTCGATCCCCGCAGTGTACTCACGCTCGAACTAACCATGACGGGTGAGCGATACAAGGACAAGGAAGCAGTTCTCGCTGCTTATCACGAGCTTTGGCAGCGGCTCGAAAAGTTGCCGGGTGTCACCTCCGCCGGCGCCGTCACTTCGCTTCCGCTGAGTCAGATGTTTGCATGGGGGCCAATCACCGTTGAGGGACGCGTTCCCCAGCCGGGTGAGAAGTTCATCAACGCCGATACCCGCATGATCAGCGGACGTTATTTCCAGGCAATGAGGATATCCCTGCGGGAAGGTCGGTTCTTCAACGACGACGATGTCGCCGGCAAACTTCGCGTGGCAATCATCGACGACAACATGGCCCGGCAACTCTGGCCAAACCAGGACCCGGTCGGCAAGCGTTTCCATATTGGTGGCGTTTCCGAGACAACCTCTCCCTGGATCACAGTGATCGGTGTGGTCATCCAGGTGAAGCAATACACTCTTGACTCGGACTCGCGCATAGCGTTTTACCTCCCTCAAACGCAATACGTCACGCGGGCCATGAATGTCGTTATGCGCGCCAGCAGCGATCCTGTTGCTCTTGCGTCCGCAGTGAAGCAGCAGATTCACGAACTCAATCCCGATCTTCCGCTCTATAACGTCAGCACCATGCAGGAACGCTTCGGGAATTCTCTGGCCCGCCGTCAATTCACCATGCTGGTACTGGGAATATTTGCCGCAATTTCGCTTGGCCTCGCGGTGATCGGAATCTATGGACTCATCGCCTATCTCGTCGGCCAGGGCAGCCGTGAAGTGGGCATTCGGCTGGCGCTTGGCGCTACACGCGCCAACATAATGGCGCTGATTGTTCGCGGCGGAATGACCCTGGCTTTTTGGGGAGTCGGTATCGGCATGGGCGGCGCACTGGTAGTCAGCCGGTTGATGCGCTCTCTGCTCTTCGATGTTGGTGTCACCGACGTCGCGACCTTCGTCACCGTCCCCGCTCTTCTGGCTTGTGTCGCTTTTCTCGCGAGTTATATCCCTGCGCGCCGCGCTTCCCGCATCGATCCCAACATATCGTTGCGCTGCGAATAGCAGAGACGAAATCCCCATGCCCTTTCCTCGCCTCTGCTAAACTGCGCCCATGCGCACAGTCTCTTCCCTGCTTTTCACGGCTCTTGCCGCCTCAATGTTGTGCTCAGCACAAACCACGCCCACTCCGCGCGCCACGTCGAAACGCCCCAGAACCGCGGCTTCTGCAAAAACCAAGTCAATCGTCGGCACCCCCGATGTCATCTACTTCGACGGCATAATCTACACCGGCGAAGGTTTCGCTGAAGACAAGCCGCAGACAGTGGAAGCCATCGCCATCGGTGGCGGCAAAGTTCTCGCCATCGGGACCACGGAAGAGATCACGCGCCTCGCCAGGCCCAAGACCGTCCTTCACGACCTCGATTCCGCCAACACCAGCACCTTTATCTTTCCCGGCTTCAACGATGCCCACACACACCTTGGCGGCGCTGGCCGCACCAAGCTCAACGTCGACCTCACTGGCGTCAAATCCCTCGCCGACATGCTTGCAAAAATCAAGTCCGCCGCCGGCTCAGCGCCTGCAGGCCACTGGCTCACCGGCGGCAATTGGGATCACACCCTGTGGGAACAAAAGGTCCTGCCCACACGCCAGGATCTCGACAAAGTTACCGGCGACCACCCCACCTTCCTCGATCGAATCGACGGTCACATCGCCATCGCCAACTCCGCCGCACTCGCCGCAGCCGGCATCACCGGCAAAACAAAACCGGCGCAAGGCGGAGCCATCGACCTCGACGCCACCGGCGAACCCACCGGCATCCTTCGCGAAACCGCCCAAGGCCTCATCTACAAAGTCATCCCACCGCCCACGCCTGAAGAGCGCCGCAAAGGCGATGAACTCGCCATCACTGATGCACTCAAGCACGGCGTCACCAGTGTGCAGGACTTCAGCGACTGGAACGACTTCCTCGTCTTCGAACAAATGGAGAAAGAAGGCAAGCTTCATCTTCGTATCAGCGAGTGGCTTCCCTTCCGCGACTCACTCGACGAATTGAAAGCCCATCGTACGCACCACGACGCCAACGATCCCCTGCTCCATACCGGCATGCTCAAAGGATTCATGGATGGCTCACTCGGTTCCCGAACCGCCGCGATGAAAGCTCCCTACGCCGACGACTCCGGCAACACCGGCCTCCCGCAATACACACAGGACCAGCTCAACAAAATGGCCGTCGAACGCGCAGCCGCCGGATTCCAGCTCGGCTTCCACGCCATTGGCGACAAGGCCTCCGCTATGGCCCTCGACGCCTACTCCCAGTCCGGTATCTCCACCACCGCCCGCAATCGCATCGAACACGCGCAGGTCGTCGATCCCGCCGATATCCCGCGGTTCAAGAAGCTCGGCGTCATCGCCAGCATGCAGCCTAATCACCTGCTCACCGACATGAACTGGGCCGTCGATCGCCTCGGTCCCAAGCGCGCTGCTTATTCTTATGCGTGGAAAGCCTTCCTCACTGCCGGAGTGCCTCTCGCCTTTGGCACCGACTATCCTGTTGAGCCCATCACGCCTTTTCGCGGACTCTACGCAGCCGTTACGCGCATGAACGAGGCCGGTACCAAAACCTACTACCCCGAAAACAAACTCACCCGTGGCCAGGCTCTCTACGCCTACACACAAGGCTCGGCCTACGCTGAGTTCGCCGAAAAACACAAAGGCAAACTAATCCCCGGCTATGACGCCGACTTCATCATCGTAGATCGCGACCTCTACAAAGTCGGCGCACCCGCTCTCCTCTTCACCACCGTGATCCAAACCTTCGTAGCCGGCCAGGACGCCCTCTCAACCTCAGACCAATAGATCCTCGCGATCTTTTACAGCTTCGGTTTCATGACGATCTTCTGTTCCATACAAAGTGTGTCATCCTGAATGGAGCGCATTGGGCCCCGCGAACGCTTGCGTTTGTGGGGTAGGCGAAGTGAAGGACCTGCTTCTCGCGATTCCCGCACTTTCATCGCAACATGGGTGGGAAAGCACGAACCCACATCCACCAAGACCCAACTGACATAATCAAAAAACATGAAACTCCGCGCCTATCTGCTGATGACTTTCGTGGTCGCCGTCTGGGGAACCACCTTCGTCCTCATCAAGGGCGCACTGGCCGATTCCACGCCCGCAGCCTTCAATCTCATCCGCATGACGCTGGCCTTCGCGCTCCTCGCTGTCGCGTATCACGGCTCCTGGCACACCATCCGCCGAACCCACATCGCCGCCGGAGCGGTCGTCGGCCTCTGCCTCGCTGCCGGCTACCAGTTCCAGACCATCGGCCTCGTCCGCACCACGCCCTCCAAATCCGCATTCATCACCGGACTCGTCGTCGTTCTCGTTCCTCTCTTCTCCATCGTTCCTGCCTTGCGTCCTCCCGGCGCGCGCGCCCCCCGCTGGAATGCTTTTCTCGGCGCTGCTCTCGCCTTCTTCGGCATCCTCTTTCTCACCTCGCCAGCAAATCTTCCCGCCTCTTCCTCGGCACTGGCCACGTTGCTTCCCGATCTCTCGTCCATGAACCTCGGCGATGTCCTTACCTTCGGCTGCGCCGTCGCATTCGCTTTCCACTGCATCGCTCTCGGTCATGTCTCCCCGCGAATTCCCTTCCAGCCCCTCGCCATCCTTCAAGTCGGCTTCTGCGCGCTCTTCATGGCCGCGAGCCTTCCCTTCATCGAGCACCCCCACGTCCACTTCACTCCTCGCCTCATCACCGCGCTGGTCATCGCCGCCGCACTCGCCACTGCGGCCGCGTTCTCCATCCAAAGCTGGGCCCAGTCCATCCTGCCCTCCACCCACACCGCGCTCCTGCTCACGCTCGAACCCGTGTTTGCCTGGATCACATCCTTTCTCGTGACCGGCGAGCGTCTCGGCCTTCGCCCCGCGTCCGGCGCGCTCCTCATCCTCGTTGGCATCGCTCTTACTGAACTCGTTCCCCAGCCCCACGTCCCCACCGCACACGAAGCCTGAACAGCCTCAATCCGCCGCCACAGCTTCCGCGCGAAGCTCAAGAGCATCCTCAATCACGTTCGCCGCAATCTCCAGCCCTTTCACCTTCCACCTTGTGCCCCCGATGCTGCAGCCGCTTCGCCAACGCCGTCATGGGATTGATATGCCCTGTCCCCGGAAAACAGAAAGCACCAGGTCTTGCCATTCTTACTCCCGCCATCAGATTTGTTTCAGTCGTAGGGGGAACGATGCGCTGAGCCCCGCGGATGTGTCCCGGCACCGAAAATCTACCTGGTCACCGAGTGCATCTTCAACAATAATTTCGGGGCAGGTCCGTATCTTCGGGAACACTCATTCCATCGCCACGCCCCAATTTTGAATAGTCTTGTGCCAACTGCATGTTGCACAATAATGCGAGGCCCCCACCGAGCGCTCAGGAAAGGACACTGCCGTGCAATCGCCGTGGAGAAATCTCCGTGGACCCGCAAGGCTGCTTGCCCTGTGCGCCACCATTCTGCTCGTCGCTTCAGCACTTCTCGGCGTCGAAGCCGGCATCATGCTCATCCTAGGTCCGGCGCGCAGCATCGTCGTCAAGCCGTTCGTCCTACTCGGCTATCTCGAGGTCTGCGCCGCGTTCTTCTCACTCGTCGGCATCGTCTGCGCCGTCGTGGGCTTTATCTTCTATCATCCCTACCTCTACCTCAGTGAGAAGATCATGATTTACCGCGCCCGCCACACCGCCGAGGTCAGCGACGAGCACACCTCCTTCGAAGACGTAGATCCGGTACACATCCACAACCCCGAAGAAGACGGCGCCCCCGACTAGCTTCTCCTTATCGGCACCATGCGAACTTTCTTGTGCGCCCTTTCACTCCCTACCGGTGACTTATGAAAAGACTCCTCGACGAAACTGCCGATCGCGCTGCCCGCTACCTCTCCTCTCTTCCTGAGCGTTCCGTCGTTCCCTCTCCCGTCTCCGTCGCCGCTCTCAACAAGCTCGGCGGTCCGTTGCCTGAAGCATCCACAAACCCGGTGCAAGTTCTCGCCCTGCTCGACGACATCGGCTCGCCTGCAACTGTCGCGACTGCTGGCCCACGCTATTTCGGATTCGTGATTGGTGGCACTCTCCCTGCCGCGCTCGCCGCCAACTGGCTCGCCGGCGCCTGGGATCAAAACGGCGCCATGCAGGTCATGTCTCCCGTGGCTGCACGCCTTGAAGAAATCGTGCTGAAGTGGACCATCGATCTTCTCGACCTTCCCCCGGGCTCCGGCGCCGGATTCGTTACCGGAACCACCATGGCCAATTTCACTTCCCTTGCCGCCGCACGTACTGCGCTGCTCAAGCGGGCGGGCTGGAACGCCGAAGAAGACGGCCTCTTTGGCGCGCCGACCATCGATGTCGTAGTCGGCGCGGAAGTCCACGTCTCCCTTCTCAAAGCGCTTTCGCTTCTCGGTTTCGGCAGGTCCCGGGTCACGCGCGTGCCCGTCGACAACCAGGGTCGCATGCGTTTCGACGCGCTTCCCCCACTCAATGACCGCACCCTGCTCTGCATCCAAGCGGGCAACGTCAACACCGGCGCATTCGATCCCGCCGAACAGATTTGCGGCCGCGCCCGTGAAGCCAATGCATGGATCCACGTCGACGGAGCGTTCGGTTTGTGGGCCGGATTATCTCCGCGATATGCACCATTGCTCACCGGCTTTAATGCGGCCGACTCATGGGCCATCGACTGCCACAAGTGGCTGAACGTCCCCTATGACTCAGGTCTTGCAGTCGTGCGCGAGCCCAAGCACCTGCAAACTGCCATGTCGATCACCGCCGCATACCTCGCGTCCAGCAACATGCGCGAACCCTGGCACTATGTGCCGGAATCATCACGCCGCGCTCGCGGGATTGAGCTATGGGCGGCCATGCGCTCCCTCGGTCGCACCGGACTCTGCGAACTCATTGAGCGCAATTGCCGTCAGGCACGTCTCTTCGCGCAGCTTCTCGCGGACGCCGGATTTTCCATCCTCAACGACGTCTCCCTCAACCAGGTTCTTGTGTCCTTTGGAACTCCCGACCAGACCCGCGAAATTATCGCGGCCATTCAAAGCGACGGCACATGCTGGTGCGGCGGAACCGAGTGGCAAGGTAACACCGCCATGCGCATCAGCGTCTCCAGCTGGGCCACAACCGACATGGACGTCGAGCGCAGCGCCGCCGCCATAATCAGCGTGGCACGAAAGATTTTGTCGCCTGCCTGATTGTCTGAAGCTCTGAAGCTCTGAACTCAGAACTTCGAACTCAGAACTGTTCTCACCGCGCCGCCGCCTCCGGTGAATCCGCCAGAGCATACGCCAGCACCGCCATGATCGCCGCATTCTCGTTCAAACGCTTCTTATCGATCTTGTCGAAAGTATCCGCCGCCGTGTGGTGATAGTTGAAATAGAACCGGCTGTCCTGCACGGGCGCAAAGCTCGGCACGCCCTTCTCCGTCATTCCCGCAATATCCTCGCCCGTCTCCGGAGCGTTCTCGAGCGATCCCGCGCCGTTCGCATCCAGCACCTGCGCCACCGGCCTCAGCCACCGCCCCAATTCCGGCTTGCCTGCATAGAAGATTCCCGTCGGATGATCCGCGCCCAGATCGCTTTCGATCGCACCCACATGGTTTCCCATCTCGGCCGCGTGCTCCTTCATATACGCGGCCGCGCCCTCCGAACCTTCTTCCTCGCTCATCCACGCAATCACGCGCACCGTCCGCCGCGGATGAACCCCCAGCTCCTTCATCAATTGGATCGCCTGCATCGACACTGCCACACCGGCGCCATCGTCAATCGCTCCCGTCCCTAAATCCCACGAGTCCAGATGCCCCGACACCACCACCAACTGCTCCGGATGCTCCGTCCCCTTCCAGTCCGCGATTACGTTATAACTCTGCGCGTCCGGCAGCGTCTGAGGAGTCAGCGTCAGATGCATCGTCACTGGACCCTCGCCCGCCAGCACCTTCAACATCTCCGCGTCTTCCGCAGTCACCGCCGCTGCGGGAATCTTCGGCGCTCCCGGTGCATACTCCGTTTGCCCCGTATGCGGCAACCTGAAATCTGCTCCTCCTACGCTCCGCACCAGAACCGCGACCGCCCCCAGCGCCGCACCCGCGATCGGCCCCGCCGCGCGATACACCACGCCATTCCCATACGCATCGAGCCCATGCCCCGTCGCCGCCAGTTCCTTGTCGAAAGGATGGTTGAACAGCAGAATCTTCCCTTTCACCGCTCCAGTCGGCAGCGCATGCAACTCGCTCCAGCTGTCCACCACCACAACTTCAGCCGTCAGGCCCTCCGGCGGAGTCGCTACGCTTTCCCCTAGTGCCGTCAGCACAATCTTCTGCGTCGTTCCCGCAGCCTGCCCCGGCCACGCGGTCAGTTCGGCCGTCTCCAGGCCGCGCACCCAATGCGGCACTGAAGTCTTCTCCAGCGTCACCTCCGCACCCAGCGCCCTCATCTCACTCGCAACATAATCCACGGCTTTCTGCGCCTGCGGAGACCCGCTCAGCCTCGGCCCGATATTGTCAGTAAGATGCTCGAGCTCGTTGTAGGCGTAATCGCTTTTCATCGCCGTATCGCGCAGCCGCTCCATCGTGTGGATCTGGTCGTCGGTCCACGCGCTCTTCCCGCCCGCCATCATCTGGTTGATCCGGTCCAACATCGTGGGCTGTGTTCCAGCTCCATCCGGTCCCTGCACACTCTGCGTTGCGCTCGTCTGCGCTACGCACAATCCCGCCCCGGCCGCCAATGTAGCAGCCGCAATCGTCATGAATCTGCACCACTTTAATGGGGAAGCCATGCCGGATGTTAGCACGGCCCATGCAACACTCTTTGCCCTTCGAACCGTCTATATAACAGAGATGGTTTTGCATTTTCTCTCCCGGGAGCAACCCCGCTTTTCAACCGACATACATGACCCTCTCCCGGCTCCGGCCTCGTGGCACGTCAGAGGAACAGCTCAGACTGGCTATACTTAGATTTGGCGCTTTGAATTTTCCCAGCCCTGTTGGCTGAACTCGTTAAGAGGTCTTCGAACCGATGAAATCCCTCCTTGCACGCATGCGCGCGAACCGTCTCGCATCGACGTTCCTTATCCTCGCCACCGTCTCTGCCGCCCTCGTCGGCGGCTCCTTCGCAGCTCACGGAGTGCGCGGACAGGAAAGAACAAGCGACAGCAGCGATGCCACGCCCCTCAAGGTCGCTAACTCTTCCACCGAGCCCAATGCGTTCGTAAAAATCGCCAAGGCCGTCGGGCCCGCCGTGGTCAACATCAATACCCGCACTCTGCCCAAGGCAGCCGACCTCAAGAACCGCCATCCCAATCCCCACAGCCGCATCCAGCCCAACCCCCAGGCCCCCGGCGACGATGACGACAATCAGGACCAGAATCCGGATCAGGGACAAGGCCAGGGACAGGGACAAAATAATTTCCAGGACTTCTTCAATCGCTTCTTCGGCGGCCAGATCCCCGACCAGGGCGACGGTGGCGACGACGGGCAGGTGCGTGAATCCCTCGGCTCCGGCTTCATCGTCGATGCCAAGGGATACATCATCACCAACAACCACGTCATCGAAAAAGCCGACCAGATCTTCGTCAAGCTGTCCACAGATCCGGATTCGCAAGACCTCGGACGTCCCGCGCGCGTTATCGGCATCGACAAGGCTACCGATCTCGCCGTCATCAAGATCGACACCAGTTCGCCCCTGCCCACCGTCAAAATGGGCAACTCCGATCAGGCAGAAGTTGGCGACTGGGTTGAAGCCATCGGCAGCCCTTTCGCCCTCGCGCAGACCGTCACCGCCGGCATTGTTTCCGCCAAGAACCGCACCATCGAGCCCGGAGTCGCCGGCCAGTTCCAGCACTTCATCCAGACTGACGCAGCCATTAACCCCGGCAACTCCGGTGGCCCGCTGCTCAACATGAATGGCGAAGTCGTCGGCGTCAACACCGCCATCTATACCCAATCCGCCGGATACCAGGGCATCGGATTCGCCATGCCCTCCAACACCGTCGTCTCCGTCTACAACGACCTCGTCAGCCCCAGCCACAAGGTTGTCCGCGGATCGATCGGCATTTCCTTCCACTCCGGCCTTTCGAGCGCCATTAATCGCGTTTATGGCTTCAAGAATGGCGTGCTGGTTCAACTAGTTCAGCCCGGTGGACCAGCCGACAAGGCCGGCATGAAACCCGGAGACATCATCACTTCGATTGATGGCCGCTCCATCAAGGATGGCGACGACCTCGTCAACGACATCGCCAGCCGCCGTCCCGGATCCAGCATTCGCCTCGGCTTCATGCGCGACGGCAAACAGAGCGACGCCACCGTCACCGTCGGTGACCGCGACAAGGTTTTCGCGGAAATCGCCGGGCAGCAGCTTCAAACCACTCCCGATAACACCAGCGAAGCAGGCGAAAAACTCGGACTCGCCGTTCGCCAGGTCACCGATCAAACCGCCTCGAAACTGCACACCCCCGGCGTCATCATCCAGTCCGTCCGCACCGGTTCCTTCGCTGACCTGCAGGGTCTCGAGCCCGGGCTCGTGATTGTTCGCATCAACAAGCACTCAACCGGGACCAAGGACCAATTCGATGCAGTCGTCAAAAGCCTGAAGACGGGAGACGACATAGTGTTCGAAGTCATGGATCCCCGCCATCCGGAAAATGGAATCAACTACATAGGCGGAACGTTGTAGCAGGGCTCGCGCCGGGGAGAGAGCACCCAGCCTCTCGCTCCTCCCCGGCATCTAAACTTGGAAGGCTGGGTTTGAATCTGGCATGACGTTCAGTCATGCCGCAGAGTCCACCCCATGAGAGGGGCCTTATTGCCCCTGCAATGCGATACACGTCACAGACCCAACCCGAACGCCGAAGGTACAACGGACCATGTTGGACTTTCGTTTTTTTGCCGAACTTTCGTTTTCTTTCTTGCCCGTATTTCTCTGGTGCCGATTCCTTTTTGTTGACACACTCGATGGACGTTCCAGTAGAATCTGCTCCACGTCCAGGATCTTAATCTCTTGAGGTAACCAGCATGCTTTCATTCCGAGCAAGCCTGGCGTTGTTGCTTTCCGCCGTTCTTTGCGCCGCTCCCGCCTTCGCGACCCCGACCCATAAGAAGGCTTCGAGCTCCCACACCCGGCATTCCAGCAAATCCACAAAGGCCAGCGCCAAGTCCCGCCACAAGAAACTCCATGGCCAGCAAGGCATCGACACCGCCCGTGCCACCGAGATCCAGCAGGCTCTTATCCGCGAACACTACATGACCGGCGAGCCCACCGGACAGTGGGACTCGACAACCATGGCCGCGATGCAGAAGTACCAGGCTGACCAGGGCTGGCAAACCAAGCTCATGCCCGACTCGCGCGCGATCAAAAAGCTCGGCCTCGGCCCCGACTACTCCAACGCCATCAACGCATCTGGCTCCTCATTCAACGGCCCCAAACCCGCCACCGACATCCCCGCCGCGCAAGCCTCTGGCTTCGCCTCGGCGTCCGGCGTGAACCGCTAGAAACTTTCCCGTGCCGAGCAAAGGCCGCCTCGTTGGCGGCCTTTTTCATTTGAGCGACCGTTACCCTGATGGTTGCCCACAAACCGATAGAAACCCGGCTCGACCTCGACGATCGCGGCAGCGTCGACTCCATCAACGGCGCTCAACCTACGGAGTGTTGAACATCGCTCGAAAGTCCGACCGGTCCTTTAATGGTGCAAAGTCAGCGTCCGATTGAATCGATGCTGGGAGAAACTGCGGCGGAATCGTTTTGAGCCAAACGATCGCGGCCTCGGGATCATGGTCGAGTGCACACGCTCGGGCGGCAGGCAAGCCAAGGTCTCGCGCACCGAGGCCGCCAATCATCTTTGCCCGCTCGAATTGCTCTCGCGCTTCTTTGTAGTGTTTCGCTCCGGTTAGAGCGTTCCCGTACGCAAGCCGCAGGCGCGCATCCTGAGTGTGGGTATTGACGAGCTCGGAATAGAGCACCGCGGCATTGGCAAAGTTCCCGGTCGACATGGCGCCAGCTGCGCTTGCTTCCGCGAGTCCGCCTTGCAGAGCCGATTGATGAGCGTCGGTGATTGCGAGTCGCGCAAAATGGAATGTCTCCTCGATAATTTCGCGTGAAAGATCGTTATCATCCAGGACGTCAAAACCGTGACGCCCCCCAGGATAGTTCAATACAGTCCAGGGCGCGTTCGCGGCGATGCCGGCACTTGTCCTCTGGTCGAATGTTTGATTTGCCAGTGGCTGGTCGAGGCCGGCGCGTACTAGCAGTACTGGCCGGCACCACCCGCATTGCAGAACAAGCGGCTCATTTACAACCTGCTCTTTCACTCGAGCGTTGAGACCCTGTTTGAGATCGCTCGCGATCGACAGCGGCGCCAGATCGCAAATTCAGGCGATAAATATGCAGGATCGCCGAGCCTTTCGTCTCGGAGGGTGCGGCATCTGAAGACGCGCGCGATCGCTCGCGGGCGCAGAAGTTTGTCCAGCCTGTGCATCTCGCTGCTGCGCATTTCTGCTCACGGGTGCAGGAACCCGGACAGTTGATGTCGCAACCTTGGTAAGAGTAATTGTCTGAGTGCACTGCTCCGAAGTACCGTTTGTATTAAATGCATTGAAATTGATTTTAATGGTGGCGTTAAAAGCAAACTTCATGGTCCGATGGTTGTTGTCCATTTCAATTTGAACTGGTATCCAATCAGAGTCCCAACGACGCTCCCAGCTTATTTCCCCTGTATCGAGGATGGTGCCCCTTAACGTTGGCTTGTCTTCTTTTTTCCCTTTGGCGGTGGTTATATATCCTTCGATCCCCGAGTGTGCCTTGGAAAACTCAATAGTCCAATCGAAATGTGCGATTTCATGTCCCTTGTGGTCCGCCCTGGAAAGGTGTCCGTTCCAGGTTCCGAGTATGGAGATGTACTCCATTTGCTTCTCAGCTTGTTTTTCTGCTTCTTGCTTTTCGAACCAGCCCTTGTTCTTAAGTTGCCCGAGCAACTGCTGCAAAAACGAATCCGTGCTTTCTGCTGCACCCGCGGCCAGCAGTTTCTGGCCAGCCTCATACCCTGCCAATGGATCATTCAAACTGATCGCTGAAGCCGCACGAAGCTGCCAAAGCAACATCTGATCGGGGTGTTTCTGCATAAATGAATTGCTCTGTTCCATAAACCGCTTGAGAAGAGTTTTCTGCTCATCCAAGTCGGTGGTTTGTTGCGCCTGGCGCGCCAGCACGATCAGGGCGTTGTAGTCGACCTTGTCCATGCCGGTGAGGTGTTCGGCACTCGCATTCGTCGCGGGTTGGGGAGTCTGACCGGTCGTCGGCGCTGCATTTGCTGAGCCGCCCGACGAACGCAGCTGATCGATAAGTGCCTTGGCCCTGATGAGTCGCTGATCATCGGGATAGGCAATCAGCAAGCCATTCGTCAACTGTTGTGCTTCAGTATATTTTCCCGCGTGAACCAGTTCGCTTATCTTCCGGGTCATTTCGTCTGGAGCCAGGCTGCTCGGCGTGGCAGTCGTGGAAGCCGGATTGGCCGGCACTTCGGACTCCGGCATTGCATTGCTCGGAGGAGCAGGGGGCATGGCCTGCGCTACAAGGCGCGGAAGCAGGAGCAAGCCAAGAAATAGCCCCGAAATCGCCGCAGTTGCATTGCATCTCATGGGATCTCTACACCTCATTCAACGGATAGATTGCACATCTTCTATTTACCTGACAAGTCGCTTTTCGCCATCTCTTTCAGCTTTCCGGATTCGTCTCGCGCTTCAGTTTCTGGAACAACAGCCAGTCTCATATGCACGATGAAACCATCGGAGAGATCGACACGGATCCAATATTCCTTGCCGGATTCCATTTCCAGGTCGTAGACAGGACGGTCTGATTTCACCGAGCGGTAAGTCACATTGATGTTGTGCTTGCCAGCGGGCAAATCCACTCTGACAGACTGCGCATTGGCGAGCTTGGCAACACGTCGTCCGTCGATCTCGCAATCATATTGCACAAATGCACCGGTCATATGCGAAAGCCGATAGAGATGCAGGATCGCGGTTGCTGGCCCCACCGGATTTGCCGGTTGCGAAGATGCAGCGTTGATCGTGGTTGAATCTGCCCGCACGTCAGGTGCAGGGGCTAGTGGAGCCGGAGCGCTTGCTGTTGCTGCACGTTGGGAGGGTGGTTGTGGATTGGAATCGTCAGTAGGAGTTGATTCTTGCCGCCCAGGTGCCGCAGGTTCGGTTGCCCTTCGTCCAGCGACCGCCGGAGTCTGCTGAAGTGCGCTTTCTGGAGACGGACCAAGAGTCTTCTTGTCGATCTCGATAAAGTGCCAACGCGCCACCGCTGCGTTGCCCAGCACCGCCGGCGGAAGAACCACATTGTTTGCGATGGTCTTTTTGGCGACACCATCTTCGGTAACAGCGAGGAAATAGAACTTTCTTCCGTCCGTGGGAATAAAGTAGAATCCGCAGCCTCCACTTCCTCCGAAGGCGGAATTCCCCACGCAGAGCACTTTCATTTCGTGGATATCTTTCTTGAAAAAGTGAATGTTCTCATCCGATGAGTTGTAGGTGGCGTCGGTGGGAGTGATCGTTAAATGTCCGTAGGTATAATGCAATCCGCTGGCATGGGCAACGGGGAAGGTGTATTTATCATGATCTTGTCTGGCTTCTTCCGCGCGTCGCGCATCGTCAATGGATCGAGCCTGACTTTCGGCTTCCCGCTGATTCAGCCATCCTTTGTTCTTGAGCCGACCTAATAACTGCTGCAAGGCGGGGTCGTTGCTCTCCGCGCCTCCGGCAGCGAGAATTCTCGCTCCAGCCTCATACCCCGCGGCGGGATCATTCATGCTCATGGCCACTTGCGCCCGAAGCTGCCAGAGCAGCATCTGTACCGGATGCTTCTCTAAGAACGCACTGCTCTGGTCCATGAATTGCTTCAGCAGCCTTGTCTGCTCATCTAAGTCGGTGGTTTGCTTCGCCTGCCGAGCCAGCGCGATCAGGGCGTTGTAATCCACCTTCTCCATACCGGTGAGTGGCTCGGCGTTCGCGTTTGACGGAGATTGGGTGGGTTGGCTCGCGACCGGAGCCGCACTGATGGAACTGCCCGGCGCGAGCAGCTCATCAATCAGTGCCTTGGCCTTGATCAGGCGCTGGTCGCCGGGATAAGCGATGAGTAAGCCCGCCGTCAAAGTTCGCGCCTCTGCATATTTCCCAGCGTGCACCAGGTCCATGATCTTTTTTGTCGCCTCATCGGGCGCCACGTTGGTTTGCGCCGGACTGACTGTTGCGGTGGTGGTGGCGGGTGGCGTTGTCTGGATCTGGGAGTGGAGCGGGACGAGATACGTCAGGGCAAGAATCAACCCAGGCATGCTCCGCGCGGTGATCATAAGTTCTCACTGTCCTTTCAACTGCCAACCTCTGAGTTTGTACCTGATCTCGTTGCTCCCTAATTCGGCACGATGCCTAGCGCAACAGAGCCGGGGTTGTTCCGGGCTCAGGGCGATAGGCCACGCCTCGTTCCTGAAGCATGGTATTGAGTTCCTTGCTGCTTAAGAACAGATGCCGCTCTGGTCCCTGGTTTGAGTCCATCATCACGAACCACGTTTCGCCAGCATGTTGAAACGCCTTCGTAAGCACGACTTCATGTCCGCCGCTCACGTCTCCATTCGGCGGGACGACATTAATCATGATGGGCCGGCCTGTGTTCAAGGTGTTGACGAATTCTGAGCTCCGTACCACCTCAGCTTGACCGAAGGATTCGGCCAGCATGACCACTTCGCCGCCGTTGAGACCTCGGGTCTCGACATAGGACTGCGGATTTGCCCGTTCGCTTGCGCTGCGCCAATCCTCCTGGCCGATCAGGCCGGTTGCGCGCGCGGCCACAACACCATAGGGCAAGCCGGTGGCATTGGCGAGTGCGAAGATGGCGCAATCTTCATGAGTTGTCTGAGCCCCGGCTCCGGGGAATCCGAGCCCGCCCCCTTCGGAGGCTTCGCGTACGATGTCCGCATCTTCGCCACGGCTGAGGATCCCCTGCCACGCGCTGCGGACCTGGCCTCCAGTTACGTTCGGATCGCCGTCGAAATCCAATTTGTGCAAAGCGATGTTGAGGCGCGCCTGCTTTTCCAAACTCCATCCCAGTTTGATTGCTAGCGCGTTCATGTTCTTGATGAGGATGTTTGCCCTTACTGCGGGCTGAGCATCGGCGTTGAAATCGCCACTCTTTTGAATGTGGGAATTGAGCGCGATCGACAACTCGGTCTGCGCTTTCTGGCACGCAGCATCGGCCGCGGAGCCCGCCAAAACAGATCCGCATCGCGCATTGAGGTCGGTGACCCTGCCATGCAGGCTAGCTCGCTCTTCGACCAATTCTGAACGGCGCTGGGCTAGGGCGGGATTGGTCAGAGACAGGTCCGGGGGCAAAACCGTAAGAGCGGGAATCCTTTGCGCAAGCACCCGCGCCGACAGGCTCAACAAGTATGCAGCCAGAACAAGCCAAAACCTTGCATAGCGGAGCGTCGGCCGCGATCCATTCGATCGATCGCCAATTTGCGACCACACGGGGGCTGACTTGTCCATCATTGCGGAGTCGACCCACCGGTGTTTACCGTTCCGTTGGTGGATTGTGACGGGTTGGCGGTTACGGGCGTAGGCGCTTCGTCCCAATTCACTTTGTAGTTGTTCTTAACAAGAATGTCGTTAATCTGACTCTTGGTGGTAGATTCAGCAGCGTTGTATTGATTCAGATTCGTTTCGAGCGTCTGTTGCTGCCGAGCGAGATACTGCGCATCCCCAGTCCCGTTCTTGATCTGTTGTTGAATATCGTTGAGTCTGTTTTGCGTGTCGATCTTCTTTCCGTCCAAATTTCCGTAATAGGCAAGACTGTTTTGGATTGCGTTCTGGATTGCTGGATCTCTCTGGGCCGCGGCGGGAATATGAGCTGCTAGCTCCACTGCGCCGGGTGTTTGCGGGACACTCTTGTTAATGGGAATCGCCGTAGGATGGGCGACGGGAGGAGTGTCAAAACCGTAGCCCGACTGAACCTTGCTTGGTACATTGCTCAAGCCAGCGGCATTTGCAGCCGCGCCGGACTTGTTCGCGCTCGTGAGGGCATCCGTTGTGTTCTTGATAGCAACCTGCGGCACGGGCGCAGAATTGTCGAGCCCTGCGGCCGCCGCGCTAACACTGTTGGACGAACCGAAGAAACTCGTTGAACCTCCGCCAGTTGGCTGGCTGTCGCCGCCCGCAGGAACGGCGCCTGAGGACGATGCCCCCTTTGTTGGGCCCACTGCGTCCTTGAGATCTGCTCTTTCTTCGGGGTTCAATATCTGATCGAGCTGCTTTTCTTTCGCTTCCAATTGTCCAGTTGTCTGTTGCTGCTGGCACGCTGAAGAACCCTGCGCGACACCGGAACATCGGGCGTTGAAGTCGTCAATAGCTCCCCGCGCGGGAGTCGATGGCGACTCAAAAAGCTTGTCAATATCGTTCGCTTGCGGCTGAGCGCCAGGCGGGTCTGAAACCGCTGAAGCATGCTCATTATTTGAAAAAACACTGTCGAGTTGACCTTTGAGTGTTGTCGCATCGACTGTCGTCCCCGTTGTATTGTGCAGATCGACTGCGCTCGCGTCAGAACCAAGGTTTACCAGGTTCAGGCTGGTGCCAGAACTCCCCAACTCGATTGGAGCAGGCCCCAACAGCTCTCCCAATGCGCCGCTAGTTTGATCCGCAAAAGCTGCATCTCTCAGTTGATGTTTTGCCAAATCAAGATTGTGAAGGATGTTCGCGTCGCTTGGAGAAATAGCGATGGCTTTTTGAAATTCATTGATCGCGCCCGCATAGTTCTTTTGCTTTAAGAGGTAAATGCCACTGTTATTCAATTGCTGGACGGCAAGCCGACGCTGCTCCTCTGCTGGATCTGGTTGCAGCGGGATGTTAGGGGCTTTGGGAGCAAATAGTGCATTTCCAAGAACTCCAAGAACTGTGAAACCCACGGCATTTCCAGCGGAGATCCTACCGGTTATGCCGTCCGCGATCGCTCGGTTAATGGTGCTATCGAACTCATGGCCGCGTGCCACTGGAGCCGCACTTGTCGAGCCCGCGACAGAAGCATCTCCACCATTGCAACTGCAACTAATCCCCACTCCGCCCAGGTTAGGGTTGGCATTTCTGGCCTTCGTATTACAATCGGCGGTCGACGCGAAAGTGCCGGCGTTCCTGGTTGTAACTTGTCCCCCCAGGTTCGCTGCACAGGCACCACCAGTAGAGGGGCACGTGAAAGTTACTGTACAGGACATCTGCGCCTTTGCAGAAGTTGGTGTTTGAGCTAAGGAGAACAGCGCCGAGATGCTAATTGCCGGGATAGACCAGCGATCAAAGGAACGCATTTCTCCTCCTAAACATCAAAGATTTGGGAGAGTGCGAGAAGTGGCTGAGCAGTTTAAACATGGCAGACGAGATGTCCGGAGACGAGGTACAGAACGGGCCTAAGCGCATTACTATCTCCAATCTGCTAACCGTTACGAAAGTTTATTGTCTTAGCTGCGATGATTCAGCAACGTACACCCCTATGGCGTCACAAGCAATCCCACTAAGGAACCCTTAGATTCCGACAGTACTGCCTAGCCAACCTTAGAGCTCTCATTGGCACTTCATGAGTTACAAAGCGCGGGCGCACTCATCTTCGCGTCATAAATCGTCAGCGCGAAGGCATTCTCTACATCCACTTCCGTCGTCTTGTGCGCAGTTGTTCCTTTCCATAGATCAAGGCCAACTCATGGCATTGGTTGGGCGCCAGTTGCGCCGCTTCAACCAGGACCTGCTAAATGTGCTTGTTGCGCCGCTCGGATATGCGCTCGACCACGAGAACGCAAAGGCTCTCTGGAAGAAGAGCTACGAGATGGTGGCGAAAGCTTCGCGTAGAAGTTGAGGCGCTGCTCGCTGCTAGCTCATCGACACTGAAGGAGATGCGTAACCCGGCTCTGGAAGAGATTCGGGATCTTTGCATAAATTACTTCGGCCCGAACCGGTAACCAAAGTGACTGTCTGTCAGAAGATACCGCGGATTAGCAGGGTTGGGTTCAAGCTTCTTCCGCAGGTCACGAATTGCAACGCGCAATCTTCCACGATTCGTACCTTGCTCCTGCTCCCAGAGCGCTTTGAAGATCGTTTCATGAGTCAGTGGCTTTCCGGCATTCTCCATTAGAAGATGAAGCAGCCTGAATTCCTGAGGCCTCAAGTGGACGAGTGCCCCCTTCCTCTCAACTCTCCGACGGATTGGGTCCAGTGTAACGTCGGCTACAGCGAGAGTGCGGTCAACGGTTCGTTCCGTCGCGTGATACCGCCGAATACTCGAACGCACGCGCGCGTCCAACAAAGACAGCTTAAATGGCATACCGATGAAGTCGTCAGCACCAGCATCAAAGGCGTCGAGTTGGACACCATCGTTCGCTGCCTTGGCATACGCAAAGACTGGCATGCGAGAATAGTCGGCGCGAATAGAGCGAATGGCCTCTATTCCCAAATTGGTGTTCAGAAGCACCGCATCATACTCGATCATTCGCAGCCGTCGAGCGATCTCATCCGCCGTGGATGCCTCTCCGACATCGAACCCGATCTCGGTGAGAGCTACCCGCAAGTCGCGACGCGAATGATTGTTCTTGTCGGCTATTAGCACGGTTCCGCGGGATGCACCATCGATAGGATTAACCCCAGTTGCGGCGGAGAACCTAGAGTCAGATCGGGATCGGAGGGCGGAGCTTGACGGGTCGGCTGAGTTTCGTTGCGAACGCACCGTTTCTCCTTCAGCCACAGGCAATCGGTTCTCGAGGCCGGACGTCGCGTGTTTCTTTGTCACAGCGCGAATTCACAAATGCTGCGTGAACAAACACTTAGTTTGATTTTCATAAAGACTGCATAAATTGGGGCACCAGGGTTTGGCGGTCTACCCTGTGAAACGCGAAGGTTTCTAGGTTCTTCTCTCACATCGATTCACTAAAACGATAGCCAATATGTGACTCCGTGGTTAGGTATTTGGGGTTCGCAGGATCATCTTCAATCCTTAAGCGAATCTGCCGAATGAAGGTTCGTAGGTACTCCAATTCGTTTCCATATTCCGGCCCCCACACCGATCTGAGAAGTTTGGAGTGAGGAACGGGCCGTCCTGCATTGGCCATGAGGAAATGCAACAACTCGAATTGTTTTGGCGTCAGGTGCACAGCTTGGCCCTTTTTTTGAACCAGATGGCGCTCGGGATCGAGCGAGAGATCTCCTGCCAGAAGGGTCTTGCCTCCGCCCTCGGAGATCTTGTTGCGTCGCACTGCAGCGTGAAGACGGGCAATGAGTTCCCGAAGCTGAAAAGGCTTGGTAATGTAGTCATCGGCGCCGGCATCCAAAGCCTCGACCTTGCGATCCTCGCTTCCCTGCACTGTGAGCATGATGATGGGAAGCCGTGTCGAATTCTTCCGCATCATGCGGCAGACTTCGATACCTCCCATCCCCGGCATGTTGATATCGAGCAGCACTGCGTCGAATTGAGCCGTACGCGCAAGAGCCAAGGCCTCTTCGCCTCGTGCGGCCTCAATGATCACGAAGCCGAGACCAGAAAGGATGGTTCGCAATGAAAGTCTGATTGATCGCTCGTCGTCTACGATCAGCACAGTGCGTTCTTCTGAATTCACTGTATGCTCCCTCCGGTTTGTGGTAGCGAAAGAAAGAAGGTGGTTCCCTCTTGCGCATCGCTGATGACCCACACATGTCCGTGGTGAGCCTCTGCGGCCATCTTTACAGCGGATAGGCCGATTCCAGTGCCGGCAGCCATATCTTTCGATCCATCGCTGCGGTAGAACCTTTGGAAAATGCGCTCTCTGTCGGATATCGGAATTGCCGGTCCAACATTATGCACAGACATCAGGACCTCCGCATGGCTTTCCCACGCCGCAACCTTCACCGCCTCACCCGGATACGAATACTTCGCCGCGTTGTCGAGAAACTGCAAGAGAGCCATGGAAAGCAACTCGCAGTCGCCTTCAATGGTCAGGCCGGGATTAGACACAGTTATTTCTACCGGATGGCCTGCCATGCGCCCAGACTGCTCGCGAATCACTTTTGAGACCAGATCGGAAATGGGAATGTGTTCTCTGCCCAAACTCATCTGACCAGCTTCCAGCTTGGCAGTTTGCAAGAGACGGGTGCAAAGAACATTGAGCTGGCTCGATTCTTCTTCAATGAGCGAGACCAGGCTCGTCTGTGGGGTATTGAGACTGCCGACTTCGCGAAGACCTGAGCTTGCGGTTTGAATTGCAGTTAACGGAGTCTTGAAGGCGTGGGCCAGAGAATCAAGTACCGCGGCACGAAGGCGCTCGCTTTGATGGGCCGCCTCGATCCGACTTTCATTTTCGAATGAAACGCATCGGTCCAACGTAATTGCCGCGAGCGAGACCAGCGCGTCCGTTACCAGTGAGTCGAGACTCCCCAGAATGGCAATCGCCCCCACGGTATTCGTTCCAACCCGAAGCAGTCGTTGCGACGTGTGGTTTTCCGGATCCTCGTTGTCGGCATTCAGAAAGAAGCACTCCTTTGCCAAGTCCACTTCATCATCAGACCAATCGCCCGCTCGATCGCATCTGCCAGAATTTGCGGCGAAGATCGCGACGCCCTCGACCAGAAAAATCCGTCGAATCAATTGGGTCAACTGCGGTCCGGGTGGCTGATGCAAGTTGATCAAAAGCGTACTGCGGCTTAGCTCGTATAGCTGCTCCATTGCTGTACGCTGCAGTGCAGCCTCGTGAGAGCTGCGCTGTTCCCGCGAAGAGATGCGACTAACGACCAGCGCACTCAGCTCAAAAGTGCCTAGCGCGACCCAGTCCTGCGGATCGGCGATGTTCAGAGTGAGATACGGAGGATAGAAGAAGTAGTCCAGGCACAGACAAGCGAGGATTGACACCACTGTCGCCTGCCAAAACCCACAAAGAATCGCCTCCGACACCACAACCAAAAGGAACAGAAATCCAACAGGCGCCGAGTTGAAGTGGAGAATGTATCCCGAAAAACCAAGCAGTGCTACAACCCAGCAACCGGCAAAGCTCTGACCGATAAACTGGGCTCGGGTCCGACGGATCTGGACTCCAAGGATATTGCCGATCTTCATAATCCCAATAGATTCCTGATGCTTGTATCTTCCTGTCGGTAAAGAGTATCCAGAGATTCATCAACAAACCGTAAATGAATTGCAAAGATTATGAAGGGACGGACCAAGCATCCCGAGATCCGTCCCTTCTTCGATTTCGACCTATCTCAATGAGTTCCAAGACAGCTCACTGGACCTTCTCGGTAAGGCCCTCGTAATGCGCAGCCTGCTGGCTCATCTGCCCCGCCTCATAGGTGAGATATTCATAACGGTTCTTCGACGAATCAGCCGGTCTCGGATATTTGGCAGCCACGCTAGTCACATTCTGGCTTCGGCGAATCCACTCAAGCTTCTCTGCTTGAGCTTGTTGCTCATAAGCCTGTTGCCGCGATCTGAAATAGGAGGCGAGTTCCTTGTACTGCTGATCGGTATGTGCCTCTTGGATCATCTTCCGCAACTCTGAATGTGAGTAGTGAGGCGAATTCGTTCGTTGAGCATGGGCAACATTGAAAGTGGCCACGAGCACGGCGATGATAACTCCGACGCCAAGTCTAGTTCTCATCCTGACTTCTCCCTTCATTACCAGTATCGAAATACCTTCATGAAGGAAGCATAAAGTTGAATGCTGTCCATACTAAATCCTTCTGCTTACCTTATTAACTACTTACGAAACGCCGAGAACTTATCGAGATTGGGCACATGTTCGCGGAGTTATATCTGCAGGGAGCGTGGACTAAGGAACGGTACGCCCCTCTTTGACGAATCCAAGAAACCTTCGCGCCAACTCGTGTATGCGATGGTCCTGCCTCTTACGAACGGCATCCCTCGGCAAAAGCTCCGTGCCTACGCCGATCGCCGTAGCGCCGGCGAGAATAAAGCTTGCGGCGGTCTGCGGATTCACTCCGCCGGCGGCGATGATCCGGACTTGAGGTAAAGGAAGCTTCAGTGAGCGAATGTAGAGATCGCCTCCAAGTGCCGCAGCAGGAAAAATCTTCACGAAATCAGCGCCGGCCTTCCACCCTGCAATCACCTCGGTAGGAGTGAGCGCTCCCGGAATCGCGAGAACTCCACGCTTAAGTGCGGCTTCCATGACCTCCGGCACCAGCCCGGTGCTCGTGATGAACCGGGCACCTGCATCGATGCAGCGTTCTGCCGTTTCCTTGTCCAGCACCGTTCCGGCACCGACGACCAGGTTCGGGAACCGCTCTGCGAGTTGGCGAATTACGTCGATGGCGCCGGGCACCGTCATAGTTATTTCGGCGATGGGGATGCCGGCGCCAAAGATGGTTTCAGCGGAATAGAGCGCTTCGTCGGCGCTTGCCACACGAATGCCGGGGAATATTCCAATCTCTTCAATGCACGCTTTAGCTTGTTCCCGCTTCATAGTTGAGTCCGTCCTGGTCGCCAATGGAACCAATGAAAGTCGAACTGCGTGTTGCTCCCGTGGAGATCTCTTTTAGCCGCTGGAACCAACGCGTTGGAAGGACGCTCAATGAATCTCCTCGCGTCCGACCGCAAGATTAAGTTGCCCGGCAGCCGTTAAATAGGCTCCTAACAGTTGGGCATAGGCTAGTTGTACCTGGCGATAGTCGCTTTGCGCGTTGAGGAAGTCCATAAGCGAAGCGCCGCCGTGTTCGTAGGCAAATGTGACCGTATCGCGCACGCGCAGAGCCTGATCATTGTATTTCGCCTTGTACGGCTTGAGCAGCGCGATGTTGCTGCGTACCAGCTCGTATGCTGTATCAACGTCGCTGAAGACCTGCGCGCGCGCGGCTTCTTCAGCCTGTTGGCTCCGGTCGATGTCGATGAGCGTGCGTTTCTTCTCGCCCTGATTGCGGTCGAATATCCGCAGCGGAATGCTTACGCTGACTCCGATAGTCTCTGGGCCATTGGGATTATTGGTCGACGAGTTATTAGTGAACCATCCGGCAAAGGTCGGATCGGTAGAGCCGTTCGCCACAGCCAACTTGTGATTGGTCTCCGACTGCTGAATCGTCTGCAGCGCCGCCTGGAGATCGGGGCGGACGGCAAGGGCATAATTCCGGTAACTCTCCAAAGGCTGCAAGGCGTCGCTGAAATCAAAGGACCCCGTCACATCGAACTGGTCCACGGGGGTGCGGTCGTTGAGCATCTGAAGGAGTTGGATTTTGGCGGTGCGCAGGTTGACAATCGCCGTTTCGATCTCCGACTCGTACTGCACGCGCAGCAGCTCGATGCGATCCAGGTCGATCTGCGCCAGATCTCCAGCGTTGAAGCGGACACGACTGATCTCAATGATCTTGTCGTAATATTCAAGGTCTGCCTTGGCCTGATCGAGAATGAACTTGGCTTGTAGGGTTCCCACAAACGCCACGCGAAGAGCAAAGATCATGTTTCGCTCCAGATCCTCGTGCTGTGATTGTGTGATCCGCGTGCCTTCCTGAGCGCTCTTCAGTCGCAGTTCGCGCTTGTGCTCGCGCTCATGCAGGTAACTGAAGTTCGGCTGTTCAGTGGTTCCCTTAAGGGGAGTCCACACTCCATTGTGAGGCGCGGGTTGCGTGCCATCGACCGATAGGGCGAACTGGGGATTGGGCCGGAGAAAAGCTGTAATCTCCTCAGCCTTCATCTCATCTACGTTGTCGGCATCGGCCTTCAACGCCGGATTGACAGCTTCAAACTTTGCCTTCACCTGATCCCAGGTGAGAGCCTGCTGCGCATGTGCCCCTGCGCCAAGGCCATTATCCATAGACCGCAGAGCAAAGAGTGTACAAGCCAGCTTCTTGCGCGAGCACGCGTCAAAGGAACTTCAGAGCAATTAGTGTTCAAAGGATGCCCCCGTTTCCGGTTCCGGCAGCACGTCCCCGTTTTTCGCCGCCCAGACATACAACGTGGGCAGAAGGAAGATGCTCAGCACGAGAGCTGTCATTAGTCCCCCCACAATGACAATGGCAAACGGGCGCTGCGAGTCGGAGCCAATGGCGTGCGACATCGCGGCGGGAAGCAAGCCCAGGGTGGCCACCAACATCGTCATCATGATGGGGCGAAGCCGCAGAACGGCGCCCTCGATCGCCGCGCCTTCGGGAGTGTACCCTCGGGCTCGAAGCTGATTGATGTATTCGAGCATGATGACGCCCGTCTGAACCGAGACGCCGAAAAGCGCCAGGAAGCCGACTCCGGAAGATACGCTGAAGAATGTGTGCGTCACAAGGAGCGCGAGCAAGCCTCCAACGGGAGCCATGGCCACATTGGCGAGAATCAGCAGCGCCCATTTGAAGGAACGAAACATGGCGTAGAGAATGATGAAGATAAAAAATACTGTCAGGGGCAGGATCAAGAGCAGCCTTGCTTCGGCTCGCTTTTCGCTATCGTATTCTCCCGACCACTCGAGGTGATAGCCACGCGGTATCCGCACATTCTTGGCGATCTTGTCGATGGATTCCTTGACCGTAGTGCCCAGGTCGCGCCCGCGAACCCCAAAGCGGATCGCCAAATAGCGGGATCCGTCTTCTCGGTAAATGTCGTAAGCGTCATCGCGAACTTGGGCTTTGGTCAACTGAGCCAGCGAGACGCGCTCTCCCGAGGGAGAGAGCAGTCGAATATTCTGGATAGCCTCCTTGGTATCGCGATACCCTTTCTGATAGCGCACCACCACGTCGTAGACTGCCTCTCCCTGCAGGACCTGGCTAACGGGGTTACCGCCGACGGCCGTCTGGATGGCATCTTGTATATCGGCCACATTGATGCCGAAGCGTGCAGCCGCCAGACGGTCAACGGTGAGATCGATATTCGGCTGGCCCGTATCGCGTTGAAGTCCCAAATCCGTGACCCCGTTAATCTTGCCCATAACCTCCTTGATCTCTTCGCCCTTTTCCTCGAGAACGTCCAGGTCCGGACCGTAGAGCTTTGCACACAGTCCGCCTTTCGTGCCGGTAAGCGTTTCATCCATGTTGTCCTCAATGAGCTGCGAGAAGTTCCAGAAAGCCCCTGGGTTTTTCTCCACTTCGCGATCCATCGCGGCGATCAGTTCCTCTTTTTTCTGATGAAAGACGGGTCGCCATTGGTCCTTGGGTTTCAAGTCGATGAAGTATTCCGTGTTGCCGAATCCTCCCGTGTCGGTTCCATCGTCGGGAGCCCCAGCTTGCGAGACGACCTTGGTGACCTCGGGAAACGAGGCGAAGATATAGCGGTTTTGCTCGGTGAAGCGCGTACCTTCCGTCTCGCCTACGCTGTTGGCCATCGCACCACGCGCCCAAATGGCGCCTTCGTCCAAGTGGGGCAAAAACTCTGAGCCAATGATGCCGCTGAACGTGAGGAAAAGAGCAACGGCCAGAGAAGCCAAGCCAACGCCAACGGTGATCCAGCGATTCTCGATCGCCAACTTCACCGCACCCCGGTACCGATCCTTCAGGAATTCCATAACCGGGTTGCGCCATTCCTTGACACCATGCGGGAATAGGAGGGCAGCAAGCACAGGCACAAGGAAAATGGAGAAAACGATGGCGCCGAGTAGCGCGAAGGCAACGGTCCAGGCCATAGGCCGGAACAGACGCCCTTCGACTCGTTGGAGCGTGAAGATCGGCATGTAGGCGGTGATGATGATGCCAATTGCGAAGAAAACCGGCCGCTGGACCTCGTGAGCGGCATCACGGATCATCTCTACCGGCGTCTTCAGACTCATCGTGATGCGGCCGGCTTCCGGCGATCCGTTATTGCGATGGCTCAAGTGCCTCATGATGTTCTCCATCATGACGACGGCCCCATCCACAACCATTCCGAAGTCGAGCGCGCCAAGTGAAATCAGGTTTGCGGGGATATGGCTCAGGTTGAGAAATATGGATGCGAAAAGCAACGCAAACGGAATGGTGAGCGCAACGATGAAGGCTCCGCGAACATTACCGAGAAACAGGAAAAGGATAATCGTTACAAGGATCATTCCCTCGCCGAGGTTATGCAGCACCGTGTGCAACGTGAAATGAAGCAGATCGCTGCGGTCCAGCATCGGAATGACTTTCACACCCTCGGGCAGGATGTGATTGTTGAGCTCGTCCACCTTCTGGTGAATCCCATCGAGCGTGGGGCCTTCTTCGGCCCCCTTGCGCATCAGCACGCCGCCCTGGATGACGTCGGGCTCATCTACGATGACGCCGTCCGGACGATGATCGGCTCTGGCCATGTGCCCCAAACGAATTTTGGGGCCCCAGTCGACGACCGCTACGTCCTTTACGCGAACTGGAGCCCCCCTCGAAGTCGTCAGCACGGTGTTCTCGATATCCTGCACACTGCGGTAAAGTCCGAGTGCGCGGACGTTCAGTTGCTGCAAGCCCTCTTCGACGAAGCTTCCGCCGGCATTCACGTTGTTGATCGCCAATTGGCTCTCCACCTGGCTGATGCTCAAGCCATAGGAGATGAGCTTATTCGGGTCGACGCGCACCTGATACTCGCGCGCGGTGCCACCGAAGTCGCTCACGTCCACCACGTTCGGAACTTTCCTGAATTCCTTGTACAGAGTCCAGTCTTCGATGCTCCTCAAATTCATCAGGTCATACGCCGGATTCGTGCTCCGGATTGTGTACCAGTAGATCTGACCCGTCATGCTCCAATCCGTTCCAATTTGAGGCACCACTCCCGCCGGCATATTGATCTGCGTGAGCCTTTCCAGCACCTTCTGGCGGTTCCAATCGTCGACCGATTGATCGTCGAAGATCAACGTAACCAGGGAAAGACCAAAAATCGATTCCGACCGCACCGTCGTCAGATGGGGAATACCAAACACCTGAATTTCCACGCGAACCGATACTTGCTGTTCCATTTCTTCGGCGGAGTGCCCGGGCCACTGGCTGATGATGTTCACGTAATTATCGGCGATGTCCGGATAGGCCTCGACGGGCATGCTGTGAAACGACACCGCCCCCCAGCCAAGCAATAGCACCCCAATCGCCAGCACCACGTACCGATTATTGAGTGCAAAATCCACGAGCGTGCGAATCATGGTTTCTTTCTCGAGCCCCTTAGTCGAGCGTCATTCATTGTCAATCACATTTTGGAGATTGATTGCGTTTGTCACGACCTGCTGGCCCGGCCGCAACCCGGATAGAACCTCCTGCATCCTGTCCGGCAACTGTTCGCCACTGACGACCTGAATCCGCTTGAACTTCCCTTGCACAGGGACGAAGACCCAATCGCGGTCGTGCAGATGCACGATCGCGGACGCCGGGACAGCCGTATAGGTATGCTTCCCCTTGCCGAACAAAGTGACTGAAGCGAACATGCCCGGCCGCATCATTTCGCCCGAATTGGCCACTTCGATACGAACCTTCGTTGTGCGGATATTCGGATCGAGAATCGACCCGATGTTGCTGATCGTGCCCTTGAGAACTTTGTCCGGATAGGCGTTCAGCTTGATGTCGGCGGGTTGCCCGATGCGCACGTTGGCCATGTCGTTTTCGTAGACGTCACAGACAATCCATACTGAGGTTAGGTCCGAAATAGTGAATGGGTTGGGCGTAGAGTAGGCCTGCACCGCCGCCCCATTCGTCACTTCCTGATCGGTGATTACGCCGGAAACCGGGGCGAGAATGTCGACAATTC
Organism: Occallatibacter sp.; assembly: GCF_035317045.1. Classification (GTDB taxonomy): domain Bacteria; phylum Acidobacteriota; class Terriglobia; order Terriglobales; family Acidobacteriaceae; genus Telmatobacter. The sequence continues at coordinate 48,695 of NZ_DATHHT010000026.1, forward strand.
CCTTCGGATTATCGGGATCGCTGCCGAGCAGGTGAAGACGCTCAGTGGCAGTATCGAGGGTGGTCTTGGCGTCGTCCTCGGTGTCTTGCGCGACTTCCAGGTCTCCCAGCGCTATGGCGCCGTGCTCATACAGCTGCTTTGCTCGATCCAATTGCTTGCGGGCAAGGAGTTCATCGGAGACGGCCTTGTGGTAGGCGTCGAATCCACCCGAAATGTCTTCGCTGCGAACACGCAACAAGAGCTGGCCCGTCTTCACTGTGTCGCCGAGGCGCGCGCGGATGTCTACAATGCGACCGGAGGCAAGCGAAATCACCGGAACAGTTCGCGCGATGTCCGGAAATACAATGCCGGTCACGGACAATTGCGACGGGGCTTGGAATTCACCCGCTGTTTCGATCGGATACAACTCTGGATGCTCTACCGCGAAAAAGGAGACGTCGACTCCGGAAATCACCTTGGCTGATGGGGGCGCCTCTGCCGCGGCGTCCGCTTGCTTTTCTTTGCACCCCGTCAAGCCGGCAAGCAAAGTTCCGAGCACAAGCAGGATAAGAACTCCAACTCCATTCCGATTCATGTCTCTCTTCCGTTTTTAACGATTCCCCGTAAATCAGGACTCTTTTCAAACACATTCTTCCTGGCTAGTTGCGATGTGGGCCCAGACGGGGCTAACTGAGTTCAATTGAATTCACGCGAGGATTCGCTTAAAGCAGAGCCGGAGATCCGAAAGCCGCCGGCTCTGTTTATTAGCTGTTCTAAGAAACGCTTTCGTACTCCCGCGCCGTCTCGCCATTAGAACCTGACCATGATCGCGGCCGTGGTCACGGTCTGATTGGTCCGGAGATCCGGCCACCAAATCGCGCTGCTCCCGGCAGCGGTTCCCGCCGAACTTCCCGCACCGCAAGCCAACTCCCCCTGGGTCAGGCTTCCGTAACCAAAGCCAGAGTTAGCACCACTTGCACACGCATATTGCGACGGAAAGCCATTGTTTCCGCCTGGTGGCGTGATGCCGCCGCGCCCCGTCCAGTAAGGAACATCGGAATAGCGGTAGCCTTCTTCCAAGCGGAACGTAATGAACTGGCTCGGCATGTAATCGAACGTGATGGTGCCGTCGTGCATCTGCGCACGATCGCCCGCGTTCTCGGTGAAGTACGGTGTCCCGGTGACTGCTGTAGCGCCGTTGATGGGAGGCAGCAGGGTCAGGTAACGGCCGGGATTGTTCATCTGTCCACCGCCAAGAGTCACGGCGTAAAGGTCCTTCTTGAACCAATAGCGGTTGTACATCATCCACCCGACGAAATCTTGCTTGGGCCGGCCGTTCTTTCCGCCATGGCAGTTTACGCCGCCGGCATAGGTCGAATTCGAACCCATCTCGGGAGAGTTGCCTTTCGGGTCGTAGGTCCCGAGCGCGGGTCCGCCGCCGTATTCGCAGCCTGCATCGCCGGTGACAGTGAACGCGATCTTGTCCAGCAATTTCGACGGATTGTCATATACCTTAACCTGAGCGCTATAGTCTGCGTGGACACGCGAACGGCCTGGTTGGCCGACTACGTCTTCACCCAAACCGTAGTTGTTCCATACAAAGTCCAGGTATGGCTTGGGACGCCACAGAATCTGGCCGCCGAGGCCAGGCTTGCCGTTCGCGCGAGCGTAGGATTGCCAGCCGTTAATGATCCAAGGCTCAATCTTCAGTTTCTTGGTTGGAAAATACTGGATGCGAAGTCCGTTGAAAAACCATGGGGTATTCGAGGAAACGAAGGACGGTTGATAAGTCCAGTTATCGAAGTTGTAGTAACTGAAGAGACCGATATAGGAAACAAAGATGCCTGCATCGACATTCAGACCGTGAGCTACATCCCAGTGATAGCCGCCCCATGCTTCGGAGACGTACTTGTATGCGTTAGCGAGGTCCCATTGTCCGCGCACGACGGTGCCGTCGTTACGCGGCGTGGTCGTAGCGAACAGGCCATCCATGGTGAGGATGCGTCCGCGAACATTGTTAATGTGGATATCGCCACCGACGCTTATCTGTTCGAGTTGCCATTCATCCGAACGAAACGTCTCTGTCGAGCCGCCGAGCGAGTCGTCCTTGGGGTGATTGTAATCCAACGTGTAGTTCGCGTCGGCGCGGAACTCGGGCGTGAAATACTTCGTGGCCATGGGGCTGTCTGATGCGTGACCATTGCTGTTCAGCCATGTCCAATCACCTTCGAATGGCTCACCTTTTGTCGTCGTCTGCGCGCTGATTTCCTTCGGCGCCGGTGCGGCTGCTGTCGCAGGCGCAGGCTCTTGCCCGGCGGTCGATGAGCTGAACCCTGGTGAAGCCGAGGACGGCGTAACACCAGTGCTCGCCGGAACTGCTCCGCTACCCGCAACGAGCGCTTTCTCCGCCGCTTTCAAGGCCGCCGTGTCGGCGCTGTCGGCCAGGACTGCAGTTTTCGCTTGTTTAACTTCGGTCTCTAACTCATCGATGCGGCTCTTCAGCGCATCAATCTCCTGCTCGACCGTCGGTTTCAACTCCTGCTTGGCGGCCGGCGTCGTCGCAGCGGGCACAGTGCCCGATATAGGAGGCGCCGGGGCTTTGTCTGTGGCGGGTGGCGGCTCCGCTTTCGCTGTTAGACCCGGCGAAACAGGGTTGGGTACGCTTGACTGCGCGACACTCAAAGACGTCATGCCAACGGTGCATGCCGCCAGCGTCATAGCTTTCCAAACAATGCCTCTCATCATCACCTCTCGCTTCCTGCGGGAAATCAGATTGTGAAATCTGCAATTGAAAACTTCGGCTTGCCCAATGAATCACCAGAGTTGCTTGTAGTGGATGAGTACACGCTCCCAGGCGAGTTGCGCATCTAGGAAGGTCTGGCGACACTTATGGGAAAGTCTCATCCGCCGAGGTCAGTTTCCGTCACGCCTCGCTTCTTGGTACTTATTTAACTCGGCTCTTCGTAAGAGACTTGTAAGGTGTTTATCGGAATTCCATAAGCACTTACTCGTTCGAACCTATGTTCGTAAGTTGCAAGTGAAGACAGTACTCTCCATACACAAGCAGAGCGCAGCGAGGAGCCGGATCCTGCCTATCACTTCGGTCAAGAATGTGCTGAAGCCGTCTTGCATGCGGACGAGGGAGGTTGACGCGCACGCGTTGACATACCATCACAGTGTTTGTAAACGACAGCGATGATGCATTCAGAATGGAATGCCAAACATGAAGAAGGCATAAATACGAAAACAAAAGATGTAGTGGGCTGTCACGTTTCGAAGCCTTATGAAACCCTTAGACCTCCTTTAGCCACCTCTTAGGCTCAGAGGCTTAGACTCCGTACCATAAATGGAGGGAAAGAGATGTCTAGCGACCCAGTTGTGCTTTCAGCGATCGTTGGGGCAAGTGTCTCGTTTCTACTTGTCGTGCTCTTCAATGTTGTTCGGGAATCAATGCGCCACAAACGCGCGACGGCACGCAGACACGAGATTTGGGAGTAGTACCTAACAAGGGTGGTAAGCATGGAACATGTGGGAGTTCGTCGTCCATGAACAGGCCATAGAAGAAAACCTCTACACGTCGTCGTTCACGCTCTTTTATTCCCACTTTCAACGCCCGCTTCCGCCAGGGTTCCGCCTTCCTCGCCGAGGCGTTGGCAGCCAAGCGGCTACCACTACATACAGCCACCCAAGATGCGGTCTATCTGCCGAAGATGGTTCAAGTCGTGTGCCGCTTCCAAGCGGACGAACTCCTCGACCGTTTGCCATCCGCGTACCTCGTGGACGCCATAGCACTCCACCCACCGTGCGCGCGGGACCGACTCCAACAGTCTTAGGTTGCTCTCGCGCAGCGCCCGAAAGACCCCTGCCGAAAGGCTCGCATCTTGCTGCGCGTAACCCAAGCGCTCCGCCCATGCGGCCTCATCCCACCACGTTAAGGCCACACCTGGATTCGCGAGCATGTTTCGCAATCGCCAGCCCATCGCCAGCTCCGCGTCCGCCAAGTGCGCTACGATCTCGGCAATTGACCACTTTTCAGGTGCAGGGCGCCGGATCAACTCCTGGGGCGCGACATCACGCAGACGCCGATCGAGCTCGGATGGGGCGGCTTGTTGGACACCGATGGGCTCCTCATCGCCAAGATAGCTTAAGACCCGAGTTCGGTATGCTTCGAATGTCTCTGTCATTGGTCCTCCCGGTAGACTGCGTTTGCGGCCGAACATCTCGTGGAGTAGACCGATCCATCCCGGTTCGCAGTGATACGAGTGTGATGACGTAACACAAACACCGCGACCTCCCTGCGTTCCGCTACAACGCCGAGCTGTTTCAAAATGTTATCGTCCATGAACGACCCGTAGAGAAAGGTTGCCACTCTTCGGCCGCCCATCAAAACGGGATCGAAGGCAATCTCCTTTAGATCGTCGTGGCGGCTACTTGCCTCACCGCTATGATTCAAAACGAACCATTCATTCGTTGCGCAACGCAGTAATCGGGTGGATGCGTCCTGCGCCGCGCGCCGGAATGTAGTTTGCAAGCATTCCGATTAGAATAAGCGTGGATCCCGCACAGGTAAAAACCAGTCCATCTCTGGAGTTGACGCCGAACAATAAGGCCGCGAGCAAACGCCCGGAGAATACCGCTGCGATCGAGCCACATGCCATTCCCACCAAAATAGGAACCATTCCATCGCGCATGATCATAAAGACCAACTGCTGGCGGCTGGCTCCAAGAGCCGATCGTATGCCTATCTCCTTTTCCCGGCGCACCACGGAGTACGAGGCAATTCCGTAGATACCCACACAGGTAAGAAGCAACGCTACCAGCGCGAAGGTCCCGAGAAGCCACGCCGCAAAACGGCGATCGCCCACTCCGTTGCTGATCAAATCGGTCATCGCTGCCATGTCGGAGACGGGCAGATCGGGGTCGACCGATTGTATTTCACGGCGCACATCACGCGACAACGCCGCATTGTCACCTACGGCTCGAACAACTATCCCAAAGCGCCTTCTTGAAAACTGGTACATGCTCTCGTAGATGTGGGGCACATCAGTTTCATCGAGGCTGGAAAGCTTCGCGTTGCCAACAACGCCCACAACCGTTATCCATGGTGCAGGCGCCGGCCGCCCATTGACACGAATGTCTCGAGAATAGCGGATTCTACGCCCAACCGGGTCGGCGCCACCCCAAAGAAGGCGCACTGCGGCTTCGTCGATCAGCGCGACTGGTTGGGACATCGAGTCATCGCTTTCCTGAAACATGCGTCCGCGCAGCAGGGGCGTACCCATGGTCGAAAAGAACTCTGGAGTTACAGACACTTCCACTGCAGTGGGAGCGTCTCCTTTGTCGGACACGCCTTCGACGCGAAATCCCCCGGGAATCACTGGACCGTTGAATGGGACAACGCTCGTCATGCCAGCGTACTCGACCCCGGCTATGCCATGCAGGCGACGAATTGATTCGCGAACCAAGTGCGTGCGTTGATCGATATTGAGGTACTCATCTGCTTTTGGATCGTTCGGCGTAGGAAGCCGGAAACTTCCTGCAAGAAGATGGTGCGAATCAAAGCCGGGATTGACTTCGATCAGGTTCCAGAAGGTTTTTAGCAATAATCCGGCGGCGACCAGCAGCACCAGCGAGAGGCCCACTTCAGCGCCGATCAAAGATCTGCCAAGTCCGGCGGAGCGCCGAGATCCAGAGCCGCCCCGTTCCCGCATTTCCGCTGTGCCCGGATGCGTTCGCGAAGCCTGCCATGCTGGGATGAGCCCAAAGAGAAAGGTAGTCAGCAGCGCAATGGCGAGAGAAAACGCCAACACACGGGCGTCCAAACCAATCGGGTTGAGCCGCGGCAGTTGCGAGGGTAGCACTCCGACCAGGACTCGTAACCCAATGGCCGCAGCGCCTACCCCGACGGCTGCCGACATCAGGCTCAGCAAAACCGATTCGGTCAGCATTTGCCGGATGATTCGCCCTCTAGTCGCGCCAAGAGCGAGCCGGAGAGCCATCTCACGCTGCCTTGCAGCGGCATTGACCAGGAGAAGATTCGCGACATTGACACATGCAATCAGGAGAATCAACCCAACTGCGAGCAGAAGAGATATAAGCAGAGTTCTCGCGCTGCCCACGACCACTTCGGTCAACGGCGTGACCGAAAGAGCCCAGCCGGCGGTTGCCGGATAGTCGCTGCCATACTCGCGTCGCAGGGAATCGCTGAAGGCTGCTAGCTGCGACTGCGACTGTTGCGGAGTGATCCCTGGATTCAGCCTTGCGATGAGTCCGGGGATAAAGCGCACGCTTCGCTGAGGCGGCGGGAATGGATCCGCACGAAAGCCTGAGGTGATCCACAGATCGACCGGGTGCAGGCCCGGGGTTGAAGGAGGGTGAAACTGCGGAGGAAGAACGCCAACGATCGTGTAGAGGTCGTTGTCTAGTCGCACTCTTCGGTCGATGACAGACTTCGCGCCGCCAAATTCCTTGTGCCAAAGGGCATCGCTGATCACCGCGGCTTCGGCAAACCCATTCGCAGTATCGCGGAAATCGATCAAACGGCCCAGTTGCGGACTCGCGTCCAGGATGCTGAAGTAATCTGGACTTACGGCAAGAAACTCCAGCCGTTCCGGGCGCTCTCCGCCGGTCAGATTACAGGTATCCCGCCACACAACGGACACCGCAGAGAAGATGCCGGCCCGATCACGAAGATCATCGAGCTCGGGAACAGAGAAGCCGACATTCCGAGCGCCGAGCCCCGGAAGGTCGGCACTTAACTCAATTAGTTGGCCTGGATCGCGAAACGGCAGAGGCTTCAATAGCGTTGCGTTGACAATGCTGAAGATTGCAGTGTTAGCGCCGATACCCAGGGCAAGGGTTGCCAGCACGGTGATCGAAATGCGCGGCGACTTCCCCATTGTTCTAAGGGAAAACTGCACGTCCTTCCACAAGCTCATGTGCACTCCTCGTCGTACGAATCGAAGGCGTGGCAATCTGGCTTACCGCTATGCCAGTCGTCCACCCATGTTGAACCCAACCAACTTCACCCGCACCTGAACCCAAGCGGCGAATTCAGGCGCCATATCGGCCTCAAATCAGCGAATATGAAGAACTCGCGGCACTAAAACTCCTCAGCACCTCAACAAAACGCCACCCGGCAACGCCGCCGGCCCCCTTCATGACGTATCACGATTGGCTGAGGCACGCGGTACGTCTGGTCGCACTTGGCGATCTCGGTGTGGCAAATTCCAGGCGTTGCGACCCATATCAGGATCTTGTTGTCCCGCGACTCATCAAGATCGAGTTCTTCGATCGAGGCGGACTGATGTGGTGCGTGGGTTACACCAGCCTGAATGCGCATGGCCGCGGAAATGGTCGCCTACTTCGACCACGGCGGAACGACGCCGTTCGAGCGCGCGTAGGCAATCGACTGTCCGAGGTGTTCGTGCTGGTCTGCGAAGAGATACCGGATTGCGCCTTCCTTTGTCATATCCCGGCCAAACAGCTTGACCGGCGCCTTCAGATCGGCGTCCGAGAGTCCGGCGATCGTCTGCTGCAGGTTGCCGTAGGAGGTCTTTAACGCCTCTTGCAGTTTCTCGGGGTCGGTGTTCGGCACCGGCCGCCCGCCGCCCGTGGCACCGGTCAGCGTTCCGGCGAGTATGCCGTTCTCCATGACAATGAGGTTGAATACTTCGCCCACCGAACGCACGCCCTGGCCCGGCTTCCAGTCATATTTCCCCGCCATCACTCGTGCCATTCCTGTGAATTTGTCGGAAAGAGTTCCAGCCTCTTTGGACAGAGCCGCCTGAACCGTCTGTGCAGGCTGAGCTTGCGAAGGGATGGCAGTCACGGCTGCGATGATGGCGAGCGCACTTAGCGCACTTCGAATTCGAAACGTTCTCATAGTCGATCCCCTCTTAGTAGTTGGTTTCGTGAAAGTCCTGCGCCGATGCTGCGTGCCAGCGGCGAGTTGAGCTGCGCTTTCGGATCGAACTGTCCGAGCGGCTCGCAAATCGCGCGCGCAGCCGGCCCGTGCTACTTGTAGGTTTCGTTGACCCGTACATCATCGGCCTGTGGTCCGAGACACAAGCGCGGACCGCGGCACCTCGATTTCGCCGCTTGCGATGTAGGCCGCGGCGCCACCAACGCTGACAGAGGTCACGACGCTTCCGCTCTTACGCGCGTCCGCTTCGATTTCGCTTCGGCGCCCCATCGAGACTCCTTGCTGGATCGAAAGGCGATAGGACGCCCCGGCAAAGTCATACTTCGATGCCATGGCGCCGACGAGGGCGGCACACGCGCTGCCCGACGCGGGATCTTCTTCGATGCCCAGCGCGGGTGCCCACATGCGAGCATAGAGCTTGCCGCCATCCCGCAAATTTCCCGCGAAGAAGAAGATGTGGGGAGACCACGCTCGTGAGAGCGTTGCTGCCCAGGCAGCCCGATTCATCGCCGCCCGATCGACCATCTCGTTCGAGTTCAGTTGCACAAAACAGAATGGAACACCGACGCCCGCGAAAAAGACTTGGTTCACTTCGGCTGGCTCGACGGATAGAACGGCGGCGAGTTCAGTCGGAGAAGGTGCGCCGGTCGGTGCCTCGATCTTCCCCGATAACGTCAACGTGCCGTGGAACCCCCCGTTTCGCTGAGCGACGTCAACCGTCACGGGACCGACATTCTCCTCCAGAATGAGCCGGATTGGATCACCAAGCCGTACGCCCTGTCTCATCACAAGCGCACAGGCTGTGCCGACCGAGGGATGCCCCGCAAAATCGAGCTCCGCCCGAGGTGTGAAGATGCGCACCCGACACGTGTTCGCAGGATCGTGCTTCGGCAGGACGAAGGTCGTTTCGCCGAAATTGAATTCACGAGCAATCTTCTGCATGCCCTCGGTCGAAATGCCGGCCGCGTCAGGCAGAACCGCCAGTTGATTACCGCCGAACGGCGTAGAACTGAAAACATCGACGATTTGGAACGTGTACTTCATGAGATGGCCTCCGTGCGTCGCCTCAAGCCTTGACCACGAGGTCGATCTCAACGGACGCCCCAAGCGGCAGCGCGGCCACCGCGATCGTCGTGCGGGCGGGAAAGGGCTGACTGAAATACTTTGCGTAGATGCCATTCATCGCGACGAAGTCACTCATGCTCGTCAGATACACACCGGCGCGCACGACATCGTTGAAACTCTTGCCGGCCGCCTTGAGAACTGCCGAGAGGTTCTGGAAGACGCGCTCCGTCTCGGCCACAATAGCCCCCTCGACCACCTTGCCAGTGGCTGGGTCTTGAGCGACCTGTCCGCTGAAGTAGAGGAAACCACCGGCTTCGATCGCCTGGGAAAACGGGCCGACCGGCGGCGCGAGTTCCGGCGAGGTAATTGCAGTCTTGCTCATGGCAAACTCCTGTAGATACTGGTCGATTTGGTCAGGATGGTGGAAGCCCGAGGTTGAGCGCGCCCACAGCCTGCGCAGGCACTCCTGGCCCGACCCGGGCTCACTGACCTCGATCGGTGTCCAGTTCAGAACTTCGGGACCGCGAGTCTGCCAAATTTGAATCGCATGAGGCATCAGGATTCCACAAACGAAGAAACTCCCTGTAGTCTTACGGAGAACCGACAATTCCACAAGTTCATTATTCTCACAATGATATTGCTGTTTACGCACGATTCTGTTATTCGTTGGGGAAGATTCAGGAGTAATTTAGGAGCCTCCCTTGCTCGATGATTTACGCGCCATCGTAGAGTTTGCCCAGGCCGGGTCCATAGCCGGCGCAGCCCATCGTCTATACCGGACACCATCCGCCATAACCCGGCAACTGCAAAGGCTGGAGGCTGCTTTGGGTGCTGAGTTGCTCGACCGCTCAGTAAAGCCGCCGCGCCTGAACTCACTCGGCTCCAGGGTGCTTGAACAAGCGCGAGATCTCTTGCAGCGGACTGAGGCGATCAAATCTACTGCGTCGCACGACGCCGAACCTCACGGCCTCTTGCGCATCGGGCTCGCGCATCCCCTGGCCGAAGGGACGCTTATCGAACCTATTCGGGCGCTGACTCAAACATACCCCAAGGTCAGACTGCTGCTGTTGAGCGAGCGCACGCCCGAATTATTTAACCGGCTGATCGCGGGTGAGCTCGATGTTGCAGTCGTGCCTTTACCTGAAGGCAAAACGGCGCCTCCACCACTTCTAACGAATATCATCGCGACAGACCGCGTGGAGATCGTTCAAGTCGCGGCAGGCAACGTCACCGGCGATTGGAAAAGCTTAGGCCGAGCACCCTGGGTGCTCAATCCGCCCGGGTGCTTCCTTCGGGCAGGCCTCATCGATCAGATGGGCCGTGCCGGCTTCACCCCCATGATTGCGGCTGAAATCCACAACATGCATCTGCAGCTGGCGTTCGTTCAGTCAGGATATGGAGTCGGGTTGCTGCCAGCGCGCTTTATTGCCAGTAACAATTCTCTCGGCACGGTTGAAGTGTTGCGCCCCCCATCATTTGACTTGCACATGTCCGTCGCGATAGTGCGGGTTGGACAACTCGGTGCTTTGGAGAATGCGGTCGGACTGTTGGAGCACGGCATTCGGCATTTGTTTGAGGCAGCCAACACAAGGAAGCCGGTATCGAAGAGCCGAAGGGCTGTACTCACGAATCGGCGGAAGGCGAGACCACGCAAGTAGTCTTCTAACACCGCCTGTTGCAGCCTCTTTATCCACTTGCGTTAGGTCGTGATTCTGGCTTGTGGTGAGACGCGAATTGCTTGATGATGCAAAGCATAAGCTGGCGAAGTTCTGGGAGCATTACATTCAGCAGCGACCGCACAGTGCATTACCATGCGGAAAATGGAGGCAGGTTAAGGATATGCAGGTCATCAAACTCATGCTCGAGATGACACAAACTCCTCACTGGCTCAAGACATGGGGCAGTCCAGTAGGTGAGCTACAAAATCTGCCAAAGTGGCGCAGGTTTGTCCTGACGCTCGCAGGTTTTTTCGGTTTGCTTACAGGGCTGTGCGTGGTCTTCTTGCTGCTGGTGACTGCGGCCCTGGCCTGGGAGGATCACGCCCACGCGCAATGGCCGGAGGCAACGGAGCAGGTTCAGCGATGCAGCCTGGATCTGTACCCGCCCGACCCGAAGTATTATCGCATCGATTGCGGCGTCAACTATACCGTGCGCGGGGAGGAGATTCTCTCACACGTCTATTCGCGCACCACGCCTGATCCAAGCCGCATCATCTGGGAATACTCGTCGCCGCAGTTGGGGAGGCTGCAAGAGTGGGTGGATGCGCATCCGAAAGGAACGCGAATGGTGGTTCATTACGACCCCGCAAACCACAAGAAGGCAGTTCTGATTGTGACGGACATGCCTCTAGGCGGAACACAGATACCGGGCTGCTTGCGGCTGCTCGAAGTCGCAGCGGCAAGTTGCGTGGTGCTGCTGGCGATCGCGCGAATCCTCATGCCGCGACCCATTGCGACGCACTGACGGAGTTTTTCCGTTCGTCTTTTGCTTTTCAATTGATCTACCAATGCGCCCAAGATGATTGTGCTCAGAAATCCGTAGGGTCTTCGGCTGATACTGATGCGCGACAAGCGCAGAACGCCAAACTTCGGAAAAGAATTCTCGAGAATCTGAACGCCCTCATCGTGAACCTGACTCCACACGCCCGGATCGGCAACATTACTGAAAGTACCGAAATCGACTGCCGGGATGAAATCGCCACCCGCTCCAGTGAAAATCACAACCTTGTTGTCTCGATCCTAAGAAATCCGATAAAAGGCTTCGACGAATTCGGTATGATCCGACGCGCTAAGGGTGAACGGACCACCTTTGGAATGAAATTCGGTGATCAGCACTCCGTTTGCGTCTCGGGTCAACCTCAAACTGCGGTCGGCATGACGCCAAATCGACACGCGCACGACAGTAATTCACGTCTGCACTTGGCTTATGCTAATGTGGGAGCGGTGGTGAATGGCCTCAGTAGCGATCTACGGCGATCAATCTCTCGCTGACAGTTCGTCGCACAACCTTGCAGTCGCCGAACCGACATCGCTGAGAACCGGAAAGGTTAACTCATTCTTTTTCGCAGTAGTTCGGGCGACTCGAATGTCACGTGTACACTCGTCGTCCATCCGCGGCTATCTCGGCGCCATCCGTTAGTTTGCCGAGGACTTCCCTCGCTCGCCATATCGGAAAGTAACCACTTCTGATTACGTTGGTTGGAGACAAGCCGCATTCGTAACTAAATCGGTGGTCCATTCGATATACAGTGGGGAAACTTCCTGGGCGGTCCAAGTAGCCCGCCGCCGCAATCGATGCTGAAAGAGCGGCACTGGAAAAGACAGGGATGGCCCGGCAAAGACGGGACGCAACCAATGGAACAGTCACCGGAAGGCCGAGCGCGAATCATGGCGGCGATTGCGAAACGGTGGGCTGCGCAGATGGATTCTAAGTTGTAAGACTCATTGCCTTCGGTTGCCTTGCAAATAGAAGAGGTTACCGTTGAATAGTTCAACTCTCCAACCGTTCTCTCACCGCTACTCGAACGACTGTGTCGAATCGATTTGCACACAGTGTTTCTTCACCGTTGGTCGGTCGCGGCGGGAGACCGATCTGGAGCGATTCGAGCGCGAACACGTTTGCGATCCGTTGATGACGGATTGGTTTCGAGCGGGTCCTTTGCACCAGATTGAATCATAGGGTCACGTGCCAGCGCGAGACGCCTGTGATCGAGGATCAGAGTTATTAGGACATACCCCATTTTTCGACGAAGCCGAGGTATTGACCCATATCACACACCGAAAGTCCGGCCACGCCTCCGCTGAGGAGATCCTCTGCGAACTGTGTTTCTGCCTCGACCGCTTCCCGCAGCATCACGACGTCATGCTCCAGCTCCGCGTCCCACAAATCTGGCTACTGACTCCGAACTACTTTCACCACTTCGAAGGCGAACTCCAGATGACAACATTCGTCGGGTGCGCCCAATAGGAAAGCCCCACGGATTGGCCGTGGGGCTTTGTTGTTTTTCTTGCACAGCGGTTTCTATGGTGAGATAGCACTTGGTGCAGATTGAGTCCCACGTGCCGTCCCGGTCGGACTAAGAAGGCCGAGAGGGTGGGCGCAGACGGTCATTCCAAATGTAGTCACTGAGGGATGCCAAGGCGACAATGCCTATTTCAAGTCCAAGCAGAATCCATAAAAGCATGAATATCAATGCCCCGTCTGAGGTCATTGTACTCGCGCGCGCGATATACTTTCGCCATGACCATAGCCAAGATTGTCGCTGCGATTGACTCCGAAATCACTCAACTCCAACGAGCCCGTGCCCTGCTATCCGGTATTGGATCTTCCAGGAAGACGCCAGCAGCCGTTTCAGTTCGCAAGAAGCACAAGATGAGCGCTGCCGGAAGGAAGAGGATTGTAGCCGCACTGAGAGCGCGTTGGGTGAAACAGAAGGCCGCTGCATAAGCAAACGGGGATTCTATTTAGTGACCCAGTACGCGTGTCTTGAGGTATTCGAATCCGATTGTCAGCAATGTTGAAGCACACGGGCAGACACCTGAGAGCCAACCGGCCAACCGCCAACGCTCTTTCTCAAGCTCCGAGACCCGGGTCTCGACTGCTGACAGCCGTCTTCTGCGGGAATTGCGGGCAGTACTTCTGCACCGGGGAATCCAGATCCAGCTTGTCGCGTTCCCAAAGGACCATGGCGGCAGTGGCCGTGATCGGTTTCGAGATCGACCCGATGCGGTACAGCGTTTGTGATGTTGCAGGAACGGATCTTTCGAGATCGGCCATGCCGAATCCCTCTGACCACACGAATTCTCCATTCTGTACAACAGCAGCAGAGATTCCCGGCGCTTTACTCGCTTCCATGAACCTGGAAACGGCGTTTTCAATCTTTGATCGATTCTCAGCTGAAAACTTCCCGGTCTGAGCTACTGCACAACTCTAGGCCAAAAGGAACGCGAAAAGACGCACAAGGGTTATCGCAATTTTCAGACGTCTTCGGTGACGAAGTCGCCCGTTATCGCGATACGTTTTCTGATTCATATCTCACCCCAACCGAGACAAGTCCGCGGCACGCAACGATCCCAATGGTAACTCGAAGAGGGTGCAACTTATGATTTCCGATGCCTTGACATCCTGCTCTCGCACAAAGAGCCTTATGCAAAGTCCACCCCAAATCGCTAGTCTCGTAAGAGCGGCCTTTTGTTTGCTCATTCCTAAAGAGCAATGCTGGACTGTGAATACCGAATGTGACCACCGCACTGGGACCAGTTCATCAATCTTGGGATCAAATTGACTCTATGCGCAGGGTGGCAGCAAAAGAGGGTTCGAAATCAGTCGAGATCAGCTTTCCATTCAGTTCGAAACGATAGCGACATACGCCACAAGTTTGGACACGGTAACCTGCACCTGCCCTCCAGAGTAGGTAAATGCCACCGGCGTATCCGCTCCGTAATCGGGCGAGACAAGCGTCACACTCCTGGGAGCCTTGTCGACGGGAAAGCTGACCCGCACTCCATCCTGCTCCTGAAATCCCTGTGAATAGTTGTGATTAATCAGGTGCGCCACCGTGCGCCCATCGCTCAACTGCGTCAGGTTAGTGCCGATATTCGCTACGGATGCCGTCACCCTCCCCGGCAGGTCTCGAGTGTTGTGGTAGAGAGCGGCATGAGCCGGCATCTTGTAGAACGCCGTCGTCTGTCTGAAGAGCGGCATCAACCCCAGTTGCGTTGCCGTCGGGTCGCCCATGGTATCGGCCAGATGCATATTCAGATACACAGTCGCCGCCAGGGCCTCCGGCAGATACATCCGCCAGTAGTCCGATTTCTCCGAAGCAGGCAGCGATAGATAGTCGGTCATCACATCGGTCGGCCAATCGATGAACGCAGCCATAGGGACCACGCGTCCGTCGATCCTCGCGGATCGTTGCTTCATCGTCATAAATGCCGCCAGCAACGACTGTGTCCCATCCAAATGACCGTCCGCCGTAAGCGGACAATAATTCACTGAAGACCCGCCAGGCCCATCGGGATTGCCGCCCCAAAGACCAATCGTCTGGAAGTCGACGAATGGAAACACGCCGTTGGCGGTAATGTAGATCTCCTTCTTGTACTTCTTCCGCGCATAGTTACGCAGCGTCAGCACAATATCCTGCCAGTAGACCAGGCTGGTGTAGGTTCCAGTGAATGTCCCGTTCTGTGGCTCCGGATGGCCTCCAATTATTGTTCCCCACTCTGCCGCCAGTGGATTCGATCGATTGAGAGGCGATGCCTGCCATCCGTTGCGCGCCAGGTAGCCGCGATAGTTGAACGTTCGACCGCGCGTGGCGGCAGACTTCGAACAATTGAGATTGTCGGCCGTCGTTATGCCATATTTCGACTGCCAGTCAGCCGGGCTGTACTTGGGATACTTCCCGCACAAAAATCCGCCGAAATCGGCAATATTTGCGTCGTCAAATCCCTCGTCTCCATTGTCTTCATTCCCGGAAGTCGAACCCTGATAGCTAAAATCGACCTCGTCGAAGAACAGCCCGTCCACGCCGCCGTCGATCTGAATCTCTCCAATGCCGATAAGGTATTGCCGGTAAGCCGGGGATGCCAGGCTACCGCGGTAGAATTTCATCGCGGAATGAAACACCGGCTGGCCTGTCGCATCGCAGGAGACTACTTCGTTGAATGCCGACGCTGCCGGAAACTCGTCCCTGAAGAGAGCAGTGGCCGTTGTTCCTCCTATGAACGTGATGCCGGCCGCTTGCGCCTGCTTGGGATAGTCGACTTTGTAATCGGATGGCTGAACTCCGCCTCGATCCCACCTCGCCCACGCGCGCGGGACGATATTGGGCGACATCGCAAGAACCTGCGGGTCGGCGGGGAGATTCTGGCCTTCCTGGCTGAAGCCAAAGAC
The DNA here is from genome assembly GCF_035317045.1 of Occallatibacter sp. GTDB lineage: Bacteria > Acidobacteriota > Terriglobia > Terriglobales > Acidobacteriaceae > Telmatobacter. The sequence goes on from NZ_DATHHT010000026.1 coordinate 64,554, forward strand.
CGTAAGCCCGGAAGGATCGCGCTTTCCATAGACTCCCGGATCGATCGCGATGTGCGTGAAAATCCCTCCGCCTCCAACAGGATTGCTCGCCGCCGGCGAAGCGCACGTAGAGCGGGTCGCAGGAAGCGGGGAAGGCGGCGGCAACTGCGCAACTTCCCAGCTGGATGCGTACAAGAACGCGGCTATGCCAAGGAACAAATGCTTACTCGAAGCCAAGGCCATCGTTCTCCCGAGAATGCTGACGGAAACAGGCACTCAATGGAGCACACCGAAGTGTACACGAGTTCTACGCTTCACCAACTGTGGTTTTTGGTTCCGGTCGGGTTGTCTAAATGATAAGTCGAGGAGGAGCGCGAGGGTGTTACAAAGGCTGAACTCAGCTGCGCGCTGATTCAGAGAACTACCTCGGAGGTTCCTCAGAGACATATCTATTACATCGGACTTGATGTTCACAGGAAGACGATCAGCTATAGTGTCACCCTTACGTACATCACTGAAAATGTTAGTGGCTTCCTGCGCGTTCCAGCCATGCTCGGTCGCAACATCCAGCCGTCTGACTCCGAAGCCGCCAATCAGGAGGCGCCGGTCGTGCTCAGCTACGACTTCTGGATGCGCCATTACAACGGCGATCGGGATGTTCTCGGAAAAGCTCTCGAACTCGCACGAGTCCGTCATCCGCATCAATCCACCTATCCTCGCTTTCTCCATCGCGCTGGCTTGCGCCAGCGGGCTCCTCTTCGGACTACTGCCGTCGCTTCGCATGTCGCGCCCCGACATTTCAAAGGTGATACAGGCAGCCGCGCGAAGGGTGGCCGGAACCGGCGGTCAGGCCCGTTCGCTCAGCGCGCTCATCGCCGCGCAGATTGCTCTCACCACCATCATTATGGGAGCGGCCGGGGCTGCCATTGGCGGCTTCATGCAGATGATGCACCGCAACTTTGGCTATGACCCGGCGAACGTCATGTCAGTGCCCATCCCGCTCCATGAGCACAGCTATCTCACCCGTGAGGGGCGCGCGGAATACTTTAAGACGCTCCAGGAGAAAATCGCCGCTGTGCCCGGCGTCGCCGACGTTGCCTTATCCCCCAACGGCACTCCACCCGACAGCGGCTCTAATCTCCCCTTCGAAATTCTGGGCAGTCCCTCCGCACAGCGTCAATATCTCCGCGCCAGCTTCATCAGCCCGGAATATTTCTCCAACCTTCGCATCCCGCTCCTCGAAGGCCGCCTCTGGGACGAAGCGGAAAATACTCGCGGCGCGGCAGTCGTCGCCATCAATCAAGCCCTCGCTCGACAATACTTCCCGAACGGCAATGCTATTGGGCAGCAGATTCGCATGCCCACGCTCACGCTCCAAAGCGACGAACCTGGACGGCTCGTTGGCGTTACCGACACCGACGGATGGGTTCAGGTCGTGGGCGTCGTCGCTGACTCTTTCAACAATGGATTAGATAAGCCAGTGCAGCCAGCGCTCTACATGCCCTATACACGCTACATGTGGATGGATACTCAGTTCCTCGTCCGCGCGCATGGGTTGCCGCTTTCCTCGTTGCACGATGTTCAACGCGCCATCCTGTCGATCAATCCGGATCAGCAAACCGATCTCAATGTCCGCGACCTGAATCAATGGATCGAGCAGCAGCCCGAATTCCAGCGGCAGCGCCTCTTTTCCATCCTCTTCGGTCTCTTTTCCGGCCTTGCTCTCGCCCTCGCGCTCGTTGGACTCTACAGCGTCGTCTCCTACTCTGTCGCCCAGCGTACGAACGAGCTTGGAATCCGCATGGCGCTCGGAGCACAGCGCGCCGACGTGCTCTGGATCGTCTACCGCAACATCGGCAGCACTGTCTTCGGCGGGCTTCTCGCCGGACTCCTGATCTTCCTCACCCTTCACAACATGCTTATCCACTGGACCCAAAACAGTTACTCGAGCCCGCTCATCCTCGCGGCGGTTGCCGCGCTCTTTATCCTCTGTGCCACTTCAGCCTGCATCATCCCCACCCTCCGCGCTGTCTCCATCGATCCCATGCAAGCAATTCGTTATGAGTAGCCACGCCGATCGTAGCTCGTTCGTTGTCAATTCCTTTTTTGCCACGATACAGCATTAGAAGGAATGTGGTGCGCATAATTGTCATGATGCGGGCACCCGGATGCTTTGTATCCAACATCCCCGATTCTCGCCATGATTCAGCATGGCCGCGCTGGTACAGGCGGCGCATTGTGTCGCCCACGCAAACTCCGGAACTGGAAGCCTACGCGAAGACCGAGGCGCTGCCAGAATGGTTTAAGGCAAGGAGGGTGGACACAACTGAGAGTGACAGCCAGATCGTTCAATCCCCTAACGCCTGGGCCCGTCTCCGGATTTGCAGTTCGAGCTCGCCCCCCCAAGAATCTGCTGAAGTTCTGTTTGAAAGGAATTGTTCCTATGGACATTACAAATGAGATGTAGTAGCTTCTTTGGTATGTCCAAAGGACGCTCGATGGGTGACAAAAAGTCGGAAGTGTTGCAGGGTACGTTAGACCTGATGGTTCTGAAAACCCTCCATTCGATGGGACCCTTGCATGGGTTTGGCATCGCTCGGCGCATCGAGCAGTTGAGCGAAGACGTATTGCAACTGAACGAAGGCACTGTTTATACATCGCTTCTGCGCCTACAGCAGCAGGGTTGGATCGCATCCGCATGGGGCACTTCGGAAAACAATCGCAAGGCGCGGTACTACTCGATTACCCGGCTTGGTAATAAACGACTCGAGATTGAGACGGAGAATTGGGAGCGATTCGCGGGAGTCGTCGGGCGTGTCTTGAGCCAGGAAGGGTAAGGTTGATTGCCATGGGCCGCCTGCGAGTCTTCTCCACAAGGATCAAAGCTCTGTTTGCGCAGAGCCGCACGAATCGCGAATTTGAAGACGAACTTGAGCAGCATCTGCAGTTGCTGACAGATCGATTCGTGAGCCAGGGCATGTCTCGGAGGGAAGCCGTGAGCGCGGCCCGACGGCAGTTCGGCAACGCCGCATTGTTGCAACAACGCCAGCGCGAAGCGAGAACTTTCCTTTCCCTCTCGTCATTATGGCGCGACGTTTGCTTCGGTGCTCGGATGTTGCGGAAGCATCGAGGATCGACGGTTGGAGTGGTTGTCGCGCTTGCCCTCGGTATCGGAATGAATGCGTGCATCTTCACTTTTGTGAATGCATTGCTGCTGCGGCCCCTCGCAGGATTTAAGGCGCCCGGCGAAATGCGCGAAGTCTGGGAGCATTCACGGAATGCGAACGGCATCCACAGCTTCATGCCCTTGACTTACCCTGACTACGTTTTCTTTCGTGACCATGCGCAATCGTTCTCAGGAATTCTGGGCTACGACGGCGATCCAGAGGGAATCATCTGGAATCGAGGAGGGCACGGAGAGGTCCTGCATGGTCAACTTGTCTCAGGCAACGCGTTCTCCGTTGCAGGAGTAGGCGTGGCGATTGGGCGCTCGTTCACACCTGCGGATGATCAGCCGAACAACCCGCAGCCTCTTGTAATACTGCGGCACAATTTCTGGAAGCATAGCCTGGAGAGCGATGCCGGCATCATTGGCAAGCCGATGATGTTGAATGGCACAAACTACACCATTATCGGAGTCGCGCAGCCCGGGTTTACTGGATTTGAAGTGGCCATGGCTCCCGACTTCTGGACTACGCTGTCGATGGAGGAGCAAATGATCCATGACGCTGGCCGCTTGACCAGCCGCAACACCAACTGGCTCCTCACCGAAGGTCGGCTTGCCCCTGGCCAAAACACAAAGAGCGCGCAGGCCGAAATTAGTCTCCTCGCCCGGGAGATAGAACTCGCCCACCCTGACACGAATAAGGACATGGACGATGTGCTCTACAGCTTTGCCCCCGTTCCCGGCCCTTTCCGCGGCTACGTAACCGCGTTTACCGGGATGCTGATGGTGGTGTTTGCTTTGGTGCTCGTGATTGCCTGCGCCAATGCGGCGAGTCTATTGATGGTGAAGGCAACCGGACGTGCGCGGGAGATGGCGGTTCGCTCCGCACTGGGCGCGGGACGAGGCCGATTGATTCGCCAAATGACCGTGGAGAGTTTGTTGCTCGCATTCATCGCCGGTTGCGCCGCTGTGCTGCTTTCCTTCTGGACCTCACACCTGCTTCTCAACCTGATTCCTACGAGTCTGCCCATATCCATTGAATTGCCTCTCGACTGGCGGGTGCTCGTCTTCACTTTTCTGATCACGCTCATCACAGGAGTCGTATTCGGCGTGACACCTGCTTTGCGGGGCACGCGGGTCGATCCGGTGGCAGTAATCAAGACCGAAACCCACTCAGGTGGCTATCGAAAATCGCGCCTTCGGACCGTAATCATGATCGGCGAGATTGCTGTCTGCACGTTGTTATTGTTCAGCGCAACCCTGTGCGTAAGGAGCCTGCTCAACGCCGGCTCGATAGACCCTGGCTTCGACACACAGAACATTGCCGTCGCCACGCTCGACGTGGGCAGCCTCGGCTACAGCGATGCGAAGATCGAGACGTTCTACCGGGAACTGGACAGACACATTCGCGCTTTGCCCGGAGTTGTCTCTTCGAGCTACGTCAATCATCTGCCACTCGACGCATCGCGGGAACAGACCAGCGTGACCGACGAGAGCCTCGTTGCAACATTGCCGCATGGCATTCCGGTCGACGTTTTCCGCGTGGAACCAGGGTATTTCAAAACCATGGGAATTTCCGTTGTTGGTGGGCGAGATTTTGAGCAGAGTGAACTCGATCACAAGTCCAATGCAATTGTGGTGAACACTGCAATGGCCGCCAGGTTCTGGCCCGGCCAGAATCCAATTGGAAAGCTGGTTAAGGTGGGCGATGCGAAAGAACCAAGCGAAGTCATCGGAGTGGTTAAAACTGGTAATTACCGCTCACTTGGGGAGGATCCTATTCCGGTGCTCTTTCGGATGGAAATGCCGTCACTCCGGGTCCTTGTCGTGCACACCTCCAGAGACCCCGGGTCATTGCTCGATGCTGTTCAGCGACAGGTTCAAATTGTGGATCCGAACATGGCCGCCACGCAGGTGCAAACCATTGGGAGCTTCATGTCTCTGCCCATGTTCGCCGCACGCACTACGGGGTTGCTGCTGGGCGCGTCCGGAATTCTGGCGCTGGTGCTGACATGGATCGGATTATTTGGCGTGATCTCATTCGCGGTTTCCGAGCGCACTCGCGAGATTGGAGTGCGCATGGCGTTGGGTGCGGGACGAGGAGACGTCATGAAGCTGATCATGCGGCAGGGATTTTACATAACGAGCGTCGGGCTGGTGATCGGGATCGGCGCCGCCTTGGCCTCGGCACGGCTTCTATCTGCGTTGCTCTACGGAATCCGACCCGACGATCCTGCGACCGTCGTAATTGTTTCCGCAGGAATGACGGCAATCGCAGTTTTGGCCTGTTACATTCCAGCGCGACGTGCAGTGCGGGTAAATGCTGTTGTCGCGCTTCGTTACGAATAGTGGGCCAACTGAAATGCACTCTTTCTTGGTTCCGAGCGAATCGTGGCTCACCCGGAAGGTTTTAGTCAACAGTTCGTGCTGCTGTTGATCAACTGGTTATTGTCGCGGTAGGGACGATCCTCACGGATCGCCCCCCGCACAGATCCGTACGAGCGCGTTTACGCATACGGCTCTTCTGAAGAATGAATGGCGTAGAGCGAACCCCAGACTGCGGTTTGCTTCACGCACACCGTCCAAACGCTGGGACATGCAAAATTCCTGCTCTGAGTCAGGAGCATGTGCGGTTGAATGATGTTCTCCTTCAGCTGCGCCCTTCCCTCCCCAACCTCCGCAGAAGCTATTGCCTCCTTGTTCGGCTGGTTCACCGGTACTACGACGCAGTCCGACTTCTCCAGCGCGTGCATGTCCGTCGTATGGCTTAGCGCCTTCACGGACCGACCTTCGCATTCTGCCGAAGGTGTGCTGGAGATCTCCCGGTTCTCGTGCATGTTGTTGTCTTAGCGTGCGCGGGTTCTTAGACTACGCAGGACCGGATAGCCACTCGCAAGTAACGCAGCTGCCGTATTGCCTTCCTCCACTCGGAAGGGAGTCGGCATCCTGATCTTCCGTCTTTTCGAAGCTCAATCGCCCGGCCCACCAATGCCTCTGTCTACGCTTCGGATCACACCTCGCGATGTCACCCGCAAGACTCGAGGTCAGGATGGATTCGCTACTTCCTTTCCTGCAGGGACTTGCACCCCTACAACATGCCGGTTTATCCCGGCGCGCTCCGCGTAGACGGTAATTCGCCCGTGACCATGCAGTTTTGGAATGCTACTTGCTGCCTGGACGGACACGAGCAATGATCTCATTTAATTCCTTCTCGACGTCCCGGAGACTGTCTTGCGCAGTTTGAAGTCGTTGCTCCATTTGTTGCAAAGTTGTTGTGCGATTGCCTTCTTCGATCTTCAAGGCAGCGATGTTTCCCTTGAGTCTCTCCACTTCATCAGTAAAATGCCTCTGCTCGTCTGGCTTCGATGTTCGGGTCAGAATGTCTTCCGCATGTTCCAATTCACTTGCAGATAGCTTCTGATCGCGCTGAAGGTCCAGCAGCCTCGATCGCGCATTATCGGCGTTCTCCATAGCCCGGTTTACGACGCTCTGTTGCAATTCAAGCTCCGTGAGAAGTATTTGAGTCGATTCGGTTACGCGAACGTCCTCGTGAATTCCACGGATTTCAACCAGTATCTGTCGCAACGTTTGCGAATCTGACTCTCGGTCTTGCCCGAAGCCTGTCACAGCTAGTGCGAACAAGAAGCATGCAGTGAACACGGTGCGCATCGTCATTAAAATTCCACTCCTGCCTCGCAGGGAAGCGTTCCGCAAGATTACAGGGCCCAGTGAGGGGGAAGCCAGATTTGTTCTGAGCGGTTTGTGGCCGATCCTTCCCTTACTCGTTTTGCACCAAAATTGGTAATGTCCGGATGGACGGTGATCCGCTCCTAATGAGAATGCCAGACGGCTCACACTAGCGGGATGCAGCCGTAAGTGTAGGTTAGGCCAACTGGTACAGGATCGTGCTTCGTGTTCCAGTGTGCGGCTTTTCGCAGCGCCGGAACAATTTCAAAGCAATCTCCTTGCGATCCATTTCTGTAAACGTCGAATAACTCCCGCGCCTGAAAGGCCTGATCTCCCACTTCGACATTCCGATCCTGGGATGCTTCATCCAGCAATGTACGTAGCATCAAGTCAGACAGGATCGGCAGTCCGTCCGCGTAACGCCCGCGTTTCTTCTCCAGCTTTGCTACGCTGTCGACCCAAATCAGCCAGCCGATGGCCTCTCGTCGTTCGTTTGGCACGTCGCTCTGGAGTTCTCGTTTCACTGCAGCTGCAAATCTCTCCGCGCATTGCGGAGATGCATTGCACGAGTCTGAATTCGTCAACCGATGCACGGCGATGTCGCGAATCCATGGAACCTTGTCGTCACGAGTTCCCATTCCATCGTCTCACTCCGTTCGCAGTGCTTTCAGCGGGTCGATTCGGACCGCGGCACGCGCAGGAATATAGCAAGCTACCAGAGCTAGAGCGGCTAACAGAGCGGGCGCGCCTACCAGCAGGCGCGGATCGTTGGTGCCCATTGCCAGCGCATCGGCAAGGACACTGGTTGCTGCTTCAAGCGCTTTGGATACTATCACCGCGCCGGCAAATCCCAGCATCGTTCCCACGGCGATGAGCGCAATGCCCTCGCGCAAGACCAGGCGCAACACCTGTCCCTTGTTGGCGCCCAGTGCCATTCGAATCCCGATTTCTCTTTTCCGCTGCGCGACCGCGTACGCGGTGATTCCTGCTAGACCGATGGCGCTCAGGATCAGCCCGAACCCGCCGATGCCGCCGTAGGTCCGCATGGCCGACCGAATCTCGCGGCGGCTGATGGCAAGTTGGTCACTCAGAGTCTCCACGTGAAATGGCACGAGCTTCGGATCCAGATCCGACACAACCTCGCGTATGGCTGCGGCCCCGTCCACTCCGGGCTTGGTACGCACCATGATCGTAATGCCGCCAGCAGGCGGGCGCGCAAAGTCATCTCGCGACAGGGCCACGTAGGCGATTGCTTGCTTGATGCCAATGCCACTCTTAAGGTCGTGCACGACGCCGACTACTTCATAGCTGCGGCTTCCGTTTTTCAAATGCTTTCCGATGGCATTGGTGCTTCCGAATAGCTTGTTCGCGGCTGTCTCGTTGATCACCACGGGCGAAGTGCGCGCGGCGTTGTCCGGCGTGGGCTCCATCAGGCTGCGTTCGTCCGCGTCACTGAACTCGCGTCCGAATAACATTGGCTCATCTAGCGCCCTAAAGTATCCGGCGCCTACTGACTCTTTGATCGCGGGCTGCTGCACCCGTTGGGCCGCCTGCGGATCGTCGACTATCAATTGCTCGCTGTCGTCGTCATCGACGGTGGAAAACGGCGGCAGCGTGGTCAGCGCGATACTCGAGAACTTGCCCGACTCCTTCAACCGTTGAGGGAGCGCGGCGAAGAGGTCGAGAGCCTTCTCCAATGTCTCTCCGTCGCGAACGGGATCGATGGAGGCCATTGCCATCGTCTTCGGGTCAAAGTTGGTTTGGACTTGATAACCTCGCACAAAGCCCATGAGCACAAACCCGGTGATCAGCAGCAGCATGAGGGAACCAGCGAGCTGTGCGGCCATGGCAAGGTTGCGGAGGCCGAAGCGGCGGTGGCCGGGAAGCTGCATGGCCGATCCTTCTTTCAGCGCGGGCGTCAGTTCCGACTTGGTAGCTCTCAAAGCAGGCGCCACGCTTAATCCGACCCCGCAGACGAGCGCCGCAACGAACGCAAACACCGCGGCGCGCCAGTCGATCGCTACGTCCGGCAACCCCGGCGTGTCGACGGCCTGGTGCAACTGGGCGTTCAGAACATTGAGCAGATAGGCCAGGCCGAAGCCCAGCAGGCCGCCGAGAAGCGACAGTAGCATTCCCTCACTTATCAACTGGCGCGCGAGGCGGAAGCGGCTGGCGCCGATTGACATGCGGATGGCGAACTCCTTGCGCCGGTTTGCGCCGCGGACCATCAGCATGGTGCCCAGATTCATGCACGCGATGACAATGACGATGCCCATTAGCACGCCGAAGAAACCTTCGAGTGCTCGCTTCAGTTCGGGGGGGATGGGTACGCGGGTTCCGGCGGGCAGCAGCCTGATGCGCCTGCCCTTGTCGGTCTGCGGCGGGGCCGAAGGATCGTTCAAATCGAGGCGGCGCGTGACACCATCAAGCGCGGATTCTGCCTGCGCGGGCGTGACGCCCGGCCCGAGGAACGCCAGCGTGAAAAACTCGCGCGCGTTGCGACGATGGAGTATGTCGTTGGCGAGTTCAGGGGCGACGGCGGCGGGCGCGGTCACTGGCACGAAAAGCTCAGCAGCCGATTCGGCTGCGAATGCGCCTTCAAACCCGCGTGGGGTAATTCCTACGATGGTCACGGCCTGTCCATTGACGCGCAGAACGAGGCCCACTGCGTCGGTACGAGATCCGAGACGCGTGTGCCAGAATGTGTCGCTGATCACTGCCGCGGGCGCATCTCCCGCGTGATCTATCGCTGGATTTAGGACCCGTCCGCGCTCGGCATCCACGCCCATCACTTGAAAGTAGTCGGGGGAAACCAGCTGACCGAAGATGCGTTCTTGTTTGCCGTCTGTCTGGCCCGGCAGGCGCACGTTGAAGGGCACGCGGGTCTGGAATGCAGCTACGCCCGCGAAGACGTTTTTCTGCTCGCGGTAACGCTCGACATAGAAGTAGGACACCGGTTTCTCCGCCATGACAAGGCGGCTGGCATGCGCGACGCCCTGCATGGGCCGCGTGAGCAGAGCCCAGTTGGAGCTGTATACGTTGGTGGTGAGCCCGATGGCGAGCCCCATGGAAAGAATGCCGACGAGCGCGAATCCCGGCGACCTAATAAGGGCGCCCATGGCATATTGCAGGTCGCGGCGCATCTCGGTCAGGTACTCGACCGGCAGGCGTACGGCGGCATCGGCCAGCAGCCGCGCCAATCCGATCCAGCCACCACGCTTTGCCAAGTGCGCTATGGCCGCTTCGCCCGTCTCCAGCATTTCGTCGCCGTGTGCAAGCTTGAACTCATGGGGAAATGCTTGCGTCAGACGCTCGTACACACGCTGCGATCGTTTCATTCCGTCACCATTCGCCGTTTTGCATGGATTACGTGGACCAGACCTTGGAGACGCTCGCATTCGCCGTCGAGCACCTGACGGCCGAGCAATGTCAGCCGGTAGTAGCGGCGGCGAGCGTCGTCGAGTTCGGGCCGCGGGCGCTTGCTTGACTCTTCGATGAGTTCAGCCTCGATCATGCGTTTCAAAGAGCCGTAAAGCGTTGCCGGCCACAGGCGGACCTTGCCCATGGTGCGATCGAGGACTTCCTGCATGATGCCGTAGCCATGCTGTTCTTCGCCGGCAAGGGCCAGCAAGATGTGAAACCACTGGGGTTTTAAGGGCAGGAAGCGTTCTGCTTGCTTCTTGGTCATGATGAATATCTATATTGATCAATATAGATACTGTCAAGTGGGCAGAACGTCCGTTTTTCAGTCCTGAGTGGATAGTGGCCGATCCGGAAGTGTCGTTAGCAAGTACTGTCTTACGTTATCCCGCTCACGCCAGCGCAGGTTCATTCACCGGGATCCGAGTCACTGAGATGACGCTGATGTCGTCTTCCTGGCCGAATGTTTGCGCTGTATTTGCAATCTCGGCGGCCCATTCGACGCTACGCAGCATCTCGCGAACGCGCTCGAAGCCGAATAAGTGGCCATCGGCGTCTGTGGCTTCGGCGATGCCGTCGGAAATCAGCATCAGGCGGTCGCCCTGATTCAGGTGGAAGCGCATTACAGAAGACTCGGCCCCCTCGACCATGCCCAGAGGCAACGCGCCTTCCATCGGTAGCGGTTCCCCGTTTAGATAGGGTGCCACGTGCCCGGCGTTGGCGAGAGTTACTGCGTCGTCCGCTGCGATGCGCATCGCAAGGCATGTAGCTTGTGCGTCACCGCGACCCATCAATCGCCTGTTTAGGGCGCCGAGCATAGCCTGCGGCTCGTCGTTCGTCTCCGCTGCTGTCCGAATTGTCCCGACCAGTAGCGCAACTAGCATTCCCGCTTTCAGTCCTTTCTCGGTCACGTCTCCGGCGACGATCAACAGGCTGCCGTCGGTCGAGTGGGGAAGGATCTGAAAGAAGTCGCCTCCCACCTCGCGCGCGGGGCGATACTCGCTTTCGATCACCATCCCCGGCAACGTGGTCCGCGCCTCGGGCAAAATCACCTGCTGTACCTCCTGCGCCTGTTTCACATCCAGCGCCATCAGCCGCTGATGGTGAAGTGAGAGGAGGAGCCGGTGGAGCAGCAGCAGTGCCAATGCTGCGACCAGAAGCAGATACGCCATCTGGGCAAGCGCGACTTTCACGCCAAAGGGAAACCAGGACATGTGGATATGCAGGACGGCAAGTTCATCCTGAAACATCTCAATTCCCAACAGCGCGACGGCAGGTAGGACCAGCCAGCCCTCTAGTCCTTCCCGGCGGATCCCTGGATAACGATCCACACCAGCAGCGCGAAGAAGAGCGGCCGGACAGCCAGTGAGACCAGGTGAAAACCAGCGGCGACCGGATGCGGAACGAGTCCGAGAAAATCGTTTCTCAGACATGGAAATTCTGTAACCTCAGATGACATTATAACATCATAATGACATCGAACTTCTATATGCGAAATTCGATTCAGAAGGAGACACTCATGCCAACGCAATCCATAACTGCTACAGAAACTCGCATTTCTTCAGCCATGCAGCGATACGCCGCGCTGCCACTTCGCGCAATCGTCGGCGGGGGCTTTATCCAACACGGTTGGGCTAAGATCGTGAAGGGCCCGGATGGCTTCGCAGCGATTCTGCAGGCCCTGCACGTTCCCTTCCCACATCTGTCGGCGTACCTCACGATTTCGATAGAGTTGCTCGGAGGAGCAGCACTTCTTTTTGGCGCCTTTATCGCATGGGCAAGCGTTCCGGCGGTGGTTGTGCTGCTAACCGCCATGTTTTCGGTCCATTTCCCCTATGGCTTCAGCTCCATCAAAATCAAGGCGATCGTGGATGGTCGGGCGCAATTCGGACCTCCGGGATACGAATGCGACCTCCTCTATATTGCATGCATCCTGGCTCTCGCGTTTCTCAACCCAGGCCCGTGGGCCATTGATAGTTATCGCTTGCGGAAGCGCAACGCCTGAGTTCCTGCCGAGTTTCCCGGATGACGAAGAAGCTTCGTGACGAACCGGACGATATCACCTCGATAAGACAGTACTTCATAGTCAACCGGCTGATTGCCGGTTGTCAGCGAGGTTCGCTCGATCTGAAAGATCGGAGAACCGACCCTTACCTGAAGGGCGTCAGCGAGAGCCTTGGTTGCGATCACCGCCTCCAACTCATAGTCTGCTTCGACCAGAGGGACTCCATATTCTTCTTCGAGAAGAGTAAAGATCGGATGCAGCCGTAGATCGTTGCGTACGATCTGCTTTCCAAGGGAAAGGGGTAGATATGTCTCATCAAAAGAGATCGGCATGTCATCGGCGAGCCGCACCCGCTTGATCTGCATCACTTTTGTCCCTTTCGCCAATTGAAGGCGTTCTGCAACGCGCGCCGAGGCGGCAATGATACCCTTACTTACCACACGGGCAGTGGCTCTTCGCCCGACAGATCTCATGTCCTCGACGAAGCCCGTTAGCTTTGTGAGTTCAGCTTCTATCCTCGGCGTCAGAACGAAGGTTCCAAGTCCACGACGAATTTCGAGCAAGCCTTGGCTAACCAAATTCTGGATCGCACGACGAACGGTGATGCGGCTCACCTGGAATCGCCGAAGCAATTCATCTTCGGTAGGTAATTGATCTCCGGGGCGATACTCGCCCTGGGCAATCTCGGTGGCAATGGTTTCCTCGATTCTGGCATACAGCGTCGATGCTGGCATAATGACAATATAACGTCATGTCAATATGTTCCAACCGGGTTGTCCCTTGTCAGGACCTGATATTCGCTCATGACGAAGGTGGGGAGCCCCGTTACACGGAATCTGCGGCCTGGTTGGTGCAAGAGACACTTCAGCCCGCATTCACCAAAGTAGTTTTCTTCATCCCACGACTAACGACTTCAGGCCAACGCACTCATTGATGTCTCCCAGACTTAGGTAAACGGAAGCGCGTCTATCGGTACTGACGCGTCTGCCTCCGCCAGTTACTATTACCGTCGAAGGAGGGATGCGAGCCATGCTTCTGATCAAAAGATTCGTCGTCTGTCTGCTTGTAACGGCATCTGCCTTCGCCCAGGCACAATCATTCGCAACCATCGACGTGAAGCCTGCCCGTTCAGTCGATCCGCAACCCAATCGGGTAAGAGTTCTTCTCAACGGGGATCTGATAGGCACTTCGGTCAATGCGATCACGCTAATCAGCGAAGGCTACAGTGTTCCAGCCAATCCATCAGAGCGGCTCTCCACTCTTCCTCCCTGGGTTTACAGCGAGAGATACGACATCGAGGCGAAGGCTCCATCCAGCGCGGGGCAATTAAATCCGTCCGACGGGAACACCTCGAAGCTGGTCCGCGATATGTTTCGTCAAGTGCTCGCGGATCGATTCCACCTCGTGATGCGAACCGAGTACAGGACCATACCGGTGTACGCTCTCGTCACTGCTCGCGGCGGCGCAAAGCTCCAGCAATCAAACCTCTCGCGTTGCATCCTCGATACCGCTCGGGATGGCTGCCACAGCTTCCTCATAGGCTTCGGCCATCCCCTGAATGCGAGAGCAGTCGATATGGACGACCTCGCTCGCTACATCGAGAACTGGACAGATTTGCCGGCTATCAACAGAACCTCGCTCATCGGTGTATTCACAATCACCACCGAGGGTTGGCGGCCGATGCGGCTGCCCCCGCCACCGCCCAATTGTGCAGGAAACATGGACTTCACACACTTGCAGACCATCGGCACCGCCCTCAGCGGTCTTGGACTGGAACTTCACAAGGAAGTCGCAACCCTTCCGGTCTACACAGTGGAACAGATCCAGCGCCCATCGGTACATCAGGAACAATAAGCCGTCTTGGTTCCGGAAACCTGCTTCTCCTAGCGCCTTCTCAAATGCCTGGGTATGATCCGCGAGAGAACACGGAGGCGTCGCTCTTCAAGTGACTTTCTATACACACCGCCCAGTTCCAAGGGATTAATACACGGCCTGTGTGATTTCTCCACCGGAGCGCCGGAGAGAGTGCATCAGGCGGCCTCATCAAATTCTTCCGAATCGCCGGCCTCTTCGTCTTCAATGGATTCGGCCAGAATCTCCTCTTCTTCATCCGATCCGGCTGTCGTAGCCGCCGGTGGCGCTGCGCATCGAAGAGGCTCGCCGTCCTCGAAGGTTCCTCCTTAACCGGCTGCGCCGGCTTTAGGGTATCGGTGGGCGTAGTCGTCTCCGGCTTGGGTCAGGAGAAAGTGCCGCATTTTTCGAGGACGCAATACGGAACGGCATGACCGCCGGACTCCGGTCAAACGTCTTCAATCGGAGGCCGCCAGACCTTCGAACCGAAGCGAGTGGCAAGTCCACAGTTCGGCTCGATCATGACGTGGATCTTAGAAGAGGGGTTGCGGGATGGCAGAGACAGACGGAAGAGGGCTTTACTGGAGAGTCAACCTATGGCCTCGAAGCGAAACTTGAGGAAGGTCGTCCACAGCCCTAGCGAAAGCAATTAGCCTATCCTTCACGTTCCGCGAAAGAACTTCGAGATCTCCACCTTCGAAGTAGACGAGAGCCTTGAGGCATTCGCTGGGCTGAAAGGCCGGCCCAAATAGGGCGCGAGCGGCTCCCAGGCCAAGTGCGAGGGATGTTCCGCTTTCGAGAATTGCTGCGATATCGGAGTAGTCCTTTGCCTCTACACGTTGCAGGATCACCTTGAGTTTCGTCCCCAGCAGGTCCTCAGGCGATGCAACTTGGGCGACACGGTCAGTCGTCCACTGTGGTACTCCCACTCGTCCGAAGTTGATTGAGCCGAAAAAGGAGATCTTTACCGTATCGCTCGATCCTCCATTAGGTGAAACAAGAAAGGTCAGCGTGTCGGGCCTGTCTTGAAGTACCCGGGCTGCTCCAAGCAAGGGCAAGGTTGCAAAGAGCACGCCGCGGTCGAGGGGAGCGTCACAGAAAAAATCAAAATCAACCGAAGTGCGGTGACCAAGTCTGAGTGCAATGGCGGTTCCTCCATAGAGAGCAAACCCGAGGGTTGACGCCGGTTGGAGATCCGGCCAAAGGAGTCGTTGGGCTTGAGGAAGAACTTCGAGGCGAGGTGAGAGTTCAGACATCAGGCAATCTCCGTTCAGGTAAGGCAGGCACCTTGCCGGGATCGCTGAGACCGGTACGATAGTGCCAGTAGGTCCAGGATCTCGCGTTGAACTGGCCCACTTCTGCGTGCTTCAGCACCTCACATAAATACGCCATTCCAGCCGCATGAACAACAGATTGAACATCGTCATAGTCACCAATGTCCATCACCTGCGCCACAATCCGCTCGGGCCGCGCGATAGCTTCCTCGGGCGTCTTCCACCAGATATATTTGCTTGCGAGTTTCTCCAACAGATCAGTTCTCAATGGCATAAGCGATCTCTTTGCTCCTTTGCCAAACGCGCAGGACCCTTCAAAACGAACGAACTATCCATTTCACTCGATTGTCCAAGTTGAACAGCTCGCGGAGATCGAACAGCACGATTGTGCTTTCTTTACTATTCTATCGTGTCTGCGGGCCGACAATCGAACACAAGTCAATATGTTTCAATGAATTGGAACCAAAGTCGAAGCTCTAACGCTGCTAACGCTTGACCCGATGTTCGAGGATGGCCTGCGGCAGAACGGAATTGATGGGGATGGTCCTTCCCTCGCCGGCCGCGGTCTTGCTTTCCCCCACTTGCAGGTAGCCTTTGTCCAGATGGATCTGACCCAGGTGAGCGCTTTGATCTCCGCGTCACTCATCCCAGCGTTCAAAGCGAGCGTCAGGGCAAGCTGGATGAGTGGTGAACGGGATTTTCGGGAATATGTCGCGACCGGCGCCTCCTGCGGCTGCAACTCCACAACCGTGACTCGTGCCGAGGATGCGCAAAAAAGAAGCGATCGCCTTTGCGTTTGAACTCTGAAATTAGAAGTCGAAGTGCAGCGACATCTGCACCTGACGCGGGCTGCCGATCGTGTGCGTCACGATGCCCAGGCTCGCCGGACAGTTATAGAAACTGGTGTTTGTCTGGTGCCCGTTGGCATCACAACCGGTTGGTAGAGGTGTCAAGTCTCCGGACGGGAAGGGGTTGTAGCCCTGGTTTTGGGACACCTCATTGCCGGGGACATCGAAGCTGCTGGTGTTGGTGAGGTTGTAGACATCGAAGGTGAACTTGAGGTTGTACTGCTCCTTGATGGAGAAAACCTTCACGAGCGATGCATCAGCGCGCTTTTGAAACGACTGACGGAAGATATTGCGCTGGCCGGTTGCGAAGCCGGTTTCATAGGGATCAGAGGAGGGAATGGCGCCATTGAGGCTCCCCGCCGGAAGAAGGGGCAAGGTGAAGCAGGCGGGGTCCAAAGCAGTTTTGCCGCCTGCATAGAACCATGCTCCGGAGGATTTGGTCTTGGCGCTCTTGGCGGTGCAGCCTTTGGCGAGCGGCACGATGGGATTGGTGATGCCGTCTGCTGTGGAATAGTAGATGCTCCCCACAGCGCCTGAGAAGTCGATAACGCTGTAGGGCTGCCCGCTCTGCAGGACGGTTAGGCCAACCATCGACCAGCCGTTGATGGCGTAGCCGGCCAGCGAATGCTTTCGCGCATAGTCAGGCACGCGGAAGATGTAGTTGAAGTTGATGACGTGGGTGCGATCAAAGTCCGCCGAACCGTATCCGCTACGCAGATCGAGAGGATTGTTGCCGTTGTAAAACAAGCCCAGACCGCTCTGTTCGTCGAGCGCGTGGGAGTAGGTGTAGGATGCTCCGACCTGAATGCCGTGGCTCATGCGCTTTTCAAAGTGTGCCTGGAGTGCGTTGTACGCATCGACGCCCGCAGCCTTGTAGGTGATGGACTCGGCTGCGTAGCCGATGTAGGGAACGCGCAGATCGACGTTTCCGCCTTCGTAGTTGGCCTGATAGAAGGAACCGTCGTCCAACTGGCCGAAGCCGACGTTGTATCCGTAGCTGTAGTTCTGCTGGTAGGTGCTGCCGGCGAGCAGCGGGTTGGATGGAGAAGCGATATTGGGCTGATTGAATGGCACGGGGACGACCTGGTGCCGGCCCATGTTGCCGACATAGCCGACTTCAATGGCGAGATCATTGCGAGGCTGCCATTGAATGTCGAGGGTGTAGTTGAACGTGTAAGGGAGCTTGTTGGTGCGGTCGTAAACACCGAGCGAGATAGGCTGCCCGTTGTTGATGACTCCATCGGCGCCGTCGCCAAAGTTCACAATGCTGTACGCATTGGGCAGATAATTCGCTAGGTCTGAAGCTTTGGGATCGTTCGGCGCTGCGTGTTGAAGGGTTGTGCCGTAAGGGTTCTCGAGATTGCCCGACTGCGGCGTAGGAGGACCGTTTGGCGGTTCAAACCCACCATTACCGCCGCACGTTGGAACGTAAAACAGGTAAAGAGATTGAGACGTCGTCGGGCAGCTTGAGGCATTCACAAACGGCAACTGCTGGTTGACGCCGAACGGACCGCCGGTTACCGTACCGATTGCATAGCCCGGCGAAAAGTAGCTGAAAAGCTCGCCGCGATCGTAGTAGATGCCGCCGCCGGTGCGGACTACCACTTTGCTGCGCAGAAAGGCTGGCTGCCATGCAACGCCGATGCGCGGAGCAATTCCCCATTGGCGGCCGGTCAAAGTGGTGGAACTCACACCCGAAGTTCCGTTCTTGTTGTTGCCGGCAATAATCAAGCCGGAATCTTCGATGGTGTCGCTGCCGGCGTTGTACTTGTAGCGCGTCGGGTCGAAGTTGAAGAGGCGTCCGTACTTTTCCGTCAGGCCGCCATCCCAGTCGAAGCGGACGCCGGCGGTGAGCGAGAGCGCTGGTGTGACCTGGAACTTGTCCTGGACATAAGTGCCCAGCTGCTTGGCGCGATAGTAGCGGTTGGCATTGCCCTGAAGGAATGAGGTGACATAGAAACCGGTGGCCGAACTGCCGGGGGTAACAAATCCCTGCACAAACTGGCTGAAATCGTCTGTCGCAACGGTGCCAGCATTGGTGCGCTTATCGATGGTGTTGAGCTGGGTGTAGGTGTAGTTGGCGCCGAAACTGACCGTGTGCTTGCCCACAGTCCAAATGGCGGAGCCAGAGGGAGCGAGGCGATTTTGAAATACGCCGGTGTTGGCTGCCTGTCCTTCGGCGTTCGGGCCAATATTCAGGATGGCCTTTGACGGTTGTCCGACTGGTTGATATTTGCCGAGCACGTCGTAGATTGATATCCCGGGAAAATATTTCGATCCGAATACGTTGATAGCTGAACTGCCAGCTGCGCCGCCGGGAATGGAATCCGGCCCGAACGCCTGCTCGTTGGTGCCATAGTTCTTTTCGCGCAGTACACCCAGTGTCTGTGTCGTGCTGAGATTGGATTTGATGAGATAGCTGTTGGTGATGGAAAAGACCTGCGCGCCGGAGTCGAGGTGCTCAGTGAAGCCGGGAACACTGGAATAGGAATACGGCGCCAGCGTGGGGTCGTGCTGGTAGTAGTACTTCAAAGACAGGGTGTCTTTCCTCGAGGCATTGTAGTCGAGGTCGGCAACACCGAGATCCGCCTTGAAAGTGCCCGTGCCGGGGATGAAGGCGTTGTCAATGTGGGCTGCACTGATGTCCGAGGTTGGGACGCTTTGATTGGGGATGAGCCACTTTCCAGGTTCACCGGGAAGAGCTGGCGAGTTGAACAAGGCGAGAGCGAGGGGATCGACGTTGGCGGCCGTGATCGTGTTGCCGTTGATGTCCGAAAATGCGTCGTTGGCCAGAGCTGCCAGGGTCGCGGCGTCGCGTTGATCGCTCAGCCCAACGGGTACATCGAGGAAGCCGTCACCGACCTCCTGGTCTGTAACGCGCAGGTGCTGATAGGAGAGGAAGCCGAAGAGTTTGTCCTTGAGAATCGGGCCGCCGATTGAGCCGCCCGCCGTGTAACGGTGCAATTGCGGCACTTTCAGGTTCTGGGGGATGCTCGGATCCTGGTTGAAGAAGAATGGCGCAGCATTCAACCAGTCGGTGCCACGTCGGAGGTAGGCAGTGCCGTGGAAGGAATTGGTTCCGGCCTTGGTGCTCAGGTCGATGTGCGCACCCGATGTTGAACCCTGCTGCGCGTCGTACATCGAAGAGTTCACGCGAACCTCTTCGAGCGATTCAGGGGCGGGCGTGGGAATGGCGTTGCCGATGGAAAGATAAATCGAAGCAGTCGAGGGGATCACGCCACCTGCGCCGATGCTGCTGGATACGCCAGTGCTGTTGATGACACGTGCGGATGGCACCTGGCTGGTGCTTTTGCCGTTAAACAGATTGCTGGCGTCGACGCCGTTCAACGAAAAACTGTTGCTGGTATCGCGCT
The DNA here is from genome assembly GCF_035317045.1 of Occallatibacter sp. Classification (GTDB taxonomy): domain Bacteria; phylum Acidobacteriota; class Terriglobia; order Terriglobales; family Acidobacteriaceae; genus Telmatobacter. The sequence continues at coordinate 84,158 of NZ_DATHHT010000026.1, forward strand.
GTCCATTGGCCCAGATAGGCGCATTGCCGAGACCGCTGTTGGATCCGGTTCCACCGGGAAGCTCGGCGTTAACGCCCGGTGAAAGAATGGCCACGCCGGTGAAGCTACCGGTAGAGAGCGGCACGGCGTTGATCTGCGAAGTGTCGAGTACGTAGCCGACGGTGGTGTCGACGGCATTCATCAGTGGCGAGGCTTCGACTTCGACGGTGGTGGTGGTCTGGCCCACTTTGAGCGCTGCGTTAACCGTTGCGGTTCGATTGGCCTGGACGGTGATATGCTGGGTCTTCTGCACGTCGTATCCGTCGGCCGTGTAGGTCAGCGTGTAGGTGCCGATGGGCAGGTTCACCAGCGAATATGTTCCGGACGCGCTGGTCTTGGTGGTGCGTGTGAGCGATGTCTGCTCATCGACCACGGTAATGGCCACATTGGGGATGACGCCGCCGGACGCGTCAGTGACCTCGCCGGTAAGACCACCAAGCGTCTGCTGGGCCAAAACGGCTAAAGAGAACAACGCTGCGGCTGTGGCGAATGCAAACAGCCGGGAAATCATCAAGGAACGAATGCACATGGAATACCTCATTTGCTAGCCTTGGAATGAGCTTTTCAGGACCCTTGAAATGGAAAAGCTCACAAAGATGAGTTCAGAGGTGCCGAATCACCGGAAAGTTGAAGATTGGTCGTTCACTGATACACGTCTGCCGGAGTATTTTGTACGAAATCTGGAATTCTCAGCGTGACGTGAGAATAGCAATCGCCGCATAAAATTCATCTAAGGATTGCGTGGATTCAGAGACTTGCGAGGTCTCATCGGTCGAGTTTGGGGCTATTTGTGACAGGATATTCACGAACCTGACCTCGTTTTTCACAATTCAACGATTCGAGCGATTGGATGATCTGAAATCGAGCTCGGCGGAAGCTGTTTTCAGACCGGACAACGGGAAAGCGGAGGCTAGGATGGTGGATGCCGAAATCTCCGTCGCAGCCCGGTTCGCACTTGAACGCGTGAAGCGGCTCGTAGCCTTAGCAATTCAGAGGTTCACCAGTGATTACGCGCTTAGCGAAACTGTTGCGGCTCGCGGGAATCGCGTGAGTGGGCACTCGTGAACCTAGTACATGCTCTGCGCGGGCGGCAAGTGTCTTCAATGCTGAGAACGAATGGCTGTGATGGCGCTGACGCTTTCGCTGCCGACTTGGCTGGTGGCATTTCTGGATGTAGGCGGGGAGTGGTTCCTGAGGTGGCAGTCGCACATGTGGAATGATCAGGAAGAGGCATTTCGCATGTTCCTGATTATCGGATTTGTGCTGCTGCTGAAGCTGGATAAAAAAACGCAAGCGTAACGCTTTCAGTCGTTGATGACGGCTGCCTGCTTGCGCCGTACGGTGTACCAGGCGAGGCCCGCAGCGATGTAGAGCAGGTAGATGTACGGAAGTCGCGCATGGGCGACGTCGGCGGTGGAGCGCAGATCGAAAACGGCGATTAAGATCACAACCAAAACGGCGACCAGACTGACTGCCGCGACAAAGTGTGAATGCTGACCTCGTGCACGTTGCGCGAACGGCAGCGCCAGCGCGACGAGCGCATAGGCGGTGAGAAAGCCGAAGACCGATAGAGAGCCTAGCAAGTCGTATACGTCGGACCCGCTGACTCCGCGCATGGCCATCACAGCGCTTGGAATGAAAACTACGCACGTGGAGAGCACAACACCCGCCACTGGAGTGCCGTGGCGCGCACTGGTTTTTTCGAAAAGCGCGGGAAGCAGTCTTTCGCGGGCCATGCGCATCAGCACGCGCGACGCTGCGGTTACGCAGGCGAGCACGCAGGCGACCATACTGATGAGCGCGCCGAAATCGATGCCCGTGCCCAGCGGCGCGACGCCGGCCTTGTCAGCGAGAAAATGCAGCGGACTGGTAGTATCGCTTAACTTGCCTGATGCGCCGCGAAATCCGAGCACCTCAGAGTATGAGCAAAGCATAAAGAAGATTCCGGAAACGATTGCGCATTGGATCACGGCTCGCGGAATGGTGCGTAGCGGATTGCGCGCTTCGCTGCCAAGCGTGGTGGCGCTTTCAAACCCCACGAAGCTGAACATGGAAAGCACCAGTGCGGGGCCGAGGCTGGAGAAGGAAACGCCACGCAGCCTGAATTGATCCATATCGAGATGAAATCCGAAGTGGATTGGCATGACCATAAGAACTATGCCGATGAGGCTGACGGAGCAGATCTCGATCCAGAGCATCAACTCGGCTGAGAGCTTTACATCGCGATATGCAACAAAGCCCGCGGCAAGGCAGACGATGGCAAGCGTGACGAGGATCGGCGGGGTCCAGTGAAGGAATTGCTGCGAAAGCACGTTGGTGTAGTAGAGCGCGCCGCCTGCGACGGAGGCCGCGGTGGCTAAATAGGCGAGCAACAATCCCCAGCCGGCCGCTACACCAAAGACGGTTGGCAATGTTTCTGCTGTGTAAGTGTAGAGCGATCCCGGAGAAGCGGAGAGCCGCGCAAAACGGCTGACGCAGAAACCGATGAGCAGGATTGTACCGGTGGCAAGCAGGTAAACGAGCCAGGTAGCATTGCCGACGATCGCAAATACGAGGGGGATGGTCAGCGAAGGAGAAGTGGAAGGCGCCATGGCGGAGACGGACTGAGCGAGCGTCTCCAACGGCCCCAGAACTCCGGCGTGCAGGCCGTAATCGTCTTTTGCAGTTCGCCCCGGATACACCTCAGCCGTCGCGTTGCTTGAGTTGCCCACCAGTCCGTCTTTCGCCGCAGATTTGTCTTACTGGTTGTGTTAGTCTCGCCCGTGGTTTCCGTTGAAGTCAAGCCGGGAAGGGTAGACTGTGGACGATGTCTGTCGCTGCCATCATTGTCGCCGCGGGCTCAAGCCGCAGGCTTGGCGAGCCCAAGCAACTGATCTTGAATGACGGCGAACCTCTATTGCAACGCGGCAATTCGATGGGCTGAAGAAACGGGCGCGTCGCAGATCTCTCGCTTAGTGAACAAATCGGAGAGATCATAGGCCCGAACGAGCATGCCGTTGTCATGGATGGCAACAACCTTTCCATGGCCGACGTTGCGCCAATTGTCGATGGTGATGAGGAATCAGGTGTTGGTTACAAAAAACTTGACGGGCGCATTTGGATTGAGCAGCGAGGCACTCGCGACCTAACGGTATGACTGGTCCTTCTGCCGATCAAAGAATTCTGCTGTAGCGAATTGCCCTTTCACTTCACCGCTGAACCCGACGGTATCTCCGATGCTTTTGCCGGGAACCACACGGACAAAATGAGTGTTGTGGTCAACCTGGACATAAACCCCATTTTCGAGTAACGTCCGGTTTGGCTGTGACACACCCGCAATTCGACTTTAGCTCTCAATCGGTACGCCTGGGACGGAGGGATTTTCGAGATGCAAGTGTTTTGCCTCGATCGTCATCAAGACCTCTGTAGAGCTTGAAGACTGATCCAGAGATGCAGCCGAAAAGCGAAATCGGTAGTGACCGTCGGTCAAAGGCTCAGCATTCAAAACGCTGATGTAGTCATTCGGAATTGGCCCAGCCGGGTCGAACAAGACCGACCTGACATCAAAGAACACCAATAAGCCATCGACGATATTCTCGTCGTTATAAAACTCCCAGCAGCTCGGGCGACGGGATCGTTCTCATAACGCGACCCAAGGTCGTGAGGAACCGCGCAGATGGCCAGCACCGGAACCTTGATCGACGTGTACTTCTGCTTACCCATCAGGATGGCTTTTACAATGGGGGACGCCTCAGGCGGCTTGGATGCGGCGGCCGGCGGCTCGGGAATTTTGGCCAGATCATCTTCCTGGGTTTTCAGGTCCTCTTCAAACTGAGGAAGGATCGATCGCTGGAGTTCCTTGAGTGCTGCTTCCTGTTCGCGCGGGCCCGCGGACGAAACCAGATTTTTCAGCCTCCGCTTCAGGTCGGCGGCGTCGATGAGGAGATTACCCTGCACGGGGTCATAGAAAGCGTAGGCAAAGGCGGCATCTAGATGGATGAGATCGGCAATTTTCTCGGGGTGCCTGGAACCGATGGAGCTGAGTTCCTCGCCTGCGATGGATGGGACGGTCGAGCTTGAGAGCCGCGATGACGGCGAGCACATCATCTCCGAGACGATCAGCGGAGTAATTGTCCCCGCTGGGAACGGGAGCACGGGAAAGCCCGTAACCGTGCCGAGTGATGCCGTAGACGTGATAGGAGGTGATAAGCTTGGGCGCCAGGCCATGGACAGAACAATTGCAAAATGTGCCTTGCTTGCCTCTGTGGCGTCAGTTGCTGCTACAGCATCCGCTCAGCAGCCCGCGTCGCCCCATGAAACACCAGAAGATCTCAGAACTTTGGTTGCCCCTGCACCGATCCGAGCATCTTGAGGCAAGCGCCGCTGCCGAACCGAGCGCGCCGGGCTTGAATGAAGCTCGTGCTGAACGATTATCGGATGGACCGCGCCGCAGCTAGCAACTCG
>NZ_DATHHT010000027.1:0-171969 GCF_035317045.1 Occallatibacter sp.
TCAGCGCCTCGCTCTACAGTAATCTCGGTGGCGTCGATGCAGATCGGGGCAGCTTCGGCGCTGCGATCGAGGAATTCGGGACGGCAACTCGCATTGCACCCAACGATCCGGAGTACCACACTAACCTCGCCAACGCCCTGGCCGCCGTCAGGCGATACGCAGAGGCTCGTCAGGAAGCGGAAATGGCACTGCAACTTGCTCCGGGTTTCTCTCCCGCGGCAGCAACTCTGGATCATCTGAATCAGCTTTCCAGGTGAGTTGAGGGCATTGTCTCCACAGAACCGATGAATCTAAAAGATGCTGTCGAGTAACCTGAACGGCGGCTTCACGCTCAGTTCTAATTAAGCTCGAAAGTTCAGAATCCGGCTTCTACACCGCATGCACCGGCACCACCGGCATCGTCAGCGCAATCCGCGCCCCTCCGCCCTCACGATTCGTGGCCGTGATGGTTCCGCCATGTGCCCGCACCACCGCATCCACAAACGCCAGCCCCAGTCCGTGCCCGTTCGAATCTTTGCCTTTCACGCGCCGCTCAAACAGGTGCTCACTCACATCCGATGAGAACCCGGGCCCGTCATCCTCCACCGAAAGCATCGCCACGCCATCCCCCGACTCCAGCCGCACCGTCACCGTGCACGACGCCGGCAGATGTTTCAATTCATTGTCGAAAAGGTTGGCAATCATCCGGTGCACCAGCGCTGCATCCGCGTCGATCGTCACCGGCCCCGCACTGCGCAGCCTGATCTGCAATCCCTTTTCCGTCATCGACGGTTCGTAGAGATCGATCATGATCCGCAAGAGTTCATCCAGATTGATTTCGCTTCGCGTCAGCCGCAGCGCATCCGCCCGCGCCTCGGCCACATCCAGCGACGCGTTCAGAAATTCCGTCAGTCGGTCCAACTCCTCGATTGCAGAAACAATCGGCTCCGCCTGCTCCGCATCGGTTGCCGCCGAGAGCGACATCTCCAGCTTCCCGCGAATCGCCGTCAGCGGACTGCGCAAATCATGTGCCAGCGAATCCGTAATCGTATGCAGTTGGTGCATCGAGTTCTCGATCCGATCGAGCATCCGGTTCAGCGTGCGTGCCAGCTGTCCCACCTCGTCGCTGCGCTCAGTGGTCGGCACGCGCGCATTCAGTTCCGAGTGACCGATGCGCGAAGCCGCTTCCGTAATCTCCCGCACATGGCTCAGCATTCTGCGCGTTGTAAAGAAGACAATCGCAAATCCCAGCGCCACCAGCAGCAGCCACCACGAAATGAATCTCAGCCGCAGCTTGTTGAGTACTCGAAGCTCATCGCGCTCTGACAGCCCCAGGTACACACGGCTTCCGTCATCGATGCGCAGCGTGGCCACGCGAAAGGGAATTGCGGTTCCCGCAACATTCACATCCGTTGGCCGGTCGGGCTGAATCGTCGCCTTTTGAATTGCGTCGACAAAAGCATTGCTGCTTCCCGGTCCCGCCCACAGTTCCATTGCTCCATTGCTGCCGAGCTGGACAAAGAACACCGAGTCGTTTTCTGCGCTTTCCCCCCGCACCCGGTTCGGCACTTCCTTGCTGGCAAGTTCCGCCACCTCGCCCATGACACGGCCGTAGAGCGCATCCTTCGGCGTGTGCTCCGCAACATCGCCTAGCACCTCGACTTCACCGGAAAGCCATGCGTCGCTGCGCCGCTGAATATCCGAAGCAACAAATCGATGCAGAAACACAAACACCAGCATCGTGCCGACGGCATACGCCAGCGTGGCCCATAGCGAAATGCGCCATGCCGCACTGTGCATCACCGTCTTACCGGTCTTTGAGGACATACCCTACTCCCCGCAGCGTGCGAATCATCGGCTGCTGTCCCTTGCCGTCCACTTTCCCGCGCAGCCGATAGATGTGCACATCCACCACGTTCGTGTCCGGTTGGATGCGCATCCCCCATACCTTGTCCAGGATCATCGATCGCGTCACCACGCGCCCCGCGTTCCTGCACAGATACTCCAGCAGCACAAACTCCTGTGGCGTCAGTTGCAGCACTTCACCCGAGCGCGTCGCCTCCCGCCGCAGCAAATCCAGCTCGAGATCCAGCACGCGCAACTTCGTCGATTCGCTCCCCGCGGGACCGTTGCGCTTCAGCAGATTCCGCAGCCGCGCCAGCAACTCCGCCAGCGCAAACGGCTTCGTCAGGTAGTCGTCGCCGCCCTGCTCCAGCCCGCGCACCCGATCATCCACGGATCGCCGCGCCGACAAAATCAGCACCGGTGCCTTCACCCCGATCTGCCTCAGCCGCAAAATCAGACTGATCCCGTCGCAGTCCGGTAGCCCCAGGTCCACCACCAGGATGTCGTACGTATTTTCGATAGCCAGACGCTCGGCCGTCTTACCGTCCGAGGCCACGTCCACCTGGTACCCTGCCTCCTGCAGCGAACGCCGCAGAAACGCCTGAATATCGTGCTCGTCTTCAACTAACAGAAGCCGCATGAAGGCCATCTTAGTTCATTCACTTAGACACAGACTGTGTTTCACCCCTTCGAAAGTTTGAGCGAACTCATGGCAGATTTGTTCCAACGAACGCACTCCATGAACGATTCGTCATGTAGGTGCTGTTTCTACGTCATGTGCATCCAATATGGTTGATAACAAAAGCCCATTTGATTGCATCTGTAGCTGTGCGTCCTGTCAAATGAACAAAACTTCATTCACTTTCGCTGCCGTTCACTTGCGCCAAACCCGGCTGAAACGCGTCTCAACCAAGTACATGGCGGCTCGTGCTCATTTGATCCGGAAGGTGTCCTCGCGCGCTGCACTCGCAATCCAACACCAACGGGAGACAAGGAGCAGCGTGCCGCGAGAATCTCAGTTCGACGAACCCAACTCGGCCTTATTGAAAGAGTCCTTTCGCACCTCCTTGCCGCTGCCGTCGCTTCTCGATCCCGCCTTTGAAGATGCCCTGCGCCACGTGCTCTCATCTCCCGGCAGTCTCGTTCGCCCCCGCATGGTCCTCCGCCTGGGCGCAGCCTACGATCTCGATACCGACTCCGCCCACAACATCGCCATCGCGCTCGAGTACTTTCATACCGCCTCGCTGATCTTCGACGACCTGCCCTGCATGGACAACGCTCTCGAGCGCCGCGGCGTCCCCTGCGTGCACATCGAATTCGGCGAATCCACCGCCATCCTCTCTGCGCTTGCTCTCATCAATCGCGCCTACGCTCTCATCTGGCGCGCCGTTGCCGCCTGCCCACAAGGCGCCCAGCGTCCCGTGATGGCCTACATCGAGCAGCGCCTGGGAGTCGACGGCCTGCTTAACGGTCAAAGCCTCGATCTCCACTACTCCTCGCTCCCCCACACGCGCGAAACCACCGAGCGCATCGCCCTCGGCAAGACCGTTTCGCTCATTCGTCTCACCCTTGTCGTTCCCGCCATGCTTGGCGGCGCTCCCGCCCGCGAGATTCAGCTGCTTGAACGCGTCGCCGTCTGCTGGGGACTCGCCTACCAGGCGATAGACGATCTCAAGGATGTGCTGCAAAGCGCCACCGAAACCGGCAAAACCGCCGCCCGCGACGAACTCCTCGATCGTCCCAACATCGCCAGCGCCATCGGTGTCTGCGGCACTGTCGAACGCCTCGAGCGCATCCTGCATATTGGCGATCTCACCCTCCATCGCCTGCTTATTCGTCGCCCCGCTCTATCGTTCCTCTCCAAACTCCGCTGTGATCTCGAAGCCGAACTCCGCCAGGTCACCGACGTCGCCTGCGAAATGGCTGAGGAGGCGTTCACGAAAGAGCGGTCATGATCTTTCTCAAGCTCATCCTCACCAATCTCCGCCGGCACCGCATCCGTTCGTTCATCAGCATCGCCGGCATTGCCTTTAGTGTGGCCGCCATGCTCACTGTCGTCACCATTCTTCAGGGCGCCATCGGCATGTTCTCCAGCATTCTCTCGAGCGATAGCGAAGTCATCGTCTTCGAGAAGAACGTATCCGATCTCTTCTTTAGCAATGTCCCTGCATCCCTCTCCGGTGAAATCTCCACCTGGCCCACCGTCGCGCACGCCGACCCCGTTCTCTTCGGCATCGTCTCCAGCGCCGACCACCCCATCATCACCTGCTTCGGCGTTACGCCCGGCGATGCCCGCATTCGTAAAGCCACGTGGCTAGCCGGCGATCGCGTCGATTTTGGCAAGAACAATGACGACGTAGTCCTCGGCTCCCGTGCGGCCGATTTCCTCAACGCCAGTGTCGGTAGCCGCGTCCCCATTGGCCACGGCACTTTCCATGTCATTGGAATTCTCAGGGCCGCCAACGGTTTCGAAGATGGTGGCGTCTTCATGCCGCTCGCCGCTGCCCAAGGCTTCTTCCACAAAGACGGCTCCTCCGTCGTTACCGTCAAACTCCAAAACAAAGACGATGCCGCAGCCTTCAAAGCGCAAATCAACCAAAACTACCCCAACCTCATCGCGCTTGAAGACACCGAATTCCAGCACTCCTACTCCCAGTTCAAAATCCTCAAAGCCACCGCCTGGGCCGTCGGCGGATGCGGTCTCATCCTCGGCGGACTCGGCATCGCCAACACCATGATCATGTCGGTCTTCACGCGCATCCGCGAGATCGCGATCCTCCGCGTCAACGGTTTCAGCAATACGCAAATCGCCGCCATGATCTTCGGCGAATCCTCCTGCGTCGCCGCCTTCGGTGCGTTCGTCGGACTCGTCATCGGTGTCGTCGCGCTCTTCACCCTCAAGCACGTCCCCGCGCTTGATGGCTATGTTGACGCTTCCATCAAACCGCTCCTCATGCTTGTCGTCATTGTGCTCGCGCTGCTTACTGGCATCGGCGGCGCGCTCTACCCGGCAGCCTACGCCATGCGCATCCGTGCGGTGGAGGCGCTTCGTTTCGAATGAGCAGCCTCGCCACCCACCCGAGTTCGACCGACCGCATCGTTCTGCGCGCCGAAAAGGTGTGGAAGAGCTTCGACGATGGCGCCATCACCGTCCTTCGGGGCGTTGACTTCGAAGCCGCCCAGGGCGAGACCATCGCGCTCTGCGGTCCCTCCGGCTGCGGCAAAAGCACACTCCTCCACCTCTTCGGCGGACTCGACGCACCCGACAGCGGCCACATCGTCGTCAACGGCATTGAAGTCAATCGTCATCGCAATTTGCTCAAGTTGCTGCGCCACGAAATCGGCTTCGTCTTCCAGCTACACAACCTCATTCCCGATCTAACTCTCGCAGAAAATTGTCTGATCCCGACAGTGGCCGCTGGCACCAACCGGATCCTGGCAAATCAGCGCCTGCATCAACTCGCCGAACGCACCGGCTTGAGCCACCGCCTCCATCAAAAAATCCAAAAGCTTTCTGGCGGCGAACGCCAGCGCACCGCCATCTGTCGCGCGTTGATGAACCACCCCAAGATCCTGCTCGCCGACGAGCCCACTGGCTCCCTCGACGAACACACCAGCGGCTCCGTCTTTCAACTCCTGCTCGATGTTGCTGCCAACGATGGCGTCACACTGCTGATGGCCACCCACGATCGCGGTCTTGCCTACCGATGCGACCGCTATGTCGAAATGCACGACGGGAGGATCTATGAACCTCGCACCGTCTAGCGTTCTCGATCCGCCCGCAGCCCCGTTGTTAACCGCAAGCTCGGCCGAACCCGAGCCATCGCTCGCCGACCCTGTCCATCCTTCGCATTCAACAATCATCACGGCGCACCCCATCGCCACCGCTGCCTGGCACGCATTCCTGTGGCTCGTCATCGGCAACGCCATCGGCGTCATGCTCGCGCTTCTTTTACTTCTTCCCTCTCTCAATACAGTGCTCGGCGAATGGACCTACGGTCGCTGGATGATGGTTCACGTCAACATCCTTCTCTATGGATGGTGCGGCCTGCCCATGCTCGGCTGGCTCTTCCGCACCTACGGCGCCGACCGCGGTCCCGCCGCACCCTGGTGCCGCCCCGTCTTGTGGACATGGTCCACCGTGCTCTTCATCGGATCGCTCACCTGGCTCGCCGGTCACTCGAGCGGAAAGCTCTTTCTCGATTGGTCCGGCTACGCGCGCTTCGCGTTCCCCGCCGCCATGCTTGCGCTCTGGCTCCTGCTCGCCTGCTCGCTGGTTCTTGCCTGGAATTCCGCGCGAAACAAACCATGGTCCGCACACGCCGTGAAAATTATCGGCCTGGCCATCCTCCTCGCCGTCCCAGCCGCCATCTACGTTGCTTCAAGTCCCGGCCTCTACCCCGCCATCAATCCTTCCACCGGCGGTCCCACCGGCGAAAGCCAGCTTGAGTCCTCCCTCGGCGTCGTCGCTATCCTGCTCATCGTTCCCTTCGGAGTAGCGCGCCGCAAGCCCAGCCGCCCACGGCCTCTTCTCATTTCCGCGATAGTCTTCGCCGCCGAATCACTGCTCTGTCTCTCCATGAGCCGCGGAGACATCAGCCATCACGTGCCATCGCAATACCTGAGCCTCGGCAGCCTGCTGGTATGGCTCCCCCTCGCGCCTGCATATTATGCAACCTTTCAGTGGCACGACAATACACGATCCTGGCGAACGGCCCTTCTCTGGTGGTGGGGATTCCTTGTCGTCTCCGGTTGGATCATGTTCCTTCCCGGCGTGCTCGATCATTTCAAGTTCACCGACGGCCTGGTCGGCCATTCACTCATCGCTGTCGCCGGCTTTCTCTCCGCGCTTCTAGCAGTCGTGATGGTTCAACTCCTCGGCGACGACGGCTGGATCCTCACCCGCCGTTGGTCGTTTCACATGTGGAATTGGAGCGTACTGGCCTACGTCGTCCTGATGCTCATTGCCGGTTGGGTCGAGGGCAGCGATCCCGCTTTCACCATTGTTCCCAGCCTCGCGCGCAACGTCTTGTACACTCTTCGCCTCGTCACCGGCGTCCTCATGCTCATCTCCTCCGCCGAGTGGCTCGCAGCGGCATCAGCGCTCATACGCATCCGCGGCTTTGTTCCATCTGAACGTACCCATGAGGTGACAGTATGAAAGACCTCTACCTCCTCGCATACCAGCTCATCGCAGGCGTCTCCGATGCTTCTACCGGTGCCCTGCTCATCGCCGCTCCTGTCTTTACCGTTCGTTTGATGGGACTGTCGGCTCCTCGCGATGCCGCTCCGTTCCTTTCCTTCATCGGATCATTTGTTTTTGCAGTCGGCCTGTCCTATCTCTACGGCGCACTCCTGATCCATCGCACCGGAAGCATGCCGCGCCTTGAAGCCGTATGGCTCCTCACCGCCATCATCCGCAGTTCGGTTGCGATTTTTGTCTTGGTCGCGGTGCTCACCGGCACGCTCGCGCTCGGTTGGATTACGATTGCGCTATTCGACTGCATCTGCGTTCTGATTCAGGCGCGCGGACTGCACAGAGGTTGGTTGTCGCATGTCACTCACTAAGCTGCGCACATCGGGAATCCAGGGTGTCGGCCTTATCGCCGTCACCTATGTCTATTTCCTGATATTTGCGCAGTTCGCCTTCATCCACCGTCTCGATACGCTCGGCATCACGGGCGCGCATCTCAAGTCCGTTATGGCATCCATGGCCATCGGCGGCATCGGTCTCAGCCTGTTCTCTCCACGCGTCAGGCATTTTCCGTCCTCCGCCCGCCGCCTTCAATGTGCATTCGTCGCCGCTGCCATTGCGGCATTCCTCACTATTGCCCCGCTCACCCTCGCCTCCGCTATCGCAGTCTCCACGCTCATCGGCGCTAGCCTCGGCCTGCTCACCGTCACCCTCGTCACACATCTCCGTCAATGGATCGGCGATCGCGACGCCCTCCTCAAAGTCGGTTTCGGCACTGGGATTGGCTACTTTCTCTGCAACGTCCCATCCCTCTTCGCGGCGACTCCGCAAGTCCAGTCGGCAACCGCAGGCCTTCTCTGCTTCATTGGCATCGTCCTTGCAGACTTTATCCTCGATCCCTCATCCGAAACCCAGTCAAAAACGCCCTCGGCCTCGCCTGCCATTCCATTTCCGCTTGTCGTCGCGTCCTTTGCAACTCTCATCTGGCTCGATTCCGCCGCCTTCTTCATCATCCAGAACTCCACCGCCCTCAAAGCCCTCATTTGGCAAGGCTCCGCGCACCTCTGGGCCAACGCGCTTATTCACCTCTGCGCAGCCGTATTCAGTGCATGGCTGCTCTCGCGTCGCGAATTGCCAATCGTTCTCGCGGCGGCCGTCGGAGCGCTCGCCTTTGCCTGCCTGCTTCTGCTCGATCCCGCACGCGCCCTCACCGCCTCGGTCTTCTATCCCGTCGGAGTCTCGCTCTACTCGGTAGCCCTGGTTGCATATCCATCGCTGCTGTCACCCGCCGCCACCGTCGCGGAGCGTGGTCGTCAGGCAGGCTGGATCTACGCGATTGCCGGCTGGATCGGCTCTGCACTTGGCATCGGCATGAGCCAGAATCTTGGCCACGTCCCGCCAGCCTTCGTCGCTGTCGCCACCGCAGTCGTTCTTGCACCAATCATCTTCAAGATCCGTCGCGGCCGCCCCCGCGAGCTCGCACTCACCGGCGTCGTACTTCTCATCGCTCTCGTCGTTTATCGCATTCAGCCCGCAGCTCCCGTAGCTGCTTCGCCTTCGGCTATCGAACGCGGCCGCCTCGTCTACATCTCCGAGGGCTGCATCCATTGCCACTCGCAATATGTCCGCCCCGGCACCGCCGACGAACTCATGTGGGGGCCCGTTGAAAGCGTCGACAAGATTCACGAGCAGCGCCCGCCGCTGATCGGAAATCGTCGCCAGGGGCCGGACCTCTCGCAGGTAGGCGTCCGCCGTTCTGCCCTCTGGCTCAAGATGCACCTCTACAATCCCCGCGAAGTCAGCGGAGCCTCGATCATGCCGTCCTATGCATTCCTCTTCCGCGATGGAAGAGGCAACGATCTGGTTGCATATCTGGCAAGCCTGCACTCCTCAGAAACGCAGCGGCACGGCGTCGATGAAAAGCAATGGCATCTGCCCGACGATGTCCTTGCCTCCGCCAACCCGGCAGAGGGCCCGCAACTCTACAATCGCTACTGCGCCACCTGCCACAACGCGAGCGGCCAAACCCGCCTCAAGTGGCAATCAGAGTTCATCGAGTCTCCGGCGGTCCTGACCTCCGGCCCAAGACGCTCCTCCTCCACCTCAAAACCGCAACCTGCGCACGTCGATCACTTCGCGCAAATCATAAAGTTCGGCATTCCCAACTCAGACATGGCAGGGCACGAGTATCTGCCCGACAAAGATATTGCTTCACTGACCCTGTGGCTTGCGCAAAGCACTACGCAGCCATCACAAGAGCAAACGTCGCATTCCACTTCAGGAGACGAACATTGAAAGGCCCCCTGCGTTCCGTTTCAGTCCGCTCCGCTTTTATCGCGAGCTCGCTGCTTTTTGCCGCCAGCGCTTTCGCACAGCACCAGACCTTCACCGTAGATCCCAACGCCAGCCAGGTTGCATGGGCTCTCGGCGGTAACGGCCACCATGTGACCGGCACCTTCCACGTGCAGAGCGGATCAATCGACTTCGATGGCACCGCGCATACGATCTCCGGTTCGGTAGTTGTCGCGGCGGGCAGCGGCAACAGCGGCGAACCCGGCCGCGATAAGAAGATGAACAAGGATGTCCTCGACGTCGAACACTATTCCGAGATCACCTTCGCACCACAGAAATACGATGGCGCCATCGCGCCCACCGGCGACTCCACCATCCAGGTCTCAGGCACGTTCACACTTCACGGCACACCCCACGACCTCACCGTGCCCATGCAGATCCACATCGACGCCGGATCCCTCACTGCCAAAACGCACTTCGTTGTGCCCTATGTGAAGTGGGGCCTGAAAGACCCCAGCATCTTCATACTCAAAGTAGCCAAAGAAGTAGACATCGACCTCACCCTGACCGGCAAAGTCACTCCGGGGAGTTAGTTACTCGAGCCTGAGATTCTTTTAGTTGAGGCGTCATTCTGAGAGAACGGGGCCCCAAACGCACTTCAGTTTGGGGGTGGTGAGCGAAGAATCCGCTTCTTGCCTTCCGATGCCGCGACCACCGACCGCTGATCACTTTCCCAGATAGGCCCGATACTGCAGCTCAATCACGCCCGCCGATCTCGCCAGCGCCAACTTCGACAAGTTGTATTGATACAGGCTGTGCACATAATTGCTCTGCGCCGATGCCAGCGAAGCCTGTGCCGTAACCAGCGGCAGGTTGTTATCCACTCCCGCATTCACGCGGTCCGTCTCATCGCTGAGTTCCTGCGTAGCCAGATCGACACTCGACTTCGCGACCTCCAGCAGCTTTTTCGCTGCGTCCGCGTCCAGCAGCGCCGACCGCACCTGCTGGTCGATCTTGCTGCGCACATCGTCAAGCTGCGCATTCACCGCGGCCAGTTGCGCTGCAGAAGCGTCGGAATCTCCGCGAAGACTCGCCTCCCGAAAGATCGGCACATTCAGCGTTCCCACCGCAGCAAACACGCCGTGACTCGGGCTCCCGTTTACCTTGTCGACGCCGTAATTGCCGCTGAAACTCAAGCTCGGTAACCGCTGCGCCCTGTAAGCCGAGTGCAGCGCGCGCAGCTCAATCACCTGGTTTTGCAGATTCTGATAGTCCTGCCGATTCTTGTACGCGACGGCACGCACTTCCGCGGGCGTTTGCTCTGCAAGGTCGCTATAGGGCGCGGGGTCGGTCAGCACAATCTTCTGCCCCGGATCGATTCCGATCTCACGCTTCAGCAGGATCAGGTCCTTCTCCTCGGCGTTCTGCGCCGCAATCAGCGTCTGCTGCTGCGATTGCAACTGCACCCGCGCCCGCAACTCATCCAGGTTGGCGGCAGTGCCCGCAACGTGCGCATCGTGCGCATGCTGCAGCGAAACCGCGTCCGCTTTCTCCAGCGCCATAGCGTTGTCCACTTCGCTGGCATCCGCGATTGCGCGCAGGTACGCTGTCGCCACCTGCTGCACGACCTCGCCGCGCGCCGTCATCTTGCTGAAGTAGGCAGATCGTTGCGCCGCTCCTGCCGCTTTCCAGCCGGCTATCACCACACCCGAAAACAGCGTCTGCTTGAAAGTCAGCTGACCCTGCGTCAAATCGTCCTTCGTGATCAGCGAGAGCCCCCCCGGAACTCCGCCCGGGAAGAGATTTCCGAACTGCTTCAGCACTCCCGGCCCAAATCCCTGCGCCGCCAGGTTGTGTTGAAAGACGCCGGTGCCGCCCGAAAGATTAATCGTGGGCAAAAATTCTTGCAGCGCGATATTCCTTTCGCCCTGAAACAACTTCTCGCCGCTCTCGGCTTCCTTCAATCCAAGATTGTTCTCAAACCCGCGTCGAATTGCCTCGTCCAGCGACAACTGCAGTGGCTGGTCCGTCACCACATGCGCCGTCACGCTACCGTAATAGGGATTCGTCGTCGAACTGGGGTTCTCAGTCTGCGCGCACACAGCTCCCGTCAACACCATGACCGCCGCGCACACCAGTCCCGAGCGCCGCAGGCCGGCAAAATGTTTCGCTACTTTCACATCCATCATTCTCTCAGATGTAGCGGAGTCCTTAAGGATTCCCGATCATGCTAAGAATCCGGCGAAACCGGAGCGAATCAACCGCGTTCGCCCCGGAATCTGCCTAAATCCGCTGCCGGGCCCACCTGCCTTGCCGAAACAGAATAATGCTCGCCACCGCGATCGAGCATTCAGCAATCACCACCGCCAGAAATGCTCCGTTGGCGCCAAGCCTCAGCCCAATGGCAAGCCACCATGCCAGCGGTAGCTCCAACACCCAGAAGCCGAAAAAATTCACAATCGTCGGCGTCAGTGTGTCGCCAGCCCCGTTGAATGCCTGCAGCATCACCATCACGTACGCATAGCCAACGTTGCCGCAGGCGAAGGTGCGCAGCGCTGTCGCAGCAATCGGCACCACCGCCGGGTCATGCACAAACAGCCGCACCACCGGCGTTGCAAACACAACAAAGAAAATACCCAGCACTCCAAGGAAAATCACGTTGTACACGCTGGTGCGCCAAACCGCCTGTGCCGCGCGGTCCGGTCTCTTCGCTCCCAGGTTCTGTCCCACCAGCGTTGCAGCCGCGTTGCTCAATCCCCATGCCGGCAGAATGAAGAACACCACGATGCGGATAGCGATCGTGTATCCCGCCACCGCCGACGATCCGAAAATCGAGATGATGCGCACCAGCACAATCCAGCTCGTGTTTGCGATGGCAAACTGCAGAATGCCCGCTGCCGACACCCGCAGCAGCTTCACCATCACCCGCACGTTAATGCGCAGTTGCCGGACCAGGATGTGAATGCGCTCCGTTCCTCGCAACAGCCGATAGAACTGGTACAGCACGCCGATCGATCGCCCGGTGAATGTCGCCACCGCCGCGCCCGTCACACCCATCTTCGGAAACGGCCCAAGCCCGAAAATCAGGCACGGGTCGAGTACGAGATTGATGATGTTCGACACCCACAGCAGCCGCATCGCAATCGAAGCATCGCCGGCCCCGCGAAATATCGCGTTATTCAGGAACAGCATGATGATCGCGCCGCAGCCTCCCAGCGCAACGCGCGCATACCCTGATCCACTCGCCACAATCTCCGGCGAAGCGCCCATCGCCCGCAACAACTCCGGCGCATAAATTCCCGCCGGAATCCCGATCCCCAGCGAAATCAGCAGGCCAAGCACCACCGCCTGCACGCCGGCAATCGCCGCATCTTCCGGATCTTTCTCGCCGATGCGCCGCGCCACCATTGCCGTCGTCGACATCGAAACGCCCAGCCCGATGGCGAACACCAGCGCAAGCATCGATTCCGTGATGCCGACTGTTGCAACTGCGTTTGCGCCCAGCCTGCCCACCCAGAACACATCGGTGACGGCAAATAGCGACTCCAGCACCATCTCCAGCACCATCGGTATGGCCAGCAGAAGAATCGCGCGATTCAAATTCCCTTGTGTGAAGTCCTGGTGTGAGCCGCTCAGCGCCTCGCGTACCGAAGACCAGAAACTCCGCCCATCCTCCATCGGAGGCGGCGTCAAACCTTCAAGAACAGACATTCGAAAATCTCCACGTCAACGCATGCGAACGCGCACGAACGCACACATCAATAGCGAAGGGGTCACGCTGCCATCAATTTGTGATTTGCAGAATCACCCCAGGGGCTGAAGTCAACCTCGGGGGCGCCGCCAGGAGGCGGCAGTACGGGAAAACCCGAGGCAATGTTCAGCGAATGATTCGTACGGCGGTAGGCTGAAACACTGTTTCCTCCATAGCCGGAAAGGTCCGGCGGGTCTTAAGACTATAACCCGATTTCAATTTCAATTTCCAGCAAAATCCGCCGTCACCGTACGGTGTCATCCTGAACGTAGCGCTTTGGTCGGGGTCCCCAGCGACAGGTCTTTGTCGATGGGGTAAGCGAAGTGAAGGACCTGCTTCTAGTTATCGCGTCCACCCACATACCCGTTGCGTGCAGTTGTTTCTCCAGCCCCAATTCACTATCCTTGCCTCGGCCAACCAAAACCATGCGCAAGTCTCGCGAAGTCCAACTCACTCTCCTCGCCGCCGTCGCTCTCTCCATGACAGCTTGCCGCACCGAACGCCGCGATTGCATTGATCCCCAGGGCCGTAAGGAGCCTGACTCCTACTGCAACGCAACCGGCGGAGCCGGCATTTACCGCTACGTTTACGGCGGATCGAGTGGAGGCCATTTCGGCGATTCCGTTATCGGCGGCAGCACCACTCCACGCGGCGGCTTCGGCGGCATTGGCGGTGGCGGCGACTCCGCAGGGGGCGAGTAATGCGCCGCCGCACGCTCACTCCGCGCTCCGACTGGCAAAAGCGCGTCGAAAAAATCGGCCTCACCTATCACACCCTTGCCGACGGCACTCCCTACTGGGACGAGTCCGCCTACTGGGAATTCTCCGCGCGCGAAATCGATCGCCTCGAAGCCGCGACCAACGAGATTCAACGCCTCGCTCTCGCTGCCGGTGACGTCATCCTCAATCAGGATCGCCTCGCGCAAATGGGCATCCCCGCCCCCGCACATGCTGCTATTCGCTCCGCGTGGAACGCCGAGCCGCCCGCGCTCTACGGCCGACTCGATCTCGCTTACGACGGAGACACCATCAAACTCCTCGAGTACAACGCCGACACGCCCACTGGCCTTGTCGAAGCTGCCGTCGCGCAATGGTACTGGCTGCAGGATTGCTTCCCTGACGCCGACCAGTTCAACTCCGCGCACGAGAAACTCATCGCCAAGTGGAAAGACCTCAAGGACTACACCACCACCCCCATCTACTTCGCCGACGGCGGCAGCGAAGAAGATCGCATGACCACCGCGTACCTCGAAGACACCGCGCAGCAGGCCGGCATCAAGACGCGCCACATCGGCATGCAGCAGATTGGCTGGGACGCAAAGCGCGCCGCCTTCGTAGATCTCGACGACCACGTCATCGGCACCATCTTCAAGCTCTATCCATGGGAGTGGCTCCTAGCCGAACCCTTCGCCTCGAATGCGCTGTCCACGCTCCCTCCCACATCGCCGCTGCGCGAATACGGCCCGCGCAAAGACCGCCGCACCTGGGGATCGACGCTCTGGATCGAGCCCATCTGGAAGATGATGTGGTCCAACAAGGCTCTACTCGCCATCCTCTGGGAACTGAACCCCGGTCACGATCTTCTTCTCCCCGCCTACACCGACGGCCCCCGCGAACTCACGAGCTATGTGCGCAAACCTTTCTTCGGACGCGAAGGGCAGGGAATCGCCATCATCCGCGATGGCAGCGTAGTCGAAGGCGCTCCCGGCTCCGGCAACGCGGAAAACTGCGTCTACCAGGCCCTCGCCCCCATGGCCAACGAAGCCGGAAAGACCGCCGTCTTCGGATCATGGCTAATCGACGGTGAATCCGCCGGCATGGGCATCCGCGAATCAAAGGGTCTCATCACCAACAACACCAGCAGCTTCGTCCCCCACTTGTTCCGATGATCTGGCAGGGCCGGGTGCCCCATCCATCGCGCAGTCCGATCGCGCGATGGGTGGGAGAGCAACGAACCCAGGCTCGCTCGTGAACCAGCCCGCCTTGCGTTATCCTCGCGACTGAGCTGCATTCATGTCCACACTCAATCTCAAGCCGGCCAACGCGCCGGTACGGGCCTACTACGCAACCCTCCAGAAGTTCGCCAAAGGCCGCTTCGACAACGAAGGCAACATCCGCGGAGCCTTCGAGGACCTGCTCAAAAAGTGCGCCGGGTGCCCCATCCATCGCGCAGTCCCATCGCGCGATGGGTAGGAGAGCAACGAACCCAGGCTCGCTCGTGAACCAGCCCGCCTTGCGTCAGGGCACGAGTTTACGAAAGAGCCGCTGAACAATCCGCCTCCTGAGGCAGTGAAACCCTGGGATACGCCAAGCAAAATCGGCCGCCGCCCCGTAGGGCCGGCCGAAACTCCCGGAATAATTTGGATTTTCCCGTGTCAAGCCCCTTGTCCGATCATCCCCATCTAACCCGGTCAAAACAAAGGCCAAAAAGTTTTCCCGGATTTGCAGGTTATTTCTCCAATTGGACTAGGCTGAATCTATGCGGCAAACCATTCTTTCCATCTCGAAAGCGGCTTCGCGAATCGGTGAAATCGTGAACACGCAGGTAAGTCCTTCCCGGAGAAGCCTCTACAGTCAAGTGGAATAAAGAGAAGACTTTGCCGCCATGTCCTTCTGTAACGGCATAAACATACTTGACACACCATAACCATTCAGGCATAATGATCTAGCTATGGAAAACGCCAAAGAGTTCCCGAAAAGCCTGATGCAAGCGGTTCGCTACTTCCAAGACCCTGATGTGTGTGTAGACTTCGTGGCGTCTATGAGATGGCCTGATGGCGTCACATGCCCTCACTGCGAGGGTAAGAAGGTTTCGTACCTCTCATCCCGCCGCATCTGGAAGTGCATGGCGAAGGACTGCCACAAGCAATTCAGTGTCAAGACTGGCAGCGTTTTCGAGGACAGCCCTATTCCGCTTGACAAGTGGCTGACTGCGATCTGGCTAGTCGTGAACTGCAAAAACGGGATTAGCTCTTACGAGATCATGCGCGATTTGAAAGTGACCCAGAAGTCGGCATGGTTCATGCTCCATCGCATTAGACTTGCCTTGAAAAACGACCCCAAACACAAGTTCGGATTTGGTGGGCCTGTGGAATCGGATGAGGCGTTCATTGGTCCCAACCCTCAGAAGATGCACAAGGACCGCAAGGCGAAGGTGCAAGCGCGTGACGGACTCAAGGGTGGGTTTGTCGGAAAGACTGCTGTACACGGGATACTGGACCGCGAATTGCGGCAGGTTCGTGCAAAGGTGATTCCCAACGTAAACCGCGAAGTACTGCAAAGCGCGATTCTCGATAATGTGACGCCATTCGCCAAGGTCTACACAGACGAAGCAACGGGTTATATCGGACTCGACAAGAACTTGATTCACAAAGTCATCAATCACTCGCAGGAATACGTGAACGGGCAAGTCCACACACAGGGAATCGAGAACTTCTGGTCTTTGCTGAAACGGGGATTGCGCGGAACCTATGTAGCGGTCGAACCGTTCCATCTTGATCGATATCTCGATGAGCAGGTATTCCGCTACAACAACCGCGCCACGAAAGACAATCCACTCACGGATGCAGATAGATTTGCGCTGGCAGTATCGCAAGCGGCAGGGAAAAGGCTGACGTATGCAGAACTGACTGGCAAGGTGGGAGGGGCGGAAACCGATTAAGAAGAGGCAGGGACGCGGGAAGCGGAGGGCTTAGCCTTCCGCTTTCTTTCTGCCTTCATGCGTTTGTTTATCTCAGCCTTAGACACCTTCATCAAGCCGCGCATCGCTTGCGTGAAGCGGGTGAACTCAGGATTGTCGGGCGGTGGCTTCATGGCGTTATCATAGCGCAACTGGAGAAGAGAACGTGACCGCTCTCGATGCACAGAAGGAACTTGTGCGATTTTTATTGAAGAGACTCAAGCAATGTGCTCTTGAGTCGATGGGGTTTCATGGTGCGCTTGCGAATTTTCCTGAGGAGCTTCGGGGGCAAATTCAGGACATGAAGAAAGTCTATGCCGAGTCCCGACCATTTCAAGAACAGATGGAAAAGGGATTCCATGATCTCGATTCACTGATTCAACAAGTTGAAGAAGGAGTTCAGGAGGGGGAGTTGCGCACGCTGCTTGAACAATTCGATCCAAAAGGTCCAGTGAACTAGCTTTTTGCATTTAAGGCACACTCCATGCGATGATTCGCTTGAGTGCGTC
This sequence comes from Occallatibacter sp., assembly GCF_035317045.1. GTDB lineage: Bacteria > Acidobacteriota > Terriglobia > Terriglobales > Acidobacteriaceae > Telmatobacter. The sequence goes on from NZ_DATHHT010000027.1 coordinate 17,249, forward strand.
GAACCTACGTCGCCCTGGCAGGCGCGTATTTAAAAACCTAAATTTTAGCTTGGCAATAATCCGCCGCTAGGCGGAAGTGTATCAAATCCGCTGGAAAGGCGGATGTGCGTCTAATTTCGTTATCATTATCTGATCTGTCCCCTCTAAATCCACCTCCAGAGGATCATCTTCTCGTGGTCTTGAAAAGCTACTTCGACGGCAGCAATCAAGCAGACAGTAGCCAATACGACCGCATTAGTATCGCCGCTGTGTGCGGCACAGGAAAACAGTGGAAGAGATTTGATAGGGACTGGAACAAGGTGCTCTACAGACATCGTGCTGGCTACCTGCACACCACGGATGCCGTCTCGTTGCGGAATGACTTCAAAAAAGAAAAGGGATGGACTGTGAGGCGCGTCGATTCTTTCATCGGCGACTGCGTTGGCGTGATCGAGCGGCACATGATGATCCCTGACGGAGTGCTCGGGAAAAGGCCAAAGGAGGGCCTATATCCGGTTACGCTTACGATTCTCTTCGATGATTGGGTAAGGGCTGTCAAGACGCTCCCCGATCTACCAAATTCCATTGAGGAACTGTGCGCCACCGAATCTCTTGGCTTCGTCCTTCGGTGGGGCAAGCACATCGGTACGAAGAAATACGAGCTGCATTTCGACCGGGGAGAGAAGTTCTATGGGCACATACACGACAGGTGGACGCATCCGAAGGCTAAGAAAGATATTGAATTGATGAAAGATGTTATCAGCGTTGACGAAGCCATATCGACACACGTTCCCGCTCTTCAAATGGCTGACCTATTCGCTTGGTGCATCAATCATGTCAACAAGGAGACCAGAGAATGGCACATAAGAATGCACCGTCTTCCGTGGCGTGCTCCGTTGCTCGACTATGAGCATTTGATAAAGCCGATCCCAAGGGTTTTGGACAGCATAGCCTCTTGGAAACTCCCACCGCGCAAATCTAGCGTGAAGAACCTAAGCAAACCCAAAAGAACATAAAGCACTGCCCTGTCACGGTATCTCTATACTCCCACAATTGTTATGGTGCGTCATGTATATTAATGCATCTGTAACCCAATGAAAACAGAATCGTTGCCCTGAGAGACGGGATAATAGGGGTGGGGCTCGAACGCAGCGCAGTCAGCCCGGACACAAACAAAAAATCCGCGACCATCTTCGAGCCCTCCCAAAGACAGCCGCGGATCTCAACAACTCAACTGACAACTGATCACTGACCACTGATCGCTGACCGCGCTACTCCTCATCCTCATCCACCGGCCGCTTCGCATTCGCCAGAATCTTCTCGGCCACCAGCTGCGGAACGACGTCATAGTGGTGCATTTCCATCCGGTAGCTGCCCTTGCCCTGCGTCATTGAAGTCAGCAGCGTGCCGTAAGTGAGCATCTCGGCCATTGGCACTTCGGCATTGATCACCGTCGTGCGTCCCTTTGACTCCATGCCCTGCACGCGCCCGCGCCGGCTGTTCAGGTCCCCCATCAGAGTTCCGGCGAACTCGTCCGGCGCCTCGATTTCGACCTTCATAATCGGCTCAAGCAAACACGGCTTGGCCTGCTCCATGCATTTGCGGAAAGCCAGCCGCCCGGCCACCTTGAATGACATTTCGTTCGAGTCGACATCGTGGTAGCTGCCGTCGTAAACCGTCGCCTTGAAGTCAACGACGGGATAGCCCGCGAGGTATCCGCGTGCGGCCGACTCCACGATGCCCTTCTCGACCGCCGGCACAAACTGCCGTGGAATCGACCCGCCAAAAATTTCATTGGCAAACACGAATCCGCCGCCGCGCGGCATCGGTTCCATGCGAACCTTGCAGTCGCCGAACTGCCCATGACCACCGCTCTGCTTCTTGTGGCGTCCATGCCCTTCGGCCTTTCCGCGGATCGACTCGCGATAAGGCACCTTGGGCGCCTTCAGCGTCACCTCGGCGTGATAGCGCTTTTTCAGGCGCGAAACGATCGATTCGATGTGCGGCTGGCCGGCGCCGGCGATCAGGAATTCGTTGGTTTGCGGATCGCGGAAGAAGCGAATCAGCAGATCCTCTTCCATCAGCTTGTGGATTGCGGGCGCGAGCTTGTCTTCATCGGCGCGGCTCTTCGGCTCAATGGCATACGTCATCGCAGCCTCAGGCAACGGAGCCAGCTCAACCTGAATATCTCCGCCTTTCGCTCCCAGCGTGTCACCGGTGAGCGTTTCGCGTAGCTTGGCGACTGCTCCGAGATCGCCGGCATGCAGTTCCGCTACCTCGACGGCTTTGCGGCCCTGCATCACGCTCAAGTGCGCGAAGCGTTCCTGCCCGCGCCGCGTGTAGTTCTCCAGCGTCGCATCGCTCTTCACCACGCCGCTGACCACCTTGAAGAAGGTGATGCGCCCCGCAAAGGGATCGCTCATGGTCTTGAACACCACAAGCGCCGCAGGCTCGCCATCTTCGACCTTGCGGAATGAGACACCTCCACCCGCGACAGCATCGCCGCCATTGCCGTTTGCCGCCACAGCCTGCATCGCCGCCGTCTTCACTGGTACAGGCGTGCGCTCCGTCGGCGACGGCGCATAGACCTTGATGAAGTCGAGCAGATGATCCGTTGCCACGTTGGTTCCACCGCTCGCAAACAGCACTGGGAAGATGCGGTCTTCGCGAATAGCCTCATGGAGCGCAGTGATCAGGTGCTGCTCAGGAATCGTCCCCTCGGCGAAATACTCCTCCATCAGCTCGTCTTTGCCCTCGGCCACCAGCTCAACCAGCGCCTCGTGCGCCTCCTTGGCCTGCTGCGCGATGCTCGCCGGAATCTCGCCCGTGATCTTGCCGCGTCCATCGCCGTTCGGCGTGTAGTGGAACGCCTCCATCGTCACCAGGTCAACCACGCCGTGGAATCCCTGCGCATCCGAAATCGGCATCTGCACCGGCACGCAATTGCGTCCCCATCGTTCATGCAGATCGTCAATCAGCGCGCTCAATCCGCCGCCGCCGCCCGCCTTGGGGTGATCCATCTGGTTGATCACCACAAAACGGGGAATATTCGCCTCTTCCGCGTACCTCCACACCCGCTCCGTCACCGGCTCAATGCCATGCTGGGCATTCACTACCACGCAGGCGGCCTCCACGGGCAGCAGTGCCGCACGCGCCTCGTGCGAGAACATATGGAATCCCGGAGTGTCGACGAAGTTGATCTTGACACCCTGCCACTCGGCGAAGGCTACTGCATTCGACATGGTTGTGCCGCGAGCGATTTCTTCATCGTCATAGGCGGTCACAGCCGAGCCTTCACTCACTCTGCCCTGCGTCGGAGTCATCTTTGCGGCATGCAGCAGCGCGGAGATTAATGACGTTTTGCCGCTCTGAGCATGCCCCACTACAGCTACGTTGCGGATCTCACTTCCCTGGTAAGTTTTCATGGCAATTCTCCTTCATGCGGAATATGAGTGCGGGTGTCTGGAACCGGTGTGAAAACCGGCAAAGGATGGAACGCAGGGACATCATCGAGGCGTCCGTGAGGACGTCAATGCGTCCGGGTTGGCGGCCTCGAGGGCCCAATCTGCCGTCTTCCTCGTCCATGCGGAGAGTCCCCGGCAGGCGCGAGGCGGTCAAGTGCATGAGGGTGCCGCCAAGCGTCTAGCTTTAAGAAAACGGATGCTATCACATGGGAACTGTGAACGTCATGTGACACGGGCCACTTACCACCGAAGGACCGGCAGAAGGCTCGAGAAATCATCGGTCCACGGCCGCAGCGAGGAGTTCGGGGCCGCCGGCGAAGAGTGAGAGCTGACTTCAGGCTGGGCAAAAAAAGCGGAATTGTCCGAAACCAGCATCCAGGTCGCAGTAAATTCGTCCCGCGCATCATTGGCATAGCTGGATACGATCCTCGATTGCATACCGGCCTGGTTTGCCAGCACCCAGATCGGCGGCTCCAGATCGACGTGCCGGTTCGAGATGTGGAAGGCGATGACTCCGCCGGGGCCCAGATGCCGCCGATAGAGTGCAAGGGCCTGAGTCGTGAGCAGGTGCAGTGGTATCGCATCGCCCGAGAAGGCGTCGACCACCAGGACATTAAATTGCTGCGGCGGTTCCGCGGCGAGAGAGGTACGCGCATCTCCCGGAACGATCGAGACTTGAGCGCCGGAGTCCCGAATGTAGGTGAAGACGTTCCGAGCTATCGGCTCGACCGCGGGGTTGATCTCATAGAACTGAATGTGATCGCCCTGGCGTCCGTAGGCAGCGATGGTTCCCGCGCCCAGTCCAATTACTCCGATGTTGCGCGGTTGCGTGCCGCAACACATGCGAATGGCCATGCCGACACCGGAATCCTCGGCATAGTAGCTGGTCGGCATGTGGCGCTGTTCGTCCGTGCCGAAGATCTGGGTCCCATGCTCCACATTGCCGTTCGTGAGCGTCCGCAGAGTGGCTCCGGGGAATCCAAAGGTCTGCTTCACCCGCAATGCGCCGTAGAAATTCCGCACCGCGACGGTGGTGTTGCGCTGATTCACAATGTTGATCCAGAAGATCTGCACCACCATCACGATTGTGGCCACCCCCCACAGCAGCCGCGAATTCCATCCGTCTTTCCACGTCACCAGCAACGCCAGCAGTGCGGTCAAGCAGCAGGTGATCACGAGATCAAGGTTGAACCGAAACACCAGCGGAAACGCGATGCCAATGAGAAAGGAGCCCAGCGCACCGCCGGCGGCAAAGAGAAGGTAGAACAGCGTTGCCTCAGACGCACGGCGCGGACGAAGTCGATATACCTCACTGTGGCAAAAGAGGCACGCGATGAATGCTTCGATCAAGAAGAAACCGATGCTGATGCGGAGCGGCCATTCAACGTCTTGCTTTGAAAGCGCGTAGCCCAACCCAGCAAGCATCACGATGAGGAAGCGCGCAATGATGCTGCGCGGCAGCATCCGAGGGAACTCGAAGGCCAGAATGATCGTGAGAAGGTAAACCGCGAGCGGAAGGATCCATAGCAGAGGAATGGCGGCAATGTTGGCGGTGATGTAGCGGGTGACGGCGCTGAGTTGCATTGCGGCACACATCGGCAGCAGCACCCACAGGCGTTTTTGCATGGGCGCAGTGGGTGCGCCATCTTCAAATCCGGCGACATTCTGAGCCGGCGTGGCTTCTGCTGCCGAGCGCGTTTTCCAGGCCAGTACCCCGGTGATTGACGCGAAGAGTGCGAATCCGCCGCACCAGGTGACGCGCTGAGCCTGCAGCGTCAAATGCGGCTCGATGAGTGTCGGGTAAACCGCGAGCGCGAGCAGGGATGCAAGGTTCGAGACGGCGAACAGGCGGTAGGGAATCGCTGACTGATGCAGCCGAGCCCACCACACCTGCATCAGCGGACTCGTCGTTCCCAGCACCAGGAATGGCAATCCAATGGTGCTTCCCAATACCGCAAATACGGTTAAGATCGGATGCGCAGTTCCGATACCCGATCCTGCGCCCCGCCAGCACCACCCCACCGCCGAAGCAAAACCAACCAGCAACAAACTGAAATAGAGAACCCACCGCGGCCGACTGCTCATCCAGTGCGCATAGAGATAAGCGCATAGCAGCACCGTCTGAAAAAACACGAGACATGTAATCCAGACCGCTGCCGACCCACCGAGTACGGGCAGCAGTTGCTTCGCCGCAATCGGCTCCACAAGAAAAAGCAGGAACGCACCAAGAAAGACCGCGCTGCCAAAAAGCCATCGCGAACGTGTCATCGCATCCTCAGAAATGGGATTTCGCGATCAAGATTCATCGGATGAGCCCCTCATCACAATCAGGCGGATGCTATCACAACAAGTGGCCGCGACTCGGAACCCGGATCTTGCCGAATGTGTGATAGATTCGCCTTACCGCCCCCGCTCGTTCCAGTTCCCGGCAAGTTCCATCCGAATCCCAGCGAGGTCAGCTGTAATGGCAGCAATCGGACTTGAGCCAAACGCAGCTGCTCCACCTCAAGGCGACGCCGCCATCGGCGCGTCGGCCCAGCGCAAAGCCGCGATCCGCCTTCTTCCGATCATCTCCATCGGCTACGGCCTTGCTTACATGGACCGTATCAACATCAGCTTTGCCTCGCTGCGCATGAATAGCGACCTGCACTTCAGCGCCACGGTTTACGGATTAGGAGCAGGGCTGTTCTTCATCGGATACGCGCTTTGCGAGGTGCCATCGAATTTGCTTCTCCTGCGCTTCGGCCCAAAGCGCTGGCTCGCCCGCATCATGTTTACCTGGGGTCTGCTCGCGGCCGCCATGATGTTCGTTCGCACCCCCTGGCAGTTCTACGGTGTGCGACTACTGCTGGGCATGGCCGAAGCCGGTTTCTTTCCCGGCGTCCTCTATTACCTCATGCTCTGGTTTCCGGCCCGCATGCGGGCCCGTGCCGTCAGTCGCTTCTACATCGCTCTTCCGCTCAGTTCGGTGGTGATGGGCGCAGTCGCGGGCTGGCTGATGGGCCTTCAAGGCACGCTCGGTCTCGCCGGCTGGCAATGGCTATTTCTTGTCGAGGGACTCCCCGCCGCGCTCTTCAGTTTCATCTTTCTCTGGATACTTCCCGATGGGCCCATGCAAGCCGCGTGGCTTACAGCAGACGAGAGAATGTGGCTCAAGCGGCAAATCGATGCGGACTCATCGCAGGCCCATCTCGGCCACGAAGCGGGCGTGCTCCAGGCGTTGCTGTCGCCCAAGGTATGGATGATCGGAACTTATTTTCTTTGCGCCCTGACAGCGAACTATGCCTACTACTTTTCCGCGCCTGCGATTTTGCAGGAAGCTACCGGCTGGACTGTCACAAACGTTGGATTTCTGATAGCAGGCTTCGGCGTTGCAGGCGCTGCCGGAATGCTGCTGAACGGTGCGCACTCCGATCGCAGCGGTGAACGAACGTTCCACTGCGTTGTTCCCTGCATTCTGATGGGGGCAGGCTATTTGACAGCGAGTTACGCACGAACGCCGTGGCTGATTGTCACGACGTTGGGAATAAGCTTTGTCGCTTTCATGTCGATGCAAGGGCCGGCCCTGGCGGTGCCGACACAGTTTCTGGCAGGACGCGCCGCGGCCGCGGGCATTGCCGCCATGAACACCATCACAATGTTCTCCGGCTTCATAGGACCGTACTGGATGGGCGTAACGAAGGATGCGACCGGCAGTTACTGGCTAGGGCTGCGTGGACTTATCGTTCCGAGCGTCGGCGCAGCACTCGTCATGTTCCTGCTGACGCGCAACCTCGCCAGAACATACGCGAAGGCACGGCTCGTCGCGCTTGCAGACGGACCTGCCTAAGAGCAGGGCGCGTCGATAACCTTCAATTTCGTTTGGTAGAGTCAGGCGCTCGCGGTCGCCGGCAGAATCTCGTCCACATCCACCCACGCCGTCGGATAGTTGCCGGTGTAGCATGCTGTGCAGTACCCGTTGTGTTCGCTGCCATCGCAGCACTTCAGCAACCCTTCCAGCGAAAGATAAGCCAGCGAATCGGCCTCAATGTAGCGGCGAATCTCTTCAACGCTATTGTTGGCCGCGATCAGTTCCTTCTTGCTCGGCGTGTCGACACCATAGAAGCATGGCGAAATCGTCGGCGGACAACTGATGCGCAGATGCACTTCTTTCGCGCCGGCGCCACGCACCATGCGGACAATCTTGCGGCTCGTGGTTCCGCGAATGATCGAGTCGTCGATCAAGATCACGCGCTTTCCCTCGAGCAGGTTATGCACCGGGTTCAGCTTGAGGCGCACGCCGAAGTCCCGCACCCTCTGCTCTGGTTCGATAAAGGTGCGCCCCACGTAATGATTGCGGATCAAGCCGAATCGAAACGGAATGCCGCTTTGTTCCGCATAACCCAACGCCGCCGTCACACCCGAGTCCGGCACCGGCACAATCACGTCCGCGATCACACCTGATTCACGGGCAAGCTGCCGCCCCATCTGGTCACGGCTTTCCTGCACCCAGCGGCCGAAGATGCGACTGTCGGGCCGCGCAAAGTAGACGTGTTCGAAAATGCAACTCGACTGCGGAACTCCGCTGGCATATTGCCGGCTGGTCAAGCCGTCTTCGGTCACCATCACCAGCTCGCCTGGCAGCACATCGCGCTCATATTCGGCGCGCAGCAGGTCGAAAGCGCATGTTTCAGACGCGAAGACAATTGTGTCGGGACCGTCGGGATTCTTGATGCGCCCGATCGAGAGTGGGCGGAATCCGCGTGGATCGCGCGCTGCGAAGATGCGGTCCCGCGTCATCATCACGATCGAAAAGGCGCCCTCAACCTTCCCCAGCGAATCGGCGATGGCATCCACCAGCGTGCCGGCCTTCGAATGCGCAATGAGCTGCACAATGATTTCCGAGTCTGACGTAGTCTGGAAATAGGCGCCATCGCGCTCGAGTTTCGTTCGCACCGTACCAAGATTTACGAGATTGCCGTTATGCGCAATCGCAATCAAGCCCTTGGTCGAATCCACGCGGATCGGCTGGGCATTTAAAAGTGCAGAGTCGCCGGTAGTTGAATAGCGCGTATGACCAATCGCCATCTGCCCCGGCAGCTTCTGCAGCACTTCGTCGGTAAAAATCTCCGACACCAGGCCCATGCCCTTGATGTTGGCGAGGTGCTGTCCATCGGCCGTCGCAATCCCGGCCGATTCCTGGCCGCGATGCTGCAAAGCATACAGGCCGAGATACGCCATCCGTGCCGCATCAGCATGCCCATGAATAGCAACAACGCCGCACTCTTCACGCAACTTGTCGCTCTCATGGTTTGTCATCCTGAGCGAGGCATCGTCGTCAGACGATGTCGAGCCGAAGGACCTGCATTTCAACTCTGCCTCAATCGCCTTTGAACAATCCTCAAGACCTTCGACCCCCTGAAACAACAACCGGCTCATGCCGTCACCTCATTGTGAAGTGCTGCTTCAAGAGACCGGGCCCACGGTTCACGCAACTCGTCGAGTGACGCCGAGATGAAGGATTGGCCATCTACAGTGATCTCCAGACGGCTTCCGCCAGTGATGCCGATTCGCGCGCAAATATAGTTGAATTCCCCCGCAAGCGACTCAATCTCTGAGATATTGCTTGAGGCAGTGGTTACGAGCACTGTGGATGCTGGTTCGGCAAACAGCCCAAAGAGCGGGTGCACCATGAGCGATTGCTCCTGCTCAACCTTGGCGCCGATACCCAGAGGGAAAGAGGCCTGTGCCAGGGCAACCGCGATACCGCCGTCGCCGATGTCACGGGCAGAACGAATCAACCTTCGCCATCCGAGCTCAATCAGAAGCTTTTGGAGCCCCGCCTCTGCCTCCAGGTCAAGAGCAGGAGGCGTTCCCCAAAGCGCGCCAAGGACCGACTTGGAGAATTCCGAACTGCCGAATGCTGCAAGCTCCTTCGAGGGCGAGTCCGTTGTGTCCTCGGGAGCATCGGGAACCGGTGTAGTCCGTGGGCTGGCGACGGGAAACGGCGGATTCGGCTCAAGCCCCGCAATGATGTACGGATTGATGGGCGCCGGCGTGAATGGAACTGCAAGGCCTGGATTCGGATCTTCGCCGCGCGGCATCGGCCACAACATCAAGATAGCGTCACCGGCTTGCTGGAACGCCGCCGGCACAGCGCGAGTTACATCATCCAGGATTCCGACGATCCCCAGCACCGGCGTCGGATAAATCCCTTCGCCCTTGGTCTCGTTGTAGAGCGAAACATTGCCGCCAGTGATCGGCGTTCCCAGCGCAATGCAGGCTTCCGCGATGCCGTCGATGGCTGCAGAAAGCTGCGCCATGATTTCGGGCTTCTCTGGATTGCCGAAATTCAAACAATTCGTCGCCGCCACTGGAGTCGCCCCAGTCATGGCAACCTTGCGCGCCGCTTCCGCAACTGCATGCATCGCACCCAGCTTGGGATCGAGATAGGCCCAGCGCCCGTTTCCGTCCAGCGCCATGGCCAGCCCGATCTCTCCAACTGGCCCCTCGGGTCCGTCCGGCTTGGCTGTTCCCTTGATCCGCATTACACCGGCTTCACCGCCGGGCCCAATTGTGGTATTGGTCTGCACCATCGTGTCGTACTGCTCATGCACCCAGCGCTTCGAGCAGACATTGGGGCTCGCCAACAGCTTCTTCAGGTCCGCGAGGTAATCGCGATCCTCTCCCAACGCAATCAGCGCTTGATCCGGAGGATCGGTTGGCACAGGTGCCTTCCACGTCCCAACCGGCCGGTGATACAGCGGAGCATCATCCGTCAACGATTGGTTCGGAATATCCGCAACCAGCTCCCCGTGATGTCGTATGCGCAACCGCGATTCTGGCCGCACCGTACCTACAATCACCGCGTCCAGTCCCCACTTGGCAAAGACGCGCAGTACTTCTTCCTCGCGGCCCTTCTCGGCCACCAGCAGCATCCGCTCCTGGCTTTCAGAGAGCATGATCTCGTAAGCGCTCATCCCGGTTTCGCGCTGCGGAACAAAGTCCAGCTCCACATCGAGCCCCACTCCGCCGCGCGCGCCCATCTCGCAGGTGGAGCAGGTCAGCCCCGCAGCGCCCATGTCCTGGATACCCACGATCGCGCCCGTTTTCATCGCTTCGAGGCATGCCTCGAGGAGCAGTTTCTCCATGAATGGATCGCCGACCTGCACGTTCGGCCGTTTCTGCTCCGAGCCTTCCTTGAACTCCTCAGAAGCCATCGTGGCGCCGTGAATCCCATCGCGGCCGGTCTTCGCGCCAACATATATGACGGGATTACCGGTGCCGGTAGCCTTGCCGTAAAAAATCTCGTCCTTGCGCACCAGGCCCAGCGCAAATGCGTTCACCAGCGGATTGCCGCTATAGCACGGCTCGAACTTCGTCTCGCCGCCCAGGTTTGGCACGCCAAAGCAATTACCGTATCCGGCGATTCCGCTCACCACGCCCTCGACCACAGAGTGGTTCTTCGCGACAAGCTCCGTTTCGACCCCAGGCTCGGGTTGGATCGGCCCAAAGCGCAATGAGTCCATCACCGCCAGTGGCCGCGCACCCATCGTGAAAATGTCGCGCAGAATTCCGCCCACTCCCGTCGCCGCGCCCTGAAAAGGCTCGATATAGCTGGGGTGATTGTGGCTTTCGATCTTGAACGCGCAGGCCCATCCCTCGCCCACGTCGATGATGCCGGCGTTTTCGCCTGGTCCCTGCACCACGCGATCGCTTTTTGTAGGCAGCCGCTTCAAATGCACACGGCTCGACTTATACGAGCAATGCTCGCTCCACATCACGCTGAAAATTCCCAGCTCGGTAAGGGAAGGGACACGTCCCAGGGCCGTCAGAATCCGCTCGTATTCATCCCGGGTGATGCTGTGCTGAGCCAGCAATTCCGGGGTCACAACGACCGGATCGGGAACGACTGCAGAAGAGGCAGTAGTCATCACGATTGCCTCCATTGTCGCACGGGATTTCGGAGCCGGCGCGCGGTAGGCCTGGAGAAAGGACTTAGCGAAAGGACCGCGCCTGAAATGGCTCTCTTTCCGGCAGAGCACGGGTGGCCCGGTAACCAATAGCTGTGCGATACTTTTCTTGCGCCCACCCTTGGCCGGGATGGCGGAACTGGCAGACGCAGCGGACTCAAAATCCGCCGATCGCAAGGTCGTGGGGGTTCGACCCCCCCTCCCGGCACCAGCCTCAAACGCTCATACAATCTCTCATGACCGGTTCCTCCGCTTGTGGCTCTGGACTGACGTTCCTGGAACAAACTCAGCCTAACCCACGACTAGCGCTGCGGACCCGGTCACTACATAAGGACTACTGAGGAGTAAACATAAGGACTACTGAGGAGTAACGGAAGGGTTGTCCACTGTCGAGGCGCACGATGCTTGGAATCCCACTTACGAGCCGAGCGCCGGCATGGCTCCAAACGCGTGGACGGCAGACGGAATCCTTCAGGTCTGGACGCCTTCTTGTTGGCGCTGCGGCGTGACCGATCGCGTCGCGTGACCCAACTGCGGCGCCCAGTTCGTTCGTGCGGCGTTCGGGCCGTCGCGGAAACTCCGGACTACTCTCCGGCGAAGCGAATGCTCTTGACCATCTCCAGGATTTGGCTATTGATCTCGTCGGCCTGGCTCTCCGGTGCAGAAGACACCACGCTGAGAAAATTCAATCCCCGCGCCTGAATGCTGATCACAGTGACTGAGACATGCGCCCCATGGGAATCGATGCCGGTCGCATTGCTTCCGTGCGCAGCGTGCCGATTGCTTTCGAAGTCTCCCTCGCTGACCAATTCCGCCTGCTGATACTGGGGCTGCATTTCCTGGAGGATGCCGTGCGCAATATCCACCGGTTTTGACGCGCTATCGCCTGCACCCTCCATCAACGCCACAGTCGCCCACGCGTTGCCGCGCGAGAGTTGCAGTGTGCCCGAACCATCGGTTTCCGGAGTTGCGCTCCATCCGTCGGGAACGACCAGCGAGTAGCGTCCCTGATTGTCTCGATACATACCGGACCTTCCCGATCCTTCGGACGGACCCGCATTGGGATTGAAATTCGGATCATTGGAAGTGACCATGGCGCCCCGGTTATCTGAGGCGGGCGGATCGGGATGATTGTTGTATTTCGCCATGCGTTGATCGCACTCAGCCTGGTCCAGGGCGCCGGTGCTGCAGGCTCTCTTGAGTGCCGCCAACTGGCGCGAATCGCCGGACGGCTGCGAAGACGAGGCCGAACCGCTCCCAAGCGTGACGCTTCGCTCGATCGACACCAGCGTTTGTCCAACGGTGCCGAGGTTGGCCTGGGGCGCTGCCGTGTTCAAAATCACCATGACACCGGGACCGCTGACAACCGCGAATTTGAGGACTTCATCGCCGCTATTGTCGTGGCAACCAGCGATCAAGAACTTGCCGTGCAGCCCCAGAATATTGGAGTCGCCCGTCTGGAGGTTGGCATTGGGGCAGTCTCCCTGGACCTGCTTCCGTATGTCAGCGAGCTGCTTTTCAGCCGATGGAGTGCTTGAATCGGGCCCGCGCATCACGAACACCGAGACACTCGCTTTGTACTGTTCGTTGACGACCGAGATCCCGTTGTTGTCCTGCGGCTGTGTCTGCCAGCCTTGTGGAACTTGCACAGTGAAATTGCCCGCAGGGTCGCGATAGACTCTCTGGGCCTGGGCTGCAGTTGCGCCATCGAGCGCACAGATGCAGAACACTAAGGCCAGAGCAACCCGTGCTGAGAGTAAAGATGGCAGGGAAACCATCGCCAAGGTTTGTCTGGCGGCGCTGCTGGAGGCACCGATTGCGCTTTCACGACGGAGGGCAACGAAGTGGTTCATGACTGATTCCTTTCGTCTGCTGCGTGTTCAAAGTTGGACTCATTTTCGCGTTGCAAATTAGCCGTCGCGGCGCTGCCTCTGTTCAGTCCTGCGGCGGCAACTGGGTAAGGACAGGGGATCCAGGGGCCGTGAAATCATTGGGATCGACATTGCCGGTCGTTCCTGCCAGCGTGCCATCCGGCGCAGCCCATACGCGGTTGAATTCGTTGCTCGCGGTAACCATCTTGCCGTTGTACGGATTGGGGTATCGCCGTTGATCGAGTGCGAAATCTTCTGTCTTCCGCGCGCTGCGACCCATCGCATCTTCTTGCTCATGAATTACTGCCTGAGACCTTTGGAATTGGTCCGCCTGGGCCGCATTGAAGGCTCGGCTGTTGGCCATCATTCCCTGAAAAGCCCGATCGTTGTTCAGCATTGTCTGGTGATAGCTTTCCCAGCTGATTCTTTCAATCTGTGCGGCATCGCCGCGCAACGATTGCAGCCTGTGCATGAAGTTCTGCATTTGAATCGATGTCCGTTTTTCCTGCCAATCCGGGTTGTCGTGAACGTCCGCGGCCATTTCCAGAAAGTCGGAGTTGGCCATGAGCGCGCTCAACTGTCCCGCGGGTGTGCGAATTACGGTGGTTCCACCGCCGGTTTGGCAATTGCGGCCGGCTCCGGTTTCGGCGCAGTGGACAACTGCCATCAGGAGCTCTTCGAATTGCTGGCCGTTCTCCTCATAGGCGATGTGCACGCGGGCGCCGTTCACGAGAGCCTTCGCCGATGGCATCCCGATTAATTGCGCCGTTGCTGTCTGCTTCTCCTGGTCGTGCTGTCTTTCCTCTTCGATCGCTTGTTCGCCTTCCGGCGTAGCCGGGAGCACTTCGAGGACCGTGGCGCTCTTGTGCAGTTGAGGCGCCACGATGTTGACGAGAAAATCGACTGCCGATGTCATCTCAACCGATCCGCAGGTCAGGCGGCTCTGGTTTTGCTGGCCATTGCCGTAGGACCAGTTTTCCTCGTGAAGGCGGCGGATGATGATCTGGTCGTCGGGGCTGCTCAGGGTGTAGACGAGCGTTTGGCCGGTGCCGTGGCAGTTCTGGCCGGGAGCCATCTCGCCGGAAAACTTCCAGCCCTCGGGCACGCCGACTGTGTAGGCGGTCAAATTCAACCCCGAATCGTCTACGTCTCTGTCGCTGACGTTGTCCCAGGAGACATTCTTCTGGGCCGGCTGTGGATGCGGATGGTCTGGCTCGTCTGGATCATCTGGATCGTCCGGCGAAGGGTTATCACCCGGATGAATGACCGGCGATGGCTTCGACGCGTCGGCGGAGTCAGAGTTCCGACTGCCAACGGCAATGGCGATGACAATCACCGCGCCCAACATAAGAAGCGCAACCCAGATCGGCTTCAGTTTCATGGCGACCTCCGTAGGCCGGCCCATGGTGCGAACCGGCTGGGGAATCCTGGGAGAGGATCCTGATCTACGGGGAGGGCTGTGAGGATCTCTCTGGTCAGTAGGCGTTATCCGCCGGAATAACGCGTCACGATCCGCAATGATCACGGTGGGACGTGCCCGAGCAATTTCTTGCCCTGAAACGGGTCTGCGAGCATGACGGAAGAACGGGGAGTCACAATTATTGGAGAAAAACACTCCGGAGATATCTATACTTTCTTGCAAGGACCCACACACATGGCGGAAGCGGGAGAAATCACAATACTTCTCCGCGACTGGAGAGCCGGCAATCCTGCGGCCATGGACCACCTGTTCGAGCTGGTGTATCCGCAGTTGAGGCAGATCGCCGGCGCGTTATTTCGAGGAGAGCGGCCGGAGAATCTGCTGCAGCCCACCTGTGTGGTGAACGAGCTTTTCCTGAAGCTGGTGCGGCAGCGCAGCCTGCGGTTTGAAGATCGCGAACATTTCTACAGCCTCTCCGCGCGACTAATGCGCCGCGTCTTGGTCGATCACGCGCGTTCCGAGGGCCGCCAAAAGCGGGACGGCGGCATTCCCGTTCCCCTTGAGGCCGACATGGCATGGATCAATGCCAAACCCGCAGAGATGATCGATCTGGATCGAGTTCTCGAAGAGCTGGAACAGATTGATCCACGCAAGTGTCGTTTGGTCGAGCTTCGTTTTTTCCTTGGATTTACGGCGGAGGAAACGGCGGAGCTGCTGAATATTTCCAAAGCCACGGTTGATCGCGAATTGAGATTTCTAAAGGGCTGGCTCAACGATCGCCTTCAATCAACCTAGGAAAATGACACAACTCCGCCTGGTTTCGCGCCAACAGAAGAGATAGGCATGATGAAGGACGCAGAAAACTGGCAGCTGCTCCAGGATTTGTTTCATCTGGCTGAGGCAACGCCTGAAGCAGACCGCGAACGGGTGCTGGCCGAAAAGTGCCCGAGTGTCGAGCTTCGCCGCCGCGCGATGACGCTACTCAACTCGGCCAATCTCGAAGACGCGGTATCGACGCAGGCGGGCGACTTCACGCAGGAATCATTTCTTTCCGGAAAAATCGGTCCTTATACGCTCATCCGGCACCTTGGCACCGGCGGCATTGGCGCTGTCTACCTCGTGGAACGGCTGACGGGAGGCGTATTGCAGCGCTCAGCGTTGAAAGTGCTGGCGCCGCATTCAGCCGGGCCATCGTTTGTGGAGCGGTTTCACCGCGAACAACACATACTCGCCTCATTGGATCATCCCAACATCACGCGCATGCTTGACGCAGGCCTGAGTGATCGGGGTCAGCCGTACCTGGTGATGGAATATGTGGATGGCGTGCAGTTGGATGTGTTCTGCGATACGCACAAGCTGGGGATCCCGGAGAGGCTGCAATTGTTTCTGCGCGTTTGCGATGCTGTCGCCTATGCCCACCGCAATCTCATTGTGCATCTTGACCTGAAGCCATCCAACATTCTGGTTACGGCCGATGGTGGTGTGAAACTGCTGGACTTTGGAACTTCGAAACTGATTCAGCCCGACAGTCTGCTTACGACCACGGTGATGGCCACCCCTGCGTACGCCAGCCCCGAGCAACTACGCAATGAGCCTGTTACCACCTCGTGCGACATCTACGCACTGGGCGCGATTCTTTTTGAAATGCTTGGCGGCGCAAGACCCGGTCGAGGAGCTTCCGTTGCGATCATGATCGAACGCGCCATGCGAGAGCAGGAGGCCGACCGCTTGCCCGACGTCGTGACTGCCCTGGCTGCGGAAAACCGTGGCATGTCAGAATCTCGACTGCGGCAGATGCTGACGGGCGACTTGGCCACGATTGCGGCGAAGTGCCTGAACCCGCGTCCCCGGGACCGCTACCCGTCGGTGGACTCACTGACGCTGGATATACAACGCTATCTTGGCGGAAGGCCGATACTTGCGCGTCCACAGACCACGATTTATCGCTTAGGTAAATTCGTCCGTCGCAATCGAGGCCCCGTTGCTGCGACGCTCCTGCTTGCCGTTGGCCTGGTCGCCAGCGCGGCCTACGCTGGCTGGCGTCAGCAGCAGGCGCTCCGTGAAGCCCAACGCGCGGTACGCATGCAGACCTTCATGTACAGGCTCTTCAAGCTGGCGAATTCCAACTACACCGGCAAGCAGGCGGCGACTGTTCCTGAGTTTCTCGAGCTAGGGGTCAGGATGCTGCCCCAATACATTACCGACCCATCTGATCTCCGGCAGGCTCAACTTGGCCTGGCCGAATCTATGTACGAAAACGGCGATGTGGATGAGGCACAGAAAGTTCTTCTGCAAACCACCGCCAGCGCAAAGGTTGCCGGCGATATCCCGTCCGAGGCTGAGTCGGAGGCTTTCTCAGGACACATTGCGTATATGCAGGGAGACAATTCCCTCGGACAAACGCTTGCAGGGCATGCGCTTGATCTGGCGCGAAAACCCGGCGTGCCGACACATGTCCGCGTCTGGAGCCAGATTTTTTATGCCTGGGATCGCGACAACAATGGCTATCGAGCCGACGAGAACCTGCGGCTTCTCCAGAGCGCGGTGAAAGAGTCCCGCGATAACAAACTCTCTCCGCGTGAAACCGCCGATGCCCTCTACACTCTGGGCGAAGATCTCGAGTTGCGTGGGAGCCTCGACGAGGCAGAACAGGCTTTCAACCAGTCTCTTCAGGTCTATGGTTCGGATCCGTTTGCTCTCTGCGATCAGTCAGAAGTCTACGGCGACCTGGCCTACGTGACCGAGATGCGCGGTCAGGTTGCTGCCAGCATTCCAATTTATCAACGCTCTTATGACGGTTATGCAAAGTGTTCCGGCGCGGAAAGCCGAGGCGCACTTACTCAGAAAGAGTACATTGCTGGGGCACTTATGAAGCTCGGGAGGGCCAGAGAGGCTTTGCCAATGATGGAAGAGGCGATGCCGAGCTTTCAAAAGGTCTATGGATCGAGCGCTGATTTCGCTGAGCCGCTCTACTTTCTGACCAAGGCCTATGTTGAAACCGGCAAATTCGAACAAGGGAAAAAATCGGCCGAAGAATTGGTCGCGGTTCAGGAGGGGAAGGTTGCCCCCACCGACCGGCGATTCGGAGCATCGCATCTGCTGTGGGCCGAGGCGCTTGTGGGCGAACATCACGACCGGGATGCGCTGCCCCACGCTCTGATCGCAGACAAGCTGCTTGCCGCAAATGCAGTATCAGTCGGCGCCAAACTTATGGGAGCAGAAGCACACGAGGTGCTCTCCGGGATTCAATCCAGACTCACAAAATAAATGTCGGCCAGAGTTCGAACCGACCTTATCAACGTTCATTGTCTCGACGATTTGACGCAATTCCTCGTCCTTTGACGCGATTCAATTAAACGATCAAATCACCTGCGGTTACTCAATCCGTGGGGACCTGCGGATTCCCCGAATTGGCTCCGCGGTCATTCGGTCGGAGCCAAGTGAGACGGAGGTCAAGTGATGAGCACCGCTGAGTTTCCTGCACCCGGACCGAATGCAGGCATCAATTCCCAGATGGAATTCAAGCGCGCGATACCCAGGGTGTTGCGCAACAGCAGAATCCTCTGCTGGATCACCGTTGGATTGAGCATTGCCGTCGCTTTCATGGGTGTTTGCATGTTGCTGATGGTGTTCTCTCTGTTGTTTCTTCAGGGCAGCTTTAGTTTCGGCAATTTGATAGCCGCTATGCAGTGGGGTGTCGGCGCATTGTCGATGCTATTGATGTGCCGGTGGGTGTGGAACAGGGGTCGCGCGATGGCGGAATATCGAGTAAAGCTCGAATCGCGTGGCATCACTTTCAACCTGGGCACGAAAAAGAAGCCGTCAGACCTGTTCCTTCCCTGGGATCAGATCACGGCAATCACGCGCCGACGCATCGGCAACAGGCTGCAATTCTCGGTAGAAGCGAAAGACGGGAGTGAAGCCACGTTCTCGTCCTTCACCTTTTTTCGACCGATGGCCGTCGCTCGTCAGATTGCGGAACGCGCCGGCCTTGGAATCCAGATCTTGAAATGATTGCCGATTTATCCAATCTTTTGTGATCTGCTTGATTCATTCCCAAGGTGGTTAACGCGTACAAGTCAGAAAGATCCCCACCACGATCCGCAATCGTTGACTAGCGTCGATGAGCACTTCCCGGCAAGGGGAGCCACCAGACAATCCAACCGCAGATCCGGACGGTGTCCACGGAGATGGATCGCAATAAGGAGGAAAACCATGACAACCATCGCAGCGCAGAGTTTGGAAGGTTCTTCCACGCCCAACTCGACAGATAAAGCTGCCTGCACGTTGTACGACGCACGAGCTGTGGCGCTTGCAACTTTTCTTGGAACCCCGGTTGCCGGCGGCATTCTCATCGCACTGAACTATCGCCGCATCGGACGGCCTGGCACGGCGGTCAAGACGATGATCGCCGCGATTGTCGGGACTGGACTCCTGATTCTGGTTGGATGGGATATCCCACATGGGCTCGATTCCCTTATCGCCATCGGAGTGATGTTCGCAATGAAGGCAATCGCCAAGTCTTTCCAGGGCCATACGATCACGGAGCACGTCGCGGGCGGAGGCAAACTGGCATCCATGTGGAGCGCCTGCTGGATTGGCTTGGCAACTCTGGCGGCCCTGTTTGGCTGCATTTTCCTGGTGCTTTACATGAAGGATCGTCTCCCGGGCGTAATGGTCGGTTCGAAAGACGAAGTTTTCTACTCAGGCTCAGCAACGAAAGAAGAGGCACAGGCACTCGGAACTGCACTGAAGACCGATGGATATTTCTCCGACAAAGGCACAAACGTCATCCTGGTAAAAGGCAAGGACGGAACGAAAATCCAGTTTGTAGTTAAGGAGGGAGTCTGGAATCAGGTTCCAATGGTTGAAGGCTTCGAGATCGTTGGGCAACAGGTCGCAGCAAGTGTTGGCGGGCTTCCGATCGAGGTGGACCTGCTGAACAAAGAACGCGTTGTCGAGATGAACTCCAATGTTGGAAAAGTTGCCGCCGATCGAAAAGACAGTGTGTATTACCTCGGCGCCGCGACTGAGACAGACGCCCAATCTCTTGGCGAAGCTCTCAAGACTGCCGGGTTCTTTCAAGGCAACGGAAGCGATGTCTTTCTGTCGAAACATGCAGACGGCACCATGATTTCCTTCGTTGTCAACGATGGGGTGTGGGACAATCCATCGTCCGTAAAAGGCTTTGAAGATCTTGCGCGAAAAGTTGCCCCCGCCGCAGGTGGTACCCCGCTTAAACTTCGTTTGATGAGCACTGCGCTGGTGGTCAAGAAGGACGAGATGCTCTGAGAAGGCCCGGCATCTCGCTTTGCCAAACGATATGTCTGCGACTGGTCAAGTTCGAAGCGAACCTCAATCATTGGGACGTGCCGGAAGGCTGAAGTCGGCAATCAGCGGCAGATGATCCGATGCAATCATCGCCCGGCGACTGCGCCAGATCTTGGTGCTTTCCATCTCGAGAGGCGCTTCGTAGTAGCAATGATCCAGGCTCAGCATCGGCAGCACTCCCGGAAAAGTCCGCGCTGACCGCCTGTTCCGGATGGGGCGATCGCTTTGGAAGTTCTGTTGCAGGAGCCTTGTCGTAATCCCGCGCGTCCATTCGTTGAAGTCGCCGATCACGATGCGCGGCCCTTTCAACATTGGCCGTGCAAGGATCTCCGGCCCGATCAGAACTTCGAGTTGACGCCGCCGTTCCAGGTAGCCCGTTCCCAGATGCACGTTGAAGACATTCACGTGCAGTGCACGTCCGACTTCGATTGCGCACTGCAATACCCCACGCTCTTCGCGGGTTGATTTTGTGATGTCGTGCGTCCGCGTTTCTCGAATCGGGAACCGGGTCATGAGCATATTGCCGTAACGGCCCCCGTGCAGTGGCCGTGTCTCGCCGAAAGCTACGTTCAATTCAGGAAGAGCCTCTGCAATCCGGCGTGCCTGGTCATATTTTCCGGTCCCGCCTGAGGCGTCTACGATCTCCTGCAGGCAAAGAATGTCCGCATCAAGTTCCTCGATCACGCGAATTACGCGCTCCGGCGAAATGGTTCCGTGAATGCCTCGGCACTTGTGGGTGTTGTAAGAGGCGATTCGGAAGTGAACCAGTGCTTTGCTCATTGTTGTCGCTCGAATACTAAACCCATCAGTTCTGTCGCGCGCTCCGTGAGCGGGCGATGCTTCCACTCCTCCAGCGATACCCTCTGGCTCTGCTCAAGGTCGAGTGCCATGTCATTCTCAAAGCGTCCTGCCACAGCACCGTCTTTGATCGCGAGGTTCACTTCATCATTGATCCCGAATGACCTGTTATCAAAATTAGTTGACCCCACCACCACCCACAAATCATCCACGCAAAGCACCTTCGCATGGATCATTGCGGTTTGATACTCGTACACCTCGGCGCCGGCCTTCAGCAAGGGTCCATATCCGGCCCGGCTTGTGCTCCGCGTAACCATATGGTCGCTTTTTCGACCCGGAACGAGGATGCGCACCCGCAACCCGCGTTCGACCGCACGGCACAATTCATCCATGAGACCTCTGTCGGGCAGAAAATACGGAGTCGTGATGGAGATGCTCCGCTTGGCAGACACGAGCAGCAGCTGAAAAAGAATCCGCGCACGCGTCGATCCTCCCACCGTCGGCGTACTGTTCACAATGAGCGAAATCAGCCTGTGTTCATTGTGAATATGCGGAAAATATTCATCTCCGATAAGCAACTCGCCCGAAGCGGCCAGCCAGTTCTCCGCAAAGGTGGCCTGCAGGTTGTACACTGCTTCGCCCTCAAGGCGGACGGCTGAATCGCGCCATCGCGGCTGCCCGTGTGTCCCGCTGTACCACTGGTCCGCAATACCGGCTCCCCCAATAAATCCGATTTTGCCGTCCACGATCATCAGTTCCCGGTGCGTGCGGTTGTCCAGGTGCATCAGCGAGTACCAGCGTGGCCCGTTGTACCAGCGAACCTTGCCCCCCGCCTTCTCCAATGATTTGAAAAATGCCTTTCCGGTGCCTGCACTGCCAAATGCATCGATCACCACGTTCACTCGCACACCCGCCGTTGCACGCTCCGTCAACGCCTGAACGTACTGCCTGGCAATCTCGCCTTTCGCAAAAATGTATGCTTCCAGGTTCACGCTCTGTTTCGCTCCGCGAATCGCCTCCAGCTCTGCGGGGTAGAAGGAGGGACCGTTCGTAAGCACCTCTACATCACCCGTCCGATTCAATTCCGCATCCGCAAGGGCTTCCACGACCTCTAGAAATCGATCCGATCCATTCGCGGGCATCTCATCGGCATTCATCATCCTGTATCGGGGCATCGGCCCCAGGAGGCCCCCAAGCAGAGACGACACGAAGAACACGAGCGCGACCGAGGCGAGAACCGCCAACCATGCAGGCACCGCAACGGCCAGCACCAGAATCACAGGTATCGTCCTCCCGAAAAAGCGGTCTCACAGCTCCGCAGAATAGGCGAATTTTGCCAGATTGCTTCGATCATTACCCGTTAGATGCCGACGGAATGAAGGCTGTTGAAGGGAATTGATTTCGAGAAGGCAGGCGACCTGGAACTATTCTCGTTCCGGCAAGTTCTGTAGAACGATTCCCAGCTGCGCACATTTCTTGTAAAGATGACTGCGCTCCAAGCCAAGAGCCTTGGCAGTCTGGGTGATATGCCGGCCGTGCCGTTCGAGCTCTGCGAGCACGGCTCCCCGTTCGAAAGCGAGCACGCGCTGCGACAGCGTTCCCGTCCCTGGGTCTGCGACCGTCCACTCCGACCCGATGGCGCGCGTCGCAGGCAGCGCCAGGCGTACATCCTCCGCATTCACTTCGCTGTTGGCAAGCAGAAGCAATCGCTCCACAACGTTCCGCAGTTCTCGAATATTTCCAGGCCATCCGTATTGCTTCAATTCTTCAATCGCTTCCGCGCTGAACGGCACTGGCTTCCATCCGTTTTGTGCGCTCACCTGGCGCGCAAAATGTTCAACAAGTGCAGGCAAGTCCTCGCATCGCGCGCGTAACGGCGGCAGTGTCACAGGAAAAACGACGACACGATGATACAAATCCCGCCGGAATCCGCCGCTTTCTACCAGCTGTTCAAGATTGCGATGTGTCGCGACAACAACGCGCACGTCCACCTTCGTAGGCTTGTCAGAGCCGATGCGTTCGATCTCGCCTTCTTCCAGCACGCGCAGCAGTTTCGCCTGCATTGCAACGGGCATATCGCCAATCTCATCGAGAAACAGGGTCCCTCGATGTGCCTGTTCGAATTTGCCGCTGTGCCGTTGCGCCGCGCCCGTGAACGACCCCTTTTCGTGACCGAACAACTCGCTCTCGATGAGTTCTGCCGGCACTGCGGCGCAATTCAGCGTCACGAAAGGGCCCGCTGCCCGTTGGCTCTTCTCGTGCAGCGTACGCGCCACCAGTTCCTTGCCTGTACCGGTTTCGCCATAGATGCACACCCTTGACTCGCTCGCGGCCACTCGTTCAATCTGCGTCATCACGCGCCGCATCGTTTCCCCGGTCCACACCATAGTGTGTTTGCCGACCCGCGTGCGCAGATCGCGATTCTCCGTTTCAAGGCGCGTGAGCTTCATTGCGTTTTCGACCGTGACGAGCAGTTTCTCGGTCGTCAGCGGCTTCTCCAGAAAATCGAGCGCGCCCAGCCGCGTGGCACGCACCGCCATCTCGATATGAGCTTGTCCGCTCATCATGACGACCGGTGTTCCGATCCCGGCATTTCTCAAGTCTTCGAGCAGTGAAAGCCCATCGCGCCTTGGCATGACCACGTCGCTCAGAATCAGGTCGAATGGCTGGGCCTGCGCGAGTTCCAGCGCACGCGCTGCGTTGTCACACACCACCGCCTCATGCCCCGCCAGCCGGAAGGCACGTGAAAGCGATGCCAGGGTGTTGGCTTCATCGTCGACGATCAGGATCTTCGCGCTCATCCTTCAGCCCTCGGCAGTGTGATCACAAATTTCGCACCCTTTCCTTCGCAACTCTCCACCGATATGGTACCTGCATGGTCGGCGATCACCGATTGCACAATTGCCAGTCCCAGTCCCGTTCCGTGCTGCTTCGTTGTGTAGTACGGCGTGAAGAGCCGCTGGCACTCTTCCGGCGTAAGGCCCTGGCCAGTGTCAGCCACGCGGATTTCGACTGCTTCATCCCTCGAACGAGCTGAGACGGTGACGGTGCCTCCGTCCGGCATCGCATCTTTCGCGTTCAGGACAAGATTTGAAAGCGCGCGATGCAGCATCTCCGGGTCAGCCATCAGGGGCATTGGCCGATCATCAACAACGGTCTCGAGGCGAATTACCGGTCCGTCCCCACTCGTGGTTCCATAGAGCGCTCGAATGCGCGCCACCAGATCACGTGCGTCGATCCGTTCAAGCTCCGGTTTCGGCATCTTGCTGAAGTCGCTGAATCGCCCGATGATCTTCTTGAGATTTGCGATCTCCACGCTCAGCGTCTGTGTACTCTCGTTGAACACTTCATCGAACTCCGCCGCCGGCAACTGCCGCGCTCTCACCAGGTTCTCCACCGTCAACTGCAGTGGAAACAACGGGTTTTTGAGCTCGTGCGCCAGCCTTCGCGCAAGTTCGCGCCACGCGGCTACACGCTCGCTCTGCACCAGCCTCTCGCGTTGGTTTTCCAGCTGCTCTGTCATGTGATTGAAGCTGCGTGCGAGCACTCCCACCTCGTCTCGTCCCCGCACAGGCACTCGCGCATCCCAGCGTCCGCCCGCGACCTCTTCTGCGGCACGAGCCAGTTCTTCCACCGGCCTCGACACACGCGCCGCAATCCAGAGGCTGAAGACAATTGCGAGCAGGATGCCACCGCTTGCCACACCGTAGGCGATCGCGCGAATCTGCTGTTGCTCGGCAACCAGGCCACTGCGCGAAATTGCCACCGTCAGCACTGCAAGAACATTTCCGGCCGTGTCTTTCAGTGGAATTGCCGTTGCACTTACGCTGTCTTCGCGCCGAGTCGTCAGGTAAAGAATCCCGCTCGCCTGCTGGCCGCTTTTGCGTGCCTGATCGATCAGCCAGGCATAATGAACGGCACCCGGAAGATCTCCGCTCGCACTGACTAGCCGCTTCGGATCAAAACCCATTGCACTTCCCCGGTTCACGCTTGCTCCGACATCGTTCATGGCGCCCGCATCGCTATAGAGCCCCAACTGCATTCCAGGCGCAACCGGCAAATCGGCAAGAAAGGTCTGATCGAGCCGCCTGCCACCTACCAGCTTCACCGCAGGCTCCGCCCCACGAATCGCGCGCACAGCTAATAAGCCAAGCACGGAGGTGCCATCCTGCATTTCCTCGCGTTTCAAGAATGGGGTCTGCGAGGCTTCATTGGCAGCGGGTTCCGGATACCCGAACCGCGCCGGCCACTGCGCCGAACTCACAATATTGCCGTCGGGGCCAACTATTTCGAGGAAGTCCAGTCGCGCATCCTGCGCCAATACTTGCGCTTCATGCAGGTAAGGTGAGGCATCATTCGATTGCACCAGCTCAAACGCCATGCTGCGCACGTGTTCCTGAACTGCAATGCGATCGACGGCGGCCGCAACATCCGCTGACCGATGCTGAAATTCGCGTTGAAACTGGCTGACGAAAAGGGCAGTTTCTTCTTGATCGCGCTTTTCAAACACTTGTCGGATGCGCACAAGCACCGTCCACGCCACGGCTGCAACCGCTGCGGCTACCGTGAGCGAAAATAGCAACAGCAACTTCTGCCGCAGGCTCACCGTACATCCTCCAGGGAAGCATCTGCCAGATCGGGTGTGCCATCCGCGCGCAAATGCAGATCGCGCACCCGAGACCCCCTTGCACACGCTAACGGCAAATCGAGAAGGGGAATGAGTTTCTTTTCGCCCAGATACATCTGTTCAACTTTGAAAAGCGCCATGGGAGTAGCTTCAGTCACCGGGCCTGATTCGCCGGCGCTGCGCATAACCTGCTCAAGGGATGCAGCCCGATCAATACCCGTGAATTGCAGTTTGCGCAGAATCAAATCCGCATAATTTGCACCTGCAGGCGCCATCTGCACATTGAATCCCACCTCGCGAAGGTTAAGCGCAATTCTCTGCGCTGCCAGTTGCATCGCACCGTCGCTTTCTGTGGCCAGGGTCAGTGGGCCACTCGTCAGCCCTCCACGGAGTTCCTGGGCTTTGTTCATATCCCTGCCGGCAGGAAACAGAAAAGAATACCCCGTCAGACGCTGGGGCAGGAGGCTCGCCGTTATTTCACCCTGCTTTTGGAATATGACGTTGTAGAGCGCGCTGCGGTCGACCGCTGCCGCAATGGCTTCGCGCAATTTCACATTTGCCAAAGTTCCGGAATCGGCAACTTGCAGTGCAACGAGGACGAGAGGCGGCGAAGTCAACACGCTGAGCCGCTGCTGTTGCGCTTGCCGCAACTGCTCGGCTGGAACTTCCACGACATCCGCACGCCCCACGCCAAGGTCCAGCCACTGCTCACGCACTGGCCGGTGTACACGAATCTCCACCGCATCCACAAACGGCCGCCCCTGCCAGCAATTTTCATTGGCAGCTAATGTCAGCACGCCATTGTTGAATCCCGTCACCTGAAATGGCCCCGTGCCTTGCCTTGTCGTCGGGTTGCCGTCTCCCATTGGCCCAGATCCAATCAGAAAAGCATTCCCCGCCAGCAGCGCTGGTAAATTCGGCATCGGCGAGTCGCTTGTGAATACCACGAGCGGACCGACAGCCTTTACGGCGGTCCACGGGCATTCCGAGCTGCAGGAAGTGGTCAACGATGCCACAACGACAGCCGATGTGAGAGGCGAGCCGTCATGAAAATGCACGCCGGAGCGAAGCCGAAACTGCCAGCGATGATTGTTACCGTCTGATTCCCAAGTCAATGCGAGAGCCGGTCGCAATGCGCCGTCTGAATCCAACTGCGTTAGCCCGTCGTACACCAGCCTTCGCGCGATTCCGTCAGGGTGCTGCCAGGGGTCGCCCGCTGTCTCCACCCGGAGCGTGCCGCCATAGTGCG
The DNA here is from genome assembly GCF_035317045.1 of Occallatibacter sp. Taxonomy (GTDB): domain Bacteria; phylum Acidobacteriota; class Terriglobia; order Terriglobales; family Acidobacteriaceae; genus Telmatobacter. The sequence goes on from NZ_DATHHT010000027.1 coordinate 43,940, forward strand.
GGCGCGTACGCGCCATCGCCGTCAAAGCTCCCGCTAAAAGCAGAGCACTAATTGCAAAGCGCCGTAACACGGTCCACCTCGTATTCGGCCGTCGCACTGCGTACCACCGCAAACGCGCTTTTTCCATCCTGTGCGGTCCAAAGTGCGGTCACGGTTCCATCCAGCGTCAGAGGGCCGCTCGCGGGAAGAGCTTCAAGAGCAGGAATCTCAAATGCGCGGAGGCTGTCGTTTTCGGCTTCCCCGGAACTCGAAGCAATTATTTGTGTACCCGCCCCGCAGCCCGAGCGCACCACCGCAAAGTCGCTGCCCCAATCTCGAGTTCCCGCGACGGAGCGCATGGCGCCGTTCTCGATAAGTTGCACATTGCCGTCGATGCTGGATATCAGCAACGCCGCTCCCCCCGCCGCACGCGGAATCATTACCGCCATGTAAAACGGCGGCAGATCGACCCCAATGCCAGGCGTAACGATCCCGGTAAAAAAATCGCGAGCGGAGTTATAGAACGCCTTCAACGGTGTCGCGCTGCTAGCATCGCCGCTCTGATAAACCGGCCACGGATCATCACTGGCATGACAACGAACAGACCAGCCACTATCCGCGCTTGGTCCAGCCATGGGAAGGGAATAGTTTCCAATGCACTGCGTCCCCGGCATATAGGCTGTGAACAAACCGCCATCCGCATTTGCTGCCAATACCGTGCGAGGATCGCGCGAAAGCTGCCTTTCCATCATGATTGTGTTTGCTTCTGTCCAAACACCTGCGGCCGAAGAGAAGATCGAGATCCGATCCGGATAGATCACCAGGAAGTGCCCATTGATCTCAGCGGCAGCCAAAATTGGGTCGTTCCGAACTAATCCGCCGATTCGAATTGAGAGCCCGGCAATCCTCTCGCTGCGCAGCACCATCCGCGCGTCGGCGGTCGATACAGAAGCCATCGAGACATCCACATGCACCATCGCGACATGTGTTTCGCTTCCCTCCACAACTTCGGCTACCCATATTCGCTCGCGCGCATTCTCGCTGAGGGTTATTCGGATTGAATTAGCGCTCTCCGCACCCGAGGCAAGAACGCCGTGTGCCTTCAAATCCTGTTCAATCAGCTTTCGAACCGAAGGAATCTCGCTCGGCGGTATGGTGGATAGATTGCGAATAGTCACCTGGGCCTGCCCCGGACCAAGGATGTCCGCGATCTGTGTCGAAAGGTCCGCTGCTGGTTGCGACCATCGGCTCGGCGTCGGCACAGCCTGTGCCCGGCATGCCGCCAAGCCGGCCAATCCCAACAACCCCAGTGCCATTGCCCGGATCAGCCTCATCGCCCTCATCATTTCTCTACCAGTGTCCGGTCCGTGAACTTCACAATACTTATCGTTTCTCTACCAGTATCCGGTCCCTGAAGTTCTCAATAAAACTTGGAAGTGTCAGTCCATAAAACTTGAAAGTGTCATTCTGAGCGAACGGGGCCCCGAACGCTTTTCAGTTCGGGGTGGTGAGCGAAGAATCTGCTTTTTACACTTCCAGATTTATGCCAAGAGCTTTGCGCGGATTATATCGTTTGCGGCGTATCACGTCCGTTAACCGCGGTTTGCCTGCTGCGCCACACGTAATCGCCACACGTAATCGAGGAGGCGCAGCCTTCCCCGCGCCTCCTCGTTGTGCGCCACCCCTCGGCTCTCAATGCCCGCTCTTTGGCTCGGGCTCCGACTCCGAATCCATCTCCTGCTTTACTACCGGTGCGCTCGCCATCCCCTTGAAGACGTCATTCGCGAAGAAGAACTTCCCGTCAGAAGGCACCATCATTACCTGGATCTTGTCTGACAGCCGCTCTGCCACGATCTTGTTGATCAACAAAGGAGACTTGTTCAGGAGTGCCGCCTCGCTCGTCATTCGCTCCGCATTGGCCGCCGCAATCAGCTTGATGCGGCTGGCTTCTGCATCCGCCAGCAGATTGCGCCGCTGCAACTCTGCCTTGCTGTCGATCACCTTGGCTTCTGCGTCGGCTTGGGCATTCTGGATTGTTGCTTCCTTGCGTGCTTCGGCCTCCAGTTTGCTTTGCTCAATCTGCTTCTGCTTCAGCGGTAGCGTGTACTGCATGGCATCCGCCTCGCCTTTGGCCTCGATTACCTTTGATTGCGCATCGCCCTCGGCCTGCTTCTCCTTCTGCTTCGCCTCTGCCTCGGCTTCCAGCTCGGCGATCCGCACCTGCTTTTGCTGGATGTCAGTATCCACCGCCATCTGATCGTCCTGTTGTTCCTTCAACAGAAGCCCCTCTAGCCCCTTGGCATACTGTTCAGGCAACTGGATGTCGGCCAGCATCACTTCTTCCACCACGATGCCGTCTGCTGCCAACTTCTTCGTGATGATTCCCGCCGCGGCATTCCGCACTTCTTCACGCTTCGTCGCGAAGATTTCGCGCACCGTGTACGAGGGCGCCAATTGGCGCCAGGCACTTGCCACCACCGGAGGCACCAGTTCCTTGTCTGCCGGCTGCTCCAGATGCGCCTGTACGCTTGCGAGCTTATTGGGATCGAGCCTGTACCGCACTGTGACGGCCAGTCCGATGATCAGCCCTTCGCGCGATTGCACCGTCATCTCGTTCTTAATACCCGGCTTTCCGGCATCCACAATCCCGGCCGTGAAGAGATGATCCCGCAAGTCAAACATCTGCACGCTTTCTACCAGCGGCGTAACAAAGTGTAACCCCGGGTACAGAGTCCCCGGCTCCGTCCCGCCGATCTGGCTGATGCGCACGCCGCCCATTCCACTCGGCACCACCACCATGCTGTTCGCGACCAGCAGCGGCAGGCACCCAACCAGCGCCAGTGCCACAGGCCCGCGCCACGCAATCGGGGCTGGCTCGGGTTCCACCACGCCTGATTCAAGGAACAACTCGCCATTGTTTGCTTTCCTCTTCTGCGCATACCGGATGCGCAGCCACAGCCCATACAGCGGAATCCCTACAGCGGCAGCCATCAGCAGCACTCCCGCAACCGTCAGCAACATCTTCAACGCGATCATTCCCCGCCTCCAAATCCGTGCTTGTGCTCTTTCCGTCCGCACGCCAGCGACGATGATCCTCCACCGCGTGCCCCGTGTTTTCCAGCTCCCGGCCATGGAGCAAGCAACAGCCGGACCAGCCCGCCAAAAGTCAACTCCTCAAACAGCAGCGCAGCTGCCACAGGCAGCAACGCTGCCCCCAACCCGCTCATGGCTTCCCCCAGAAGATTCATCGCCGACCTTCCTTACCAATTTCCTGTAACTGCAACGCCCTCGGCGGTTGCTTCCGTCGTTGTTGTCGTCGCGGCCGACCCCAGGCTCGCTATCACCATGGGTTCCTGCTCGCCGGCAACCACTGGCTTCTGCTCGCCACCGAACAACTGCGCTGTCTCTTCATTGCGCTCCCCAACCAGTTCTACGGAGTCGCCCACGCTGACCATCTCGTACATCTCTTCCAGATCTTTCTTGGCCATCCGGATGCAGCCGTGGGAAGCTGCCTTGCCGATCGACTTCGGTTCATTGGTCCCGTGGATTCCGTAGCCCTTGATGTTCAACCCCATCCAGCGCGTCCCCACCGGATTTCCCGGCCCCGGCAGAACGGTCTTGCCATCGTGCGAATAGGTTGGATTCTTGACGCGACGGGCGATGGTGAATTGTCCAGTTGGACTCGGTGTCGAGGGTTTGCCAACCGCGACGGTATAGACCTTCTTCACCTGGCCGTCTTCCACCAGCGCCAGCTTCTTGTCTTCCAGGCTCACCACGATCACCCGCTTCGCAACAGGCGTCGCCTGAACGGGAGTTGTCTGAACTGGGGCTGCCTGCTGACCCATCGCCTGAACTCCCAGAACCGCCGCCATGCTCGCCACCATCGCCCATTTGCTCATTCCGTTCATCGCGTCCCCCATCGATCTCTCATTTGCCAACGCCGTGAGAGATTGCAGGATGAGTACCAAACACACGATGCAGAAAGCAAAGGATTTAACGAGGAATGAAGGATGGGGGTGCGTGTCTCAGGAAACACGACCGTGTCCCGGCTGACACGTTCAGCAGGAGCGCTGATCCGCGCAACGAGTCAAGAGTTGGACTAGGCTTACTTGCCGCTGCCCTCGCTGATGGTGACGATGCGATCGATGCCGGGCACGGTGACATGCTCGACCTTGCCGTCAGGCCAGTGGATCTCGATGTCGTCGATCCTGGTGGCCGGGCCAAGTCCAAAATGCGGGCGGGGATCATTCGAGGAAAGATAGCTGCCGCCGCTGATCACGGCTTCGCGCTGCTTCATTCCGTTGGCAGTGAGATAGACGGTTGTACCGACCGCGTCGCGCGGGCTCTTCGGTCCGCCAGTTAGCTTCAACTCAATCCAGTGATTGTGGTCGCCGCTCACGTTGCGCAGCAGCACCGGGTGGCTGTCCATCACGCTGATCACGGCATCGATCTTGCCGTCGTTGAATAAGTCGCCCACAGCCATGCCGCGACCGGCGATCACGTCGGCAAGGCCTGTACCCTCGACAGCAGGAACATTCTCAAAGCTCTTGCCCTGCAGGTTGTGGAAGAGCATGGGGCGCTGCTTCCAGCTTGTTCCCCAGTTGTACTTATCAGCCTGCGGGTAAACGTGCCCGTCCGACATCAACAGGTCCTTCCAGCCGTCGTTGTCATAGTCCATGAACGCATCGCCCCAGCTGAGGAAAGGGACGGTGACCTCGCCGAGCCCGATGTGATAACTGATGTCGGTGAAGTTGGCATCACCCTCGTTGCGATAGAGCGGCTTGTAGTCGTCAGAAAACGTAGTGTTGAAGACGTCAAGCATGCCATTGTTCTCAAAGTCGCCGACCGCGATGCCCATCGACGCGGTTTCACGCCCTGCCTCGTTGAGCGCGTAGCCTGAAGCGTAACTCACGTCTTCAAAGGTGCCATCGCCTTTATTCAGATAGAGGTAGTTCGGCGTTGAATCGTTCCCGACGAGCAGGTCGGGCTTGCCATCATTGTTAATGTCGACAAACACCGCACCGAGACCGTAGTAACCTGGCTTGTCTGCAACGCCGGCTTTATCGCTTACGTCGGTGAAAGTACCATCCCCGTTGTTGTGGAAGAGATGGTCGGGTTCGCCCTTCAAGCCCCGTGGACCGCAGGCTGTGGCTTCGCCACGAAATGTGCAAAAGGAATTGCTGGAGCCGCCTTCCCCGCCCTTGGCTGGAGGATTGTTCCAGTCCCAATGCAGATACCCCGCCACAAAAAGATCCAGTCTTCCGTCGCCGTCATAGTCTCCCCATGTAACGCCCGTGGACCAGTTGCCGAGCGTTACGCCCGCTTTCTCGGCAACGTCGGTGAACGTTCCATTGTGGTTGTTGTGGTAGAGGCGATTCTTCCCGAAGTTGGAGACGTAGAGATCCGGCCAGCCGTCGTTATCGTAGTCGGCCACAGCGCAACCGAACCCCCAGCGGCCGTTGGTGACACCCGCCTTTTCGCTCACGTCTGTGAAAGTGCCGTCATGATTATTGTGAAAAAGACCGGCATGCGGCGGCGCTTCCCTACCGCTGAGCGCGTCGACGGTCGAGCCGTTGACAACATAGATGTCGAGCCAGCCATCGTTGTCGTAGTCAATGAGGCAAACGCCAGATCCCTTGGTCTCGATGATGTAGTCCTTGGCGGGCGTACCCATCTTGTAGGTCCACTTGGTCAGGCCGGCTTTTTCTGAGACGTCCCCGAAGATCACAGGCCCCGATTTAACAAATCCGCCAGCGGTGATCACGCGGTGCTGGTCGTCCAGCTGGATCTGGTGCGGCGAGCTCGTATCCCCCGCTTGCGTAGCGTCGGCGGGTTTTTGCTGTGCTGCAGGCGGATTTGCAGTTTGTGCGTAGCCCGTTGCGGACAGACCCGCCGCGACCAAGGCCGAAAGACTTAACGCGCGCTTCACCGGAAACATGGGAAAAGTATACGGGGCGTGCGTGAGGCAGTCTCTCAACCGAACGGAGGAGAGCCTGCCTCATTGGCTATTGCGCGGATTGTGAAGGAGGTGCGACTGCCCAGCCTTCGCCGGTGCCTTTGATCAGGGTGCCGGTGCCAGCCTGTACGGATGCGTCGGCTGCGATCTTGGGGAAGGTTCTCATGGTTTCGGGGGTACTGGCCCAGCCGGGAATGCCTTCAACCTCGTAGCGGTAATTGACGGTATATTGCGTGGGGTTCGAAGGGTCGTTCGGAACGGCGCTGTCGATGGCCGTAACGTTGAAGTGGCCGAAGCAGAAGTTGCCGTAACCCGGCTGGTTGGGGTCGGGAGTCCACGCGCTGTGCCCTTTGTCGGAGAGGTCGTATTGATTGACCTGTTTGGAGCCGACCAGAAAGCGCTTCTTCTCCGCTGTTCCGCGGACGAGGAGGCCGGCATCAAGTAGCGCGTCGTAGTCGCGGGTCTTTTCGTCCTTGGATGTGTCGGCCTCGGCGGGCAGTTTGGTTGGTTCGGGCCAGACACACTCGTGGCGGCCTGCGAAAGAGTTGTTGATCGCGGATTTGAATTCTGCCGTGTCAATCTGCTTTTTGCATCCAGCCGCCCATACAAGGAGCCCGGTAAACACGAGCACCGCAACGATTCGTTCACGCATCTCTTCCACCTCAAATAGTTGGATGCGGAAAATGAGGTCAGATGGCCGTTGCGTCGGGCGCGGTAAACGAAATCGCCAATAACTGGCGAATCGTCAGGGACGATTAGTTCAGGTCGGTCAGGACTTTTCTAGTCCCTCTGGATCCTGGCTGGGCGGGATTCTGGATGCCATGGCGGAGACCGTTACGCTCATCAGCACGTCGATCATGGCGCGCTGGGCGCGTGCCCATACCGGGTGCGCTGGGCACCAGGATTTACGTTCGCAATCCTTGCCGCCATTGAGACAGACGTTGAGACAAATGGGGCCGTCGATGGCTTCGATCACTTCGCGCATGGTGGCTTCGCGGCCGCGAGGCAGAATGGCGAAGCCGCCGAGCTTGCCGCGCTTCGAAGAGATCAGCCCCGCACGCGCGAGAGCCTGCATGACCTTCGAGAGAAAACTCTCAGGAGTTGCGGTGGCCTTGGCCAGGTCGGGGAGCAAGGTTCGCTTCGCTGGAGGCATGGTCGCGAGCTGGATCATGACACGCACGGCATAGTCGGCGGCGCGGGTCAGCTGCATCGAGGAGTTGCATCTTTCGATCGCAGGATCGTCTGGTGGGATTGTTTTCATGGGCGTGCTCTCGACTCCAAATGGCCATCCGGACCGCTAGAGTCCAATTCGCAGCGAGTTGAGAGCAGAGTAGCCGAGTGCGTCACCGGCGAATGTATCGACCGTCACAGACCCTTAGAAGCCATTTAGCTAATTCTGTCTTTTCAAAATCAATTGGAGAAAAGCAGTCCAAAATGCTTCGCGAACTGCTGGCCCACACCCGCTCCTGCAGACGCTCGGAAGGGATTTTCTCCTTGGTCGTACCGTGCTCGAACCGTGAAAGGGGTTTCTAAGGACCTCATGCAATCGTTTCCCATTGTAGATCCCATTCCCTTGCCGGCACCGATATGGCTGATCAAGCTGCTGCATATCGTGACGCTGGCACTGCACTTCGTTGCGGTGGAGATGTTGCTGGGCGGGCTGCTGATCGCGGTTCTGCTCAGCATGTTCCGCAATTCGCCGCATGCTTCAGTTACGGCGCGGGCACTGGCGAAGCGGCTGACCGTGGTGATGACGTATGTGATCAACCTGGGCGTGCCGCCGCTGTTGTTCGCGCAGGTTCTCTACGGGCGCGCGCTTTATACATCCAGCGTGCTGATCGGCGTGTACTGGATTTCGATCATCGCGGTGCTCACTCTGACCTACTGGCTGCTGTATCAGTTCAGCGCGCGGCTGGAGGCAGGGAAGTCGGCGTGGTGGGTGGGTCTGTCGGCTTGGCTGCTATCCGGGTATATCGCGCGCATGCTTTCGACCAATATGACGCTGATGTTGCGGCCCGAGGTGTGGCGCGACATGTATTCGGCGTCAGCCCTGGGAGCGTATCTGCCTACGGGCGATCCGACTTTGACGCCGCGCTGGTTGCTGATGATGACCGGCGGATTGTTTATCGGCGGACTGTGGCTGGTTTATCTCGCGGGGCGCAGCACGTTCACTCCGAATGAGAAACGTTTTGTCGCCGGGCTGGGCGGAAAACTGGCAGCGGCATTCGGGCTTGTTTACCTGGCTGCGGGAATCTGGGCGGAACGCGTGCAGCCGGATGCGGTGAAACAGGGACTGACGACGCATCCGCTGTATCACTTCGTTTCGTTTGCCGGATATGGCTGGATGGCGCTGGTGTTAATTGCGGTTCTCGCCGCGGCTTTCGCTGGATTTGGAAAGGTCGGAGCGAACTGGCTCGGCTGGGTCGCAGCCACGCTGGCGCTCCTGATTGAACTCACGCTGGTGATCTATCGCGACGCGGTGCGCGATCTCTCGCTACTGGCGAAGGGCTTCGATGTGTGGAACAGGACGGTGGTGACCAATTGGGGAGTTGTCGGCCTGTTCCTCGTTCTGTTTGTGGGCGGGCTCGGCGTAGTTGGGTGGCTGATTTCGGTTGTGGCACGCGCGCAAAAGCCGATGGAAGGAGCGGCGTAAATGAGTACGCATATCGTTCTGGAAGAACCAACAATCAAGCCCGGCGAGGAAGCCGACAAGTCCACGCGCCGCGCCTTCCTGGTGGCTGCTGGAGCGGCGGGGCTTTGTTACACGGCTGCGCTGGCATATCCCATTTATCGTTACCTTGCTTCGCCTGAGGAAATGGCCTCAAGCGCGACGGCGGTGAAGGAAGTCTCGCTGAAGGATGCGCAGAAGCTGCCGGCGGGCTCGGTGCTGATGTTCAAGTTCGGCACATCGCCGGCGATGCTGATTCATCACGCTGATGGAACGTGGGCTTCGCTCTCCGCGGTGTGCACGCACCTGGGCTGCACGGTGCAGTACGAGCCGCAGGCCGATCGCATTCACTGCGCATGCCATGGCGGTGTTTACAACCCATACACCGGCGCGAATGTGAGCGGACCTCCGCCAAAGCCGCTTACGAAGTTCAAAGTTGCTGTCGGTGAAAACGCCGTTGAAGTGTCGCGCGCATAACGCAAGAGGAAATCAGGCATGACTACAAAGACTGCTTCTATATACGACTGGGTTGATGAGCGCCTAGGCCTTTCGGAACTCGCCGTATTTGCGCGCAAGAAGACCGTTCCGGTGCACGCCCAATCGTTTTGGTACTACTGGGGTGGCATTTCGCTCTTTCTTTTCCTGGTGCAGTGCTTCACCGGCGTTCTGCTGCTGGTTTACTACAGGCCCGGCGACGAATCGTTTGAATCGGTCCGGCAGATCACGTATGTGATGCACTTTGGCTGGCTGATCCGTTCGGCACATGCATGGTCGGCGAACCTGATGATGTTCTCGATCCTCGTCCACATGTTCTCGGTCTACTTCATGAAGGCCTATCGCAAGCCGCGCGAGTTTGGCTGGCTGAGCGGCATGGGCCTGCTTGGGATCGCGTCGGTGTTTGGATTTTCCGGCTATCTGCTGCCGATGGATGAGCTCAGCTACTTTGCGACCAAGGTAGGTTTGCAAATTCCTGCAGCGATCCCGTTTATCGGGCCGGCGATCGCAAGCATGCTGCGCGGCGGACCGGATGTGAGCGAATTCACGGTGCAACGCTTCTTCGCTCTGCACGTCGTGGTGCTGCCTGCCTTGTTCCTGCCGCTGCTTGGCTTTCATTTGTGGCTGGTGCAGAAACATGGCAACGCTGCGCCGCCAAGCGAAGAAGCGAAGCCGCTGCGCGATCGCAAGACAATGCCGTTTATGCCGAACTTCCTGCGCAAGGATCTGGCGATGTGGCTTATCTCGCTGAACATTCTGGCGCTGCTGGCTTCGGTGTTTCCATGGCAGCTTGGGAGGCAATTCGACTCACTTGCGCCTGCGCCGATGGGCATTCATCCCGAGTGGTACTTCATGAGCCCCTTCGAAATGCTGAAGTTGCTCGGCATGGTGAAGTGGCTGCAGGGTGAGCCCGGAGAGATCGCAGGTATTCTGCTGTTCACCATCGGCATTGCGCTGTGGGTGCTGATTCCGTTTTATGACACGAGCCGCGACTCAGGGAAACGCGGGCGCGCCGCTCACTATTTTGGCCTGATCGCAGTCTTCGCGCTCCTGGCCACGACAGCAATTGGCTATTGGACGATTCGGTAGGGCAGTGAACAGTGAACAGTGAACAGTGGACAGTGGACAGTGAGTTGGAACAGTGAATGAAATGATATCGACTCCGAGAGTGCGATCGTTCCGCGACTTGCAGGTTTGGCAAAGGTCGATGGAACTGACTGTCCTCATTTACAAACTCACCGCGACCTTCCCACGCGAAGAGGCATATGGGCTCACAAGCCAGCTTAGAAGGTGTGCAGTCTCCGTGCCCAGCAATATAGCTGAAGGACAAGGCAGATTGAATACGCGGGAATTCAAACAATTTCTCGGTATCGCCCGCGGATCGAATTGTGAATTGCAAACACAGCTGGAGATTGCCCGAAGACTCGGGTTGGGAGATCTAAAGCTCATTAATGATGCTGAGGGTCTCTCGCACGAGATCGGAAGAATGATCTTCGCAATTTTAGGAAAGCTCAGGGTCTGAACAAGAGCAACTGCTCACGTTCACTGTCCACTGTCCACTGTCCACTGCGCACTGCGCACTGTTCACTCTTCACACTGGAGCAAAGATGAACTATCCATTCTGGGACATTCCGCATTTAGGGTCGGGTTGGGTGATCGGGCTGATCGCCATCTTCCACGTCATGATTTCTCAGTTCGCGGTAGGTGGCGGATTCTATCTGCCCATGGCCGAGCGCAAAGCGCTGCGCATGACGGATCCTGCACTGCGCGCCGAGTGGTTAAGGCAGCTTGCAGGCCATTCGAAGTTTTTCCTCGTTCTCACCGCGGTGTTCGGAACCGTTTCGGGTGTTGGCATCTGGTTTGCAATCGGACTGACGCATCCTGAAGCAACCAGCACGCTGATTCACAACTTCGTATTTGGCTGGGCGCTGGAGTGGGTCTTCTTCATGGTTGAGCTGACCACCATCGCGGTCTATTACTACACGTGGAATCGCGTCCCTGAAAAGCTGCACCTAAAAGTGGGTTGGGTCTATGCCGTCGCTTCTGTCTTTACGCTGATCATCATTAACGGCATTTTGTCATTCATGTTGACGCCAGGCGACACCTGGATCGGGGTTGCGGGAACGGGACACGAAGCGAGCAAATTCTGGAACGCGTTTTTCAACCCGACGTACTGGCCGAGCCTGTTACTACGTACATGCGTCTGCGCATCGCTGGCGGGGGTCTGGGCACTGATCACAGCGAGCTGCATCAACGGCGACAAGCATCCCGAGCTTAAAACGAGCAAGGTTCGGTGGAGTGTGAAGTGGCTGGTGCCATCCTTCGTGGCAATGCCATTCCTGATGATCTGGTACTACGCGATGGTTCCGGCTTCGCAGCGCGCGTTGCTCACCCTTGGTATCGACACCATCAACTCCGGCACGTTCTCGACAGTGACGCGCATGGCGCTGATCATCATCGTCACTTCGGCTACGATCATCTGGGTCGCGTACTTTTTGGCGTACCGCAATCCGAAGGAGTTCAACCTGGCCCACGCCATCGCTGTGCTGGTTCTGGCGCTGATGGCGACGGGCGCGGGAGAGTACTCGCGCGAGATGCTCCGCAAGCCTTACGTCATCGGGCGGTGGATGTATTCAAACGGAGTGCGCGTGCCGTATGCAGGCAGGATCAATTCCCAAGGCTATCTGGCCGAATCGAACTGGGTTTGGAACGGATCGGCCTCGAGCTATTCGCGAGGCGAGGCAATCTTCCGCGGTGAGTGCGGCTCATGCCACACGCTGCGAGGCTATCGGCCGCTGGCTCATCTGCTCGAGGGACGCGATCGCGCCAACATTCACAACTTCATCGTCATGCTCCATGACACCGATCCCAAGCATGATTCGCCCTACCGCAAATTCATGCCGCCCATGGTTGGAACCGATCAGGATGTGAACGATCTTTCCGATTTTCTCAATGCGCAAGTGAACCCGCCATCGCCTGCTGCACAAAAGCCGGTGCTCACCGCGCGGAAATAATGGTTCCCTGTCCACTGATAGCGAAGGCCCGCAGGGCGCGGGCCTTCGCTGTTCAGCCTGATTGACAATCTTGCAATACCAGCGCGTTCCCAAATGGATCAAATCACAACATTGGCATGTCCGGGGACCTTGGGATTGGGGCCATATTCATTTCTATCGGGATCGCTGTCGAGCAGCGTAAACACGATCAGAATCAGACCGCCGATCAACGGAACGAAAGCGATAAGATACCACCAGCCGCTTCTGCCTATGTCGTGCAGCCGCCGGATCGTAATTGCCAGCGCCGGAATAAAGCTGATAACCCCGAATACTCCCATGCACATGGCAAACATATTGAAGCCATCCTTTTCGCCAAAGAGCGCGCCGTACCCAAAAGCCAGCGAACCCAGTAAGACAGCGGCGAGAAAGTTAAACAGCTGAAACATCCAATACTCGGTGCGCCGCGATCTGCCGCTGAAATCTGTTGCCCTTTGCCATGCCAATAGGTACCACGCCATGCCCTCCTCCATTCTTGTCGGACCGTTGGATGCTTAGCTCCCCGCGTTACTTCTCGCCCAGCTCATAGGGGATGCCGAAGCGCCCAATCTGAACGAAGGCCCGGGTCGCCGGTGGCCAGATGTGAATCTCGGTCACCCCCTTAATCGTTGGCATGAGGTGTGCATCGGTCGTTCCGACCAGCGCACCTGTTGCTGCTTCGTTGAAATGCACCTTCAGGATCTCACCCTCGTGCGTGTAGCCAAACACATACTCGCCGGGCTTGAGGTCCACGCCGCCGAGCCGAATGAGCGACTGCACCACGAGAAAGTGCGAGTACTTGCCCTCGGCGCTATATCCCGCGGTAATTAAGACCACTCCCGCAATATAGTGTCCGCGGCCATCCACAATGCCGCTAGCCGTGCGCATCTCGGTTTCAATGTGTTCCTTAATAACGGGAGCGCGCGCTGGCAACAGCGTTGCCAATTCCGCATCCGTCGCCTGATGCCATGTGGATTTCTGCGCGTGTGCAAGGTTCGGAACGGATGCAACAAGAAAAGCAAGAAGAAGAATTCGTTTCATGATCACCTTGTTCATGGCTTTGGTTTTCGCAGAGACTCAAGGGGAACGATGCCGCGCTGGATCGCGGCAGTCGCGGCCTGGGTTCGGTCGGTCACCCCCAGTTTGCCCAGCAGGCTGTTGATGTGGGTCTTGACCGTGGCTTCGGAAATGACCAATTCGGTTGCGATTTCCTTGTTACTTCGCCCGCGCACGATCTGCTCCAGGACATCGAACTCGCGAGGAGTCAGCTCTTCCGTGCCGACGCGTTCGGCCAGCCTCTGAGCAATAGCAGGAGGAATGTGTGAGCGGCCCGCATGCACGGTGCGAATAGTCGAGACTAGATCGTCGGTCGTCATGCCCTTCAGCAGGTAAGCGCGGGCGCCGGCCTGCAGCGCACGAAAAATGTCTTCGTCGCCGTCGTAGGTGGTGAGCACGATGAATCGCGCCTGTGGCGTCTCCATGCGGATGCGCTGGATGACCTCGACACCCGAAAGGCGTGGCATGCGCAGATCGATCAGGGTGACATGGGGCTGGCACTTTCTGAATTGTGCGATGGCCTCGACGCCGTCGGCTGCCTCACCTACCACTTCAATTCCATTCACCACATTCAGAAGTGCCACCAGACCCTGCCGCACCACGTGATGGTCTTCCACCACCAGAACGCGTATGTTCTCCTGTGCCGCCATCATTCCCCCGACCTTTCCTGCACTTCTTTCGGCGTCATCACTTGCAGCCGCACTGTTGTGCCTAATCCCAACTCACTCGTCACTTCGAGCGTGCCGCCAATCGCGTCTGCGCGCTCGCGCATTCCAGTCAGCCCGAAATGACCCGGCGGCGGCATGTACCCGGCACTCATTTCAAATCCCCGGCCATCGTCGCGCACCTCAAGTGCAATGTCTGTCGTACCGTATTCAAGCTGAACAGAGAGATGGGTTGCGCCGGCATGCTTCTTCACATTATGGATGGCTTCCTGGCCCACGCGCAGGAATTCCCGCTCCATTCCAGGCGGCATAGGCCGGTAGGCACCGTAGAGGCTGAACGTTGCCTCAACGCCACGACCATTGGCCAGTTCGGTGGCGCGACGCAGCTTCACCGGCAGCGTATTTTCGCCGCTGTCTTGGGAACGGAGGGCCCAGATGGACTGGCGTGCTTCGGCAAGGCCCTCACGAACGTGTTGGCGGGTCGTATCGAGGTGCTTGATGGCGTCTGCTGTGTTGTTGTTCCGGAGAAGCTCTGACAGCACCTCGAGCTGAACCGATACTCCAACATAACCTTGCGCCAGCGTGTCGTGAACCTCGCGTGCAATGCGGTTGCGTTCGGCCAGAACTGCGCGGAATTCCCGCTCGGCGCGCAGCAATCGCAGACGCAACAGCAGAACGACGACTCCCGCCGCCAGCGCGGCCAGCAAAATATAGAACCAAATTGTCTGGTAGAAATGCGGCCGCAACGTGAATGCGAATGCAGCGCCTTCCGTATTCCAGACGCCGTCGTTATTCGACGCCTGAACGCGAAAGGTGTAATTGCCGGGCGGAATGTTGGTGTAGTACGCAGAGCGCCGCGCGCCGGCTTCTGTCCACTGGTGATCGAAGCCCTCAAGCATGTAGCGATAACGAACTTTTTGCGGAGCGGTGTAGCTGAGGCCTGCGTAATCGAACTGGAAGTGATTATGTCCTGCCTGAACCTTTAAAGAGTCCTCTCCATGCAATGGCTCGTCCACGTCGTCGGCGGCAAAACGCACCATGGCCACAGGTGGCGGCACGGTATTTACGGGAAAATGGGCAGGGTCGGCTGCAACCAGTCCTTTCGGCGTTGCAAACCAGAGCCACCCGTCGCGCGTGCGCCAGGCGGAGGGGTGGCTGTTCGTAGCCATTGCGCGCCCGCGCAAGCCGTCGGCAGGGCCAAACTCCATCCAATGCGAGCAGCCGCCAGCCATCTCGCAGTCGCAGCGCGCGATCCCATTTTCGGTGGCGAACCATAAGTGACCGTGCTCATCGTCCAGAATTGCGTGAATGGTCGTGCGATTCAAACCGGACTTTTCTACCGATGAAAAGCCGTGCCCGTCCCAGATGTTCCATCCATCGCCCTGAGTGCCGATCAGCAGAGTCCCATCACTGCGCGACAACAGTGCGGTGATCACGTTGCTTGAAAGGCCGTTTGCCGACGTGAAATTGGAGATGGTGGGTTGGGGAGCACCTTGGAGGTGCGAGAGGCCGGCAAGCGTCGCCACCCACAGGTTGCCATGGATATCGCGCGCCATGGCGCCAACAAGGTCACTGCCGAGACCGGTTGCCTGGGTGAAGGTATCAATGTGCGCGCCGCCTGCGACCCAGTGTGCAAGGCCACGTCGTGTCCCGATCCACAGCGAGCCATCCGCATCTACCAGCAGGGAACGGACGAAGTCGTCAGGAAGGCCATCGGCACTTGTAAACGAAGTGACGACCCCTTTGCGAATGCGATTCAAGCCGTCAGGAGTGCCCACCCACAGATCTCCATTTGGCGCCGCTGCGAGAGAAAGAATTACATCGCTCGAAAGACCGTCCTTCACTTGAAGGGTTTTCACTCGCGTGATGAAAGCTCCATTGCGGGAGATGGCGCCAAGTCCATTTCCGCTCGTTCCCACCCAAAGCGTTCCGGCGTTGTCCTCGACGATGGTTGTTGTGGCATCGGAGGACAGGCCGTCGCGCATTCCGAATGTACGAAAGCGTTCATCGCGCAGGATGTGCAGCCCGCCCGTTTCAGTGCCTACCCATAGATTTCCTTCGTGATCTTCAAGGACCGAGAGGATGGATGCCGAAGCTAGCGAATCGGTCACCGGGAAACGGTCGATCTTGTCCGCAACCCATCGGACCAGGCCGCCGTTGGTTCCGATCCATAATCCGCCTTCGTGGTCGGCGTATGCCGCCTGGATGCGCGTACCCGGAATGTCCTTTCCGACGACGAGCGTCCGCTGCGGATGATCCTTCTCGACAATGTAGACCGCGGTCGTATGGACGGACACATCGGCTTTGTTGGTCAACTGGAAGTGAAACAGCGGGTGCGGCCCGTCATTCCAGTCAGTCAAGAGCGGCGTAACCCGGGAACCCTTGATCTCGACGCTGCCGTTTTGGGTTGAGACATAGACGGTGTCTTCCCGTCCTTGCCGGAGGGCTCGGATGGAGTTGCCGGGCAAACCGTTCTCAGTCGTAAAGGTAGTGGCCAACCCGTTCTGGAATCGCGCAAGCCCATCGCTGGTGCCGATCCAAAGAGCGCCGTCGTCTGTGGCCAGAAGGCACTGGATGTCATTGCCGGGAAGCGCCGGTTTGGAATTCTGGTCGAACACCACGAAGGCATTGCCGTCGAACCGAACAAGCCCCACCTCCGTCCCCAGCCAGACGAAGCCGTCCCGTGTCTGCGCAAGAGCCTGCACCGTGTTTTGCGGCAGCCCGTTCTCCATCACCCATGTTTGGCGAACGTAGTTCGCCAGCGGGGTGGTCGGCTCCAGGGCTGGAGCCCATTCGACGCACGCGAGAAGAATGACCACGAGACAGCAGGAAAATGATGCAGTCGCGCGTGCCAGTCCCACCGCGGTACACCCCCGGCGGCATGCGGGGCCTTGTGCAATCGGGTTCGTTTCGATGCGCAACAAGATGTATTAATCCAAATCCAGACGAAAAGCGTGACCGAACGGGGGCATTACACCGATTATCAGCCCAGAGCGCCCGATCCGCGGAAGCCCTTTTGATTCATTGTGCTGGTACTGGAAATACCTCCACCCAATGGTGGAGCCGATCATCGTCCGAATGACGCAAGACGCCCGACCAGAATCTCGTTACTCTGACATTGCCTCCTGA
Source organism: Occallatibacter sp. (assembly GCF_035317045.1). Lineage (GTDB taxonomy): Bacteria > Acidobacteriota > Terriglobia > Terriglobales > Acidobacteriaceae > Telmatobacter. The sequence continues at coordinate 60,917 of NZ_DATHHT010000027.1, forward strand.
AATTTACTTGTACATCTCTGGTATTCAGAATTTAAAGGGCGGGCCGAAACCGGCGCCGCCCTTTCCTTTTTGTATGGCCCAATGATCGCGAATATCCCACGCACAAAGCCACCATCCCACGCACAAGCCCTGTCATTCCGACCGACCAACGGGAGTGGAGGATCCCGCAGTTGCTTTTCTTAATCGCATTGCCATCAACCCGTCCTTCAAGCAAATGGCGCCGAATCGCAAACATGGCTTTCCCAATCTCTCCTAAGGGGCTCATCCCAACACCACGTCAAGCCCCCGATCTCAACATTTCCACCTAACCCATTCATAACAAACGCCAAACTCTCCTCGCTAATTTGCAGGTTATTTCGCCGGTTCGTCTAAGCTGAATCTGTGCGGTAAATCCTCAAATTGATGAGAGAACTTCGGCTTTGAAAAGGGCGCGGAATGTTAAGCGAAAATGGAATAGGCCTAACTACAAATCCTCCCCTTCCGAAAAGGCGTGGTGAACCTGTGAAACGGGCCATAAGTCCCTATAAGAGAATCCTCTACAGCTAAGTCCAAAGGAGAGAGACCTTTGACGGCAACCTCCTCTGTAGTCTGCTGCAAATAGGACATTTACCCAATGAGACGGGATAATAGGGGGGTAGTCCCCGAACAGCGTGCCTCTCGCCATTGACAGACACACTTGAAGCTGCGGTTAAATGAGTAAAGTGCATAGACATGGAAACTGAAAACATTCGCGTCGAAAAGAACGGGATGCTGGCCACCGTCACTCTGGACCGACCCAAAGTACTGAACGCCCTGAACGCGGCGACGTTTGCCGAATTGAGTTCCGTGTTCGACGAACTGGAGACGGACAGAGAAGTGCGAGTGGCTTTGCTTACCGGAGCCGGGGAACGCGCCTTTGCAGCCGGCGCAGATATCCGCGAACTGGCAGCCGCGGCGGAAGGTGCGGGAAAGGCCTTTGCGCTTCGGGGCCAGGCGGTTTTCCGCAAGATCGAAACCCTGAACAAACCCGTAATCGCCTGCATAAGAGGGTTTGCCTTGGGAGGCGGTTGCGAGCTGGCGATGGCCTGCTCGTTGAGGATCGCAGCTGACGACGCGAAATTCGGACAGCCCGAGGTGAAGTTGGGAGTGGTCCCGGGATATGGAGGTTCGCAGCGGCTGCCGCGGCTGGTTGGACGTGGAGCGGCACTCAAGCTTCTGCTGACCGGTGCGATTATCGATGCCCGTGAAGCGTTGCGGATCGGTCTTGTCGACGAGGTAGTACCTGGCGCCGAGTTGATGCAGCGCGCCGAAGCGCTGGCGGGCGAAATGGCGGCCCAGGCGCCACTGGCGATTGCAGAGACCTTGCGGCTGGTAGACGAAGGACTCGATCTGCCGCTGGATCTTGCGTTGCTGCGCGAGGCGGATCGGTTCGGGCATCTCTGCGACACCGCGGATAAAGCCGAGGGAACCAGGGCTTTCCTTGAAAAACGGACTCCGGTCTGGAAAGGCGAGTAAGCTGCCCAGTCCCCGATCAGCAGGCTGAGTAAGGACCGAGCCCCTGATATTCTTGACTGGTGATCCTTCCATCCAAAGCTGCTGGGTTTGCAGCCATGATCGCGCTTTTGGCGGTCGCCTTAGTTGCCTGCCATCGAGAAGAGCAGGCCGTCGTAGGCGTGGCCAAAAATGCCGTAAATGCCGAGCACCAGGCGCAGGCTGCAGCCCAGGCGCGTGCTACTGCCAGCGATCAGCAGCGCGCGGCGCTTTCCCGCATTTCGCTCCCAACCAAGAGCATGTATGTGGATGTACACGATCCGTCGGCATGGGCAAATCCGTTTCTCGCAGTTGGACCGGATGCCATTACCTTGCGCATTGTGCAGGCGGACGCCAACTCAAGCGACGTGGGCAAAGGCACCATGCTGCGTCCAGAAGCGGCACGGCGGCAGGAAATCGAAATTCGCCTCAAAGATCTTCCTGAAGCGATGGTTGCACTGCCCCCGAGTGCATGGCAATATGGCCGCGTGGTGGCGGTGGCAGAGCTTCCCGGCGCCCCCGCGAAGGACCGCCCGAAGATCCGGCGCAATGTAGAGGCCGCAATCCAGCAGCTGAACGAGTTGGGCATTGTTGTGGAAGAGTGGCCGACACGCTGAGCATTTCTCCTTCAGCTTGTCGTCGAAGCCTCTCGGCAAAGTGGCAATTTCCTTAAGAAATTACCACCCCAATACGATGCAACAGGCTGTCGCTGAAGGAGAAATGCCTTGAGCGCGCTACTATTCCCACGTGGGCGTTTTCACCATTCTCAATCAGCCTCGTCTCGACCACGAGCAGTTCAGCGAGCATCGCGAGCTTGAAGCGCGGTTGAAATCCAGGCTTCGCGGCGACGTGCTTTTTGATGCAGGTTCGCGCGCGCTCTACGCGACGGATGCGTCGAATTACCGCCAGCTTCCCATCGGCGTGATTCTGCCACGCGATGCAGCAGACGTCGAAGCTGCACTCGAAGCCTGCCGCGCGTTGGGCGCCGCGGTACTGCCGCGGGGCGGTGGAACCAGTCTCTCCGGCCAGTGCGCGAACGTTGCAGTGGTATTCGACTTTTCGCGCTACATGAATGGCCTTACTTCGATCGATCCAGAGGCAAAGCTGGCGACAGTTCAGCCCGGCGTTGTTCTTGACCGCCTGCGCGATGCGGCAGAGAAGCATCATTTGACCTATGCTCCAGATCCTGCGACGCACTCGCGCTGCACTTTGGGCGGCATGATCGGCAACAACAGTTGCGGAGTGCACGGATTGCTAGGCGGCAAGACCGTCGACAACGTGGAGTCGCTCGAGATTGTGCTCTACGATGGCTCACGCATGACCGTCGGCCGCTCGAGCCCGGAACAACTTGAGAGCATCATCGGCGCAGGCGGGCGGAAAGGCGAAGTCTACGCCGGCCTCAAGCGTATTCGCGACCAATATGGCGACCTGGTGCGCTCGAAGTTTCCACGGATTCCGCGGCGTGTCTCCGGCTACAACCTCGACGAGTTGCTGCCGGAGAATGGCTTCAACGTGGCGAAGGCGCTGGTGGGCAGCGAAGGCACCTGCGCCACCGTGTTGTCGGCCACGCTGAATCTGACGGCGAGCCCTCCCTTTCGCGTGCTCACGGTGCTGGGATTCGACGATCCTTTCGTCGCGGCTGATGCGGTGCCGCTGGCGTTGGAGCACAAGCCCATCGGGCTCGAGGGATTCGATCAACTGCTAGTTGAGTTCATGCGTCGCAAAGGCCTGGCCCTGAAGGAACTCGACCAGTTGCCGCCCGGTGTGGGATTCCTGCTGGTGGAGATGGGGGCCTGGAGCGCAGAGGAAGCGCAGGCAAAGGCCGAGGCGCTCGCTCGCGATTGCCAGAGCTGGCGCAACCCACCGGTTGCGCATATCTGCACGCCTGCGGAAGCAGCGAGCGTGTGGTACGTGCGCGAATCGGCGCTGGGAGCGGTGGTGTTTGTTCCGGGTGAGCCGGATCGGTGGGAAGGCTGGGAGGACGCTGCCGTTCCGCCGGAGAAGCTGGGAGCTTATCTGCGCAGCATTGCCGCGCTGATGGCGGAGTATGGCTACTCGAGCCCGCTCTACGGCCACTACGGGCAGGGATGCGTGCACATGCGCATCAACTTCGATTTCCGCAGCGAAAAGGGGCTTCGCGATTTTCGCGAGTTTCTCGATCGTGCCACAGATGTGGTGCTGGGCTTTGGTGGCTCGCTGAGCGGCGAGCATGGCGACGGGCAAGCGCGCGCGGCGCTCCTGCCCAAGATGTTCGGGCCGGAGCTGATGCAGGCGTTTCGCGAGTTCAAAGCGCTGTGGGATCCAGATAACCGCATGAACCCGGGGAAGCTGATTGATGCGGTTCGTGTATACGACCCCATCGAAAACCTCCGTAAAGGAATTGAGAGCCACCAATCGCCTTCGGCTGGCCCGCGTCAGGAAGAAAGCGCGGGTGAAAGTGCTGGAGTCGAGTTCAAACCATACTTTGCATTCGCTCGCGATGAGGGTTCGCTGGAGCACGCTACCGAGCGGTGCGTAGGCGTGGGCGCGTGCCGGAAAACGGACAGTGGCGTGATGTGCCCGAGCTATCGCGCGACAGGCGACGAGAAGCACTCCACGCGCGGACGCGCGCACCTGCTGTGGGAGATGCTGGCGGGGTCACTGCATGCAGAGGGATATCAAAGCAAGGCGGTACACGAGGCCCTCGATTTGTGCCTGAGCTGCAAGGCATGCAAGACGGAGTGTCCGGTGCAGGTGGATATGGCTGCGTACAAAGCGGAGTTCCTGGCGCAGCACTATAAGGGACGGCTGCATCCCCTGCAGAACTACGTGTTCGGATTCGCGGACAAGCTGGCGCGCTTCGGCTCGATGGCGCCGGGGATCACGAATGCCATTCTTACCAGCGCCCTTACAAGCCCGATCATCAAGCGGATCGCCGGCGTTGCGCCGCAGCGCAGTTTGCCCAGCCTCGCAAACAAACCGTATGTGACATCTCGCGTGGCGCCGAACCTGGGTGCCCCATCCTTGCGGCGCTGTTCAGACGCAAGGGTGGGAATCGACGAATCTCAAACCGTTTTTCTGTGGCCGGATACGTGGAACAACTACTATCACCCGCAGACACTGGTTGCGGCGGAGACTGTCCTCAGCGGAGCGGGCTTCACGGTTGAGACGGCGAAGCGCCACATCTGCTGCGGAAGGCCTCTCTACGACTTTGGCTTTCTCGATCAGGCGCGGGCGTATCTCGCCGACGTGCTGGGGCGCCTGGCTCCCGAGATCGATGCCGGAATGCCGTTCATCTTTCTTGAGCCGAGTTGCGCGAGTGTTTTCAAAGACGAACTTCTCGAGTTCTTTCCGAAAGACGAACGGGCACATTGCATGAGCAGGCAGGTGTGGCTGCTGGCAGACTGGCTCGCGGCCGAGGCTCCTGACTGGGTTCCGGCGCGGCTTGAAGGGGCGAAGGTGCTGGTGCATGGACATTGCCACCACAAGGCTGTATTCGGCGGACCGGCCAGTGAGATCGCGCTGCTGAAACGCGCGGGCGCGAACGTGGAGGCGATCAAGGCGGGATGCTGCGGAATGGCGGGCCCTTTCGGATTCGAGAAAGAAAAGTATGAAGTGTCGAAGACGATCGCGAGCGATGGATTGATGCCGGCGGTGGACTCGGCGGGTCCGCTGACCGTGATCCTGGCGGACGGTTTCAGTTGCCGCGAACAGATTCAACAACTGGGGCATAAGCAGGCGCTACACTTTGCCGAACTGCTGGCGCGGAGTTGCGGGTGCGGTTAGAGGTCAGCCCTCGTAGATCTGGCCTCCCTGGGTGTCGTTCAATTGGTCACCCCCCTATCTATACGTCTCCCAGCGGGGAAATTATCTGCAAAAGCCAGCAATTCTTTTGACGTTTGTTTTAAATGACATAGCGACATTGATCATCGATGAAGGCTTGACATGAGCAAAGCGGTCTAGTGCTTCGTCCAGCCGTGCATGCCGGCTTCAAAGCTGCGGCGGTCGAGGCGCGGAAGAGCCCGTGCCACCTTGTCAGGGAAAAGCGGGTAATGCCGCGCGGCGATAAGCAGTTCCGGGACGCACCAGACGTCATCTTCGCTGGTCATCCAATGCCGGTTGTCGAGGCGCGCAAGGTTCACCGGGGCCGAGTAGGTGCGCAATGTACGTTCGCCGCGCAGATTGTAATAGTGGTCGACGTAGCTGAGCGCGAGTTCGCGCGGCGTGCGATAGACAGGCGCGCGAAAACGCAGTCCTGCGAAGTTTGACTTGGCAACACTTCCCCACAGGCCGTGCTGGCGGTAGACGGCCAATACGTGGTCGTCGTCCCGCACCGACTCCAGATCCATCAGGAGCGGTGGATAGCCGTTGACGCGGAAAGCCGCGGCGGCAAGAATGGCTCCCTCGAGACAGTGCCCTTTGCGCTCGCGCAACACGCGTTGGGGAGACAACGCGGTATTTGCATACTGGTACTCGATCGCGTCAATGAATTTCTGGATTTGCGAGGGCGTCTTGAGTGCGCGAAGCGTGCGCAGATTCTGAGGCGATAGTCCAAAGCTCTCGCGCCCGTTTTGCCGAATTCCGTTTCTGGACAGTTGTCCCCCTCGAAAACGCAACGGATCCATTAGCAGCTTGATTTGAATATCATCTTACCGAAGTCGGACGCGGGTATCACGCAACGAGAACATTCGCTGTACCATGCAAAACAGGAGACGTCGATGGACCCCACCCCCGGAGAAGTCACGCTGCTCCTCAAGGCCATGCATGACGGCGATTCCACGGCCGCAGAGAATCTGCTTCCTCTCGTCTATGCGGAACTTCATCGCATCGCCGCCGCCTATATGCGACGCGAGCGCGATGGTCACACACTGCAGGCCACCGCGCTGATCAACGAGGCCTACCTTCGCCTGGTTGGCGAGGATATCGAATGGACGAATCGCTCCCACTTCATTGGCCTGGCAGCGCACGTTATGCGCCGCGTCCTTGTCGACTATGCGCGCCAGCACAACGCTGAGCGGCGCGCCGGCGGCCTCAAGCGCGTCGAAATGGAAGACAACCTCGCCATCTCGCCTGAGCGTCTTGACGAAGTCCTCTTCCTCGACGAAGCCCTGGCAAAGCTTGCGGCAAACAATCCTCGCCAGGCCCGCGTTGTCGAGCTGCGGTATTTTGGCGGCCTCTCGGTCGAACAGATCGCCGAAATCCTCAATGTCGCGCCGCGCTCAGTAAAACGCGACTGGGCTCTCGCCCGCATCTTTCTCTTCCGCGAACTCAATCCCGGCGCGCCGCTCCCAAACGGAACCGGAGAAGAGGATTCGGCCGGCGCCCCAAAATAATTTTTGATTTGCGTGGCCCCTTTTCTGTCCTCATTGCGCACTCCTAAGTGAAGCCGGTCATCAAGACCCCTTCCCCAAGGAGATCATCATGAAAACGACTATCCGCACCATCGCCCTTGCCACCCTCGTTGCCATTGCGTCCCTGTCGCAGACAGTGATCGCCCAAACCGGCCGGCCCTCCACCAAGGTCGCTGTGCCTTTCGCATTCGATTACGGGACGCAGCATTTCGCGGCAGGCGTCTACACCGTGTCCATGCGGGACAAGAACATCCTGACCCTGAACAGCGGCAATCACTCCGCATGGGCGATGATTCAGGCGGGATACGACCCCACTCAGAACAAAGCCGGGTATGTAGTTTTCCGCAAGTATGGCGATCGCTATTTCCTCACGGAATACGCTCCCGCCAGCGGCTCGCTTCACGCCTCCGTATCCGAGTCGGCAGCAGAGCGTCGCGCGGCCCGCGATTTCGCCGCCAACCACCTCGCTCCCAGCCGTGTTCAACTAGCGCTGATGTCCAACTCCAACGGCGCAGCGCAGTCGAAGTGAAGTTCAGATCTGATCCGATCCGAGCAGGAGCATTTACCGATGCTCCTGCCCGAACCGTTTTGCGGACGATGCTAAGGCAGATCCAATTCGAGCGAGTAGATCTCTTCCAGACTGGTGTCGCGCACAGCCAGGATCGAGCCATCCGGGGTTGTTCCACTCCAACCTCCCCAATCCGCTGTCGGTTGTCCAATTTGCCGCAGGTCTGCCACAAGCTGAGGACGACGGTCATTGAGACAGACCCGATACTCAGGCGAGTGTTCTGGGTTCGCGCCGCCGAAGAAATAGACGCATTCACTATCCCGCGACCAGTCTTCATACCCGCCCTGCAGCTTCGTCAATTCTTCCCACTTCTGGGTGCTGAAGTTAAAAAGTCCTAGCGCGCCGGTTTGAGAATCAATTGCCACGATCCAGCGTCCATCGGGAGACCAGCGCGGCGACCAGTATCGACCTGAATCCGGCAGTGCAGTCAGTTGGTGGCTCTTCAGGTTCAAGATTTGAATCGGGTGTTGCGTGGATGAGCTTGCCGTGTCGACGGTGGCGCCCAACGCGATCGCATCGCTGTCCGGTGACCAGGAGGGGTCCGAGTTTCCGTTTTCTCCGTTGGTCAGCCGCTCCGGATTTCCGCCTTCCGCCTGGATCATATAGACTTGGTGCGTCTTACCCGGCTCGGCCCCAGCGAAGACGATTTGCTTTCCATCCGGCGACCATCGAGGCAGACCGGCTTTCAGGGGTGCGAAAGTCAGCTGGCGAGCTTCGCTGCCGTCAGACTTGGACACCCAGAGTTTCCCTTCAGGCAAGCTGGTGTAGGCAATCCTGGACCCGTCTCTCGTAAACGCCAACGTATTGGCCGAGACTCCAGGAAGATATAGCACAAATGAACCCTTCTTTGAGTCAAAACGCTCCAGTTCTCCTCGCTTGGTGATCCCGATAAAGTAAATGCTTTTACCGTCAAGGCTCGGCAGCGGGCTTTGGGCAATCGAGGCTCCCGTCGCCAGTTCTACCGGTTCTGTATTCGTCTTTCGCCACCAGTCCTGCTTTTCCCGCACCACCCACAGATTCCAGGCTCCAGAGCGCGTCGAAGCGAACACGAAATATTTTCCATCCTGTGTCCATGATCCACAACATTCATTGGGCCACTGATCTCCACTCAACAAACGCCGCAGGCCGCTTCCATCGGCGCGCGCCTCCCACAGCGTATTGGTGTTACGTTTCTCGTCGCGCACCCCGAATCTCATGAGCCTTCCGTCGGGAGAAAATCGAATCCAATTTGGTTCTCCAACGACGGTAAGAATCTTCCGGCTCTGGCTTCCATCGCTTCGCGACACCCAGATATCGGGCCCAGCCCCGTAGTAGATTGAAGCTCCATCCGGAGACCAGGTTGCATCGAGGACCACCATGTCTCCGATTCGTCGTGTCTGGCCGCCCAACACGGGCATAGTCCAAAGGCCTCCACTGTCAAACTGTTGCGAATTGTTCGGTGGCCCTAAAAGGAGGAGTTCGGATTTCGACCGTGACAAGCCGATAAGCGCCGTGAGGTCAAATGGAACCGGCAGCTTTGCAGATTCCCCTCCCTCAGCCGAAACCAGCCGCAGGCCCTGATATTCCAGCGGTTGGAAGTAAACCCGTAGTCCATCGGTGACCATCGAGTTCTGAACTCGATACCCTGGCGTGTACATCTTCCGTTTTCCATCATGCGTAATCTGCTTGATTGCGATCACGCGCGGCGGGGGCACAGTTGGGCGCAGAACATACGCAACAGCCAGCAGGAAAAGCAAACCCACAAGACCTGCGACCATCGCCACACCGCGGCGGCCGCGCCGACCCTCCGCCGGTGCCACTGAACCTGCTACTGAAACGGAACTCACTGAAGCCAGTCCCGGATTAAGATCCCGCGACAACCGCTTCAGGTCGGTCTCCATCTCCGCTGCGCGCTGGTAGCGCAGATCGCAATCCTTCTCGAGCGCCCTGTTCACGATGTGCTCGGCCAGCGGTGGTAATTCCGGCAGAAAGGTGCGAATTGACGGCGTGGGCGTTGCAGTGATGGCATGCAAAACGTTTAGGCTGTTGTTTCCCGCAAACGGTGGTCGTCCCACCAGAGATTCGAAGTACAGGACTCCAAGGCTCCACAAATCCGCTCGCGCATCCACGCTCTTGCCGAGCGCCTGTTCCGGGGACATATATACGGGAGTGCCGAGCAGCCCCCGCGTCTCCGCCACCGACATGGTGGCATCCACGCCCGTCGTCAGGAGCTTGGCTAGGCCAAAATCGAGAACCTTGGCGTCGCCCTTTGGCGTGATCATGACATTCGCCGGTTTCAGATCGCGGTGAATTACGCCGTGTTCGTGCGCTTCGCCCAACGCATCCGCTACCTGGCGCGCAATGACGGTCGCCTCGTTCACTTTCAGCGGACCTACGCGGAGCTTTGCCGCCAGCGACTGTCCCTCCACCAACTCCATCACCAGGAAATCCGCGCCGTCCTGCTCGCCCACGTCGTATACCGCCGCAATATGAGCATGGTTCAACTTGGCCAACGCCAGTGCCTCCCGGCGAAAGTGACGGCGCGCCTCTTCGCTGGCCAGAACGCCCTTTGACACCATCTTGATGGCGACTTCGCGCTCCAGCTTTTCATCGCGAGCACGATACACGACGCCCATGCCGCCCGCGCCTAACTGATCGACGATGGTGAATCGCCCCAGCCGCGTACCCGGCGAGAGAATCGCAGCCAACGTCTCTGCCTTTTTGTACGGAGGATCGGAGAGAAATCCGCTCAGCCTGTCGTTCTCTACGAGCAGCGCCTCAACCAGCTGCCGCACCGCAGGCGTATCGCGGCATGCCCCGGCCAGGAACGCGGCGCGCTCCTCCCGCGGCAAATCGAGAGCCTCTCCGAAGAGACGTTCTGCAAAGACCTGTTGATTCTCCATCTATTGGTTTCCGACCCGACGAGAATGTCACCTACAGTAACATGACACCGAATCGATAGACCACGATTGATGCTCCTAAGCACCGCTTGGAGTGGGAAGTTGTTGAAACCGCGTCCGCCGTACTGCGGAGTGGCCTTCATCGCTTCGCGGGTCTGAGAGGCGAGATATGGGGCAACGAATCGCCTGCAGTCTGTATCTCCACGATCAAAATCGAACGCCGGAGTTGGTAATCCAACTCCGGCGCGGGCGAAGGATCGGACCTCTACTCGCTATCTGTAAAGCTGAAGAGACTGAATAGGTCACCAAGTGCAGGGCTATTGACCGGCACGTAGGGGTTATCCGCGGTAGTGATTGGGTTGGGGAAGTTGTCACGGCTGCGGCGAGTGATCGCTTTCAGTCCCCAATTCCGTTCGATGAACTTCAGGATCGAGACGTGATCGGAATACTCATGCGAAATGTGTCCACCCGTGGAGTATTTCGAAACGACGATCATCGGGATGCGCGTACCGTCGCCGAAATAGTCCACCGGCTGAACATATCCCGAGTCGTAGTACCCGCCGCCTTCGTCGAAGGTGATGAAGATGGCAGTATCCGCCCATAGGGTCGGATTCGCTTTTACGGCATCCACAATTTTCTTAGTGAAACCCTCAAACAGGTCCAGCTTCGAAGAGGCCGGGTGACCGTCGACCAATCCGCTGGGCTTCACAATCGAGACCGCCGGAAGATTGCCATCCTTAATGTCCGCATACAGGTTCTCGGTGTCCTGAATGTGAGCGTTGCGGACGGTTGGATTCTTCATGATGGAGGTGTCGTACTGGAACGGGTTGCATATGTTGCAATACTCGTCAGTGTTCTTACCGATAGCCGAGAAGTTGAGCTGATATGGATCGGGGACGTAGTTGTTCCACTGATCGCCGTAATATTTCCAGGAGATGTTCGCGGCGATCAGCACATCGCCGATGCTCTTCACTGAAGACGGTGGAATCGTGAAGACCGTGTTATTTGAATTGGTATCGGTATAGGCGTTGTTGCCGTTGCCGAAGTACCCGGGGTTGTAGTTGTTCAAGAGGTAGTAGCGGTCTTTCTCGCAGCGCGGATCGACGGGGTTCGAAAGCGACTTCAGATAGTTTCGAATCTCGGCAACGCCGGGCTGTTTCAGGTCAGAGCAATTTGTATAGGATCCGCCGCCGAACGAAGCGACTCCAAACGAACCGCCGCCGTATCCGTCTTCGGAATACCAGTTGTTCGTGCCCTTCGCTGGATTCGGATTTTCAATTTCATCGACCACACCTGCGTTCTTCGTTCCGGGATCGACCGTTGCGTTATGCGGAGGAACTGCCGGATTCCCGTTGCCATCACTGAACCAGATCATGTCGGCATGCCCGAGCATGATGTGGTTGGCGCCCGTTCCACCGTTCACGGATTGATGGAAGTTGTCGCTCATGGCATAGGTATCGGCGAGGTGCTTAAAGTAGGGTGCGTCGCCGTTTTGCACGTTGTAAAAGCCCATCGAAGTCGAGCCCTCACCGGTTGTCGTGTCGCCAGCGACGTATTCGGTATTGAAATTCGCAGGCTGTGCCAGGCCGTTGGTGCCGGCGCCCACAGTTACTTCAACCCACGGAAACAACTTCGCGCTGCATCCTGAAGGATTGTCCTGGGTGGCATTCGCTGCGCTGCAATTCAGCTGTTGCCACATCTGATAGAAGCGATGGACAGGGCTGGCGGCGTAGGAGTTATAGGTGAAGGTGTCCCCGTTCGTGAGTTGGAAAGGACCCGGCGGAAGCGCGTTCACAGCCTTGATGCGAGTGTCCGGAGTCTTTGCTGTCAGGCCGCTACCCCCAGTGACGAGATATCCGTAGTAATCGGCAGGCAAGCCGTTTTCAGATTTCCTGGCCAAGCTGAGGCTGTCATTCTTGACGAAGGAGTCCATCGGCCCTCCGGCGAGAGGCGCCGGCAAGACGGAACCAGCAAATGAATTCGTCGACGGATCGAGAAGGTATCCGTCTGACTTCGTGTCATTGGCTGCAAGCTGTTCCGCTTTCGAAAAGTTTGGGCCCGGCGTTCCGTCGGCCTTCACGATCCCTTCGGACAAAAGATCCCACACTCGTTCGCCTTTTTTCGGCACATACGTAGCAAAGACGTGATCGAAGCTGCGGTTTTCGCCAACAATAACGATCACGTGCTTGATCGGTGTGGCAGTATCGGTATCGCGTGACGGCTGCTTCTCGGGGGAAGCTCCGGCAGCAAAGCTGTTGCCAATAGCGAACTGGAATATCGAGACGGATACCAGCCCGGTGCGGACAACATTCATTGCCGTGGATGCGAGGGACTTCACGGTCATCTAAATCCTCCAAAGTTGAGTTACCTCAACTGGAAGAGATATATTTCTAACTCATTTCTCCAGAATGCTAATTCGATGAAAAGCCGGTGAATCATCGAGCGTTTTTTATCGACGCTGCGTGCGTATGGCGGCGTATTAAATTCAATGAGAATTTAATGGGCGTTGGACCACGCGCGAAGACGTTCCCGCATCTGATCCTCCCACCTGTGTCGCCTCATTCGCCTGATGATTCGACGATGCCGGCGCCTCCACGCGAATTGATCCCATCATTCCCTTGTCCTCGTGTTCCAGAATGTGACAGTGATACACAAATGTTCCCACAATGTTCGGATCGCGGAAGTCCATGCGCAAACGAACGCTCGGATAAGCCAGGCTATGTCCGTTGTCATATGGGACATTCACTGTATCTCGTAAGAAGTTTTCGTTGATTGGCCTGCCCATGTAACCGATCAGCAAAAAGTGAAGCTGATGAATATGGAAGTCATGAAGCTCGCTTGACCTGTTCTCAATAATCCAATCCTCGACCGTTCCCTGCTGGACAACAATGTTGGGCTCGCTCGAATGCATATCGAACTCCCTCGGCTGCTGGCCTTCCTCCGTCAGATAGAACTCGATCGCGCTGGTGGGATCATCGGGGTTATCAAGCTTCTCTGAAAAATACAACCGGCGCACGCGTACCGGGGTGACATCGCCAAGCCATGCGTCCGCGTTCACCGCTAGTGGTTCCGGAGTGCTGCTCAGCCTTGAGTGCGGTTCCGGCGCAGTCGGCGTGGAAACAATTTTTGCCAGCATGCGATTCGGATCGTTCTCGCCGCCGGGGCCTGTATCAACGGTTCGCGTCACCAGCAGAGCGTCTTCCCCTTCCGCAGGTCCATCCAAAATGAACTCAACCCGGGCTCCGGGAGGAACGACAAGATGCTTCTGCCAATTCACCAACTCACCCTGCGGATCGTCGTGGCTCATTGGCACACCATCCATGGCCACCAGGCCTAAAGGCTGCGACGCGTGCTGGAACAAGACCTCTATATTCAGATATGTAATGGCCGAAGCATTGAGAACCCGCCATAACTGACGCTCCTTTGGTTTCATCTCGATCACCGCCGGAGCATAATCCGGATAAGGCACGGGGACGTAATTGATCGACAGATCCTTCGCCGGTTTGCCGAAACCCGTTCCAGTGTTGGCCGCGTCGCCATCGCGGTCTACCAGGAACTTCGGAACCACCGGCTCTGATTTCGCAGGCGGAGCGTTTGGATTCACGAGATCCTGGTCGCGGATGACGAAGACCCGTTCCGGAAGGCCAGCTAACACTCTTTTTGCACGCTCGATGCCCTCCACGATCAGCGCTCCCGACGCTCCGCCGAGCAGCTGCTGCTTGCTGAATCCATGGATGTGCGGGTGGTACCAGTACAGACCGGGCGGCTCATCGTCTGGTATCCGAAAGCGATATTCAAATGTCGGATCCCGAGGCTGGACCAATGTGTTGAGCACGTCGTCCTGGTGACAAACGGGGGGAATCGTCAGACCATGAAAATGAAGGTTTGTTGCTACCGCACTCATTTCTCCACCGCCGCAGCCCTCAGGAGAAGATGTGCGATGGTTATGCGCGGCCATCGAGGACGCCTTCGCCGTATCCGTCGGGGTCAGCGCATTCTTCAGATGAAGAATCACCAGATCGCCCGGTTTCACCCGCAAGGTCGGCGATTCGCGACCCGCTGCATCGGTATAACAATAGAGCGTGCTGCCGTGCACGTCAGGGACATCGCGCGCCGTGAGTTCCGCTTCCAGCACCCCATTTCGGCTCCGCAAATCCTCCGGCTCCTCGACCACACTGCCAACCGCAGGGCGCGGACACGTCGATTGGGCCACTGCTTGCGCACGTGTTGGTTCCGCTTGGAAAAGAGCGCACCGGGACGTAAGACAGAAAACAAAAATCGGTACCCATCGAAATTTGGACATGGGAAGGCTGCGATCCCTTGGCTCTGCACGTTCACTCGCCAATGCGGGGGAATGGAACCTTGCTAGTTTTCACCACGAAGATTAACTCCATGTAAAAAGGAACGCCGCGCAGCTGGGGTGCCTGGATAAAGGATATCGGAGTTCTGCATGAGCCCTCGGGCTACGGATCGGGATGAAAATCGTCCCCATTAGCCTAGTGTCGGAGGAGTGCTTTCATCGATTCCCAGGTCTCAGAGGCGAGAGCTGGGGGCACTTGGCAGGGAGCGAGTTGCTGAAATCGTTGCAGCAAGATATTGACGAGTAACGTCCGAGACGCCAGTGATCGAAGGTGCCAGGTGCAAAATTCATCTTTGTAGAAGCAACGGGGTAACCGTATGCGCACATCCATTCATGATGAGGGCTTATGCCCTGACGAGCCTCAATTTCCTTACCAAACTTAAAAACCAGGCGCGGACGTGAAAGCGATGCGGTTCTGCGGCACTTCTTTAAATGGCGGGCCGATGACGGCTATCTCGCCGGGTTCGAAAAGATGATGGATAGGCCGGTAAATGCCTGGTTCATCAATGAGGTATCAATGGATTGATAAGGGCAACGCATAGCTGGAAGCCGTAAGAGCTGTGATCGCGAGAGGCGCTTCATCCGCAGGGCATCGCCTGATTTTCGATCTCCTCAACTGCATTCGAGTTTCACAACGATGACAACGTTCCTTGCTCCCTGTCTCCTCTGGATGACGAAGGAGCTCTGCAGTGTATTCCATTGTTCCCGGGTGAAGATCATATGTTCGTGAGGTTCAGGTCGTTCCGCTCCCATTCCCAGTCGTCGCTTCCTAGCCATTGCCACCATTTCGGATCTTCGGCTCTCTCTCGCATTTTCGCCTGGTCCCTGCTGTGCGTGATGGCGCAGGTGCTGTTGGCGCAAACACCAACGCCGGTTCCTGTGTTGACGTGGCGATACGATCCAGGCCACGCCGGACAGAACACGAGCGAGACGGCGCTGAACCCTTCGAACGTGAATACGAACTCGTTCGGCAAGCTGTTCTCGCTTCCGGTGGACAGCACCGTTTACGCTCAGCCACTCTACGTGCCTGGGATAAAGATGAGTGACGGCCAAGTCCACAATGTGCTGTTCGTGGCCACCGAAAATGATTCTATTTACGCTTTCGACGCGGATTCCAATGGAGGCGCGAATGCGAATCCGATCTGGCACGCGAGTTTGCTGACTTCGAATTACGGAGCCGGAGCGGGAGCGACTGCGGTGCCGTGGCAGGATAACGGCTCACCGGACGTGGCGCCTACCGTGGGGATTACAGGCACTCCAGCGATCGACCCGGCGACGAATACGATGTTCGTGGTGACATCGACCAAAGAGAGCGGCGTGTATTTCTCGCGGCTGCACGCAATCAACATCGTGACTGGAACAGAGCAACCCAATAGTCCCGTGAATATCACCGCGACGGTCGCGGGCACCGGGAACGGCAGCTCCGGCGGGCAGCTCTCCTTCAGCGCGCTATGGGAGAATCAGCGGCCAGCACTCGATTTTTATAACGGCTATGTCTACATTGGTTACGCAGCTCACGGAGACAACGGTCCGTGGCACGGCTGGTTGTTTGCCTACAACGCAACGACGCTGCAACAGACCACGGCGCTATGCCTATCGCCGAACGGCGTGGGCGCGGGTATCTGGGCTTCAGGCGCGGGCTTGCCCATCGATACAACCGTGGCGGGCGGACGCATGTTCATCGTGACCGGAAATGGTACGCGATCGGGCGCGCCGCCCTTCAACGCCAGCACTGAGTATGGCGAGAGCGTTGTGGCCTTTAACATTGCCAACGGACAGATCACGCCCGTGGATGAGTTCACGCCGTTTAATTACCAGATACTGAATAACCATGATTGGGACCAGGGTTCCGGTGGCCTGCTGATGCCGCCTGACCAGCAGGGCGCGAATCCCCATCTGCTGATCACAGGAGGCAAAGAGGGACGAATCGTTGTATTGAATCGGGATAACCTCGGCGGCTTTGCTTCAGGAGCTTCCTCCAATACGAATGCACTGCAGGATATCTCCGACGTTATTCCGCAGGCCGTAGGCTTCTGGAGTACTCCTGCCTACTGGAACGGAAACGTCTATTTCTGGGCTGAGAATAATGTTCCAATGTTGTTCAAGCTGAATGGCGGTGTCATGGATTCGCAACCTGACAGCCAATCCACGATTACGTCTGCATTTCCGGACCCCACCTTCTCGGTCTCCTCAGACGGAGCGCAGAACGGCATCGCCTGGGCAGTACGCTCAGATCAGTTCAACAGCAATGGGCCTGCTGTGCTTTACGCCTGGGATGCGAACGATCTGACCAACACGATCTATGAAAGCGATACCAACGCGACACGCGACCACGCGGGCGCTGCCAACAAGTTCTCCATCCCGGTGGTGACAAACGGAAAGGTTTATGTTGCGGCGCATGGAGAAGTTGATGTTTACGGACTGCTGAATGGCCAATCGACGACTGCAGCTCCCCTGATCAGCCCAAATGGGGGCACGTTCTCCGCGAGCCAGAGCGTCACGCTTAGCTCTGCGACTCCGTCGGCGGCTATTTTCTACACACTGGATGGAACGACGCCGACGCCAGCCTCAACGGAGTACGCGGGGCCCATCACCATTAGCGCCGACACGAACCTCAAGGCGATCGCAAGTGCGCCCGGATTTTTGCAGAGCAGTGTAAGCAGTGCCGTGTTCACGTTCACGACCCAAGCTGCGCCGGTGATCTTTGCCCCGGGCGGCGGAACCTATGGGGCGGCGCAGAACGTTACATTGTCTGACGCCGATGCGAGCGCGAAAATCTACTACACCACCGACGGTTCTACGCCTTCCGCATCGTCGACTCTTTACTCTGCACCCATCCACGTTACCGTCTCAGAGACCATCAAAGCCATCGCTATCGATCCTGCTCTCCAGAACAGCAACGTGACCACTGCCGCCTATGTGATTCAGGTCGGGGGAAACACGATCAACTTCGGCAGCGGTTTTTCATCAACAGCAGGACTGCAACTGAATGGCAGCGCCGTGGGCACCAACGATACCCGATTGCAGTTGACCAACGGCGGATTGAATCAGGCCGGCAGTGTCTTCTGGAATACGCCGATCAACATCCAGGCGTTTAGCACGACCTTCCAGTTCCAATTGTCCAATGCACAGGCAAACGGGTTTACGTTCACCATTCAGAATATGGGCTCGACCGCGCTCGGCGGAAACTCGGCGGGACTCGGATACCAGGACATCACGAAGAGTGTCGCGATCAAGTTCAACTTCTATAACTACAACGGCGAGGGGAGCGATTCCACCGGCATTTATAGCAATGGACAAGCGCCTGTTCTGCCGACGGTGGACATCAGTCCGAGCGGGATTCAGTTGGGGAGCGGAGATTCGATCCAGGCGACGGTTTCCTATACCGGCCTTACGATCACTCTAAAGTTGCTCGATCTCGTCACAAACAAAACCTTCACCTTTTCGCAGGCGATCAACATTCCGCAAATTGTCGGCGCGAATACGGCATATGTCGGTTTCACCGGGGGGACCGGAGGGCTCTCTTCAAGCCAGAAGCTCATTAGCTGGACGTACACGACCCAGGCGGTGCATCCTGACTTCTCGCCGGGCTCGGGCACTTACTCCTCGCCGCAGAACGTTGTATTGAGCAGCAAGACTCCCGACGCCACCATCTACTACACGACCAATGGCTCTACCCCCACGGCTACGTCGGCGGTGTATACGAGTGCGATTCCGGTTTCGACCTCGCTTACCATCAAGGCGATTGCCATCAGCCCCACGATGGGGACCAGCGTGGTTTCGAGCGCTGCATACGTCATTGGATCTTCCACGGGCGCATCGTTCACGCTGGCGGGTAATCCGTTTACGATCACCTGGCGCGGCGGGTCAATCCATGAGGCGGTCACTGTTACTCCGAGCGGGGGATTTACGGGGAAAGTGCCGCTGACCTGCTCTGTGACAGGCCCGGCCGGTGCGGTGAGTATTCCCACCTGCACGGTATCCACACAACCGGGGACTATCTCAGGAACTGCCGCTGTGACCGGTTACGTGTTCGTCCAGACCCAGGCAACAACCACAATCGGAAATTACGTGCTGACTGTTCAGGGAACAAACGGAACGACTACGCAATCCGTGAATATTCCGTTTACTGTGAACTAAGTTGCCGCTTTATCCGTTTTCGTTTTCAGCGGTCTCAAGCGGGTGGACCACAGTATGCTTGCCGCATGCTTCCGCGGCGGTCTGTTGCTTTGCCGTCTCGTCATTTTTCCCGGAGGTGACGCGTGGGTGGGTTCCTGAGCAGTTTTCGCTATGCATTGCGTCAGTTGAGCAAAGCGCCGGGATTTGCGGCGGCGGTGGTGCTGATGCTTGGGGCCGGCATTGGCGCAACGACGGCGATCTTTTCGCTGGTGGAAGGCGTGTTGTTGCGGCCGCTTCCGTTTCAGAATCCGGGGCGACTGGTAGCGCTCGGCGATCATGTGGGCGAAAACACCGGCATCGGCGTGACTGCGCGCGAACTGGCAACGTATGAGAAGGCTGCCACGGCATTCTCGGCGGCGGGCGGTTACACACGGATGACCTATGAGCTTGCGAGCGGTGGGACGCCGGAGGTGATTCACGCCGCACGCATGGAGGCGCGCGCGTTCGAGACACTGGGTGTGGCACCGATGCTGGGACGGGTGTTCACACCAGAGGAAGATTCGGCGCATGCACCGCTAGCAGTGATTGGCTATGCGATGTGGTTGAATCGGTTTCATCGAGATCCCAATGTTATCGGCAATTCAATGGTGCTGGATAGGAAGACCTTCACGATTGTGGGCGTGATGCCGCGTGAGTTTGAATTTCCGCTGGAGACGGGGCGGCTGGGGCAGGCGCAGTTGTGGGTGCCGATGAGCCTGACTGCGGAAGATCTCTCCGAGAGCCACGCGGCCGAATGGCGTTTCAACATGGTGGCGCGCTTGAAGGATCGCGTGAGCGTGGAGCAAGCCAGCCAGGATGCCGATCGCGTGGCGCACGAAATCATGCGCGATTTTCCGGCGAAGCTTTCGGCGATTCGCATTCGCGGGGCTGCGGCGCCTCTGCGGGAGGAAGTGGTTGACTCCGCCCGGCCGCTGCTGCGAACGCTGTTTCTCACGGTTCTGATCGTGCTTGCGATCGCTTGCGTGAATGTGGCGATTCTGATGCTGGTGCGGGCTATCCGGCGGCGCCGGGAGTATGCCGTGCGGCTGGCGCTGGGCGCGAGGGCAGGCGCGATGATCCGCGAAGCGCTGGCGGAAGGACTGCTGCTGAGCGTGGCTGGCGGCCTGTTGGGATTCGCGTCCGCCGCGGTGGCGCTGAAGACGGCGCTGGTGCTTCTGCCGGAGTCCATGCCGCGCATCGATGCGATCCACATGGACCAGGGGGTAGCGGGATTTGCCTTGCTCCTGGCGGTGGCGACGGGCGCGCTGTGTAGCGTGGTGCCGGCGTTTGCCGCGATGCGGACCAACCTGCTGGAGAGTCTGCGCGAAAGCGGGCGGACCAGCACGGGACGAGCCATGCATGGCTGCGATCGGCGCTGGTGGTGGCGGAAATTGCGATTGCCATGATCCTGCTGACGGTGTCGGTGGCGTTTGTGCGCAGCTACCAGAAGATGCTGGCGGTCGATCCGGGATTTCGGCCGGACCACGTGCTGGTGGCTGGGTATCAATTGCCGCTCGAGCAGTATGGCACGGGATCTTCGGCACAGCGATTTAACCGTGAAGTACTTGATCGTCTCGCAGGGAAGCCGGGAATTGTGGCGACGGGGATGGCCGAGGTTCTGCCCGCGACGGCGTCTGTGCCGATGGCGGACTACACGATAGAGGGCGTGCGGATGGATAGCTGGAAGATGCAGTTTGCGCCATGCACCGTGAGTGATGGCGACTATTTCCGTGCGATGGGAATTCCTCTGAGAGAGGGGCGGTATTTCACACGCGAGGACAAAACCGGCGCACAGCTCGTGCTGATCGTAAACGAGTCAATGGCCAAGCACGCGTGGCCGGGACAGGACGCGGTGGGAAAGCGGATGCATCTTGGAAATCCGAACGGCGGGCTGCCCTGGGCTACCGTGGTAGGCGTGGTGGGCGACACCAGGCGGTCGCGCGATGAGCTGGCCGGAGACGAGTACTACCTGCCGACGGATCAGCCGGACTCGCTGAATGGCACGGATGCGCCGGACAATTTGACCAATGCGGCAGGCGGATATATCGTGCTGCGTTCGGCGTTGCCGCCGGACCAGATGGAGCAAACACTGCGCGCGACGGTGGCGGAGGTAGATCCGATGCTGGCGCTCAAGGAGGTGCGTCCGATGGTGGATGCGCTGGCCAACACCGAAGCGCCGCGGCGATTCAACACCGGGCTGATCGGAGCATTTTCCCTGGGAGCGCTGTTGCTGGCGGTGTCGGGGATTTATGCAGTCGTCGCTTTCTCGGTCACGCTGCGGGTGCAGGAGATTGCGATCCGGATGGCGTTGGGAGCCGAGCGCGGCAAGATTGCATGGATGGTGCTGGCGGGCGGCGTGAAACTGGCAATGCTGGGATGCGGCCTGGGCGTGGCGGGCTCAGTGGCGCTGTCGCGGATTGTGAGTTCGTTTCTATTCGATGTGAGTCCGACGGATCCGCTGCTGTATGCGCTGAGTGCTGCTGTGATGCTGCTGTTGACGATGGCGGCATCTGCGCTGCCGGCGGCGCGAGCGGCGGCGACGGAGCCGATCGGTGCACTGCGTGCCGTGTAGGTACGGCTGTGACTCATTCCAAGAGGCGGTTCGAAGACGCGGGGCTCCGACATCGCTGGATCTACGAGGCCGGGAAGAACCGTTTCATTGTTGTGGCAACGGCTATTGATCTTCAGATGGGAACGGCGCGTGATCGCGCAGGCTGCCAGCAGCGATCACATCGAACGCCGGGCGGCTTCGAAAGCGACGCTGAAAGCTGCACCCTGAGCGCCGTCCTCGCGCTTCACTAACTGGATAGTGCCGCCGTGCCGCTCAATAATCTCGCGAGATACCCACAGGCCGAGCCCAGTGCCGACATCCTGTTTCGTGGTAAAGAAGGGTTCAAAGATCCGATCCTTGTGTTCGTCGGCGACCCCAGGTCCATCATCCTCCACCTTCATATAAACCGTGCTTTTTCCTGCCTCTTCGAGGCATTTGAGGGTGATCGCGACGACTCCTCCGGTCGCCGCAGCATCTGCGGCATTCGAAATGAGATTCGACACAACCTGCATGATTTCATTTTCGACACCGCGGATCGGGGGGCATTCTTCGAATCGTCGATGAATGGTGATTCTCTTGCTTCTCATCTTGTTCGAGTAAATGCGAAGTACCGACTCGACAAGGGCCTCCATTTGAACGGGACCAGGTGCATTCTTGTCTCGGAAAAATCCGAGTGTTTGCCGGGTCAGGTGGGCGACCCGTTCCAATTCCTGTTCTGCCTGTGCCAGCTGCCGCACGGTGTCTTCGGGCAACGCCGGAGTCATTCTGACGAGATAGACAAGATTGACGGCGGCCTCGAGCGGATTGTTGATCTCATGAGCAACGGTAGCCGAGAGGCGCGCCGCGGCATTCAGTTTCTCGGTATTGCGCAATACGCGCTCTGTTTTCCGATCACTCGTGATGTCGCGAAAGACCAGGACAACGCCGATCAAATTGCCGCTGTCATCCCGAATCGGAGCAGCACTGTCATCGATTGGGGTCAGGGTACCGTCAGCTCGGCGGAGCACAGTGTGATTCGCGAGCCCCATTGCGCGCCCTTCCGCGATCACGCGTACAACAGGGCTGTCAACAGGCGCCATCGTGCTTTCGTGGAAGATCGGAAAAACTTCCAGAATGCTCTTGCCCATCGCTTCTGCGGTTGAAATGCCGGTTAGACCTTCGGCGACCGGGTTCAAGAATGTAACGTGTCCATTCTGGTCGGTTGCGATAACGGCGTCACCAATGCTCTTGAGCGTTACACGGAACCACTCTTCGCGCGCATGTATCTCGCGTGTATGACGCTCGCGAAGATTCATTTGCCGAAGAATGAAGAAAGCCAGCAGAACCAGACCGAATGCCGCGATGACCGTGGTGAGATAAATACAGATCGACGTAAGCCGGATGGTGGCGCGATAGGAAGCATCGCGATCACTCTCGAGGCGGCTTTCCTCCTCGTCCATCAAGGCAACGACGGTGCGAATGTTTTCCATCGTACGGAGTCCAGCGTCGCTGAGCACTAGTTTTCGAGCATCATCGACTTTGCCGGAGCGGTAGAGCGCGATGGTTGCGGCAAGTTCGTTAAGCTTTTCGCGCGCCAGCGAACGAAGTTGTCTGATTGCGGCTCGCTGGCTGGGATTGTCCGCAGTCAAGCGAGAGAGCTCGTCTATCCGCGACTGGATCTGTCGAATTGCAAGATTGTATGGCGCAAGGTATCGTTCCTCCCCTGTATAGAGGAAGCCGCGCTGGCCGGTTTCGGCATCTGTGAGCAGCGCAAGAGTTTCGCTGAGTTTGAGCTGAACCTGATGGGTATGAGCGACCCAAAGCCCGGTCGCAACCTGCCGGTCAAGTTGTCTCTTCGTGATCGCCGCATTCACGATGAGCACCGCAAGAAGCAGTGCGAAGGCGGCAATGACACTGAACCTCTTGAACCTGGTTTGCATTGGAATCCCGTTGAGTGTGCAACTCGAGAGTTGCCGATCCTTAGCCCCGCCAATATCCGGCTGAATCGATAGTATTTCAGGACGCGCAAGGTGCCAATGCGCGCGTGGCTGGTGTTCTGCATTTTTCTGCTGAGCGCCCATTGCCTTTCTGGATCGAACCAACATATCGATCGCCGGACCGCAGTCGTGGATGTCGCTACGCGACACCTGGAAAAAATGAAAAGCACCGATGGTCAGATCGTGCTTTCCCACCCAAGCGGAGCTTGGATGGGGCACCCTCGTTCGTGCTGAATTGTCACGGCAGATCATCCGCGAATTAGGTCTTGGCAACGTGCGGCCGGGTTGGGTGACCAGTTGGCCAACTCGATGAGAGCGAATGCGCGTAACGCATGAGGCCACATTGCATGCGCTACCATGGAACGAGAAGCCGAGGGCGCATGTTTTTGGTGGTGTGGCAGTTTGAAATTGCCGAGGAACAGGTATCCGCATTTGAGGCGGCATACGGGCCGGAAGGGAACTGGGCTCAGCTGTTTCGCAGTTCTCCGGAGTATCTCGGGACTGAGTTGCTGCGTGATGCGTACATTGCGGGGTCGTATCTGACGATCGACCGGTGGGCCAGCGAAGAGGCGTTTCGGAGTTTCCGCAAGCAAAACGATACGGCCTATGAGGCACTGGACCGATTGTGCGATGCGCTGACCTCGCGGGAAACGCGCATCGGAGCGTATACGGTTTGAATCTGACCAAACGTCAGATTACGGGCTCAGCGCGGTCCGCCAAGGCTAGCCCTGTTCAGCTCATTGACCTTTTCCGTCACGCACCCACTGAACGCGCGCGTAGTATCCCGAGGTGGTCCGCACCTTGATGTTTGGCTTGTCCACGCGTACATCAAGAGCGTGATATTCGTTCACCCGATCGCCGGGCGCCGGCGCGAAGGTCAGGTCGTAGCCTCCGCTCGCATCGCGAACAGCGATCTTCAACGAACCGAGGATATCGCGGCCGCTGATAAACACTTGTCCCCCCGTGTGTGTCGCCAGCACCTGAAGGCCGAGGTCGGGATATGTGGCATCCTTGACTGCTGAAATGCCTTTCAGGAATCCCTTGTATTCGAACAGATCTGTACCCCCCACTTCGAACGGGTCGATGCAATAAAGCGCAACATTCGAGTCGCGCAACAAATTCGTGAATTGCACGATATTGCTGAACACCCATGCTCTTTGCTTGCTATCCGCCCGATCCCCGGCGAGGCTCAGCAATGGCCATCCCGGGCCGACAACCAGGACCAGCTTGCGCCCAGGTTTCTTGCCCTCGTACTGGATCAACTGGCCCAGTTCGAGCAGCGACTTCTGAACGTTCTCGGTGGCTCCATACAATCCTCCCCCTCGGCCGATTCCGCGGAGTTCTGAGTGCGTTTGATTGAAGGAGGCGAGCAGCAAATCTCCATGCTGCGTTGAAACCGGCAGGACCTTCACTCCACTGTCCTCGATCAGCGCGATCGAGGTTGGATTGGGGAGTTCGCCGCCGTTTGCCTTCAGGTAGGCGCCGACTTCCTCGCGTTCGCGCGCCACTGTGATTGCGTCGGCGTTGATCATGTCGACCACAATCACCACCTGCACCGGATCAGATTTCAGAACCGATGCATCGACGGCCCGGAACCCGAGCAGTTTTTGTGGCTGGTTGTTGTCGAGAAGGGTGAAGTCGCCCTCCTGTAATGCCTCGACGGGATGACCCTGGTTGTCAGAGAGCTGAACGTGGATGGTCATCGTCTTTTGTGCGTCTGGTGCCGCGCCGGCATTCTGCGCCGGCACCGCCGCACTGTGTTCCGCGGGACTCTGCGCCGACGCATGCCGTGCCACACCGGTTACGACAACTACGGCAGCGACCGCCAGCACGGCGAAGCGGTGCCGCTGAAAGCGGA
This sequence comes from Occallatibacter sp., assembly GCF_035317045.1. Taxonomy (GTDB): domain Bacteria; phylum Acidobacteriota; class Terriglobia; order Terriglobales; family Acidobacteriaceae; genus Telmatobacter. The sequence continues at coordinate 86,106 of NZ_DATHHT010000027.1, forward strand.
CAGTTTTGTGCATGGGATGCCCCCTTGAATTGGGACAGTTTTGTCCACCGGATTGTTGCATATTTGTTTGCTTCGTGACAGGGAATACGCCTCTTTACTGTTTTCTCTTTTTCTTCGCTTTTTCAGTATCAATTGAGTGTCGCATCCTGCTACAATCCGTTCGAAATACCAATAGCCGCCGCGTGTTTTCTGTCGTTCCCAACAAGTCGCGCCAAGCGAGCATTTCTAGAGGAGAAATATCTAATGCCTATTGCCGATGAGCGCGCAAAAGCGGTCGAATTGGCCCTTTCGCAGATCGAAAAGCAGTTTGGAAAAGGGTCCATTGTGCGTCTTGGATCGCGGGAGGCCCTGGTTCCGATCTCTGTCATCTCAACCGGATCGATCAGTTTTGACGCGGCGCTGGGTGTGGGTGGCGTACCGCGGGGAAGAGTAATCGAGGTTTTCGGGCCTGAGTCATCGGGCAAAACGACGATTACACTCCAGATCATCGCAGAAGCACAGAGGAACGGCGGGCTGGCGGCCTTTGTGGATGCCGAGCATGCGCTGGATCCTGGGTATGCCAAGAAGCTTGGCGTCGATGTGGACAATCTGCTGGTTTCGCAGCCGGACTCGGGCGAGCAGGCGCTGGAGATCACGGAAGCGCTGGTGCGCTCGGGGGCCATTGACGTGTTGGTGGTGGACTCGGTGGCTGCGCTGGTGCCTAAGGCAGAACTCGACGGTGAAATGGGCGAGTCGCACATGGGTTTGCAGGCGCGGTTGATGTCGCAGGCGCTGAGGAAGCTGACGGGCACGGTCTCGAAGTCGCGCACATCTCTGATTTTCATCAACCAGATTCGCGAGAAGATCGGCGTGATGTTCGGTAATCCGGAGACGACGACGGGCGGACGCGCGCTGAAGTTTTACTCGTCGGTGCGAATCGATATTCGCCGCATAGCCGCCATCAAGGAAGGCGACGTGGTTACGGGCAATCGGACCAAAGTGAAGATTGTGAAGAACAAGGTTGCCGCTCCATTCCGCGAGGCCGAGTTTGACATTCTTTATGGCGAGGGCATCAGCCGCGAAGGCGATGTGCTTGACCTAGCGGTGGCCAACAACATCGTGGAGAAGTCGGGTGCGTGGTACAGCTATTCTGGCGAGCGCATCGGGCAGGGACGCGAGAATACGCGCAACTTCCTCAAAGAGAACAAGGATATCTTTGCCAAAATGGACGCCGAAGTGCGGAAGGCGCTGAACATCGGCGCACCCAAGGCGGAGGTGCCTGAGGTTCCGGCGGCTGGCCATGCCGAGGCAAAGGAAGCGGTTCGGGTCCGACGGGGATAGAGCTGCGAAATCGAAGTCTGAGAGGGCGGCCGAAGTGTTGGCCGCCTTTCTTTCGACCCAACAATGAATGAGTGTTAATGTATGAATGTATGTATGGAGATTAAATGACAATAACCGAGATGACAAAAAGGCACGTGATCGCTCGATATGTCGAACCCGCTCGGCAGAAGGGCGAGGAACTGCTTCGCATTCGAGTGGGGAATGTTCAAAAGGAGCTCGGTTGGACAAACCGGGCGCCTTCTGTTTTCTCGACCTTGTCATCGCGTCCTTTTCAGAATGAAGCCGGTTTGGAACTGATCGAGAAGAGCGGGGGGCCAGCTTCTGGAGGGCCAAGCACAACGGTTGAATTCGTGTATCGCATTCTGCCATCGTCACGGGAGTCAGCGTCGAGGATTTCGAACATTCCGAAAGGGCCTGGCTTGATGGATCTGTACGGTATCGGTGCTGAAGTATTCAAGCAGCTTGGCGGGGGCGAAGAGTATTTGAAGCGCGAAAGAGATGAACTTAGATTCCCTGCAGAAGGATATCCCCATTCCGGTAAGAGTGCATGAGCCGCATTTACTGGGACTCAATGCTCTTTATCTATCTGATTGAAGGCAATCCAACGTATGCGCCGCGCGTCAAGGCAATCCACGAAGAAATGACGCGCCGAAGAGATCAGCTGGTAACAAGCATCTTCACGCTGGGGGAAGTTTTGGCGGGACCACGAAAGGTGGGAGCACAGAACGTTGTCGATCAAATCCGACAGTTTTTCGTATCGAGCGGCAAAGTGGAACTATTGCCCTTTGTCGTTGGAACCTCAGACCGCTATAGTGTGATTCGCGAGACCACCAACGTGACTCCTGCCGATGCAATTCACCTGGCTTGCGCAGCTGAGTCAGGCGTGGATCTTTTCATTACGCATGACTTGAAGCTCCACAAACTTGCAATTTCGGGGATTCACTTTATTACCGGATTGAATACAAATTTGTTTTAGTCTTCTTAGAACGACTTGCACTCAGGCACAAACCGGTGCGGGATGCAGTGCCGCGTGGAACACGGGACGGAAGAAGTTCGTACAGCCTTGATGACGGCGCGCTCGGTTGCTTGCTCTAAACTGAAGGTTCAAATGAAGACCATCCGGGAAACGGTCGCGAAACAATTTGCGCAGATTATTCTCTGCGGGTTCGCGGCCGTTTGCTTCTGCGCGTTGCCGGTATTGGCGCAGCCTTCTGCATCTCCGGGCAATGCTGCGGGAAGCGGGGCGGCCAGCGGAGTTCGCGGGGTCACCATTCTTGATGGCCAGTGGCGCTTCCAGGCTGGCGACGATCTGCGGTGGGCCGAGCCGGGATTTGACGATTCCAGCTGGCCAACCGTGAGCCTTAGCTCCTCGCTTGCTGAGCAAGGAATCGATACTTACAGCGGATATGGGTGGTACCGGCTGAAGATTCAGCCACAGCAAATTGCCCAGTTCGGCAATCTTGCTTCGAGCGAACCGCTTTCGCTGGTGGTTTCAAGCAATTCGGTTGGCCAACTTGATGTGTTTGTGAATGGCATGGAAGCGGGCCATACCAAGGGCATGACGGAGTCGCCATCCGAGTACCAGTCTCCGCCGTTTGTGGCGCAACTCAATCCTTCGGCCTCGGGGCCCACGGTGATTGCGATTCGCACCTGGGCGGGGCCGGATACGCCTGTCTCCCACGGGCTTTTGCGCAGGGTTGAACTGGGCGCGGCGAACGATATGGCGGAGCGCCACGCGATGGCGATCGGGCGGCAGTGGAATGAGGGGGTCATCTCCGACCTGGTCGTTGCGTTTCTTTTTGTCTGTGTGGCGGTGCTGGGTGGATTTCTCTACATGGCGCAGCGGCATCACCCGGAGTACCTGTGGCTTGCGCTGTTGTGCCTGTCGGTAGCTGCGGGTGGAGCGGCTGATTCGGCCTTCGGGCTGGCGATCATGCCGCTGTCGGTTTACCGCATTCTCACCATGTTTAGCGGTCGCATCTTCATGGCCGTCACGCTGGAGTTTGTCCTCCATTTTACGGGCACGAAGTCGCGCAGGGTTGTTCGTGGCGTACAGATTGGCGTGGTCCTGGTTCCTTTCGTTTCCTTCATCCACCTGACACTCGTTTATCAAATCCTGTCGGTTGCCTCGGAGGTTCTCTTCTGCGGGCTGGTGGTGGTTTTGTTGTTCCAAGCGTGGCGAGCGGGGAAGAGCGAGGCCGGGGTTATGCTGCTTCCGTTCTTTCTGGCGGCAACAGCCGACTCTGCGAACACTGTCCTCGATTTTGCGGCGAGCCGGCATTGGCTGCCCGACCAGTTCGCTTCTCATCGCTTCTACTTTGGGCCAATTGAATTCGGAATTGGAACAATAGCCTACACGATCTTTCTGGGGAGCCTGATCGCGGTAATCCTGTATCGCTTTGTGCGGATCAGCCAGGAGGAGCAGCGCTCGGCCGCGGAGATTTCAGCGGCCCGGAGCGTACAGGCTTTGCTGATTCCGACGCAGTTGCCGTCGAATCGCAACTTCATGCTGGAGAGCGCGTATCTGCCGGTGAACGGGGTAGGCGGAGATTTTTTCCAGGTGCTGCCGCTGAAAGATGATTCGCTGCTGATTGTGGTGGGGGACGTGAGCGGAAAAGGGCTGCAAGCGGCGATGAACTCGAGCACGCTGGTGGGCGCGCTGCGGAATGAGCTGTCGCATGATCCGGCGACGGTGCTGAATCATCTGAATCATGTGCTGATCGGGGCCGTCTCTTCGCCGGGAACCGCGGTGAAGGAGTTGGATTGTGCGCCGTGCTTTGCGACCTGCCTGTGCGCGCGTGTCTATCCCGACGGAACCACGACGATTGCCAATGCCGGACACCTGAATCCCTATCGCGATGGGCGGGAGATTTCGCTAGCGGGGAGCCTGCCGCTTGGAGTGATTGCGGACGCGGAGTACGAGCAGGCGACATTTCAATTGAAGCGCGGCGACCGGCTTGTGTTTCTTTCGGATGGCGTGGTGGAGGCGACCAACGGGGAAGGCGAACTGTTCGGCTTCGAGCGGACGCAGCAGGTGAGCAACGAATCGGCGCGGTACATTGCGCAAACAGCGCAGCACTTCGGCCAGACGGACGACATCACGGTTGTCTCGCTTTACCTGTCTTCAAAGACGGCGCAGCCCAGCAGCGAAGAACTCGCGTACAGCAAGTAAGCGGGTGTCAGATCTACGGCTGCGACCGGTCTGAAAACGCTGAGCTACTCCGATGGTTAGCGCTGGCTGCAAAATGCGTCGGCAGTTCGAAAAGATTCACGATCCGGCAGTCTGCTGTCCCGCGTCGTTGCCTGCCTTGCGTGTCTCCCGCTATCGTAGCGGGCATGAGGAAAGACATCGCCTGGGCTACTTCCATAATTTTTGTATCCACAGTCTCCGCAATGTCGTGGGCGCGCGCGCCCATTCAGATTGCTGGGCAAAGCGGTTGGCCAACCTATGGAGCAGATCCCGGCGGTACCCGCTACTCGGCTGAGTCGCAGATCAATCGAAGCAACGTGAACAGTCTGAAGGTAGCGTGGAGCTACCGCACTGGCGCAAATGACATGCCGACCAAGCTGAAGCGGAAGGCCGCGTTCGAATCGACGCCCATTCTGGTCGGTGGGAAGCTTCTGCTGAGTACGCCGTACGACCACGTGATCGCAATTGAGCCTGGGACCGGAGCGAAGCTTTGGGAATATGACCCTGGCGTGAATCTCGATCAGAATTTTTCAGAGGTGAGTTCGCGCGGGGTTTCGGCATGGCAAGACCCACGCAGGAAAAGCGGCGCGCCATGCAGTTTAAGCGTTTTCATCGGCACATTGGATGCCCGCCTGATTGCATTGGATGGTCAAACGGGCAAGCCTTGTACTGATTTCGGCACGAACGGCACGGTGGATCTGAATCAAGACGCGGCCACGCAGACGGAGTGGACAGGCGGTTACCAGGTGACCTCTCCGCCGGCGATCTACAAAGATCTGGTGATCGTGGGATCTTCGATTGCCGACAACTGGCGGGTGGATACCGGCCGCGGCATTGTCCGCGCATTCGATGCTCGCTCGGGTAAACTCCGCTGGACCTGGGACCCCATCCCCTGGGCAAAGGACACCAAGCCGCGAACAGGAGCGGGTAATGCCTGGGCGGTCTTTTCAGTGGATGCTGCGCACGACCTGGTGTTTGTGCCTACAGGAAGCGCGGCGCCTGATTATTTCGGCGGCATCCGAAAAGGCGACGACAAATGGGCCAACTCGGTGGTGGCGCTACGCGCGTCGACCGGCAAATTTGTCTGGGGATTTCAGGTTGTGCATCACGATCTGTGGGACTACGATGTCGCCGCCCAGCCCACCTTGATCGATTGGAAAGATGGAACGCCCGCAGTCGTGATCAACACCAAGATGGGCCACGTATTTGTGCTCAACCGCCTGACTGGCACGCCACTTCTGCCAATTGAAGAACGCCCGGTGCCTGCATCCGATATTGTCGGTGAGGAAAGTTCGCCGACCCAACCGTTTTCGGCGATTTCACTGGTGCCTGAACGATTTGAAGCTTCGGAAGCGTGGGGACCGAGGCCGGAGGATGAGAAGTGGTGTCGCGACAAGATCGGCGCTTTGCGGAACGAAGGAATTTTCACGCCGCCGAGTTTACATGGCACGGTGCAGGCTCCCGGAAACGTCGGAGGCGTGAACTGGGGGAGTGCCGCGTATGACCCGCAGCACCATGTCATGGTCGTCAACACGAATCGCCTGATCGCGTGGGTCAAACTGATTCCGCGTGCGGAATATGACGCTGAAGTACATAAGAATCAGGACAACCGCATTTACGGAGAGTTCGGTGACCAGGAGCCCTCCCCGTATGGCCTCTATCGCTCATTTCTGTTTTCGCCCAGTGGTACCCCGTGTAACCGTCCGCCATGGGGAACAACAGCTGCGGTCGATTTATTCACCGGCAAGATTACGTGGAATGTTTCGCTGGGCACCCTGGTGCCGGGGCAAACGACGGGCTCGATTAACCTGGGAGGTCCGATCGTGACTGCCGGTGGCTTGGTGTTTACCTCCGCCACCATTGACCCTCACCTGCGCGCGTTCGACACGGAGACCGGAAAGGAATTGTGGAGCTACCAATTGCCTGCTTCAGGCAATGCAACGCCCATGACCTATTTGTGGAAGGGCAAGCAGTATCTGCTCATTTGCGCGGGAGGCCACGGCAAATTGGGCTCCAAGCAAGGCGACTATGTCATGGCTTTTTCTCTTCCGTAGAATCGACGCAGACGGCGCATAACGCTTGCGGCTCATCGAGGTGTACTTGCGCCGGTTTGCTGCATGCTGACAAGGAATTGACTTACTGCACGTGCGCATCTTTGTCGCTAACCCCCTTTGTGATTGATGAACCGGAAATGCCGTAGAATCAAACCGGAGCAGACTCGATGAGCGTGAAAGCCCTCTATCCCGGCACGTTCGATCCTCCGACGAACGGGCACATCGATCTGATCCAGCGTGGTTCAAAACTGTTTGAGCATCTGACCGTCGCTATCCTGAAGAACCCGGTTAAGAATCCCCTGTTTACCGTCGAAGAGCGCGTGGAGATGCTGCGCGAGTCGACGGCGGCGCTGGGCAATGTGAGCGTGGCAACGTTTGACGGGTTGATGGTCGATTTTGCGCGGCAGCTTGGCGCAACCGCGGTGTTGAGGGGGATTCGCGCAATTTCCGATTACGAACATGAATTTCAAATGGCGCTGATGAACCGGCGCCTGGCGCCAGAGATCGAGACTGTTTTTCTGCAGCCGGCGGGGCGTTATTCGTTTGTGAGTTCGCGCATGCTCAAGGAAGTATTCAGTTTCGGCGGGGAAGTTGCCGGGCTGGTTCCCCCCAACGTTCTCAAGCGCCTGCGCAGCCGTATCAGCAGCGCAGGCTGAATCTTGCTGGCTGCGCGTTCGGGCGCAGGAGGTTCAGTTTGTCGGACTTTGTCGCACTTAATCCCTCGTCGATTCACCGCGAGATTCGGAATACGCTCTTCGGAGATGTTCCGCTGGTTGAGCTTGTCCGGGCGCATCCGAAGGTGGCTCTGACGGAACCGTGGGCCTCGTTTCAGCGGGCGCGGGACCTGAAAGACACGGGTGATGAACAGGCTGCGAGGGATGCGGTTCGCGGGATCCTGAAGATGCCCGATATTGAGACGCGGGTTTTTCTCCAGGCTTGTCACACGCTGCGGGAACTGGGCGACAAGCCGCCGCAGGGGCGGGAAAAGGAAGTCCTGGGTGTGGTGGTGGAGATCGGGATGCCGAAGGGCCTCGATCTGGTGGCGGCCTATCGGGATCACCGCGCGCGCTACTTCAATTACAGCGGAGCCGGGGTGCTGTGGGAGCGGCGTGATGATTCGCTGGATGGGTTGATTGACGAATTGCTCCAGGCCGGGATGCTGGTCGCGCAGGCGATCGGTCCGTGGGCGCAGGCCAGACCGCCGGAGCCGAAGAATGGCACCGCGCGCATCAACCTGCTGACGCCGAGCGGAATCCATTTGGGACAGGGACCGGTGGAGGCGTTGAGCCTGGACGCGATGGGGGGGCCGATTTTGTCGGCGGCATTCGGGCTGATGAAGCGGCTGGTGGAATTGACGAAGAGGGAGCCGGAGTAAAGACAGGGGCCAGGGGCTAGGACTAGGGACTAGGGACTAAGGACTCCGAACAAATGGGCTCGAAAACGGTGCGGGCGCGGCAGTGCGGGAAGCGATCGTGTCACGAGACAGCATCATGGCAAACGATTTTGCCGCAAAAGGTCTCCCTAGACTAGACTGGCTTCCATCTTGGGAGGCGCCTTATGCGGTATCACGGGAGGTTTGCGTTTTCAGCACTGTTGATGTGCTGCCTGGTTGCGGCCGGCAAGGATAAGAAGAAGATCATACTGCCAGCGGACATTCTGGAGGCGAGGACCGTGCTTGTCGTTATCGATCCCGACGCTGGAATGGCGATGGGTACTCCCAATGCCAACCGCACGGCCCAGGAGGACGTGGAGAAGGCGCTGATGAACTGGGGCCGTTTCAGCCTCGCGACCGACGTTTCCTCGGCCGATTTGATCATTTCGGTTCGCAAAGGAAACGGGAAAATCGTTGAACCGACAATTGGCGGCGTCCCCAACAACAATCGCCCGGTTATCTTCGATCCCACAGACTCAGGGGGCGTGATTGGGGGACATCGGGGAACTGCACCGCAAGCCGGCGATCCGACGAATGCCCAACCGCAGGATCCCCATCCACAGATTGAGGTTGGGTCGGCGCAGGATATGTTTGCGGTGTATCGCGGGAAACGTGACAACGCGCTCGACGCCCCGGCAGTTTGGCGGTACAGGACCAAGGACGCGCTGTCTTCGCCGGGCGTTCCTGCCGTCGATGTATTCAAGAAGTTGATTGCCGAAGCGGAGAAACAACAAGCTGCCAAGCCGTGATTCCGCGCGAATTCAACGCAATCGGTTTTGCTGCTCAGCGCAAAATCTGTAAAGATAGAAGCATTATGACCGTTGCTGCTGCTGCGAAAGTATTTGCTGACCGTATTGGCCGGATTGAGGTTTCTGCAACCATGGCGGTGGGCGCCGAGGCTGCGAAACTGCGCGCCCAAGGTGCGAACCTTGTGGATTTTGGCGCCGGAGAGCCGCATTTTGCTACTCCGCGACACATTAAGGACGCGGCGATTGCGGCGATCGAGGCCAATTTCACGCGCTATACCGTGGTGCCGGGGATTCCGGACGTGCGGAAGGCGATTGTGGAGCGGCACGCGTGCGATTTCGGGTCGGACTATTCAATCGACGAGGCCGTGTTTACCACGGGAGGAAAGCTGGCGCTGTTCAACACGATCCAGGTGCTGGTGGATCACGGCGATGAAGTGATTCTGCCGGTACCGTACTGGGTGAGCTTCAAGGACATCATTCAGTACGCGGGCGGCAAGGTCGTGTTTCTCGAGACGAGCGAGCAGGAGAATTTCCGCATCACGGCGGACGCGATCGAGAAGGCAATTACGCCGCGAACGAAGGCGATCATTCTGAATTCGCCGTCGAATCCGGCGGGGTCGGTGATGTCGGCGGAGGACCTGGAGCGGATTGTGCACCTGGCGCATGAGCGCGGGATTTTCCTGCTGCTGGACGAGTGCTATGTGTATCTGAACTATGCGGGCAAGCCGGTTTCGGGCGGTTCGTATACGTGGGCGAAGGAGCACATCGTCATTCTCGGGTCGTTGTCGAAGACCTACTCGATGACGGGGTGGCGCGCGGGATATGCGCTGGCAGCAAAGCCATTGGCGGCCAACCTGAGCAAGCTGCAGTCGCAGTCGACGTCGAACGCAGCCAGTATGGTGCAGAAAGCGGCCATTGCGGCGCTGGCGGGTTCGCAGGAGTGCGTGTCGAGTTTCCGGGCGGAATTTATCGAGTTGCGGGACTACATGCTGGCGAAGCTGGCTGAGATTCCGGGCGTGACGTGCACCAGGCCAGAGGGCGCGTTCTATGTGTATCCGAATATCGGAGCATTCATTGGGAAGGGCGGCGTCAAGTCGGCGACAGAGCTGGCGACGCGGCTGCTGCACGAGGCGCATGTGGTGACGGTGCCGGGCGAGGCGTTCGGGACGGCTGAGCATATTCGCATTTCATACCCGGTGACCAAGCAGAATATCGACGAGGGCACGCGGCGGATGGGCGAGTTCCTGGGGAATCTGGGGTAGGGTTTCACTGCTGATGAAGAGAAGGCCCGGGTGAGCCCGGGCCTTCCTATTTGTGAAAGGCAAACAGACTCATCGGCATCCCTCCCAGGTATCAGAAACGAGATCTCCACCCCACGAACATAGACCCGTTCGTGGGGACCCCGGACCTGGGCCACCCATCGGAGTCGCGGAACTGCTAATTCGCGGGGACTTCGCTGCTGATGATGCCGACGCCGGCGACGTGGCCTACCTGCCAATCGGCTATTGCGCTGGACTGACGACAGTCCAGGCAGGTTGTTTTCTCGAAGCGGGCCGAGCATTGCGGACAGACGCCGCCGGTCTGGAAGGTGTCGAACTGGGCCTGACACTTGTTGCAACGCCAGAAGGGGCCGATGGGCGGCGCGGTCCGGCAGCTGGGACAGGCGAACCCCTGGCGGCGGGGAATCTTTTCAAGCTTGCGCAAGGCGCGTGCGGTCTTGAAGCCGTTCCAGCAATTGAGGCCTGCGTAGGCGGCGATGAGGCCGGTCCAAATGGACTTTTCAAGGAATGCGAGCACGATGAGCCCGGCGACTCCGAAGAAGCCCAGAAACGAAGCGATCAACAAGCTGCGCGCGCGGCCGAGAGGAAACCAGAGCAGGGAGCGAAGAATCTGGCCGCCGTCGAGGGGGTAGATGGGGAGAATGTTGAAAACCAACAGAACGATGTTTGTGAAGAGGATCGCAAAAATCAGCTGGTAAGCATCTGGATTCGATTCCCGCCAATTGAGCGCATCGACGGCTTTCCATGCGATGGCCAGGGGAACAGCCAGCGCAACGTTCACAAGAGGTCCTGCGGCGATGCTCCACAGGGTTGCGCCGGGGCGCTGCGGGGGATTGACATAGGCGACGCCGCCGAGCGGCCAGAGCATGATTTTATCCGCGGTTCCACCGACGGAGCGGCAGGCAAGAGCATGACCAAGCTCGTGCAACAGGACGATCATGAAGAGCGCCAGGTATTCGAAGGCATTCCAGACGACGGAGCTGTATTGGCCCTTCCGTGCCTGGATTTCATACAAGGCGACTAGGAACCATGACCAGTGCAGGTAGACGTCGATTCCCTTGATGCGGAATAGGTGGATTGAGCCTTGGCTGGCGCGGAACATGCAGCTAGCTTACCCGAAGTTGCCGGTTGCCGGCGGTCGGGGCTGAATTCGCGCGAAATTGAGGTCCCGATGAGAGTTAGAGCGGCTCGAATGGTGGGAGATGTCGATGGCCGAAGATGCTAACCTTTTTTTACGCAGTTGAGCCGTGGCGCATGCCCGCTCTATAGACCTAAAAAGTATCGACCATCACTGTGCAAACCTAGCTTCTGTCGGGTAGGATGTGTTTTCCATGCCGAAGTCTATTGATTTTCGTCCAGTTATACTCGCCGGTGGCAGCGGAACCCGATTCTGGCCCCGCTCCCGGCGCGCCCGGGCCAAGCAAGTGCTGGCGCTCGATGGTGAGCGCTCGATGATTCAGCAAACGGTGGAGCGGCTGAAGCCACTGGCTGCGGCGGAGAAGACGTGGGTTATCACCAATGAATTTCTGGCGCAGGAGATCGCCGACCAGCTTACGGGCGTTCCGCGACACCAAATTATCGAGGAGCCTGTCGCACGGAACACGGCTCCGGCGTGCGGGCTGGCGGCATTCCTGATCGAGCGGGAGAATCCTGCCGCGGTGCTGGGGGTGTTTCCGTCGGACCATGTGATCGCGGACGAGCCGCGATTTCTGAAGGCGCTGCAGAAGGGGATTGCGCTGGCAGCCACGGGCGACAATATCGTCGTGCTGGGTATTGAGCCAACGCGGCCGGAAACGGGTTATGGCTACATTGAGACGGGTGAAGAGGCGTCTGATGGCGGTGAGCTGCGGGTTCGCCGTTTTACTGAGAAGCCGAACCTGAACCGCGCGCAGGAGTTTGTGGCCTCAGGGAACTACTACTGGAATTCGGGCATGTTTCTGTGGTCGGCGAAGACGCTGGCGAATGCGGTGCGGGAACATCTGCCGGAGATGGCTCCGCTGCTTGAAAAGATTGCTGCGCGCTTCGGGGCTCCGGAGTTTGACGAGGTGTTTCGCGAGCTTTATCCAAAGTGCGAAAATATTTCGGTCGACTATGCGGTGCTGGAACCGCGGTCTGCGAAGGGCGAGCACGCATCGCATCTTTTCTGCGTGCCGGCGGAGTTTGCGTGGAACGATCTGGGCTCGTGGGCCTCGCTTTACGAGTACCAGATGGAGACGCGGCTGCGCGGCGACGGCGACGGGAATGTTGCCGAGTCCGATGGACACTTGACGATCGAAGCAGGCAACAATTACGTCTACAGCCCTAAGAAGTTTGTTGCGCTGGTTGGCGTTGAAAACCTTGTCATTGTGGATACCGACGATGCGCTGCTGATTGTGCATCGCGATCATTCGCAGGACGTGGGCAAGGTGGTGAAGGAACTGGGGCTGTCGGGGCGTGACGAGCTGATCTGAAATTGATTCAGCATTGTTTGTGCGTGACCCCTGGGCATGCGGGTGCATCCCTGTTCAGAGCAGACTTTGACCCGTTCGCCAGTCTACATTTATCCGAGGAAGAGTCAGTTTCGTATGCCCCATCCACAAATCAAGTTTGGAACCGACGGCTGGCGCGGCGTCATTGCCGACGACTATACGTTTGCTAACGTGCGCACTGCGGCTGCGGCGGTTGCTGCCTATATTCACGCACAGGAAGATCCTGCGAAGGGCCTGTGCATCGGCTATGACACGCGCTTCGGGTCGAAGGCTTTTGCGCGGGCTTGCGCGGAAGTTGTGGCTGCGACGGGAATCCGCGTAGCAATGGCCAATGACATTACGCCTACGCCGGCGCTGAGCTTTGGCGTGCGCGGCCGGGGCGCGGCGGGCGGCATCATGATCACGTCGTCGCACAATCCGGCGGAGTGGAACGGCGTAAAGTACAAGGCGTGGTACGGCGGATCCGGCAAGCCGTCGATCATTGCGGCTATCGAGTCCTATCTCGAAAAACCGGCGCCACAGGCTGCACTTGCCGCGGCGATTGAGGAAGTGGATTTTCTGCCGCCGTATTTGAAGGCGATCGAAAGCTTCGCGGATCTCGACCTGATTGCGAAGTCGGGGATGAAGTTTGCAATCGACTCGATGTACGGCGCGGGGCTGACGATTCTGTCGGACATCTTTACGCGGATCGGCGTGGATCACGTACAGATTCGCGGGAACGTTGATCCGCTGTTTCCAGGGATCAATCCGGAGCCGATTGAGCCGCATATTCGCGCGCTGGGCGAAGCTGCGGTGGCGTACAAGTGCGATGCAGGCCTTTGCACGGACGGCGATGCGGACCGCATTGGCGCGACAGATGAGCACGGAAATTTTGTCGATCCGCACAAGATTTTCTCGGTGCTGCTGAGCTGGGTGTTGCGACGCAAGGGCTGGCCGGGTGCCGTGACGCGGGCGTTCAACACTACGAAGATGCTGGACCGGATTTGCAAGAAGTACGGTCGCGAACTGATCGAACACGGCATCGGATTCAAGTACGTCTGCGACCTGATGCTGGAGCGCGAGATCGTGATGGGCGGCGAGGAGTCGGGCGGCATCGGATTTCAACGGCACTTGCCGGAGCGCGATGGGCTGTTGAATGCGCTGCTGCTGGCGAACGTGATGGCGGAAGAGAAGAAGACGCTGGGACAGCTTGTCGCCGATTTGCAGGCCGAGTATGGCGAGCACCAGTACGGGCGCATTGATCTGCATATTCCCGATTACCTGAAGAACGCGGCGATTGCGCGGGCGCATGTGCTGCAGGTTGGCGATGCATCGATAGCGGGCATGCCGATCTTGCGGCAGGAGACATTGGACGGCGTGAAGTTCTACCTCGACAATCCCGAAGCGAAGACGAAGCCGAATGCGGCGGAGACGTGGATCCTGTTTCGGGCCAGCGGGACGGAACCGCTGATGCGGATTTATACGGAGTCGACGTCGAAGGAAGCTGTGGCGACGCTGCTCAAAAGCGGGCGTGCCTTTGCGATGGAGAGCTGAAGCCAGAGTTCGAATTCTGAGTTCGTAGTTCAGAGCGAACTACGCTATACGCGGATAAGAGCTTCCTCAAACTACTAAAGGGTATTGCGGTGTTCATTCATATCTTTGGATTTCGGTGGAAAGAGCGAGCGACAGACGCCGAAAAAGAACGTGCGGAGCGGGAGATTCTCGCATTTCAGGGGCAGATTCCTGGCTTGATTGAAGTGTTTGTGGGAAAAAATCTGTCACCGCGAGGACAGGGGTACACATTTGCGGGGCTGATGAAATTCACCGACCGTGCGGCATGCGATGCCTATGCTATTCACCCCGCCCATCTTGCGCTGCTAGAGTGGCTTGTGCCGCTGATCGATCCGGTGGAACTGGACTTCGAATCCTGAGTTTTTGACAAACTCTTTGAACGCTTTTCTCGCTTGTCCAGTGTCCTGCCTTTTTCTACCTCTCATTCCAACGCGTAAGAACATTGTGGCGCCAATGACGTTGCCGCAGAGGATTCTGTTGTGGACGGAGCCGGATATGGAGGAGGCGGGTAATCGTCATATCAAGGTTTCAGAAACCTGCGACGCACAGAGCGAGTCAGCACAACTATCGATCCTAAAAAGTTCGTGAATGGCGCGCCGGCAGGCTCGGCGAAGCGAGATTCGACTCAGAGGCTGCGTGCTATGATTAGCTTCTTCGGTGAGCCCCTGCACCGTTGAGGTCCCGCAAGAAACCTGGCAAATGCATCGAGCGCGCATTGTTCGATGCGCTGTTCACCGAGAATAACGGCAACTTCACGCGTCGGTGCGTGCGGTATAGCGTTTCATTCAGCAGCTTGGAACCCGACAAGGTCTGCGTATTCGAGTGAGATCGATAGCCCTCATCTGTCGATGGTGTTTGGCATTGGCGACGCCAGTTGCTGCGAGTGTGATTGCCTGGGGCGCTCCCTCTACGTCGACGTTTTCGCATGCCAGTACGCCGGCAAGCGAAGTGAGCAACGTCTCTGTATTCGTACTCACGATCACGGGTTTGATCTTCCTGGCGATGAGCGGGCTGTTGACGTACGCGCTGGTTCGCTTCAGGGGGCGCAAAGGCGATATGTCGGAGCCCGCACAGGTTTTTGGCAGCGTGCAGATCGAGCTCTCGTGGACGATTATTCCCATCCTGATTATTGTGGTGCTATTTCTGACGACGGCGCGGGTCTTGTTCAGTGTGCAGGATGCGCCGAAGCCGGCGTCGGCCCTGGACGTGACGGTGGTGGGACACCAATTCTGGTGGGAGTTTCGCTATCCAAAGTACAACGTGGTGACGGCGAATGAACTGCACGTGCCGGTGAGCGCGACGGCGGCAGATCGGCCGACTTTTCTGAAGCTGACGTCGGCGGACGTGATTCACAGCTTCTGGGTGCCGCAGCTTGCAGGCAAAACTGACCTGTTGCCGAATCGCGTGAACGAGATGTGGATCGATCCGGGACAGCCGGGACTCTACGTGGGACAGTGCGCGCAGTTTTGCGGCGCGGAGCACGCGAAGATGCTGCTGCGCGTTTACGTGGATACGCCCGAGCAGTTTCAGGAGTGGATTGCGAATCAGGAGAAGAGAGAGCCGGAGCTGACGGCTCAGGGAACGGGTGAAGAAAGTGGCGCGAATCCGCGTGGCGCCAGGAACGTTGCGCATGCGGGAACGCAAGTGGCGGTTCAAAACTCGCCAGCGACAGTTGAAGATATGTCGCTGGCGCGGCATGGGAAGTCGGAGGAGATTTCGCAGGAGGTTGGGCAGTATGTATTTGAGCACCAGGCTTGCATCAGTTGTCACACGGTGGCGGGAACAGTTGCGACGGGGCGGTACGGTCCTGATCTAACGCACTTGATGAGCCGCGCAACGATTGCGGCGGGAGCCGCGCCGAATGCGCAGGAGCAACTGCTGAGGTGGATTACGGACCCAAACCAGATCAAGCCGGGATCGTTGATGCCTGCAATGCATTTAACCGATACGCAGAACGAGCAAATCACGGCGTATTTGCTCACGTTGAAGTAGTCGTCCCTCAGGGGTTAAAGCCTGCTTATTTTTGCGGGCGTTACGGCACGACTAAAGTAGTGTCCTTTCAAAAGCTGGACTTTGATACGGCAAAGTAAGAGGCGGCGCAAAGCGGCACTCAGGGAGAGGGAGATGGGCACGGAGAGTTTGCCAACGGCACAGGGGATTGAAGCGGGGATCGATCGAACACCTGCTTCGACGAGGACGGGTACGTACCTCGAGCTTGTGCACAGCTGGATTGTGACGGTGGATCACAAGCGGCTGGGTATTCTGTACATCTGCTACGCGCTGGTGTTCCTACTGGTGGCCGGATTTGAAGCGATGTTGATTCGCGTTCAGCTTTTCTTTCCTCACAATGATTTCATCTCGCCATTCACCTTCAACCGGCTGTTTACGATGCACGGCACCACGATGGTGTTCCTGGTGGGCATGCCGATTCTGTTTGGCTTCGGCAATTATCTTGTGCCGCTGATGATCGGGGCGCGCGACATGGCCTTTCCGCGGCTGAATGCCTTCAGCTTCTGGATCAGCGCGTTTGCGGGCCTTCTCCTCTATTACAGCTTTATCGGCGGCGTTGGGCTAGCGGGGACGGGATCGGCGCCGGATGTGGCGTGGTTTGCCTATGCGCCTCTGACGGAGCGCGCGTTTTCACCGGGACACACGGTGGACTACTGGGCGGTGGCGTTGCTGGCGAGCGGCATTGGAAGCATCGGCACGGCGATCAATTTTCTTGCAACCGTGTTTTGCATGCGGTGCAAAGGGATGACGTTGTTCCGCATGCCGCTGCTGCCGTGGCTTTATGCGACGGTGTCGTTTCTTGTTCTGGTGGCGGTGAGCCCGCTAACTGCGTGCCA
This sequence comes from Occallatibacter sp., assembly GCF_035317045.1. Taxonomy (GTDB): domain Bacteria; phylum Acidobacteriota; class Terriglobia; order Terriglobales; family Acidobacteriaceae; genus Telmatobacter. Next base: position 102,996 of record NZ_DATHHT010000027.1, read on the forward strand.
GGCAATGCTGCTGATCGATCGCTACCTGGGCGGGCATTTCTTCGATACGCAGGCGGGCGGGTCGGCGATTTTGTGGGCGCACTTCTTCTGGATCTTCGGACATCCGGAGGTGTACGTGCTGGTGCTGCCGGCGTTCGCGTTTGCGAATGAGATCATCCCGGTATTTTCGCGGAAGGCTATTTTCGGTTATCCGGCCATGGTCGCGGCGTCGGTGGGCATTGCGTTCATCAGCCTGAGTGTGTGGGCGCACCACATGTTCACGATCGGGATGACGTCGTTCGGAAATGCGTTCTTCACGCTGTCGACGATGCTGGTTTCGATTCCGACGGGGATCAAGACATTCAATTGGCTGGCGACGATCTGGGGCGGGAAAGTCCGGTTTGCCACGCCGATGCTGTTTTCGATTGCGTTTTTGTTCCAGTGGGTGATTGCAGGGCTTACCGGGATCATGCTCTCGATATCGCCATGGAACTGGCAGACGCATAACTCCTATTTTGTGGTGGCGCACTTTCACTACGTGCTGGTGGGTGCGATTGTCTTCATGATTTTCGCGGCGATCTACTACTGGTACCCAAAAATGACGGGGCGGATGCTGGATGAGCGGCTGGGCAAGTGGCACTTCTGGCTGATGGTGATCGGCTTCCATGTCACGTTCGACACGATGCACATTCCTGGATTGCTCGGAATGCCGCGGCAGATTTTTACCTATGAGCCGGACCGCGGATGGACGCTGCTGAACCAGATTGTTTCCGTAGGTGGTTTCATCCAAGCCATTGCGGTTCTGATTCTCGTGTATAACCTGGTGCATTCGTACTTTCGTGGCGCGGAGGCAGGGCCGGATCCGTGGGATGCGTGGACGCTGGAGTGGTCAACTTCGTCGCCTCCGCCAGCCTATAACTTTCCGGTGGAACCGGTGGTGGCAAGCCGGCGGCCGCTTTGGGATTTGAAACATCCGGAAGATCCGGATTCTGCATTTGAGTGAGGAGAGCGATGGCGACGGTACCGCTGGAACACGTGACGCATGAAGGCGAGTGGAAAATGCCTTCGCGCGGCGTTGTGGCAATGGCGAGTCTGATCACGGCGGAAGCGTCGATCTTCACGATTTTTGTGGTGGCGTATTTGTATTACCTGGGCCGCGACGTGAGCGGGCCGTTTCCGAAGGACGTTTTGGAGATTCCGTATTTCGGCACGGTATGCCTGCTTTCGAGCAGCGGATTCATCATGCTGGCGGAGCGGGCGATCGAACACGGGCGCATGTTTGCATTCCGGTTGTGGTGGATGGTCACGATTCTGCTTGGCGCGATCTTCCTGGTGGACACCGGGATGGAGTGGTACAAACTGATCGTTCACGATCATCTGACGGTTCACACCAATCTGTTTGGCACGACTTTCTATTCGCTGGTGGGCTTGCATGCGTCGCACGTGGTGGTTGGACTGCTGATGATGACGGTGACGATGGGATTCGCGCTTACGGGGAAGTTGCGCGCTGAACATGCGGAACGCGTGAAGGTGCTCGCGCTTTATTGGCATTTTGTAGATGCAGTGTGGGTGGTGGTATTCACGGTGGTGTACGTGGTGGGGAAATGACGGACTCTCATACGTCGCACGATTCGATGAAAGAGGCGGGTGCGCTGCGCACGCGATCGATTCATCTTCCAGCGCCGACGGCGTGGCCGTTTCTGATGGCGCTGGGACTGACGCTGGTATTTGCTTCGCTGGTAACGAGCGCGGGGCTTGCGGTGCTGGGTGGAATTTTGACAGTCGTGTCGATCATAGGATGGTTTCGCGAGGTGCTGCCGCATGAGGCGCACGAGGAGATTGCGGTCACCGATGAGACGGTGGTGATTGTGCCGTCGCGGGAGAAGGTGGCGCGGATCGATGTGGGTGAGACACATCGCGCGCAACTGCCATTGGAGACGTTTCCGATTTCAAGCGGAATTATCGGAGGGATTGCGGGCGGGATTGCGATGGTGATCCCGGCGGAGATTTACGGGATTATTCGCTTTCACAGTATCTGGTACGTGGTGAATCTGCTGGGCGGAGCGGGCGTGGGTGGCTGGGTGAATCCGACGATGGAGCAGATGAGCCACTTTCGCTTGGGCGCGTTTGTGACGGCGAACATCATTCAGGGAGCGACGACGCTGCTGGTGGGTTTGCTGTACGGAGCGATCCTGCCGATATGGCCGAAGCATCCGATTCTACTGGGCGGAATTCTTGCGCCAATGGCGTGGACGGGGCTGCTGCATAGCGTGCTGGGGATCGTAAATCCGTTCTTGGATCAGCACATCGATTGGTGGTCGTTTGCGGCAGCGCAGGTAATCTTTGGTCTCGTGGCTGGATACGTGGTGACGAAGCAGGGGAAGATCAAGCGGCTTCGGCAGGTGCCGTTGGCGATTCGTCTGGGCGTGGAGTCGCCGGGCTTGATGCGGGAGCGCAGTGGAGAAGAGCCGAAGCGATGAGGACGGCGGATACGTTGGCGGGATGGGGCGCGCTGGTGCTGTTGGCGCTTGCGGGTTGTAAGCTGCCTGGGAAGCCGAAGGCTGGACCCGAAGTGCTGCGACCGGAGGAGGTGCTTGGGTTTGAGATGTTGTATGGAGCGAACTGTGCGGGGTGTCACGGTGCGCATGGGCAGAACGGCGGAGCGATGAATCTTGCGAATCCGGAGTACCAGGCGCTGATTGACGATGCATCGATGCGCGATGTGATTGCAAAGGGAGAGAAGAGAACACTAATGCCGGCGTTTGCGCAGGAGAACGGCGGGCAGTTGACCGACAGGCAGATCGATGCGCTGGTCGCGGGGATTCGTGCAAGCTGGCGAAAGGAAAATGTGTTTGGCGGGGAAACGCCACCGCCTTACAAAGCAACCCATGCCGGCGATGTGGCAAAGGGAAAGGTTGTCTACGCGATTGCGTGCGCGCGTTGCCATGGAGTATCGGCGCAGGAGCCGGGGAATGCTGGTTCGATTCAGGATGGATCGTTTCTTGCGCTGATCAACGGACAGATGCTGCGTACAACAGTGATTGCGGGACGGCCGGATATCGGCGAACCGGATTGGCGAGGGCATATTCCCGGAAGGGCCATGACGGACGATGAAGTTACGGATGTGAGCGCGTGGCTGATGGCGCAAAGACCGCAGAACCCCGGGCAGCCTTATCCGAATGTGAATGCGGCGGAGAAGCCGGCTACGCCTGTGAACCATTGAGAGCGCTTACGCGAGCAGGAGCGATTTATGGATGAGAAGATTCCGCAGCCCGGTGAGCCGGAGCAGGATCGGCGCCCGGAAACGGAGAGCGTCACGCGGCGATCATTTCTGATGAATGTGGGAATCGCATTGAATGCCGCGGTGGCGCTGGTGATTGCAACGCCGGTGGTGGCGTATGTGCTGGGGCCAGTGCTGCGGCGCAAAGAGTATTTGGCTTGGATCGCCATCGGCGAGGTGAGCGACTTTCCTGTAGGCGAGACGAAGCTGATTACGTTTACGAATCCGTTTTCGGACCCATGGGATGGGGCGACTGCGAAGGTGCCGGCGTACGTGCGGCATGCTGCACCGGATGAGTTCACCGTGTTTGCGATCAACTGTGCGCATCTTGGCTGCCCGGTGCGCTGGTTTTCGGAGTCGCAGCTGTTCATGTGTCCGTGTCATGGGGGCGTGTACTACGCGGACGGGAACCGAGCTTCGGGGCCTCCCGAGCGGGGACTGTTTACCTACGAGCTTAAGGTGCAGGGCGGAAAACTGCTGATCGATGCAGGGCAGATGCCGACACTGCAGAATCGCGCGAGCAAGAGGCCTTGCCCTTCGAATGCAACACAAGCGGCACAGCAACTGGTTTCGAGGATTGAAGCATGCCCGGACACAAAGAGCCATGGTACAAGCGCGTCTACGATTGGGTAGAGCGGCGCGTACAACTCGAAGGGCCGGTGAAGGACGCGGTGCTGCATCCCGTGCCGCGGAGTACCGCGAGCTGGTGGTACGTCTTTGGCAGCGCAAGCCTGGTTCTGCTGATTCTGCAGGTGGTGACTGGCATCCTGCTGGCATTGGTGTATCAGCCGTCCGCGGCGCATGCGTGGAGTTCGCTGGAACTGCTGAATCACGAATTGCCGCTGGGATGGTTTCTACGCGCTATGCATGGATGGGGATCGAACTTCATGGTCGCCGTCGTTCTGATTCACATGGCGCAGGTGTTTCTGTTTGGCGCATACAAGTTTCCGCGAGAGCTGACGTGGATTGTGGGCGTGTTCATGCTGCTGATGACGCTGGGCATGGCGTTCACGGGGCAGGTGCTGCGGTTCGATCAGGACGCGTACTGGGGGCTGGGCATCGGCGCGTCGATTGTGGGGCGCGTGCCATGGATCGGCGGGCAGCTTGTGCACCTGATGCTGGGTGGGCCGATGATCAACGGTGCGACACTCACGCGATTTTTTGCGCTGCACGTGTTTGTCATTCCGGGGGCGCTGCTTGCATTCACAGGACTACATGTATGGATGGTGCTGAAACTCGGGATCAATGAGTGGCCGACGCCTGGGCGCATCGTTCGGCGCGAGACCTACATCGAGGAGTACAACAAACTGGCGCACACGGATGGAATTCCGTTTGTGCCGGGTGCGGTGTGGAAGGACCTGGTTTTTTCGGCGGCGATCTTGTTTGCGGTGGCGTGCTGCGCGGCGGTGTTTGGACCTTATGGGCCAAAGGGCGTGCCAGACCCGACGATTATCAACACGGTTCCCAAGCCGGACTTTTTCTTCTTGTGGATCTATACCGTCCTTTCATTTTTGCCGCCGGAGATGGAGACTCCGTTCATTCTGATTGCGCCGGTGGTTGCGGTGTCTGCACTGATTGGATTGCCGTTCGTGGCAGGGATTGGAGAGAAGAGCTGGTGGCGGCGGCCGGTGGCGGTGTTCGCGGTGATGTTTATTGCGGTGTGCTGGGGAGTATTCACGAACCTGGGGACCTATACGCCATGGAGTCCGAAGATGGATGCGTGGAGCGGTGCGGCGGTGCCGGTGGAACTGCTGCAGGGCCGGACACCGCTGGAACGGCAGGGAGCCAATGTGTTTCAGGAGAAGCAGTGCCGTAATTGCCATCAGCTTGGCGGGCTGGGCGGAGAGCGCGGACCGGCACTGGATGCGGTGGCGACTCGGTTGACGGAGGATCAGCTTTACCGGCAGGTGCTGCTTGGCGGAGGCAATATGCCGGCATATGGCAGTGCGCTTTCTCCGGCGGAGACAACGGCGCTGGTGCGGTTCCTGGAAACGCTGCACCCGAACTATCAGCCGGCTTCGCAGGATGCGTCACGGCGCGTAGTGGCGCAAGGAGCAACGCAGACTCCGGTGCGGTGATGCGGCGAGGCGCGAAATAACTGGATGATGTGCCTGATGCTGATTGACGATGGTGCGAATGGCGTTCCGGCGCTGGGGGAATTGCTGCGCCGGTGGTCGTTGCCGCTGGCGCCGATGATCACGCTGTCGATTGCGCTCGCCTTGTATGTGCGTGGGTGGAATGTGGCGCGCGTTACACGTGAACGGGAACTGCCGATTTGGCGGGCGGCGAGTTTTTTGGCGGGAGTGGTTTTGCTTTGGATGGCGCTGGCATCGCCGATCGATGCGCTGGACGATTATCTGCTCGCAGCACACATGATTCAACACTTCATCCTGATGTCGGTCGCGCCGCCGTTGATTGTGCTGGGTGCGCCGGTGGTGCCGATGTTGCGGGGGATGCCGCGGGTTTTGATTCACGGCTTGCTGCGGCCGCTGTTTCGCTCGGGCTGGATCCGTGGTGTCGGACGGGTGGTGACGCATCCGGTATTTGCGTGGATCGCGATGAACGTAGCGTATCTGGGATGGCATGTTCCGACGGCGTTTGAACTGACGTTTCGCAGCGAAGGGATTCACGATTGCGAACACGTTTGTTTCTTCGCGACGTCGCTGGCGTTCTGGTGGGTAGTGCTGAGGCCATGGCCTGCGCCTGTGCGGTGGCCGCGTTGGGCGATGATTCCGTATCTGCTGAGCGCGGATGTCGTGAACACGGTCTTGTCGGCGACTCTGGCGTTTTCGGGACGCGTGCTGTATCCGTCGTACGTGGCGGCTCCGCGAATTTGTTTTCTGACACCGCTGAAAGACCAAGTGGCGGCAGGTGCGGAGATGTGGGTGCTGAATTCGCTGGTGATGCTGGTGCCGGCGGTGGCGATTGCGGTGAGAGAGTTGTCGCCGCGGTTTTTGGTGAAGCCCGTTACGAGCGGGGGCATCGCACGACAAGTTCAGCAGGGCTGAGGCTTGGAAATTTGGCGGTCCATGTGACAGGAAATACTTAATTATTGACAGTGATATAGAGACGGTGATACCTATTTAATCCGTTGCGCAATCGTTTGCGCAAAGTTTGTCCGTGTAGGCGCGAGTGGACTTCGTTTCGACGCGTCAGGCATCAGAATCTCCACACTTCCGCAGATGTAGACGGAATCGAACGTGCCTTCCCATGGAGTCGAATGCGCGCGAAAACTGGTATGTGTAACGGGCCGGTAATGGAGACGCAGGACACGATGAAAAAAACGCAGAAGAGGATGACGCTCCGGCAGGGGAAGGGCACCACAGCGAATTCGGCAGCACGGTGCGGCGTGTTTGCGTTGGTCTGCGCACTTTCAGCCTGCGTGGCGTTGGCCCAGGAGCGCGCGGCTACGGTTCGACATGCTCCACCATCGAACCTGCAATTGGCTTCGCCCGCGATCGAGAAGCGGGTGGATGCGCTCTTGAAGCAGATGACGCTTGAAGAGAAGCTGGGGCAACTGGTGCAGTACAGCGACAGCGGATATGACGGTGAGGCAAAGACGGCGGCGGAGGCGGCGGCTGCGCCCGGGAAGAATCCCTCGACGCACGACAAGGTTGATGCCATGGAATTGGTGTCGACGGGGCGGCTGGGTTCGATGCTGAACACGGTGGGGCAGGCGCGCACGAATGCATTGCAACACGCGGCTGTCGAAAAGAGCAGGCTGCATATCCCGTTGATGTTTGGCGCGGACATCCTTCACGGGTACAAGACGGTATATCCGATTCCACTTGGTCTTGCGGCGACGTTTGATCCGGAACTGGTGATGTCCCTCGCGCACATTTCGGCATCGGAGGCGAGGACAGGCGGTGTGGACTGGTTTTACTCGCCGATGGTGGATATTTCTCGCGATCCGCGGTGGGGAAGGACGCAGGAAGGTGCAGGAGAAGACGCCTACCTGGGAGTGGCCATGGCGCGGGCGTACGTGCATGGCTACCAGGGGGATGATCTTTTGTCGCCGACCAGCGTGGCGGCGTGCGTAAAGCACTTTGCGGCTTACGGCGCGGCGGAAGCTGGGCTGGAATACAACACGACCGATATGTCGGAGAGCAGATTGCAGCAGGATTATCTTCCTCCGTACAAGGCTGCGGTGGAAGCGGGGGCGGCAACGTTCATGAGCTCGTTCAATGCGCTCAATGGGGTTCCAGCATCGGCGAACCGGTACCTTTTGCAGGATATTTTGCGGGATCGATGGGGATTCAACGGGTTTGTCGTGAGCGATTACACGGCGGTGATGGAGTTGCGGAATCACGGCATCGCGCTGGATGCGGCTACGGCGGCGCGCAAGGCAATCTCGGCGGGAGTGGACATCGACATGATGTCGCACTACTACGACGCGGAGTTGCCGGCGCTGGTGAAGTCGGGGCAGGTCCCCATGGGTCTCGTGGATGAGGCTGTGCGGCGGGTGCTGCGCGTCAAATTCGCGATGGGGCTTTTCGAACATCCGTATGCGGAGGGGAACGAAGTTACCTCTGCTGTTACGGAGCACAGGCCGCTGGTGAGGAAAGCTGCCGAAGAGGCGATCGTGCTGTTGCAGAACAGGGCGCTCGAAGGTGGATCGTCGTTGCTGCCTTTGGCGGAGAGCGTGAAGAAGATTGCGTTGATTGGTCCGCTGGCCGACAACAGCACGGAGATGACCGGATTGTGGGGCGGCGACCGAAGGGATCCTGATGTCGTTACGGTGAAGGACGCGTTGGAGGCACGGGCCCAGCGGACTGGCGGATCGATCAAATATGAGAAGGGCACCGAGATTCTGGGCGAATCCGATGGAGGGTTTGCCGAGGCAGTGGAGGTGGCGAAGGGATCGGATGTAGTCGTGCTGGCACTGGGTGAATCTAGCGAGATGAGCGGCGAGGCGGGATCACGCGCGCATTTGAATCTGCCGGGCAACCAGGAAAAGCTTCTGGAAGCCGTGGCGGCAACGGGACGGCCGATTGTTCTGCTGGTCTTTTCAGGCCGGCCACTGGTGCTGGACTGGGCAGCGCAGCACATTCCGGCAATTATGGAGGCCTGGTTCCCGGGCACAGAGGCGGGAGAAGCGATTGCCAACTTGTTGTACGGGGATGTCGCGCCGAGCGGAAAGCTGCCTATGAGTTTTCCGCGCGCGGTGGGCCAGGAACCGCTCTCTTACAATCACTTTCCTACCGGGCGTCCTCCAGTTGGGCTTGATCTTTCGCAGCGGCCGGGTGGGGACTCTCGTTTCTTTTCGCGCTACATCGACGTTCCCAACGATGCGCTTTTTCCGTTTGGGTACGGACTCAGCTACACGCAGTTTGCATATTCGGATGTTGCGGTTTCCCGCGGATCGGTGCCGCATGCAGAAGCCGATAGGAGCGAAGGGCGCGATCTTGTGACTGTAACGGCGACGGTTCGCAACACCGGGATGCGTGCGGGTACTGAGGTGGTGCAGTGCTATGTGCGCAATCTGGGGGCAAGCATGGAGCAGCCGGTGCGTAGCCTGGAAGGATTTGAGCGGGTCACGTTGAAGCCGGGCGAGCGGAAGCAGGTTACGTTCAAACTGGGATTTCCGGAGCTGTCCTTTTATAACAATGCCGGACAGGCGGTAATCGAGAAAACGGACTACACGGTTTGGGTGGGCGGTAGTTCGCTGGCTACGGAGCACGCAGAGTTTCGCATTGTTCCATAGTTGAAGCAGAGCCGGACAAGGCGGACGGACGGTGAGTGCGCGATTATCCGGGCGCGATTCGACGCTTAGTCGATGAAATAGCCGATGTCGGTGAGGACGGTGTCGTTCAAATCGACGCCCAGGAGCTTGGCGCCGAACGGGGTTCCGAGGTCCTTTTCGAAATTCTGTAGCACATAAGCAGGTAGATCGGTTTGCCTCCGAAGCAAGCGCAACAGCGCCGCGCTATCGGTTGGGCACTCATAGTCGCCTGGCAAGCCGCAAGCTGGGCGGATTGTCAGCGAGAGGGGGATCGTTCCAGGGCCAGGCTGGAAATGTTCTGCAGGCCGGGTGATGAGATTCACTCGCATGCGGGAATAGTGACATCGGTCTGCGGAAGGCTCAATGGTACCGATGGGTTATTGGGGGGACCGATTGGGGGAAACGGCCGAATCGTTGAAATTCGGCCGTTACGAAAGAATGCAAGCCGTGTTAGTTTCCTGTTCCGCTGAATCGGAATGACTTGTCGGGATAGGGAGGATGCTGCGGCACGGGCCGGGGATCGGCCTTGATCTCCTCTTTCAGCAATTTGAGCGCGGCCTGGAGTTGGTCGTCATTGCCGCTGAAGGTGGAGTGAGGCAGATTATCGACCACAATATCGGGTTCAGTGCCGTGCCCTTCGATGAGCCATTTGCCATCCGGGCCGTACACGCCGAGTTCGGCGGCGGATGCGATGCCGTTGTCGGCCTGAGTATTGTCGAAACTGAGCCAGACCTCACCTCCCCATGTTCGCACGCCGATGACTTTGCCGAGTTTGAGCCGTTTGACGCCTTCTGTGAACGCTTCGCCATCGGATGCTGTCAGCTCGTCGCAAAGTACAACGATGTGTCCGCGAAATGCTTCTTGCATATTCCAGGAGGGGTTGCCAACACGCGGCTGCCAGTACATCCACGCCTGGCGCAATAGTTTTGCAATGAGCCAGGAATCGATGTCGCCGCCTTCGTTGTGGCGAACGTCGATGATCAATCCCTGGCGGTCAAAGACGGGATAGAATTCGCGTGTCCATTGATCGATATCGTCAGAACCCATGGCCTGCAGGTGGACATAGCCGATGGTGTGGTCAGAGGCCGAGTCGACCATGCGACGGCGGGAGTATTCCCACTCTGCGTAGCGCAGCCGTGCTTCATCCTGTTCCTTGAGGGGAACGACGAGCACATCGCGCATTGCACCCGAGGTCGACTTGACGCGAAGCAGGACCTGGGCCCCGGCCTTGCCGCGCAACAGGACTCGCTCGTCGGTTACGCCAAGCAGATCTTCGCCGTTGATGGAAACGATGACTTCGCCTTCGCGGACAATTGATTCAGATCGGGCGAAGGGCGGGGCCTGATTGGGCAGGTCAGGATCGTGCTCATAGATGTGGTCCACAACAAAGCCGCCCGCTTTCTCATCACGGCGAAGCCGCGCGCCGAGGGAAGCGATTTCCACCTGGTCGGCGGGCTTTCGTGCGTCACCGCCGACCACAAAGGTGTGCAACACGGAGAGCTCGCCGACCATCTGGGCGATCACGAGATTCAGCTCATCGCGACTTGCGACCCGGTCCACCAGCGGAAGGTAGCGGTCGCGCATGGCGGCCCAGTCAACGCCGTGCATGTTGCGGTCGTAGAAGAAGTCGCGCTCGAGCCGCCACGCATCGATGAATAACCCGCGATACTCGTCAACGGGCTTGGTGGAGAAGGACCAGCCGGCCAGGCTGATAGAGGACTTCGCGAGGGTCTTTGGATCGGCCAGGGCGGCGGGTTTTACGTCTGAATCGAAGATGAAGAAGTCGTCCCCTTTGCGGACGAGCAATTTCTTGCGATTCTGCGAGATCTCAAAATTCTTCACGTCCGCCATTACGGTTTCGACGTCATCGCCATTGTTGGCCACGTCGAGGCACTGCACGGCGAGATGCTTTTGTGTGTTGTCAGGATCGTTGAGCCAGCAGAGACGCTTTTCGGTGGCCTGCAAGTTGCCGTAGTTGCCAGGGGCCGCGGGGACCTCGCTGAGCCTGAGCGACATGTCGGCGAAGTCGATTTTTACTTCCGGAATGCTCTTGTCGTCTTTTTTCTCATCTTTCTTTTCGTCCTTCTTTTCGTCGCCGGATTTCTTTGCCTTATCGTTAGGCTTTGCGGCATCGTTCTGCTTGTCGTCCTTTGGCTTCTCATCGGGTTTCTTTTCGTCAGGCTTCTTGCTGTCATCGAGATGCAACTCGTCTGGAGGCAGGAACGGGGAGCGCTGATCGGGAACGAGCGCCAACTGGTAGATCTTTACCTGGTGATCGAAGAAAGGATCCGGTTGCCGCGATCCCCAGGGGCCCTCAACAGTTGTCTTGAGCATGCGATCGGAGAGGAAATACAGCCATTTGCCGTCGGAACTCCAAGTGGGGCTGATGCTGTCGTAGCGGTCTGATGTGATTTCCTTGGTTTCGCCGGAATCGACGTTGAAAACCTTGATCTGAGAGAACTGATTGTTGGCCGACTCCACAAAGGCAAGCCATTTGCTGTCAGGAGACCAGTGGAGATCGCCAAAGTCACCCATCATGGAGGTCGCGATCAATTTTTCCTGTTTGGTTTTCGTGTTGAAAAGCCAGAGATGCTCGTCCTTGTCGTGGTGGGCAAGCCAGTTGCCGTCGGGTGAGGCAACACCGTCTATGCGGAGCACATGCGCGTCATTGGTCCATTGGTCGGGTTTGCCTTCGCCGTTAGCCGGGAATTTCCAGAACTCGGCTTCGCCAGTCTCGGTGGAGAGGGCGAGGATGCTCTTGCCGTCGGGTAGGAAGCGCGCTTCGCGAAAACGGATCGCAGAATTGGCAGCGACCTTGACGATACGGCCGCTTCTGACAGGGAGGGTAAATACCTCTCCGCGCGCGGTGAAAACGGCGCTCGTGCCATCGGGAGAGATGTGGAAGGCTGTGAGGTAGTCCGTTGGTTTCTTCACCCAGTGCTCACGAAGCTGATCGAAATCAGAGGCAAGCGTGACGGGGATGGCCTGTTCCTGGCCGGCCTTCAAATCGAGCAGCCACAAGTCGGCGCCGCAGGCGTAGACAATGTGCCCGTCATCGATCGAGGCGGTAGAGATGTCGAAGATGCGCTGGTGACTTTCCTGCTTGAGGTTGTGTCCTTCTTCGTCCATGGAGAAGACGTTCATGATTCCATCGCGATCGGAGAGGAAGTAGACGCGGCCGTTCCAGAACATCGGGTGAGAGGAAGCGCCGGACCAGTCAGAGGTAAGGGAAACCGCTTCACCGTGGCCGTCAAACTTCCAGATGCTTTCCGCAGTGCCACCCTTGTAGCGCTTGGTCTCGCTGGGCTGCTTGAACCAGCGCGTGAAAAAGAGGTTGTGATCGTCGGGCGAATACGCGGCTTCAGCCGCTTCGGCCAGGGGGACGATTTCTCTGGCGCCAACGCCATTCACGAGGACGAGTTGGGTTCCGGGCAAGGTTGCATAGCGCGCCGTCGTGATCATGAGACGGCCATCGGGGGCGAATCCAGCGGGTGCGGAGCCTCCATCCCAGGTGCGGCGTTCAGGCAGTCCACCATCGACGGGCATGGTGTAGACCTCGGTCGGACCCTCGAAGTCGGCGCTGAACGCGACGGTTTTGCCATCGGCCGAAAGATAGGCGTGCGATTCAGTGCCGGGATTCGAAGTGAGGCGGCGAGCGACGCCACCGTTCACACCGACAACCCACAGATCGCCCTCCGACGTGAAGACGATGTTTCCGTCGCGAACTGCGGGGTAGGTATAGTAGCCGCGATGGGCGGGCGCGGTGTCGGCTGCGAATGCGATTGGAGTTGAGGTTGCAAATAAAGCGACGATGGCTGGAAGGGTCCTCATGGAGTTCCAGTTGGCGAACGGATTCTTCATTCTTGTATCCATCCAAAATGAGACTGACGGCGGAAACTGCGGGGAATGACCTTACGCGAGAACGCAAGGCGCGATCAAAACAGAAGGTGAAACTGCGTACGAATGATACTACGGGCTGGGGCGGGGCAGACTGGTTTTGTGGTCAAACTGAGAGGACAGGTCACGAAGCAGTCCAGGCTTGACGCGGGCTGCACGGCGCCTCTGATAAAGGTGGTATCAATCAGAGACGCCGCATGAGAATTGCAGAACTCAGTGACCCGCATGAGCGAGGAGATGTTCTTCCTTCTTGTCGCGCAGTTGAGCATCGATCCCGAAGGACCCTTGCTTGCTAAAAGAATGTCCGGTCAGCAATCCAATGACGAACCAGGCAAACAGAGCCGCACCGATGGAGAAAAGAATGTCTCCGGGGACTCTCATCCAGCGTAGAGTCTGCATGGAACCAGATTGCATGAATTCCGCGGAACGCGCGTACCAGGTGCCATGTTCTATCGACGCCCATGCCTGCAGCAGTCCCACCGGCAGCATGCTCAGGAGGACCATGAAGATCAAGCCCAGGTTTAGCGACCAGAAAGAGAGCTTCAATGGAGTCTCCTTCCACTTGCGACCAGGTTTCAGCGCACGGAGGCAGAACAGTGTGAGACCGAGACCGAGCATCCCGTACACGCCGAAGAGAGCCGTGTGACCGTGGACTGGCGTCAGGTTGAGTCCCTGGACGTAATAGAGAGAGATTGGTGGATTGATTAGGAAGCCAAAGAGTCCTGCTCCCACAAGATTCCAGAATGCGACGGCGACGAAGAAGTAGATGGGCCATTTGTAATTGGCGATCCACGGAGACTTCTTTGTCGGTTGCGCGAGGCGGATGTTCTCCCAAGCTTCATAACCAATCAGAGTTAGTGGCACAACTTCAAACGCGCTGAAGATCGCACCGAGGCCAATCACCGCCGGGGTTGCACCGGCAAAATAAAGGTGATGGAAGGTGCCGATGATCCCACCGGACAGAAAGATCGTTGTCGAAAAGAGAGCGGCCTTGGTTGCGGTGCGAATCTCGATCAACTTGAGCCGCGTGAATAGGAATCCGATCACAACGGTTGCGAATACTTCGAAGAAACCTTCAACCCAGAGGTGAACTACCCACCAGCGCCAGTATTCGGCTGTGACGAGATGGCTGCGCTGACCATACATCAGTCCAGCCGAATAGAAGAGCGGGATGGCAATGCTGGAAATGAGGAAGAGCGTCAGGAGCGCACGGTCTTCGCTCTTGCGAACGAGCGCGGGTTTGAGAGCCGCGACCATCAGGACAAGCCATAGCACCAGGCCAACGAATAGCAGGATCTGCCAGAAGCGTCCAAGATCGACATATTCATAACCCTGACTGCCGAACCAGAACCACATGTTGCCAAGGCGCTGCTGAATGCCCATCCACTCGCCGGCGAGCGATCCGCCAACGACGAGAATCAGAGCACCGAAGAGAGCATTGACGCCGAGAAGCTGATACTTCGGTTCGTGACCACTGACAGCGGGACCAACATAAAGTCCGGTCGCCAACCATGATGTCGCGATCCAGAAGATGGCGAGCTGCAGATGCCAGGTGCGGGTGACGGCGTATGGCAGGTACTTAGCGAGCGGAAATCCAAAGAAGGCCTGTCCCTCGACACCGTAGTGAGCCGTCAAGACTCCCATGAGAATCTGAACGCCCCAGAGAATCACTACCACATAGAAATATTTCAACGTCGCGCGTTGTGACGGAGTGGGCTTGAACTCGAGGAAGGGATCTTTTTCCGGGTAGGGGCCGTGAACGAGTTCCTTTTCCTGCGACGCATACCACCAGACAAGGCCACCAATTCCCGCGAGCAAACCGACGAAGCTGAGGACGCTCCAGAGGATGGCGCCGGATGTTGGCACATTTCCGATCAGCGGCTCATGCGGCCAGTTGTTTGTGTATGTAGTCTCGGATCCCGGACGATCGGTACTGCAGGCCCACGAGGTCCACCAGAAGAATGCTGCTAGTTGTTGTTGCTTTGCAGCGTTAGTCAAGGCACCACTGGGGATGGCGTACTCAGACCGGCCTTTTGCAAACACGTCGGTATAGTAAGTCCGAAGCTGTACGAATGCCGCGGCGCGGTCGGCACTTAGCGTGACGCGATTGTGCGAAGTGTCGTACGTATTGGTTCGCATCTCGCGAATCAGACGAGCCTTGAAGATCGCCTGTTGGTCGGGGTCGAGAGCAGCGAAGTTCGTCGCCCCGGCTCTGACGGCCCAGGTGTTCAGCAGGATCTCCGATTCGCGGTGCAGCCAATCCGCGCTCCAGTCGGGCGCCACGTAAGCGCCGTGGCCCCAGACTGTACCGATTTCCTGTCCGCCGATCGACTGCCAGACTCCCTGCCCATCGGTGATGGAGCTTCCAGTGAAAAGGAGCTGCCCGTCAGCGCTATACACGTCGGGGATGGGAGGGGCCTGGCTGATCATCTTTCTGCCGACTCCACCGAGAACAATGAAAGATCCAATGATGACGATGGCCAGTGCCACCCAATATCGCTTGTAGGACATGATTCTCCCTCACTCAATCAAAACGAAAATAGCGCGAAATGCTCCGGGAAAGGCCGAGAGCGAAAGGAGCGGCCTCTTTGCCAGGCAAGATCTCATATAACCGGAAAATCGAAGGAAGTAAGGCCATCGAATTTCCCTGTTGAAGCAGTTGCACTGATGCAACAGTAGCGTTGAGTCAAGGGAAATTCAGGGACTTAGGTCACTATCCGGCGGTAATAGTTCAAAAAGACCGAGATTCATCATCCCAGCAAGAAACGAGCCGTGGTGTGATTTGAATCACACCACGAGAAGCGGGACCGCTCCTGCTTTGCCGGTGACTTCCATCCGGAAGTACGGTGTCCATAGGCTTTTCAATGGTTCTCTGTAAACGCGAAGATGTTTCCGTCGGGATCATGGATAAAAGCAACCCGCTTTTCACGTCTCACCGCAAATCCCTGTTCCAATGCCTGGCGCCCTGCTTCGTCGACGTTGGATACCAACATCCAGAATTCAGTCGGACGAGTAGCGTTCGCATGGTCGAGTTCGATCCACTGATGAGTTTTGCTGGAGATGTGCATCCGGATTTCGGATTTCTCATGTGGCTCGTCAAATCCGAGTCCGGATTTGTAAAACCTCTCCAATGGGGCCAAGCCAGGAGTGGAAATGCGAATTCCAATCAACTCGTTCGAGATTCTATGCTCACCCAAGTGTTTCCCTCGGTCCACGAAATGAAGGGAGCCTGGCATGTACTGCGTAAACTCGACGACCCGTTCCTCTGGATCCTTGAGAGAGAAAATCAGATTGCCGGCTCCGGCTTTGACTACGGGTGATGGTTTCAGGCCGCGGGCAGCATACGATGAATTCAGATCGTTCAGCGAATCGGATTCATAGCAGACGTGCACCCATCCCAGCGGCTGGTGCGCGTCGACCCGGGGATAGAGTTCTATGAATTGATGGTCGTTGATCTTGACGAAGACTTCTTTCGTTGTTCCGCCGCTGGCAAGAGAAAACGACTCTTCGAAACCGAGACGGCGAAAGAAGTTTCGCGCACTGTCGAGGTCTGAGACGCGAAGCGCGATATGAGCGATACCATCGACTTGCGGGGTCTGTGAGAAGCAATCGAGGGATCTGAAGAGGAGGACAACAACTACCAGCTTGGTTGTCCAACTTGCTCTCATAGCGATCGCTCAACTCTCTGATGACGTTCTGCTTTTCGTACTCAACCGCGCGTGCTGTTCACCTCCATCGACAAGTCGTAATCACATCTAGCGCAGCAGCGCCGTAGCCGCCCACAGGATCGGGGCTTGCCCGTGATAGTCGCCAGTTCTGCGCATGCGGTTCAGGTAATACTCAAGATCGTTCTGCTTCGAGGTGCCTTCACACACGCTCGTCACATCGCTGTTCTGATCGATGTATCCGGTAACCGCGATCCACGCTTTCCTGGCGGCGGGCCCGTAAGTATGTGAATCGAGCCAGCCGTTTTTTACTCCCGTGATCAAGGCAAAGGTAAACATCGCCGACCCGGAACTCTCCGGCCATGCTTCATCGTGATCGATCAACTGACGCCACATGCCATCATTTCCCTGATAGCTAAGCAGGGCGGCCATCATCGTTTTGTAACCGCGCATGATGCGAGCACGCTGGGGATGGTCTGCCGGAAGATCGCGCAGCATTTCCGCCATTCCGGCGGCGACCCAGCCATCGCCCCGAGCCCAGAAGAATGGAACATCGGGAGCGTGGTAGAAGAGGCCGTTTGGCTGCTGCAGTTTGTCGAGATAAGCGACCATCTCCTGCGCGTCCCGGTCCAGGTATTTCTTGTCTTCTGTAGCTCGATAGGCTTCCAGCTGAAGAATGGTCAGCATATACATATCGTCGATCCAGTAGCGAGTTTCCGATGAAAGCCCGTCCGGCTGAGGGTTTTCCCCTTGACGGTCGGCATTCTGCTTGCCGTAGTCGAGATACTTCTGGTCCTTAGTCTGCATACCAATCTCCAAGGGAACGATGCCGAATATTTCGTCATCCACATGTCTGCGTGGGCCGATCAGGCTGGTCTCGGATCCGCCCGGAAGCAGTGGGTCGAAGCGCTTGATGAGTCTGTCCCTCAAATCAGTATCGGAAGTCAATTTCGCGAAGGTCAGCGCGCCATACCAGGTGCCAACCTCTCCGTAAAAGATCGTTGAATGCTGGTGAGGGCTAGTGATGAAGTGCTCTGCTAGTTTCTTTCCAACCTCTTGTGGAGATCGCCCAGCCGGCCAGTTGCTGAAGTAGTCCTGTTGCGCACAGGCGACGACGGACCAAGCGGACAACAGCAATGCAACGGTCGCGAACTTCATGCGAGAACTCATTATGTCTGGCTCCTCATCCTCTTATTAAGGGGGATTTGCCCTCTGCTGAGAATTGCACCGGCACTGAAGCCAGTGTGTGTAGGTTTTACTTCAGACTTACAGGGTCTTGTCATCGATGCTGCTCAGGTTTGTATCGGAGGCGGCCCGGCTCCATCCGACGCGCAAGTTTTTCACGCCGTGCAATGCAAAGGCGCCCTCAGCTCCGCGTGGGGCAGAGATAGCGAAGAAATCGGCGCGGTCAACATCGTTCAAATAGAATGCTGGCCGTGCGTCTGGAGTCGAGTTCGCAATCTCCACATGACTCATTTCCAGGTTGCGCACGTGGCGGAGGAAGAATCCTGTGGCCGGGATCACACCGAAGCGTCCAGGATCGGGATAGTTGTCCTCCTGCTCGGTGGGCTGCGCCTTCGCGTCGTCGGCTGTTCCACCCCCCGCAGTCTCTATATAGATGTTGGAGAACTTCAAGTCTTCGATGGCATGACCGGGGATGCCGGTGATGATCGAACCCTGGCGCTGCGGTGCGTTGAAGCAGGCAAGATTGCTGACCAAGATACGCTTGATGGTACCGGCTTTGGTGCTGTCTTTGGGCCCGCGCAGGCGCGCACCGAGGCGGATGAAGAAGGGAGGCGCCGCCAAATCGCGCATAGTGGTGTTGGTAATGGCGAAATCTTCAAGCAAAGCGCCGTCGACTGATTCAAGCGCGTATCCGCAACAACCCTCGAAGACGCAGTTCGAAATGGTCACATTGATGAATCCGCCGTTGGACTCGGTGCCGCACTTGATGCGGCCCGTGCGGGGAACGTGAATGTCCGGTGCGAATTTCTTGAAAGTGCCGTCCAGTACGGTGCCAAGTTCGTAATAGCCGGTCACCCAGCAATTCGTAATGGTGAGATTGCGCGTCGGGCGCGCATAGCCCAGGGCATAGCTTGATTTGGGGCAGATGCCGTCGTCCCAGGGCGAATTGACGGTACAGTTTGAGACGCGCACGTTCTGGCAACAGTCAATGTCGATGCCATCGCGATCGGTATCTATCTTGAGGTTGTCGATGGTCAGATTGTCGACGCCGGTAAGAAGGAGACCGAAGTGGCCTGCTTTGAGAATTGAAAAATCCCGCAACAGGACGTTGTAGCAATTCTTCAAAGCGATGGCCTTATTCCCAACGCCGGCTTGCTCAGCAACATAGATGGGATAGTTTCCGCGAGCGACGCGACTGGCGCCGAAGCTCAGTCCTTTGCCGTAGATGAGCCCTGGTCCTGTAATGCTGATGTCGTGGATGCCTTCGCCCCATAGCAGCGAATTGTGCCAATGATTGTGACCGTAGTCCTGAAAGGCATCCCATTCTGTATTGGGTTCCGCGGAATCATAAGCGCCGCCGTTGTAGCCGGTCTGCTGGCCTGGCGATGGTGAATCGGCCGCCAGGATGGTGCTTCCCTGGTCAAGAACGAGGTGGACCTGGCTCTTCAGGTGGATTGAAAAGCAGAGATAAGTTCCGGATGGAAACAGAACGACGCCGCCGCCCGCAGCAGCCGCTGCTTCAATGGAGCGATTGACGGCATCGGTATCCAGCGTCTTGCCGTCTCCTTTGGCGCCGTACTTGCGCACATCAAAGATTCCGGAGGCTCCCGGGGCAATGCCCGTTCCTTCTTGAGCCGAGGCAGCAAAAGACGCAATGGGTATCGCGGCGGCCGCGACCCCCATGCCTCCGGTGCGAAGAAAATCCCGGCGCAACGCGTTGAAATGCTCCATCCGACTTCTCCTTAAACGAATTGGTGCTCGCTACTTGTATTTGGTTGTGAAGGTGTCAGCTTCTTGATTTAACTCGTCCACACTTGCATCGCGCGAATAGAGGATTATGCGGTAATGGAAGACCGCAGTCTGGTTCTTTTCGATGGTGAAATTAAACGCTGGCTGCTTTGGATCGAAGATGCTGCGCCCCAGAGGATTCGCGGCGAACAGTCCATATCCTCGCGCGTGCCAGTAGGTTGGGTAACCCGGGTTATTCGGGCTGTCGAATATTGCAATGGTCACCGTGTGGTTTCCGGTGCGCCCAGTGAGGGAGCACCATCGCCCTTGTGTCGCCCAGGCGGTTTCTCCTTTGACGCCCTCGCTGGTGAGATACACGCCGGTAGCATCGCTCGTTTTGCCAGCGTCTACTTTGGTGGGCCGCCCGTTTGCATCGATGAAAATGCCGCCCTTTTCATCTGGCGATTCGAGCCAGTGGGCGACACGCATGCCGAGGAGACCTTCCTTGTCGTCGTTGAAGACGACACGGTCGAGAGCCTTGAGAGTCACTACCTGATCGATTACACGGGCGTGGTTACGGCTCGAAAAAATATAGCGCGTTGTTTGCTCAAGAATGGGCTGGTTCTCTCCAGTAACCCAGGTCGATTCGACGACCAACTCCCCGGTGTCAGTGCCGCTCCTGGTGGACAGAATCTTTTTGAAAACAACGCTGCCCATTTTGGCGCGACTTTCCGGCTTGATGGCATCGGAGTTGTTCCAGAAGTCGAAGCCGTTGGCATTGCCATAGTTGAACCACAGGCCTGCATGGTGCGGGTGGTCCACGCGTTCCCCTGGCTGCGGATCGAGCGGAAAGCCACGGGTGACAGTGATCCCTTCGTCGGAGACCAGCGGATAGAGAACCGGCTTTTTGAGTGAAACCGGCCAGATGTAGGAGGTGAAGGGCTGGCCGTCGATGGTGATGTCGACGCGCCGATGGGTTTCGTCTGCGACCACCCGTACGCCGTTGGCGGATGTGGCGGAGCTTGAAACGGCAAGTAGCATTGTGGTGGCGACAAGTACCGGCACAGCCATGCTACGCATAAACCTTGCCTCCCACCATCACTTGCTGGGTCTTGTCGTCGAAGGTGACCTTCTGGCCGGTCTGGATGGCGGCGACACTCATACATAGTGCGATGGAGTGACTATATCCAGCCTCGATAGGCGCATTGGGAGTCTTGCGGGAACGGACGCACTCCATCCAGTTGCGCATGTTGGCCGAGGTTTGTGGATCGCTGTGGGTGTCGGCATCGGTCGAGACTGACTCGGCCTTCTCAACGAGAGAAAAGCTGGACAGCAGGTTGGGCTTCATTCCCATCTCGGCGGCAGAACGAGCAGTAAGACCGCCGGCGGGAGTCACCGTTTGCTTGTCCATGTCGATCATGCCGCCGTTGGAGTAGTAAAGTTCCTTGACGCCGCCAGCGGAATTTGTGAATCGCGAGGTGTATTGCACCTGGAAGCCTCTGGTGAGATCGTCGAGCGGGCCGTAGTCGAACACGGCAGTCATCGTGTCCCAGTTCTGGCGGCCATCTTTCCACAAATAGATTCCGCCATTGGCAACCACACTGCGTGGATGGGGCAGGCCTGTGAACCAATGCACAGTGTCGATCTGATGGACAAGCCACTGATCCGGGATACCGGATGAATAGGGCCAGAAGAGACGGAACTCGAGATATTTTCGAGCGTCGAATGGTTCGTAGGGTCGGTTGAGCAAATAGCGTTTCCAGTCGGTGTCCTGTTCCTTCAGACGCGGCACGACGTCAGGACGGCGCCATCGGCCTGGCTGATTCACGTTCCATGTCATTTCGACCATCACGATTTCGCCGAACTGTCCGGACTTGATATATTCGGCGGCTTTTTGATAGCTCGGCGTGCTTCGGCGCTGGGTTCCGACCTGAACGATTTTTCCGGTCTTTTTGACGGCGGCAAGAAATTTGCGAGCGTCGTCCATGGTGTGGGCGGTCGGCTTTTCGACATAGGCATCACGGCCGGCGTTCACAGCTTCAACACCGTGCAGTGCGTGTTGGAAGTCAGCGGTGGCGACGAGCACCGCATCGACATCTTTGCGTGCGTAGAGTTCGTCGTTATTGCGAACCGCATCGATGGTGCCGCCACCGATCTTCTGAATATAGGCCACGCCCTCTTCGCGGCGACGATTCCAAATATCGGAAACAGCAACGAACTCAAAGTTCATCTCTTTGGAGTGCTGAAGGAATGCGGGAATCAAGGCGCTCTTCATGCGATCGCCGCAGCCGACGACGCCCACCTTGACGCGGTCATTGGCACCCACGATGGCGGCATAGCTTGAGGCATTCCACGAGACGGCGGTAGCTGCAAGCAGCGCGCTGCTGCCCTTCAAAAAATCCCTGCGATTTGTGTCTTTGACTGCCATGAATCTCCTTGATTCCTTGACGGCTTCACTCAGGAGAGAATTGCGGGACGTCGGGTGCTCCACGACTTACAAGCTTCGAACTTCCGCTGATGAATGCAAATCGAAGCAACGCTCGGACAATATCATCTGAGCACTCTCTTCTGCCAGACGCAACGATTCTCCTCGCAAGTTGGTTTAGATACAAGTTGGCGCGGATTCGCGTTTCGATAGGGAGATCAGGATGATGTCCCGGAAGTAATTCTCGTGCCATTTGTGCCAATCCTGCACCTTGTTCCGCATTATTGGCAGCGAAGGAAAGAACTAGAAGATGAGCTTTACGCTTCCCTGGAAGACTCTGGCTTGGTTGAGAGGTGTAGTCGTGGTCGAACCGACCTGGCCAAAAGTCGAAGACGTGAGGACCTGGTTCGCACCTAGCGAACCGAGACCAAAGTCGGGATGGTTCAGGACGTTGAAAGCCTCCAGACGAAAATCCATGGCAAGGCTTTCGTGGATTGGAAATATCCGGGAGATTTGGGAGTCGAGCTGGAAGTACGGAGGTGTCCTGAAAGCGTTTCTCCCGACATTCCCGTATGTTCCGAGTTGCGCGCAGCCATTTAGGTTTGACCCGCACGGAGCGGTAACCTGGGCGAATGCAGCCGGGTTCAGATATTCACGGTTTGCTTCACCGCTGGCTTTGTTGAAATTCACCTTATGGTAGGGGCTGACTCCAGGCACTAGATTAGGGCGATCAAGATTCACATCGGTGAGGGAGTTATCCTGCCCCGAGGTCACGTTGAGGGCAGCGCCCGACGTAATATGCATCAGCGGCGCAAGCTCCCAATTGTTGATGAGAAGCCGCCCGGCGCGGTTGAAGCGATGAAAATTGCTCTTGGCGACAATTACAAGGTTTACAACGTTTTGATAGTCGAAGCCGCAGGGACCATAGTCCAGGCGGGGATTACTCGGATCTTCGACATTCGTGCCGGCAAGGTCACCCTGTCCGTCGGCCTCGTCCAGGCATTTTGACCATGTCCAGTTTGCCAGCAGGCTGAAGGTGGACGAAAGGCGATGCTGCAGGGTAGCCACCAAGCCGTTGTAGTTGGCTGTGCCCTCGTCACCCACTAGGGCCGAACCAGTGCTACCTCCTCCAATCTGGTTGCCTTGGAGCGGATTCGCAATCGTGACTGCAAAACGTGATGCCTGGTTCTTCGTGGTGGAACAGTTTGTTCCAGCTGCGCCGGGTTTCACCGCGGCCGGACCTGTTGTAACAATTCCAGAGCAGCCGGTTCCACCTGCTCCCCACAGTCCCGCGATGAAGATCGCCGGACTAAGCAATGTGCCGAGCGGGTCGTGCCGGGTTGTGTTGCCAATGTAGTCGAGCTGCGCTTGCCAGCCGAGCGGGAACTCATGCTGGGCGCTCAGTGTCCACTGGATCGTGTATGCCGCGTGGAATTGGTTGGGCATCACAATGTATTGGGATTGAGGGAAGAATTGCGCTTGCGCTGGGGTGGGCACACTCGGCTGAGGGAAAGGACTTGTCGTGATGGAACCGACAGACCAGGGTGCGCTAAAACTAAGCGGCCCGGATGAGGACGTTTGCAAGTTGCTGATGGCGGTGGCAAAGGGTGGGTTTTGCTGGACTCTCTGACCGGTGAAGAAATTGGGTTGGTCATATGCCAATTGGGCCCCCACGCGAACCACTGTCTTGCCGTCGCCGGTCGGATCGAAGGATGCTCCGACGTTTGGAGAAAACTGCCATGGTGAACTCTTCGTAAACCCCCGAGGAACCCCCTTGTCCCCAAAAAACAAGAAACCCGCTGGCGCATTGGGGTAGACACTGCTGACGGTGTTGGACAAAAAGTCCGCCATATTGAAGACGCTTCCGCGGTTGAAGTAATCGACGGGCATGAAATTTGGTCCCCAGCGCAGGCCAGCAACAAGCGTCAGCCGCTTGGCGGCGTGGTAGGTGTCTTGAACGTACAAGCTGGGAACGGGGCCTCGCAGCGCGTTCTGTTGTTGTTTGCTCTGTTGGAAGGCGCTCATGGTTCCCTGGAGAAAGTCCAGACTCTGATCTCCGATGACAGTTCCTCCGTTCGGCCCGCTCCCGCTGTATTCGCCGTTGAACGTGAAGATGCCGTTGGATTCGTACGCATTGCCGATGTTGAGCTCGTTTTGAACCCATTCCCCGCCGAAAGCAAGTTGGTGTTTGCCGCGCACCCAGGTGATGTCATCGTCGATGGCAAGGGTATTGTCGTTGAAATGGGAAACCGAATTTGTTCCGCCGCCGATATTGAATTTGCCTTCGGCCATTTGCAGTCCATTCTTCACGGCCTGATAGAGATCGACGCCGAGGGTTGCCGCGTTAATGTCATTTGCGGCATATCCTCGGTTATTTACACGCCTCATGATCGTGGCATGAGCGGCGTTTACAACATTTGACGAGATAGTGTATGCCTCACCGAGCGTGAAAGATTGCACCCGTTCGATGTTTCCGGATTGGGTGGTGATCAGGATGTTGGTTGGAGAAAAGAACGCGGGAGCCTGGTATCCGTCGATGAAGTACCGAGCGTAAAGATTGTTCTTTCGGTTGATCGTGAAGTCTACTCGCGTAACAAACTGGTTATCGAACACCTCAGATGGGATGGAATAGGAAACAAGTCCGCAGCCCTTTGTGTCGACGGTGGGATCGATTGCGGGCAGGAACTTTTGCAGCGCCAGTGCTTGCGCATTAAACGTGGGAGCGGTTGGATAAATGTCGCCGGGCAACGCCGATCCGGTGAGCGGGTCGACTAACTGAACGAGTTTCCCAGATGCTTCGCAATTGGGTCCGTCTGTGACTGAGAAATCGCCAGCCAGGTTTGCCGCGGTGGGAACAAAAGCCTCGGTGCTCGCCTGCGATTGGTCCGCCTTGGTGTGCTGATATCCGGCGAATGCGAACATTTTATTGCGCTTGATGGGCCCGCCAAATGTTCCGCCGTATTGATTCTGGTGCAGAGTGTCCTTTGATGTGGAATAGAAGTTTGTGGCATCAATGAAGTTGTTTCGGATGAATTCAAACGCTGATCCGTGAAATGAGTTGCTCCCGGAGCGGGTAACTACATTCACGTAGCCTCCGGTATGCTGGCCATCCTGTGCACCCAGCACCGAGGATTCAACGCTGAACTGGCTCACCGCGTCGGGAAAAGGAAACGGAAGGTTTCCATTCCCCATGTAATCCTGGTTGTCCCCGCCATCCAGCCGCCAAAGCGTGGTATTCCCATTGCCGCCTGCAACGGATACCGAAATGGTCTGGTAAGAGTACTTGCTCCCGGTAAAGTCGCCTGCGGGCGCCGAATTGGAGCCACCGGAAAGAGTGATCAAAGCTGTCATCTGGCGGCCATTCAGCGGCATCTCCGTGACTGCTTCCTGGTCGATCGTCTGCTTGAAAGAGGCGTCCTCTGTCTGCAGCGAAAGACCTTCAGCCTGGACCTCTACCTTGGTTTCCGTAGTGCCCACAGAGAGCGTGGCATTGATTGCGATGCTGCTGCCGACTTCGAGGACGATACCGTTGGTCACCTCGGTCTTAAAACCTGGAGCCGAGACTGCCAGGTCGTAGGTGCCGATGGGCACGCCGGGAAATACGTAGACGCCTGCGTTGTCGCTCAGGCCTGTGCGCGCCACGTGAGTCGACCTATTTGTGAGGCTTACCGAGGCCTTGGCAACGACAGCACCGGACGTATCCGTGACCGTCCCTTGAATGTTGCCGGTTCCGGCGATCTGCGCTTCGGCCTTAGTGGTAAACAGAACAACGGCTGCGAAGCCCAGGAGGATCACATGGCGAGTAATCGCCCTATGAGCTTGTGAGCACATGCGTTGCATTAAAGCCTCCAAAACTTACTTTGCTTTTTCGGTCTCTGGGGAAACCCGACGCTGGAGAGTGGTCCGACCACTCATGTCCGCAAAATATTTGCAGGTACCTTCAAGGCTTGTCAAGATTTAAATGAGAATGGAGCGGGTGGAATTGTGTGGCCCGGAACGAACTGCATGTGAACCTGGCTAAATTCAATAGTTCGAGGGGTTGGACCAAATATTCTGACCCTCGGTTTCACAAAGCTGTTCCTGCTCTGCAACGGAGTGGTTGACCACTTGAAGGTTGAAGAGTATCAATGCCTCGTCAGTTTGAGGTTTTCTTTGGGACATCTTTGTAAATTGCTCTCGATTGTCCTGTTTGCTGTGTTCGCCATCGCACAGAAGCCGGAGTTATTCGCGCAGCAATCTTCCGCGGGAATAACGCGCGTGGTTCTCAATGCATCGCGCAACGACGGGGATCTTGCGAATACGGGACGCGACCCCCTGAATCTCTATCTGGACGATCTCGCTTCAAAGTACGAATCAGATCGCGCAGCTTCGATCAGGGCAATCGGAACCCGCACCGAAGCCGAAGCTTACCAAGACAAGGTTCGAAAGCAGTTGTTGTCCTTGATCGGTGCACTGCCTGAACGCACACCTCTCAATGCCAGAGTTCTCGGAGAATCGAAGGCAGATGGGTTTCGCGTTCGCAAGGTGATCTTCGAGAGTCAGCCCGATTTTCCGGTGTGTGCGCTGCTTTACCTTCCGGATGAGGCTTTTGACGGGCTGCGGCATCCGGCCGTGCTAATTACTCCCGGTCATTACCCCACCGGCAAGGCGGCCGATGCCGATACCGCCGCCACGTTTGCGCGTAATGGCTTCGTCGTTCTGTCTTACGATCCTATCGGCGAAGGGGAGCGCCTTCAGTATCCGAACCCTGCAAACCCGGGAGCCACTCTGGCCGGAGCACCGACCGGAGAGCATGCCGAAGCCAGCCTTCAGCCGATGCTGATCGGGGACACATTTGCTCGGTACATGGTCTGGGATGCGATGAGGGGCATCGATTACCTGCTTGGACTCCCCGAGGTCGACCCGAAGCGTATAGGCGCATTTGGATGCTCAGGCGGCGGGACCATTACCGCTCTTACGGCCGCTTTGGACAAACGGATCGCCGCAGTCGGAGTTGCGTGCTATATCACATCCTTCGACACGTTGCTTCCCACTCTCGGCCCACAGGATGCTGAACAATCGAGCCCGCGGTTCATCTCATCCGGTTTTGACTTTCCCGACTTAATCGACCTTGCAGCGCCGCGTCCTTACGCAGTCATTTCCACTTACTCCGACATGTTTCCGTTTGCCGGAGCCCGTGCAAGTGTCGCCGAGGCTCGCCGATTCTATTCTCTTTTCGACCCTGCGGATGCCGGAATTCAAAAGAACACAAGGTCAACTTCGAATCTTCAGATTCCTACCACGCCGGCGTTGAATGCTGACACGACCAATCTCGTTGCACCCGAAGCTGCGTTGCAGTTCATTACGGGCCCGGGCCGTCATGCCGCTCTCGAGCCGATCATGGGTGACATCTTGAGCTTCTTCATGCGCAACCTCGAACCGGGCGCCAACGCGGACAAGCCGGCCCTCACCGCCTCGCGGACCAATGAAGCTAACAGATCTGATCCAGCTTCAAAGAGCCTCTCAAGAAAGGATTTCCAGGTAACTCCGACGGGCCAGGTGCAGACGAGTTACCCAGATTCTGAAACGGTGTTTACCCTTAATCGCGAGCGTACCGCAAAGCTCATTTCTCCCAGGCTGCAGGTACTGACGAGCAAGGAACTAGCCCAAGCCATTCGGGAAGTGACGGCGGCAGATGCAAAGCCCGGTTCATCAACGTACGACGATAAGATGCTGGCCAATCGGCCTGGGCATTTTGTCCTTCCATCACGCGACGGGATTGAGTTGCAGGGCGACCTTGCCATTCCCGCGAATCCTGGTTATCATCCGGCGGTCATTCTTCTCGTGCCCGACTCAATTCACGGCGACAACCCGATTGCTCGTGCTAACAAGTCGAAATTCGACACGTTGGCCACTGCCGGCAATGTAGTCGTGGCGATCACTCCTCGGCCTTCGCCTCCCGGGCACGACCAGGCGAAATCTCCACTACTTGGCCCGTTCTACTTGTTGAGCCTGCGCGCCGACCTGGTTGGGCGCACAATCGTGGGTATGCGCATTGATGATGTAATTCGCACCGTTGACTACGTTTCCAATCGCCCCGACGTTAATCCTGCAAGTATTTCTGCCATGGCAACCGGCATCTGGGCCTGGTCCTGATTCATGCCGCAGTTCTCGATCCCCGACTGAAGCACATTGAAGTCGATCATGTGCTGGCGAGCTACCGCAGCCTGGTCAATGCGCCAGTGACAATCGGAGCGCCAGAAGATGTGATTCCCGGAGTCCTCCTCCACTACGACATTCCTGATTTGGCGAAGGTACTTGGGCCGCGACTAACGTTGCCTTTTTCGCTCAAAGGGACTGACGATCTGAGCCAGGGCTCAACACGGATTGATGGCACCGAGCGTTAGGAAAGTCAAGTTTGCGCAGGGTTGGCAGCAGAACCAGGGGAGGGAAACGGGTCGTCAATGCGCGTGCGCATTTGCTCGCGACGATTTGCGTTTCGGAGCAGCAGCCGCGGCGTTTCGGTCCGCTGGACGTTCCGCGCCCTGAGCAGTTTGCGCCAATCGCAGGTGTTCTTCCATTAACTTTCGAGCTTCCAGCGGATTCCGTGTGCGAATTGCGCGGTAAATCTCCCGATGCATTTCCGCGGACTCCCGCAGGTCCGTTGCACGCTCCACAGTCTTGCGACGCTTGTCGTACATTGACGACGTCACTGTCTCCATGATCGCGGCGAGGATGGGATTGGCCGATGCCTGCGCAATGATCCGATGAAAAAGCACATCATGAATGAGGTAGTCGGCTGGGCTGGACAGAGCGGCAAACATCTCCGCCACCTCTTCGGCAAGCGCGGCATGGTGCACGTCTTTTCCGCGCTCCGCTGCAAGGGCGGAAAGGTTGCATTCAAGAATGATCCGCGCTTCAAACATCTGCCAGGTTTGAAAGCCGTGAAGAGCTCCCATCCAACTGAGAGACGCCTTGCCGAAATCCGGTGGCCCATCGGCAACAAAGGTTCCAACCCCGTGCCGGATTTTCATCACACCCATGGCTGCGAGGTACCCAATACCCGTGCGGAGACTGGCGCGGCTAATCTTGAGCGAACGAGCAAATTCGCGCTCCGGCGGGATTTTGTCGCCCGGCTGCAGCACTCCTTTTTCAATCAGTGAACGAACGTGGTTAACCACTTCCATCGTTCGGTGGCTGTTGGGCGATTCGTGGATTCCAAGTTGCATATCGTGCAAAAACCTTCTAAAACCTGAGAATTTGGGGTAAGACCAGATTAGCACCGAACGTATGCCTTCCGGTTGGAAACCCATCCAACTCGCAAGGAAGGCGATTGCTATATAGAGTATAAAACTAGTGGTCTGACCTCTGACACGCCAATGGACGACACATAGCTCCGGTGTTTCTAGACCGAAGCAATGTCCATCACCTTTAGCCGCTTTCGAGAAGATGGAGATATTGGTTGGGGCTGTCCGCCTCAACGAATAGAGACTTTCGCGCCCGCCAGCTTTGTAATCTCCTGGCCTTCCTCGGCATGCACGACGACGCTGCCGCCAGACACCTCGGCATATCCAATCGTGAGCCCCTTGCGGGCGCTGATCTTCACATTGTGCATAATCACGCCGGCGATCGGCGCTTCCGGTAAACCCACAATTACGCCGGCTGATTCACTCCCCGTGGCGATCACGTTTTCCAGTGTGATGTTGTGGAAGTGCGGCGTCAATCGAGTGATGGGCTGCGCGGCTTCTTCTTCGGATGGCAGAATTTTAGGATAGTACTCGCTGATGATCAGCGCGTTCTCCACGTCTTTCATCTCAATATCGCGAAAGAACAGGTCGCCCACATCGTTGCCGCGATCCCGATTTGACTTGATCCGTATGCCGTTGTCGGTGCCCTCAAAGTGAATACGCTCGGCCCGAATGTTGCGGACGCCTCCGGCAATCTCACTTCCGATTGAGAGGCCGTGTCCATGCATGAACGTGCAATCGGTAATGAAGATATCCCGGCTCGGATCGTCCGGGCCGGGAGAGTTGATTGGGCCCGACTTGATTGCGATATCGTCATCGCCAACGTCGGCATAGACGTGATCAATGCGAACATGCGAAGACGAAAAGGGATCAACGGCGTCTGTATTCGGAGAGTTGGGCGGTGCCAGAACTCTTATGTTTCGAATCGTCACATCGTCGGAGTAGTACGGGACCACCTGCCACATCGGCGAGTTCTGGACCGTGATTCCCTCCACCAGCACGTGCTTGCAATGATCGAAGATGATGAGCTTCGGCCGTGGATGCCCATTCCCCAAAATGCCATGATCTTTGAGGCTGCGTGCCTCAAGCCACCAGCTTTCGCCCGCTCCATCAATCACGCCGTCACCCGTGATCGCTACATCGTTGGCATTGGTCGCGCTCACGAGCGGTTGCAGATCGGGAAGATGAAATTCGATTTGGGGTGGATAATCCTCGTGATTGGAGGAGCCAAGCAAGGTTGCGCCCTTATCGAGATGGAGCGTGACTTTATTCTTCAAAATGATAGGAGAGCTGAGATAGGTGCCAGCATCGAGACTGACGATTCCGCCTCCTCCGCGCGCGCATACATCGATCGCTTTCTGAATTGCGGCGGTGTCTTTGGTTACTCCGTTGCCCTTGGCGCCATATGTTCTTGGGTCGCAGTTGGCGGAAGCATGGAGAGAGCCCGGTGAAATTCCAATGCACACCGCAGTCAAGATCACTCCTGCGAGTTTATGGCGAAGTAAAAGATCTTCTGGAATCACGAGAATCCTCGAGGACATCCGTTTCTGTGCAACAGATCGTACGCATGATTTCTCAAGTGGTTCTGCCACATCGCGAGATTACTTCATCTCGCCTTGACGTGCGAAGGAGCAGGCTCCCATAGAGGACGCTGAGACAAACCAGCCATCGGGAGATAGACTGTGCGCAAGCGCAGCACGCCCGGACGAAACAGGTCTGGCCTGTTTTCAGAGAACACCCGCACCAACTTCGAACGCTGAAGAAAGTTTAGGCTAAGCACTCCCAGAACCTGGAGGTTCATCCCTTTCATGTTGCACCGCAAGATTGCAGAGAAAGAATCCAGCAGAAGCGGCAACACGTTCCACAGTCTCTTGATGATGTGGGCATTGGCGATGACCATCACTGTTTTCGCGCATGCCCAACCCGATGCGAGTATCGCCGAATTGCACCGCCGTTTTATGAATCCACCAGATTCCAGTCGGATCATGATGCGCTGGTGGTGGTTTGGACCTGCCGGGAAAAAGGAAGAGCTGACCAAAGAGCTGGAACAAATGAAGGCGGCGGGCATAGGCGGCGTCGAGATTGCCAATCTCTATGCGCTTGCCCTTGATGACCCCTCAAAGGGGTTCCGAAACACGCCGTTTCTGTCGCAGGAACACCTTAAGGCACTCCACTTTGCAGTTGCGGAAGCTCGGCGTCTAGGCCTTCGAGTTGATGTGACCCTTGGCAGCGGCTGGCCCCTTGGTGGTCCAACCATTCCGATCACTGAGGCCGCAGGCAAACTTCGCGTCGAGTCTCGCCCTGTCGATCCGGGCGCGACTTCTGCATTGGCTCCGTTCATCGATCAAGGCGAGGCTCTGCTTTCCGGATTCATCGTTGCACGATCTGCGTTGCCGGAAGACGTCGCCCACGCAGAACCACTTCCACAGCCCGTTGACGGTTGGTATTCGTTCCCATCCGCTTCCCAATCTCGCGCTTTGATCTGCTTTGTCTCCAGCCGTAGCGGTATGACTGTGAAACGCCCGGCAGTTGGTGCCGCCGGGTTTGTTCTCGACCACTACGACAGCGCCGCAACTGAGCACCATCTTCACTCCGTTGGCGACGAGCTTCTTTCTGCTTTTGGTAATCAACCGCCTTACGCCGCCTTCAGTGACAGCCTGGAGGATTATGGATCGGATTGGACTCCAGCTTTGCTCGCTGAATTCCAACGGCGGCGTGGGTACGATCTTCGTCCTCATTTGCTCGCATTGATAATGGACACCGGGCCAGACACTGCCGCGATTCGGCACGATTGGGGCAGAACACTTACTGAGATGGCAGATGACAATTTTCTTAAACCACTTCAAGCATGGGCGCATGCGCATTCCACACAATTCCGTTCGCAGACTTATGGGTTCCCTCCGGTGACGCTATGGAGCAACCGCCTGGCCGACCTGCCGGAAGGTGAAGGCAAGGCCACTTTCAATATGTGGCGGGAGTTTTCCGATACTCGTTGGGCTGCGTCCGCAGGTCATCTGTTTCATCGGCCCGTTATCTCCTCTGAAACCTGGACATGGCTACATTCTCCTGCTTTTCGAGCGACGCCGCTGGATCTGAAGGCGGAGGCGGATCTGCATTTCTTGCAGGGCATCAACCAGCTTGTAGGGCATGGATGGCCGTATTCACCGCCTTCGGCTACCGAGCCTGGCTGGCGCATGTACGCGGCTGCGGTACTCAATTCGCATAACCCTTGGTTCTTTGCAATGCCCGATCTTGCTCGATATCTGCAGAGGGTGAGCTTCGCGCTGCGCCAGGGAAAGCCTGCCAACGATGTTACGTTACTGCTGCCCAATGATGATGTGTGGGCTTCTTTCAAAGCTCAACTCAAGCAGCGATCGTCGCCCACGAGCACTGCGGGCTTTGACGAAACAGGATCGAATGTGAGCATCGATGAGTCGATGGACAAGGCGCTTGGAAAACAGGTCATCGCGCAGATTCTCGATGCCGGCTTCAATCTCGATTTCATCGACGCAGACACCATTGACCACGCTGGAATTCCCTATCGCGCACTGATCTTGCCAGATGTGAACAGATTGCCGGTTTCGACCTATGAGAAGATCGTTGGCTTTGCGCGCAGAGGGGGCATCGTAATTGCGACCCGGCGTCTGCCGGCCACAGCCCCAGGATTGATACATGCCGATCAAGAATCGGCGCGGATCAAAGAACTATCTCAGCAGTTATTTGAAGGAGATGTTCCTACCGCACATTTTCTTAAGGATGAAACGAAATTGGGTGCGGAGCTGGCGGCCGATACGCCCCCTGATTTGAAGCTGTCTTCACCTGCGCCGGAGATTGGCTTCATTCACCGGAAACTCACGGGCGGCAATCTGTACTTTGTGGCGAATACGTCGAACAAGCGAAAACAAGTGCGAGCACAATTCCGCGACACCGCAAGTCGTGCTGAGGAGTGGGACGGGTTTTCAGGCGCGATTTCTGGGATTCGTGATCCACGCAGTATAGAGCTCGATCTGGCGCCTTACGAGTCGCGCCTAATCTTCTTTGGGGAAGAGGCCATTGCTGCGCCTCTGGAAGTGAAAAGGAACGAGACCGCCGAACTCGACCTTTCGCAGTCGTGGAAAGTGACATTCGATGGAATTGGACTTTCAATAGAGATGGATCGCCTCGCATCGTGGAGTGAAGACACGAGAACGAAGTTTTATTCGGGCCTAGCAACTTACCAGAAAATCTTCGATTTGCCGCACGAGGAATTGAGACAAGGGACAGAGTTCGTACTCGACTTCGGGCAAGGATCCAAGCAGAATCTTCCTTCTCCCCCGGGAGAGCACAATATGAAGGCCTATTTGGAGGGGCCCATTCGCGAGGCTGCGCAAATCTACGTGAATGGCAAACTTGCGGGTGTGGTTTGGCGACCGCCTTTCCGCCTCGATGTCACACCCAATCTGCGCGAAGGCGAAAACGAACTTCGGATCCTGGTTGGCAATACGGCAATCAACTTCATGGCAGGCCGGCCACAGCCGGATTATCGACTGCTGTGGGAACGCTACGGCAGGCTTTTTACGCCCCAAGATTTGGAGAATCTACAGCCTTTGCCTTCCGGTATTCTCGGCCCCGTAACACTGATCAAATCGATTCCGCAGTGATTGTTGACATCTTGATGAGCGAGAACCGCGCAATGCACACCCGGAACTATTCTGTCTTGGTGTTCGCTCCTACTCGAATGACTGCTTGGAAGGCGAGTTTCGGCTGTCCGCTGCGATCGAAGAGCAATGGATAGCTGGTGCGACCCTTCACTGGCCAGTTATTCCGCCATGAATCCGCGTCGGTTACACCCCATAGCGTGACCCTGGTGACAACATCGCGGTGCTTGGAAAAGACGCCGAATAGGTCGGCATATCGCTTTGCGAGTTCCTGCTGCACGGATTGCGGCAATCCGTTGGCGTAGGGGTTGAGCTTCGCATCCTGTTCAACCTTCAGCGAGACGTCGGCGGTTTGCTGTTGCGTAGCAGGAGGCAACACGTCGATATCCAGTTCCGAGATCACCACCTTGACTCCGAGTTTCGCGAAGTCGGAGATCGTATCATCCTCGGTCTCAACCGAAGGTCCTTGCAAACCGAGGTGCCCTTGCAGACCCACGGATGTGACTGGGATCCCCGCAGCCTTCAGCCTCGTAATGAGTGCGAGTGCGCCCTTGCGTTTTGCCTCATTTTCCAGCGAGTAGTCGTTGTAGGTAAGCTGCGCCTGAGGGTCGGCTTCGTGCGCGTACTGAAAGGCCTTCGCAATATAGTCTTCGCCGATGATCTTCATCCACGACGACTGGCGCAGGGTCCCGTCCTCGTTTAGCGCTTCGTTGACAACGTCCCAACTTTGAATGCGGCCCTTGTAGCGACCAACAACTGTTTGAATATGGTCGTGCATCCGCTTGAGCAGGGTTTCGCGGTCGACGAAGCTTCCTTTCTCATCGCGGAAAACCCACGCAGGAACCTGGCTATGCCACACCAGGCAATGGCCGACGATGAACATATGGTGCTTCTCCCCGTAGGCTACGTATTGGTCCGGAACTTCGAAGGAGTAAGTTCCTGGCGCAGGATGTACGTTCTCCCACTTGAGCACGTTCTCCGGCGAGATGGAGTTGAATTGCGCTTCGATGATCGCGTCCCCGCGGCGGTCCTGACCGGTGATCTGCAGGGCGTTGATTGCCGCGCCCACCACAAAGGCGTTCTTGTAGGCCTCTTTCAGAGAAGTGGGCTCCTGTGCTGCCGCCGCCGCAAGCGTGATGAGGAGTGCCGCTAACACCGCCAGACCAGCCGTTGTCCGCGTTTTCGTTGACATGATTCTTCCTTTTCTGAGCCTTTTGATGGCTGGATAGTGAGCGCCTACGGGGCCGTGTGTGGAACGAACGCCTTGCGCCGTTCGGATAGCTCGTTCGCGATCTTCTGGTTTCCTTCGCGCGAGATGGGATAGAAAAACAGGCAGGCAGCTACTGCGAAGAACGCGAGGCCCGCATAGATGCTGGCGGTCAAGAGAATACCGGATTGTGCATGTGCCGATTGCACGTCCGCCCCGGAGACGAATCCGTAAAACGAAAAGAGCCAGCCGGCAATGGCACCGCCGAGAGCGAGACCCGCCCATAGGGCGAAGACGACGGCGGCAGTAACTGTACCGCTGGCGCGACGGCCCGTCTTCCATTCACCGTAGTCGGCAACGTCGCCCATCATCGCCCAGATGATGGGGCCCGACAATCCGTAGGCGAACTGGCGCAGCACTTCCACAGCGATGATCGTCACGGTGGCGCTGGGAGGAATAATGAACAGCGCCATGTTGAAGATGCCCGACAACAACATGCTGCCGATAAAGAGCTGGCGCTTGCCTACCCGGACCGATACAGCCGTGGAACAGGCGACGCCAACAAGCAGTGCGGCAAGGCCGAATCCGTTGAACCATGCGAAGAGGTCGACGTTGCCAGCAACGAACCGGAAATAGGGCAGCATGACGTTGCCGCGTATCACGATGGCCGTGAAATAGAACAAGGTAGCGAGAAACAGCACAACCCAGGGGCGGTTTTTGAAAAGGTCGGAGAGGTCCTGGCCGAGATTGGTCTTCTGTTGTGGATCGGGTTGGATGCGCTCCTTCGTAGCGAAGAAGGCAACGATGAAAAAGATGACGCTCAAGGCAGAAAGCAGACCCATGGTGTACTGGTATCCGCGCGCGTCGTCGCCGCGGCCAAAGAACCTGACCATCGGGATGGCGAGGCTGGCGACAATAAAGCCGGCGGAGTTAGCGGCGATCTGCCGGTACGACGCGATGCTGGTCCGCTCGTCGGGGTCAGAGGTCATCACCGCCGTAAGTGAGGCATATGGCACGTTGTTGATGGTGTAGATCACTCTGAGCAGGATGTAAGTGGTCCAGGCATAGATGATCTTTCCGGCTGGACTGAAACCGGGCGTGGTGAAGGTGAGGACGCCAATGATGCCGAAGGGCAGCGCCGACCACAGCAGCCAAGGCCGGAACTTTCCCCACTTTGTGCTGGTACGATCGGCGATCACGCCCATAACCGGATTGAGACACGCCACACTCAGGCCGACAACAAGGAAGAGCGTTCCTGCCTGCGCGGCCGTGAGGCCGAACGTGTGGGTGTAGAAGTCCAGTTGCAGCGCCAACATAGCCTGGAAGACAAAATTGGCCGCCATGTCGCCCAGGGCGTAGCCAGACTTCTCTCCAAAGGAAAGTTTTTCGATCATCACTGCCTCGTCTTCCGCCAGTGTTCCGGGACGGACTACCGTGTCACTTGTAAAGTCAACGTCTGAAGATCGGCATCGCGTGAAGAATTGCCGATCATAATTGCGAAATCTCCGGGTTCCACGACGTACTTCATGTTCACGTCGAAGAAGGAAAGCAGCGCCGGCGTGATGTCGAGCGTAACCGTGGTGCTCTCGCCAGGCTCGAGCCACACCTTGCGGAAGCCCTTGAACTCCTTAACCGGACGCGTTACCGAACTCACCAGATCGCGGATGTAGAGTTGCACCACTTCCGCACCAGCGCGCTTGCCAGTATTGGCGACATCCACTGAAACCTGCGTCGATCCATCTGTGCGAATCTTCTTTTTTGTGAGTCTTGGGTTGGCGATCTTGAAGCTTGTGTAGCTCAATCCATACCCGAACGCATAGAGCGGCGACACATCGTCGAAGAGGTATCCGCGCCGTGCCGACGGCTTGTAGTTGTAGAAGACAGGCAGATGACCAACTGAGCGAGGCACCGAGATTGGCAGCTTGCCGGCAGGGTTGTAATCGCCGAAGAGCACGTCGGCAACTGCATGTCCGGTCTCCTGTCCGAGATACCAGCACTCGTAAATCACCGGGACATTCTCTGCGACGTAGTTGATGGAGAGCGGCCTACCGTTAAACAGGAACACGATCACCGGCTTACCCAGCCCGAGCATCGCTTTTACCAGTTCCTCCTGGCGTCCAATCAGGTCCAGGCTGGTGCGATCGCCCATGTGATTGAGTCCCCATGCCTCGCGCGATGTCTGCTCGTTTCCACCAATCGCCAGCACGATCACATCTGCCTTGCGCGCCACACGCACCGCTTCTGCAATTGCCTTGCGGTCCTCTTCGGGATCGCTGGGCACAACTGCATCCTGGTTCCAAGAGCCGCCAATCGTTATCTTGCATCCCTCGCTGTAGAGGACCTTCATCTTCTTGCCGGCCTTGGCCTTGATGCCGTCCAGCACCGTGACGTTGTGCTTCGGCACGCCGCTGTATCCGCCCAAAAGGCCACGATCCGCGTTGGGTCCGATCACCGCGATGGTCTTGATCTTGTTCAGATCGAGAGGCGCCAGGCCATTCTCATTCTTGAGCAAGGTGATGGCTTCATGGGCCGCTGTCAGCGCGAGGGCGCGATGCTCATCGCAACCGACCACACGGTCCGCCTCTTCGGGATCGACATAGGGGTCGTCGAACAATCCCATTTCGAACTTCCAGAAAAGCATTGGCGCAACCAGATCATCGAGCTGCGATTCCTTCAGCACGCCTTTCTTGACCAGTTCCACCAAGTGCAGATAGCAGTCCGGATCAGGCAGCTCGATGTTGACGCCTGCCTGAACAGCAAGGGCACACGACTCCTTCTTATCTTTGGCGACATTGTGGCCGTGCGTGTCCGGGCGGTAACCCAGTTCCCAGATAGCGTAATAGTCCGACACAACAAAGCCCTTGAAGCCCCACTGCTTGCGCAACAGGTCTCGCAGCAGCCACTTGTTGGCGTGGGATGGAACACCATCGATTTCGTTGTACGACGCCATCAGCGTCACTGCTCCCGCTTCGCGCAGAGCTTCCTTGAATGTGTAAAGGAAGGTTTCCTCGAGAACCCGCAGCGATACATTCGAGGGAGCGCAGTTCATGCCTGACTCTGGTTGCCCGTGTCCCACAAAATGCTTCAGCGTGGCCAGTACATGCTGCTTGTCCCTGAAGTTCTTCTCTCCCTGGAAGCCGCGCACTGCCGCGATTCCCAAACGCGAAACCAAGTAAGGATCCTCTCCGTAAGTCTCTTCGACACGACCCCAGCGAGGCTCACGAGCCACATCGACCACCGGCGTCAGTGCGTGATGCGCGCCGCGCAGACGCGCTTCCAGAGCCGTCATCGTGAACAGCGACTCCACCAGCGCCGGGTTGAAGGTGGCTCCCAGCGCAATGGGTTGCGGGAAACTGGTTCCCCCCGGAGCCGCGTGGCCGTGCAGACACTCCTCATGGAACATCACCGGAATTCCAAGTCGGCTGTTCTCGAGGAAGAACTTCTGGATGGCATTGGTCAGTACGGCCATGCTGCGAGCGTCTTTGCCGCCGCCCGCGTCGCTTGGCCGGCCCACTTGTCCCAGTCCGCGGCCATTGCGAAACGACTTCTTCGCCTTCTGGAAATCGAAGTTTCCCTCCGCATCCAACATCGTTGCGGCTTTCGACTGCCATACGCACATCATCTGTGCTGCTTTTTCTTCCAGCGTCATCCGCGCAATGAGATCTTTCACTCGCCTGGAGGAGGGAAGTTTGGCGTCTTTATAGGGGGAAGAAGCTTTGCGGGCGGATAGGGCTGCTGCGGACTTCTGCTTTTTCATGCGATCCATTCCTGGGGGTTCATGCTCGCGGCAATGCACGGCAATTGAGTGAGAAGGGCGCAAGCTTCCGCGACTGATAACAGTCACCAATCAGCCTGCAGAACTGATAAATCCCCGGCTCCGGTGGGAGCAGTAGCGGACGAGCTACGGAGGAGTTGTCGTTGCTGGGAATTGGATAAACGGACACACTCGAACGAGTTGGGCAAGCACCCATTTTGCGGTCGTCAAAAACGGCGAACAATCGATGCGAACAGCCCACTTGCACGACTCCCGGACGGAGAGAGCAGATCCTGTTCAAAGAGGGCATGGAACCGCACTCGGCAATAGCTGCTCTGCTGCCGGGATAAATCTAGTTGCTCACCGTGGAAAGAGCAATAGAAAAATCGATTTTCTTGGAGATAATCCGCGAAATTGTGAAGATGCACGGACACTTCGAGTCAGACTCCCCGCAGAGCCAAGGTGCTCCTGAAAAGATTCTTGCAATCGCCCACGACGCCTAAGAATGCCCGATTTCTTCGGATGTTGTTTTCGCGAGGCCGAGGTCGGACGCGATCGTCTTGGTAAAGGTCATGCGGATTCCGTGCTCCGGTCGCAGGATGACCATTGGGCGCGGCTCGATCGTCTGACCCGGCGTCAGCTCAAGGTCATATCGTCTGAGCAACTCGCTCAAAATCATCAGGATCTGCAGCATCGCGTAATTTCCGCCGATGCAACCCCGCGGGCCGGCTCCGAAGGGCAGATGGGTGAAGGGTGTGTGCAGCTTCTCATTGGCCTTGGCGAACCGCTCCGGGTCGAAACTCTCCGGGTTGGGCCAGGAACGTTGTGCATGGTGCGCGCCGTGGACGAACACTATGACCGTCGATCCTCGCGGTATGGCGAGATCCCCTACGTGGTCGTCCGCGACAGCCATGCGGTCGATCATCCAAAACGGCGGGTAAAGGCGGAGCGCCTCCAGAATCACCTGCGTGGCAAACTCGAACCTGGGTACGTCGCCAAAACTCAGCGGCGCATCACCCAATACGGAATGGAACTCCTGCCGAACTCTCTCAAGGCAATCCGGGTGAGTGCTCAAGAGATAGAGAACCCACGAAAGCGCATTGGAAGAGGTTTCATGGCCGGCAACCAGCAGTTGCATGCTCTCGCTCAGGACCAGTTCATCACTCATTCCTTCACCATCGCTGTAGCGAGCATCCATCAGGATCTGCAGAAGGTCGTGGCCCGGCTCCTGATTGCGACGAACCCGGATGTATTCCAGCAGAACGCCATCTGCGCGGACGCGCATCTCTTCGTGTTTGCGCAGATCACCCGAAACGGCGAACCACGGGTTCAGGTAGGGCTGAAGGGTTTGCCGAACGATAAATTCCTGGACGGTGGAGATGGTATGGCTGACGAGGTCGATATCTTCTTCCTTCAGCCGGGCGCCAAACAGCGATTTAGCGACCATCGAGAAGGTCATTTTCATTAATTGGGGGTAGATATCGACGGGGCCGAGACTGACTTGCGCGTCGAATTCCCGCAGCGATTCCGTGAGAGACTCCTGCATGATCGAAGAAAGAATCTCGAGCTGTTTTCGCTCAAAACCCCTCTGGATAAGTCGCCGCTGTATGCGCCAGGCCTCTCCGTGGGTGGTCAGAAGACCTTTGCCCAGGAAGTGGCCCATCCGCTTCACTTGAATCTCGGATTTCTGGTAATTCTCTGCGTTGGTCTTCAATACATGCTGGATGACGGCCGGATCGATCGTCACAATGGCCTCTTTGAGACCACCGAGATAGAACCGGAACGTGGCACCGAAGGCATCCGTGTACTTCGTCAAAATCTGCACGGCATTGCTCGCCATGGCCCGCGAATCGGCGAAGGAGCGAAATCGGGAAACGGTGGGAATCGACGTGGACAACCTCACACCCCTCTGCCTGCAAGTTTGCTTCGAGCGATGAGGTTTCTCATAGGCACTGCCTGAATCGGTAGGATAATCACCATAGTAAAGGTACTAATCACTCAGGAATAGGTCTCGTTTCCCAATTGCTTCAAAAGAAGCAGATGATGGCGAATTGCCCCCGTCATGGTGGGATGTTGCCGGTAAGGGATGCCGAATTCTTCGGCGGTCTCTCGCACAATCCGGGTGAGCGGGGCATAGTGGGAATGGCAGACGAACGGACACAAATGATGCACGATGTGATGGTTGAGCCCGCCGACGAGCCAACCGACAACCGGGTTATCCGTTGCATAATCGGCAGTCGTCGCGAAGATATGATAGACGCCGTTCTCAAACGTGCTGCGATCTGACGGAAAATACGTGCTGTCGATGGTGTGCGTTGTCTGGAAAACCAGGGATACCGTCAAACCGATGATCAAATGAACGAGTACGAATGCCCCGGCGACCAGAAGGGGCGATTTCCTCAGAACAACGATCGGCAAAATAAGCATGTAAGTGATGTAAAAGACCTTTCCGGCAAAGAGGACGACGTATTCGCGCGCCGGGTGCCGGGCGCGTTTCAAATACTCGTGGGTCGGGAAGAAGAAGGCCTCGAAATCCCTCACGAATACGTAGTCGAGAGAGAACATTGCATAAAAAAACAGCGCATAGATGTGCTGGAACCGGTGATAGCTTGCGCGGGGCTCGTAGGGCGTAAACCGGAAGATGCCCCGTCCTGTAAGCGCATCGTCTTCGCCGTGGATATTGATGCAGGAATGGTGCCCACGATGATGGAGAATCCGCCACATGTACGAGCTGATTCCACAGGCATCGAAGACATAGTTCAGCGTCTTGTTGACGGAGGGCAGAGACGAGATGGCGTTGTGGTTGCTGTCATGGGCAATGTTAAGCAGCAGGAACGTCTGGGCCAGGCCACCCAGCAGGTAGAGGCCGACAAATCCCCATGAATCCAACTTGAAGGCGTAAAGAGCAATCCAACTGCCCACCAGCACCGTGAGACCGGTAAAGATCTTCACCCACATCGTGCGGTCGGCTTTGGGAGAAATATTCTGGTCGGCAAAGAACTTGTCGAGGCGGCGGCGCAAGACTTTCGGGAAGGAAGAGACACTTGCGGCGTCGCCGGCAACCTCCCGCGGCAAGGCCTCAGAGGGTACAAGATCGTCGATATCCGACTGTAGACTGATCAACGCTTCGGTCCCGGACTCCACGGGTGCCTTCATAATCATGTTAACCGTGCCGGCTTATCCGGCCAATAGCACTGGTTGCCCCGGGTGGCAGGGGACTTTTTTGTCCCGCCGCGGGCGTCGAAAGTGATACTAGCGTGTAGATTTATGCAGAATCAAGGGAATTCGGCCCTGACGGAGATGGTCCCGGGTCTTCGCTCCTGCGAGGGAAGATTAGTTGCATTGCTTCTCTGCTCTGCTAACATAAATCGATCCATCGTGCACAACGAGGACGCTTCGAATGGTGCGCTAGACGCCCGGCCGCGGTCCTGCAAGATTTTTCCCCAACCTCGGCCTGCACTCGAGTTCCGCACTGGAGAATGGGACGAATTTCACTTCACCACGGGACGGGGAGTCGCAAGACGTTTCGTGTTTTTCTTACGCAGTGAGCTTTTCTATTCCACCTTGGAGGGTTTCCCGCGTCAATTATGGCGTCAATTCTGGACCAACTGGATAGGCTGGGTGAGGAACACCCGCACAAACTCCTTTATTCGTACATCGACCTGAGCGGCAACCCGATCGAATGCTATTCGTATCAGTCATTCATCGATCGGACGAAGGCGATTGCCGGGCACTTGCTTAAGGATGGCCGTTTCGCAGCAGAGGACAGGCTTCTGCTGGCCTACCCGCCAGGCCTCGAGATGATCTGCGCGTTTTTTGGTTGCGTGCGCGCCGGAATGATTCCTGTGCCGGTCTATCCCCCGAGTTCTCGAGGTTTCCAGAGTGCCCTGTACAAAATGGTCCACATCGCCAAGGATTGTCAGGCGGCCGGGGTATTGACGAGCAAGGACTACCACGCTTCTTTGAAGACAAATCTCACTCGAAGTGGGGTTTCGGCGTCCGGAGTTGACGTCGATTACATTTCTGGCCTTCCGTGGATCGTCACCGAAGAGTTCGTGGAATCGATTTCGGACGATCGAATTGTCGATCCTTCAAGAATCTTGTTTCTGCAGTACACCTCGGGCTCGACAATGGAGCCCAAGGGCGTGATGGTGACGCATGAGAACATCCTGCAAACCTGTCCGCTGGTGATCGACCATTTGAATCCGGTAGTCGTGTCGTGGCTTCCGCAGTATCACGACATGGGACTGATTGGCTGTTACCTCTATCCCGCCCTCAGAGGGGGCACGACACATGGTTTCGCTCCGATGGACTTCATTCAGCGGCCCGTACTCTGGTTTGACGCCATCAACACTTACCAGGCAACTGCAACGGCGGCGCCTAACTTTGCCTACGACTATTGCCTGCGCGCCGGGAGGCTCTCTAAGGAGAGCATGGAAGGGTGCGATCTAAGTTCGCTCCGGGTTTTGATGTGCGCTGCGGAACCCGTAAAACCAGATACATTCACGCGGTTCCTTGAGGCGTTTCAGCCCTACGGACTCAAGTCGGAGAGCTTTTATGCGGCCTTTGGCCTGGCCGAGAACACTTTGGCAGTTTCGCTCGGTGGCCGCAATATCGTTTCGGTTAATAAGCGAGCCCTTGCGCTAGGGAAGGCCCGCATGACAACCGAGGTTTCCGAAATCGACGCTGCCACGCAGATTGTCAGCTGTGGAACGCCGCTCCCGAGTATGGACGTCCGGATCGTGGATCCGGATCAGCATGTCGCCTTGGATCCCGGCTATATCGGCGAGATTTGGATCGCCGGAAGCGGCAAATGTTTAGGGTACTGGAATAATCCCGAATTGACGCTGAAGCAGTTTCGTGCGCGGCTCGTGGACGACAGCCCCTATGACGATGGCTACCTCAGGACCGGTGATATGGGATTTTTCCACGAGGGAGAGCTCTTCGTTTGCGGCCGCATCAAGGACATGATTATCCTCCGGGGGCAAAATTATTACCCTCAGGATATCGAGAATGCCGTGGAGAGAGGGTCGGGCCTCATCCGGCACAACTGCGTCGCCGCGTTTCAGATTCATGAAGACAGCGAGCCCGCGTTGGCAATCGTGGCCGAAGTGAAGAACCCCAAGGCGCTTCCAGACGCGCGGAAGATTGCCGCCGCGGTCCGGAACTATCTCA
Organism: Occallatibacter sp.; assembly: GCF_035317045.1. Taxonomy (GTDB): domain Bacteria; phylum Acidobacteriota; class Terriglobia; order Terriglobales; family Acidobacteriaceae; genus Telmatobacter. The sequence goes on from NZ_DATHHT010000027.1 coordinate 146,876, forward strand.
ATGTCGAAGTTGCGCTGATCTCTTTCATAGCGCCTCGTGCGATACCAAGAACCAGTTCGGGCAAGATCATGCGCCACAAGACCAAGCAGATGTGGCTTGATGGGGAATTTACCGTTCTTTCGGAGTTTTCGCGGGAGAAGGATGCCGGATGCTCCGAATCCGGCTCTGAAATCCAGTCGGCTTTCGACGAAATGAAAGCCAGGTACAACCTGACCGGCACGGAATCGTACAACCTCGTCGAAGCCGGGCTGGATTCGCTGGATCTTGTCGTGTTCATGCACGAACTCAAGGAGCGCTTAAAGGATAAAGGCGCCGAAATGCTGGCAAGACAGGTCGATATCAGTGTGATTCAGCGCGTCAGCGTCGCCGAACTCTTTCGACTTGCCGAGCAGCTAGAGCGTGCTCCCGAAGAAGCACTGGTTGAGCTGCGGCACTCGCTGGCGGCTTTCCGTGAAGAACTGCGCGCCGCGGAAATGGAGATGATGAGCAACGACAAGAAGCTCATCTTCACACCTGCAAAGCCGGCGCCACTGCCCGAGATCCCGGTCATGAACCATGTGCTCCTGACGGGCGGTACCGGTTTCATCGGACCCTTCTTCATGAAGAGTTTGCTTGAGCAGACGCAGGCAAAGATCTATGTTCTCGTCCGGTCTTCTGATGAAGTGCAGGGCAGGCAAAGACTGAAGGCGGCGATGGAATCGATGGGGCCGTGTCCGTCTGGGCTAATGCAGATGTTCGAGACTCGCGTGATTCCTATTTGCGGCGATCTCGGGCTGCCGCAGCTGGGCCTGACGCAGGACGTCTGGGATTTCCTGGCCAACAAACTGGACGCGGTGTTCCATAACGGCGCAACCGTGAACTACCTATTCAACTACGACCGCATGCGTGAAGCGAACGTGATGGGAACGAACGAGGTCTTGAGACTCGCGTTCGAGGGAAGGTCAAAGGAATTCAATTATATTTCTACAACCTTCGTATTTGGCTGGGCCGTTAAGAGCGTCTTGTATGAGACCGATTTCAACAAGAATATGGAGCTCCTCGATTTCGGCTACAGCCAGTCAAAATGGGTGGCGGAACAGGTGGTTGCAGACGCGCGCAGTCGAGGACTTTCTACGCGCATCTTCCGGCCCGCACTCGTAAGTCCCTCAGTAACGGGAGGGGGAAACAACTTCGATATCGCGGTTCGATTGGTAGCGTTCATGGTCAATCACGGCATAGGAGTCGATGCTCTGAACCAGGTTAGTTTCGTTCCCGCGGACATTGTGGCGAACAATATCGTCGCGATTTCGACCACCCCTGGCACCCAGAACAAGACCTACCATGTGGTGCGGGACGACTATGCGAACATGCTGGATATTACCGAGCTCATTACCAAGTCGACCGGGCGGCAATTCGAAATATTCAGCGTTAAGGAATTCGTTCCTGAATTGATCCGGAGATGCCGCAAGGAAGACTTGCTCTTTCCGCTTCTCGACTTCCTGGTGGGCTCCGTCGATAACATCACTGCGATGGAATTCAAACGCTATGAGAGTTCCTCGTATCAAGAAGCGCGGGATTCCTCAGCGCGAGGAATAGCGGACCCATCGCTCGAAGACACGGTCAACGGCATTCTGAAGTTCATGCACCGTAAGGGGATCATTTCGGTTGCGCCTCGTGAGGTCGGCGCAGTGTCGTCGCCCGTTGTGCCTCTTGCCTGCGCGGATACGTCATCTGCTATTGCTTTTTGAATACGAGCTTTTCGGTGACGTGCTGGCCGGATTCCAACGTGCCCGTGGTGGTCAGGGTCATTTGCTTCCCATCGTCGGAAACCACCCACCGGTCCTTCTCCGCGAGTTGATCGTCTCGCCGGTAAAATGAATCCACCGTGTGCGGATCGATAAGTTGAAGCTGCACGGTATCGTTGCGCGAGTTCTTCAGATCATACTGCTTTCCGTCAAAACGAGCGGTGTAGCTGAAATCGCCCGAAAAGTGAACGCCACCGTTTCCGTCAGGTTCGATCTTAAGCACCGAACCCTGTCGCAAGCGCGTTCTGGTCAAGTCCTCCGTCCATTCACCAGCAAGTAGATCCTTGGCGACCTTTGCGCCTCCGCTTCGCGTCCAAATGGTAATCAGGTCAGGACGGCTTTTGCTCACGGTTGTAATTGTTAGCTCGTTCCCATCATTCGAAATTCTCTCGCGTACCGTCGCCACAATTGCTCCGTCCTTTTCCTCCTTGACCTCGGCTTGCCTCTTATCGACTCGGTGGACTGCGACTCGATTGAATGCCGGGTTTCCCGCTACGGGCGTCTCGTGTCCGTTCGACTTGGCTGTGAAATCGAAATGGGTGTCGCCTGACATGATTACGTGCACTCCATCGCGCAGGTCTGTGACGGAGAGTTTATCAGGCGGATTCATGGCAGACTGCGCGGAGATAAGCGTCCAGCAGCCAATGCGCGGGTCTGCGGTTCCTGTTTGAATGGCGGCGAGAAGTGTGAGCAACGCGAATCTAAGAATTGAGCCTCCTAATCAGACGGAACCAATTTAGCAGATTCAGACAACCGCTAGGTGAGGCCCTGAATTCCTTGGATGCTGGCGCAGGAAGTCAATGTCCCTTACCTTACGTCGATTTTTTATGAAATCATGAGCCTCATGCATGTGCGCCGTTTCGGGGTGGCCGGTTTAGTCCTTTTCGCGGTCCTGGCGCTTCTTCCATTCTCTTTTCACGCTGAACGCCATTTGGAGACGGCTACCCGTGTCGAGGGTAGCGAAGCGGAAACCGTCAAGCAGGAGCTTGTAAGTCGTTTTCGTTCGCCGTTCGTGGATCGCGTCGTCCTTGTGATTCAGGGCTTGCCGCCCGCAAATTCTGAGGAAGGCGCGCAAGCGTTAGCAACCATCGTGGCGGCACTGAAAGACGAACCCGGCGTGTCTGGCGTCGTTTCCTATCTCGAATTGCGCGACCCGATTTTCCTCGGCAAAGGAGGCGGGACGTTTGTTCTAGTGGGCCTCGCGTCGACCGACGTTCCAGTAGAGTCGCTCGTTCCAAAGCTTCACGAGCGAGCCGACACTCTCGCGAATGCCTTGCGTGGCCGTTATCCGGGCATAAAGCTGGAACTAACCGGCGAGCTTCCACTGAACTTTGACATTCGGAAAGCGAGTGCCGACGACGTGCGGCGCGGTGAGAGTCTCGTGATTCCAGCCACCCTCGGACTTTTACTGCTGGCCTTCGGAAGCCTGGTTGCTTCCCTGATTCCTTTGGCCGTTGGCCAACTTGCCATTGCAACCACTCTGGCGATTACCGGGTTGCTGGCCGAGCGCTTCCACTTGTCCATCCTGGTTCAGAATTTGGCGACCATGCTTGGCCTTGGTCTGGGAATTGACTACGCGCTGCTCATGGTCAGCCGCTTCCGGGAAGCGATATGCGCTGGGAATGACGGTCCCGCAGCCGCGGCGATTGCGGCACGCCAGGCAGGTCGTACGCTTCTGATTTCAGCCTCGACCGTCGGCATCGGATTTCTAGCCCTCTTGACGGTTCCCATCAGCGAAATCCGCTCCATCGGCATCGCTGGATTCCTGGTGGCGGGAATCAGCGTGTTGCTGACAAACGCTCTCGTTCCGGCACTGCTGGCTTTGCTCGGTCCACGGATCGACGGCGGTCGGATGCCTTTTACTCCGAAGTTGGATGCGTATCGGTCTGCACGCACGGGAGTTCGTTGGAGACGATGGGGAAGGGTGATTGTCGCCCATCCGTGGTTTGCCCTCTTTCTGGCGGCCGCCCCCTTGCTCCTGCTGGCCTGGCAGGCCACGCGGCTCGATACGAGAGTCCCCACAGGAACCTGGCTTCCGGAGTCGGCGGAATCGGTGCGAGCGCTTCACACGCTCGAACACATGGACAGGGTAGGTGTCGTTTATTCGATGCGCGTACTTGTTGAACTCCCAAACAAGTCCATTGCGCAAACTGACGCGGGATGGAATGCCCTCGATCGCGTCGCCAGGCAACTCGCTGGCGACCCTCGCAGCGCCCGCGTCATTTCCATCACAACAATTGCAGAGGGCAACCGCTCCTCCCTCACTGACCTCTCGCGCGAGACGCATCGAACGTTTCTGAGTACTGACGGAAGGGAAGCGCTGCTTGAAGTGCTGCCCACTGGCTCGGTCTCCCTGCGCGATCAGGTTGACTGGGTGCGGGAACTCCGTAAGACTGGCGCGGTCGCTCTCACGGGAGTGCCTGGCTCAACTCTGAAAATTGGAGGCATCCCGGCACTTGACGCCGATTATCAGACACTCATCATGAATCGATTTGTGCCGGTTGCGGCCATGGTGGTCGTGGGGACTCTCGCGGCACTTCTGGCCGGCTTCCGATCGCTCTTCGTCGCAGTGAAAGCGATTCTATTAAACCTGCTCTCAGTTGCGTCCTCCTTTGGAGCATTGGTCCTGGTTTTTCAGGACGGACACGGAAGCAGCTTCCTGGGAGTTCAAGGGGGAACTGGCAGCGTGTTCCCTCTCGTTCCTATCGTCACCTTTGCCATCGTTTTCGGACTAAGCATGGATTACGAAGTATTTTTGGTGGCAAGGGTTCTGGAAGCCAGAAGGAGCGGGCTGAGTGAGGCGGATGCGATTCCGGAGGGGTTGGCTAGGACCGCGGGCCTGATTACAAGCGCCGCCGCGATCATGATCGTGGTATTCGCGGCATTCACCTTCGGAAACTTCCTCGTGGTCAAGATGATCGGATTCACGCTGGCGGTCGCTGTGTTCATTGATGCAACCCTGGTGCGAATTGTGATCGGTCCAGCACTCCTGCGTCTTGCAGGCGATTGGAACTGGTGGCCTGGAGGGCTCGACACGGCACGCAGGCCGTCGCGTTGATGAGCCGCGCATGAGCTGTTTCTGCGTAACTGATCCGGCATCCGCCATCTCGGGCAGTTTGATTGCGAATCTCGCGACGTCGTGCAACGGAGGGCGTGCGAAAAGTGTGGTTACTTAGAGGTAAGGTGAGTCGAAAATTCGCTGCGACCGAGGACGGCGGGCGCAACCTACTGCGCAGCACATCTCAACTCGAGAATGCAAACCCTGGACACGACGACCTGGCGGGGTCGGCAGGTTAAGGGTGACACTGCACTTCGCACCTGGTCAGCGGGTGGGGCGCAGACTGCCGATGGCAAGTATGGATCGTCGGCGGAGAGCTCAACAGCACCGAGACTGTTAGCTCGGATGTGGTCATGTTTGACCCGACGACGGAGACACTTTCCGTGGTAGGCCAATTGATCCAGGGGCGCGTGTTTCCTGGGGTTCTACCCTTTGCCAATCCCTCGGGCAACTACATTGAGGTCTACGGGGGTGCCACTGGCGCGACGAACCTCGTGACAAAAACCACCAATGGGGGCGCGTATCCGCCGCAGGCGTTGCATCCAAAATTGGCGATCTGCCACAGGCTCGCGCCTTCTTCACACCTGTCATGCTCCAGAACGGCAAGAGTCTTCAGGTCGGCGGTGCGGATTCAAATGGCATGTCAACCGACACTCAGTTCGTATTCGATGAAACTTCATTCGTCTCCGGCGCAACCGGAAACATGCTCGAACAGCGTTGCGGCTATGGGATCACCGCGCCGGCGACGGGACGCGTGGTCATCATCGGCGGCGATTCCACAACGAATGCAACCGGAACCAACACGGCGGAAATCTTCGAGCCGGATTCCAGCATCTACATCACGCTTCCGAAGACTTTGATTGCTGCAAACGCGACCATGAACCTGACCGTTGATCCATCCACTGTCGGCACCGTTACCTGGGGTGTGAAGTATGGAACCATCACCAGCGCGGGCGTGTACACTGCTCCAGCGACGAATCCGAATGGCGCTAGCGATAAGATCACGACCATTCAGGAACCGGTGACTGCAACTGCCAGTGGCGCGACGGCGGCGGCTCCATTCACCGTGGTGTTTTCCCAGCCGTCCAGTAACACAAACTCGCGTCTACCTTCGCATCGGCGGGCTGCACAGCAATAGAGAATCCGGCTGAACGGCTTGCCTCATACACGGCGCGTGCAGCTGCTTAACTTGTTGATTGTAGGTGAGAAATATTGGTCGGGGAGAGAGGATTTGAACCTCCGACCCCCTGGTCCCGAACCGGATTCAAGCCATTATGGGAATCTATGGAATTCTCAAGTTTGCAACTATTTCATTTTGAACACGTTGCAAGCCTCGCGTAGAACGCTGTTGAATTCTGACGCTCTTCGATGCTTTGATCGACTCAAAATCATCTACAGCCCATGATCCCTATGCTGCACTTGCGAGGTCTGAGTTGAGACGCGCCGGTGAGTGGAATATGCTGCGATTCCATAGGCACTTGACAGCAAGTCCCAATCCGTCACAATGAATGAATAATAGTGTCAGACGTCCCGCGTTCAATGAACACAATCATCTATTACTTCGGGTCAGTCTATGCAACTTTCCCGCTCTGGCTACCATTTATTCTGATCGCCGTGGGCGTCTTCTGGACCTTTCGGAAAGATACGCCCGATCACAAAGTGGTATTCCCTACCAAGCTAGTCCCGATTGCTTTCATCGTTATCGGACTTCTAGTTTTTGGCCTCGAACTGGCTTTCTGGCTAGCTCTTAGTCGCGGCGGGGCCAACAGCCTTTTAATTGGAGGCTGACGCGAACCCAACCCTATCAATTAGTGATCAAAAGCAATCTTCCCACGCTAGGGAAAGTGGCCGTTCCACTTGCGACCTAATATACGGGAATTATCACTCCATCTGGGGGCGAGACTCCCAAAGTATCAACCAAAGACCGTAGCAATGGATAGCCGGTGTCGCACAAATTAATAGCGCCATCGCCGCGCATCTGTAAGTGATCGTATTGCGGACACTCCACCTGCCCTTTGATGGTTACACCATCAAAGGCCGCACTACTCTTTGGGACCAGACCGTCATTGTCTACAGATGTTATCGGATACGAACTCGACAATGGATCGAAATTGGCGTCCCATATCCTCTGTTGCAAGACGGAAACTACATTAAGCGCTGCGTCTGCATTACCAGTAGGGTTCGTTGGTGAAGGGTTGCGCTGGCTCAGAATAAGTGTAAGTGACCCTGGCAGCAGTTGTCCGAGCTGGCCGATATCGATATCGTTCGGACTACTGGACCCGGAGTTCGAGCTAATGTACCCGTAATAAGCAACGATCTTATTGTCAAATGTGTGATCTATTTTATCGAGTAAAGCATTGTGCTCACGTGGGATGTAGTACACCGAGTTCCACATGCTGTTGAAATTATCAAATCGAAGATCTGAACGATTGGGAATCGTTTCGTTTATGCTTTGCCACGTCCACGGGCCCCAGGAGGCCAGATCTAGGCCTTTGAAAAACGGATTCCACAACTGCGCGAATGAAAAGCCCCCTGCAGTGCCCTCCGTGCGAACCAAATCATTTGCAAGCGGACTTCCGTGATGCGGCGTAGCGAGAGTTACCAATTCTGCAACGCGGTTTCCAGTTCTTTGACCTGACCAGACCCCAGCATATGTATTATGCTCGTTCATGAACTCACGTGCGACCAAACCGCCCATGCTATGAGCGACGATCACAATCTGCTTTGGGGTACCAGTGGATGGATCTATGGCGTCCCAGTTGCTGTCCTGCGAGGTGAGTACATCGATCTGGTTACGCAATGAGCGACCTAATTCCCAGGTGGAATAATCGTTGCTAACGTAGTGGAATCTATATATCTTATATTTCTGCTGAAATGCCGCGTAGTCGAAATAATTTAGAAAAGCGGACCAGTAATTGCGATTCAAATAACTGATCGTGTCCGTTCCCGTCGCGTCATTCGTGTTCCCATTGTTCCCGTGAATCAATATGAGAGGTATTCTCGTACCGAGTGGTTGGGGGTCGTCCACCGTATCCTCTACGAGCGCGGTATAACAATCTGCTGGGCTCGGGTCTAGCACTATTAAGCTCGTGCACGCGATACCACCTGGCTGCACTGCGAACGCTAGCTGGTTTGAAGAGCCGCCCCCTGGCAAGGGATTTGCGACGGTGACGTAAGCTGTGGTTTGCACGCTAATATCAGCTGATGAAATTTGCGACTGAAGTTGACCTGGGGAAACAAAAATCGTCGGCCGGCTATTTCCGTTCCACTGGACAACGGACGAATTTACGAAATGTGAGCCGTAGATGTTGATTACAAATCCCGGGGCTCCAGCCGATCCGCTTGTTGGGTACTCTCTGGTGATCGTTGGCACCAAATTCAAACCAGTCCCAGATAGATTGATGATCTGAGTGCCCGATGCTAGCTCGCTAATCGTCAAAGCTTCCGTAAAAGAGCCCGCTGAAGCAGGTTGAAACTTTAGTGCAATGCGACAGGATTTGCCGCTAGCGATTGGTGAGACGCAAGTATTAGCGCTGACTAAGAAGCCCGAAGGGGCTACAACAGAGGCCATCGTCACTGCTCCGCCAGTTTCATTCGTCAACGTGATCGACTGCGCAGCGGATGTGGCGCCAACATTCGTATCCGGAAAGCTGAGCGACGATGCACTTGCCAGGATTCCACCACCCACACCGTTCCCGGACAGGCCAACCTTTTGAACGCCGAGACCTGTACTGACGTTCAGAGTGCCTGGGATTGCGCCCAACAGAGTCGGCTTGAACTGGGAGCACGCTAGGCAACTGCTATTGGCGGCCAAAGACGTACTGCACGTCGTAGAGATCTTGTCTACAGCGAAGTTTGCGGTTGCTGATACCGCGCTAATCGCCAGAACACCTGAAGTGTTATTGGTGACCGTGGTGCACTGAGTTGGGCTAAGCGCCCCAATGCTGGTGTCTGGGAACGGAGGAAGTGGATTCGGGCTCACCGCTACGCGGTAGAAACCTGTCCCCGTCAGGTTCACAGTCTGCAATCCCACCGGACTTGTCTCATTGATGATGAGAGTGCCGGTGAGTGGTCCCGCCGCGCCGGGCTGAAACTTCACGGCGATACGGCAGCTTTTCCCCGGCAAGATAGAAACGCAGGCGCTGCTGTTTTCAGTAAAGTTGGGAGACGCAGTGACCACCCCCATCGTTACCGCCACGCCGCTTCCGTTGGTCACAGTAACGTATTGAACGGGACTAGTTCCGCCAACATAAGTGGTTGGAAAACTGACAGGATTGGGCGCAACTGAGACCGGACTATAGGTGCCTGTGAACATCAACGTTCCACCCGCCGCCAGAGTTTGGCTCGGCGAAGACGGCGTCATGTAGCCAGCGACCGGTCCAAAGGCAATGGTGTAAGCCCCGGGAGGTACGCTATTGAACGTTGCACTTGTTCCGCTTCCGGAAAACGTAGCCGGACCGACAACGGTAAACGTGGCAGTTAGCAAGTTTGTCGTGACAGAAATCGTGCCTGATTTTGGCGGGAGGGTTCCGTTTACTAACGCATTCGACAACGTCAGAGAATCAGTCGCAATCCCGCCAATAGCGCTACCTCCACTATTGAATGAATTGACAAAGGAGATGAACGAACCATTATAAGAACACTTTTCGATCAGCTGATAAAAGTCCCCTTGTATAAAAGCAACAGGAGCGATTCCATAAAGAAATCCACCCCCGGCGGTGAGTACATTGGAACTGTAAATCGTTGACGCGTTATCCATATTCGCATCAGTGCCTTGTATAAGGGCAATTCCAGATGCTCCGCTGTTAGCGCAATCGAAAGGAGCTCCGACATACCATGCCGAAAGGGAAGTACTCCCCTGCCATTCTCCGAGTGGGACAGTGAAGGACGGAGAGCCATCATATCCGCGATATTGCAGCACGGAGCTAGTCGGTGGTCCGGCATTTCCGAGAAAATAAGAAAACGCCTGCGGCACAGGAATCACGAAGTCGGTCGTGGTCGAGTTCATGCTGAGCGACTGCCAAAGAGATTGTCCGCCTTCGCTATCGACCGCTCGTGCCCGCCAGTGATAGGCCCCAGATGCCAATCCAGAAATTGAAACGGTCGCGGTTCCGCTTGAGGTAACCGCCGTACTCGTTGCCGATGGTTGCCCGGTAAACGGGATGCTTGAAGGTTCAACCTCCACTTGGAGTTGGAGTGGACTTCCGTCATTTGATCGCAGCGCTGCGGCAAAAATCAAAGTGCCCGATAATGACAGACCGCCATCAATGATTTGCGTCTTTCCATCGGTTTCATACTGATTGAGCCCCGTGAGATTAGTAATATCTGTATCGACAAGAAGATACGGAGGGCCAGAATAGTAACCGTCATAACAATTGCCGTTTCCACCCACCTGTGTGCAGGTGAAAGTGTTAGATGGGTCACCTCTTATTACAACGTTATCTGAAAAATCGCAGCAACCGAAGTGCAACGAATAGTAGAGATTTTGCGAGAACGTGCCTGTGACGCTCGCGTTGACTATGCCTCGATAACTTGGGAGGTTTATTGGTGTCCCGGAAGCATCGGTAATATTGGAAGGATATTGTGGGTTTCCGACGGGAATGGTATATGTGTTGTCGCTGAACGCCTGGAGGTAGTAGTTTGGCCCTTGCGGACCCGACGCTATCTGATAAAACTGGATGTTAACGACCGACGGAACAGTGATTGAGGCTTTCGGCTGGCCCAATCGGACGCTGGTGCTGAGCGGCGATCTTCCTCCGATATATCCATCTTGATTCTCGAAGTCAAAGGCAGAGGCGGCGGTTTGTGAGACTGCGGCAATAGGTATGCCCAGGACGATCGCAAAAAGGGGGATGAGTGCTGTTCGTGTCATCTGAAAATTCTCCCTGGAAATGCGAGACCTAGCTCGGTACTGGTATTGCCCCTTATCTTGCCGTCTATCGTGCTCAACTCTTCAATCGAAGCAACGAAGTACGATCAGAGCCCTAGGATGATCCACCAAGCGCGGCAAAAGAGAATGGGCTCTGGAAGGTCAACGGAAAGATTCGAAGTGACTCCAGCCAGGTGGGCCGTCGATTGCGTGGGATGCTGAAGAATCTCAGACACGCATCGATATGTCAATCGAACTTGTGTCACCCAGATAAGGTTACTGCCGTCCAGGGTATGAGGCGCGCTCCAGTTGCCCCTGGTGCAAACCCAGAGGATCGACCTGCCTTACTGAATTGCTAAGGGGCGCAGATCGACGAACTTCTTTCCGCGCTAATACCGATGAAGGCTGTCCGTAGTCGAAATTGATTCTCAAGGATCCACCGTAGAACCGCTTCATCGCGCGGAATAAAGAGCTTGCCCGGGCGGCCAGCCTTCCGACGCTAGCGGAAGTTCCAGACAATCAACCGTAGAGACACCTCCTTTCCGCGATTTGCCCTTGCCCGCTAAGAAAAAAGAAAAAACGAAATCCACATGAAACGCTGCACCGCTGTTGAGCACTATTTCCACACTAGGTGGAGTGTGGCTCAAGTCACTGGCTATCTACCGGGAGTGAAATGAGTCATTGCCAATCAGCCAATGCGTGCCTTTCGGTGCCAAAAAACTAAACTGGTAGGTAGCGCTTCTCTTACTGCACTCCGATAGGCGCCCTTCACCGTGATGATGTCGAGCAATACCGAACGGGAGAGCCTTAAGGATTTTCAAAATGAACTAAATTGCCGAAGATCGCTGTTAACAATGTTTGAACTCGAGCGGCCATAGGTCGAACAATCAGAGCAGACATCTAGGATTATTCACTTGATGTTCAAATTCGGTTATCCGACAAGTTAGTACCAATTAGCATCGCGGGCAAGCCGTTAGCCATCTGCTTCCAGGCGGCCTCGTGCCTCTTGCGAGCGGCCGTGCTTCGGCCGACAACCAAATATTACGAAAGAAACCTCTTGACATGCGAATCGAATGCCGTGCTAATGTGATTTGCAGTTTTCGTCAGTACCTGAGTAACCTGCTCAATCAGAGTGAAGCGTTGAAGTCATTCCGCATTAGCCGGTAGTCCCAGTTGACTCGTGTCGTCGTTAGTTACAAAACGAGCGCGAGGCACAAGTTGTCTCTTGAATGAGTCTAAGTCAGCTTGTTCGTCTCAATTGTCAGTTTTCCCCAGGCCAACTGTCTGTAGCCAGATAATGCTGCTTGCGTCATTGTGAACGCGCGGAATAATCGACGTGTCCGGCAACGAGGTAAATGAAAAATAGAAAGCAAGTATGTTGATTCTTGTCTTGCGCTAAGAAGGCGCGCTCAGACTGTCGAGTCGATGAACGTCCTCCTCGTTGCCTTTCGGACGAGGACTCGCTCTTACGAGGCTGTCGAATTTTGAAATTTTGGTTGTGGAGGCACTGATGAATCGCTCGTCATCCATCGCTTTTGCACTCCTGATCGTTGCTGCAGGTTCGGTCAGGGCCCAGACCGGAGCGACTCTGCTCGCGGGTTCTCTTAAGTCACTCGGCAGCCGCGTTGAGGGTCTCTCATTGTCAGGTGCCGCAGAATTCATGGCGGGGGCGACGGACGAAGCAGGCTCATTTACTGCGCAGTGTGCGCTGAACGGGAATAGCCAAGTCAACTTGCAGCTCGGCGAGTTCTCCCGCGCAGAGACTCGACAGACAGCCGCTGGGACACCCAGTGGGAGTTGGACCGATGAACAGGGCATCAGTCACGCCATGGCGGGCCACAACGTGATTACTCCTGCCTCTTGGTTCTGCCCCGCGGTGATGATTTCAGATATCGTCAACAACCCTGCGCTGTCAGTGAAGTTTGTTGGCCAGGAGTCGAAAAATGGCAAATCTGTGGACCACGTGGTTGTATCCGCGCTTCCCATCGATAGCACGTCCGTTCAGATGTGGATGGCAAGCCTGAGCCAAACGGATATCTTTCTCGATTCATCGAGCCTCCTTCCTGTTGAAATAGACTTCAATGTGCATCCCGACAATAATGCCGCCGTGAATATTCCGGTCGAGATCAGATTCTCGAACTACGTGGAGTCGGCAGGTGTATGGCAACCGGCGACGATTGAGAAGTATCTCAATTCAACACTTACCCTCGCGCTCCAAACCAGTTCTTCTACTCCTTCCCTTGCCTCAACTAACTAAGTCTGCTTTTCGGAGATCACAGTCATGACGCAATCGCGCCTTTGGATCTCGGCCTTGATGTTCACGGCATGTGCGAGTGCCTTTAGCCAAGTGCAAACCGGAACGCCGCAGTTCGGGACGTTCTCGGCCGGCCCAGATGTGATCAACATAGGGAATTTGAACCTGCATCTTTCGATTCCCGTGCTTAGCAAAGCAGGGAGAGCAGGACTGAATTTCAATTCTGCTCTCAGCTACGACAGTTCCATTTGGTATCCGGTTTCCATCAGCGGCCAGATGGCGTGGCAACCAGTTTTTGGGTGGGGATGGCAGGGTATGTACCAACCGTCGTACATCACTTACAAGATGACGACAGCCTCTGGCTCATGCGGACAGCACGGCCAATATTCGTGGCAGTCCTGGACGTTCACGAATCTGACGTATTTCGAACAAAGTGGCGTTTCGCATGCATTCCCAAATTTTACAGGCTCGTACATCAATTCTCCGGGCAGCAGCGTTGGCTGCCCCCCAGCGGGAGGAAATCCCCCTCCGAACACGCCTGCTTCGACATTCGACAGTTCCGGGCTCACGGCCTTCACAACTCTTGCGGCCGGGAATCTGACAGCTTACGTTACCAATAAGGCAGGTACGACATTTTTCCCGGTGAGCTATGCCAACGGAGGGCCGAGCGGGACTTCTGGTAGTTATTCGGCCATCGACTCAAATGGCAATGAAATTACCGGGAGCAATGGAGTCTACACGGACACAACGGGGAACACCGCCTTCACGGTAGCGGGATCATCACCAAATCCAGTAACACTCACGTTTAAAACTACCTCGGGCGGACCCTCCACAGTGACTGTCAACTTCAGCCCAGTCAATATCAAAACAAACTTCGCATGTTCTTCTCCCAGCGTTACAGAATACACGGCGACAGGACAATATCTGGTGAGTTCAATTGTGCTTCAAGATACCTCGTCGTACAGCTTTACTTACGAGGCGACACCGGGTAACAGCGGATACTACACCGGCCGCGTTGCCTCGATAACACTCCCCGCAGGGAATACCATTAAATATACCTACCAAGGCAGCAATAATGGCATCAGCTGTGCAGACGGAAGCACCCTCGGCTTCACGAGACAGCTCAATGCGGATTCCGGTTCTGCCGCTTCGACGTGGAGCTATCTGCGCTCCTCCGTTGGGTCAGGCACGAGCCACACCGAGGTCGTTGATGGCTTGGCGAACTACATTGAATACGATTTCGTCGAACCGAGCAACGCACCCACATCACCCTCAGCGCAGTACTATGAGACATCCCGCAAGATCTACGAAGGTGCTGCGACCGGAACTCCCCTGCTCGCCCGGTCCACCTGTTATAACGGTGCCTCTGCGCCCTGTACGACAAGCGCGTTCAGTCTGCTTATCTCGCAGCTAGATACCTATGATACCCACGACGGTATCCAGATGGACGGAGCAACCAGCAAATACGACAGTTACGGCAATGTGACGGATAGCTATGTCTATGACTATGGAGGCTCCACTTCACGCGGATCACTCCTGAGACATGAACAATGGACTTACAGCTATTCTGTCCCCGGTCTCCCGACTCTTGACGCCGTATACGATGGGAGTGGAACCCTGTCTGGAAAGACGGCGTACGCATACGATCAAACAACGCCTACCGCTAGTTCAGGCGTACCGCAACACGTAGCGCCGCCGTCGGTGAGAGGAAATCTAACAACCGCGACGTACTTCGCGAGTTCCACCATCTCCTACATCCAAACATTTACCTACGAAGACACGGGCTCGAGGCTCACGAGCAAAGATAGTTCGACCGGTGCGACAACCACATTTCAGTACGATCCAACGTTCGTATATAACAAGGAAGTCGATTATCCGACGCCCGCAAGCGGCGTAGTGATTTCCCAAAAAGCATCCTTTGAAACGAGCTACACAGGACTCCTCCAGAGCACGACTGATCCCAACAGCCAGGCCAGCCAGATAACGTCTTACGATGGCATGCTCCGGCCGACCCAAGCGACATTTCCAGATGGGGGGAAGTGGATCTGGAGCTATTCGCCAACAACTTCGACGCAGGAGATCTATCAAACCAGCACGGTATACAGTACCGTGGAATCGGAACTCGATGGCTATGGGCGGAACAGCAGAAGCTTTCTGAGTAACGGTCAAAGTACTAATCCGTGGTACCAGCAAGACGTGTGTCTGGACGGGAATGGAAACCCGAGCTATGTTTCACACCGGTATCAGGGATCCGGAACGGGGAGCACGAAACAATGCTCCGGATCATTTGGCGATGCCTACAACTACGATGTCCTGGGCAGAATCACAAAAATCGCCCGGGCGGACGGTAACAAGATCTTTACTTACAACGGCAGAGCTAGCGAAATCACCGACGAAAATGGGGTCAAACGGATCACCCAGGTCGATGGACTAGGGCGCCCGACAGTCATATGCGAGATTTCGTCAAGCAACCTTCTTCCTTCCGACACCCCATCGAGTTGCGGAACGGATATTACGGGCACAGGTTACCTCACCACGTACAGCTATGCACTCGCGACAGGAACGACTACTGTCACGCAAGGCGCACAGACCCGTACGTTCAAGACAGACTGGATGGGACGAGAGACGTCTGTTACGGAGCCGGAGTCCGGCACTACTAGCTTCGCCTATACCTTCAACTCGACGGGTTGGGTGATGACTCGAACCAAGCCCAAAGCGAATCAAGCAAGCCCGTCGATAACGACCACAACAACGACGCAATATGATTTGCTCGGTCGGGTATTGAGCGTCACGTACACGGATGGTACACCGACAAAGTCCTTTGCGTACGACGCGAGCGCGGGCACCGCATGGAGCGACCTTGCGCAAACTAACCTGAAGGGTCAAATTTCGTTGGCCTCAATCTCGGGCAGCACAGGCACAGCGTATAGTTATGATCCAATGGGTAGAGTAAGCTACATGGATGAGTGCCTTCCTTCGGGATGCGGCACTGTTGCCTACAATCGGCAACTTCACTACACGTACGATCTTGCTGGAGACATGCTTAGCTCGACGGATGGGACTCCGACTCAGAGCACGTACACCGTATCGCAAGCGGGCGAACTGCAGTCGCTCACAAGTTCTCTCAACAACAGCACAAACCCGCCAAACATTATCTCCAACGTGCAAAATGGACCCAACGGCCCCGGCCTCTTCAGCCTGGGAAACGGCCTCACTGTAGTCAGCACTTACAATGCTCTCGGCCACAGGTCCGGCGGTTTTGTATGCAATGGTTCTTCGCAAGCTAGCTGCGCGGGTGGAACCCAACTCTACGGGTTCACAACGAGCTGGTCGGGAGTCCAGTTTAGTTCCGAATGTGACACGGTATTGAACGTGTGCGTGAACTACGGCTACGACGACTTCAACCGGCTCAATTCGCGAACAGTCTATGCGGGCACAGCGCAGAACTTCAGTTACGTCTACGATCGCTACGGAAACCGTTGGCAACAGAACGTCACTGCGGGATCGGGACCACAACCTCAGCTATCCTTCAATACGTCGACCAACCGGATAAGCACGAACGGGTACGCATATGATGCGGCAGGTAACTTAACCAACGACGGTCTTCACACCTATACTTACGATGCCGAAGGCAATATCACGGCAGTGGATGGCGGCGGCACTGCACAGTACGTCTACAATGCGCTGAATCAAAGAGTTCGCACGGTCGTGGGCAGCACGGCTACAGAATTCGTCTTCAACGCCAATGGGCAGCGGGTCTCTGTTTGGAACGGGAGCACACGGACCGCGCTTCGCGGCCAATACTACTGGGGCTCGGCACCTGTGGCTTACTACCTCGCAGGTGGGGCAGTGCAGTTTCAGCATCAGGACTGGCTCGGCACGGAACGTCTGCGCACGACGTACAATGGCGGCGCGCAGGGCACTTTCACATCTCTTTCCTTCGGAGACGGGTTTACGGCAACCGGCACGGATGGGGATCCCTCTCACTTCGGCACACTCGATCACGACTACGAAACTGTCACGGATCATGCTCAATTCCGGCAATATTCGAATGCGCAAGGCCGCTGGATGATGCCGGACCCATATGCTGGCAGCTACGATGCTAGCAACCCGCAAAGCATGAATCGATACGCGTACGTGCTAAACAATCCCCTAGCCGCGGCCGACCCTTTGGGGCTACTCACCGTTTGTTTCTATGGGGGAACTCGCTGGTACCACGAAACCGACAAGTACGGAAACCCAATCGGTGATCCATTTGAGACGGACTATGATCCGGCTGTTTGCAGTGAGTACGGTAATGGTGGGGGCGTCGGAGTTGGAGGAGGTGGAACCGGGAGTGCCCCAAACCAAACAAATGCCCCAAACGATCCAAATTACTACGCAGTCGTTTGCAGGAACTTGGGTCTAAATCTTGCCAAAACAGGTTGCACATACGCGTGTGTTGGTGCTTCGGGTGTGGACACAGAACCGATTCCAATTAGATTCGGCGGCCTATATTTCACTGGAAAACAAATTTGGGAAGCTTGTAAGCCGCAGGGCCAAATGTTTTGTCCAACAGGATTGATTGCCGAAGGAACAACGAATTCATTAGGCGAGACATCAAATGCGAAGATTACATCATGCTTTGCAGCTCTTCCATGAGATATTATCTGAGGTAAAGCTCAAATGGATACACGAATCAATGAGATGATGAGGCTACTTGAAGTTGGCGGTATTGTTTCTTTGTTGCTGCCAATCAGCGGGCTTTCGGCAGAACTTCGTTCATCAGAGACTATCGAACCTATCGATCTCGTGAAAGCAATTTACATAGTAGACCTTGAACATGTAGCTATGTACTGGAACGACTGGAGGAATTTTGAGAAATTCGTTTTATGTATCCCGCTAACAGATGGTAAAGTTCACTCCTACTTAAATAGGATGGAGCAGTATTTGGCATGGCAACTTGCTCTGCGAGAAAATGCTGGCCAATTGATGACATATCCTAACCCTTCACAGATTGTGCGTCAAATAGTCTTTGATGCTGAGCAAATAGCCGGAGAACGTGAACGCAAAAAGATTCCGCCTTCCTCATGTGATCTGATGTTTAGCGTGTGTAAGCATGATCGCTCTCTATCGGAAACTCTCCAGCATGCTGGTCTGCAGTTTGAACTACTCCAAAAAGAAGTGGCAGGTCCTGGGGCTGGCGCATCCCGGTGACACTGCTCTATGAATGAGAGGAATGGTCTATTCTCCGGGGGTGACCTGCTGCTTGTGCCGCAGCTAAAATCACATCGCCGTAAAATGGGGCGATTGTGCCGATTTGATTGACCTGCCCCCATATTCCGCACGGTGATCTTACAACTTAACCAGCAGCCGCAGTAGCTGTGGGAAAGTTGGAAATGCCCTTGGCGTTTTCAAAGTGGGCGGAGCCCACGTCTTTTCCATAGTTAGCTTGGCGTGCAAACTCTGCCGGCGCCCGATAGTTCAAGCTGTGGTGAATCCAAGTCTCCCGGGAGCTTGTGGTGAGACAACATGGGTAGGACATCAGGATTGAAGCCTCCTTTTGTAAGATCAATCTGGAGGAATTGACCTGCCCCCGATTTCTCAACCATTTATAACCGGAGTTTCCCGGTTTTTGACCCGCCCCGATAAACTGTGCCGCGCGAGATTAGAAATTTCGCCCTGCGTGGTTCGGTTAGTGCCCGTTTGGCGGGCACGATTGCGGTTAATGTAACTCAAGTGATGGTCTCAAGCAAGAGCGTTGAGGCCGGAGCGCAGTTCAGGCCACTGCCAGCAGCCGCCGTGCGATGGAAAAGTGGTAAACGCGGAGCGTTTTCCAAGGCGGCTTTATCGCCGTCTTTTCCATCGCTGCATACTGCTGCAAATTCAGCCGGCGTGCGGTCTGCCAGTGCAGAGTGAGGCCGGTGGTGGTTGTAGTCGTGCAACCAGAGAGCTAACTTGCGCCGGGCGTCGGCCAGGCTGAAGAACACCTCCACGTTCAGGCACTCGTCGCGTAATCTCCCGTTGAAGCTCTCGATGTAGCCGTTCTCGACTGGCCGTCCTGGCCGGATGAAGTCCAGATGCACTCCGTTGCTGTAGGCCCAGTGGTCCATTGCTTTACTTGCGAATTCAGTTCCGTTGTCAACGGTGATCGACTTCGGTACACTGCGGCCGGCGAGGATCCTATCCAGTGCGGCTGCGACCTTCTCTCCGCTCAGGGCTGTGTCGGCATGAAGCGTCAGGCACTCGCGTGTGTACTGATCGACGACGGTCAGTACACGGATCCACCGACCGTCGGAGAGTCGTTGAGCAACGAAATCCATGCTCCAGCGCTCATTAGGTCGCGATGCGGGCCCCTGGGCGATGCGCTGCCGCTGAGCCCGTTCCTTGCGTCTCTTGGTTCGCACGATTAAGCCTTCTTCGGTGTAGAGACGATAGATGCGCTTGGCGTTCACTTCCCAACCCCCTCGCTTCAGCATCACCGTCAGCCTTCGATATCCATACCGCACCCGGCTGCCTGCCAGTTCCCGCAGCCGCACACGCAACGCGTCCTGGGGATCACGATGATGTTCGTAACGAAGACTCGCCCGGTTGACCGGAATCAGCCCCGCCGCGTGCCGCTGGCTCAAATCGTGGGCTTGCTGCGCCCACTCCGCCAGTTCGCGCCGCATGCGAGGCTTCAGAGCTTTTTTGCGACGATCTCCTGAAGGATATGGCGATCGAGACTAAGGTCCGCCACCAGACGCTTCAACTTGTTGTTCTCTTCCCGAAGCTGCCGCAACTCGCGCAGCTCGTTCAAGCCCAGACCCGCATACTTCTTCTTCCACAGGTAAAAGCTCTGCTGGCTGATGCCGTGCTTGCGGCAGACCTCGACAACCGTCTCGCCCGACTCTGCTTCTCGCAGCACCCGTAAAATCTCCTCTTCCGTATAACCTTTTCTCGCCATCCCCCGGCTCTCCTCTCGTTTTCAGAGAACCACAGAGGCCGCAATCTCTCAACTTCAAAACGGCTTAGTTTTTGGGTTTTGGGTCAGAAGTGACGCAGCTTTCGAGCTACTTCCGTGGCGGTAACCAAAGCAAAACGGCGGTTTGCCCGACAGCTTGAATCACGGAAGGAGTTCAGAAAACTAGCGACCTTATAATTGGGCCAATCATTCGAGACTGGAGACCAAGGTTCGGACTTTTCTGTGAGGAGGGCTCGGAAATGCTCGGCTGGCACATTAGTGTTTACAAGCAGAAAGACGGCGGTGAATCTCCAGCGGCGTTCGCGACGCCGGAGGGTACACGCGTTGCGGTTTGGCAAACAGGAATTGGCGGGCTCGATTGGCTCAACGAACTGGTAAAGGCAGGCAAAGCAGTTGATCTCGGTGGCAATGGTTACCCATGTCGATACACCGCCCCCGCTCAACATCTGATGTCGGCGATTGCCGACTCGCCACCAATGGCACGCGACAACTGGCTTTCCGGCGCGGGCGACCTGATCACAAACAAATGGGAAGGAAAGACCGTGGTCGATGGCGACGCTGTCACGATCTGTCGCCCCGATGAGTGGCTCCTCGTAGAGGCCTGGGATGAAAGCTAGTTCGCCCCCAAAACTGAATTACTTCCGGGTGGGCGGTAATACATCCGCAATCCCGAATGTGGTTATCACAACGACGCATTGAGTGGTGGCTGGCTGCCTGTGGTTTACTGCCTGAAATTCACTTCGATTGTCATCATGACGGGTACTGGCTGTCCGTTTTTGGTTGCAGGTTTGAAGCGATATCGATCGACTGCCTCAAGGGCTTGTTTATCCATTTCGGGACTGAGCGATCGGACTACTCTTGGCGTTTGCGGCATTCCGTTGGCATCCACAGCGAGGAAGATCAGGCAAACACCGACTTTCCGCAGCTTTTGGTCCGCAGGAAACTTGGCCTCAGGGGCAATTAATGGGTAGGGAGCACTGACTCTATTTCCAATAACGCGGTTTGCAGAGCCCTTTTCGGGCGATTTGCTGTCATCAAGAATTAGGTCCTGCGGCACATTCTTTTCGGGCGAGAGGGTTTGCACTGGCACCGATTTCAAGCGGATGTGAAGGCTCTCGCCACCCGACTCTGACGTCTCAGCCACCACACAACTTTCTAGCTTGAGTTTTATTAGCATCGCCACTGCGGCGGGAACGCCGTCATGCCTTCCAGGGGTGAACCGGTCTGCCGCAAGAACCCCGAGCGCGAGTCGGTCAAGACTGCTCGCGAGCGCATGAGCGAAATAAGCATTCCGTGGTCTCCCGGAGTCGTCAACGATGAACGTGAGCTGAACCTCTCCCCTCTCGGTTTGTTGGCAGTCACTTCGCAGAGTGGCTGCGAAGTCGACTGGGAGAAGTTCCGGAAGGGTCACGTCGGAGCTGACCTGGTAGACCTTCTGAGGGTGTGTGAGTTCGTTACTGTCTGTGGAGAGACAGTGTGAATCGGCGGGAAGCGCGATCAGGAGCGCGAACACTAGGACAACGGATAACCGATTGATGATGCCCATGAGAATGCGATGAATCTATCACATGGCGTTAAGCTCGCGGAGAAGGAATCGGTTCCGAGTGGATAGTGGCCAACTCGTCCCTTTGACGTTTGTTCTCCCGCCCGGCGATCCCCGCCCGGCTCTCGGGGTTGGGTTGGGGAAGAGTCGGCGGTCACCCGATCTCTAGAAAGAAGAATCAGCGTCATCGCCGTGCATGCTGCTTACTGCGGAGATTAAATGCAAAAATCTGCACGAAAAAGTTCTACCGAAGACAAGGCCATTGGTGTCTATTTAGATGATGACGCGCGAAATCACGTCTGTGTTCTTAGCAGTTGTGGTCGCTTTGTCAATGCCAGTCCTGGCATCCGCCGAAGATGCTACGCCTCAATTAGAGGTCCAAACCGCAGAGGGGCGGGCTCTGTACCACGTTGGCGAGCGAATTCCTCTCAAGCTCAGCTTTACCGGGCCTGAGAACAAGCAATTCGAAACCAACATGGCCAGTTACGACCGTAGTGGGAGGATGGCATATGAAGAATTTATGGTCGCTCCCACCTCTGGCTGGGCTGATCCCCTGCATGTGTACTTCGGCAGCAGTGGTGGTTACATCGGGGGAGGGCTTAGGGGTTTCGCGCCCTTGTCAGCGAAGCCAACAGTTGTAAACCTCAATCTCAACGAATGGGTTCGCTTTGATCAGCCGGGCACCTACACAATCGTGGTCGTGAGTCACCGCGTTTCCGATGTGTCAATCGGCGGAGGCGGCCCGTTCGGAGCAGAGAGCCTGAGCCTCACGTCAAACCCGATTCAGCTTCGCATCATCCCAGCAACAAAAGCATGGGAGCGTGCGAAGCTGACAGAGATCCTGAACGAGTTGGAGGCAAATTCGAAAACGCCCGGCACCGAACCTGATTCGGTGAAGGCTGCGATCGCTGACCTCCGTTTTTTGGGCACGGCCGCAGCGGCTCGAGTGATGGCGCAGCATCTACGCGAGGATGAACTCACCCTCATGTATGAATGTGCCCTTGGGATAGACGGCCTGCGGGAGAAGTTGCATCCTATTGCGCTGGCAGCCATGAATCGCTTGATCGACGACCCGGACTTCCCAGTTTCCACGTGGTTTCTTAGCACTATGTCCGTGCTTCAACTGAGCGACGCAGATCCCGCTGTGCAACACGAGGAAAGAGCGAAGCTCACGAACGCAGATTGGGCGCTTGCACTTCAAGCACTTCCCGCGAAGGAAGGGAGAGCTCGAGCGCTTAGTGCACAGACACTGTTGAGTTCGCAGCCTAAAGAAATCTCACCACAACAGAAGGCCGATCTGGGCGGCATTCTGGCAGCGAGCCTGAAGGATCTGCCCGTTGAAAAACAGGTTATGGAGCTCCAATACGGCTGGGACGTTCTTCGTTCTTGTGACTTGCTGCCCACCCTGGAACTGCTTGCAAAGATCCCGCTAAAGAATCCTGGTAGCAACGAATCGAACTCTTATACCACTCGCGAACTGAAATCAGTTGCGCTGCACCGCTGGTTCGAGCTTGACCCAGTGAGCGCGCATGAGGAGGCGCTGAAACAGATTGGCTCGCACGACCCCTCAATTACCGCAGATTCTCTTGCTTTTCTACCTAAGGAAAAGCTCCCGCAGTTTGAAAGCTTGTGGGCGGACGAGTTCGTGACTGCAGATGACTATCAGAGAGAAGCAGTATTCGCTTCACTGATGGCACGGTTTGGCACCGGATCTGCTGTTGCACAGGTTCGGGAGAAAGCGAATGCCAAGGTCGGCGAATGGGCATGTGCGCCGCAGGGCGCTGCTCTGGCGTATCTGGTCGAGTTCGATCCTGTTTCGGCCCGTCCTTTGGTGGAGCGGGCGGTCAAGGAACGGGGTACGGGGAAGTCGGCATGTAACCATTCGGTTTTTCAGGACATTTCGCTCTATGCGACCGATCCCATTCTTACCGATATCGCTCTAGAAGCGCTCGATGACCCCGATCCCCAGGTACCGATGGATGCACTTATTTACCTGATGAGTTACGGGGACAAGTCCGCAGAACAGCCGATCTGGAACCGATATGTGGAGTGGAGTGAGAAGTGGCGGGGACGCGCGGATGTTCTGAAGTCGCGTGAAGCGGGTTCGGTTGGAAATTGGGAAGAGGTCGGGCTCGGAGAGAATTTGGCACAGGCGCTAATCCAGAATCAGGGATGGCTGGCAACTCCTGATTTGATCTCGGGCGTGCTGGAGCGATGTGTAGGCGACCAGATGTGTACGCAAGTGAAGCAAATCGCAGATCAAGCGAAAGCCGGACCAGGACCCTATCCCGTTTCTGCCTATCGCTCGGGCCAGAATGAGAACTATCAAGTTGCCCAGTACAATTTCAAGTCGCTCGAACTGCTCGAAGCGAAAATCGCGCAGTTTCCGCGCGGTACGAGGTTCTCACTGACACCCACTTCGCCGCAGAATCGAGACCAGATGCAACTTGAAGACCGCGTGCAGGAACTTTTTGAAAAGAATGGAATGATCCTTTTGCGTGTCGCAGCTCCCTCGCTCTTTTGATCGTCTGGGACTCACCTCTGATCACAGGAACCGGCGTCCTTCAAGTGCTGGTTGTATTGTTTGAATGCTAAGTCGAGGAGGAGCACGAGGGTGTTACAAAGGCTGAACTCAGCTGCGCGCTGATTCAGAGAACTACCCACGGAGGCTCCTCGAGACTTTATGTACTACATCGGACTTGATGTTCACAAGAAGACGATCAGCTATTGCGTGAAGGACGCAGCTGGCATGATCCAGAGTGAAGGCAAGATCGGATCGACGCGGCGCGAACTTGATGCCTGGATCAAAACCCTTCCCCAACCCCGGATGATGGCCATGGAAGCGACGATCTTCACGGGCTGGATCTATGATCACTTGCTTCCTCATGCCGAAAAGGTGAAGGTGGCCCACCCACTGATGCTGCGAGCCATTGCCGCGGCGAAGAGGAAGAACGACAAGATCGATGCCAGCAAGATCGCCGACTGTCTTCGTTGTGATTTCCTTCCGGAGTGCTACATGACATCGACCGAGATCCGCGACCGGCGGCGAACTCTGCGCTACCGCGGACTGCTTGTGAAGCAGATGGTTCAGATGAAGAACCGGATCTCGGGCCTGTTGATGGAGACCGGCGTGAGCTACAACAAGCAGCGACTGCACAAGGTGGGCTACTTCACCGAGCTGATGTCGGGCAACGAAGAGATCGACTGTGTCAGGCCGTTGCTGAAGCTGAGCCGGGAGACGATTGATCGATCGCAGAAGCTGGACTATGCACTGGTGAGTTCGCTCGAGCGCGACCCGTTGCTGGCCGAGCGACTGAAGCGGTTGAGAACCGTTCCCGGAGTGGGTCCGATCACGGCTCTGACCTGGGTTCTGGAGGTCGGGGATGTGGTGCGCTTTCAATCGATCAAACAGGCCATCAGTTATTGCGGGCTGTGCGGAGCTGAGAAAAGGTCCGCAGACAAGGTCGTGCGCACGCCGATTTCCAAGCAACGCAACAAACACATTCAGCAGGTGCTGGTGGAAGCGGCGAAGCTGGCACCCAGATACAGCCATGAACTGAGCCTGATCCACGAGAAGGAAAAGCAGAGGGGCGATCGCAACCGCGCCACGTTAGCGGTAGCCAGGAAGATGGTGGCCTGGATG
>NZ_DATHHT010000028.1:0-179700 GCF_035317045.1 Occallatibacter sp.
GAAGAGCATCGCCTGGTACTTGCGAATCTCCTCAGGGCCGAGCTGATCGGGCGGACGCCGGAAGTACCGGCTGAAGTGGGCAACACCGTGCAGGTATGTGCGGATGGTTGTATCGGCGAAGTTGCGGCGACGCAACTCCTCAATCATGAGCTGACGTAGTTGGTTCACAGAGAATCCTCCTTCTCTGCGTCCCAAGCTATCCCGGTAGCCTCAAATGTTGGTCAGATGCACGCGTAAGCGTCCGCCGCCGCAGCGGCTTCGTTCAAGTCGGCAAGGCTCCGCTAATCTGCTTCCTCGAAATCCTTGGTTTTAACTTGAACACCATCCGTGCTGCAGTTCTCGAAAGTCATTTGGGATCCATCTTGGGGAGAATTTGGTGGCGAGCGGACTGCCATGCATGGGGCATTTTTCCTGTACGGCGCTGAAACCGCTCGCGTCAAGGGCGCCGTACATTGGCGTTCATCTCGACCCTTGACGCGGACAATTTCGCTTTCATAATCGACAGAGGGAACGAAGCGCAGTTCATTCCTGTGCTTCGTCCCATATTTGGAAAAGAGTGGAAACCTATTCCTACCATCTTCTCGCCGGTTCCGAATCCCGACGCACCCGGCTCTTCGTAGGCGCATGCTCGCTGGCAAGTACCGCACTTGCGGGGACCTACGCAAGAGTTGGCGCTGTTTTCGATTCCGGCGCTATGCTCAATTCATGGCGAAAGTGCTGGATATCGACTTGGACTTCTTCTCGTGGCCGGCAATACGAGGCCCCGTTGAGGGAAGGCCGCCCGATGATGAGTATGTCTGTGCAACTACCGAACAGGTGCGAGATTTCCTCGAGAATCAGTGTGGCCTCTCGCCTCACAACAAGCTTCCTGGGCATTTTTGTGAGAGACATGACGGCGCGTTTGACGCTTGGAAACAATGGCTATCGAACAGCATCATCGAGGCAGGTTTCGAAGTACGTCACATCGACGCGCACTCGGACGTGTCGTATGGCGACGCAAGTTGGGCTTACATTTTGACCGAACACCTGGCGTTGCCACTGGAACATCGGGGCACCCCTGAACGAGGTGTAGACCGTCTGAATGAGGGGAGCTACCTTACGTTCGCAATCGCGAATCGCTGGATCAGTCGTCTCACCTACGTTAGTCCTGTCTGCCCTTGGAATGAGTATGACCAGAGGCGTACCGAGCGATTTGATGGACGGCCGGGAGATCTCAACATATTCCTTTTCAAAAACCAAGATTTCGAATCGGGGTTCATCGAACTGCTCCATCTCACGAAGGAAGACAAGGGCAAGCTGATGCACGGTGCAGCTCCAGTGTCTCCAATTTCAGTCGAGCCATCTGTGCCTATCGAGATGATCCCCGCTAACGAATTCTCGTCCACGGGCTATACCCACATGATCCTCGCCCACTCCGAGGAGTACTGTCCTGAAACCGCAGATACCTTGATACCGGTCATTCACGATTATTTCTATGAAGGTGCTTAGCTCGATTCGCTGCGTACCACAATTGGGCAGTGGGGAGAGCATTGGATAGTGGTGAGTGGCTAACCGCCGTGTAGGTGTGCCGCACTTCGGCGTCCATTTCGACCCATGACGCCGGCAAGTCCCCTTCACAACAGACGAAACGCAGCTTCATTCCTGTGCTTTGCTCCACCGTCGAGAAGAACCGAAACTCTTCTTCGCATGCAGGCAGCCAAGCGATTTGAATTCGGCCACCCGATATGGTTGGCGAGCAAAACATCACCGCCAGAGGCTCACATTGAAAGCTCTTAGCTTCTGTCCAGTTTCTTGAAGGAAGAGCGTCGGATTGTTCTCTGCCACGTGATTGCGATGCAGAGCAATAAGCCATTTGAGCTTGTCGAGCCGTCCCTTCCGCTTGGCTCTTGGCATCGCCTTGACCTCTGCACGTTGCTTTTCGATCAAATCTTTGTGCTTCAGCAAAAACTGGGCATATTGCTCTGGTGAATCGCAATCGGTTCTCGCGAGAGCGAGATAGTCGAGAAACCAGACGCCATCCGAATCCCTCCTGAGAAACCCATGCAGGTAGGACATTTCTTCGGCAAACGAATTTCCCTCTGCGCGCAGTACAGAGTTATCACGGGTGGCGCGAAGTGCTTCGGTGCTGACGACGATACGGGGATATTTCGCCTTAGTCTCGAGCAAATAGGCCGTTGCAAGTCCCCGGCCAAAGATTAACCCGTTTTCATGACAGATATCACCAATGGCAACAGCGCCGCGTACAAGGATTCCTCGGTCGATGAGATTGATCTGGATGAGGCCTAGGTCATGCATCTCCTGAAAGAAGCCGCCTAAACGATACTTGAGGTTCGCGTCCGTCATGATCGGCAAAATGCGAACTGCGAGGTCCGAGAAATTGACGAAGTGAGTCTTCCAGAGATCGTTCTGATAGTCGTCGTGTGACGTGAATGATCTGAAGCGTTCGA
Organism: Occallatibacter sp.; assembly: GCF_035317045.1. Classification (GTDB taxonomy): domain Bacteria; phylum Acidobacteriota; class Terriglobia; order Terriglobales; family Acidobacteriaceae; genus Telmatobacter. The sequence continues at coordinate 2,448 of NZ_DATHHT010000028.1, forward strand.
GAACTTCAGCGACCTGGTTGGCATCAGCACCTGCAGTTGCCAGGAGATCCTTCATCCCAAGGACATCAAGGTAGGAAACCAGAGCAATCTCATATTTGAATTCTTGGGTTTTTGCTTGCTTGCTCTTCTTCGCTTGGGAGCTATACCGCTTGCGTACCTTCTTCAGCAGCGTAGAGAGAGAGCTCGGAGTCGTTTGTTGCTTGGCTATTGCCAACGGCGCATTTCCAATCCGTATAGGTGACTCAAAAAGTCTACTCCATCTTCGCCAGTAGCCTCCTAAAGCCCCGAACCTGCTGTTCAGCAACCCTGGCAATCTGCGAGCCATTCTGCAGTTTTGCCGGCCGGCGCGTGACGGACGAGAACGGCGTTGCCCGATATCAATCTGCGCCACGCGCCCATCAGATCCGTCACTGTCTCCCGGTGGCGAACGAAGGAATGCGCAACATGCGCATCTTTTGGAGCGACACCGTATCTCCCAGACACTTTGCGTTTCGGACTCACTGGGTCGAAAATGGCATATGCTAGCGGCAAATTTGGACCTTCAACTGGAAGACTTGGACAAGGAATTTCTATCTGCTGGAATCCCGCTGAAGTATCGTCCGCTCGATTGTTTCAAGAGGCTTTATGGTTCAGTTGCTGACGCCTCACAGCGTGCCCGGTTGTTTGACCCCGTCATCGAGTGGTACCTGAATAAATATGGAGACGAAGCGCGCTGGGACGGGATTATTGCGCGTTTTCCGATCTTTATCAGAGGCGTTGTCTACCTGGGGCAGGCTCAATTCGTGGCTGAAGAAGAGGTGATGACGCCCTTCGAGGAGGGGATTGAGGGCTTATCTGCGGATCTCGCCCGCTCTCTCACATCTGAAGAGAAGAGGTCCGTCATGGAGAGGCTCACCCTCGGGAGCCGAAGCTTTTACAGCCTTCATAATTTGCTCAGTGATGACAATTGGCTGGATGTGACGGTACGAGAAATGGCCAGAAGGGCTCTTTTTGATCTTGAAAACGCTGCCGTGACACTGAAGCACACGGGGGATACACAGTCGGCAATTGTTCAGGCTCACGAGGCCGCCGAGAAATATCTGAAAGCGGCCCTCTGGAGGGCAGGGAAGACCAAGAATCTCAAGAAACTGGGCCACGATATCCCGAAAATCTTCAAAGAGCTAACCCAAGTCCAGCCCCGATATTTCTGTTTGCGATTGCCGGTCGAAAATCTGCACAGGCTTTCGCCGAGCATGGAACTGCGCTACACCAGCGTTCCCCGCTCAGTTGAAATGGCGATCGAAGCCTACCATGGAGCACTGTACGTGTGCGGATTGACTGCACAAATGTGGCTATTCGACCGGGCGAGAGGAACGACAGTATCTCGCTTCAAGGCAGGCTCCTTTTACATCGACGGATCTGGCACCACCTTCTACTGCAAGACAGTTCAAACTGGCTCGGCGGTGCTAATCCTTTTTCGTTCGAGCAAGTTTACTGGGTTGCAAATGGCCGATCTCACAATGGATTTGTCTCAGAGTGCATTGTACTTGGAGGTAACAGATCCACGGCAGGATGCACAGCTACGCGCTCAGTTGGCGTTCCAGCTTCGTAATCGAGGAAGAAAGGTCTCGCCCGATGAGATCGGATTGACGATGACCCACGGTCCGGAGGGCAGCTATACAACAGCCGTTCTCAAAGTTCCTGTGGCGAAGCCAGACAATTAGGCAGCTTGATCCTTCTTTGGGAGTCTTGCAACTGCTACATGCGAACAAAGAGAAGGATTGCGCCGCTGCAGGACACGACGAAGTAATCGACTTCGATTGGCTTCAAAAGAAATGGTTGCGTGGTCCCGTGGCGGAAGTGATTGTTGGCTAAATCATAGAGCTTTTGCAGACTCGAAATCGTTTCGGTCGAAAGATACTTCACCTTTCGGATCTCGCCCAAGATATTGCCAAATGTAGCCGTCGGCATTTGGCCAACGATCTTTGCTGTTGCTTCCAGAGCATCAAAGATGTTCTTGCAAGCATCCTTGGCTCGTTGGGGACGATCATCGTAGGCGGCCATGCCTTCACGAAATGACGCGAGAGCAGCAGCGAACCGAGGCGCACCGAGTTCGCTAAAAACCGTTTCGATTTGAACGCCAATTGCAGCAGGCAGAACGCGATGCAGTTTGTCATCCTCTCCGAGATTCCACGCGATCCGATAACTCGCAAGAAGCTGGTTCACGAGTTGCCGATATTCAACCTGAAAAATAGTCGGCACTTCGGAAGCTATGCGGACGACGAGATCATAGAACCTCTCCCATGGCGCATTGTTGATTTCCCGCCCGATGGCATATCGAAATCCGCTGTAGGGATTTCCGGAAGGCTGAACGGCCAGACTTTGAAGGATGATGTTGTGCAGTCTTCGTTCATCGAAGCCACTTGGACTCCGTTCAAAGACGAAATACACGGTATCGACGTATTCCTGGCGTAGCCCCGACGGTGCGTCGTTGTCGATGGATCGACCTGTCGTGTCCTCGAACTGACCGGAAAACGAGCGGCTTGCCATATCTGAATGATAACGTCACCTGCACTACGGATCCTGTCGCTTTTACGCAACGATGCGGGGCCTACGCCGGTCGGTGCCCGGACCTGTGATGCTCTTCGTGATCCGATCGGTGCACACTGTAAGGCACGAACGGATTCCTGCCCTCGATCAACGACGACGCAACGTAGCCGCCCAGGACCATCGCCGACAGCACGAGCCAGACAATAACGACCGGCTTCCAGGGAACCAAAATGACCATAACGCAACCTCCAAGGGGGAAACCCCTCACCTGAATGCGAACCAGGCGCGTGGAATTCGCCATGCAAAGGGACTGGCGCTCGAGATTCCGGAGCTCTCCGCCCGCAGCGGAGCGGCTTGATCTTGTCACTCGACGTCCAGACCGAGGTGAGAGTGCTCTTCCAAGACCTCGAGCGCATAGCGGAACTGGCTTTGATGGCATCATCGTACACCCGGCAATCCGGCTCCGGGAATCTGTGAGCTCAGATCATTTAGGGCCTTCGCCCACACCAATACGCGGGCACTCTACGCGGAATTATCCAGCGTCGCATCGAGGGTGCGGATAAGGCCGCCTCGGGTCGCGCTGTCCAATTCGCTTGCTCTGCCGGGTCTGCGAAATCATTCCACTAGACCCGATGCGTGATTCCGGGCTTGGACGGAACTCTGGTACGAATTACGGAACAATTAGCTCCAATTGAGCCATCATTGAGGAGCAGGCGTTGCTTTCCGGGGTCGATCGAAGCATTGCTCCCGACCCCACAACATGCCCATCTTCGTATGGGCTGGACCCGATTGAAACCGCAACCCTGAGCGGTGATTTCAAATCACAAGCGTGGACTGCAAATTTCGTCACGGTTTAACCAACTGGGCGAAGTGGTCGCGCTGAGCCCTCGTCGCTTGCGATTCTTCTTGCATACATTCATTCCCATAGCGCACTCTGGAAGTGCTTGCCGGAAGCATCCCGTCCGCGGAAATGGGCTCAGCCCATCGGTCGCTCGTTCCAAAACAACTCAACCTGACTTCCTGCCCGAAGCGTGCGGACCACGGGCGCATTTCAAGGAGGGAAGGTTATGCCTACAGTCAAGCGGCGTCTGCCGGAGCGCCCCCATCTCGATGTTCCCCGGCGAGAAGCGCGCGAACTTCTCGAAGCCTGCCAAAGCGGCAAGCCGGATGCGCTCGATCGGATCCGGCGCCGTCATCCCAAACTCAAAGACGTCTCCGACAACGCGCAGATCACCGCTCATCTGAAACTGAGCGACGCGCAGCTGGTGATCGCACGCGAATACGGCTTCTCGACCTGGACCATGCTGAAGGCGCGCATCAGCGCGCATCCGGCAGCCAGCGCTTTACATGACGCAATCTGGGCCGATGACCGCGCCGCCGTCGTTCGCATTCTGCGCGGCAGCCCTCAAATGCTCGATCTCCCCGTCATGAGCGGCGACTGGGGACCTCCCATGAGCTTCGCCGCCAATCTCGGGCGGATCGAAATCGTTGAAGCCTGTGCCGAAATGGGCGCGCGCGACTATCAGCACGCCTTCGATCGCGCCATTCTCCAGGGAAAGATCGACTGTGCTCGCTGGCTTCACCACCATGGGGCGAAACCCGAACCGGGCATCATCATGGGAGGTTGTGAAACCCTCAACGCCCAGGGCATCCGTCTTCTGGCGGAGCTGAACGCCCCTTTCACCGATGCCCACGGGGACCATCTGGCTCCCCTCGCCATGGTGCTTGAAACCTACGGCCGCAATCCAGCCGGAAAGCATGCGATTCTCGAATTCTTCGTCACACGCGGCTACCCGTTGCCGGACACACCCATGATGGCATTCCATCGAGGAGATGTCGCTGCACTCGAGAAGCATCTCGGCCGCGATCCCCAACTGCTGGAGCGCAGATTCCCGTTGCGCGAGATCTATCCGGAGGAGTGTGGCTGCGCCGCGCAAGGACAGGCGGGCATGCACTGGACGCCCATTGACGGCACCACCATGTTGCATCTTGCCGTGGATTTCCGCGAGCGCGAGATCTTCGACTGGCTGCTGGCACACGGCACGGACGTCAACGCCCGCGCCACAATTGACAGCGACGGCTACGGCGGCCACACGCCCCTGTTCAACGCTCTCGTTTGCGGGCCATGGGATGACCTCAGGATGACAGAATCTCTGCTACGGCACGGAGCCGCAAAAGAAATGCAGGCGAGCCTGCGCAAGTTCCTCGATTGGACGGAAAATCCTCGCTGGCACGAAGCCCGGAACGTGACCGCCCGCGAGTGGGGCCGCACATTCCCCGAACCAAAGTGGGTGAACCGCCGAGCGTTGCAGCTTCTCGAGGAACCAGGGGCATAAATGCCTACGCTGCTTCTTATCTTTCCCAACTGCTCCGCGTCTCCAAGAGCAGAGCAGTCGGGAACCGGAAGAGCAACGAAGAGGAATTCATTTTTCTGACCTCACGCCAACGATCGGGGCCGAAATACCAAAGAGAGGGCAGGGAATTGCTGAGCCCTCCGAGTCGACGCTTTCAACATCCTGAACCACGCCAACTTAAATTCGATCGACAACGGATTCTCAGACTCTACTTTCGGCCAGACCAACGGTAATGCCGGCACCATCGGTTCAGCCAATTCGCTTTATGCGATGGGCGCGGCGCGATCGTTGCAGCTAAGTCTGCACTTTCAGTTCTGACGACCAGCCCGATGTTCGATGTGTTCCCGACATTTCGGGGACCAGCTCCGTTGCTCCCGACGCAAGAAACAACGCCGGCCGCGCTAGTGGGTTTGTGCGCTTCTATAGTAAGGACCAATTGTGACTCTGAAAAGACTCCGTGTATGGTGGCTTCCGGTCTTTGCCTGTTTCTTTCAGTCCTCCCCCTCTCTCGCCGAACCGTCTGAGCTCTGCAATAGCCATGCAACTTTGAACGTGTATGAACGCGCCCAGTTCCTTCAAGTTTCCCAGGGCAAGCGGGCTCAGGTCTCCGCGCAGTTTCTGGCCGCGCGGGGATGGAGTGAGAAAATGCTCGAAAATCTGCGCAGTCTGGGCGCGACGGTGAGGTATGCGGACGAGACATCCGGCTACGCCTTGGTTTCTCTCTCGAGAGACAAACTGCTCGAGACGCTCGACCTGCCCGGCATCGCGTACGCCTACACCCGCGACGACGATCGGATGTATTACCAGGACCCTGCCGCCAAAATTCCGCAAGGTGAGCGCAAGGCTGAAACGGTGCCCGCGATCGAGATTCCGTACCCGCGTGTGGCCAAGACGCTGGCGCCCAATGGTCTGTATTTTGCGGCTGACGTGATCGATCTCACCGTGCTTCGGAAGGAGCATCCCGAAGCTGATGGACGCGGCGTGCGCGTCGCAGTTGCCGATGAGGGTTTTGATTTGCTGCATCCGGCGCTGCAACGGGCCATGGATGCGACAGCAAAGACCGTCCCAAAGATTGCCGATCTTGGCACTCTTACCACGCCCGACGAAGACTCCGGCTGGGTGCGCTTCGGCGATCCGATCGCCACGAAGAATGGGACCTTCGATGCTGCTGGGCGTACTTGGATCGCGCCGGAAGACGGGACGTACCGCTTCGGAATCTTCAAGCAGGACCTTGTCCTCGGGCCCGAAGACAATTCGAAAGCCAAGAAGCTCTTGCTTTCGGTGGGCGTTCTCTGGAACGAGGATCAGAATCGGGTCTGGGTAGACACCGACGGTAACGGCAGCTTCACAAACGAGCGTGCGCTTGGAGATTACGGCGCGACACACGATGTCGACTGGTTTGGCACCAAGGACGGCGACGACGACAACCGGATTCCCTTCGGCGTGAAGACCGACGCCGGGAACAATGCTGTCTACATTCGGATCGGCGGGGAACACGGGGCGTTCGTTGGTGGTCCGCTGGCAGGCAATAAGCTGACGGGAGGGCTGTTCGATGGGGCCGCTCCGAGCGCCCAACTGATCGATGAGAACCTGGGGCGAGCAACTCTTATCGCTTCACTTGTAAAAGTGTTTGCACGGCCGGACGTGGATGTCGTCAACCGTTCCGGCGGCCTCGGCCGCGCCGGTTACACGGGCAATCGGGTAGGAATCGAAGACTTTGCGCAACGTGTTGTCGAGCGCATCATCGCGGTTTACAACAAACCGATCGCAACCTACTCCGCAGCCGTGGGAACGATTCATGTGAATGACTATGCAGGTCGGGAGATGCTGCGACGCAACCGCCAGGTCGGACCTCCCTATAAAGACACCATCAACAGTTTTGTGTGGGATCTTCCGAACGGCCTCGTTAACGTAGTGCTTGCACCCTCGGCGAATCTCGAAACAGATTCACGATATATGCCCCAAGACATTAGCTGGGACGACGGCAAGAGGCACAACTTTTCTGACGACAGATTCAATCCCCCAGCCCCCGATGGCTATGTCATCGGCGCGAACAACTCGCCGACGATCCCGGTGGTGAGCGGCATGCTCGCCGACCTGATCAGTGAGGCCAAGCGGGAGCATGTGCGCTACAGCGCCACGCGTTTGAACAATGCTGTGTTCACTGGCACCAAACTGCTGAATGGCTTCCCGGTGTCGCAGCAAGGGTACGGTCTTGTCAATGCCGCACAGTCCTGGGATCAGCTGGCGAAGATGGCCAAAGCCGACGATCCCGCCAACCCTGAGCTAACTTCATTCTCCATCTCACGCGCTGAGGTCGTCACAGGAGCCGGTAAGAACTCGGGGGAAGCCTTCGGCCCAGAGCCGAAGAAGAGAGTTCAAGTGCAGGGCTTCCACGCCGATCTTTCCAACGTTGGTGAAAAGCTGAGTGGCGAGATCTGGATCACACGACACGGCGGCTATGCCGGAGGGCGGAAGTACAAGTTTTCCTTGCGCGGTGATCGGGGGGATTATGAGCTTGTTGACCAAGAAGCAACGCTTGAGCGCGATAAACCCGTGCGTGTGCGTTTCAAGACAAATGGTTCATCGGGCTGGAACATCGTTTTCCTGGAACTGCACGATGCCAAGGCCGACGTGGTGATGCAGGACGTGCCGCTCTCGTGCGCGTGCCGGATGTGCCCGAAAAGATCGCGCCGGGGATGGACAAGTACGAATCAATCATTGCGCCACTTACTACCGAGCTTCGCTATATCCGAGTGGGCGAAGATGTCCAGGCGGCACGATACGTCATGAAAATTTCGTATACCGGTCCGGAAAACATTTCGTCGCGCTCGTTTCCTGGCGGACGATACCGGACAACAAAGGCTCCTGACGGTGAACTCGTTGATGCTGCCCATCATGTCGGCCCAATCGAGACATTGCAGTCACTAGTGGTGAACGATGAACCCGGTACACAGCAGATCTTCTGGGAGAACCGCCGGCGGCCGGAATATGCAACCCAGTATGACGGCCCTGCTCCCGATGTACCGATCCATGCCGAGCTCACGGTCTCAAAATACGCTGTCGAACTGAAGAGAGGCACGAACGACAAGCTGCGCCTCACCAACAAGCTCGCCGAGGTCGAAGGCAAAGCCGAACTCTACGATGCCACCCTCAAGACCTCGCAGCTGACGGGCACCGGTCTGCACGCATCCGGTGAAACGGAGCGCACGTTACCTGCGAATCTTGCGCAATGGCGGATAGAGATCACGTCAGACATGGCTTCCACCGAGGTGGCGGACGTTTATCTATTAAATTGTTCCGGGAAAAACGGCTGCTATGTCGTCGCACAGCAGGAGATCACGGCCACTCGGCAAAGCCATCACCATCGACAAGCCGGGGGCAGGGAACTGGAAGATCGTTGTGCGCAGCCGCGGCCAGGTCGCGCACCCGGCAACGTACACTGCCCGCGAGGCTTTACTGACTAATGGTGACGCCATCGATCCCGGCAACAGCAAGCACCCAAACGGTGCGACCTGGACGCTCCCCCTGCCCACGATGCACAGCGATGCCCAATACGCCGCATTTCGGATCGCCGGAACCCCGGGGTTCGAGCGCGAGAAAAACGGACTGCTGATCGCGATGACACCGTTGGACGCTACCGCGCCCTAGACTAGTGGCGAGTGACAAGTGGCAAGGGGCAAGTGAAGGGATCCGTGCAGCGTCAGCGTCAGTTACAAGGGCCAAGTTGCAAGTTCCAAGCTCCAGCTGCGGGCTCCCCTTGCCACTTGAAACTTGCAACTTGCCACTGCGTCTTATGACTAGCCACTGCACCCAATACTGTATCCTCGTTTCCGAGGAAGAGATCGCCGTGAGCATAACTGTTGCTGTGGTGCAAGCCGCGCCCGTAGTTTTTGAACTCGAACAAACGCTCGAGAAAGCTGCTGCGCTCGTAAAACAAGCGGCGGACAAGGGCGCGCATCTGGTGGTGTTTCCCGAAGCCTTTGTGGGGGCGTATCCGAAAGGCCTCGACTTTGGGGCGCGCGTCGGCTCGAGGACACCCGAAGGCCGCCGCATGTTCCGCCGCTACTGGGCGAGCGCGATCGATGTGCCCGGACCTCATGTCGATGTGCTCGGTGCGATGGCGCGTGAACATTCAATCTACTTAGTGATGGGCGTCATCGAGCGGGAAGGCGGCACGCTCTATTGCACGGTCTTGTTCTTGGATCCCGAGGGACGACTGATGGGCAAGCACCGGAAGGTCATGCCCACAGCGATGGAGCGGTTGGTGTGGGGCATGGGCGACGGCTCGACCCTGCCGGTCTTCGACACCCCGCTCGGCAAGATCGGCGCGGTGATCTGCTGGGAAAACTATATGCCGCTGCTGCGCACCGCCATGTATGCCAAAGGGATCGAACTCTACTGTGCGCCGACCGTCGATGACCGCGACACCTGGGTCCGCTCGATGCAGCATATCGCGTGCGAAGGCCGTTGCTTCGTGCTCTCAGCCGTCCAATATCTCCGCCGCGGCGATTGTCCCACCGACTACCCCGCGGTGCAGGGCAACGATCCAGCGACCGTCCTGATCCGAGGCGGCAGCGTGATCGTGAACCCGCAGGGCGTGATCCTCGCAGGGCCGAACTACGACGGAGAAGCAATTCTGGTGGCCGATGTCGACCTCAGCGAGATTGTCGAGGGAAAGTACGATCTCGATGTCGTGGGCCACTATGCGCGACCGGATGTGTTTCGTCTCGTGGTCGATGAGCGTTCAAAAAAGGCAGTCAGCTCCGCACCAACATGCGATCTGACTGACGGGGAAGAGCCAGAGCGCAGCTGATGAGAACAGTGGCAAGTGGTCAGTGGCAAGGGTCAAGTGAAGGGATCTGCGCAGTTACAAGGGACAAGTGGCAAGTTCCAAGCTCCAGCTGCGAGACGGGCTCCCCTTGCCACTTGAAACTTGCAACTTGCCACTGTCCCTAATTATGTCTTGGGTTGCTGAGTGGGAAGAGCGGCTTCCCCGGTCGCAATCTCGAAATTGGCGAAATCTCTCCACACAGCCAACGCAAATTCCTTCGCAAAGCTCTTGAATGCTCGATGCATCCGCAAGGTTGCGAGAAGGACAGCCAGTCCCAGAAGGGACATGATCAATCCCGGCCTCTCGATCTTAAGCGACGGCACAGAATTTTCCGGAGCGTCAGGCGCAGAAGCGATGCAACACACGTCGCAGGGTGCCTTGCTCTCCGAGACCTTGTGGTTTTCCGTGCGGCTCAGTGCGATTTGGCTTCCTGCTGCCAGGGCAATCAATGCCAACGATAGAACCCAGATCCAACGAGCTATCATTGCACTCTCCGTGCGCTTGCGATCCTTGGGCGCCGCGGCAGCTGAATGGGACGGGCTCTTCGATCCGGCGATATTTCTGCGAGGTGTCCGGGCAGTGCTGAGAGAAGTAATAATCATCGCAATCAGAGATAACACAACCAGCGCCAACGCAAATCGACTTTCCAGAACATAGAAGCGATCGAAGTGACCAGCGAGGGCCAGGGCCCAGCCCCACATGTAGAAGGCACCAATGCCCATCGCCAAAGAAACATTGCGGGTCATCGCATACAGCCCTTCAAACTGTTCCCAATAGGCCGCTCCCTTGTCGCCTTTTTGCTTCAGCAGGGCGCTCCTGGCCTGAAAGAAAACGGCGGCGCGCCGCAGATCGCCACCTTGAGCATCGAGATTGATGTCGAAGTGCTTGGTGGAAAGAGATCGAATCCGCTTCTTCGTCTCCTGATCGAGCGACGTATCCGTTGCGTCGAGAAGAACGTTGGATGGATAGCGCTGGTGGCCTTCGCTGTCGGTCATCGATGAGGGAAGGATGTCGTAGCTCAGCCCCTGAATCAGGTGTCCGAGAAGGTAAGCCAGCAGCAGAAGGAGGATGGCCGAGGCAATCTCCTGTTTGGGCCACTGCCCCCACAAGAGACCCATCGGTATCCACGCTAGCCCGATCAGCACCAGGCCCGGTATCAGGTAGCCGTAGATGTCATAGAAGTTGAATTTCTCAACCATCTCAGGCCATGACCTTCAAGTTCGTTTCGGAAGTGAATCGAAGCAGATCGGACACCACTTGGCTGATCTTGTCGGTTTGGTCGTTGGGTACGATCACCGACCCAACCCTTTGATGGCCGCCGCCGCCGAACCCTTTCATGAAGTCCCCGAGGTTCACGGACTCGAAGTTGAGCCAGGGATTCCGCATGGCTGTGATCTTGGTTGAATTCTCGAACCGTACGATGCCAATGGAATAGAGCGCCTTCGGGTAGAAGTAATAGGGTGCATAACGGTTCAGGAAGGCGCCGTTGTTCTCGACGTCGAAGAGGGCAACACCGCCCACCAGATGAATGTTCTTGGCGATGTATTTGAGACCAAGCGCACTGTCGGATTCAGCCTCGTCAAACCTTCGGCGAACCTCATTTGATTCCGCAATCTCTTCGAGAGAATGCTGCCGCAGCCCGAATACCAGAAACTCCAAATACGCCTGATCGGGCTCAACCGCCAGGCTGCGCGTGAGGACAAGGGCAGGATGACGGCTTGCAATCGCCTCCTCGACAGAGTCGTAGGAGGCTGAATCAATCTTTTCCGCCCAGCGGACCATCTCCTCAAAATTTGATTTACGAGGTAAGTGCTCTCGCACATGGGACCAGAGCAACGAGGCGCAAGAGCCTCTCTTCCCGTCGTAGAGAAGCCAGGAGGATCGGCGGCGTTCAAAATCCGCCTTTGCCTCGGTGGTAAGGAAAGACGTCGAATGATGGTCAGCCCAAAATTCAGCCTGCGGGTGATAGAGGAAATCGACAACGGCGCTGGGGGCGGGCAGGACTCGATCGAGCCATTGATCCTTGATGTCGTAGCTTACCGGCTCCAAAGCATCGACGGCCCAGCCATGAACCTTTTCAAGAAAGGAACTTGCCAAAACGGCCGACACAACCCCATCAAAGCAAGGGAAGTGCAGAAAAAGAGTCGCGTGTTTGCGTCCGTCGGCGCTCGGCAAGCAACGTACCCCCTCTATTAGATAAGGATAATCGGCTTGCGGACGCGGTCAATCGAAACCTCCCGCACCCTGTTGATAACTGGGTGGATGCTCCGCCGCGAATCGATACTCCGCCGCGAAGCGAGAGTCGCTGGCGGAGCGAGACCAAGTTCTGTTCCTGCCAGCCTCTCCAGGCCTCACGGCGGCAGGTGCGGCGCCGTCGAAACCGCGGGTCTCGAAATAAGGCATAGAATGCTGCATTGCGCGATGGCGTGGATCGTCTTCCTCTGCACTCACTTCTCACTGCGTTTCTGAGGAGCAGTGGCTGAAATCTGCCGTGGCTCGTAAAGAAGTGCCGGTGGCAAGCAGAAATGCGGCCATCATACGGGAGGGATGGTATTTCGCATGGCGAGAGTTGCTCAGTGGCCCAATGCCAGCTTTGCGAACCAGTCCAGGGGTGGCATCAGAAATGCGGAGGCCAGCAGGCAGACGATGAAAATGACTCTTTCGGCTCTCTCGCCCGTCAAGTGTGCCGATGCTTTCGAGAGCAGGAAGATGGGCACCACGATGATCGCAGTACAAAGAGCGATGGATAAAACGGCCAGAAAACTGAAATCAACCGTCCCGCCTTTGAGGTCAGTTGCGAAGTGGCGGAGAGCATCGGCAAAGAGCTCGGTGAACGTTCCTAGAAAGGCAGCGACGATCCAAGTCAGAGCCTTGGGAGGCCGTGAACTGCCGTCTGTCGGGACTGGTTGCTTCGGATCGGGCATGTCGTCGTCTCCTGTCCGTTTCCCTGAACGATTCCCCTTGTGGCACCGCATCCAAATGCCTGAATCTTCTCGCCCAGAGCAATGCGGTACTAACCAGCGCTGAGGGACAAGTGGCTAGAGCCGGATTGAGCAAGGGACGACAAGAAATTCACTAATCACTTGCCCACTCACCACTGAACTCGATGGTCGTTCTAGAAGCCTAAGTCTTCACCTGTCCGGTCAAGATCTGCATGTAGGAGCGCTCCGTAGAGCGATTGTCCCAGGCCCCCTTGATGTGTTCGGTGAGCCTTGGCACATCTCGTTCGACGGTGGACCGCCATAGATGATGGCTGTAGGAGGAAACCCTCATCATATTGTCGACGTCAAAAATCGGCCCTGTTCCTTCTGCTTTGATCAGGGCAACCGGTAAATCCTTCGCAATTCGAATCCCGAGTTCAAACAGAACGTTCGGATTATGGTCGGTGAGGTCGGCGATGACCAAATCCGCCTTGAGCAACTGGTTAATGATGGTGGACTGAATCACGTCGCTGCCTTGTTTACGCGCAGTCTCGACGGCGAAGCCTGCGCCATTTGCCGCGGGGGTGATGAGGGAATTTAGAAGCTCGCTGAAGAATCCGACCGGGCGCGGGTGGTCGCCCTTTTCGCCAAAGGGCATGATGACGAAAGCCGTGCGGTCAAATTTCCCTTTGGGCTGGCCGACAACTTGAATCTCACTTGGATGTTCGACCAGAGCATCCTTTGCCGGCATTTTCTGAGTCGGGCCGAGTCCCTTCTCAATTCCTAGAAACCTGCAATTTTCCTTGAAGATCCTGACGAAGTCCTCGTGCCACTCCGGATCCAGTCCAAATTCCTTTTGCAGTGTATTGGTTAGGAATTCCTTCTTGGGTAGTTCCGCACTGCCGTAATGCTCAAAGACGCGCTTGAAGATATCGATCGAAAAGAACGCTTGCAGCAATTTGGCCCTTTTCGTCTCGTCGTCGGGCGCGAAGAAAATATCTCTCCCGATGGGCGCCAGTTCGATCTTCTCGGTGTCGCGAGTGCCCGTGGTCAAGCCATAATCGCGAGCCGATGCCGCCGCATAGAAGAATTTGTTGTTGCTCTTGGCCACACCGAGCGAGGCCTGCGCGACGTCTTCGGTGTCCCACGGATTTCCATTGTTCTGTTCCCGGATCGCTTTCGGAATGAGAAGAGCCTCTTCGAGCGGCCGTGCAGGGTAAGGCCGCGATGTTCGCCCTTTGCGGACCGACTTCTCCTCCGACACCTTCTTTGAGGAAGCCTTCTTTCTTGATCTCTTTTTCGGCTTCGCCTTGGCCGATTTCTTTGGTGCTGCAGGTTTAGGCACAGCGTCAGTCTTGTTCTGAGCCGAGGCATCCTCTTTGGGTTCAGGCATCCGTTCCCTCTCCTTACCCGCAAGCACTTCAACCACGGGTTGAAACCCACGCAGGAAATGGAGGCACTTAGTGCGGATAACTTCAGCTCAAAATTATAGATCGGGAGACATGTCGCCGGCACTCGAGGCCTAACGGCCTGATCAGAAATGGCTGGCAATTGATCCGAAGCGGGTACGAGCACGCGCGCCTGATTCCAGGCGGGAATCGAATCTTTTATAAAGGAGAACGCTCACGGCCTCGCCTGCGGAAGCTTAATGAGAAGTGGATCCGTTCGCCGGCCAACTGGCGACGGGAACAGGCGAACCTATCTCTTTGAATCAGACCGCCGAGCCGAAACCACGCGGGCGAAACCCGGGACACGCGCCGCCCGGGCCGCTAACCGGAACACTGGCAGGATCAGCCGACCTCCTGGGACGACTGCCCTCGCCCTGCGAAAAGAATGAGATTGCCGTCAGGATCACGAACGATGAATGTGCGAGCACCCCACGGTTCTGTCTTGAGGGACTGATGAAACGCCACGCAGGCAGCTTGAAATTCAAGGAAGAGCGGCTTTACATCGTCGACCGTGATGGATGCAGAGAGCAGATGCTCTTTGTCCTGAAGGTCCGGACGGATTGCCGGTTCGTCCAGATGCCGGAGATTCAACCTGGCTCCATCCCGGAACACTTGCCCATAGAAGGGTGGCTCACCATAGGTGAAGGCAATCGCGAAGCCTAGCTTTTTCGTGTAGAACTCACACGAGGCCCCCATGTCGGAGACAAAGAGTTGGGGTTCTGCGGCAAGAAGTGTTGCTTTGGACTGGGTTTCGGCATGCACATCTTTCATCGTATGGACTCCTTGGAGGAGCGCCTCCCAATTCTCGAATCCGGCCTTTTTCGCAATCAATTCTTGTGCGTCAGTTAGTTTGAAGCAGTGCGCAAGCACAGCCTGATCGGTCAAGTGCTGGAAACGCGGAAGCATCGCTCGAATTTGCGCCGCAACCGGGAAATAACGATCACGATGCCAACGCAGATAGAGCTTCGCTTGCTTCTTCAGGTTTTCGAGATTGGGCATAGGGCGCGTTCTCGATTGAGATAGGTAGGCGGGCATAGCCCGTTCGGCCCGAAGGTCCGTTGCGCCCTACAGCACTAAACAATTTGTAAATGTGTCTCGGATCAATGTCAACAAATGAGCCCTATCGATTGGAGGAGCTCCTGCATCGGCAACTCCGAAGCAGCCCCAGCGGGGCGACGAGTTTCGTAACGCCCGCGAAGATGTCCCCGCCATCTCGTCGTCTCTGAGCACCTGCCGCTAATCGAATCCGCGCGCCCGCGAAGAGTCCGTATCGGAAGCATCATGCGGAGTTTCTGGCCTCACCGCCGCCCAACGTACGGCTGGAACGGAAGCTCCGAACTCCTTCACCCCACGCGCCCAACCGACCAAAACCGGGCGGTTTGCGGGACATCGACCGCCCGGCGAAACTCGGGATACATATAAGGATGCTCATCCGGCGACCGTTCTGATCCGAGGCGGCAGCGCGGTCGTGAAACCGCGCGTGGTCATCACCATCCTGTAACGTTTCGCAACTGCGACGCACACTGGATGTGAGAAGCATCGCTGGAAGTCAACGGTTCGGCGCCGACCAGCACTTCGCCGGCCGAGTTGAGGCTCGATGCCCAGGTTGCAGCGATCCAATGATGTCGAAAAGCTGTCTTGACACACCCGACACATGCGTCACCTGCGGAGGCAGGAGAGCGATCCGCTTAAGGTTCAGAGGAGACTCACTACTCGCCCCTGCAGAAAGAGAATCGCAAGCGCGCTGACGATCTGCAAGACCGATGAGAGGACAAGTTCGCGCATTTGCGGTCTCAATTTCGTTTGACGATGTACTAGAGGGAGGCTAATCAGCGCGCTCGCGATCGAAGTGAGAACGACTGCGACACCTGCCTGAGTTTGGCTCACATGACCGTGCAGTGCCATATTCGCTGCCGCGGCGGTCGTGCTTGCACTGCTAAAGAGACCGCCCAGTACACTGACAATCTGGAAGCCTGCATTCCCGATCCATCGTTGTCCCAAGGTTGCGAGGACCTGTAATAAGAGAAAGAGGAGCGCAAAGCTCGCTACTTTTTTCATCGACACCGGTGAGCCGAGGTCAATGGTGACTCCTTTATCTACGTCAGCAGCGCGCTGCCGATCGCGATAGACTCGATAGGCCGCCACCAGGGTCATCGCGACTAATGGAAGCGCAGCCGTTCGGACTGCTCCAGGAGCGAAGATCGCGAGGATGACGAGATTGCGAAAGAACATGGAGACGGACGTCAACAGGATGACAGGAACGGTGAGGGCGAAAAGGCCCGATCGGGAGAGCGTCAAAGCCAATTCAGCGGCGGTTGCAGTTGAGTTGACGAGACCGCCTAACACGGCTGTGAGATAGATTCCCTTCGAGCCATAGATGCGGAGCAGAACGTAGTTCAGGAAGCCCAGGCCGGCAATCACAACCACCGTGATCCAATCTTCGCGCGGCTGTATCAATTGCCACGGATCGACAAATCGATCCGGTAGGAGCGGCCAGACGACAAAACCCAAGAGGCCTAGCAATAGAGCGCTGCGAACTTCTTGCTGAGTCAGCCCGCCGGCAAATGCGCGCAGTTGGGGTTTGAGCGCGAGGAGCATCGCTACGATGATTGCGCATGCGACTGGCGTGAACAGATGGCCCTGGCTCACGAGTACTCCCAACAGGAAGACGATCGCCAGAGCCGTTGATGTTGTAGCTTCTAATTTTCGTGCCGTCTGGAGTCCACGAAGATTCGCGAAGACGATCACAATCAGGATGGCGGTTCCACTGAAGATCAAGAGTGGGCTGCCGAGCAGGGAGGAAAGCAAGCCTAACAGCGCCGCCATGGCGAAAGTTCGAACGCCAATGTCCTTATTGGACCATTCGCGTTCGAGGCCGACGAGCAATCCCAAAGCGAGTGCCACTGCTATCTTTACGGCGACCTCCAGGGCCGGGAATGGCTGATTTGCGCCGTGAAAAGTTTTGAGCCAGTCCTGCATTTTTCCGGAACCTCTCGGAGATTGGAATTCCCATGCAGCGGACGCGTCTCGCCGCAAACGCGCCAATCCCCATGACTACTTTGGATGCGTGTTCAAAGGATTCTGCCCTTTTGCTGGTCGCTGTGGCTTCGGGAGTCGTCTTGGCTGGCCGGAAAGCGTGAATGTAACGTTCAACGATGAATCAGTTGCCTTCGACAACCTGTCTTGCGCGCAGCGCAGCGGCATAGAGATTCAGGCGCGAATAAACGCCAAACGCTGAACCGTTGTCCAGAAATCCGCCGCCCGGTCCTTCGGTTTCGGTGAGGATCTTGTTTGCCCGCTCCAGGCCGAGCGAAGGAAATGCCTGAGTAAGAAGGTAGCCGGCCTCTGGGGCGAGCTTCGCCACGTCTTCAACAAGTCCGGCATTCTTCGCATAAACCACGGGCAAGTTATAGGTCTGCGTCGACTCGTAGAACGCCTCATCAGCCACGATGTTGTTGAATCGCCCAGTATCTTCCGTTGCGCAGACTTTGATTGTGTTGCCACACCCGTTCTGCAACACTCTAACCAGTTCAGCGCGCGCGGTCTTCACTGCCTTCTGGAAGTCGTTGATGGGCGCCGCTCCGCGAGCGGACAAACCCATGTAGGCAGGATCGTTCGCGAGCATATGTGCCACATCGTAGAGCGCCAGCGTTCGGCCTCCTAAAACGTCCATCACGTAATGGGAGCCCATAATAACGCGATCGTTACCATATTCGGCGCCGCGCGTGATCATCTGTGCGTAGCGTTCGGGAACCAGCACCGCGAGCAAGACTGCGCCTGTATAGCCATAGGTTGTGTGGCCACTTGGATAGGACGGGCTGTTGGTCAAGTCCATGACGGGCCCGTGGTTGTACACGAAGTTTCCTGCGGGTCGGTTCAGGTAGTCCGGACCTTCAAATCGCGCAACGTTCGGCTCCGTTTGATAAGGGCGGGAATTGCCATACGCGTCCGCGCCAGCGCTTCCTGCCGGGAGCCTGTATGCCTTGCCGAAAACGTCGTCAACCCCTCGGATTTCCTTCAGAAGTGCGACCTCGTCCGGAGAAACTGCGGTTTTCCCATCCGTCGTTTCATTTGCGAAAAGGTATTTCGCCTCACTTGAATGCGAGCCGGAAATCGCGGTCGCATATCTGATCAGATCGCCAATGGATTGCGGAAGTGTGGATGTCCGCCTCTGGTCGATGTAGTGAAAATGCGCCACATAGGCGGAGCCGAGCGTCGTTCCCAATCCATCTGCCAGCTGTGCCAGGTTGTTTATTGTAGAGAATGCATCGCGCATGGCCTGTTGCTGCTGTTCTGGAAAGGGTAACAACGTCGGCTGCGCAATCACTCCGGTCTGGATTCCTCCGGTGACGGTATAGTTCGCTCCTAAGGCGGCTTTGCCTGCTTCTGTATTTAACAAAGCAGAAACGGGAGCCAGTCCTCTGAGAGCCGCTATGTCTGAACCTGACTGCGCGGAAAGTTGAGAGCAAAGGATAGCGAAGAGAAAGAGCAAGCCCAAGCAGATGCTGCGCTTCATAGGAAAATCCGCCGTTGGAGAATTATGCAACCCAATTACGCAAGCCTATCAAGGCGGATGCGCTGTCGTGCAAGCTCGATCCTTCGTTGTACCGGCTGCGGAACGCGTCCTAATCGCGGACGCTCGAGACATCGACATTGCGCCCTAAAACTTCTGCAGCTACGCTCTCCGCAGCGTGAAGATCGTGATCTCCGGCCGACAATCGAAACGGAACGGCACACCCACGCTCCCGATCCCGCGATTGACATACAACTGCATGGGGCCGACGTTGAACAGGCCCTCTACGTATTTACGTCCCCAGCTGGGAAGAAACAGTGGGCCTACGAACGGTATCCGGACCTGCCCGCCATGCGTATGGCCGCTCAGCACCAGCGATATCGCCTGCCCGGTCGGATGAGCATGGAGCCGGTCGATGTAATCCGGCGCGTGACACATCAGGATCACGGGCTCATTCGGGATGTGCCGAATCGATTCCGGAATAGCAGCCCCTTGATCCGGCATCCCGTTCACCGGATCGTCGATACCGGCGAGCCAAACCCTCCCGCCGTTCCTTTCCAGGGGAACATGTGTGTTTCGCAGGAACACAAGATTGGCCTCGCTCATTGCATCAGCAACATCAAGCCCACCCGCCCGCGCATCGTGATTACCGAATATCGCGAACCGCTGTTTGCATTCGAGACCGCTCAACAGCCGTCCACATTGCCCCGCTGCCCTGATCATCAGTTTCTTCGGAAGCACGTCTGCGGTGACATAATCCCCGGTTAGAAAAACATAGTCCGGGCGCTCACGGTTGATGCGATGGATCGCCTCGCGCAGCAGAAATGGCTCAGTGAACTCATCCATGTGGATATCGCTCAGCTGCACGATCTTTACACCCTCGAACGCAGGCGAAAGCCCCTTGATCGAGATATCCTGATGAACGATTTCCAGCCAGTGGCGCTCAATTTCACCGGCGTAAAGTGCCAAGGCCCCCGTGCCCGCCAAAGCAGTCCTCAAAAAGAAACGTCTGGAAAGCTTTCTGGAATCCGAGGCAGGCGAGCGCTCCATGTGGCTGATCAATGGCTCCTTCAAAAATGTTTCTCAGTCGACGCTCCCTCACAAGCCGGTGCAACTGCTCGGTGCTGAGATGGTCACGTGTGGCGAGAAACACGTTGAGAATACAGTCGCGTTTTTCAGTGCAGGGCTCAGGGATTCCTCTTGCTCCGATTATAAATTCTGGAACTTACACTCCCTCGGTTGCCAGAGAGACCGGGATAGGCAGAGTTCTTTCGCCGAATGGCTCACATCTCCGCCCAACGGCGCAGCAGATTGTGATAAACACCGGTCAGTTGCACCCCGATCGGGTTGCCTGGAGACTCCTTTGCCAATTGCTGAATCGCGGTGTCCAGGTCGTAGAGCAGAGTACGGTCTCCGTCGGTGCGAATCATGCTCTGGATCCAAAAGAAAGAGGACACCCGCGCGCCGCGCGTAACCGGCGTGACGCGATGGAGGCTAGTCGACGGATAGAGAACCATGTGTCCCGCTGTCAATTTCACACTGTGCAGGCCGTAGACATCTTCCACCAGCAATTCGCCGCCTTCGTATTGATCGGGGGGAGTGAGAAACAGCGTCGCTGAGACGTCTGTGCGGATGCGCTGGCCTGATGAGGCCAAAGCGCGAATCGCAGTGTCGACATGCGTTCCAAAATGCCCGCCTCCTGTATAGCGGTTGAACATGGGCGGGAACACTTTCAGAGGAAGCGCGGCCGACATGAACAGGGGCGATCGTGCGAGCGCTGCCAGCACCATTTCACCAAGCTTCACGGTGGCCGGATGTCCCTCCGGCAGCTGCAGGTTCTCCTTGACTGCCTGAGCCTGATAGCCGGCCGTTACCTTACCGTCCACCCACTCGGCAGCGTCGAGAATCGTGCAAGCCTGGGTGACTTCCTCTGCGGTCAAAACATCAGCGATCGTGATCAACACGAATTGGGAACTCCGTGAGCGTGCTCGAAAAGTGAAGGCTATTTGAAGCGAAAATTGATGCCGAATAGCGCACTGGCGCCCGCACTTGGGATCAAGTGACTCGGGTGGGGCAGATCGATGTAGAAGCGGTCCAATACGTTGTTGACGTTGGCCTGAAACTCCAGTTTCTCGCCGATGGGGCGCTTCAGCATAGCGTTGAAAACCCAGTAGCCCGGTACCTGCTTCATGGCAACGCTGGTGACAACAAAGCCAGGCCCGTTGGGATTGGGTGCGAATCCGGTAGGCACATAAGGCACGGTCGAACTTGCCGTCCTGCTTCCGACGTAGTTGCCGCCGAGCCCGCCGTTCAGCCGCCAAGGTAAACGATGTGTCAGAAAAAGATTGAAGGTTTGTTGAGGGACATTGGCCAGCGGATAGCCGACAGCGTTGGGAAAGAACTGCGAGTCGAGCACGTCGCTATCCAAATAGGCGTAGCCCACTACGAGGTCCATTCCTTGGGGTAAGCGGCCGACCGCGCTGAGTTGCACGCCCTTGACAAGTTGGTTGCCCGCCGCGACGATCTGATTGGAGTTCGTCGGGCTGGTTTCATGGGCGTTGTCCTTTTCGGTGCGGAACCATGAACCCTCGGTCAGCAGGCGGTCGTTCAGGAAGCTCCATTTTGCGCCTGCTTCGTAGGACTGATTTTGTTCCGGTGCCACGTTGCCATTCACGAGTCCAACGCTGAGACTCAGTGACTCCGCATCGGGGTTCCAACTCGTTCCGTAGTCGAAGTAAAGGCTGCCGTGCGAGGAGGGCTTATACACAAGCGCAGCTCGATAGCTCGGCTGTTCGTCAAGCCTGCCGATGGGCGCGACCGCCGCGGTTACCGTCCCTCCTGCTGGCGGTGCGGGCTGATAGAGGTTGTAGTCGGTGTCGAAGCGGTCCCAGCGCACTCCGCCCGTCAGTTCAAAGAGTCGACCGAGCTTCATGGTGTCAATGAAGTACAGACCCACGCTCTTCGACTTCGTATGCACGATAGATGTGATGTATCCCATTCCCGAAAATGGCTGTTCCTCGTTCGGGTTCAGCAGGGTTGTCTCAGGAACTGTATTGACCTTATTGATTGTGTAGCTGTACCGAATGGGATTGGAGATTTCCTGCCCTCCCTCAGCGCCTGCCACCAGATCGTGGTGAATACCAGCCGTTTTGAAGCTGGAACTCATCTCGAACTGATCCCACAGAATGCCTTCCACGCTCTTCACCTGAATTTGATTTCGGTTTACCTGCGTGATCTGATCTGGGGGTGTTGAGGGAGTGTAAGGGCAGGGAAGCGATGAGTTGTACGCGAGCGTCGGCAGTGACGAAACGACGCTTCCGACCGGGATACTGAGCGACGCATTCGAGCAGATCTGCGGTTCGGTAATCTGGGCGTCCCGCGGATAGTTGGCTGCGCGCGCGATCATGTGAAGGTTGAGGTTGGGCTTAAAGTCGTGTTCAACTTTCAGCGTCAGAATATCGTCGTTGGTCTTCAGGTAGTTCTCATCGGCAAACCCGAAGTAGCTGTGCCGATTGGCAGGAGCAACGCCGTTAAAAAGCCAGGGCAATCCATAATCTGGCGTGTCGTTTTCTGAGAGATGCTCATAGCTCAATGTGGCCGGGGTCTTGGTTCCCAGCCCGATGGAGATCGAGGGTGCAATGCCAAAACGCCGTACCTCAGCCGCGTCGCGTCCGGCAACGCCGGCTTCTTCGGCCATGACGTTTGCGCGGAATGCCGTGCCGCCGATTGTGCTTTCGAGAGGGCTGTTCAGATCGGCTGTTAGCCTGCGCGTCACGTCCGTGCCAAATTGCGTTTGCACATCAACAAACTTCTCAACACCCGGGACCTTGCTCTCTTGATTGACGACGCCTCCCGTCGATCCGCGGCCAAACTGGATTCCCGCCGGACCTTCAAGTGCCTCCACTTGTTCGAAATTAAACGAGTCGCGATAGTAGCTGCCAAAGTCACGAATACCGTCAAGGAAGATGTCGTTTCGCGCGGTAAAGCCGCGGATCGTCAGGTTGTCGCCCTGCGCACCGGCTTCTCCTGCCGCCAGGCTGATGCCGGGAACGTTGCGTAGCGTGTCGCGAAGCGTGGAGAGTCCCTGGTCCTGCATCACAAACTGCGGGACAACGGTCACGCTCTGGGGAGTGTCGATCAACGGCTCCGGGAATTTCTGCAAAGAAATGAAGTCTGCGACCGAGGCACTGACGGAAACGGTGGCGCTCGTCTGTACGCCGATCACCACGGTGCTTTGGTCTTCCATTCGGTAGTTCAGTCCAGTGCCGTTGAGGAGCAAGCGCAACGCATCCTCTTCTCGATAGAGACCGATCACACCTTGCGAGTTGAAGCCTGCCAGAGTTCCTTCGGGCAACACAAACTTAACTTTCAACCTTGTCGTTTTCTCGAAAGAGGTAATGGCTTGTTCAAGCGGGCCGGCAGGAATATCAAATCGCTTCAGAGGGAGAGTGGCGGGAGGCGCGCCCTCTGCGGATGGAAGAGTTTTCTCGGCAGCAAGAGCAGGTCGCGCCGCTCCCATGGCGGCGTACGCCGCAAGCGTTCCCATCGCAATCCAACCACGGCTCCCCGCCAGCGATCTATTCCTTCCGGGCAGCTTCCTTTTACGAATCTTCTCCCTCATTGACCTCTCCCAATTGAATTTGTTTACTGCGCAGATCAGCGGTTGGCGCCCCCGCTAGCGTCAGGCCGCGCGCAAGCGGAACTACGCGGACACATTCAGAAACAGTTCGGCAATCAGGATTGGTGTAGGGACTGATGAAGAGCCGGAATCCGACTCTATAATGCAGACAGCCTGCAGCCCAATGGGCCGCAGTTTCCAGGGTCTTCGCGGTCTCCGCCAAGAGACAACCCGCAAGACCCTGGCCCACCTTCGATCCAACTGCCCTAACAACTACGACAATTTGGTCGCTCTTTAGACTATATACGACAAATTCGGTCGGATATCAAGGAGGGAGTGTGGATTGCCCCTTGAGCTGCGGAAGTGTCCTGTGGCGGCCGAATGTGTGCTCGGAGAGGTCGAACTCTTCGAGCGCGTGCACGTACGTCTTGGTGCGCTCGAGAAACCATAGTGTGCCGCCAACTGGCCCGCCCGGCGCGACGTCTGGACCTCGAACCACTTATCGGGAGAAGTGATTTCCCGAGCTGATCCATGGCAGTTGCAATCGATGATGAAGGGATACGGCCGGCTGGCGAGCAAATAGCAAAGTCCAGGACGCGTACTATGCTCAACGTACTTGTTTAAAACTAGTATTTGGGGTATACCATGAACTCATGGTGAAGAAATCCGAGCACCGCGATCTCTTTCCTGGCGCACTGGAACTGATGATTCTCAAAAGCTTGAACTGGAAGCCAATGCACGGCTATGCACTTGCTCAACGGCTCAAGGATATATCTGAGGACTATCTCCAGATTGAGGAAGGCTCCTTATACCCCGCTCTGCAGCGGATGTTGAAGACTGGTTGGCTGGAGACAGAAATGGGGCTCTCGGTCAGGAATCGTCCGGTGCGGATCTTCAAAGTCACCGATGCAGGCAGGAAACATCTCGAACATGAACTCGCGAGCGTCGAGAAGATGTTCGCCGGAGTCACCCGTGTACTTGCACTGGCCGGACAGTAGGAGACTCTATGGGATGGCTTCGACAGTTATTGACTCGGCATCGTCGCTATGACGAGCTTTCCGAGTCGATCCGTGAGCACCTGGAAGAAAAGATCGCTGATCTGACGGACCAGGGCATGGCACGGGAGCAAGCAGAACAAGCCGCCCGCCGCGAGTTCGGCAATGTGACGCTGATCGAAGAGCGCAGCCGCGAGGTGTGGCAGTGGCCGACGGTCGAATCGATCATTGCCGATCTCCGCTACACTTTCCGTCAGCTCCGCAGGGCTCCAGGTTTCGCGGTAACCGCGATCGTCGTTCTTGCACTTGGGATCGGCGCGAGCGTCGCCATCTTCGCCTTTGTCGACGCTGCACTGCTCGAACCGCTGCCCTATGCCGACCCAAACAGGTTGATGGCGGTGAATGAGAGCAGCGCGGAAGCGCCGCTCTGGCCGTTGGCGTATCCAGATTTCGTGGACTGGCAGCGCATGAACAAGTCGCTGAGTTCGCTCGATGTGTTCGCGGGAGCGGGGTATCTTCTGCGCACGCGCGATGGAGCGGAGCCTGTGACAGCCGGGCGCGTGAGTGGCGGATTCTTCAGGACACTGGGAGTGCGGCCGATTCTGGGGCGCGACTTTGCCGCGGGCGAAGATCGTCTGGGCGGACCGAACTTGACGCTCATCAGTTATGGCGCGTGGCTGCATCGTTTTGGGGGGCGCAAGGATATTGTCGGGCAGACGGTGTCTCTGGACAACACCGGGTATACGATTCTCGGAGTCCTGCCGCCCAGTTTCTCCTTTGCGTTGGGGGGCAACGCGGAGTTCTGGGTGCCGATTAACACGTTGAGCCCTCACGAACAGACGCGCAACTTCTTCAACTTTTTTGGGATAGGCAGGCTTCGAGATGGACTCAGCCGGCAGACTGCACAAGCCGAGATGACCGCGATTGAGAAGCAGCTCCAGAAGCAGTATTCAAATCAAGGAAGGGACCTAACGGCTCAGGTGGTCCCGCTAACGGAAGTTTTCGTCGGCAACGTGCGGCCGATATTGCTGACACTGTTGGGCGGAGCAGGATTGCTGCTGATGATTGCGTGCGTGAACGTCGCGAGCCTGGTGCTAGTGAGGTCAGAGAGCCGCAGGCGCGAAGTGGCGGTGCGCGGCGCACTTGGCGCGACGCGAGGACGACTGGCCCGGCAATTTGCGGTGGAGGGGCTTTTGATGGCCGCGGCGGGCGGGCTCTCGGGAGTGCTGGTTGCCGCCGCATTGATGCGGCTGCTGAGTAAGCTGGTGCCAAAGGATATGGCGGCGAACATGCCGTTTCTCAATGGCGTGAATCTGAACGTGCACACGGCGGTTTTTGCCTGCGCTGTTGCGCTCGGATCCGCCCTGCTCCTTGCCGGGACTTCTACGGCGCGGCTCTCGTTCCAGAAGGTGCGCGACGGATTGGCGGCGGGAGACCGAGGAGCGGCAAGCAGGTTGTGGCAGAGGCTGGGAGCCAATCTTGTCGTGATTGAGCTGGCTGTTGTCGTCGTACTTATGGCTGGAGCCGGGCTGCTGGGAAAAAGCTTTTATCGCCTGCTGCATGTGCCTTTGGGCTTCGATCCGAATCAAGTGACGACGACGCGCGTGAACGCTCCTGAGCAGGTATACAAAGGCGGCAAGGCACGGATGGCAGAATTTTCGCGCGAGATTGTCGAGCGAGTGAAGCGCCTGCCTGGCGTAGAGAGCGTTGGAATGACAAGCCTGATTCCGGCGCAATGCGATTGCGCGACTGATCGGCCCCATTTTCCGCCGCGGCCGTATCACGGAGAACACAACGAGGTGGACGAGCGGCACGTGAGCCCGGGTTATCTGCCTGCGCTCGAGGCCGCGTTGGTGCGCGGGCGTTTCTTCACGGAAGACGACGACGGAACTAAGCCAGGTGTGGCTGTCATCAACGAATCGCTGGCGCGGCAGTTCTTCCCCGGGGAGGACCCGGTGGGACAGAAGATCGCGAACGATGAGGGCGGGCGCGACACGGAGTGGGAGATTGTGGGCGTGGTCAGCGACATACACGAGGGAGCGCTGGACGCACCGGTCGCGCCGACGGAATATTTTCCCCTGAACCAGACAGGAGATAACTCGTTCACGCTCGTCGTGCGCACGCGGCAAGATGCAACGGCGCTGCTACCGGAACTCGTTCGGATGCTGCACCGGATCGACTCGAACCTGGGCGTGTCCGACGAAGGAACGTTGCTCGCGAAAATCGAGGGGACGCAGGCGGCGCTCCTCCATCGCTTCGCTGCGTGGCTGATCGGCGGATTTGCCGGAGTCGCCTTGGTGCTCGGTGTGGTCGGGTTTTATGGCGTCACCGCGTACTCCGTAAGCCAGCGGACGCGAGAGATTGGCGTGCGCATGGCGCTCGGCGCGCAGCGCAACGCGGTCTATGGGCTGGTAATGCGACAAGCGGGATGGCTGACCGTGACCGGGCTAGCGCTGGGCCTGGCCGGCGCAGTGGGCGGAGCAACGTTGATCCGGAAGATGCTGTTCGGCGTGGCGGCGTGGGATGCGGCAACCCTCGTGGCTGTGGCTGCCGTACTGGGTGTGGCGGCAATGGCGGCGAGCTTTGGGCCCGCGCGACGCGCTGCTTCGGTCGATCCTGTGCAAGCTCTACGAAGCGAATGACGCGGTCGGTTGTGCAAGCAAGACGCCGGGCAGGAAAGCGTCGCGGAACGATGCGATCGAGGCTGCCTTTGCCGTCGCAATAGGAGTTTCCAGGAACTGGCTCAAAGGAGCGTTCACCCGTTCGCCGCACTCCCGACTAGTCACTTGCCACGCGCAACTGCACTTGGAACTGCACTCGTCACTAGACACTAGCCACTGCTGTCTGGGAATAGAATGAGGGCGACTCATGCGCACGCGAATCTTGATCGCTGCTGTCGCTCTGCTTCCCATGTGCGCTTGGGGACAAGCTGATGCCGCCGCCCGCGCCGAGAGCGCGGCGATTCACCATCTGCTCGGACAGTATGCCCAAGCTGTCGATACGGTGGATCTCAAGCTGCTGGCCGAGATCTGGTCTCACTCCCCCGATGTCTCATTCATTTACCCATTGGGCGAAGAGCACGGCTTCGACGCCATTGAGCAACATGTGTTCGAGAAGGTGATCGGCGGAATGTTCTCGGCGCGCGACCTCAAGATCCATGACGTGACGATCTATGTGAACGGCGCTGCGGCATGGTCGGAGTTCCACTGGGACTTCTATGCCACACTGCGCAAGGACGGTTCAGCCGTAACGACACACGGCGTCGAGACCCAGGTGTACCGCAAAGAGGACGGACAGTGGCGTCTCGTCCACGTGCACTACTCGGAGGACCGCCAGCCAACCCGCTGAGAGCCCGCCTCCCCGGTCCCTACCGCCCGCCACCGAACCGCCGTAACCGACTCGACCATCCTCCTCAATCTACGCACAGAGCAGCACCGCAACGGGGTGAAAGCCAAGACACTCGCCGTCCGGGGAAATGGGGGATCCTCACGGATGAACGCGGATGATCGCCTTTCCCTTGATCCGCTCGGTCGGGTTGAAGGCGGCGGCGGCGTCGTCGAGTGCAGCAACCGTGCCGATGTTCGTCCGCAGACGACCATTCCGAACCCGCTGGGCGAGCTCACTCAATTGGGCGCGATCGGGCACGACGACGAAGTCGATTGTCAGCCCGTTGGCGGACCGAGACTCGGTCGGGCCGGTGATGGTCACCAGCGTTCCTCCGGCGCGAATCACACCTGCAGACCGCTTCGCGATGTCGCCGCCGAGGACATCGAAAACCAGATCGACTTCGCCGACGTCTTCCAGGGCGTCGTTATCGAGGTCGACGAACTCCTGTGCGCCGAAGTCGAGAGCCGTCTGACGGGCGCTAGCGCGCCCGGTGCCGATGACGTACGCGCCGGCCTCGCGTGCTAGCTGGCTCGCCATCGAGCCGACTACGCCGGCCGCACCGTGCGCGAGGACGCTCTGCCCCGCCTGAAGGCGCCCGTGCTCGAACAGCCCCTGCCACGCGGTCAGGCCCGGCATCACGAGGGCCGCGCCTACCGTGAAGTCAACGTCACCAGGCAGCGGAACGAGGTTTCGCGCCTCGACGGCCACATGCTCCGCCAGCGTGCCGTCGCGATACCAGTCCGTGAGGCCGAACACCCGCTGTCCAATCGACAGCCCCGTCGTACCATAGCCGAGAGCGGAGACCACTCCGGCCAGTTCGTGTCCGGGGATTGAAGGCGTCCGGTCTCGGCCGACGCGATCGGTCCAGGTCGAGGGCCACGTCAGCTCATCCCCGGTGAATCCCGACGCATAAATCTGAACAACGACGTCGTTTATCGCTGCCTGCGGCTCGGGCAGCTCCACCAGCTTCACCCCGGCCGTTCCTGCAGCCTGATCCGTCACTACAATCGCCTTCATCGGTCACCTCCCTGTATCAAGTTCTTGTCTGTAAACGCCACTGCCTCCACATAAGGAAGATTGCTTTAGGAAAAAAGGTTTCATCGGGGAAATACATTACTCGCGTTCGAAGCTGGGGAACGGAAGCGAGAATCGGTGCTCCTTCGTCTTTGATGAAAAATACGACGAACTTCGCTGGTTTCGTCTTACTTGCGTTACGGCTTATGGAGTGAACGTCTTCAGGTGTTGCGTGCAGGGCGAGGTCGTTTCCAGGCCCGACCACTCTCAAAACGTGCGTCGGTGATCTATCGCTCATCAAAGGAAGCGGCCAGAGATCGTTTGGGAGAAACGAAGATATCCTCAGGGACTCCCTAAATGCACGTGCCTTAGGGTCTCCAAGAAATAGCAGGAATCTCTCCATCCCTGGCGAACCTGTTCTTCGGTTGAGTTCGTCTGCTTGGACAGCTCACGTAGTACCTTCTCGAACCACTCTGGGTCCGTTGCCCTTTTAGTCGCAAGCGACCGCCACAGGGCGCTGGAATCTGTGAGACCCCGGGGTCGCACTCGCCCCTAGTCACTCGCCACTGCCTTCGAGCCTCCGGCGCGAAAGGCAAAACCAAGCCTTGACGTCGTGGGCACGGAACTCGGCGGCATGCAGGTCGACAATTTCGAGAGCGGGTTCGATGGCGAGGGCCACCTCCCGTGCCGACCGGCGCGGCGGACCGACCTCCCGCGGCGGGCCTTCAGTGGAGCCGATGAGGCTCAACCACA
The DNA here is from genome assembly GCF_035317045.1 of Occallatibacter sp. GTDB lineage: Bacteria > Acidobacteriota > Terriglobia > Terriglobales > Acidobacteriaceae > Telmatobacter. Next base: position 31,814 of record NZ_DATHHT010000028.1, read on the forward strand.
GGCCTCCGGGCGCGAGCGCCGTCGCGACCCGGGCAGCGAAACGCGCGCGCTCCTCCGGTTCCTCGAAGACATGAAAGCAGCCGCGGTCAAAAACGAACTGGAACGGACCTTCGGGAGCGGAGACGGCGAGAAAATCCAAGCTTTGGAAACGGCAGCCGAGATCGCGCCCATCCAGCTTCGCCGTGGCTCGTTCCACCGCGAGCGGCGCGACGTCGATGCCCAGCACCTCAAAGCCGCGCTCCGCGAGCCAAATGGCATTTGTCCCCGTGCCCGCGCCGATCTCCAGGGTCCGGGTGGGCGCAACGCGGCCCGAAGTGACGAACTCGACCAGCAGCGGCTCCGGCTCGCCCGTGTCCCAGGGAAGCTCTCCCCCGGCGTAACTCTCATTCCAGCACCGATGGGCCATACACCCCGAGTGTAGCGCGCCCAAGCCGATGAACCGAGTCGTTCACGACTCGATGAGCGCGTTGCCCCGAAGTCGTCAATCGAGAATCCAAACTCTGCTGCGCTCCTTGACAATCGATAGTCGAGTGTCTACCATCGTCGCCAGATTGAGGGTAGAATGCCTTCTACGGCAACACAGAAACAGCAGCGGATCGGAGTTCTTCAAGGAACCCTGGACATGCTCATCTTGCGGACCCTCCTTTATGGCCCTGCTCACGGTCATCAGATCGGCAAGCATATTCAGAGAACTACAAATGAATTTCTGCAAATGCAGCACGGTTCGCTCTATCCCGCGTTGCATCGCCTAGAAGAAAGAGGATGGGTGAGTGCCAAATGGGAGACGGCTCCGGACCGAAATCGGGAATTCAAGTACTACCGGTTGACGGATAAGGGCAGGAAGCAACTGGTGGTCGAAGAATCGCAGTGGAAGCAGATGGCCGAGGCCGTGGCGCGAGTGATGTGGCCCGCCGCCGAGGAGAGCTGAGATGAAGTGGTGGCAAATAAAAAAGAGAGATGCAGACCTGGAGCGCGAGTTGCGTTCAGACCTTGAGTTAGAGGAAGAGGAGCAACGGGATAACGGTCTTTCGGCGGAGGATGCGCGTTACGCCGCCCGGCGCGCGTTCGGCAATCAAACCTTGATCAAAGAACATACCCACGAAGCCTGGGGCTGGACGCCTGTCGAACGGCTTTTGCAGGATGCTCGATATGCATTCCGACAACTGCTCCGGACACCGGGATTCACACTTGTCGCCCTGCTCATTATGGCCTGCGGCATCGGCGCAAGTACGGCCGTCTTCAGCATCCTCGATTCGGTGCTGCTGCGCCCCTATGCCTTCCGCGATCCTGGGCAGATCGTGGTCTGGCGCGAGGTTCTTCAGGAGGTAGCCAAGGAGTATCCGTCCGTCCCTGACAATTATCGTCACTTCGTTTATCTTCGGTCGCACGCCAGCACCATCCAAGACGCGGCTCTTATTCAAAACGCATCCTTTGCCATAGCGGCTGACGGCGATCATCCGCGCATCGAGAAAGGTCTCAACGTCTCGCCCAACTTCTTTACCATGCTGGGTGTGACGCCGATGCTCGGTCGCTTTTTCCTACCGGAAGACGCTCAGCCGGGCAGGAATAATGTGATCGTCCTAAGCTGGGTTGCGTGGCAGGACTTGTTTCATGGCGACTCCGGGATCGTGGGTCGCACGTTAAAGATGAAGGGCCAACCAGTAACGGTCATCGGAGTTCTTCCGCGTGATTTCGAATTTCCTGTAGTGAATGAAATGCGGAGCGGTGCGAGCCCCGATCAGACATTCCCATACGAGATATTCCAGCCATTCGTCCCACAGGGAGACGCGCTCACCTCAGACGACGCCGAGTTCGCCTTCCTTGTCATCGCACGTCTAAAGCAAGGCGGAACCGTTCCCCAAGCGTCCACAGAACTTTCAAGCTTGTTGAGAGCCTACTCCGCCACCAATCACTTGACGGTCCACTTGAGCGCTGTCGTCGAACCGCTGTCGCAGGAAGTGACCGGCAACATCCGGAAGGCACTCTGGCTACTTTTTGCGGCGGTTCTCGGCCTTTTGTTGATCGCCAGTGTGAATCTTGCCAGCCTGCAGTTGGCGCGCGCAATTGCGCATGAACGGGACAACGCCCTTCGCGCCGCACTCGGAGCGGGGCGGACGCGAATCTTCCAGGCGGCCTTCATGGAGAGTGTCATCCTTTGTCTCACCGGCGCTGCACTCGGCATTGTGTTTGCAGTCGGCGGAATTCGGATTTTTGCAGCTATCGCACCTGAAAACCTTCCCCGTCTGCACGAGATCCGAATGACCTGGCCGGTTCTGCTGTTCTCCTGCGGGATTTCAGGAGTTGCCGCCTTCTTGTCCGGCACGCTCCCTGCTCTGCAATCGCTTCGCTCCGACCCTCAATATGCATTGCAGTCTTCGTCGACGCGCTTCTCCCATGGTGGCCACACTTCCTTCGTCCGGCGGTTGCTCATCACTTTGGAAATCGCATGCACAGTCGTCCTTCTTATCGTGACTGGGCTTGTGGTACGCAGCTTTTCCCGGGTTCTCAATCAGCCGCATGATTTTGACCCAAGCCGGGTGATCCTCGCCGAAGCCGATCTGCTCAGCCCACGGTACGATCAGCCGAACGGTTCCGGCGACTCCGCCCGTTCCGAAGTAATCGACCGCATGCTCGACAAGATTCGCTCGACTCCAGGAGTTGGATCTGCCGCGATCACCAGCGCTATGCCCTTGAGCGGCAATAACTATGTGCACAGCATGTACCGTCCAGATCATCCGCTGCCGGAAAGCGAAGTTCCCACGGCGAATCTCCGCAACGTTAGTCCCGGTTATTTCGCAACGATGCAGACGAGGCTCATCGCGGGCCATGACTTAACGACCAGCGAGAGAGCCAACCCGCAGAGCGCGATCGTTTCGCAAAAAGCAGCGCAAGCTGCTTGGCCCGATGGCCAGGCGCTCGGTCGCAAATTCAAGTTCGAAGGACGCATTTATGCCGTGATCGGAGTCGCCGCTGATGCACGCATCGCAAATCTCAAGGAGAACATTCCAGTCGTCTACTTACCCTTCTGGCACGATCCGCCCGGCGCAGTATTCCTGCTTATTCGCACTTCTCGCGGCCTCGACGAATTCGCTCCGCTTATTCGCCGCCAAGTCTGGGATATCGATCCTGAAGCCGCCGTCCCTGTCATCGAAATGCTAGATGCGCAGGTGGGGCGGTCAGTTGCGCCGGAACGTTTGGTATCGGTCGTTCTGTCTCTGTTTGGGGTCGCGGCACTGGTCCTCGCGATTCTCGGAGTCTATGGTGTTCTGGCATATTCGGTATCGCTCCGAACACCTGAGTTTGGCATCCGCGTCGCGCTGGGATCAAGCAAGCTGAAACTCATCCGCCTCGTTCTATTGGAAACCCTGATGCCTGTTGGCGGAGGTATCTTGCTGGGTCTGTTGGCATCCCTTGCAGCCACTCGCGCTATCCGCAGCCTGCTTTACGAGACCAGCCCCGCTGATCCCTTATCGATGGTCGGAAGCGTGGGCATTCTGCTGGTGGCCACGTTCATGGCTGCATTTCTGCCCGCGCACCGCGCCTCACGGATTGACCCCATGAAGGTCCTTCGCGCCGAATAGAGGATTACGAAATACTTCTAAAAGCTCTTTTCTGCTCCCCGCACTATGACTCACTTTCGGGGATTTCTGATTTGTTTCCGGATCGCTGGCGTTTTTCCGGAACCCACAATTTGAAATCCCAAGGTGCTGGATTTAGCGCCTCGGGCTGTTTGGGTCAATGGACACAACCGTTGTTGACATTCGTGAGCACTGCGATCATCATATATTGCTATGCAACATATGCGAGTGAAACTGTTCGACCGGGAACTGAAAAAGGGCAGCGCAGAACTGCTGATTCTGTCGCTGATCGAGCACCGTCCGCGCCATGGCTACGAGATCAGCAAGCTGATCGAGCAGCGATCAGAAGGCGTGCTCAAGTTCAATGTCGCCTCGTTTTACCCGCTGCTCTACCGGCTGGAGAAGCGCGGCTTCATCTCCGGTCGCTGGGTAGAAAAGGCTGGCCAGCGCCGGCGTCGGTATTACAAGCTCACGGCGCAGGGCAAGACGGTTCTCAAAGAGCAGCGCAGTTCGTGGGCCGAATTCGTCAGCGCTATTGGTCGAATTACTGGAGCTGAACATGCCTGATTGGTCCAAGGAAATTCGCGCTGCAGTCGCCAACCTCGATTTGGACGCTGGGCGGGAAGCATCGCTGGTCGAAGAGCTGTCGCAACACCTCAACGACCGCTACGACGAGCTGCGCGGCAACGGCATCGAGGATGGAGAGGCTTGCCGAGTGCTCAGGGCAGAGCTCAATGACGGCACACTGGTCGCGGAGCTGAAGCCAGTGCTATCGCCATCGCCGGAGGCCGCAATTCCAGGGATCGACAAGCGCGAGCGAATGCTTGCCGGAGTTGGAAACGACGTGCGCCAGGCACTGCGGCTATTGCGTTTCAATCCAGGTTTCGCGGCGGTGGCGATTCTTTCCCTTGCGCTTGGAATCGGAGCCAACACAGCCATCTTCGAGCTGATCGACGCCGTATTGATGCGCACCTTGCCAGTGCCGTCGCCGCAGCAACTCGCCGACATCCAGGAGACGCACGGAGGGCGCATCGGCAGCACGGTTGCACGACAGAAAGAGTTCTCCTTCGCCATCTGGGATCAGTTGCGGCAGCAGCAGAAGCCCTTCTCCGGCATCGCGGCGTGGAGCACCGAGCGGTTTGACCTTGGACAGGGGGGTGAGGCCCACTACGCAGAAGGGATGTGGGTCAGCGGCAGCTTCTTTCAGGTTCTTCAGGTGCAGCCGATGCTGGGCCGGCTGATCGCCGAGAGCGACGACTATCGCGGGTGCGGCGTCCGCGGAGCTGTGATCAGCAACGCGTTTTGGCAGCGGGAATTTGGCGGCCGTTCCAACGTCATTGGGAGCAGGCTCTCGCTCGACGGACATCCCTTCGAGATCCTCGGTGTGACATCGCCGAGTTATTACGGCCTTGAGGTAGGTCGCAATTTCGATGTCGCCTTGCCCCTGTGCAGCGAGCCGGTGCTTCACGGGGAAGGAGCGTGGACTGCTGATTCGACTACGTGGTGGCTGGCAGCAATCGGGCGGCTGAACGCTGGATGGAGCTTCAAGCAAGCTTCCGTGCAGCTCTCCGGAGTCGCGCCCGGAATTTTCGCTGCCACTCTCCCCGCAGAGTACGATGCGGCGGCCAGGAAGGATTATCTGCGGTTTTCCCTGCAGGCCGAGCCCGCAGCGACAGGCGCTTCACCTCTGCGAAAGCAATATGCGGCCCCGTTATGGGTGCTGCTTTCCATCTCAGGACTGGTCTTATTGATTGCGTGCGCCAACCTAGCGAACCTGATGCTGGCCAGAGCAAGTGCGCGACAGCGCGAGATGGCATTGCGGCTGACGCTCGGGGCCTCGCGCCTGCGGCTCATCCGGCAGTTGTTGGCGGAAAGCCTGCTGCTTGCGCTGAGCGGAGCAGCCTTTGGCATAGCGCTGGCCCAAGCGCTGGGCAGGCTTCTGATCGTCTACATTGGCAGCACGCAGGATCCTGTATTTCTTCCGACTTGGCCCGATCTTCGAGTGCTGTCTTTCACGTTTGGAGTGGCGCTGTTGACCTGTGTGTTGTTTGGTGTGGCGCCCGCGATCCAGGCTGCTAATGCCGATCCCGGGACGGTGATGAAGGCAAGCGGACGCGGGTTGACAGCAGGACGCGAACGCTTCCTGCTCCGCAGAGGACTCATAATCTCGCAGGTTGCGCTCTCTCTGGTACTGCTGGTAGCGGCCATCTCGTTTGTCCGCACTTTCAGGAATCTGCTCAATCTGGATGTTGGATTTCGACAGAACAATGTTCTCGTCGCGGATTTCGATTTTTCGCCGCTCAAGGTTGCTACCGCCAATCGGCTGGAATACAAGCGCGAGCTCCTGGATAAAGTGCGGAATACGCCGGGTGTCATTGCGGCTGCGGAAACAACAATTGTTCCGTTGAACGGCGATGGATGGAATGAGTTCATCGATATTCCGGGCGCTTCGATCTCACGCAAGCTGGTGTACTTCAATGCAGCGAGCACAGCATATTTTCAGACGCTCGAAATGCCCATGATCGCCGGGCGAGATTTCAGGGTAGACGATACTCCGGCTTCGCCGCTTGAAGCGATCGTCAACGAGCAATTCGCGCGCAGCTTTTTCCCGGGCTCTAACCCCATCGGCAAAACCTTCGACCATAGACAAGCGGGCGGAAAACCCAATTTGGTCTACCGGGTCGTCGGCCTTGTCGGAGACACCAGGTATCGCGATCTGCACGAGGATCCCGTCCCGATCATCTTCGTGAACGAGTACCAAATTGCTGACCCCGGCACCGATTCCACTTTCCTCGTGCGCTCCGCCGAGGCCCCTTCCACGATGATCGCATCGCTGAAAGACACAGCGGCCCAAACGAGCCCGGCCATTGTGTTGAACTTCAGCGTGCTCAGGACAATGGTCCTGGGGAAGCTGACGCGGGAGCGACTGATGGCCACGCTCTCCGGTTTCTACGGAGTTCTCGCAGCGGTCCTCGCGATGGTCGGTATCTACGGAATCGTTTCTTTCATGGTGGTCAGGCGACGAAACGAAATTGGCGTACGCATCGCGCTGGGAGCAGGAAAGGCAAACGTCCTCGGTATGATTTTGCACGAGGCTTTGGCGATGGTTGCCATAGGCCTAGTTACGGGAACCGGGCTGGCTGCGGCAGCGGGAAGCGCTGCGCGGGCAATGCTCTTTGGGCTCAAGCCGGTCGATCCGTTGACGCTGATGCTTGCGGCGGGCGGGTTGACGATGATCGCCGTGGCGGCCAGCGCCATTCCCGCGGCCCGCGCAGCTGGCCTTGATCCAATGCAGGTCCTCAGGGAGGAATGAGCATCATCAGTTGTCCATCGATCGCCAATGCGCGTATCCCGACCATTGCGGGGCTGGAAGCGTGGTTTGGCCTGAAGTCGTCAAGCGAGATTTACCTTCAGCAGCAACCGGTATCTTTATTCACATCGCAACGCTACCATCGGATCCACCCGCATGGCCCGTCGGCCCGGAATAAGCGACGCGACGAGGGTCACTGCTAATAGAAAAACAGGCATGCCAATGAACGCGATGGGGTCGTGCGTGCCGAGCCCAAACATCATGCTGGAGAGTACCCCTGACACGGCGGCACACAGAGCCACGCCAATGGTCGCACCAATCAGAACCGGGCGCATGGCCTGCCAAAGCACATGGCGCATGACCTTAGCACCGTCAGCGCCCAGAGCCATACGAATGCCGATGTCTCTGACGGATCGGCTTACACTGTAGGACACCATCCCGTACACGCCAATCGAGCAGAGCAACAGCGCCAATGCGCCCAACGCCCCAGACAGCGCGGCCACAATGCGCGACGGCGCGCGCCAGACTTCAAGGTAGTCTTCGAGCTGGGTCACATCGATCGATACCCCTGGGTCGATCGAGCGCCCCGCATCACGAATACTTTTTGCTACATTCGTAAAACCTGTTGCATAGCGAACCAGGACGTAGCTTCGCGAGTCGTCTTCAGTCCCGGCTGGGAAATAGAGATAGTTTGTATCGAGTCGACCGAGATGAGCAACCTCAGCGTCTTTGGCCACGCCGATGACTGAGTATTCACGCCCCGAAATTTCGCGCAAACCTTTCCCTAATGGATCTTGACCCGGCCAGAGCCTGCGGGCGGTCGACTCTGTGACGATAATCCCTGGCGCCTCATGCGTTTCAGTCGGGTTGAAGTCTCGACCTCGCACAATCGGAAGTCCAAGCAGCGAGAAATAATCCGGCGTGACGTGGTTATATTCGACACCAACCGTGTCGGCGCGGCCGGGAACTGCAAATTCTGAACCGCTAAAGTCGTGACTCAACGGCGCGCACTCCGCCTGCGCAACTTCGACGACCCCAGGGAGGCCCTGGATTCGCTCACGAAAACGTTGCATAAAATGCGTGGCGCGCGCTGGATCGTAGCCTTGCTTTTCTAAATTCAGAAAAATCGTCGCCACCCCCTTGATCTCAAATCCGGGATCAAGCGTCTGCGCGCTGTAGAGCCCGCGCAGCAGCAATCCCGCCGCAAGCAGCAACACGATGCACACGGCAACCTGAGCGCCGACCAGTGCGTTAAGCAAAAAACGCCCGTTTCTCTTGCCAACGCCGAAGGATGTGCCGTCTCCTTTCATTGCCGTGTTCAGATCAGGCCGCGAGCTTCGCAATGCCGGGACCAGTCCGAACACAATCCCCGTAAAAAGGGAAAGCGTGAACGCGTACGCGAGCACGTGGAGGTTGGGCGCAACATTCAGGGCAAAGGGAGGAAAATCATGCGGCAAGTGTGAGGTTACAAGCTGCGTGATCCGAATAAAGGACCAGAACGCAATCAGAGATCCAAGCGCGCCGCCGGCTAAAGAGAGCAAAAGACTCTCCGTCAGTAACTGCCGCACCAGTCGCCCTCGGCCGGCACCCAAGGAGAGCCGAAGCGCGATTTCTCTCCGTCGCACCGAAGCGCGCGCAAGCAGGAGATTAGCAACGTTCGCACAGGCAATCAGCAAGACGAGAGCGAAAGCGGCGAGCACAACGGAGGCGACGGGAATCAGGAAGCTGCGCTGTTCGGGACTCGTGAAGAACGTCGCGACGTGGATGGCAAGCGATGTGGTGCGTCGCGGTCCCGAGTGCTGCTGGTCAATGCGTCCTGCAATCACGCCAAGATCCGCTCGTACTTCCTCGATCGTTACGCCGGGCCGCGTTCGCCCAAGCAAAGCCAGCCAACTCATATTGTCGTTCGAAAGCCGGTCGATCCCCGGCTCGAGAGCCTCTTGCATCGTGAGCGGCGCCCAGAACGCGCTCGGAATCGGCTCCGTGCCGGTGAATCCAGGACGAGCAATTCCAATCACCGTATAGGCGGTCTGATTGAGGACGATCCTCTTGCCCACCAGGGATGGATCCGATGCGAATTTCCCCCGCCACAAATCGTCGCTCACCACCACCACCGCATTCGCCCCGCGGCTTCGACAATCGGAATCGACAAAGGCACGCCCGCGAGCGGGATGCTCGATCAGAACGTCGAAGTAATTGCAGGAAGCGACTGTCCCCAGGACTTGCCGCACGTCTGTATCCCGCAGGTTTGCTTCGACGTAAGGCTCATAGGCCACCAGTCCCGAGAAGACATGATTGTGATCGCGATAGTCCTGATATTCGGAGTCGGAGAACCAGTTCGCACCGTTGTGAATCAGCCGGTCACCTCGTCCCTGGAAATGGAAGATCTGGTTGACGCTGACCAACTCCTGCGCGCGTGGAACTGGAAGTAGCCGCAGGGCCAGGCCGTTCAAGACCGAGAAAATGCCGACGTTGATTCCGATGCCCAGTGCAATCGCCATGACCGCAGCGACTGTAAGTCCCGGACTGCGCAATAACGTGCGAATGCCGAAGCGGACATCTTGAACAAGCTGCTCAAGCCACACCACGCTCCACACCTCCCAGGTCTGCTCTTTGACCCGCATGACGTTGCCGAACTTCCGCAGCGCCGCGTTGCGCGCGTCCTCTGGAGCCATGCCCCGGTCGATATTGTCCTGGGTTTCCCTTTCGAGATGGTCGCGAATATCCTGCTCGAGATCCGCCAGCATGCGTTTGCGCCGTGTCATGCTTCCCCCTGTTCTCCGGGCCGGAGAATCTGCGCGATGGCTCGCGCCAGTTTGTCCCATTTGCCGGTTTCAACTGCCAACTGTCGTCTGCCTTTGGAGGTCAATGCGTAGAACTTGGCCCGGCGATTATTTTCCGAAGTCCCCTCTTCGGCCGAGATCCATCGCCGCTTGATCAGCCGATGCAATGCCGGATAGAGCGAGCCTTGTTCGACCTGGAGCACCTCGTCCGATCGAAATTCGATCGCCTTCGCGATGGCATGGCCGTGCAGCGGTCCACGTTGCAGGGTGCGGAGAATCAGGAGATCCAACGTGCCTTGCAGAAGTTCGATCCTCTCGTTTTGTTCTCGGGTAGACATTCTAGGCGATCATAGGCAGGCTTCAGGTAGAATGTCAAGGTGAGCAAGTGGTTCTGTTCGATTGCACAAATCGTGGTCGGGTCGGTTCACGCGTAATCGCCTAGTATCAAACCTAGCAGGCTGACGAGCAGATTGCCGTTATGAACGCACTGTTGGCGTCGGTTCGGATTGTCCCTCAAGGGAATTGGCGAACTGTTGACAATTCGAGAGGAGCAATTGTGACGATGCAATGCGTCCACTCTTGTCTTGCCCTGTTATGCTCAATTGCACGAACAGCCTCAGCCCTGTTTCGCGGCGACTGGACACCCATTCTGTCGAGTGTCCGACGCCTTCGGATATTCGACAACGCTCTTCGATAGAGAGAGCAAGGCTAGGGCGAGGATTGAGCCCCAACCATGTCAAGCCTGTATTCCAATGGTCCGAACAAAGACTTTGTGATCCGGCCGTATCAGAAGCTTATCGCAGAGAGCAATTCACCATTCGTCACGTTGACAAAGGAGCTTGCGACAGCTGCGACTCAAGGGAAGTCGATTTGTCTCCTGGTTGGGCTAAACGTTGCGACCAGCCCCCGCAGCACTTCGCGCAGTTTTCGGGATTGCGAATCTCGCCGTTCGTTACTACACGCATAGGTTCCACGCTAAGATATTCCTCTTCGACACTTGTGCCCTTTTAGGTTCGTCGAATCTCACAGACGGGGGAATGCAAAGCAATCGCGAAGCTACCATCTTGGTTGATCGCTCTGAACAGGTGGAAGAGATCAGAGCGCTGTGCCAGGAGCTTTGGACGGGCGCACCCGTACTAACGCCTGAAGTACTAAAACGATTCGAAGATTCGGTCACGTCGTTTGGGCAGTACTTTAACCCCGACATCAAGGTCGAAGCCGCAGTCGGCAGGGCCGAGCCGCCGAATATTTCGGTTGGTTCCAAGAAAAAATCTTCGGAATACATCTTCCTTGAAGCGTTGAGGAGACGCGTCTATGAGCAGTTCAGACCTGCGTTCGACGAGGTTTCGACCGTATTAGCCGAGAATAGCCTTCATAGACTGGAGTGGAGCAACAGTGATAACGGGAGGGAGACGAACAGGTTCCTAAATTGGGTTCGGTTGACTCATGCATCAGGTGATGATTGGCAGAAGAGTCCTCTCCGGGCGCAGACAGATCGGCGTGTTGAACTGCTCAATTTAGGGCAGGAGTGGTATCCACCGAAAAACCACGGATACCCGAGGATTATTTCCCAAACTTGGCACAGCTTCGTGCCGTCTTCGCTAGCAAGGAATCATTACAGTCGGCATCGCGTGAAGATTTGTCGATTGCTTTAATGGGCATTCACGCTTTTGAGGAACAGGTCCGGTTCATAAAGGGCGGATATGCCGCGATTATTGATTTTTTCTGGGACCAAAACGAGGAGGATCTTGAGCGGGTGAAACGAAGTCTGGCCCACCTCTTGTTTGGAAAAGAAGAGTTTATACGTCGACTCTACGATGTTCTCAATTTCCCAGAATGGAAGATTCGACACTTTGGCGAAAGCTGCGCCTTAGAGCTAAGCGGCACCGCTCGACCCGAGATGTGCCCCCCAATGAATGGGAGATCTGCTAAGGGGCTCCGCTACATAGGTTTTAACGTTCCAGCTTCATGACGATTAAGACGACATGGCCTGAAAGGACGAAAGGTCCAGCCTCAGCATCCCATCAAGGACTGCACATGTGCTCTCGGACGTGGATAGAGGGTGCGGGGAGAGGGGGCTCGTCTCCCCGCGACGAACTTGGAATCCCTTGCGGCGGTGGGTTGCAGAGATATGCTCCTCGTATGAGTTTCATCCCTATTGGATCACTGAGCCCAACGCAGGCTCATCCCAGCGACTATCCTCTGTACGGCGGAATCTCGGGGACGCGTTTGCCCTGTCCGACCTATGAACTTTCCGATGGTGTCTTTCTCCGGAGCACCTACGCGCATGTTTTTGCTCCCTACATGCTCTCCCTCAGCCGACGAACTTCGGAGACTCCGTTTGGGGAACCATGGAAGCCGGCGAGTGGAGGCCTTGGTTTCGATATCGAGTTCGAGATCGAAATCCCCAAGGGAGAACGGCCAACGAACTTTACGCGGATCAACACGATCTGGTGGATTGCGTCGCTTATCCGATTGCATCAGGCAATCGGCCTGCGTGTCCCGGTGGTTTCGAGCATGTCCTTTTCAACAATCGCCGGCGCAAAAGATGAGCCGATCCTTTGGCCAATCGAAATGAGCCCCCGGCAGTGGATCTTCGATCGAACATCGAATGCGACGATTCACGCATCGACTCTCGATTGGTTGAAGGTCCACTGGCAGTCAGCGGCCACACTGATGGATAGCCCGTCCTTCAACGTGGCGTTCCAGGCCTTTGACCAAGCCATGTGGTCGCACCCGATCGGGAGTGCCTTGATGATGATCTGGGCATCGGTCGAGGCGCTCATCCGACCCGGAGACCAAGACATCACGCGAACTCTCTGCGGTTGTATCGCAGCGTACTTGGAACCACCGGGCACGCAACGCGACCGCCTGTTCACGACCATACGAGACCTCTACAAGATGCGCGGTTTCACAGCTCACGCAGCCGAGCCACCGGATGAACAGACCATTCGACAGACCTTCGAGGTAGTTCGGCGTTGTTTCATCCGCGCTTTCGAGCAATGCGTCCCTCCCGATTCGCAGTCTCTAATGCACAACTGGAAACAGAAACTCTGATGTAGGTGACCAGGCATACGCAGCACGTGCTCGACCCGGGGCAGGCGAGCTAGCTGGGACAACGTCGCCTACACGGCCGATCTCGCGCAGAACTTGATCGGTGAAACACCAACCCAGCCCCTCTGCCGGATCATGACAATGCGCACTCCATTCTTTTCGAAAGCTTGTATCGTGGCGAAAAAGGACAACCAACCAGCCACGATCGGCCCGCTTACTCGTAACGAATTGCTTGCATGGGATCGATGGAGGTCGCGCGCATGGCTGGGATCGTGCAGGCGAGCGCGGCTGAGAACAGGAAAAGCGCGACGACGCCCACGAGGATGAATGGATTCGAGCCGCTGCTGTCAGCGATATGAATGAGCAGACTGTGCAGGGCGACGAAGAGGACGAGTCCGGCGGCGAGGCCACAGACCACGGTGAGCCCAATGCTGCGCGAGACGATCGAGAGCACGTGGGCGCGCTGCGCACCCAAGGCCATGCGGATGCCGAACTCGTTGGTGCGCTGTGCCACCGAGTAAGATACGACGCTGTAGAGACCGACCAGGGCGAGAGCCAAGGCAAGCGAAGAAAAGAGTCCGAAGAGGATGGAAAACAGGCGCTGCTGTTGGACCTCGGGCTCTTGCGCGATCCACTGCTCTAAATCGCGCACGTTGCGTTCGGTCTGCTGATCGGAGTTGATCGACTGGATGGCGAGCTGGATGGGGTGGAGCGCGGCCAATGGCGGCCCGTCGGTGCGAATGAGGAACTGGGTGAACTCCCACATGAAGCGCGCGTAGGGCACATAGACGGCGGGCAAGACGGGTTTGTCGAGTCCGTTGTCGAGAGAGTCGGCGACGACCCCGATCACCTGCAGCCAGCCGGTGGTGTCAGGAACTCCAACCAGCTCGCCTGGATTGACGGCCGGAATCTCCAGGTCGGGCAGGCGAATCCGGCTGCCAACAGCGTTGCCGTGGGGGAAGTACGCACGCGCCAGTGTCTGGTTGATGATGCAGACCGCTGCGCCGCGGGCATTCTCTGTTGCATCCCAGAGGCGGCCCTCCAGGAGCGGGATGCGAAGCGCCGCGAAGTACGCCGCATCGGTGAATTCGGCGCGCATAAATTGCTTTTGCGTAAAAGGAGCGCCAAGAATCTCAAAGGGGCGACTCTCGCCGCTATCGGGCGGCGTGGCGTCGGCGGAGATGGCGATCTGGGTCACGCCCGGTACGGTTGCGATCTTGCGCCGCAAGGTCTCGATATACTCGACGCGCTGTTCCCGCGTGAACAGGGAATGACGGTGAAAGGGCAGCGGCACCGACATCAGGTGGGCCGGGTCGTAGCCGAAGTCGCGATGCGTCATCTTCAAAAAGCCGCTGATCGCGACGCCGGCGGCACCCATCAGCACCACCGTGAGCGCGATCTGTGCTGCGATGAGGAGATTCAGCGAGCGGGCCTGACCTTTGCCTCCCGCGACCTTACGGCCGAGGGTTTGCATCATCTGCGCGATGTCCGGGCGCGCCATACCGAGCGAAGGCAGTAGGCCGAAGAGAAGTCCGCTGATCACGGCCAGGACGACGGAGAAAGCGAGGACGGGAAGGTTGATGCGGATGACCGACTCGTGCATGAAGACGTCGGGGAACAGGCCAAAAATGAGCTTTGCCATCCAGAAGGCGAGCAGGATGCCGAGGAGGGAGCCCGTGACGGCGAGGACCAGAGACTCCACCAACAGTTGGCGGACGATGCGGGGCCGGCTGGCGCCGAGAGCCGAGCGGACGGCGAATTCGCTTTGACGGCTCATGCCGCGGGCGAGCAACAGGATCGAGCAGTTTGTACAGCCGACGACCAGCAGCAGGAGCACGGCAACAACGAGCTCGACCAGCGTGTGCCCCACGGAGAGGAGGATGCGGTCTGCGATGTGCTCCAGGCGCATGCGAAAGCGGGTGGGAAACTGCTGGGGTGCGTCTTTGGCGAAGTGGTGAAGGAGCGCGCCGATCTCCGCATCTGCCGCGGCCAGGCTCACGCCGGGCTTGAGTTTCATGACCGGCAGCACGGAGAGTCGTTCGCGCGTGGGCAAGAGAGACATGGGAACGTACAGGTCTCGCTCCCAGGCATAGTCTCGCGGCATGACCCCGACTACGGTATACGGCTTGTGGTCGATCTCGAGCGTGCGGTTCAGGACAGCGCGGTCGCCGTTGTAATGGCGCATCCAGAAGTCGAAGCTCAAGACGATGGGCTGGCCTCCCGTTGATTCGGCGTCTGACCGTTGTATGTTGCGGCCGAGCATAGCCGGAACGCGTAGGAACGCGTCCACGTTTTCAGTGATGTAGGTCAGGGTGACGTCTTCGGGTAGGTCGCGGCCGGTGACCTCGGAATTGACGTTGGTCGAGCCAACCACATCTTCGATCGTGCTGGCCTCGAGCAGTTGCTGATACTGTGGCCAATTCAAGCTGAACCACCACTCGGGCGATCCGGGCTGGTCGTCGTTCAGGTAGCTAGGATAAGTGAGGCGTTGCCAGTCGGCATAGGGCACCGGGTGCAGCAGGACAGCATAGAGGAGCGAGAACATGGAGGTGGTCGCGCCAATGCCGAGCGCGAGCGACACAATGGCGACGGCGGAAAAGCCTGGATTCTTGAGCAGGCCCCGGAGGCCGTAGCGGATGTCTCCGGAGAGCTCATCGAAGAAGCGGAGGCCGACGGCGTCGCGGTACGTTTCGTTTTGGGCGGCGGGCCGGCCGAGGTCGATCCGCGCTTTGCAACGGGCCTCTTCTTCCGAGAGGCCCTGGCGGATTAGATCTTCCTGGTAAGCATCGAGGGTAGTACGAAACTCCTCTTCCACGTCACTCGGGGTGCGCGGTGCGATCGAGCGCCACAATTTCCGAATTCGGGCGTGGAGACTCATATCTCATCCGCCTTCTTGTTGAGAATGCCTGCGACGACAGCGGCCATGTCGATCCACTTGGCGGTCTCCGCCTTGAGCTGACGGGTGCCGGCGGCGGTGAGGGAGTAAAAGCGGGCCCGCCGATTGTTTTCCGACTCGCCCCACTCGCCTCGGATCCAGCCCTGGCGTTCAAGGCGATAGATCGCGGTGTAGAAGGAACCCTGCAGGATTTCGAGGCGCTCGCCGGAGATTTGCTGGATGCGCAGCAGGATGCCATACCCATGCAGCGGACCGAGCGAGACCGCCTTGAGGATGAGGACCTCGAGGGTGCCCTGCGGGAGTTCAACCGGTTTCGTCACACGCTCTCCTATCTGAGAAAGGAGAGTACACGCTCTCTCCTATTCCGTCAAGGAGACTACCACTCGGGGCGATTGCGTCTTCGCCGGGTTCAACTGAGTCGCTCTGGAGCTGGTTAGGGCTCCATGAGAGCAAATGAAACGGATCGGTCGTTGACCTCGCGCGCCGGCGCCGGCGTCACAGGGACCGCCGACACAGCGTTCGTTCATCACTCCGATGCGGACCATCTTGCATTGAGCGATGGAGCCACTGGGAGCCCTCAATCTGTCCCTTCGGGCTGCATGGCAAGATGCAGTTTCATCTCTTCGCGCATCCGTTGATTGCCGCGGCGCCCGGATCGCTCAATTCCGGAGCCGGGCAAACAATCTCTTCAGAATTCTCATGCTCGATCTCCTCACTCGGACCGCAATGCTTGCATGGGATCGAGAGCAGCGGCGCGGCGAGCAGGGATGTAAGCCGCGAGCGCGACTGAAACCGCAAGCACGAGAATCGGCAGCGCTCCAACTCCCCAGACTATGCCTGAAATCCCGTAGAGCATGCTCCCGAGTAACCGTGTTGCGGCGACCGAACCTACCGATCCCAATACGAGGCCAAACAGCAATAGGCGGAACGCTGCGGTGACGAACGAACTCAGAACCTGTTGACGCTGCGCTCCGAGTGCCATGCGGATACCAATCTCCTGAGTTCTGTGCGTCACGTTGTAGCTCATCAGGCCATAGATTCCGAGCGCGGATAATAGCAAAGCGGCGCAGGAGAAGAATGCAAACAGTTTGGCTTCGAGAATATAAGTCTCCATGCGGGTATTCACGAGGTGCCGCATCGATTGAACTTCGGAAACCGGCTGTCCGGGATCGACCGACCAGATAGCCCTTTCCACCGCGTCCGTATAGTTGTTGGGATCGCCGGCGACTCTGATTGCTAGGTCGCGGGGCTTGAAATATCCGGGGATGCCCATATTCTGCTCGTAGGAAAAGTACATTTCCGCACGACTCGGAGTTTCGACATTTGCCTGGCGAACATTGCCGACAATGCCGATTACCGTCATCCACGGCGTTCCTGGGTCGTCGAATCGAAACTGTCTTCCGATAGCCTCACCGTTCGGCCAGTACTGTTGCGCCATCTTTTGATTGATTACGACCAGCGGCGTTTTGTTTCCACCATCGGCTTCGGTAAAAGTACGTCCAAGGACAAGCGGTATTTCGAGAGCCTGGAAGTAGTTCGGCGTAACGACGCGCATGCCGACATCGTTCACCTTTCCGATCGGCAAAGCCGGCGCGCCCTGAACGAGAACTGTGGTTGATCCTCCGGGGTTTGTGAAGGGAAGGAAGGTGGTATAGCCAGCCGATTTGACTCCGGGGAGGCGCTCGGCCTGGTCGAGAACGCGTTGATAGAAGCTGACGCGAGCCGAAAACTCGCGGTAGGGGGTTTGGGCGGAGACGGGCAGTTCCGTTCTCATGGTGAGAACCGAATCAGGGTTAAATCCCAAATCGGTATGGACAATTTTCCAAAAGGTTCCGCTGAGCAGGCCAGTGCTGGTGAGAATGATTGTGGTCAACGCAATTTCTCCGGTCACGAGCACCGACCGGAGTTTTTGCCTGGCGTCCGTCGAACTCCGGCTACGCTGACTTAACGCTTCCTGAGGCCGCGCGGCAGCCGCACTCTGACCAAAGAGGCCAAATGCAAGGGCGGCGGTTACGCAGAGAAGAACGGAGAACAGCATCACTGTCCAATTCATCTCAGGATGCGCCCAAGCGGCGATCGTCTCTGGCACGAAATGCCGGATGACCGGCATAGATCCCCATGCGAATGCCACTCCAAGGATACTTCCGCCGATGGAGAGCACTAAACTTTCCGCCAGTCCCTGTCGCAACAAGCTCAGACGGCTCGCGCCGAGCGCAACGCGAACGGCTACTTCGCGCTGACGGTTCGCGGCTCGCGCAATCATGAGTCCGGCGACGTTGATGAAAGTAATGAGAAGAAGAATGACGACGCCGGAGGCGAGGACAAAAATCGCCAGACGGGACCCGCCAAGCAATTGGGCTCGCAGGGTGACGATCGAAGTGCTCAGCCCACGATTGGTCGCAGGATACTCATGCTCGAGTTGGAGCGAAATGTCGCTCATTTCCTGTGTTGCGGATGCAAGGGAGACTCCGGGCCGGAGCAATCCGTAAACCTGAAGAAAGTGACTATCGCGCTCAAGCTGCTCCGCGGTAGTAAATGCGAGAGGAACCCAAAGAGCGGAGCGATCGGGAAAAGTGAAGCCGAACGGCATCACGCCCAGGATGCGATAGGGCACGCCATTCAGGTGGATCGTTCTGCCCACGATGTGTGGGTCCGAGCCATAGCGTTGCTGCCAGATCCCGGCGCTGATGAGAACGACGGCATTTCCCGGCTTGTCTTCGTCCGCCGTGAAGCTGCGGCCAAGGAGCGGCTGGACGCCGAGGAGCGACAGCAGGTTTGCGGTGATCGGCGCTCCGTCAACCTCTTCAGGTCGGCCATTCCCGGTAATGGTGTAGATGTCTCCCTTGGCTGCTGCCATGTCGGAGAAAACATGGCTGCGGCGTTTCCAGTCAAAGTAGTTTGCCGGAGCGGGAGTATCTTTTATCAGACCCAGTGCCGGCCTCTCTTCAAATACCTGGACCAAACGATTTTCATTTCTGAATTGAAGAGGGCGAAGAAGCACAGCATCGACCAGGCTGTAAACAGCGATATTGGCTCCTATGCCAAGGGCGAGCGTAACCAGCACAGTGGCCGTAAAACCCGGCGATCTACGCAATTGACGCAGTGCGTAACGAAGATCCAGCCACAACTTCTCAAGAATTGGCGACACCTCTTCAGCGTGCAATTCCTCCCGAACTGCCGCGACGGTTCCGAATTTCAGGCGAGCCAGGCGGTGCGCTTCCTCCGGCGATAGTCCTGCGCGGATGCTCTCTTCGGTCTGCATCGCGATGTGCTGTTCGATTTCTTCGCGGAACCGATCAGCGCCGTGACGGCCGGTCGCGAAGTTCCGGAGCCGGGAAATCAATCTCTTCATAGCCCTCATGGCAAATCTCCTTACTCGGATCGCAATGCCTGCATAGGGTCGGTGCTTGCCGCTCTTTCGGCGGGGATCAGCGCAGCGACCAGTGCCGCCAATCCGAGAAGGAGGGTCGCACCTGCCAACAGCAATGGATTCCACGGCGCGACTCCGAAGAGTTGGCTCGACATGAGATATCCGGCTCCAATGGCTGCCGGAATCCCGATCCCCAATCCGATGCCCACCTGCCCGAATGCTCCGCGCAACACCATGGCAGTGACCGAACTGCGATCAGCTCCCAGCGCCATCCGCACGCCAATCTCGCTCCTGCGTTGCTCCACGCCATATGCGGTCACGCCGTAGAGACCAATCGCAGCCAGCACCAGGCCGACAGCGCCAAACAGCCAAGCCAGGCTGGCGATCATATTCTGCTGATCGAAGGTTTCCTGAATCACCCGTGAATATGGTTGAACGTCATACATCACCAGGTTCGGATTGACTTCGGCCAGCGCGTTCTTTACCTCGCTGAACATGTTCGCCGGATGCTCCGGCGCCCAGATCACGATGTTCCAGAGGTTCTGCGACACAAGCTCGTCACTCTGGAGATCCCGCTGATCGAAGGGTACGGTCTGCGCCTCGGGGATGTAGTACATGGCCCGGGCCGGATCTCGGAAGCCCCAAGTCACGTAATGGATGCTTTGGACGACACCGACAATCTCATAGGTTCCCGTATTCCTCATGGACCCGGGACCGAAGTGCTGGCCGATGGGATTCTGGTTCCCAAAAAACTTCTTGGCAAAGGCTTCGTTGACGACAGCCACGTGCCGCGTATTCTCGTTGTCGCCTTCGTCGATGGTGCGGCCCTCCACCATTGAGGTGCCGATGGTCTCGAAGAACCCGGGCGTTATGCGGGTCCAGTCGGCGGATACATCGTCCTTGGGGTTGGGCTCTGGTTTGCCCTGAATCCGAATGTCGTGGCCGTTTTGGTTGCCGCTCATCGGCGCATACGTCGCAGCACTGACGCTGTGCACTCCGGGAATGGCATTGAACCGGTCTTGAATCTGACGATAAAGCGGGACCAGTTGCTCCTGCTTATAGTTCGCCAGCATAGGCGAACCTAGGGAAACCAGGTAGCGGCCATTCGGATCGAACCCGAAGTTCTGGTGCTCCAGATTGCGCAGGCTATCGCCCAGCATCGCCGCCGCACTGAGCAGCACCAGCGATACTGCAGCCTGCGCAATCACCAGCGCCTTCTGCGCCCAGTGACTGCCGCCTGCAACCTCACGGTTAGCGCCACGCAGCGCCTCCACCGGCTCGGCCTGCGAGCTCATCCATGCAGGCATCATTCCGAAGATCGCGCCCGTGAGCACCGAGACCCCAAGCGCGAAAAGCAGAACCAGTGTTGAGGGCGTAGCCTGCACGGGAATCCAGCTGGTTCGCTCCATCATGTGGAAGGCGAGATACAGGATCAACCGCGCCCCCGCCCAGGCCACAGCCACACCGGCCGCGCCACCGATCAGAGAGAGCGTCGCGCTTTCGAGAAGCGCATTCCGCACCAGGCGCCCGCGCGATGCTCCCAGGGCCACGCGGACTGCCGTCTGCTGTCGGTTCTTCAGCCCCCGAGCCAGCAGCAGGTTGGCGATGTTGGCGCAGGCCACCAGCAGCACACAACAGGCCGTGACCATGAGCAGCAGCAGACCCTCGCTGTAATCTCTGCGCAAAAACGAGAAACCGGAGCCGCCAGGCGACAAGCGGAGCGTCTGCCTCTGCCACACAGCTTTTTCTTGCGGACTCATATCCGCCAGGTGGCTGGCCAGCCAGCCCTGCAATTCACCCTGAAGCTGCGCCTGGAGCGCTTTCGGATTCGCTCCGGGGCGCACACGTCCGATCAAATCCAGCCAATCGACCCGCGTGTTCTTAATCCGCGCCGTTGTTCCCAACATCAAGGGCTCGGCTGTCAGCGGCATCCAGATATCCGGCAAGCCCCAACTCGTCACCTTCGCCCCAATGAAACCTGCCGGGGCCACTCCGATGATCGTGAACGCCTGGCGGTTGATCCGGTATGTGGATCCAACGACCGAAGGATCGGAGCCATACTTCTCTTGCCACGCATGGAAGCTCATCACCGCGACCGGGGGCGCGCCCTCCAGGTCGTCGGCGTCGACGAACAGCCTTCCGCGCCAGGCGGAAACGCCCAGAGTCTGAAAAAAGTTTCCGGAGACATACTGGCCATTCGCTGTATCC
Source organism: Occallatibacter sp. (assembly GCF_035317045.1). Classification (GTDB taxonomy): domain Bacteria; phylum Acidobacteriota; class Terriglobia; order Terriglobales; family Acidobacteriaceae; genus Telmatobacter. Next base: position 53,013 of record NZ_DATHHT010000028.1, read on the forward strand.
GGCAGTCCCGATGAGCTGGAGCGCTGCACTACCAGCGGCATGTTACCCGCTTGGAGCGCTGCCAGATCCTGGAATCCCGGCGTGTTTGCGCGGAATAGCCTGAAGGCTTCCCACGAGAAGAGACTCCAGTTGCCCGCCTCTCCGTCGCTGTCCTGGCTATATCCTCCCCAGTCGCAGCAGTGGGGCTGACCTCCGATGCGCCACAACTGATCCGGCCTGGCGACAGGCAGCGACTGCAACATCACCTGCTCGACGAGCGTGAAGATCGCCGTGGTTGCGCCGATGCCGAGGGCCAGAGTCAGCACCGCCGGTATGGTAAAACCTGGAGATTTGCGCAATTGGCGCATTGCGTAGCGTGAATCGCGGAGCAGGTTTTCCAGAAGCGCCAAACTCTCCTCTCCGTGAAACTCCTCCCGAACTGCTTCTGCTCCACCGAGCTTCAGCCGCGCTTGGCGGCGAGCTTCACCCGGAGACATTCCGGCCCGAATATTCTCGTCCGTCTGCATGGAAAGATGCTCTTCCAGTTCCTCGCGGAGCCGCTCATCGCCGCGACGGCCGGTCATGAAATTTCGGAGACGGGCAAACCAGCGATGCACGGATCTCATACCAGATCCTCCGCCTTCACTTCAAAGAAGCGGCCAATGATGGCCGCAGTTTGTTCCCAATCGCGCTTTTCGATTTCGAGCAGCTTATGTCCTGCTCGCGTCAAACGATAGAAGCGAGCCCTGCGATTGTTGTCCGAAGTAGCCCAGTCGGAAGAAATTGCCCCTTCCTGTTCCAGCCTCAGAAGAACGGGATAAAGGGTACCCTGGTTCAGTGCAAGCAGGTCGCCGCTTATCTGCTCAATGCGCCGGGCGACCGCATAGCCGTGTAACGGCCCCAGTACATCGAGGGTTTTCAGTACCATGAGGGCGAGAGTCCCCTGCGGAACATCCTTCTTGGGTTTCATGCGATTCAGGACACTCCCATCTCTATTGGGTTACCCACACGAAGCATGCCACAACTTCATTGGGAAAGCAACAGGAGCCTGGAACCACTCGCAAACTATCGGCGATCCGGGCGGTCTGCGGGACGCGCCCCACTCGCAATCGGGTGCAGATTCGCTGGGCGAAACGCGGGGCACGAGTCGCCTCGCACCCTCAAGACGCAGCGAGATTGTTTCTGCGGCCATGTGGTCGATTCAAGCGCCGATGTTAGTCTGGAGCCGCCAAACAACGCGTCGGATCGGGTGACATCGGCATCCGGATGGCCAACGCCCTGGGCTCGCACGTGACACGGTGCGGGTGGATTCTTAAAGAGCCATGAAGCCCATTATCGCCTTCGTCGCACTCGCCTACGCACTCGGGGGCGCTCTGAGTCTTGTCATCGGGCTTACCGGCGGACAGCAGAGCGCGCTAATTGGCCTGGCATATTTGTCCATGTTCTTGCCCGCTGTTTCGGTGCTCATCGTGAACGTGGCGATGAATGAACCTTTGCGCATAGGCTGGGGTCGCTTTCCCCTAAAGTATCTTTCGGTCGCCCTCTTTCTCATTCCTGGCGTGCTGCATGCAGTAATGCTGCCCTTGATGGCGACCATCGGTGGCGGAGTGCAGTGGCAGAGCTGGTTGACACCGCAGCCAGACGGCTTGTACTCCTCACCGGCATCTCGCGGGTGGGGAATCATGACGATCTACGGACTGGTCGGGCACATCGCACTCAACGCTGTGGTGGGATTGATCATTGTTTCCGTCCTGGCGTTTTTTGAGGAGATCGGTTGGCGGGCATGGCTACTTCCGCGGCTCATCGATCGACTCGGTGCTCGGCGTGCGGTGGTAGTTAGTGCGATCATTTGGGCGTTTTGGCATGTGCCGTTCCAACTTTCGGGGATCCAACACATCAATGGGGTGTCCCCGATCAGGCTTGCTCTGGTCCTTCCGTCCGGAATCCTAGCTGCAGGCCTCATCCTCGGCTGGATATGGCTGCGTACGGAAAGCATCTGGCTCGTATCCATTGCTCATGGCGCAATGAACAACTGGGGACAATACGCGTTCAAATACACGAAGGAGTCCGTCAAACCGGACTCAGACATTGTCGTACTCGCTGCGGCAAATTCAATCCTGCTGATCGTCGGAGGTTTGCTGCTGTGGCAGGGATTGCGTCGCCGTACGATTGTTGACGGGACGCGCGGATCAACATAGAACAGGAAACAAGTGAAAGAATTAAGTCCCCGGTCCCGGATGTTGTGTGCCTGTGAATAGCTCTCGATGAAAGCGACGATTCTATTGTCCCGAAGTCGGTCCGGGAATTGTGACCTCGACTGTTCTTACGATTTGAGAAACTTCCGTTGGCCGGACTTCAACACAATCGGAAGCATCAACATCGAGCGAGCGTGCTCACTCGCCCGTGGGAAAGGATGAAGGGAAATGAATGCATGCTGGGTGGCAATCGGTATTTTTGCAGTCGGGCTTTCGGCGGCGGGTGCCGGAGATGTCAACCTGACTCCAAAAGTAGTTGAGGAATCGGGATTCACTGTGATTGGAATCGCAGCTCGCACTACGAACGCCAAGGAGATGGCCGGGAAAGGGATCATCGGACAACAATGGACTCGTTTTATGTCTGAGGGGCTGCTGAACAAGATTCCCAACAGGCTTGATTCGAGCATTGTAGCGGTCTACACCGATTATGAGAGCGATGCGAATGGTGCGTACACCTTTATGATTGGAGCGCGGGTGTCCCCTGACACCGTGATTCCTGCTGGGATGGTGGCCAGGAAAGTTCCCGCCGGGCGATATGCTGTGTTTGCTTCCGAGAGAGGATTCGTTGGAAAAGTGGTGCCCGAGACTTGGAGCCGTATCTGGGCACAACCCAAATCTGAACCCGGAGGGAACAGGGCGTACCTGGCCGATTTTGAAGTCTATGACCAGCTTGCGGCCGATCGGCAGAATGCTCAGGTGGAGGTGTACGTGGGGATTCGATAGGCGTTTCCTGGAGGTTGTCGATGTCGAAGTTCCGTTCGCGTTCAGTTTATGCTCGTAGAGCGTGCGTCGAGCTGAATCATCGAACGCGAGCCGTGATTGGCCACCATCTCAGCTCTTCGGTCGAACTCAAACGCACAGGCTTCCTGGAGATCGATTCCACCGTTGCCTTCGACGCGGAGAAGAGCACCGCAGTCGTGCATCGCAGACAAGATTGCCGGACACCTGGTGAGTGTGTCTAGACTAAAAATCCCAGCCGTCGGTCACGGCCTAGGCGTATCGTGCGACACCATCACAACGATTTTCCAGGCGTGGTCTGTCTTGCGCGGCAGATAGCTGATGCCTGCGCGCTCCAATTCCGTTCCATCCGACCCGTAACGGATGGCAATCCCGTTTACAAGCGCGGACTGTGCGCACAGTATCCGGACCTCCAGCGAGCCCAGTTCACTCCGACCCAATCCGCGCGTCCGAAGCCCGGAAACGCACTAAGGCCTGTCATCGTCAATCCAGATCGACCCACATCCAGAGATTTCGGCGGACACTAGCCGACCTCATCGGTAGTAATCCGAAACAGTATTTGCGATGACTGGTAAGCGTTTCTCGAGCTACCGCAGTTCTCGCAGGCTCTCTACTGAAGGCACAAAGTAGTACGCGCCTGTCAGCGGCTGCGTGTAGCGCGTCAGCGCATCACGCGTGCCGTCCACCAAGCCCGCCATGCTTTCGAGCATCTTCGTAAGCCGCTGCTGTTCCGAACTGAAGCCAACAAACACAGTGCCATGGTTGTCGACATTTCCGTAAGGCATATTGCGGCGAAAGATGTTCCCGAACTTGTCCTGGTCCGTTCGCGCCACGTGTGAGTCCGCAGGCTTGTTCTCCAACTCAATGCTTTCGGTCTTTGTCCGCCCCATCACAAGTTCCTGCTTCGCCACCGGCAACGTCTCCCACTCCGCAGTCCTGTGTTTCCACTTCTGTAGGAGCAGCACAGAACCCGCAGCACCGGGAACTCCGTCAGGCAGGAGAGCGTCTGCGGGTGCGTCCAGCAACGTTGGATTCTCCGACCCATCCACAAAGCCCGTCAGGTCGCGGTCATGCCGGTATGCCCAGCTTGACGTCTCTTCCTTCAGCGTGGCCTTTCCGGCGAGGTCCCGAATCATCGTCCTCGCCATATCGAACACCACGTCATATGCGCTGCCCGACATCCACACCAACGCATCATACTGCGTCGCTGGCATCACAAACCCTTCAACGCCCTCAATGTCCTTGTTGAATCCTTCGATACCGGTTGGCGCTTGCTCTGGGACTATCTTCTGCCATAGTTCGGGCCGAAATCCGATCACAAAGTTGACCCCGCCCGTGGTCGTCCGTGGCTCACGGATCGCAGCAGCAGCGGCCGCTAAGTCTCTGCACTGCTTCTCGTCCACCAAGTCGAACTCGAGGTAGACATGAGAGGAGGTTCCGAGAGCGAAGATGCCAGCCTGCGCCGTATGCATGCTGGCAGTATACAGAGCACGCTTTGACGGACTGAACAGGACGGGCAGCGGAATAGACAGAGCTTCATCAAGTAATCCAGCCGGAGGTGATTCGCTCCTTCAGGATGGTTGACTGGTCCTGATAAACGCGCTTGTCCTCGGGAGGAATTTCTGACTTCACGCCAATTCGCCGGAGCAGCCTTTGAGGGTGATCGGGCCTGGAAACATACTTAGGGCTGTTCTCCTCAGTTGCGAATACCAAATGGCTTGGCCCTTAAAAGTCCTGAACTGGAACATCAGTAGGAGGCACTATACTCACCGTTGAACTCGGCACAAGAAGGCAGATACGTGTCCATGAAGACCTCCAAACGAATAGCTTCGCAAGCCGGCGAGCAGCAACTCGCAGGCTTTATCAAGAAATTCGACTCGAAAAACGCAGCGTTGATTCATTCCGTGCGTAAAGTACTGCGCAAGCGTCTAACACAGCCAATGACCTCGTTTACGACAATTACAACTTCTTCGTGATTGGGTACTGCTCGACCGAGCGACCGTCCGATTGCATCCTCTCCATTGCTGCAGGCGCGAACGGAGTGGGGCTTTCGTTCTATCACGGAGCCACACTACCCGATCCATATAAATTGCTCCTCGGCAGTGGCATCCAGAACCGTTTTATCAGGATCGAATCGGCGGCGACGCTGGCGCGTCAAGATGTTGAGGAACTTATCGCAGCCGCCATCAAACAGGCTGGAGTGCCTCTAAGTGGGAGCGGCAAAGGCAAACTGGTCATTCGATCGATCTCGAAAAAACAAAGGCCACGCCGTAAAGCCTTCGGCTAACAGGCTAACACAATTCCGGGCGAGTCGTAGGCAATCCGGAAGTGATCCGCCCAAGCTCAGTGAATGACAAATCGCCGCGGAGCGTTTCCACGGACAACTCTCAAAGCGCGGTTTGGCCTGATCTCGTAAACCGGAATGAATCGGCGATCTTGAACTGAGTTCTTCGCATCTCCAACGGGCGCGCTGTGCCGCAGCTACTCCGTGATCACACGATCCGCCCACTCCACCAGTGAGAGAAAGATTGTCGGATTGCCAAACTTCGCTCCCCACGGATCCAGGTCGGTTTGTACAACCGACCGGGCTCGGCAGCAGGCACCGCACGCGTAGATGGGAACGCGTCGTCCAACAACCTTCGTGAGGGTCTCCTCAAGACGGCGGCATCGTACCGTCGAATCGCTCAATCAAAACCGGGTCACAGATATGCTGGCGTTCGTATCTCAGCAGTTCGCCCTCATCATCGTCCGATGCCACGGTCGCGATACATCGCAGACAAATGGAGTCCGTAGTTCTGTCCAGATTCGAACGATGAGCGAATTTCGGAGAATCTGCCATTCGATGTTGCCCCAAGTAGAAAGCGGAAGAATCCCTCCAATGTCATTAGCTTGTCACTATGCAGCCACAATATTGGAAGCTTTGGGTCTGTTTGCGAAACACACTCTGCACATTACAGGTCTGCCTTGCGTCGGCTTGAATGGGACGGTTGTTTGCCCCCCGCACTCCGAACAAGTAACGTGGGTTTCGACTCGACGCCGACCTGTCGTGGCCTGCCTCTTAGCCTTGCATTGCTTACAGTGTTTCGGCTCGTTGACAAACCCCTTCTCCCGAAAGAACTCTTGTTCTCCCGAAGAAAACACAAACATCACACCACAACCTGCACACAGGACATCTCGGTCAGCAAAAGGCATAGTCCCCTCCACACTCAGCAGATTCAGAGAAGGGTCAACGGGGTGGGGACAGCAGTCCCTCTGTGAAAACTGGATGCGTGTCCGGCATCTTATACCTTTTTAATCTGGATAGTATGCCAGTTACCGAACGTAAGTGTGAATTGCACCAATGAAAGGGCATTGGCACATCTAATCGGCACCTCTTCGGCTGTTCCAGCATCTCAACCGGTTTGGCTTGAAACCACTTCACGCGTTAAAGAGAGGTAGCCAAATTGATTAAATCGAATAGGGAGACCGTTACATTACTAGCGAAACTAATGGGTTGTGAAGTCTCGTCCACGGTCAGCGTCATCAAGGTATCCCTACCGGAGTTCAGAATCACGGGATTCGTCTGCTGCGAAGTTTCTTATGATTTACCAAATGAAGAATACTTCGTCATCCTCGGACGTCGCACCATGCTTGTGCGAAAGAAAAACGGTGACTGGGTCCAAGGTGGATTATGCGCATGGGCGGTCTTCACGTTGGAGAAAGCGATGGAAAAGCACTGCGATGAAGGAAGGGGTCTGATGGGGCAATACAAAAAGAAACTAAACGATTGGGGCTCAGCCGAGGTGAACAAGCGTGCAGCAGAGTTAATCGTTGGAGGAGTCGGGCACGCGGCATCGTCAGAGATTATGAAACGCCTTAAGGACGCGGAATATTCTCTCCACAAAGCGCGACAGATTTATGTACTGCATGTGGCGAACTGTCTTGCGTGCAGCCGGAAGCTGTTGGTGCCCATTTAGAGTGAATACCTCCTACTTCATTTGGTAATCCGTACTGCCAGATTGGTTATCACGCGCCTCTGACTTATCTGGTAATTACAATGGGTCTCCGTCCGGTCTCGGAAACAGTCGATGCACTTCGAGGAATGTTACGAGAATCGGAAGAGAACCTCGCCACTAGAAATGCCCAGTCCGTTGCGACCGAATTGGAAGACATCCTTCGGCAACGCATAGACGACCTAGAAGTCGGCGAATTCTCAACCCGGCCACGGCAGAGGGAACAGAACAGCCCTCTCCGGTAGCGAGTCCCGATTTCCTAGTGGACGAAAAAATGCAAATCGAGCCAATTGAAGCGTGGCGCTTGTTCACTGGATGTGGCAACCTCTCAGGGAATCTCCCCGCATCTAAATGTGGGTGTATCGCTGCTGCTCGAAGCTGTCGACTACGGTTCGGACAGCAGGACACAGACCCGGCTGCATCCTCGCAGCCGGGTCGCCAAGGCGCTATCCGCTACTCTAAGCCAACCCCCGGAGAGCATGACGGACAGCGCACTGACGGCCCTGTTCAATACCTAGAAAACTCTCCGAAATCAATAATGAAAGTTTGGTCTTGAAATAGTCCGCGCCTACCAGTTGGCGGGCTTGCTGGCTAGGGCAAATCCCGGCCTTGACCTCGGGGCATCCCGGATGTCTAAGCCCTGCATCGAACCGATTTTGATGCCTTCTCGCCTTTCTTCCGAACTCTTACGGTCTCTTCGTGTCACGTTGCAGAAGATTGACGAGGACTTTCCATCGCAAACGGACGAACTCGTTGTTGCTGCGCTAAAGCGTCTCCTGCTTTTGCGCGTAGCGGAACTTGAATCAGCCGGAACGGACGAGTCAAATTCAACCGATGAGCCTGAAGGCGTTGAGTCCGGTTCCGTCGTTTGGCTGCGTCTTCGCTCGGGTTGACGCCTCTTTAGGCGAACTTTACCCCCAGCATGGTCCCGGAGAAGCAACTGCTGAGCCGCATCATTGTACTTTCGAGCGTTCAAATCCTGGGAGTATCGATGACGCGAGACGACCGCCGCCCAAATTGAACAAGAAGTCCACCAGCGCGTCGAAGTTCCACTGAGTGAACCTAGACGAATCGGAGAACGACGCTCTCAGCGACCGGTACGTCACGATGGAGCAAGCTGGTCGCCTTGTGACTCTGTCACACCAGAGGAGAAGCGTCAGGCTTTTCGGAGAAGTTTGTCATCCGCGAACGCATCGAACGGGTGGAAATTATCAGCGACGTAGTACACAACGACTGTCCCAATGAGCGCATCCATCTCAGGAGCAGCAATCCGCCGATTTACCTGCTGCATTTGGACATACGTGGGCAGGTTCCTGTATGAAAATGGCGGCATGACCAACGACGAACACAGCCAGGCGCTTGAACGGCTGCACGGAAAAAGATGGGCGGGGTTTCTAGAGATGCTCGCCCGGACTGATTCCCTTTGGACGACTGAGGAGTTGGAACAGTTGAGATCCAGCACGGAATGGGTACCGGGTCTACTCGTTTGCCCCGGCCTCAGTTTCGCGAATATGCGGCTCGCGAAATCATCCTCTGGCCGGTCGATGTAGACATGCTGCGTATCTGACTGAAGCATGGCACGTTTGCCCGAATTCCAAATAACGGTCCAACCTCGGTCAATCGAGCCTTTGATGCCCACTCCACGGTCGGAGTTGGCGATCATTTTCAAGCTCGGTCAGTTCTAATGCGCTTCTTCCATCGTAAGAGATCAACGATGACATCGGTGACCATCGCACCGGGCAGAACTTTCATGAACGCCTGGCTCGCGAATGGGGCCTCGGGTTTAGGAATCTCAATTCGCTCCGCTCCACGCTCAAGGATCAGGAGTTCTCCCGAATTCGAGATGACCTTCCATGCCTCAGCCACAAATCACCCGTTGATAGATATTTTTTACATTGTATGGAGCCAAGCCTGTAGCTCGTTCGTGCGCGTGAAGGCACGAAGGTAATCGCCGCGCTCCTGCTTTCGTGCATCTCATGAGGCCAGGAAGGAATCATGGCCACTCCAAACAAGCCCCTCGCTCCCGATCCAGAGACCGACATCGACAGCCCCGAGATTCACGACATTCCGCTGAGGGATCTTGGGACCGGGGAAGAAGAAGCATTGGACCCCGAAGAAAGAAGAAGAGCTCGACGAAAACATCGAGCGTGGGGACATCTAGGACAACCGCTACTGCTCCCGCAGGATGACAGGTGCTTCGCAGAAGACGACGAATTTGCCGTCTTCCCGTTCCTCTACTGTGAAATCGTGGATCGCGTATCTTTCATTACTTGATTGCTTAATTATTTATGGATTCGAGGGAACAGAAAGGCTCTCGTCTTAGCCGCTGCCCGCCTCGAATGAGAGTCTTTATCTATTCCACGCCCACCAAAGGGAAGGATGCAGCTCAACAGAGATCACTTCGGCCGCTCCTTTTGTAGAGGAGTTCGTTAACCTGTGGTTGAGCCAACATGCCGCTCGACAATCCTTCCTAAAACCACAAATCTGGAACAGCAAATCGTTCTGGCATTCTCCCTGACAACCACTACTCACTCCGAAGAGCCACGATAGGGTCAATCTTCAGAGAGCGCCGTGACGGGATGTAACACGCCAAGAAGCCCACAAGACACATCGTCAACACGATACCAAAGAAAACACTCGTATCAGCAGCATTTACCTCAAACAAAAGAGAAGAGAGGAGCCGGGCAATGCCAAAGGAAAACGGAACACCAATGCCCAAGCCAACTAAAAGCAGGAGGACGCCACGCCTGAGAAGCAGATACAGCACGTCGCTCCGCTGCGCGCCGAGCGCCACGCGGATGCCGATTTCATGCACGCTCTCAATGACCGAATAGGACATAGTGGCATAGACCCCTGCAGTTGCCAAAACCAAAGCGATCACACCCAGAACACTCATCATCGCCGCGACGTATGAAAGTTCAATTACTTGGTTCGAGATGACTTTTCCGAGAGTCTGTACTTCGTAAACGGGCTGTTCAGCATCGAGGTTGGCCAACCGACGCCGCACAACCGGAGCAAGTTGCAAGACATCACGCAATGTGCCAATTGCCAGGTACGTAGATTGCATCGGGAACTGCTGGTAAGAGACATACATTGCAGGAGGCTCCTGCTTCGACCACGGATCGTATTTAATGTCGCCCACCACGCCTACTATCGTGAGCCAAGGATGTGCCGAAGCATCGTCCCCTTGCCGGATATGTTTCCCGACAGGATTCTCACCGGAAAAATATCTCTGTGCGAAGCGATTGCTTATCAGAGCGACAGCGGGCGTTTCGGAGCCGTCCGAGTCGGTAATGTAACGGCCCTGAAGCAAGGGCACCTTCATCGTTCGAAAGTTATCTGGACTCACCGATTCCAGGATGGCCGAACGGAAATCACCCGGCTGGAGCGGGCGCCCCTCGATACCGAATGTAGTAGTTACTCCGCCGTCTCCGAAAGGAACATTTGTTGCGAAGGCAACGGAATGGACCCCAGGAATGGATTGCAGGTCGTGCAGCACACGCTCATAGAATTCCGCTTGCTGCCGGGGAGCCGCCTACCTCGAACCAGACAGGTTGATGCGCATGGTCAAAATATTCTCCGCATCGGGAGGACCATCGCTTCCAATCAATGTCACGACTCCTTTAATCATCAGGCCCGCTCCAACCAGCAGAACGACAGACAAAGCGATCTCACTGACAACGAAGAGGCTTCGCAGAATATGCCAGGAGCGTCCAGCCGTGTTGCTGCGGCCACCTTCCTTTAACTGGTTCGTAATACCCATGCCAGCAGTCTGAAACGCGGGAGCCAACCCGGAAAGGATGCCGCGCCAATGGCGATCAAAAGTGTAAACAGCAGGCCCTCGGGTTCGAGGCGAACATGTTGCCACGCAGAGATGTAACGGCTGATCTCAGCGGGCATCTAGTGCCGAAGAAACTGAATTCCAATGACAGCGAAAAGCAGCCCAAGGATACTCGCTGCCATTGCCAGCAACACACTCTCCGTTAGTAACTGCCGGATAATGCTCCAGCGTCCCGCTCCCATCGCGCTGCGAATCGCAATTTCCCTTCTCCGGCCAGGCGCGCGGGCAAATTGCAGGTTGGCAACATTGGCACAGGCGATGAGCAACACAAAAGAGACAGCTCCGGAGCAAGAGGACGGCAAACCGATCCGTAAGATCAGTAGCTACGAAATGCCGTGTCATTCTATGATTTGTCAAATGGTGAGGTTCTCTGGAACAAATCGCGCGATGCGACTTCAACCTGCAACAAGCCCCTGACTCCTCCGGTGGACAGACGCAGGCACGCGGACCCCCAAAAAATTGACGTTCCGGACACGCGGGGTAACAGAAATTCCCCAGCGTAGATTGGCTCCCGAGAGTGCCTACGTTAAGGGTCGATCAGGTTCATCCGTTATGGCTCCACGGAACGCGGACCGCCTAGTTCTATGTGGATTTCGGGGCCATCCGCCACAAAACAACCAACGACACAAAAGTCGGAGAGCATCCGCAGCCAGGGCGTTCTCTCTCTCCCTTGCTTGTGCGGCCTCGGACCGATCAGAGCTTCGAGATTATCGCGGTAGCTTGCGCTGCGCAGATGGTCGAAACGCAAACGGTTCCAGTCCGCATCGTCAACCTCAGCGACGCCGAAGCATTAGAGGCGCAGCTAATTGAATTATCTATAGTCGTCAAGAAGTTTTTCTCTGGTGTAGCGCGGTTGCACGTTGTTTACATGTAAACAACGTGCAACGGTGATTCTGGCCCGTGGAAGAATCACCAACTCGACCCGAAGCGGCAAGCTGGGCCGGCTTGTGAGGTCAATAATTAAAAGCCGAATATGCTGAGGAATGGTTTGTACAAAGTAGATGGATATGCGGGCTAAAGCAATTTCATTGTAGACACCGATTTTTGTGCGAAGTAAGGCCTTGTCACTCTGCTCTCAATGCTCGCATCGGGTCCATAGACATCGCTCGTCGCACAGGGAGGAATCCTGCTACTCCGCACACCAGAAGTAAGAGAATGGCGCTTCCGGTGAACATCCATACTGCACTTCCACTCACGTTCGCCGTCCGAATCAGCAATCGCATTCCAGCCCATGCTAACGGTATTCCTGCTGCGATTCCAAACCCTGCCAGAGCAGCCAAACGGAGCAACACAAGCCTTGCAAGCTTTCCCTTATCTGCTCCCAGCGCGATTCTGATTCCCATCTCGCGTGTCCTCTGCGTCACAGAGAATGCCAGCACTCCATACAAACCAACAGCGCTCAGGAATAGGGCCAATCCAGCCATCGTCACCGCTAGTGTTGCCATCAATCTCTGCTCAAACAGCGATGAATCAACCTGATCCTGCATGGTTTGAAGTCCCTCGATGGGCAAGCTGTGATCCACGTTCATCACTCCTGACCGAATACGTGCGGTAAGGTCTTTCGGCTTGCCACTTGTGCGCACATAAAAGGTTGCAGGATACGAGTGTCTCATCTCCCAGATTTGATCATAGGGTATATAGAGAAACGGCGCCCCTGGGTTGCCTTGCAGGTTTACAGAACGAAGCACCGGCACAACACCTACAATCTGAGTATCAGGTTTAGAACTGCCTCCAAAGCCAACAAGTCGCCCAAGCGCCGCACCCACCTGCCCTCCGTAATAGCGCTTTACGAACTCTTCATCGACCATTGCCACCTTTTCCGACCCGGTGCGATCCTGTGGGGTGAAGTTGCGTCCGGCCAACAATGGAATTTGCATTGTTCCCAGAAAATCCGGCGTGATCCAGTTGAAATCCGGCACAATTTCTTCGTTCGGCTGCGCCGAATAGCCGCTAATGACAATATTGCTACCGCTCTGGTCGCCGGACAGCAAGGCCATAGATGAGTAACTCACGCCGCTCACTTCGGGTAGCCGGCGCAGCCTATCGACGATTGCCTCATATTCGTTTCGCACCTGCCCTACATGCTTGCCAAGAACAGACGCATCCACTGAAAACATGACCAGGTGCGTGGTCGAATAGCCCGGATCAATCGAGCGGAGTTGATAGAGGGTCCAGGCAAATAAGCCGGCACACGTCAACAACACCACGCTCAATGCGATCTCTCCAGCTATCAACACGTTGCGAAAGCCTGATCTCGCTGTCGTTGCGTTCCCTTCGGAATGCAAAGATTCGATCAGGTCTATCTTCATACTACTCAGAGCAGGCGCGACGCTAAACAAAACGCTCGTCACGACGCCCGAGACGCCAGCGAATGCCAGTACCTGCCAATCCATTTGGAATGTCAAGGCGTCTCGCAACGTGCTCGATGTAGGGATCATTCCCAGAATTACGCGCAAGCTGATGGCGGCGAGGATCAAGCCTGCGACGTATCCAATAAGACCGAGCATCATCCCTTCCACGAACACCTGCCGAAACAATTGCCCGCGGCTCGCGCCCAGTGCGCCTTGTAAAGCCAGCTCGCGCCGTCTTCGCACTGCCTTCACAGAAAGCAAAATCGCTAAGTTTCCACACGCGATTACCAAAACTACAAAAACCATCCAAAGCAGTACTCTGACAGGCTCGCCGAGCAGACTCTCCAGGAATGGGAGGCCTCGGGCACCACTACTCAGCGAAAGATGCGTTTGCATCCATCGCTCTTCAAAATCACCGCCCCGATGTTTTTTGGCCAGGACTGCTCTCCGCCAATCCAGCCAAATACCGTTTAGCTCAGCTTCGGCCTGTTGCTGCGTCACATCGGCCTTTCGTCGTCCGATCAGCGTGATCCATCGCCACAGTTCGTCCGGCAGTCGGTCGCTGCCGGGAATCATCTGGTTTTGAGTTGCTATCGGGACAAAAAGTGCCGGGATATATTGGTTGGTAAGGCCGCGATAGTTCACTACGCCTACGATCGTGAAGAGCTTGCCGTTCAGACGCACGATTCGATTTAGAATTGCCGGATCGCCTCCGAAGTGACTTTTCCAATAGGTTTTACTGACTACTGCGACGGGATTGCCTTTGTGATAGATATCATCTGCCGGCGTAATGGCCCTGCCAAGGATAGGACGAACTCCTAGGACATTGAAGTAGTTACCGGCTACGAATTCGGCGATAATGTTCTCTGCCGTATCTCCAGTCGTCAATGTAACTGAGTCAAATGCGGTTGCCGAGAGCCCTTGCAGCGTATGAGTTCCGTCACGCAAGGAGAGATATGCCGGGTAGGAAAAATAGAGCGAGTTATCGCCCCAAGAGCTCAACGATCCTTCTTCGGCCGCCGATTTCTCGCTCACTACGACCAATTGATTGGGGTTTTGAACCGGCAACGATTGCAGTAGCACTTGATTAAAGACACTGAAGACGGCGGTGTTCGCACCGATGCCAAGTGCCAACATCAGAATCGCTATGGCAGCAAAGAATGGATACTTCTTGAGTTGCCGAAACGCATAACACACATCTTGCCGGAGGCGGCCCACTCGCAGCCACCCCCACTGTTCGCGCGTTACATCCCTAACCAACATTACATTTCCAAACTCACGAAGTGCAGCCTGCCTTGCAGCATGTGGCGATTCGCCGCGGTCGACACGATCTTGTACGGCCATCCGGAGATGAGCTTCAATTTCATCCGATAGCTCCGACTTGCGAAACGTTAAAAGTCTGCTTAAGAACTTCATGCCTCATCTCCTTCCGGCTCTCGATGCATGATCGACCCAATCGCTTCTACCGTCCGCTGCCAGCGGCTAAGATCGGAAGCCAACTGCTTCTTCCCAGCAGCGGTGATCTGGTAGAACTTTGCGCGCTGTTTGCTTTCGGTATGTTTCCACGCCGAGCGCACCCAACCTTGTCGTTCCAGCCGATGAAGCGCGGGGTATAACGAGCCCGTTTCGACCTGAAGAGCCTCTCCAGAATGCAGGCGGAGAGCCTGCACTAAGCCGTAACCATGTTGAGGACCCCACCGCAAGGTCTGAAGGAGAAGCATGTCAAGCGTCCCCTGAAGCAACTCAATCCGATTTTGGTACCGACTCGCTCGTCCCATAGATGTAGGAATCCTACCTCCCATGGGAGTAGGTTGTCTACTGCCATATCGAATCCCCCGGATTATGATGCGCTGGGATACCCCTACCGGGTTTCTGTATAGATGCCTTAGTTCGCTGTTCGCTACGTTCAGAGTCGATGGTCTTCGATCGTGAACTTGAGACCAGGCGGATGACAAAGCCCCTGACACCCACTTCACGATGTTTAACGTAGCGACTGTGTTGAAAGCTTGCCGTAGGCGATTTCAACTTGTTCAGTGAGATCTCGATTCTTTTCTTCAAGAGCTTTTATGCGCTGACGCAGTGTGGCGATGACACGTTCCTGAGACAAGAGTCTGCGACCGCAAACGTTGTTTTCAGCATGGGCTGTTGATGGGTGTCGCAGCTTCATGATTCGATCACGAATTGTTTTGGCGCCGTATAACCACGCTGTGGAGACATTGGCCTGAGCAGCAACGCTGCGGAAGTTGATCTCAGCTTCCGTTGTTTGCATACGACGGATGGCGGTCTGGGCTCTTTCCATCGCCCCGTCGCTGCGCAGCTGGGTACTGCGTTTCAGCCCCTCTATATTTCTAGGCACGGACTCCCTCCAGAGAAGTAATTATGTTGACGAGGTTTGTTCGTTTTCGCTCGTTCATCTCACTTTGTCGCACCCATCCGTTCGCATCCGCTTTCGCGATGACTCGCTCCGTCTCGTGGAGCTCGGCTCGATGCACTTCGAGGAAGGTGGCGTCCGTTCGGAAGTGAGCGCAATTGATGCAGGCGTTCGGGTGAGGACACGGACCAGCCACGATTGGGATCGCGCAGTAGCCGTTCGTCAGAGCTTGAGCCAGGACGCTGCGAGTGAACCACTGCAGATCGGCCGTGTCGTTGGCCCCATCCTCTGCAACCACTTTGCCGAGACATCGATCAGCGTGCCCTTCAGATACTCCGACAGTTTGTCCTTCATGGTGGCGTCGTGGATATGGGCGTAGCGGCTCGTCATCTCCGGACCCTTGTGGCCGAGATAACGCAGGATGATGTGGTGTGGAACTCCGAGATTGACCATACGGGTTCCAACGGTGTGACGGAACTGATGCGCCTGGAAGCGGAACAGCTTGCCGTCCGCTCCGCGTATGTCGTGATCGTAGGCAAGGCGATTGATCCTGTGAGCGAAGCTGGCCTGCTTGAGAACCCCTCCTTTCGAGTTTGGGATGAGGAGCGCCGACTCTCGAAGCCTGCCGCAACAAGCTGATGTAGCCACTGTCGCGAGCGGTGATGCTTGGCTGTTGGTTTCCGTTCATCCTGTTGGTTGTGCCCGGTTTGTATATTCCCAGAGCCATCAGATATTTGCGATACATTGCCTGCCAGTCCGGGAAGCTGAGGCACATCAGAGACGCTGGCAAGTCATTCAGACTGTTCAGCCACCGGATCATCAGATGAACCTTAGTCAGCTCCTGTGTACCCCGCCACTCGCCACCGGAGAACTTTTTCCAGCACACATACTTCAGCTCACCGTAGCGCCGCCTTATGTCGTCAACAACATAACATTGCTTATGTTGTCCATTTTGTTTATGTGAAGATGGGGTCGGCCGAGAACACACTGGAGAACTTGACTCCGGTCTCGAAGCGTGAGTTGCACACGATTCGCTCGCCGAACTGCAGGCGCCTGAATTTCTGCCTCACCAATGAACGAACAACGAAGTACCCTCCAGCTTCCAAGGCTGAATCGACTGGGGACAGGATCAAGCGGCGGCTGGAAGCCCAAGCACCCTACATGTTGTCTTCCCAGTGGAACTGTGGAATACTCCTGTTGGTAGCCAAAATGAAAGATGCGAAGCAGAAAACGACCAGGAGCGTACACGCCAACATCTGCGGCTTGCGGAACTGATGTATAAATGAGGGAGAAATACTTCAGATTCACCCGCCGAACGGATTGGAAGATACAGTTGTTGGCGTTCTGGGAATTCTAGGAAAACTTTGTACGCGGTTTGTACGCAGATTTGGCAAACATAGCATTCTGCTCGTTTCTGGCATTCACAGAATCAGTAAGTTGAGCGTTTTCAATACTTATGACGGGTTCGACTCCCGCCGCCTCCACCATTCCTTTCAATACCTATGCCTAGTGTGGGCCGGGCTGGCAAGCCCCGCTTAACAGTTAATTGCCGACCTGCCGATACCGCACAATCAGCAGCGTGAGATCATCGGCTTGTCCTGCACCTCGAGAGAAGTCTTCGACTGCATCCAGAATTGTTTTCATCACCGTCTCGATCGAGGCCTGCGCACATTGCACCGTCACTTCGTTGAGCCGCTCGAAGCCGAACAATTCGTTCTGCGTGTTAGCGGCTTCCACAATGCCGTCAGAGAACAGCACCAGCACGTCGTTCGGTTCCAACTGGACCCGCGTCGCCTCGTATATCGCCTCGTCTGCCAGCCCAACGGGAAGCGTTCCTTCCGTGTATAGATCGCTCACCTTGCCGTCGCGAATCAGCAGCGGCGACGGATGCCCCCCATACAGGTACTCGAGCATTCCCTCTGCATCGATCCTGCCGAAAAACATGGTCGCGCAGCGTCCCACCGATGCGTGCTCGCACAGGAAGCGGTTCACGTGGTTGAAGACTTTCTCTGGAGCCACGCCAAGGCTCATGCCGCTCAGCGCCCCTTGCAGCATCGTCGTGAGCAGCGCCGCACCCAGTCCCTTGCCTGTCACGTCGGCAACCAGGAAAGCCGTCGACTCGTCGCTGAGCGGGAACACATCGTAGTAGTCACCGCCCACCCCGTGGCATGGCAGATGTATGCCTTTGACCTCCAGATAGGGAAATTCGCGAAGTCCCTGCGGCACCAGTCCTTGCTGAATTTCGCGGGCAATCGCCAGTTCCTGTTCCAGCCTTCGTTGTTCGCGTTCCTTCTCCACCAGGCGCGCGTTGTCTAGAATGCTCGCCGCCTGCGCACTCAGCGCGTCCAGAATCTGTCGGTCGACATTGGAGAACGCGGTCGTGCGCCGCGAGTCGAGATACAGTGCACCCAACAATCGTCCTGCCAGCGTCTCGCTCCCATCGGCATTGGCGTGGGCCACAGCATATAGCGGAATCGCGACTACCGCACGCAGCCCCTGGATCACCACGCTCTGCGCGCTCTTGAGGTTGAGATCGTCCAGGTTCAAATCGTCGGTGATCGCCGCCGCGCGCTTGCTCACCGCCTGCCGCAGCGCGGTCTGGCTTGGCGCAATACTCTGCGCCGCCAGCGTCGTGCCGCCGCGACCCCGCGCCAGCCGCACGGTCAGCACGCCCTCGTCGTCCGCCTCAAGCAATAGTCCCCGCTCTGCGTTGGTCACCGACATCGCGTGATCCAGCATGGTGCCAAGCACCGACTCCAGCGGCAATGCCGAGTGCAGCAGCGACGTGGCCTCGAGCAGCAGGTTGAGCCTGCTCAGGCCGCCGGCGCCGGTGGCCGTTTCGATGGCAGGCAGCGAGCCAAGCCGTGTCAACATGCTTTCTACATAGTGCTCCGCGGGCCGCCGGCGGAAAACGATCTTCGGACTGCTCTCCAGTCCGAACTCGATCATGTCGCCGTCCGTGAGCATGATCTGCACGATCCGGCGTCCGTTCACCCAGATTCCCGGCCGATGCCCGCGATCCTTGAGAAGGTAGCCGCCATCGACCTCCTCAATAACGGCGCAGCGCCTCGAGATACGTGGATCTTCGAGCACCACGTGATTCCCGGTATCGCTCCCGCGCCCGATGAGAAACGGCGTTCGCGAAACGACCACCGATTCAGCCGCGCTCTCCGGCCGCGACACTTCAAGAATCGTTTCGTATTCCTGGTTCTCAAGCATAAACTTGCCCAGCTTTTGATCTTAACCCTGCGGCTCGCACGTTGTTTTCGAGAATAGACGTCGGATCATGCGTCCCGCGCATGCTCAGGCAACGATTCAGCCGAGGCAACGCAGACTGCGAGTATGCGTCGCAGGTCTCCCCAATCGGTAACGGGGAGCGGTTACCAAAAATAGAATGCGCATTCTTAAACTTTACTTTTCAATAGATATTCCACACGCTAAACTTACGGCGCATCCACCATAGGCTCCACCTAGTCCCCAGGAGATCTCAAGTATGACGAACCAGTCCACTGGCTCGGCCTCTCGCGGGCCTTTCGCGCGTCTGTCACTGTCCTTTGAGAACTCCTTGAAATCTCAATCCAAAACTTCAAGGCGGAGCCTTGCGCGTGTGCCTGGCGTTGTCGCGTTGGTGGCGGCGCTTATGCTGGCCTGTGCGGTCGGCGCGTCCGCGCAGGCGCCGACTCTGTTGCCCAATTGGAATCAACTGTCGCCGGCGAACAACCCTGGCGGGCGTTTTCAATCCTCGCTTACGTACGACGCGGCGCGTGGCCAGATCGTATTGTTCAGCGGCAACGTCGAGCCCAATGACACATGGCTGTGGAACGGGACGAATTGGACACAGGCATTCCCGTCAACAAGCCCACCCCAGCGCTTCAACCCAGCGATGGTTTTCGATGCGGCGCACAACCAGGTGGTCATGTTCGGAGGAAGCGCAGACAACCTCGGCCTTTTAGGGGATACCTGGGTGTGGGACGGGACCAACTGGACGGAGGCAAGTACCACCGGCCCCTCTCCGCGTCATGGCTCGGTCATGGTCTACGATGCGGCACACAGCCAGGTGATCTTGTTTGGAGGGTCGGATGGCACCGGCGCTCAAAACGACACCTGGGCATGGAATGGAACCACATGGACGAGGCTGATTGCTTCAAGCCTCAACTTCCCGGGTCAGCCGTCTATGCGCGACTACTTCAGCATGGTCTACGATGCCGCGCATAGCCGGGTGGTCATGTTTGGAGGAGAGCTCAACAACACCAATTTCTATTCCGACACGTGGCTATGGGATGGGACAAGTTGGAGCCAGGCGTCGCCTACGAACCAGCCTCCTGGTCGTTACGGCCAAGGCATGGCTTACGACGCAGCGCTGGGGCAGACAGTCATGTTCGGAGGGGCGAACGGCACCTCCCAGTTCAATGACACCTGGGTATGGGATGGCACCAACTGGACTTCGGAACCGACTCCCACCGCTCTTTCTGCGCGTATCGTTCCCAACTCCATGACCTACGATGCGGCGCTGGGCCAGGTGGTTTTGTACTCCGGGTTCAATCCAGACACCGGCACATGGGCGTGGGGGTTCCCGGGAAATTTCGGCAACATCAATGTTTGTCCCGGTGGGTCGTCCACACCCGCCCCGTGCAGCAGCACGATCCCATTCACATTCAGTTTCTCTCATGATTCCTCAATCCTCTCGATAAATGTCGTGACGCAAGGCGCAACCGGCCTCGACTTCACCCAGGCCAATGGCGGCAACTGCTCCGGTACCCCTCTCGCAGGCAGTTCCTGCACACTCGACGTTACGTTCACCCCGCGCGCGCCCGGGTTGCGAACAGGCGCGGTGCAGCTTTTGGTCAACAGCCAAGGCGCTGATCAATTGACAACCATTCCAATCTACGGCGTTGGCCAGGGAGCAGTCGCTTCCTTCAGCCCGCTTTCGACCTTGGTTGAAAACGCCGGGACGTTGAATGGCCCGAAAGGCGTCCTGGTTGATGCTGCGGGCGATCTTTTCGTCTCCGACTACGAGGGCAGCAAGGTGGTCGAGGTCGGGCCCAGTACGAGCAACCAGATCGTGACTATAGCCCAGTTTCCAGAAGTTTCGAGGCCGCAGGGACTGGCGATGGATGGAGCGGGCAATCTTTACGTCGCCGATACCGGCATCCCCGGGGTAGTGAAGATTCCGTGGGGATGCACCAACTCGACCTGTCAGCAAGGGGTGCCGAATCCGCTGGGCCTGACCGGGCAATTTGGAGTTTCGGTCGATGCGCAGGGCGACGTTTTCGTGAGCGCTTATAACCAGAATGAGGTCGTCGAAGTTCCAGTCAACGGAGGCGCCCAGACCCCGGTGTACAGCGGCACCACGCCGATTGGTACTGCGGTGGATGCGGCGGGCGATTTGTTCGTCGCCGATGCTGGTGCCGCGGCGGTTGTGAAGGTCCCTGCAGGCTGCACAAACCCCGGTTGTTATGTACCGATTGGCAGCAATTGGTCCACGCCGCAAGCCGTGTCGCTGGATGCCGCGGGTGATCTCTATGTGGTGGACAGCGAGCTGCGTGAAGTCGTGGAGTTTCCTTCCGGCTGCATCAGCAACAACTGCCAGATCACAATAGCGAACGCGGCCGAAACCTCACTGGGCAGCGGATTCCAACCGTGGGACGCGGTTCCAGATGGCCAGGGCAACATCTACATCGCCGACCATGGCAATGTGCGCGTCGACGTGATCCTCCAGCAATTTGCAGCCTTGAATTTCTCTGCGTCTACCGTGAACAACATTAGTGGCGACAGCCCTCAGTCTGTTCTGTTTCAGAACATCGGCAACCAGACGCTGACAGCTGCCGGCCAAGGCCTGGTTTTCTCAGACCCCGACTTCACCCGGGTCGCCGGCCTGGGCTCCCCGGCCGACTGCACGAGTACCTTCTCGCTCGCGCCCGGAGCACCCTGCAATCTCAGCGTTCAATTCGACCCATTGAGCGCGGGACCGCTAACCGGCAACGCTATTTTCTACGACAACGCCCTCAATAACCCAGCTTCTTCCCAATCTCTCTCCTTCAACGGCACGGGGCAGGCTGCGATTCCAAGCTATACACTTCTTGTAAATGACCTGGGCTCGGGAGCCGGCACAGTAACGGACCAATTCTCGGCGATCACCTGCAGCGTTCCGGTCAGAAACAACACGGCATGTTCAGCAAGCTACCAATCCGGAACCCCAATAACTCTGACGGCAACGCCGTCGGCGGGCGCTTCATTCCTGGGCTGGGGCGGAGCCTGCTCGAGCTTTGGTACGAGCCCCCAGTGCACCTTGACCATGAATTCTGCGATGAATGTCAGCGCGAGTTTTGGCACGGCTAGCTTCGGCAACATCAACGTCTGCTTATCGGGAGGGCCGGCGCCGTGCAACACCACGATGCCTGTGATTTTCAACTTCACCGCGAGCAGTACGACGGTCGGATCGGCCAAGGTCGTTACGCAGGGCGTGAGCAACCTCGACTTCACGCTTGCTAACACCGCTGGCAGCAACTGCGCCGGCAACACATGGACCGCAGGCACTTCCTGCACGATACTCGTCACTTTCGCTCCGCGAGGTCCTGGATTGCGTTCGGGCGCAGTGGAGCTCTTTGACAATTCAGTCCCGGCCAATCTAGTGGCGACCGCACTGATCTCTGGGATTGGTCAGGCCCCGGAGGTCGTCTATGGCCCAGCATTCAGCGGCGCCACGATTCTCGGCGGCCCATCCCTCGAAAACGTGCTCACAACTACGGGCTTTACGCCCAACCCCCGCGGCATGACAACGGATGTGGCGGGCAACGTGTATATTGCTGACCCATCCAACGGGCGTTTGTTGATGCGGGCTCCGAACGGTACGACGACGACCGTGGGAACACTCAGTTCCCCGCAGGGTGCAGCGATCGATGGAGCAGGCAATCTCTTCGTTGCGGACACCGGATTGCGGGAGGTCGTGGAAATTCCAGCCGGTTGCACGATTGCCACCTGCCAGGTTCCCGTCTACGCATCGCCCTCGGCAAACCCGGTCGCCGTGGTGGTGGATGGGCCGGGCGATCTTTTCATCGCCGATGCGTCAGCCGGCGGGGTCGTGGAAGTTCCGGCCGGTTGCGCAAACAGCAGTTGCTATGTCCCGATTGGCAGCGGATGGCACACCGTGAACACCCTGGCACTGGATGCCGCTGGAGATCTCTTCGTCCCAGACACCTTCGCCGGATCCCTCTGGAAGATGCCGGCAGGCTGCACCACCAATAGCTGCCGGGTCACAGTTGGTCCCGGATGGACTGCTCCCCTGGCTGTAGCCCTGGACGCCGCCGGCGATCTCTTTGTGTCGGATAACACGGCGGCTGGCGGAATGGGCCAGTTGACTGAGGTTCCGGCCGGATGTTCCAGCAGCACCTGCGAAATCGCACTGGTCACCGGGATATTCGCCTACGACCTGACTGTGGATCAACTCGGCCAGGTTTATGCCGCAGATGGAGGCAATCATCGGATTCTGCAGATCAACCAGTCACAACCGCCGGCGGAGAGTTTTGCCACCACGAACGTGGGCTTCACGAGCACCGACAGCCCGCAATCGTTCACACTCTTGAATGCCGGCAATCAGACATTGAGCGCCGTGCTTCCGGGGTTCGCCGCAACAGGACCGAACTTCTACCAGGTGAGCGGCTCGGGCTCGCCGACCGATTGCTTTTCAAACTTCTCGCTGGCGCCGGGCGCAGGGTGCAACGTAAGCCTCAGCTTTATTCCACAGGTCGGCGGTAGTCTCACCGGCACTGCGACCGCGACGGACAACAATTTGAATGCTGCTTCAGCTACGCAGACCTTCAACCTCAGCGGCGTGGCGTTCGAGCCTGCAGAGCCGTTGAATCTGACGGGCGCTGGAACAGGCAGCGGATCGGTTGTGGCCAGTCCCACGGGGATCAATTGCAACATAATCGGCGGAGTTGTCTCCGGAACATGCACATCAAGCTACCCGGGCGGAACCGGCGTGTCGCTGGAGGAGGTTCCATCCGCGGGAAATACGTTCACGGGCTGGGGTGGCGCCTGCGCGACCGCAGGAACGGGCCAGTTCTGCAACCTGAACACGAACATAGGTTCACCGACAAATGTCACCGCGAGTTTCTCGCCGGTCGCCACCAATTTTGCGGTCACATTGACAGAAGTGGGCACCGGCGCCGGAACTGTATCTGACAATCAGTCGCAGATCAGCTGCATGAGAGCCAATGGAACTACCACGGGAACATGTTCGGGAAGTTATGCCGGCCCGGTGATTCTGACGGCCACTCCAACCGGCAACTCGATATTCGCGGGCTGGGGCGACGCCTGCGCGGGTTCTGGAGCGAACTTGACGTGCAGCCTGACGGTGAGTTCGCCGCTTAGTGTCACAGCGAGTTTTGTGGCGCCGGGGGCAACGCAGGCGGGATCGCTCATGCCGATTACTGCGGGATTGGTTTACGGGCAGGGCGGCAGCTTCACCAGCGTTGCTCCAAACAACGGCGGGGTCGCTAACGGCTTTTCTTTGCTGAGTAATGTCACCGTGGACGTCAGCGGCAATCTCTACGTGGCTGACGGCGGGAACAACAGAGTGTTGTTCTATCCGCGCGGCAGCACGACCCCGAGCAGGGTCTACGGGCAGAACGGCAGCTTCACGAGCAATTCCCCGAATATCGGCGGAGCAGTCAGCGCTAACGGCTTATCCAACCCACTCGGAGTAGTCGTGGACAGCAGCGGCGATCTCTATGTCGCCGATCAGAACAACAATCGAGTGCTGTTCTATCCCGCCGGCCAAATCACGCCTACGCGAGTCTACGGGCAGCCCGGCTTCAATACAGGCGGCCAGAATATTGGCGGGATCAGTGCCAGCAGCCTGTTTGACCCATGGGGCCTGGCTGTGGATGCCAGCGGCGGTCTGTACGTGGCCGACTACGCAAACAGCCGGGTGCTGTACTATCCCGCGGGCAGCACGACTGCCACACGCGTCTATGGTCAGAATGGCAGCTTCACGAGCAGTTCCGTGAACCTTGGTGGTGTCAGTGCCGATAGCTTGAGCCAGCCGACGGATCTTGCGCTGGACGCGAGCGGCGATCTCTACGTTGCTGACATCTTTAACAATCGCGTTCTGTTCTATCCCAACAACAGCACCACCGCGACACGTGTCTATGGACAAAATGGCAGCTTTATTTCCAACTCTGCGAACAATGGTGGGGTGAGTGCCAACAGTCTTAATAACCCGATGGGCCTGACCCTCGACAGCACAGGCGATCTTTACGTGATCGACCGCTCGAACAATCGGCTCTTGTTCTATCCCTTCGGCAGCACAACGGCGACGAGGGTCTACGGACAGGCAGGCAGCTTCACGAACGGCACGGCAAATAGCGGCGGAATCAGCGCGAACAGCCTATCTCAACCGCTTTCAGTCGCTGTTGATCCGAGCGGCAACCTGTACGTAACGGACTTCGCCAACAACCGTGTGCTCGAATACGGGACCTTCGGCAACGTCAATGTTTGCCCATCCGGTCATAGCACACCGGCGCCCTGCAGCAGCGCCGTCACACTGAGCTACTATGCTCCTTCGACCACGACGTTTGGCACGACCCCCCAGGTGGTCACGCAGGGCGTGTCCAATCTCGATTTCACGCTCGGCAGCGGCAGCACCTGCATTGGTACCACCTCTGCGGGCACTTTGTGTGTAGTCAATGTCAACTTCACGCCGCGCGCGCCGGGATCGCGCATGGGCGCAGTCACGCTTTACGACTTCACGAACGCTCCTGTTACCACCGCACTGCTTTCGGGAACCGGCCAGGCGCCACTAGCCGTCTTCGGCCCGGGCACGCAGAGCACACTCCCGCTAAGCGGGTTGGTTGGCGTATCCGGCGTGGCGGTGGATGCAGCGGGCAATGTCTTCGTCTCAGAGAGCGCGGGGGCGGTTAAGATTACGCCGAATGGGGTTCAGTCCACGGTGCCCACGAGCGGTCTGTCTCCGCACGTATACGATGTGGCTGTGGATGGATCGGGGGATGTCTTCCTCGCGGATACCGACAACAACCGGGTGGTAGAGGTTACACCCGGCGGCGTCCAGACCACGGTGCCCGCCACTGGACTGCTAAATCCAACTGGCGTGGCGGTAAATGGATCGGGCGATGTCTTCATTACGGATCGAGACAACAACCGGGTGGTAAAGGTTACGCCCAGCGGCGTCCAAACCACGGTACCCACCAGCGGAGTGATCCGTCCTTACTATCCGGCAGTGGATGCCGCGGGAGATCTCTTCTTCCTGGATTCTGGAAACGAGCGAGTGCTGAAAATTACCCCCGGCGGAATTCAGGTCCCCGTACCGATAAACGGATTGAATGAAGGCAACGGAGTGGCGGTCGATGCAGCAGGCGATGTCTTCGTCTCTGATCAAATCAACGACGTGATTCTGGAGGTTACCCCCAGCGGTGTCACGACGACGGTGCCCACCAACGGTCTGCATATTCCCGCAGGCTTGGCGGTGGATGCGGCCGGCAATGTCTACATCGCTGATAATGGACAGACCCTTGTGTACGAGGTCAACCGCTCGACGGTACCATCGTTGGGCTTTGCCAACACGAATCTAGGCAGCACGAGCAGCCCCCAGGCAGTCTCGGTTCAAAACATCGGCAACCAACCGCTGACAGGCTCGCTGGCCTTAAACCTTGGCGGGAATTTTACGGAAAACTCAAATCCCGATTGCTCAGGTGCATTTCCACTGGCCCCCGGCGCAACCTGCGGAGAGAGTTTCAGCTTCACGCCTCTGGCTCCCGGCTTGCTGAGCGGCACAGCGGTCTTCACTGACAACGCTCTGAACGTCACCTCTGCTACGCAAACCATTAACCTCGGCGGTGTCGGCGTACCGGTTGTACTGACCACGACGACTGTCCCCAACGTGGTTTCGCTGACGCAAGATGTGGCAACGACCTCGATCACCGCGGCAAGCCTGGTACTGGGAACGGTGAGCACTGCATCCAGCAGCACGATTCCTCTGGGCCGTGTGATCAGTCAAAACCCTGCGGCGACGACGATCGTCAATCTCGGAACTGCGGTGAACCTGGTCATCTCCAGTGGTGTCCCGGTGACTACGGGTACACCGAATCCGCTTACGTTGCAGAATAACTACTTCGTCACCGGGGATTACGTCGCTGCGGGAGTCACTCTGCGGGGAACCGGCACGGGCGGCATAGCCACCGGCAACATCAACATTCCCAACCAGGGTGTTCCCGATGGTGCGGATATTATTGAAGCTTTCCTGTATTGGGAGACGATCGAGAGTACGCCGACGGCTTCAGGCGGCAGCGGCACGTTCGATAAGTTTCCCATCACGGGACAGCAGATAGGCACCGACTTGCCGAATCCCGACGGTTCGGGGAATGGGACGCTGCGCGTCTATCGCGCCGACGTAAATGCCTACTTTGCGGCACAGCCGAACGGGATACGCTCCGTCACGAGCAGCCCTCATTCGGTTTCTCTGCCGGACAGCGGAGGAAACGGATTCCCGCTCACCGAAGGAGCCAGTCTCGTTGTCATCTATCGGGTCCTGTCTCCGAACTTCCCTCTCAAAGCCGTGGTGATCTATGACGGTTCGGCGCTACCCAGCGGTTCATCTACCCAACTGATGCAGGGATTCTATGACGCGCTCGGCGGAACAACGGGAGAGAATACAAATATCTTCACCGCCGGTGGAACTTGGAACACCAGCACCGGTTCTGTTCAGCTCCCGACGCATGCGAGCCAGTACTCAGCGACGCTGGGTTCCAACAGCGCCTATGCTGCGGTCATTCTCAGCACGCCTGTATCGAACAGCGATAATGACGGCATTCTGGATGCATGGAAGGTCGGCCCCGGTGCGCCTGATTTTCACACCGGGCAGCCGGGCTATTACGACGTGAAGACCGGGTTATGGGTACCATTGCCAGGCGCTGCGCACGGCCAGAAGGACCTGTTCGTTCAGCTCGACTACATGTGTGGCACCGTGAATCCAGACGGATCGTGCAGCGGGGAAAATCTGTTCCCCTCGCCAGACGCCACCACCGGCAAGGACCCGCTGGCGATGGTCCAGCAGGCCTTTGCCGCGAATGGCGTGCACCTGCATCTTGAGATTGGCAACGCCGTGCAGGAAGACATTTGCGCGGACAATGGATCGCAGCTTTGCCAGTTCCCCGGCCAGCCGGGCGTGATCAGTTGGAAGAACAGCCTGGAATTTTCGAAGCTGTGGCCGCGCAATCTTGCGGCGTGCGCGGCGGGTGGCGATTGCACCGCTCGTTTCCCCTATGGGCAGAAGGACAGCTATCACTACGTTCTATTTGGGCACTCGCTGGCGATCCCGGCATGGAACACGCGTTACGGGACCTTGACGTCGATCAACGTGGCAGCAGGGGGTGTAACGACGATTGTCACCGCCGACCGCGGCAGCGGGATTAACGCTTGTCCAAGCCGCATCACAATTTCCGGCGTACTTGGAAATCCGAGCCTCAACGGGGTGTACAACACTGCACGCTGTACCGATTCGAAGACAATTACCGTCAATACTCCTAACGTCCCCTCGTGGAGCTATCCCAACACAACATTGCCTGAGCCTGTCATTGGTTTAACCTCTGGCACCATTACCAGCATCTCCGGTTACTCCGATCTGGGTGGGGCTGATTCAGCTGTCACTCTGGGCCTCTGGTTGAGTGCTCCGAACCAGGACATGAGCAAACGCGCCAACGTCATCGCCGGCACGCTGTTCCATGAAATCGGACACACGCTTGGCCTGAGCCACGGCGGCCTCTACTACGACTCCAGTAATTACGTGCCCACGTTTGAAGCCAATTGCAAGCCGAATTACCAGAGTTCGATGAACTATCTTTTCCAGCTCGACGGAGTGGGACCGAATCGAGCCGTTGCTTTCTCCAACCAGACGCTCACCCAACTGGACGAGGACTCAGCGGGTTCAGTGACCCAGCTGACCGCCTCCAGTGCGGCCGCGACGTTCCCGACCTCGGCCTGGTACATTCCTTTCGTTTCCGGTGTGTCGGCCGGCAGCGCCGCCACGCTGCACTGTGACGGAAGCCCTATCACCGGTCCTCAAGCCTCCCGCGTGGATGCCTCGATTGCACCAATCACTCCTGCCTGGACGAATGGACAAGATATCAACTTCGATGGTCAGGACAATGTGAAGATGCGGGGCTTCAACGACTGGGCCAACATCGACCTGCGCCAGGTCGGCGCCACCGGTGGTGAATATGCATCGCTGGCAAGCGTGCTTTCGTTCGGATCCATAACGCCGCAGAATATTGGCGCGAACGGGACGGTAGCGCTTGGCAGCGGCGGCACGGTTACCCTGGGCAGCGGCGGAACGGTGGCCCTGGGCAGCGGTGGCACGGTGACGTTGGGCAGCGGTGGCACCATCACGCTTGGGAGCGGCGGGACCGTAGCGCTGGGTAGCGGTGGAACAGTCACACTTGGCAGCGGCGGAACGGTGACACCTGGCGCCCTCGGCACAGTTGCTTTGGGCAGCGGCGGAGTCGTGACGATCAATGGTAGCGGCACGATCACCGACGGCGGCACCACAACGCAGGTTTCCTCGGCAGGAGGCATCTACTCAATTGGCAGTGGTGGCATCATTGCGCTGGGCAGCGGCGGGACAGTCACGCTGGGCAGTGGCGGTACGGTTACCCTGGGCAGCGGCGGAACCGTAGCGCTCGGCAGCGGCGGAACCGTAACGCTAGGAAGCGGTGGAACCGTCACACTTGGGAGCGGCGGAACGGTAGCTCTGGGCAGCGGTGGAACAGTCACCTTGGGTAGCGGTGGCACAGTAACGCTCGGCAGCGGTGGCACGGTAACGCTCGGAAGCGGCGGCACAGTGTCCGGTAGCGGCGGCACCGTTGCGCTGGGCAGCGGTGGGACAGTCACGCTCGGTAGCGGAGGCACAGTGACGCTAGGTAGCGGTGGAACCGTGGCGCTTGGAAGTGGAGGAACCGTCACGCTGGGCAGCGGCGGGACGATCGCGTTGGGCAGCGGCGGGACGATCACGCTGGGTAGCGGCGGCACGGTGACACTAGGCAGCGGTGGCACCTTCACGCCCTCGGGCGGCGGGACTCCGACAGTCGTTGGCCCGGGCTTACAAACCTTCAGCAGCGGTGGAACCATCACGCTCGGGAGCGGCGGAACTGTCGCTCTCGGCAGCAGTGGCGGGACAGTGACCCTGGGCAGCGGCGGTACGGTCACGTTAGGCAGTGGCGGGACCGTGACCCTGGGCAGCGGCGGGACCGTGACCCTGGGCAGCGGTGGAACGGTGACACTGGGCAGCGGCGGCATTGTTGCGCTCGGCAGCGGTGGCACTGTCGCACTCGGCAGTGGCGGGACAGTCGCACTTGGCAGCGGCGGCACGATCGCACTCGGCAGCGGCGGCATTGTCGCCCTGGGCAGTGGCGGGACCGTGACGCTGGGCAGCGGCGGCTCCCTCGCCACCGAGTTGACCTACGAAACCGCCAACTCGATTGTTCGTCCGCCGTCCAACCCCACGGAGACGTCCACGCAGGCAGGTGTCAGGATCGACTGGACCGCGCCGGATTTTGGCGTCGTTGCCAGCTACACGATCTATCGCAGCTCTGATGGCGCCCTGCCCGTCGCGATTGGCACCGTCAGCGGTGCGAATGGGAATCCGCCACCGACGGAATTTCTTGACATACATCCGGACACAAAGGCTACGACCGTGGTGTACACGATTGCGACCAACCTCGCGTCGGTACCTATAGATCCGACGCCACGCCAGAGTGCGCCGTCTACCCCGGCAGTGCTTAAGAATGATCAGACCATCACCCTGGGCGCCTTGCCGGCTTCTGCCCTCGTTTCAACGCAAGCCACGGTCACTGCGACTGCAATGTCAAATGGCGTTGCGAATGGGCTGCAGGTGAACTTCAGCACGACGGGACCCTGCTCCATTGCCAACCAGTCGATCGCAAACGGTGTGTCCTTGGCGACCGTGGCTCTCACCAGCACGGGAAGCTGTACCATCGTCGCGTCGCAACCGGGCGCTACTACCTTCAACGCGGCCACGTCCGTGTCGGGAGCGTTCCCGATCCTGGGGCAGTCGCAAACACAGACAATTTCATTTACCAAGGCTCCTCCGGCAAGCGCACCCTTCAACAGCAGCTTCACGGTTGCGGCCACGGGCGGCGCCAGCGGAAACCCGGTGACTTTCACCAGCTCCGGCGTGTGTACCGTTTCTGGCGCAACCTACACCATGACGAACAGCACGGGAACATGTACCGTGATCGCGAACCAGGCAGGCGATGCGAACTTCGTAGCGGCGACCCCGCTAACGCAGAACGTGACCGCGACTGGACCGGTGGTCACCGTGTCTCCGTCCAATATCAACTTCGGCACGGTGAATTTGGGGAGCATCACTACGAAGAACATCACGGTGAGCAACACCGGAACGGGGCCCGTCACTATCAACCAACCCATCCTTTCGATCGTGCATGGAGGGACCTCCAACGAATTTGTCGCAGTGAATCTCTGCCCGACGCCACTAGCCGCTGGGAAGAGCTGCACAATCACGATTGCTTTCATCGCGGGACCGTTCTACACACCGCAATCCGCGACCTTGGAGATTATGGACAATGCTCCAGGCAGTCCGCAGCCGGTTACGCTGAGCGCGCTGGTTCTGATTCCGCAGTCGATCACCTTCACCACGAGCCCTCCAGCGAGCGCTGCAAACAAGAGCAAATTTACGGTGGTGGCGACGGGCGGAGCGAGCGGAAATCCGGTGACATTCACGAGTGCCGGAGCCTGCAGTCTCACTGGGACAACACCGGGCACGGCAACCTACATGATGAACAGCGGCACGGGAACATGCTCAGTGATTGCCAACCAGGCAGGCAATTCTACCTACGCGCCAGCGGCGCAGGTTACGAAGACCGTAACTGCGACTCTGACTGCGCAGACAATCACGTTCACCACCAATCCTCCGGCAAGCGCCGCCTACAAGACTAGCTTCACGGTGGCGGCCACCGGCGGCCCCAGCGGGAACCCGGTGAAATTTACCAGTTCCGGGGCGTGCAGCAATTCAGGCGCAACCTACACGATGACCAGCGGCACGGGAACGTGCTCGGTGATTGCCAACGAGGCGGGCAACTCGAGCTACGCGGCAGCACCGCAAGTTACCAAGACGGTGAACGCAACTCAGCTCGCACAGACAATCACATTCACCACGAATCCTCCGGCAAGCGCCGCCTTCAAGACCACCTTCACGGTGGCGGCCACGGGAGGCGCCAGCGGAAACGCGGTGAGCTTCACGAGTTCCGGAGCGTGCAGCAATTCAGGCGCAACCTACACGATGACCAGCGGCACGGGAACATGTTCGGTGATTGCCAACCAGGCAGGCAATTCTAACTATGCCGCTGCAACGCAGGTCACGAAGGCCGTAACGGCGACTTACTCTCAGGCAAACCTCAATCCAACGAGCCTGAATTTCGGGACGGTTAGTTCCGGAAAGAGCAGCTCACCCAAAACCGTAACTCTCAGCAACACGGGAACGACGCCATTGATCATCAGCAGCATCGGCTTCACGGGTACGAATCCGAGCAACTTTGTGCAGACCAACACTTGCCCGAGCCCGTCGAGTTCGCTCGCCGCGGGCAAGAGCTGCACAATCTCGGTGACGTTCAAGTCCGGCGGCAGGGCAGCCTCCGCCAACCTGGCGGTTACTGACAACACTCAGGCCGGCACGCAGACTGTTTCGCTATTGGGGGACTAGCTGTATCCACTGGCAGACAGTAGACGCGCATGCAGACGAGGCTCAAAGGCTGAGAACGACGGGTGCCGGTAAACGCCGGCACTCTTTCTTGTTGCCTCGTTGTCGGCTTTTTCGGGTCTGCTTCCAGTTGGTGGATTATTCGTATCCGTGGTTTATTGACCGATACGGTGTCGGATTTCGGGAACCAGCGGATCTTCCGTAGATTTCCCTCGGATGCTGAGATAGGTCTTATAAAATTCCGCGAACCCCTCGCTCTTCATCCCTTCTCGCACGCGCCCCTGATCGTAATACACAGGCGGAAAATAGGCGTAGGTCGGAACGTTATCCATAAACAGTTCGATCGCTTCGCCTCGCCGCTTCACACATTGATCAAACTCTGAGTCAGCCTCTGTGAACGCTCCCGCATCCAGATAGGCCCGTCCCAGTTCGAAGCGGCCGATCCAGGTATCCAGCAGGTTGTTTGCGGCTGTGATTTGTTTCACTGCTTCATTCGGATCTTTTCGCTTCAGTGCGATCATCCCCTCGATGATTTTCCCGTAAGCCTGCGACTCGCTTGTCAGTGCGGAGGAAAGGCTCGCCGCGAGCTTTTGCGCTTTGGCGAGATCTCCCGCATCGATATAGATGCTCGCCGCCAGGAACTCAATCTGGGTAGACTGGCTGCTTGCCAACGCGTTGCCAATGTCAGCGAGCGCTGCCGCATGGTGTCCTTGCAATTCATCCATGTTTGCAAGCGCCGCATACTTTCTTGCAGCGTTGTCGGCCATCTTCGCCGCTACATCGGCGGTGGCTCCTTGTGTGAGCATGAGCGCCGCCTCTTCATACTTTCCCTGATAGGCATCAAGATCGGCTAGTCCAGCGGTCGCGGTAGACACACCCAGCGGGCCAAACTTCTCAAGCTGATGGTAGGCTTCGGCCGCTTTCTCGATCTGGCCCTGCCCGAGTTCCGCTTCGGCGAGCACCAGGTAGCCCTGCGCGGCCGACGGACTGATCTCCAGCGCCGCGCGCGCCTCTTTTTCACTCGCCGCAAAATCGCCGGCAAAGGCACTGATGAATGCCAGGTTCAGCCGCGGCCCCACTCCCTTGGGGACAATCTGAACGGCGTGTTGCGCCGCTTCAAGCGCCTTCGGCGCGTTGCGCAACTGCACATAGCAACTGGCAAGGTTGTTCTGACCGACGCGATCGGCGGGATAGCGCGTGACCAACTGAGAATATTCTTGAACACATTTTTGCCAGTCGCCCGTGGTGAGGTAGTACAGTCCGCGGTTGCGATAGCGTTCCCGCTCGGTCATGCGGTCCACGTGTTCCATCGCCATCTTCATGTACTTCACTGCGTCCCCGGGCCTCCCCAGATTCTGGGCCATGGCTGCCATCCCCGTGTACGCCCGCGCAAACTTTGGATCCAACTCCGCGGCCTTCTGGAACGAATCGAATGCCTCCTGGAACTTACCCGCGAACTGTTCATCCACACCGAGAGCATCCTGGTGAACGGCCTCCAGCGATGCGGCCGTAAACCCTCCGCTGACTTCACCGAACTGAACCGAGGCGGGCGTAGTGTCGCCGAGAGCCTGGCGAAGTGGCGCAGCCAGCTTGGGAAGGTCGCTCAGGATCTCCTGCTTGTTGGCAACGGTGACATCCGCTTTACCGAGCACCTTGCCGCTTACGGCATCCAGTGCGATCGCCGAAATATCATATTGGTCGCCTCGCAAGCTGATGTCGCCGGTAATGACCGTGTTGACGCCTTGGTTCACGGCCACAAGCCGCGCCGATTGCTCGTCGAGCTTGTCTGAGGGATTGGGAAGTTTGCTCGCCAGCTTACGCGCATCTCCGCGACTGTAGGCGTTGATAAAGCTCGCGCCTTCCAGGGCCACACCCAGCATCTGCTCCAGCGTGTTATCCAATACCGGATCGCCGGTATGGTTCGCAAAGTCGCCAACCAGCACCGAAACCGGGGAATGTGCCACTGTTGTTGCGGACTGGTGCCTCCCGATAACGTACCAGGCAATTCCGGCAGCGATCGCCACAATTAGACCGCCCGCGATCGCGAGGCGAGGCCAGGGAAGCTCTCGAATGCGGTTCAAGCGCAACTGCGCCGAAGATGCGGAGACCTTCTTTCCTTCGCCTCTGCCTTGCCAGGCGCGGAGATCCGCATCCAGGGCTTCAGCATTTTGGTAGCGGTTTGCAGGGTCCTTCTCGAGACACTTGCTGACGATGTTGCTCAGCTTTCCAGGGATGTGCTTGTCGATATCCGCCAACGGAACGGCGCGTTGTTGCGTGCGCTTCAGTAAGCTTGCGATCGCGCTTTCGGCATAGAATGGCGTGACTCCGGCAAGCAACTCATACAGAATCAGGCCGAAGGTGAAGATATCCGAGCTGGCCTTCACATCGATGCCCTGCGCCTGTTCGGGAGACATATATTCGATCGTTCCCAACATTGCGCCGGCCCGCGTCATTCCATCGCCAGAGAATGTCCGCGCCAACCCGAAGTCCATGACCACCACGCGGCCGCTTTTGTCGCGCATGATATTGCCCGGCTTCAGATCTCGATGGATGATTCCTTCCCGGTGAGCGGCGGCCAACCCGCAGGCCACCTGTTCCATGATGCCGACCGCTTCCGCGATGTCCAGCTTGCCCCGTTGACTGAGGATCTGATTGAGGTTTTCACCCTCCAGATACTCCATCGTGATGAACTTTGTCTTTCCCGCTTCTCCGATATCGAAAATACGGATGACATTCCGGTCCGTGACCTGGCGCGCAAGGATCAGCTCTTGTTTGAAGCGCTGCAGAATCTCGGGATGATCCGCCATCTCCGGCCGGATTACTTTGAGCGCGACCTCCCGCTCCAGTTCAAGGTCGCGAGCTTTGTAGACGGCGCCCATGCCGCCTTCCCCGAGCAGTTGTAGAAGTTCGTAGCGTCCGCCCAGCAGTTCGCCAATCCTGGATTCGGCAGCACTGGCTTGAGGATTGGCAATCGTGCCGGGAGGAGTGGGCGCTCGCGGGGGAGGGGAAGGTCGAACCAAAGTTCCCGGCGGAATGGTGTCGTTGGGATCTACCACCTTGGCTTGGAAATCAAGAATGGTGGCGTCGGCGTCCACCGGCTTCGCGGTGGGATCAAATCGGGAGGAAGTGTCGATGATCGTAGCGTTGGGATCGAATTGTGGTCGCTTCTCCGAGAGATTTGGGATGTTTCCGGAGGAACTCTCACCGGCAAACGGAGTTCCGATGCCCGGAGGGCCGGGCTTTCTGGGGAAAGGCTTGTTATCGGGCCGCTTGGAGTCACTCATGTTGAGTTTTCAGAAACTGCCTGGAGCTAGAGGAAGAGACAACCCTGCCGGACGGGTCGTAGAAACGACCAAATGTTGACATCCCCTTAAAATCATATACCTTTTGCACTTAAACGAGGCTGTCCCGTACATGTGAC
The DNA here is from genome assembly GCF_035317045.1 of Occallatibacter sp. Classification (GTDB taxonomy): domain Bacteria; phylum Acidobacteriota; class Terriglobia; order Terriglobales; family Acidobacteriaceae; genus Telmatobacter. The sequence continues at coordinate 88,711 of NZ_DATHHT010000028.1, forward strand.
CGCTATAGATGTCGATCTTCCATCAATGCCGGATCAGTCACTTCCGACAGTCCACCAGCGCATGGTTCGAGCGGACTGATAATTCTGAGGCGTCGCTCCTAGTTGGGATTGCCGATTACCACCGCACCCCAGGTGTTCGTATTACTCGATCCAGCGGTAATGGTGGTCGTCGCCCCGTCGACCTTGCATCCTGCCGGAATGGCTTGGTCGCTTTGAACTGTGGCGATACAGATTGGGGTTCCTGCAAAGGGCGAAGCGAGACGAAAACTACAGAAACGGGTGCCATTCATTGTGCACGTTCCGGCAAATCTTCCGCTTCCGGCTTGGTCGAGATGCCTGGCAGCCGTCAACTCCTGAGTCAGCACTCCCGGATGAACGCCAAAGAGCCAAGCAAAATCACACCGCAATGCCAACTCTTCCGACGGCATGAAACGCTGTGACTATCTTGCGCGACTGTTCTGCATCTCGCAAGATTGCAGGCGGAAACAGCACCAATTCCTGAGTATTACCGGGAAGGCGAAATGCGCGTGTATCATTTAGGTATCCAGGAACAGCAATGAGAATCCTGGTTCACGACATAGGTTTTTTGGACACGGTGGGGATGACTAATCGCGGTCTAGCGCCATCCGGTTATTACGACGAGTATTATTCTTCAAGGGATTGGCGATGGTACCGGGGACTCTTGGCATTTGCCATCCAGCACTCTGAGCCCGGCCCTATCTTGGACGTCGGCGCAGGTGTCGCCCAACTTCTCGAAGCGGCACATCGATGGAATCTGGAATGTCTTGGGCTCGAAGGATCTGCTGAAGCGATTGCCATTGCGCGGGGCCGCTGTCCATCTTTGAATCTAAAGCAGCATTTTCTCAGTGACCCATTCCCTTTGGGCGATTGCACATTTCAGACAATTTACCTGAACCAGGTTATAGAACATCTTGAGCCTGCCGTCGCCGAAGCCTGTGTATCTGAATGTTACCGGGTGCTGCGGCCAGGCGGATTGTTTATTGTGATGTCCCCGAGCAAATTCAACAAGCATGAACGCGATGCCGACCCTTCACACATCTGCTTATACTCCCCTAGTTCTCTTAAGAGTCTTCTCGCGTCGAGAGGATTTACAGACATAAGTCAGCTTGACACCCCGTTGGATATCATGGGGAAAAACGCTATAGGCAGGCTGATTATGAAGGTGATTTTTAGAGTAACCAAATGGGAGCGCCTGAGTTGCAGCGCAAATTGCATGGCGTGGAAGCCCGGTACGTCTCGGTGAAGACAACTATACGAGAATTCTTACGCTATAGCTTCATCGCCTCTCCGCGACTCCACGTGGTCCTGCATTGCGCTAAGATTCGCTGAGCGGCGTGGCCGTCCCAGAATGGAATCGGTTTCCGCTCACGTCTCTCGCCGCCAGCGATCAGTTGCAACACACCAGCGCGAAACTTCTTCCAGTCACCAGCGATGAGTGTGTTTGTGCCGCGTGTTAGTGTGATTGGCCGCTCTGTATTATCGCGCAAAGTAAAACAGGGAACGCCCAGGGCCGACGTTTCTTCCTGTAGACCTCCGCTATCCGTGACCACGCAGCGGGCATGGGCCAGCAGGCAAAGAGAATCGAGGTATCCGAGAGGATCGACGAGCCGAACCGATGCGGGGAAAGAAGCCTCTCCGGGGAGGTCTTCCAGTCTTGCACGCGTTCGCGGATGGACGGCAAATACTACGGGCAGACGCTCCGCCAGCCACTTGAGCTGGTCGCAGATCTCCGCCAGCGCTTGCGGGTCGTCGACGTTCGAAGGCCGGTGCAGGGTAACAAAGGCGTAAGCTCCCGGCAGCAGGCCGAAAGTCGACCAGGATCGCAATTCAAGGGCGCGCGGCAGCATGCGGAAGAGCGTATCGATCATCACATTGCCCACCAAATGAATCGCTTCTCTCTGGCGTCCCTCGCGCAGAAGATTCTCGACGCCGGATTCCTCGGTAACAAAGAGCAAATCTGCGATTGCGTCGGTGACGATGCGATTGATTTCCTCCGGCATAGTGCGATCAAATGAACGCAAACCAGCTTCGACGTGCGCTACCGGTATATGTTCCTTGGCTGCCACCAGTGCGCATGCCACGGTCGAATTTACGTCTCCCACGACCATGCACATGTCAGGGCGGTTGCTCTCAATCCAGGTGCCGTATCGTTCCATCACCAGCGCCGTTTGGGCAGCATGGGTGCCGGAACCGCTGCCGAGGTGAGTAATAGGCGTCGGCAGTCCAAGTTCCTTGAAAAAAACCTCAGACATGGCCTCATCGTAGTGTTGGCCCGTGTGCACAAGGCGGAGCAGGAGCTCGGGGAACTCGGATGCTACAGCACAAAGCGCCGCGACCTTCATAAAATTTGGGCGCGCCCCAGCGATAAGGTCAACCTTGATCAATTAGCTCTCCTTCTGACTCGAAACGCCATAGGTTCTACGGTAAGATTCTTCAGCTGCTTCGCGGCCGAGTCTGAGCGCCGCTCTCCGGCAAAGGTCTTCTCGATCTCCAGCGGACAAGGGCGCTAGGAATTCTGGCAGAGATCCAAGTTCAGTCACTAGAGCATTGCCCAGTTCGCGACCGATTTGTACAGATTGCTCGACCGCATCAGTCATGATAACGGGCAGACCTGCGAGACAGTATTCGGCGAACTTGACCGGCGAGGCAACACGGTTGATGGCATCTCTGCGGCGAAGTAGAATACCGAAATCGGCGGCATTCAAAAATCCATTTACATCCGCAATGGTTGCGGAAAGCACGCGCAGGTTTTGTTTGGGGATCCCATCCAGAGCATGATGAGCCGCCTCGCTGTTCGGCGTAACGATAAGAAAGACCGCGCCAGGATCGCTCGCCAGGACTCTTCGAAAAAGTGCAACCGACTCGTCAAAACACTGGAAGAACGAAATCGAACCTGAATAGATCAATACCTTGCTTCCGGGCGCAATTTCGAGTTTGTTGCGGACGGAATTGCGCAACTCCGACGAAAAATGGAAAAGCCGGGACGACGCCACACAGGGAATGATCTCGAATGGCATCCCGGAGGATGCGCCAACGCTGACTGAACGCAAAGCATCACTGACAAAGATAGCCCTCGTGCAGAGTTTTCGTACCGCTGTTCGCTGTACCCGCATGACCATGCACCGGAGGGTTACAAGAACACGTCTGAGCAGACTGGGATTGCTAAGGGAGAGACGATGCTCAGCGACGGTATCCCCGCGACAATCCCAAATCAGCTCAAATCCGAAAAACGGGCGTACCAAACCGCAGATAAAGGCTGAGTAATCCGTGCGCGCGTGGATGAAGCCAGGAGGAAATGAAGCCTTGCGCAATGCTCGCCATAAACGCCAGGTGTTGGCAGCGTCGGACAAAATCAGGCCAAAGCGGGAAGCACGAAAGACGCGGATCCCCACCCCATGCCGAGCAGCAAGAATTGGTGCACGTTCACAGGAGAGCTCATAGTCTTTCTGCGTTAGGGCAAATACCCAGACTTCCATCTCTACGCCAATCGCGCGCATGTCATGAACGTGAACCACGATCTGTGATTCAAAGATCGTTGGCGCAATTTCGTGGAAGACGACAAATAGGCCGCGATGCGTACATTGAACCACGGAGTTACTCTGTGGAGAGTCAGCGATTTGGGCATCAGGCTGCGTCATAACTCGGTCGAAACTCTCCAAATGACGGTTGGTTTAGGCACTCATGCCTTGCGCATGGCCAGATGCAGGGCATCAAGCAGTTGGCGGCGGTTGAATAGCCAACTGACCGCCGTGTAAAGTAGAACTCCCGTGAGCACCAGAAAGCCCAACAGAAGAGCGCGCGAATTAAGATGAAGGACTTTGTCGAGCAATAGAACCACCGCTGCCATGACCAGACTGGCAAAGAGCGGACCTGCCAAAGGCCTAAACAGTTCCCGCAGTCGCATCTTGAGAAGGCGAAGAGAAATGAGCAGGAAGGGAAGGGTCAGCAGGATTGAGGCGATGGCATACGCCGTGGTCACTCCCAAAAGTCCCCAGCGCAGACCTACAACGAAAGCAAAAAGAACAATCACGCCGCTAAACACGCCCCACTTAAACATGACGTCGGTGCGTCCCTTGGTTTGGAGAATGGCGCCGCAGGTGGCTGCCACGGACTCCACCATGCCTATAGGCGCCAGGATACGGATCAAGGGAATAACGCCCGCCCAGTGGGGGCCGAAGACAACAAGGATGAAGGGCTCCGCTAAGACACAGACGCCCGTCATCAGCGGAAACGTAACCAGTGCAATCAGGCCTCCGGTGCGCGCGAACGCAGCCCGGAATCGAGCGTCGTCGTCCTGCATGCATGAGTAAACGGGATACATTACCCGGCTAATTACGGTGGTGACACTCTGCAGTGGATAGAGCATGATGCGATAGGCCAAAGCGTAAATGCCGAGAGGAAAGGGACCCAGGAATCGTCCGATCAGCAGATTGTCCGCGTTACGTATGACGTAATTGAATACATTAAAGCCGGTAAGATTCAGGCTGAAGCTGGTAAGACCAGAGAGCGCGCGCCACGAAAAGGTCATGCTGGGCTTGAATTCCTCAAAAATCCACAGCAGCACCGTCATGAAAGTCGTGCTGGTCAATAGCTGGGCGACCAGAGCCCAAACTCCGAAGCCGGACTTAGCAGTGCTAATGCCGGCAACTGCCCCCGCGAGCACGCTCGTCAATTCCACGCCCGCCAGTATGCGAAACGCGAGCTTCCGCTCCAGAAGCGCCTTGTGAAGATTGCTTAAGCCGGAAATGAAAAAGCCAAGAGCCAGAGCGCGCATGATGCCCGTGAGGGTGGGCTCGCGATAAAAAGCTGCAACTGCGGGGGCAGTGAACACCAGGAGCAATGTACCAAGCATGCCCATGGCAACATTGGCCCAGAAAACGGTGGGGAGCAGCTCCGGGTCAAAAGCACGACTGCGTATCACGGCTGCGGCAGTTCCCAGGTCTTTGAAGATAGTGATGAAGCCGAGAATAACGGCAGCCATTCCCAGGAGCCCGAAGTCGCTGGGAGGCAGCAGACGAGCCAGTACCACCATCGTCAGCAACTGGGCGACCTGCTGTCCGCCTTGGGAGACAAAGTTCCACTTGATTCCCGAGCTGGCAGAAATTCCCAGATTGGATGAAACGGGTATCTCGGAAAGCGGGGGAGCCGGAGGGCTCATCGGGATCTCGGGCAGGTTGGGACGAGAGGTCATTTCTTTACCTGCGCGATCGACGATGCAGCACGCGTCGGAGATCCTGTCCGGTTCGATACGACCTGCGCATAAATCTGCGCCAGTCTCTGTCCCTGTATGCGTGCGTTGAAGTTTTCTTCTATATGCTGTCTGGCTTTTGCCAACTCAGCTTCCCAGTAGCCGGCGCTGTTCACCAGCCTGCGCAACTCGCTGACCAGACCCTCTACATCGTGCTCCGCAGCAAGACGGGTATCTTCAGGGAGAAGATTTGGGATATCGCAGTGGCGCGTAGCGACAATCGGCATACCGCTTGCAGCCATATGGAGGATGCTGACAGGAGCGCCGCCCTCGGTATCGCCATCATCTGCAGTTACACTGGAAGCCATAAAAACGTGATGGCTATATGCTTCCCGCATCAGCTCCGCATAGCTGAGATAGCCAGGCAGACGGGTCCGGGAACGCAACCCGTTCCGATCGAGTGCCTCAAAGATCCACCTCTTTTCATTCTGACTGTTTTCTTCGTGCGTAGCGTCGCCGACCAGGGTCAGATCCACGGCTATTTCGCGGTTTAACACACCAAGTGCGTCGATGGCATCGGGGATACCCTTCTTTTCGCGGAAGGTCGACGCGATCAGAACCGACAGCGGTTCTGCCCGTTTCCAAAGGCGTGGCCGATAAGCAATCTCTTGCACGCGTACGCCCAGGTGATGCACCTGCACTTTTTCTTCAGGGCAACCCAGAGCCGTAATGCAGCCAGCCATGTGCGGTCCCTCGCAGAGAATCCGATCTACGCTTGCGAACAGGTCTAGATAGCGCGTCTTCCAGCTAGGATCTACGGTGGGCAGGTGATTGACATCCAGTCCGTAAAACGTGGTGACGTGACGCACTCCCAGCTTCCTAGCCAATTTCCGATCAACCCAGCCAGTGTTGCCAAAGTGGGAGTGCAATACCTCCACTCCCGTCATTCTGCATATGGATTCTGCATAACCGTGATAGCGTCGTAATCGCATTTTACGTAACACGTCGTCCCAGGATCGGCGCAGTCCGCGAACTTGTTCGAAGCTGTGCAAATGCCCCTCGGGCAGCGGGAATTGATCCAGGTTGGAGACGATTTCACAAAAAACATGGCTGACAATCTCATCGGGCAGCAGGCTGACTTGATCGTAGAGCCAATTCTCGGTCTGAGGCAGCCAGCATGTCACAGATTGCCCAACCGTAAGGTTCGTCATCTCAACCGCGTTTTGCACTGATGTTTATTCTATGTGCTTAAACCGCCCTGCAGCTCGGCCGTCGGAAGTTGGAGATTTCGACTTGCTGCATTCTGTGTCTGGCTCTGTTCGCACGCACGAAAGGCGGTAAATGTAGCGATATGCCCCCCGATCGAGGATCTGAGGGCGTGAAAAGTGCTTCATGCTGAATCGCCTGGACATGAGGACAGCATTGATGCACTGTTGCCAACAGTCAAATGTGATCGAAACATCGTGTTCCGAAATGCATTGGCTGCATGGGTGCAACGTACTGATAGAATTACAAGATGGTGCGGCGACGGTTGGCCTCCGCCGTCCTGAGCGGCGCCTGTGAGGCTGCTACCTAGTATCCTCTAGCCAGCAGCCATCAACTTCCAACCATAGAATGGTCCATCCTCACCACGGAGGAGCTGACGAGATTTGATAATCGGAGAAGGCAATACAACGGCTGTAACATCGCCAGGTCTTTCCAGTGATTGCGATACGGGGCATCAGGAAGACCGCATATCCGTCCTCGATCTGCTCATTTTGTTCTTTGAGCGAAAGCTGGCCATTTTCTGTATAACAGCAGGATTTGCTGTTGTTGCAGTAGTTCTCTCGCTTGTGTGGCCGAAGAGCTACACCGCTACAGTGACCCTGCTTCCTCCGGATCAGAACTCTTCCCTGGAAACCATGATGGCCGCACAGATGGGCGGTGCAATTGGCAGCCTGGCCAGTATGGCCGGCAGCAGTCTTGGGCTCAAGAATCCCAATGACATGTACGTTTCGCTGTTGAGGGGGCAGACTGTGGAAGATGCGATGGTGCAACGCTATGGCCTCATGCAGGAGTTCCATCAAAAATACGTTTCTTCCGCGCGCAAGGTGCTTGATGGCCGAACGACAATCGACAGTGGTGCGAAGGACGGTCTCATCCGTATCTCGGTCGAAGATGCGGATCCGCACCGTTCTGCCGAACTCGCCAATGGCTTTGTCGAGCAGTTCCGCAACCTGTCGGAACATCTAGCCATCACCGCGGCGGCGCGACGCCGCCTTTTTTTCGAACAGCAACTTGGACAGGCCCAGGAGAAGATGACTGCCGCTGAGGAAGCGCTGAAGGAGATGCAGCAAAAATCGGGTCTGATTGAAATCAACAGCCAGTCCAGAGCCCTGATCGAATCAGCGGCTGCGCTCCAGGCCCAAGTCTCCGCGAAAGAAGTAGAGATACAGTCAATGGAAACTTTTGCGACGGGTCAAAATGCACAGTTGATCCAAGCGAAAGAAGAATTGGCAAGTTTGCAAGCGCAGCTGGAGAAGCTGGGGGGGACGGCGGCTGATCCTGATTCGCTGATTATTCCCAAAGGCGCAGTAAGCAAAGACAACCTCGAGTATGTTCGCAAGTTGCGTAATGTCAAATTTGGCGAAGAGGTCTACATGATCATTGACCGTCAGTATGAGCTCGCCAAGCTGGATGAAGCCAAGGAAGGACCGCTCGTCCAGGTGGTCGATCCTGCTCTGCCGCCGGATCTGCGCTCCTCGCCAAAGCGGGGCCTTATGGTTGTCGTGATGACGTTTTTCGGATTTTGGTCTGCCCTCTTCTTCGTGTATGGGCAGTACAGTTGGCAGCGCTGGAAGCTCGATCCGCGTTTTGCGTCCAAGATCGATCGCCTGCGTGCAGCAATTCCATCGAAACGACGCACCGCTTAGCCCGTCTGCCGCTATGAAGGAACATCAGGCTCCCGAAATCGCAATGCCCACCATGGCGGTTTCCTCATGCCTGGCCCCTCCGCACGCGAGAGTTGCGGCGGTCGTCGTTACTTATTTTCCGCAGGAACGCCTCTTGTACCGCCTGGTGAGCAGTATTGCCGATCAGGTAGACGTGATCCTGTTGATCGATAACACCCCGGGGTCTCAGGCACAAGATCCGCGCTCAGCACTGCCGTCATGCAGGGATTTGCGCTATCTCCCCCAGGGCAGAAACCTGGGCGTTGCGTCTGCTTTCAACGTGGGCATCGAAGTGGTCCTCAAGGCAGACTACACACACATCATGATGTTTGATCAGGACAGCATGCTGCCTGCGGGCGGGGTCAAAAACTTACTCCATGCCGAGCAATGTCTTCTCGATCAGGGGCGGCGGGTGGCTGCCGTTGCGCCGCTTTATGTCGACGAAAAGAGCGGTAAGCGCGTTACGCGGGTCTTCTGCAAAGGATTTAAGGTGCATCGGATTCCCATCGCCAGCACGGAAGAGAATCCCGTCGAAACAGATTCAGTCATTTCATCGGGGGCTTTGATCAAAACGAGTATCCTGCGCCAGGTCGGGCCCATGCTCGATCTGCTCTTCATCGATTTTGTGGATACCGAATGGGCGTACCGCGCCAGCGCTCTGGGCCTGTGCTGTTACATCGTCCCGCAGGTCATCATGACACACAGCATTGGAGATCATGCGAAAACCTTGATGGGGAAGACGTTTTATCTGCACAGCGCAACAAGGGACTATTACATCGTCCGCAATACTATCTACCTGCTTAGAGGAAACCGGATGAGCCGGGATTGGCGCCTGGCAAACCTGGTAGCTCTTCCCAAGTACATCATTTCTCGTCTCCTTCTCGCGCCCGGCAAGATGAAACGCTTCTTCTTAATGCTGCGCGCCTTCTATCAGGGTACAGCTGGGTCGATGAGGAACTTAATGTAAGATGACCCCCTACCTCGATCTGTACTTTGTCGTGCTCTGCGGAGTACCCATTGCCTGGATGGGCGACACAGCAACTCGGCGCGGACTTCAGAAGCTTTACTTTGTATTTCTATGGATCGTACTTTCTGTATTTGCAGGGAGCCGGTCGTTATCTGTGGATCGCGACCTGCAAACGTATTTCGAGTGGTTTCAGGCCATCGCCACCAACCAGGCCACTGCTGCGGAATGGCTGCGCGACCCCTCCTTTGGCGTCATCTCGTATTCTCTTTTTCATCTTGGCCTCGGCTTTCGAGCGGTCGTTCTGACGTATGATCTGCTGGCAGTTGGCGCGCTGATGGCGGTAGCGGTCTTCGGCGTCGCGGAACGCTGGAGTACGTTGGCCTTCTATCTCCTGTTCTGCCAGTATTATGCAGTTGCAGAAATGACCGAACTTCGGTCAGCTGTGGCCATCCCTCTCATGACGTTGAGCATCCTCGCAGCCTGCCGGAAGCGATGGCGACTCTCTGCAGTTCTTCTGCTGGTAGCAATTTTCTTTCATTTCTCTGCGATATTGGCCCTGCCGGTCTGCATATTTCTCTTGGCCGGGATACAGTTTCGCTCTCGCCTGTACATTGTGTTCCTGGTCGGCGCGGCTATCGTCGCATATATTGAGCTATCCCCTCTTCTTGCTCTTCTCTCGAATCTCTATCGGCTCTCGGAGTACCTGAATGGGGGCGAAGAGCAAAATGACCTGAAGGCCATCTCCTGGTATGCCTTGCTACATCTGATACCAATTGCAATCGCGGTCTATTCATGGAAAAAGCTGTCTCTGCAGATTCGTGTGGCGGCGCTACTGAGCAGCTTCGCCATGGCCTGTTTCTTTATGCTCAGTTGGAATACTGGCCTCGCCACCCGGCTGCTGTATTTATTCGACCTCTTTTGGATAGTATTGTGGGTCTATGATCTGGACAGGATTGAAGGGGCGCGCACTTATCTCTATACGTTCTTGATGATCGCACTCGGCTTGGCTCTGTACGTCAAATCCCTACAATATCTTTCTCCGTATTCGATCATTCAAATATGACCGTATCCGGGTGGCGGAGATGCGAGTAGCAGAGATGGTAGAACAGACCGATACGAGTCGGAGGCAGGGCATTACGATCGCGGCGGTCGTGGTCTTGTACTATCCCCACGAGGCGATCATTCGCAGGTTGTTGGGGAGCCTCGCTGACCAGGTAGATGTCCTCTATGCCATCGATAACACACCGGGATCAGAGGGGCTATGGCCTTTCGGGCCCGGGCAGAAAGCTTTCTCTGTCACCTATGTTCCCTTGGGGAAGAATCGGGGCCTTGCCGAAGCTCAGAACATCGGAATTGAGATGTGTTTAAGCGGTGGTTATTCTCACGTGCTGTTGCTTGATCAGGATAGCGCCTTGTCTCCTGACATGGTGAACAAGGTATTGGCTGCGGAGCAGACTCTTCGGAAAGCAAACCCAAAAATAGCCGCAGTCGTGCCGCAGATTCTGGATGGAAGAACGGGCCGGCGCCCATGTGCCTATAGATATGGATGGCTTGGCGCACGAAAGCTGTATCGTGATGTGGATTCGAGCACTCCAGTTCAAACGGATTTCTTTATTGCGTCTGGTGCCCTCATCAGGACGGCTGTTTTCCGAGAACTCGGCATGATGCGAAGTGACCTTCTGATCGATCATGTCGATACCGAATGGGCATTGCGTGCACATACTGCCGGATACCGGAGCTATTGTGTTCCCAACGCTACGCTGATCCACAGCCTTGGGGATGGATCCAAGAGGATACTGGGGAAAGATGTATACCTGTACTCGGAGATCCGCTATTACTACCGGCTTCGCAACGAAGTATATTTATCGAAACTCCCAACCATGGGATGGAACTGGAGAGTCTACATTGTTCCGATGATCCCGTACCACTTCGTTCTGTATTCGCTGCTATCGAAGAATCGTCTTCGAGTTGCCCGTCTCTTGATGAAGGCAATATGGGATGGCGTGAATGACAAATTAGGACCTTCACCTGGTTTCTAAATTTAGAAGAGGTACAGAGCCTTTGAATTCGTAAGACGCCAATTTCCGTATGTGCACCGAAGAGGGTTCTGTTGGAGCAGTTTTCCGAACTTGATGGGCCGCCAACCAAAATGAGCGGCGACCACGTGAGCAACAAGATGAAGATCGCGATTCTCGGAACGCGCGGTATCCCGGCTCGCTATGGCGGATTTGAAACTTTCGCTGAAAAGCTATCGATTGGACTGGTGGAACGCGGGTTTGACGTGACCGTGTTTTGCGAATCGGGCGACACTTCAGCACCTGCTACTCTTCACGGCGTGAATCTTCGATATGTGGTGGCTCCTGCGATCGGCTCACTGCAGACGATCCTCTATGATGCGCGGTGCCTATGGGAGGCTCGCAACGGATATGACGTCGCTTATATGCTTGGCTACGGAGCAGCACCTTTATGTTTGATTCCGCGAATTTGGAACACAGAAGTATGGATCAATCCCGATGGACTTGAATGGGCACGCACCAAATGGGGATGGATGGCGCGTACCTATTTCCGAATGATGGAGTGGGCCTCTGTGCGAGTGGCCAATCGCATCATCGCAGATGCCGAGGCAATCGCGGCAAGCATTTCAAGCCGTCATGGGGAACTCAAAGCGTGCAGCGTGATTCCGTATGGCTGCGAGGTCATCGAAATGCCTCCTCCCGTGAAGCCGCTGTTGGAGTGGGACCTTGAACCAAACAGCTATTATTTGCTCGTTTGCCGGCTTGAGCCTGAGAACCATGTGCGGGAGATTCTCGAAGCATTTCAGCGTTCGCATAGTAAGAGGCAATTAATAGTTTTGGGCAATCATCTCTTACAGACCCGGTACGTTGAACAACTGCGCTCTATGCAGGACCCGCGAATCCGTTTGATTGGCGCTGTGTATGATTCTGCAAAACTGACCTGCCTGAGATACTACTGCTTTGCTTATCTGCACGGACATTCAGTGGGGGGAACGAATCCCTCGCTGCTCGAGGCGATGGGCTGTGCCAACCTGGTCTTTGCACACGACAATCCATTTAACCGCGAAACGTTGGGACAATGCGGATTCTATTTTAGGGATCCCCTGGAACTCGCCCAAGCCATCGACCACGCCGAGCACGAAGAGGATGATATTAATCGACTCCGAGAGGCAGCCAAATCGCGCGCGCACACCTACTATCAATGGAAGGACATTATTGACAGGTACGCGACGATGCTAGAACGACCGTCCGCAGAATCCGGCGAGAACCGACATCAGCAACCATAGACCAAAAAGCTCCTTCGTTAATCGATATTTACTAATCCTGGGTTATCGCGAATCCGTCAACTCGTCCACGCGTTGAACGAATTGGCAAGTGCTGAGGTGCATTTCAGGAAAAATCCGGCTGTACAATTCGTTGACGAACTCTTCTTTTTGATTCCACGTGAGACGCTTCGATGCCTTCTGAGAGGCCATAGCCATCTTGTACCGACGGTTCTCATCTAGCCCTATTGATTCGATCGCACGGGCAAAATCGCGGGTAACCTGATCAATCCTGTTAGGGGCGATTTTGATTGCGCAATCGTCATTGACGGCATCTCTGAATCCCATATGGTCAAGGCAAATGACGGGTAGTCCGTGTGCCAATGCTTCGACAATCACAGTCGACGTTGCGTCATATAGACTCGGCTGTACAAAACAATGGCCTGATCTCATGACAGAAAGCACCTCTGAACGCGGAAGCCTTCCGAGAAAGCTGCAGCGTTCGCTAATTCCCAGCCTGTGAGCAAGTGCCTTCCATTCGCCTTGAAGGGGACCATCGCCCACGGCGATCAGTCGCCAATCAAGATCCGAACCTTCGAGTTGGCCAAGCGCAAGCAGTACAAGGTTTAGCGCCTTTCCGGGCTCACAATTCCCGCTCCATACGATCTGTAATGGCTCCCCGCTGATTCTGTGAGCCGGTGCCGCATCTTCCAGTTCCGGCGTACTCACTTCGCATGAGACCGCAACCTCTCTGCCACATAACATATGGATTCTACTCGCCACGCTCGTCGTCGCCGCAAATATGGCCCGAGCTCTGGAGGCCGCAAGTCTCGGTCGTCTAGCCAAATACATGGACCATGCTACCGAAAGATTCTTCAGAATAAAGAAAGGGCGCGCCCTAAATGGCACGGCATTCAAAAGGCGCAGAGGAAAGAACGTTAGTCCGCCAACGGGCCCCCACACAAAGGGCTTACCAAGCTTCCAAAGGTATCCTGGTTCACGGAATCCGATGCAGTTAAGTTGGTGAACCAGATCAAAATCGATTTGCTCGTCCAAGGTCCGAGCGAGACGGTATGCTCTTCGCTGCCAATTCCTGTATATCGCGTAGCCTCGAATCGGATCGAAAAGGAATTCTAATGGCCTGCATTTCCACGGGACGTAGTGAAAACTCACATTTCGCATCACGTCGGGATGTTCACGGAAATATTCCTCCGTGGCCTCTCTGACAGCTTTTCCTTCTCGTTCCGGACCTTCTGTAATCAGCCACACTTTGTGCCGCGACGCGATTGCACGCACATAGTTCCACCCAACCGCAGATTCGGAGCCCTTGAGCGGGCTAAACGCATGCGCGGACACCAGGACTTTGAGTGGTCTCGACTGGGTCACTGATGATCTCCGAAGTGTTGACTCCGCCCGTCAACAATCGTGAAGCTACTCCGACTCAAACCGGTCGCCAAGCACTCGCACAGAATCGGTGGCAAGGTCCCCATTGGAATATCCCGGTTGTTTCGAGAGATGATATTCTTCACGACTTTAGGTGAATGTCTTGATTTTTGTTTTGCTCCGATGAGGTTGATCGAAACGCTTCAGTATAACAATCCTAACCATTCGCTGCTGGAAGCCATGGGGTGCGGCAATCTGATCGATGCCACGATAATCCCTTCAACCGCGAGATCTTGGGTGAATGCGGCGTGGGCTTCGATAATATTGTCAGTTTGACCGAGCCTTCTCTGAACAAGTCCGATACCGACTGCCAGCTCGCGTGGCCTGAAACTGGATCGTCAATCTCGAAAAATTCGTCGTAGAGTGTGAGGGCGGGCGCGCCAGCGTGGGACTATCCATTCTTGAGTTCTGCATCACGTGTTAGTTATCGCGAACAGCCAGCGCGTACAGATCTCTAGGGCTTTCGACCGCTTCCTTTACGCCCAATCCAACATGAGTCAGCATCCTCACCATCAACTCCAAACTAAAAATATGATGATGGAGCGCCCGGTTCTGATAGTTATCAATGCTGCGCGCCCTGAAATCGTCCAAGGTTCCTGCCTGTGGGTCTCTGGACAAATCGTGTAATGCAAAAATCTCGTCAAGGTGGGTCAGGTCGTCCTCAGCTGTACTGTTCTGAAGATCCTGCAGAAGATGCTCAAAAGCAGTGACAGGGCGTCGGTGATCAAAGTTGCTTTTGGGGTTGGGGAGGATAAGAACGATAGCCCCACCAATACGCACGACTCTTTTCCATTCCAGTAATGCCTTCAAGGGATTGGCGATATGCTCCAGGCAATTCGAGGACAGCAGGAAGTCATAGCTTGCCGGTGGTAGGGCGGATAAATCCGTAGTATCGGATATATATTGAATTCCCTTGCGATTGCAAAAATAGTTATAAGTCCTTCCCGCAAGGATTCGTCCTTCCCAGAGGGTGTGCTGGAAAACGTTGACCCCGTCCAGATCGGAAACATAGGGATAGAGAGGTAGGGTAGTCCGAAATTGCGAACTGGGCCCTCCTATCTCAATCCCTCTTTTTCCCTTTACGTAGGATAGGTAGAGTTTGTGTGCGGGCAGGCGCTTGCCGCTATGTTTGAACAAGACGAAAGTGTCCAACATAGACTTTGGGAGCATGTTCCTTATGCGAGCCCTTATCGAAGTATCCACCATGGCATGTGCTCCAAGTTTACCCGACCGCAATGACATCAAGATTGCTTGGAGCGGGTTCAAGATGAGCAAGACCCTGGAGGGATATGTGCTCGCAAGGGAAGTCAGCTATTAAAGTGATCTCTTTCTCCCCGCGAGAATCGAGATTTCTTCTCCGACATCGGTGTAGGTTGAGATTCGCTGCAGATCGATAGAAGGAAACAGCGACTGATAGTAACTTGATGTTCGAAAGAACCAATACTGCCCATCAGGTTTTTGCGCTGTGTTCTCGACGAGAAACAGTAGTCCCCCCGGCTTGAGCACCTCTTCAAGACGTCTAGTTGTAGTTGTCAGCGCCGGTTCCGTTATTCCTCCGAGGACCAAACAAGCCCATACTGCATCAAACTCGATCAAATCCTCCGGGATGATGCCGACAGGTATGACTCGAAAAGTAACATTGGAGGCTGGATGTGCAAGTTGAATAAGTTTCTCGGAAATATCAACTCCCACCGCCGAGCCGTGAACGGTATTCGCAAGATCCTCCGTGAAACGGCCGGGTCCACACCCGAAGTCAAGGACCGTCCGCTCCGATCCCAGCAGTTGCTCCGAGAAAAGCGGGAGGAGAGTCCTCTTTTGCGAGTCGGTAACCTTATCGAACTCAGTTTCGTGATACGCCAGGTTGAGGACGCCATGTCTTCCATGCTTTTTGGCACGCGCTTCCCAATACTTCTTTCCATCGAAGTGCTGGTTATGGCTTGACGCGGGGCGAATTCGCGCAAGAAGGCGCTTAACGATAGAGTACCCGTCTCGTCTCTCGAATAACGTCTTCAACATCGTCGTCAGTCAACTTAGCGGAGAGGGGAAGGCTTACCGTTTCTCTTCCGACGCGGGTCGCTTGGGGAAATTCTTCTGGCTTCCATCCCAGAGTGTGCTGGTAGAAAGGGTGTTCTGTCAAGCTCAGGTAGTGGACACCAACGCCAATATTTCGGGCAGTCATGGCACTAAGGAAGGCATCGCGATCTATTCCGGTTTTCGCTTTATCGACGAGGATAGTATAGAGGTGAAATGCATGGCGAGTGTCGGCTTCCGGATCAGTTGGTAACCCAATTGGAAGGCTCTCGAACGCCGCATTGTAGCGTTGCCAGATCTCTCGGCGCCGTTGCCAATATGCGTCGATTCGCTGCAACTGGTGGATTCCAATCGCCGCCTGCATATCCATCATGTTGTACTTGAAACCGCATTCCACGACCTGGTAGTGCTTATAACCGGAATCGCCAAATCTCTTCCATGCATCTTTAGTCATTCCATGCAAACCGAGGATTTTGATGCGGGCGGCATCTTCCTCCTTCTGTGCTAATACCATCCCGCCTTCGCCCGTCACAATGTTCTTTGTTACGTAAAAACTGAAGCAGCCAAAATCGCCGAACGTGCCACATTTGCGCCCTTTATACTCGGTTTCGATGGCATGGGCGCAATCCTCGATAAGCTTCAGGTTATGGTGCCGCGCAATATCGCAGAGTCGATCCATGTCGCAAGGACGACCGGCAAAATGAACAGGCAATATCGCCCGGGTACGCGCGGTGATCTTGCGCTCCACTTGCTCTGGATCGATATTGAGAGTATCCGGATCGATGTCTGCCAGAACCGGAATTCCGCCCGCATGCAGGATTGCGTTGGCCGTGGCGCAGAAGGTCATGGGAGTTGTAATAACCTCATCGCCAGGCTTGATCCCCGCTGCAAGAATGCTCAGATGCAGCGCGGCCGTGCAGGAATTGAGTGCTACTGCGTTCGACACCCCTTTGTATGCGGCAAAGTCGTGCTCAAACTGCGCCACGCGAGGGCCGGTTCCTAACCAGCCGGATTGCATGACCGAAACCACTTCATCAATTTCAGCTTGTTCAATTAGTGGAGAGCCAAAAATAAGGAATTTTTCTCTTTTGCCATTCGTATGCATAATCGTCCCTATCCTACCACCGCGCTGTGTCCCCCTCTGTCTCTCACATAGCCACGGAGGCCATGAACTCCCAAGCTCAAAACGGAGAAGTTTCTGGGTAATTGGGTCGCACTCAGGCACACGGTATTTTCAACTCCACGGCCACGTGACAACCGAAGTTCGGCGAGCTGCGGCGCAGATCCGCTGCCACGTTCAAACTCACACCGCCGGAGTCGCGCACCCGCTTCGCCTGCGGCTGGGATGACCTTGTAGTGCTTGCCGCGCACAACATGCGTCGCCGAGTAAGGGGTAGTTATTCTTGATGGCCTGCCGGCCGGCGGTTCGCCCAGGTCAGGATTTCGCCTCGGGCCGCGGGGGCAAGCGGGGTTCCCGCCCGCAGATCAATCTCCTGAAGCGAGCGATTCATCCCCGGAAATGCTCAGAACGCTGGAGGGCAAAACGATGGGAGCGGGCGCCTTGGTCTTCAGCCGGCTGCTGTGCATTTCGGCTGGATCAATCTCCAGCACGCTGCAGATCGTTTCGCTATCCCAGCGGCGCATAATTGTGTCGAGAATAAGTTTCAGGTCAGACGTGAACGTTGCACGCGTCATATACTCCCGATCGAGCCGAAACTTGGCCGGAAGAATGACCGTGTGATAGAAGCCGTCCAGACGATGGTTGGGCAGCTGCACGAGAATATGCTCTTCGCGAGCGAATGCAATGGTGGCCGCGCCTGTGATTCCCGGCCGGCATCTGAGTTCGCCCAACTGATGCTCCGGCAGCTTGGGCCTTGGGCCCACCAAGCTCATATTCCCGATCAGCACATTCAAGAGCTGAGGCAACTCATCCAGCTTCCAACGGCGAAGAAAAGGGCCGATCATCGTGAAGGACTGATTGCCCGAGGTCGTAACCTTGCAACGAGCGCCGTTTGCGCGATGCTCCATGGTCCGAAATTTCAAGATCGTGAAGGTGCGGCGGTTCATTCCAGTGCGCTTCTGTTTGAACAGAATCGGCCCCCTCGACGTAAGTCGGACTGCCAGTCCAAGGATCAGAAAGACCGGGAGCAGAAGGGGGAGCGCGAGGAGCACACAACCGATATCGAAAATCCGTTTCAAGCCTGACTGAGACCAACGGCTTGCGCGGTCTTCGACAAGGCACAACGACAAACGAGCGGCAGCTTCCGGCTTTCCGGCAAACAACGCCTTCTGCGTTGTCTTTTTGCCCTCTTGCAGATCGATGGAGCCAGGGGACAGGTTCTTCGAACCGTTCGAGGCAATCACTACATTGGTGCTCAATTAACCCTCCGCAGGTTGAAAGCAATCGATCCAATGCGCAGGACACGCCAAATTGAGCGTGCCGCAAATGAAGTCGTGGCTATGTCGTCAGTTTCCAGCAATCCCGGAACGGGCGTTCCTTGGCCGGGTTAATCACGTAAGATCGGACTTGCACAGCTTCCATGACTGCGGACATAAGGACAACAACTTCCAAAATCTCTGGGTGATTCTACCGAGAGAATAACATCATTGAAGGAAAGATCAGTTACCAGTTTGCGAATATTCGTCCCCGTGGTAACGAGAATCGTGATAACCATCACATTTCAAATACTGGAATGCGCTTGATCGGCTGTTTACTCGCAAAGTACCTTATGCCGGCATAATCCGTACTTATCCCATTTCATTAACGGGACCGTCACAATGCTAAAAACTGTTGACAACCTTGGGTTTGCTGCTGTTCTCGAAATCGCTATTGAAGTTCGACGCGTCCCGCCGAAAGAGCTCGCGATGTGGCTATGGAAGCGTGAACTTTCACGCTGCATGTGCCACTCTGGGTTCCACGGAATCCACAATAAGACTCAGCACGCTTTCGAGCGCGATTTGAATAGCAGGCACCCACGAAACTGGCATCAAACCTGCCTCCTCCGCTACCGCTGGTAACTGAATGCCATGTTAGACTCATGACTATGGTTCCCTCACATCCTGGTGAAAGAAATACCCGGGATTCCCGCGCGATAATGACCATTTTCCGGCCCTTTTTGAGACACAAGATGTCGAGATTCCTTATCGTTTTTCTTCTGGTTGTCTCGCTTGCCGCCTGCCTGAACGCGCAACAGCAGCCGACACAGAGCCCCTATGCCGACCCGACGCAAAACCCGAATCTGGGGGCGCAGGTTCCCGGCTCAGTTGACTGCACAGATCCTTCACAGATCGGTGCGCCCGAGTGTTCTTCGCAAACGCCGGGCGCGGTCCCAAACCAGAATCCTCAAGTGCGTTTCCCCCAAACCGATAGGTTCGGCAATCAGCCTGCGCGACCCAACGGGAACTACTCCGACACGGAACAACTGAACCGGCAACAATTCCAAAGGGGTCAAACCCAGGAGCAGCGTCAGCTGGCGCCCCTCACGGAATTCCAGAAGTTCGTCGCCTCGACTACCGGTCAGGTCCTTCCCATCTACGGGGCAAACCTGTTCCAACGGGTTCCTTCGACCTTTGCTCCCGTTGATTTGACCCCGGTGCCTCCTGATTTTGTGATAGGCCCAGGAGACGAGCTTCGCATTCGCGTCTGGGGGCAGCTGAGCTTTCAGGCAAATGTTCGCGTGGATCGTTCCGGAGATATCTATCTTCCCCAGGTTGGTCCGGTTCATGTTGCTTCCGTTCCATTCGCTGAACTCGACGGTCATCTGCGATCCGCGATTGGCCGCGTCTTTCATAACTTTGACCTAACGGTCGATCTCGGCCAGATCCGCTCGATCCAGATATACCTTGCCGGAGAGGCGTTTACTCCCGGCGTCTATACCGTCAGTTCGCTCAGCACTCTGGTGGACGCGCTCTTTGCCGGCGGCGGACCCAATTCGCAGGGTTCTCTCCGCAATATTGAGCTACGCCGAGGCAGCCAGATCGTTACTCACTTTGACCTGTATGATCTGCTGGTTCGCGGCTATAACACGACCGATGCCAAGCTCCTGTCGGGCGATGTTATCTATATTCCGCCGGTCGGCCCGCAGGTTGCCATCACGGGCAGCATCAAGAGTCCGGCAATCTACGAGCTGCTTCCTGGGGAGCCCCTCTCCGCGGCTCTCAATAATGCGGGGGGCGTTTCGACGGTAGCTTCCGCGGCTCGCATTTCTGTGGAACGGATCGAGGACCACAACGAACGCCAGGCCATGGAGATTGCATACGACAAGAGTGGACTTGAGACTCCACTCGCCGACGGCGACATCCTGCGCATTTTTTCAATCGTGCCGCGCTATGGCAAAACCGTTGTCCTCCGCGGTAACCTCGCGACCCCAGGAAGATTCGCATGGCATCCCGGAATGCGGCTCAGTGAACTCATACCGGATAAGGACTCGCTGGTGACACGGGACTACTGGTGGAAGCGGACGCAGCTTGGTTTGCCAGCTCCGGAGTTTGAGCCGACGCCTGGATTCCAGAATCTTAGACAGCCCTTCGATGGCAACGCCGTGTCACTCAAGCCGCCTGTGCAGGACGAACAAAGATCCCCGAATGACATTCAGGATTCGCAGCAGGATCGGTCGGGTTATTCGCAACAGGATCGGTCGGGTTATTCGCAGCAGGATCGGAACCTGGCTGCTCAGCAGCGGGGGTCGAGTTCCTCGCTGGGAGCGCAGCAGTCCTCAATGCAACAGCCCCGGCCCGCGCAGCGCACGACCGTCCGCCTTCTCGCTCCCGACATCGATTGGGACTATGCGACGGTAGAGCGTATCGATCCAGAGACACTGAAAACAACGCTGATCCCCTTTGATCTCGGTGGCCTTGTCCTCAAACACGACGCCACACAGGATCTCGAGTTGAAGAGTGGCGACATTGTCTCTATCTTCTCCGAGGCTGACATTCATGTACCTCTCGCGGAACAGACAAAGCTCGTTACCCTGGACGGCGAGTTCGTGCACTCCGGCGTATACAGTGTGCGGCCGGACGAAACCCTGAAGGAACTCGTGGAACGCGCCGGCGGCATTTCGCCCAAGGCCTATCTCTACGGTTCAGAGTTCACTCGCGAATCAGTCCGCGCCATTCAGCAAGCCCGTATCGATGAGTACGTGCAGACTCTGCAGATGCGCATCCAGCGGTCGAACCTCGCGCTGGCATCGTCCTCCACGTCCACTCCGCAGGACATCGCCAGTGGCACAGCCGCGCAGAGCAGCGAGCGCGATCTGCTTTCCGCGCTTCGCCAGATCCGCGCCACGGGCAGAATCGTTTTGACGCTCAAACCCGACAGCACCGGCACGGGCAGCCTTCCTGAAATGACCATGGAGAACGGCGACCGCTTTGTCATTCCGCCGGTTCCGGCAGTCGTGAGCGTCATTGGCGCGGTGTATAACCAGAATTCCTTTTTGTATGTGCAGGGGCGACGCGTTGGCGCATACCTGCTGCAGGCCGGCGGACCGAATCGGGAAGCGGACCGAAAACATGCGTTCATCATCCGCGCCAATGGCGACGTTATCAGCCGCGATGCGGGCAAGTCTATCTGGGTTGATGAATTCGCTAAATTGCGTCTCGACCCCGGAGATACGATCGTAGTTCCAGAAAAGACTTTCAGACCGTCAGCCCTGCGCGGTGTGCTCGACTGGACGCAGGTTTTCTCGCAATTAGCACTGGGTGCCGCGGCGATCAACGTAATTCACTAGGGTTGAATCGGGAACTCTCTCGGATGGCGCATGATTCTTCCGGGAAGAACCTTTTTCGCGCTTAGTCCCTTGGCGTGCCTAGCGGGTGCGAGATATCGAACGTCGAGAATTGCCGGTTCTGTCCGGTGATCTCGGAGCGCAGTTCGAGCCAGAGCTCATTCGGAATCTTGAGGTAGACCTCAACCACCGCAGGATCAAACTGCGTGCCCGAGCAGCGGATAATCTCTTCCCGTGCGGCGTCAAAGGTGCGCGCCTGGCGATACGGCCGGTCGCTGGTGATGGCATCGAGCGTGTCAGCCACCGCAAATATGCGCGCGCCCACAGGGATCGCCGAACCCTTCAGCGAACTCGGATAACCCGTCCCATCGTAGTGTTCCTGGTGTGTGAAGACGATCTCGGCGGCTTCGGCGAGAAAAGGAATCTTGCGCAGCATCTGGTAGCCGCGCGCGCAGTGTTCGCGCATGACCTCCTGCTCCTCGGGGCTGAGCTTGCCTGGCTTGCGCAGAATGTCGTCGGGAATCGCCATCTTGCCAATGTCGTGGAGAAAGGCGCCGCGTGCAATAACTTTGATCTCGGCCGGCGAGATGCCCATCGCTCGGGCCAGCGCGATCGTGTAAGCCGTAACGCGCTTGGAGTGGCCCTCCGTCTCGGAATCCTTCAGGTCGAGCGCATCGCCGAGTGCCTCGAGCGTCACATCGTAGGAGTGCTCCAGGTCTTCCATCGCCTGGCGCAGCATCTCGGTTCGTGCCCTTACCACTTGTTCCAGATTCTGCTGGTAGGTGCGGCTCTCCTGCAAAGCCTGCCGATGCTCGAGCGCGCGCTGTACCGTGGCCACCAGGTGTTCGCGTTCGAAAGGCTTCAGAAGATAGTCGTACGCGCCGCGACGCATTGAGTCGATTGCCACACTGATGTCGTGAATGGCCGTGACCATGATGACGGGCAGATTCGGATTCTGTGCGTGAATGCGCTCCAGAAGAGCCAGTCCGTTGCCTTCCTGCATCACGATGTCCGTCAGGATTAGCTCAAAACCGTCCTGGTCAATTGCTTCCAGGGCTTCGCGTCCACCCGACGCCACCAGGACCTCGTATCCCTGACGCTCAAGCGTAGCGGAGATCATCGAGCGAACGTGAGCCTCGTCATCCACCACGAGGATGCGTGCCGACTTGCGCGCCTTCAGGTTCGCGCGGGTGTCCGCATTTGCCACAAGCCACGCCGACGGCGATGCGTCCTGCCCTTGCAGCTGCGACGCCAACCCTGCTTCTGTCCCGGTTTCCCGCCAGTGCTCAGTCCATCTGCGGCGGGGCAATCCTCTTAATTTAGGTACTAGCATTTCTCACAATGGGAAGCTCTCTCTTCAGAGAGATACATCGTCGCAGATCGCACGATAAATAGGAGATTTCCGAAAAATTCACGACGGAATCCTCCCGCGGAGGGATTGGTATCGGCCTATCCCGTATTCATTTCAACGCATCAACCGATAAAACTCTGTGAACGTAACAAAAACTTACGCTTACCCAGCCAGTGGCGCAAGTCCTCCGTTGCAAAGTACCAAAGTACTAAAGTGTTATACATTTCTGTAGAATCTGTCCGCTACCGTACACAAAACTTTGGGCCGGATCACAGTGAAGGTCTACGGGTCTCGCCGTCTCGCCCCCGCAGGTCTACTTCTGCTCCTCCTCCTCCCTGCGCGCGCGTCGGGCCGCGGCCCATCCTTCCTTGGTCACCTGCCGGGAACGTCCCACAGCCAGCGCCCCCGACGGCACATTTCGCGTGATACACGAGCCGGCACCAATATACGCTCCGTCGCCGATCTCGATTGGCGCCACCAGTGTCGAATCGCTGCCGATGAACGAGCCTTGGCCGATGCGCGTGACGTGCTTATGCACCCCGTCGTAATTGCAGGTAATCACGCCCGCACCGATGTTTGTGCCAGCGCCCACTTCAGCGTCGCCTAGATAAGTGAGGTGATTGGCCTTCGCGCCTTTGCCCAGTTTCGCCTTCTTCGTCTCGACAAAGTTGCCCACATGCGCGTCCTGTCCGATCTCGCTCCCCGGACGCAGGTGTGCGAACGGCCCAATCCGTGCTCCATCGGCCACCGTGCTTTCACTCAGAACACATCCTTGCCGAACCAGGACATCGTTGCCCAAAGTGCAGTTCTCAATTACGGAATAGGAACGTATGCGGCAATCCGTACCGATTCGTGTTGAACCGAGCAATTGCACAAATGGCTCAATGATCGTGTCCGGTTCGACCTGCACTTCGGCGTCGATCACGCACGTCTCCGGCCGAAATATGGTGACCCCTGCAGCCATCAAGCGATTGGCAGTGGCCGCACGAATGCTTGCGTCAAGCGCGGCAAGTTCAGCAATCGTGTTGACGCCCAGCACCTCCGTCGCGTTGACAGCCTTCAGTGCCGCGACCTTCTCGCCGGCCGAATGTAGCAGTGCCACCATGTCAGTAAGGTAGAACTCGCCATGGGCGTTGTTGTTGGTAAGTTTATCCAGGTGCCTCAACAGAGGACCCACCTTGAATGCATAAATTCCCGAATTGATCTCGCGAACTGATTCCTGCTCCGGCTTCAGAGCCTTCTGCTCCACGATGGCATCGACCTCCGCCCGATCCGGCGAGTGGCGAATAATTCGGCCATAGCCCGCTGGATCCTCCTGCACGGCAGTCAGAATCGTCATCGACGCACCTTCCGCCAGGTGAAGCGTCATCAGGTGCTGCAGCGTATCTGCCTGGATGAGCGGCACGTCGCCGGAAAGAACAAGGATGTGCTCGTATCCTCCAATCGCTTCTCGAGCGCACTGGATGGCGTGCCCCGTTCCGCGTTGTTCCTTCTGTTCGATGAAGCGCACATCGGTTCCCGATACCGCTTCGCGCACGCGCTCTGCCTGGTGCCCGATGATCGCGAAGATATCCTCGGCTTCCGCCAGCTTGCCCGCGGTTGCGATCACATGGCTCAGCAGGGGCTTGCCGCCAACCTCGTGAAGCACTTTCGGCCGACGCGATCTCAGCCGCGTGCCTTTGCCGGCGGCCATGATTACGACCGCCAGCTTCGGTGTTGACCGTTTTGACTTGCCCGCTTCCTTGCTCACTCTTGTCCTTCCGCCCCGCCGCTCTTGTTGTTTGGTGCGCCGGGAATCGTGATGTCAATCTTGTGCAGCGGTCCCATTTTCAATTCATCCAGCCCCGGCTTGATCTCCGGACCGTTGCCAACCACCAGCACAGCGTACGTATCCGGATGAATGTACTTCTTCGCTGCCACATTCAGATCGGCGACCGTGACCTTTTCCAGCGCTGCCTTGTAAGTCTCGAGATAATCCGGCGGATATCCGTAAAACTCCAAACGCACCCGCTCCGCGAGCACCTTGTCCTTGGTGTCATAGCGGAACAGGAACGAATTCAGGATATTGTCCTTGGCGCGCTTCAGTTCCTCCTCGGTGAACGGCTGCGTGGTCAAACCGTCGAGCACCTTGTAGGTTTGCTGAATTGCCTCGACCGTCGTTGCGCTCTGCGTCAATACCACCGCCTGGAAAGTAGCCGGATGATCCCAGCCGAACGCCAGCCCTCCCCCAACTTCGTACGCAAGACCGAGCTGCGTGCGCACTTTCTGGAAGAGCCTGCTCGCAAAGCCGCCCGCGAACACATCATTCATCATCGCGATGCTGGGCACATCAGGATCGTGCCGGTCGATTCCCAGCCCCACGATCTCAACATTGGATTGATTCACATCTGCTTTATCGATGAAATAGACGCCTGGAGTCGGCCCATGAAACACTTCGTGCCGCGCCGGATTGGGCCGCGCCTGCGGCAGGCTCTCGAACGTCGCCCGCAGCCTGGCTTCCATCGCGGCAGAGTCAAAGTCGCCGCTCACACTAATGATGAGCTTTCCGCCGATGGAGTGGTCGTGCCATGCCTGCAGATCGGCCACCGAAACTTTCCCGATGGTCGACAACTCCGGTTGCCGCGCATACGGGCTGTCGGCTCCATACACCAGCCTGGCAGCTTCGCGCCCCGCAATTTGTCCCTCGTCATCGTTGCGCCGTACGATTCCCGTCGCAGTTTGTTGCTGCGCTAGTTGCAGCTTCTGTTCGTCAAACTTCGGATGGAAAAGCAGGTCCATCGCCAGGTCATAGACCTGGTTGGTATCCGCCTTCAGCGAATCCCAGGAGACCGCGGTTGAATCTTCATCTCCCCCGGTTTCGACGTGCGCTGCCTTCGACTCCAGCAGATCGTCCATCGCGTCGCCGCTCATCTTCCCCGTGCCGCTCGTCCGCCATGTCTGCCCGTAGAGATCGATCAGCCCGCACTTCGCCGCATCTTCGTCGCGCGAACCTCCGGGAATCAGGACCGATCCGGAAACAAATGGCAGTTCATGATCCTCTTGCAAAAAGAGCACGATGCCATTCTTCAACTCGATCCGCTTCGGCTGTTGCGGTTTGAAATCATGCAGGCGCGGAATGGGAATCTTCTCCCAGGGCTTGCTCTGCTGCGCGCCAGCAAGAGCCGGAACGAGCGGCAACAGAATTGTCACGCTAAGAAATGCAATTCTCCCAAAGGATATTTTGGATCGACGCGACTCTACTGGTGCGATATGCCGGGAGCCCAACTCTTCACTGTTCACTGTCGACTGTCCACTGTTGAGCCTCACTGTGCGCCTCCGTCGTTCTTCGCCGGCGCTGCCGGAGCCTGCGTCTCGATCTCGGCCGAGGTCCGGTTTGAGGCGACGAACACCTCGTTCGCAACGCGCCGGATATCCGCCTTCGTCACCTTGTCCACGCGATCAAGCTGCCGAAAGAGTTCGCGCCAGTCGCCGTAGCGGGTCTGAGACTCGGCAAGAGCATTCGCCAGGCCCTGGTTGTCCGCGAGTCCGCGCAGTAGATCCGCCCGCGTGCGTGTCTTGTACATCGCAAGCTCGGCATCGGTGACATCGGCCGTCTTCAGCTTTTCAATCTCCTTGTGAATTGCGCTCGCCATCTCCGCATCGGTGTGGCCGGGGAGCGGGAGTGCGCCGAATGTGAAGAGATTGGGGTATTTGTCGCCGGGATAATTACTGGATCCCGCTGCTGCTGCGGCAATCTGCTGGTCGCGTACAAGACTTCGATAGAGACGCGAGACCCGGCCGTTTGACAGGATGTCGCTGATCGCGTCATACACTGCATCGTCGGGGCTGCGATAGTCCGGACGATGATACGCCTCAAAATAAATGGGCTGGCTGGGATCCCTGATGATGACCGACTTTTCGGCAAACTGCTTCGGCTCGACCGTCGTCATCTCCAGCGGCTTCGGTCCAGCGGGAATCTTGCTGAAGTACTTCTCCAGGATGGGCATCGCCTCCGTAGCTTTTACATCGCCCACCACGGCAATCACGATGTTCGATCCCACGTAATACTTCTTGTGAAAAGCCATCGCCTCCGACGCTGTAATCTGGCTGACTTCGCTAGGCCAGCCGATCCCGGTCCGCCCGTAGTTGTGCGCGACATACGCAGTTGCAGCCAGCTGTTCGAGTAGCCGGCCCTGGGGGTTGGAGTCGATACTCATCCGCCGCTCTTCCAGCACTACCGATCTCTCCTTGTAGAACTCGCGCGGAACCGTGTCTGCCAACCGGCTGCTCTCCAGCCACGCCCACAGCTCAAGCCGATTCTCCGGCATCGACCAGTAGAACATCGTGTCGTCCAAACCCGTTTCGGCATTCAGCCCGTGTGCGCCGTTGCGCTCCGCTACATCGGTGAACTGGTTCGGGACGACGAATTTCTCCGCTGCCGCCTGTGCCTTGGTGAAGGCCGCTTCCAACTCTTTCAGTTTTTCGGGGTTGCTTCCCTTTGGATTGCGCTTTTCTGTTTCGACCGCGTCGTCCGCTGTTTCCACGTTCGCCAGGGCCGCCTTTTCCGCCGCATAATCCGTAGTCCCGATCTGGCTTGTGCCCTTGAACGCCAAGTGCTCAAACATGTGCGCCAGCCCGCTCTCGCCGAAGGGATCGTTCACATCACCCGCGTCCACAAAAGTGCTGTAACTGAAAACCGGCGCCTCCGGTCTCTCGCAGATCAAAATTGTGAGTCCATTCGGCAGCACTTTCGTCGTGATCCGCTGCTCGAAACTTTTCAGATCCTGCGCCGTACTGGCCAGGCAGGCCAAAAACAAGGCCGCAAAGACGGCTGCCACCGCGAGCCGTCCCGGCAAATTCCTTGACATCGTTACTCCTCCGGGTGGGGTGCGAACGCACTTACCCCTGCATCCAAGCTAGTTTGGCGCGCAGGTTGAGTCAAACCGCGATCCGCGTGAACCCGTCGTACGCGCGCCGCGTATCATCTCTCAACGGATGAGGTTTGCTTATGCGTCGGTGGCTGTTTCTTCTCTTTTCTGCGGTATTGATTGTCTTTGTCGTTGCCTGCGCCGCAATCTGGTTGATCGAGTTCTATCCCCGCCACGGATCGCATCCCCCACTCCAGCTTGCCCGTGGCACCCTGGCCATTGAACACGCAAAAATCTACGTTTCGCCCACCGCTCCGCCCATCGACGACGGTACCGTGCTGGTGCGCGACGGCCTCATCGCGGCTGTAGGCAGCCAGGTCGCCGTTCCCGCCGACGCCACTATCATCCCTTGCGACCACTGCGTCGTAACCGCCGGCTTCTGGAACACCCACGTCCACTTCACCGAGCCCAAGTGGACAATGGCGCAATGGAAATCCGCCGACACCCTCAATCCGCAGCTTGCCGACATGTTCCTCAGCCGCGGCTTCACCACCGTCATCGATCTCGGTTCCAATCCAGCCGATACCTTCTCCATCCGCCGCCGCATCGAGAAAGGCGAGCTGACCGGCCCCTACATCTACACCGCCGGGACTGCGCTCTATCCGCCCCACGGCGCCCCGTTCTATCTGCGCGAATCCATGCCCCGGTGGATGGTCATGATGCTACCTCAGCCCGAGATGCCGCAGGACGCAACGCGTATCGTTCGCCGCAACCTCGCCTCGGGCGCAGACGTCACCAAGCTCTTCACCGGCTCATGGGTCGCGCGCGGACATGTGCTGCCAATGCCCTTGAACATTGCCCGTGCCGCAGTCACCGAGAGCCACCTGAACGGCAAGCTGGTCTTCGCCCACCCCTCCAACCTCGCCGGTATCCAGGTCGCAATCAATAGCGGAGTCGACGTGCTGGCCCACGCCGCCGACGACACCCAGGGTGTGGATGCAGCCCTCCTCAGCACAGCCATCGGCAAAAACATGGCCATGATTCCCACGCTCAAGATGTTCACCACCACCGTCACCACCGACCCGCATTACATGGACCCGATCTGCGCTGAGGTGCAGCAGTTTCATCAGCTCGGCGGAACCCTGCTCTTCGGAACCGACGTCGGCTACATGGCCGACTACACCACCGATGGAGAATTCGTGGAGCTCGGCAGAAGCGGCCTCGACTGGAAGACCGTGCTGGCGATGCTGACCATCAATCCCGCCACTCGCATGGGCGTCTCCGACAGCAAAGGGACACTACGCCCCGGCGAGCTCGCCGATCTCACCATCCTCGATGCCGACCCCGCTGATACGCTCACAAACTTCTCCCGTGTGCACGCCGTAGTGCGCTCCGGACGCGTGGTCTGGCAGCGATAGCGGCGCGAATCATGCCCGGATCCATGTCCTATACTGAATACTGCGCTTCCGGCGGCTCCGGCCTGCCGGGAGTCTTGTTGTTATGAGGGTTTTGTCTTTGAGCAAGAACCAAAAATCCGCCGCCTCCAACCCTCGCCGCATTCGCTCCACCACCGTCATCTGCGTGCGGCGCAATGGAGTGGTGGTGATGGCCGCCGACGGGCAGGTCACAATGGCCGACCACGTCCTCAAGCACTCCGCCAAGAAGATTCGCCGCCTCTACCAGGAAAAGATTCTAGCCGGATTCGCCGGATCGACCGCCGATGCCTTCAACCTGTTCACGCGCTTTGAGACCAAACTCGAACAGTACGCCGGCAATATCAATCGTGCCGCCGTCGAACTTGCCAAGGACTGGCGCACCGACAAGATGCTCCGCAACCTCGAAGCGTTGCTGGTCGTCGCCGACAAGGGCCAGACGTTCCTGATCTCCGGCTCCGGCGACGTGATCGATCCCGACGAGCCTATCGCCGCCATCGGTTCCGGCGGAAGCTACGCCACCGCTGCCGCGCGCGCACTGATGGAGAACACCGAACTCGACGCCCATGAGATTGCCGCCAAGGCCATGAAGATTGCCGCCGACATTTGCATCTACACCAACGACAGAATCACGTTCGAGGAGTTGAAGGGCTAGGCGCCCACTCATGGCCATTTACCTTCCCGCATCCGCCGAAGAACAGGACCTCTCGCTTGACGAACTGACTCCGCGCGAAATCGTCGCCGAGCTCGACAAGCACGTCGTCGGTCAGCGTCCGGCCAAGCGCGCCGTGGCCATCGCGCTGCGCAATCGCCAGCGCCGCCAGAAGCTTCCCCCTGACATCGCCGACGACATCATGCCCAAGAACATCATCATGATTGGGCCCACCGGCGTCGGCAAAACCGAAATCGCGCGCCGTCTCGCCAAGCTCACCAATTCGCCGTTCCTCAAGGTTGAAGCCTCGAAGTTTACCGAGGTAGGCTACGTCGGCCGCGATGTCGAATCCATGATTCGCGACCTCGTCGAAATCGCCATCGACATGGTGCGCGAAGAGCGACTCGAAGAGGTGGAAGACAAGGCCGAGATGAACGCCGAAGAGCGCCTCCTCGACATCCTTCTGCCGCCGCCACCAGCCACACCGCCGGCACAGGAAGGCCAACTCACACTCCCTGGTTCCGACAGCTACCAGCGTTCCCGCGAAAAGCTGCGCCAGCAGTTCCGCGAAGGCAAACTGGACGACCGCACCGTGGAACTCGACGTTCGCGAGCGCAATTCGCCGCAATTCGGCATCATCTCGAACCAGAACCTTGAAGACATGGAGATGAACCTCAAGGACATGCTGCCCAACATCTTTGGCGGCGGCTCGAAGAAGCGCAAAATGAAAGTCGCCGACGCCTTTGACTACCTCGTGCAAGAGGAAGAAGGGCGCCTCATCGACATGGACCAGGTCAATCGCGTTGCTGTTGAGCGTGTCGAATCCAGCGGCATCGTCTTCCTCGACGAAATCGACAAGATCGCCGGACGCGAAGGCGGCCACGGCCCCGACGTCAGTCGCGAGGGCGTCCAGCGCGACATTCTTCCCATCGTTGAAGGCACCACCGTCAACACCCGCTACGGCATGGTGCGTACCGATCACATCCTGTTCATCGCCGCCGGCGCCTTCCACGTCTCCAAGCCCAGCGACCTCATTCCAGAACTGCAGGGACGCTTCCCGATCCGTGTCGAACTCAAGTCGCTCACGGCCGAGGATTTTCTCCGCATCCTCACCGAGCCGAAGTCTTCGCTCACCAAGCAATACTCCGCTCTGCTTGAGACCGAGGGCGTTCGCCTTGAGTTCGATCCCGAAGCCTTGCGCGAAATGGCTGAATTCGCCTTCAAAGTAAACGAGCAAACTGAGAACATCGGCGCCCGCCGCCTGCACACCATCATGGAGCGCGTGCTCGAAGATGTCAGCTACCTCGCACCGGATGTAGCCCGCAATGCCGGCACCCCCGAGCAGGCCGCAGCCCTCACCAAGGATGGCGCCAACGAAGCCATCGCTCCGCTCCCTTATCACGAACGCGCCACCGCCTCCGGTCCGGAAAAGGTCTTCACCATCTCGCCAGAATACGTGCGCCAGATGGTAGCTGCGGTCGTTAAAGACAACGACCTGAGCCGCTACATCCTCTAGGGCTACTTTAAGAATTCACATCAGAACGAGGGTGCCCCATCCAAGCTCCGCCTGGGTGGGAAGGCGCGACCCAATATCACTGAAGACTGAGTGCAAAAATGAGATCAAAGGTGAGCTTTTTGCCTGTTTGAAAGGGGGTCTTCGGGTTCAACATGATTGGGGAAGTTGTTACGCGATAAGATCTCCCATTTACGAAAATAGAATTCAACTCAATTTGATGCCCATGTTGCGCATCACCACTCACGAGCCCGGCACCCGTCGCTCCCGCAGGGATGACGAGGACTCCGTTGATTTGCACGGGTTCGCTGAAAGTGACCGTGAAATCCCGCCCTTTCGTCATGTTCGCGCTCACTACCTGATCAAGCTGCACTGTAAATATCGTCGTCGCAGGGATCGTAGTCTTGCTGCTTCGGGTGGGACCATCCTTTGCAAGTGCCAATCCCTCCTGTGCCGTCGCGCAAACGAAAAGAAAGAGCATGGGGATGGCGCAAAAAGGTGTGCGTAACGTTCTCATCATGATCTCTCTTTCAGGGCTTATGCGCGTGGCACTGGGAGACGGCATCCACCGAACCGTGGTCCCTTATGAGCAAATGGGATCATGCATTTCGAACGCATTGCAAGTGACTTAGGTCTATGCTACCTCCGCTCCTGCTCGGCACGCGCGCTCAAACCAAGATCAGCGAGTTCTACCTGCACACTCCTGCATCCTCGCTTGAACCCTGCCAGGAACAGTGAGACGATGGCAATCACG
This sequence comes from Occallatibacter sp., assembly GCF_035317045.1. Taxonomy (GTDB): domain Bacteria; phylum Acidobacteriota; class Terriglobia; order Terriglobales; family Acidobacteriaceae; genus Telmatobacter. The sequence continues at coordinate 120,841 of NZ_DATHHT010000028.1, forward strand.
AGTGACTTGGGAGAGATTGTGGATGGAGGCGTTCAGACGCACACCGGGAGTGGAACGAGACCTGTAAATGGTTCACCGCCTTCCATTGTCGACACTGCTGTCGCAGGTGCTCGTCGCCTTCACCATCGAATTCGACAATGAATTCGAGCATCGCGTTCCCCACCGCACCGCGAACTTCGGTGGATCGCGGCCCGACCCCTACCTCGTCTCAATGGTCATGTGGCTCATGGTGCTGCGTTACGTTCCGGAGCAGGGAGTTACCGCCGGCGAACTGAAGCATCAATCCGGCCTTTCCAAGAAACAGCTTCGTCAACTCCTCGAACGCCTGAGCAAATGGTGGGGATACGTAACGATCCATCCCGCCGCCAATCAACCCGAATCTGCGTGGATCGTCCGCCCCACCGCCGGCGGTCTCAGAGCCATCGCCGTCTGGCGAGACTTGACCGCTATCATCGAGCAGCGGTGGCACGAGCGCTTCGGCCACGACTCCACTCGCGATCTCATCCAAGCCCTCGAAGCAGTAGCAAACCAGCTTCATCCGGATATGCCGGACTATCTGCCAATCCTCGGTTACGAGTTAAAGAACCACATCTCCGAATATTCTTCATCACCGCTCCTCGCCGACAACCAATCCTGCTCGCTGCCGATCCTTCTGTCCAGAATCCTGCTCTCCTTGGCGATCGAGTTCGAAACCGAAGCCGACTTCTCGCTCGCCCTCTACGCCAATTTTCTGCGCATCGCCGCCGAACAGGAAGTTCGCGTCAAAGACATCCCTCGTCTTTCCGGCGTCTCAAAGGAAGCCACCGCCATGGCACTCGATCGCCTGCAAAAGCTGGGCTTGGCCGAAGTCAAAAACGAATCATCCGCAAGCCGTTTCAAGGGCGTCGCGGTCAATGCCGAAGGCCGCGACATGGCCGCTGCCTGCGCACGGCATCTACACATGATCGAGAACCGCTGGCAAGAGCGATTCGGCGCAGTGCACATCACGAGGCTGCGGGCATCGCTCGAATCCGTGATTCAAGCCGAATCCACCGAGGGCCCCACACTTCTCATGCAAGGCATCGCTCCATACCCTGACAACTGGCGCGCGATGGTGCCACCGCGCGAAATCCTGCCGCACTATCCGATGGTGCTCCACCGCGGCGGCTACCCCGACGGCAGCTGACCGCCCCTCAGATCCGGCCAATCCTCTGCAGCATGGTTTTCGTTGCGAGACACCAAACTCCTGTGCTAATTTCGTCTCGTACCTCGGCAGTCCGCGCCGTAGAAACAATCAGCGGGCTCTACCTGCACTCTCCTGCTCTGAGGGATTGTGGATGGAGGCGAATCGAGCACCTGGGAATGGTGTGCTTGCGCTCCGCGTTCGCGTCATCGTTCCTTCGACTCCACGCATCCCAACGCAGAGGAGAGACGCATGAGCCCATCCGCGCAGCACCACGCCATCAACTACATCGAGTTCACCACCACCGACATCGCCGGCACCAAGGCCTTCTACGAGAAAGCCTTCAGCTGGAATTTCCAGGATTACGGACCCGATTACATCGCCTTCGACAAGGACCATGCCGGCATCGACGGCGGATTCCGCAAAGGCGAATCTCCGCAACAGAGCCCCAGCGAGACCGCCCCGCTCATCGTCCTCTACTCCCAGGACCTCAAAGCCACACAGGACGCCATCATCGCCGTGGGCGGTTCCATCACTGTCCCCACCTTCGACTTCCCAGGAGGAAAACGCTTCCACTTTTCCGATGGCCAGGGCAACGTCCTCGCCGTCTGGTCTGAATAACTCCGGTAAAACAAATGCCCCGGCGGCCAGCCAGCCCCGGGGCAATTTCTGTTCACTGTCCACTGATCACTGTCTTAATTCAGTTCCGGCGCCGGCAACGCCTTCCGCTTTCTCAGTTCCTCGCGCACCAGCGACAACCCCAGAATGCATCGTTCGAATCCATCCGACAATCGCGCGAAGAGCGGGGCCTCCTTCTCGTACTCGAACATGTTGAATTGACTCACGATGAAGTAGCTCTCCTTGCCTGCGTGGATCAGTTCCGAAAGACTCGGATGCGGCACACGGCGTCGCGTACCCGCAACGTTGGCCTCGGGGTACATCCCGCCGACAAACAGCGCATAATCGCCGATGTACTTGCGCATGGCGCGCTCCGCATCGAACGAGGTCGCAGTGCCATTCACCGGATCAGCCGCCAGAATCATCGTCTCCAGCTCTTCAATCGGATGCCCCTCGGCATCGCGCACCTGGTAGAGCCTGTCGGTTTCTGAGAATTCGCAGAGCAGCTGCGCTACGTATCCCGTCACGTCGGGATCATGCAATCCCAACTTGCCTTCGTAGCTGTTGCGAACAACCTGCTGAAAGAACGGCTCAAGTGGATGACGCTGGCTTTGCATACAAACCTCCCATAAGGCGCTCGCGCGCAATCGGCACTGCCTGTTGTGCAATGGCCGGTCGCGGTCAACGTGCAGCCGGAGAAACCAGCCACCACCCGATTTACATAGTGTTGACACAGAGATTAGCCGAAATGTTGCTACGACTAAAGAGGGAACCCAAGTTTGTTGGCAGAGTGGAATGTCAATTGCAACCGGCCGTAACACAGATCGTTGACCCCAGGGACATTGTGCCTGTCCCTGGGGCTCGAACCACCAGACCACTATAGGACTGCTTCTTTCAAAAATTAAGGCTAATGTACAGGTGCTGGTGGATTTATCGTTCGCCACAATTCCCTGCGGGCAATGGCGAGACCAAGAATGCAATGCTCAAACGAATTGGAAAGTTGCCCGTACAATGCAGCTTCTTTCTCATACTCAAACACGTTGAACTGGCTGACGATGTAGTAGCTTTCTTTGCCCACGCGAATCAGTTCGGCCAAAGTCGGCTTCTGCGAATTGCTGTTCGGATCAGAATCGATCGCCTCGGGACACATCCCGGCAAGAAAAAGCGTGTAGTCGCCGATGTACTTCCTGATCGAGCGCTCGGCGATGAACGATCGCGCCGTGCCATGAACCGGGTCAGAAGCACGCACCATCTCTTCAAGCTTCTCGATCGGCCGCCCCTTCGAATCGTGCAACCGCAAGAGGTTGTCCGTCTCCGTGAATTCGCAAAGCATGCGAGCTACATAGCTGGTGATTTCCGGACCAAGCCCAAGCCGGCCTTCATAACTATTCCGAACTGCCTGGTGGAAGAACGGTTCGAGAGGATGAGATTGCACCTGCATGCGGGTCCCCAAGTATCGCGATGCTCGGAAACAATAGGGTTCGGATGCAACGTGCGCAGCCCGGAAACCCGCCCGGCCATCGCTGGATTTTTCTTGCTTGAAAAGAACTTTAGCGGAATTGTAGCACCGGATATGTGAGGTAAATCACTTCACCAGCGGTGAAGCATCCGTTGGTAACCATTCATAGAACTGCTCGTGTAAACGGGGTGTTGAGCACCCTCTGGGGGCGCGTGCCGTCAGATATAAACCGCAATTTGGATGTTCACAACATCACCCGCACCATCAGAGACAAACCGCGCCTTGAAAGGGCATGACTTCAGTCATGCCGTAAACGCAGCCGCATGAATGGGGGCTTTAGCCCCTGAGAGAAGTTCCGTCAACCCGTAACCGCCGCAGCCCTGCTCTAAGCAATCGGTAGCGCAACGCGAAACTCCGTCCGGCCGCGCTTCGACTCGACCTCAACTGTTCCGTCGTTATGCCGCACCAGGCGGCGGACAATATCAAGCCCAAGACCCGTCCCATGTCCCATCGGCTTGGTCGTAAAGAACGGATCGAAAACCCGCGCCAGGTCCTTCGCCGATATCCCCGGCCCATCATCGATGATGCTGACAATAACGCGATGCCCTTTAAGGCTCGCGTGCACAGCCACGCGGCCTCCGTGGCTCACTGCGTCCAACGCGTTGTCAATCAGGTTTCCCCAAATCTGGTTCAGCTCGGCAGCAAAGCCAAGCACCGGTGGCAGGTCGACCTCAAGTTCGACGGCCACCTCAACCGACTTCTCCCGCGCCTTCGACTGCAGCACTATCACCGTGTTGTCGAGGCTCGGCCCCAGGTCGACAGACTGGGCCACAATCGCCTGATCCATGTTTGTGAAGCCCTTGATCGCCATCACCAGGCCGGAAATGCGCATCGCGGCGCCCTGAATTCCAGAAGCCAGCCGTCGAGCGGCGCAGCCAACGGCAGCCCACCGCAGAACCGCATTCAAGGCGGATCCTGACACCACTGTAGCGAGCTGATCGAGTGCCTCGAAAGTCACTTCAGTGTCGGCCAGCATCGCCGCATTCGCGACGTCCAACTTGTGGCGTACAAGCCAATCGACAATTGCCTCTTCGCGATCCGACTGCTCCAGGCACGTCCGCACCGCCTGTGTCTGCGTAGCCATGCACGACGCGAGAATCGCATCGACGGCAGCCAGTTGCGCATCGCTCAGCCTTGCCGCGCCGAGCGCGCGCGTTGCCTTCTCGGTGTCTTCCAGTCGGTCCTCAAGCAGTGCGGCACTGCGTTCAATCGCCGATGCGGGATTATTCAATTCGTGGGCCAGCCCCGCCGAAAGCTTTCCCAGCGAAATCATTTTCTCGTTAAGCAGGTCGCTGGACGTAAACAGTCGCGCGCGATCGAGCATGGTTCGCACCAGGATCGACGTGATTTCAAAGCATTCGTGCGTCAGGGCGCGAAGGTGCTCCCGGTCGAGCGCCAGAATCTCCGTGGGCTCCTGCGCAACTGCATCTCCCGGCGGGTTCACCAGCCGCGAGTAAGGCAGCACCCCCGACACATCGCCCGCCCGCCATTCAATGATCTTCTGCATGCCGGAGCCCCGGTCGGCCGACAGCGAGACATGCCCCGACAGCACCACGTAGAGTCCGTCAACCTGCATGCCTTTATGTGACAGCACTTCGCCGGCTTTGAGGTGGCGAAGAAACCCGTGCGCAGCCAACCAAGCCAGCTCTTCGCGGGGCGCTGTTCCCAGCGTCTTATGTTCTGCCAACCGATCGATGAGATCGCTTGCGGTCATGCTCATGCCGTCTCTTAATGCAATTCCGATTATTCCTAATCAAGGTACCAGATACCAAGCGGAAGCAGCCGGAGCAGGTTGAAGCAATAAGGCAGGGTGCCCCAGGTCTGGATTTTTCAGACCTGGGAAAGCAACCAGGTTCGCGCCATCGCCAACAAAAAAGGCAGCCCGAAGGCTGCCCTTTTTTATCACAATTTCATTTGGCTTAGACCGTAGCCGGCGCCCTCGATTCCAACTCCGCCAGTCGCTTCGCCAGCAGTTTCTCCAGGTTCACCAGCGCTGCCGAGAACCCGTCGATGCCTTCCTTCAGCTTGTCCGTCGCCATTCGATCTTCCGCATGCATCTTCTTGAACGTAGCCTTGTCCATGACGATCCGCTCAATCTGCATCGACTTGGCCGCTGCCGGATCGAGCTTGCGCGGCAAATCGCCCTCGGTCTTTTCCAACTCTGCCAGGAGTTGCGGCGAAATCGTCAGCAAGTCGCATCCGGCCAGTTCCTTGATCTCGCCGATATTGCGGAAGCTCGCGCCCATCACCTGCGTCTTGTAGCCGAACTTCTTGTAGTATTCGTAAATCTTCGTCACCGACTGCACGCCCGGATCATCGGCGCCCTGGTAGTCCTTGCCCGTGTCCTTCTTGTACCAATCCAGAATGCGGCCCACGAACGGCGACACCAGCGTTACGCCCGCTTCGGCAGCGGCCACCGCCTGGTGAATGCCGAACAGCAGCGTCAGGTTGCAGTGGATGCCTTCCTTCTCCAGCACCTGCGCCGCCTGAATACCTTCCCACGTCGACGCGATCTTGATCAGCACATGATCGCGGCCGATATTCGCCTTGTCGTATTGCGCAATAATGCTGCGCGCCTGCGCAATCGTGGCTTCGGTGTCGAAGGAGAGGCGGGCATCAACTTCCGTCGAAACACGGCCCGGCACGATCGCCAGGATTTTCTTGCCGAACGCAATGGCCAGCCCTTGAAATGCCAGGTTGGCAACATCCTTGTCGCTCGCGCTATCGCCCAGCTCTTTCTTGGCGTCCATGATGACGCTATCGACTATCGGCTGATACTGCGGCATTTGTGCTGCCGCGGTAATCAGCGAAGGATTTGTGGTGGCATCGGTGGGGCGAAACTTCTCCATCGCTTCGATATCGCCGGTGTCGGCAACAACGGTCGTGTACCTGCGCAGTTGTTCTAGCAGATTTTGTGGCATTTTTCCTCCTGGGGAAGGGGCCCCAGCGCATTCGTGCGCCCGGCTCCAGTGTACCGCTCTTTAGGATGCCGATGCAGCCTCCCAAGTTTCGTCCCGAAAGCCTACTCTATTCCGTGCAACTCCTTGATGAATCGAGAACCTTTGCAGCCGTTTTTGCGAATTTCATGTGAACAGGTGGGTAAGATGGCTGCCAATGGCGATGGGATTGAAGAGGATGAAAAAGAGCCGGGAGGAACTGGACCAATTTCACTCAGACTGGAATCGAGGGACGAGAGTCAGATTCTTGCGCCTCAAATCTTGGACAAAACCACCGTAAGAAATTCGTAGAAAACTCGCGCCGGAGGCGCAAAAGGTCGTTAGCCCCGTGCTTCAGCATGGGGTTAACGACGATTAAATCGAATCGAGTCCCGTAGGGACGATGCCCGATCGGATTTCAAGGGCGAAGCCCTTGGCTAGTCTTTCGTCTCACGCTGCCGCAAACGTATTTGTCAAAACACCCAGCCCACCAATCGACACGTCCACGCGATCACCATCCTTCAGCGGCCCCACTCCCGCCGGCGTCCCCGTCAGCAGCAAATCCCCCGGCTCAAGCGTAATTGCCGCCGTGATATACGCAAGCAGCTCCGGAATCGAAAAGATGAAATCCAATGTCGACCCGTGTTGCTTCAATTCGCCATTGACGCGCGTCTCCACCGTAAGGCCTTTTTCCGGATCCACCTCGCTCGCCACCACCGGTCCCACCGCGCAGAACGTGTCAAACCCTTTGGCGCGCGTCCACTGCCCATCCTTCTTCTGCAAATCCCGAGCCGTCACATCATTGGCAATCGTGTATCCGCGCACATAGCTTCGCCAATCGGTACCCGCCTGCAGCCTGCTCGCCCGCTTGCCGATCACCAGCGCCAGTTCTCCTTCAAAATCCACCCGCTCCGCTTGCGGCGGCATCAGCACTGTGCCCTTGTGCGCCAGCAATGACGAGAGCGGCTTGAAAAACAGAAGCGGTTCCGTCGGGACTTCGTTTCCCAGTTCCTTGGCATGGTCGCGATAATTCCGCCCCACGCAGAGTATCTTCGACGGCGTCACCGGCGGCAGCAGATCCGCATCGTTCAGCGGCAACGGTTCAAAATCGAATCCCGCCGGATCGGTCACCAGTTCCTTGGCTGCAAAGGCGCGCGCATGCGCCAGGTGAAACGCCAGATCCTCCTCCGGCGCTGGCGCCAGATCCACGATCCATTCCTCGCCGCCACGGTCCTCCACGAACCCGTACATAAGGTGATTCTCAAATCGAAAACGGCAATACTTCATCTTGTCTCCTTGCGTTCTACTGCCGAGGCACCGTCTCCTCGGCCTCAACTGAACGCGCGCTCTCGCGGCCGTTCTTGTCCACCGCGCTCACAGCATAACGATACGAGTGCCCCGGTTGAACATCTGCGTCATGAAACGCCGGAGCGATCGACGGAGTAGCCGGAGAAACCCGTTGCCATTCCCCATCGCCCTCGCGACGATAAACAACATAGCCCGCCAGCGCCGTATCAAGCTCCGGCTGCCAGCTCAAATCGATTGCCGGTCCTCCGCCATTTTCTCCCGCCGTCGCCACCGCCGCCAGTCCCGCGGGCACATCCGGCGGAAACACATCTTTCGCATCAACATCGAATGGCGCGGAAATCTCCCCCGCCAGTTCCAGAGTCTTTCCCTCCACATCCACGCGGCTCACGCGTTGTGCCCGATATTCATAGCTCTCGCCCATACGAATCGTCGTGTCCATCGCGCGTCCCTGCGCCGCGCCTTCCTCCACCAGCAGCGTCGCGTTGATCGCCTCCGGCGCTGGCGCCAGTGCATCATGCTGCGTTTTGGTCGCTGGAGGAGTCAGCAATTTCCTCTGCAGCCTCACCGCCGCTGTTTCGCCATCCGCGGTCCAGGTCAGCACCAGGCCCTGCTTGTGCATCTCCGCCTTCAATCCTTCAACAGAACGCGGAGCCTCGCCCGCCAGCACCCTTGCCCCATTCGACAAACCCGCAGACCGGCCCTTCTTATTGCGCAACTCCACAAAATAGCTGACCGGCCGCGCCGAACCGCTCGTGAGCGATCCCGGCAGAGCATCCGTAAAACTCCCCGGCTTACCCGCGGCGACACTCAAGTCCGTCCCCACCTGGTTGCACGCTCCGCTTCCTTCACGCCTGCAGATACGCACGGCCGCGTCGGCTTTCAATGCAGTTTTATCGGTGTTGCGCTTCGGCATCGTCCACGTCAAGGCAACGTGGTCGCCCGTGCGTATCGCCGACAGGTCTTCCACGGGAGCCGCCAGGTTGAGCGATGGAGGCTGCGGCGCACCTGGCGTTCCACACCCCGAAAGCAATGCGCACAACATTAACGCCAGCACAGCCCAGGACTTGCGCTCAAACAAAATCATCGCTTTCAGTTTAACGGAGCAACATAGGGTGGCACTCGGAGGTACAAAGGCATGCCGCCATCAGATTCCGAATTACTTCGCGGCGGCGGAATTCACCCATTAACTCCCTGCTAAGATCACTGGAATCTCGGCCGTCTGTCAAAGCTAGTCCAACGGACCGTGCAGGCCGCGACAATCCATAGAGAATGGACTGCCGCCGCGCGTGACAGGGATTTTCCGCGCCAACAAGTCGATCACTTTTCTCTTAGGTTCGCGGGCAACCGCCAGCCGGCCATGCGTTCCGACTTTAATAGCAGATAGAAGTCGTAGCTCTCGTCGCCCAAGCCTGTGCGGTTTCCAACTCTGGCCAACTCTATGGCCTTACCACTGTCGATCTCAACCCTGCCGCCGCCTTGCAACGCAGAGGTGACACTCGATGTGCATGACTCAGTGGGAGACTCGGCAATCACTGGCAAGGCCGGCACAGACGTGTCCTCCACACTGAAGGCCAGTGCGGAGGCCAAATTGGCCACTTCGTTTGAAGCGTCTCGGGCCGTCAGCGGTTCCAGCCCCCATCGCCATTCGATCAGCTTGAGCACCGAGGTGTGATCGTAGAGCAGTGAGTTGACGCGCGGGCTGGCTGGATTGCCGCGTGCAAACGGAGAAACGATCAGTGTGGGAACCCGGCAGCCCAGCAGCGCCTTGCCGTCTACCAGGTCTGTGTCCACCGCGTTAGGCGCAATCACGCGCGGCGGTGCAACGTGGTCAAAGAACCCTCCCCATTCGTCGCGATTGATCACCAGCACGGTGCTCTTCCAATGAGGGCTTGCGGCAAGCGTGGTGATTACGTTGCGCAGAAAAAGCTCTCCATTGCGCATGTCTGCGTGAGGATGATCGTCGGCGCCCGTGCCGTCATCCAGAAGCGTGAATGCCGGGTCGACGAATGACACAGCCGGCAGCCCACCGCTGGCCGCATCCACCGTGAACTGTTCGTAAAGGCTCGATATGCCCAGATACTTTGTTCCCCATACCGCGAGATACGGGACATTCGAGTAGTAGTAATGGCAACTCACGCCGGCAGCCAGCAATCGGTCCCAGATCGTTGGCAGCGTACAAAGGTCGTTTGTGTTGCTCAACCGATCGGTTTGAGCGGAATGTTGAAAGATACGATTGGGAGTGGTTGAGGTAAGAATCGACGAGAAGTAGTTATCAAGGGTGGTGAAATTCCGCGCCAGCGCTGCGAAGAGCGGTAGATCCGCCTCTTCATAGTAGCCAATGCTGAAACTGTCGTTGGCGCCGGTGCGCAGCCAGCCGTCCATCTTGCCGCCGTTAATCCCCGTCCGCCCTCCGGCATAGGTGTGATTGGGGTCGGGATGAGTGCAGCCTACGTAGAAGTCGAGCCGCTCAGTGGGCTGCGCATTGCCATTCTTGTCTGGAAAAGAGAGCCCGGCCTGGCGCCCATTGGCGTTGGGCAACCAGCCCAGCATGTGATCGAAGCTGCGGTTCTCCATCATGACCACAACCACATGCTCGATGCCGGAGAGTTCCGGGATCGGCAAGGTGCCATCGCCAGCATTGATATGCACCTTGCTGCATGAAACGGTGCTTGCCAACGCAGCGGCTGAAACGCCGGCCGCGCCTCGCAGAAATTCTCGGCGGTTCACGCTCATCGGTCCCTCACACCGGACCCGATAGCCGCGACCGGCCACCGGACGCAGCGGGCGTGCTTCGATCCGAAGACAATTGGGGGAATTGTACCCCGAATTGAAATGAGAGTTGTAATTGGGTAGTGACAAGGTTTCGCAAACCTTGTCACTACCTGTAATTGGGGATCAATTATTGCCGCAAGCCGTCAAACACCGGCTCATGCTGTGCCTCGCAAAATGGCGATCTGTCTTCCAATCAGCTACAGGAGCGGTGCATCCCGACAACTCATCGTCAACCCCGGTGCTGCGCCTTGAATCGTCGCGCCTTCATGCGATTGCCGCAAATCTTCATATCGCACCAGCGCCGCGTGTGGTTCTTGCTCGTATCGAGAAAAAGCCACCGGCATTCCGCATTGCCGCACTCGCGCAGGCTGTGCATCTCGTCCGAAGTCATGAGCTCCGCCGCGCGAAGCGAAAGCAGCCACAGCAGCAGTTCCGCAGGGGCAGGGGATTGGGTCAACTCCCACGCAAGCTTGTTCCCGTTCCAGTGCAAATGTTGAGATTCCCTCGCTTCTCTGAAATAGCGCTCCAGCAACTTGACCGACGAAGCAGAAGGGTCTTTACCGTCCAACACCGCATACAACACCCGGGCAGCAGCCTCTCGCAATTCCCGCACCGACTCGATGACCTGTCCGCCCTTGTTCGCACTCACATTGCGCAACATCCGCCGTACCTGCACATTGCTCATCAAGCCCGACTGCTCCACAAAATGCGCCAGATCGTCGAAGTCATTCAATAGCTCTTCAGGCGGAGGCTCCTCGCGAAAGCGCCAGTCCAGCGTGTTGATCAGGTCCAGTGCTGGATGTCCTGCAATGAGCTCGAAGCTGGGCTTTGCCGTCCGAAAACCTGCTCCATTTGCCGAGCTGTTCGCCACAGATAACCTCTCAAACCATGTTGACAGGTTATCTCGAAGATGTAAACATGGTAACTGTCTATGGCTAATTCAACGGTTACCATTCGCGCCGAAGACAAAGGATCTCGAGCCTACCGGATTCGACTGCTCCTCTCCTTCTTCGCCATCTATATTCTCTGGGGCACCACGTTCCTCGCGATCCGCATTGCCGTCGAAGAACTTCCCCCGCTCTTCGCCGCAGGAACTCGCTTCTTCACCGCCGGCGTGCTGCTCTACGCCTTCATGCGCGCCAAGGGCGAAGCCAAGCCAACGCTATTGCAGTGGCGCAGCCTCACCATCATGGCGCTCCTCATGTTCGTCGCCGAATACGGCCCGCTCTTCTGGGCAGAGAAGTACGTGCCCTCCGGCGTCGTCTCCGTGCTCGCCGCCACCCTCCCCATCCTCACCCTGATCATCGAGATGATCATTCTCCGCCAGCAGCGCATGCGCCCCATGCTGGCTATTGCCACCGTCCTCGGATTCGCAGGTGTTGCCGTTCTCCTCATCCCTGGCGGCAAGCAGCATCTCGCCCTCGTTCCCTGTCTCGCGATTCTCGCCGGCGCCACAACCTGGTCACTCGGCTCCGTGCTCACCCGCTCCATGAACCTGCCCCAATCCCGCCCCATCACCGCTGGCGCAGCCATGATGCTCGGCGGCGCAATGCTCCTCGCGCTTTCTGCCGGCTTCGGCGAAATGCATCCCTTCCCGCACATCTCCCTGCGCGCCGTCGGAGCCTTGCTTTACCTCATCGTCTTCGGATCGCTGCTGGCCTTCACGGCCTTCGTCTGGCTGCTTGCGCACATGCCCGCCACGCGCGTCTCCAGCCACGCCTACGTCAACCCCATCGTCGCCGTGGCTCTCGGCTATTTCATGGCTGGTGAAGTCATCACCGGCCGTATCCTCGCCGGAACAGCCCTCGTCCTCATCAGCGTCTTCCTGATCCTGCGCCGCGACTAAGCACAAATCTGGGTGCCCCAGGTCTCGCGTCTGAGACCTGGGAAGGGAAGTCTCGAGCTACAAAGAATTTCGAGCTACAAAGAATCCATTCACTCCACCCGCAGCGCCATCATCGGTTCCACGCGCGATGCCCTCATTGCGGGCAGCCACACCGCCGCCAGCGCCACTGCCGCCAACACCAGCGGCACCGCAATGAACGCCGTCGGATCCCACGTCTTCACGCCGAACAGAAAGCTTGCAATCAGCCGCGTCAGTCCAAACGAAGCGCCGATCCCCAGCACCATCCCAATCAGCGTCAGCCTCATGCCGTCCCATACCACCAGCCTGCGAATCGTCGCGCGGTCCGCGCCCAGTGCCATGCGAATCCCGATCTCCTGTGTCCGTTGCTGCACCGAATACGCGATCAATCCGTAGATCCCGATGGCCGCCAGCACCAGCGCAATCGCTCCGAAAATCGACAGCAGCATCATGTTGAAGGTCTGCCGCGATGTCGTCCGCGACACAATCTCCTCCATGGAGCGGATGTGCGCCACCGGAAACCCTCCGCTGGCCTGCCGCAATTGCTCCGAGATCGCCGCGCTCAGCTGCTTCGGGTCTCCATGCGTGCGAACAGCCCAGCGCAGCGGAACGATCTTCGCATTCAGCGCCGTCATTGCATCCAGAACCTGCGAGTCCGGCACAATCATCAGCGGAGGCGTGTCCTGATCCAGCCCGCCATCATGCGTGTTCCCCACCACGCCGACAATCAGCCGCGCCGGCTCTTCAAACGGTGGCCCCATCCCCTTGGCGATCAGAATCTGCTGTCCGATCGGATTCTCCTTCGGGAAGTACTGCTTCTCGAACGCCTCATTAATGATCACCACGCCCGGCGAAGAGCCCGTGTCAGCATCGGTGAATTCGCGGCCGCGCAACACCGGAATCCGAAATACTTTGTAGAAATCCGGCGAAGCCTGCATCCATCCCGCGCCCTGTTGTCCCTTCGAGGGATCGACGGGGCGTCCCGCAATTGCGAACGGCAATCCGAACTGCCCATCCACCGGCAGGCAGCATGTGAATGCCGAGCTCTCCACTCCCGGAATGGCATCCAGCCGCTGACGCCCATCGCGCGAAAGCTGCGCAATGGCCGCGGTCTTGCTGAATCGGTCGCCATTCATCGACATCTCCATCGTCAACACGTTGTGCGGATCAAATCCGGCATTCACGGCCCGCAGCGCAACAAAAGTGCGAATCAGTAACGCCGCTCCCACCAGCAGAACCAGGGCCAGAGCAACCTCCGTAATCACCAGCAACGATCGCGTCTTCCCCTGTCGAAATCCCGTGCCCGCCCGGTTGCTGCTCTCCTTCAGCGTTGAATTCAGATCGGTACGCGAGACGCTGAACGCCGGGAAGAGTCCGAACAGGATTCCCGTCGCGCAAGCCATCGCGAGCGTGAAGCCAAGCACACGCCAGTCCACCGCCACAGCCGCGCCGTCTTCGCCGATTCGTGGCAGTCCCGCGGGACTGATCGCGAGCAGCCACCGTACTCCCAGGAATCCCAGCGCGAGCCCCAGAACCCCGCCCCCCAATGCCAGCAGAACGCTCTCCGTCAGCAGTTGCCGGATCACGCGCACCCTGCTCGCACCCATTGCCGCGCGAATTGCGAATTCGCGTTTGCGCCCCGTCGCCCGCACCAGCAGCAGGTTGGCCACGTTCGCGCAGGCAATCAGCAGCACCAGGCCCACCGCTCCCAGCAGAATCAGCAGCGACGTCCGCGCATTCCGCACAATCGAGTCGCGCAACGGCTGGACGGCAAATCCTCCTTTCGGATCCGCCGTCGGAAACTGGCGCCGGAAATCAGCGTAGGCCAGCTTCATCTGCGCGTTGGCCTGCGCAACCGTCACGCCGGGTTTCAGCATCGCGGCTCCCAGAAAGAAATGTCCCTGGTTCGTGCTGTTCGGTTCAAACTGGAACGGAATCCAGATATCTGCCTCCGGATCCGACGCGAAATCCCGTCCCAGCACACCAATAATCGTGTACGGCTCACCGCCCAGCGAAAGTGCCCTCCCAACGACATTCGAATCTCCGCCAAACCTTCGCTGCCACAAGCCGTAACTCAGCACCACCACGTGCCCGCCGTTCGGCGAGTCTTCCTGTTGCGTGAAAGTCCGGCCGAGCATCACCGGCGCGCCGAACACGCGGAAGTAGCCCTCCGTTACGTGGATCCCATGGATCAGCTCCGGCCGGTCTCCCGTGAGGTTGAACCCCGGTCCTGCAAAATCGTAGGCCGCCACATCCTTGAAGATCGAAGTCTGGCGCTGCCACTCCTGGAACTTCGGAATCGACGCGCCCGGGCCGCTCCCCTGCGGAGACGTCAGCAGGATCTGCATCATCCGATCCGCGTCCGGATACCCAAGCGGCTTCAGCAGCACCGCATTCACTACGGTAAAAATCGCCGTGTTCGCCCCGATCCCCAGCGCCAGCGCGGATACGGCGGCAATCGTGAATCCCGGACTCTTGATGAACAGATGCAGTGCATGTTTGACGTCATTCCAGAGGTCGCTCATATTGACAACTCCGTTTCGTGATTGCCAGAGATCAACTTACCGGGGGAAATGCGGACACGTTCTAGACGTGCAACTATAGCTCCTGGTTAACCGCAAAACAGCTGATTTGTGACGGATGGGCCACCCCCATGCCGTATCCTTGCCTACGTTATTGAAAGGGTCCCGGCTCAGTGCTTATCTTCGCCGCAATTCTGGCCATTTTTGTCTATGGAATGATTGCCGCCATGCTCGGCACCATTCTGCCCGAGCTGTCTGAACGCTTTCACCTCACCCCCACGCAAAACGGCACCATCGCCTTCGTGCAGGCTCTAGGCCTCATCGTTGCCTCGCTCGGGGTTGGCCCGCTACTCGATACGCAGGGCGACAAGCTCGGCCTCATTCTCGGCCTCGCCTGCATCGCCGTCGCACTCTTTCTTCTCCCGCGCTCTACTGGATTCCGCCCGATCCTGCTGCTGATGTTTCTCCTCGGCATGGGTGGCGGCATCGTCGTCACCGGCGCCAACTCGCTCGCCAACAGCGTCGGCGGCGAACACAGCGCCATCGCCCTCAACCTCGTCAATCTCTTCTTCGGACTGGGCGGCCTTACCACTCCCTTCATCGCCGCCAACATCTTCAAAAAGAACTGGGTGCGTCTCTGCTACACGGTCGCCTCACTCACCGTCGCAGCGCTCGTCGTGCAGGCGTTCTCGAAAATGCCTGCCCCCAGCGGCAACGCTCAATTCCTTCTCGCCGACGTAGGCCCGATCCTCGGACGCCCGTTGCTCTTTATGCTCGGCCTTTTCCTCTTTCTCTACATCACCTGTGAAGTCGGCGTCTGGAACTGGCTCCCGCGTCACCTCATCGCCCAGGGCATTCCCGAGTCGCGCGCACTCAATATCCTCTCGCTCGGATTCGCGCTTGGCCTCCTCATCGGCCGTGTCGGTGTCTCGCCCATCCTGGCTCACGTGTCCCCGATCAACGTCACACTCGGGGCATCCATCGCCATGGCCATCACCACGTTTCTGATGCTACAGACCAACAAGCCAGGTCCGGCCTTTGCCCTCGTATTCATCGCCGGCCTGTCGATGGCCCCAGTCTTTCCAACCACGCTCGCCATTACTGGCGCTGCGTTTCCGCGCATGACCGGAACCGCATTGGGCTTCGTCATTACCTGCGGATGGGTCGGCCTTGCGATTAGCTCCTGGATCATCGGCGCCATCGCAGGCGGCGACCCCAAGCGGCTCAAGAAGGCATTGTTGCTTTTTCCCGCCTCCGCCGTCCTGATGGTCGTGCTGAATCTCGCAATCCGGTCGGCATTGCGGTGACCATTCATAGGGCAAAGAACGCGGGCGCCCCATCCATGGCGCAGTATTATCGCGGCATGGGTGGGAAAGCACGAACTGACCTCCGGGAACGGTTCCGCCCATGTTCACTACGTTCGAAATACAATTAGGGCACATTCATGACAGCCAGCACTTTTCCCGATTCGCTCGCATCGTCCAACGATCGCACCCGCCGGCGCTACAACCTTTTCCTGCTTCTCGTCGCCGGTCTCGGCGGCCTCCTCTACGGCATCGATGTCGGCATCATCGGCGGCGCACTTCCGTATCTTGAAGCCACATCCAAGCTCGATCCGTCACAGCTCTCCATCATCGTGGCCGCGGTACTGCTCGGCAGCGTGTTCTCCACGCTCTTCGCCGGCATGCTCGCCGACTGGATGGGCCGCAAGCCCATGATGATTCTCAGCGGACTGTCCTTCATTCTCAGCATCCCGGTCATCGCTCTCTCGCAGGGATACTCGTCGCTCTTCTTCGGACGGCTCCTCCAGGGCATGAGCGGCGGCCTCATCGGCATCGTCGTCCCGCTCTACCTCGCCGAGTGCCTCTCCGCGTCGACACGTGGCAAAGGAACTGGCGTCTTCCAATGGCTGCTAACCTTCGGCATCGTCGCTGCCGCCCTGATTGGCATCTTCTTCAGCTACCGCGTTCAAGCAGTCGCCCACCTGGGCGATCCGGCGGCGCTTTACAACTTTAAGAACCATGCCTGGCGCAGCATCTTCTGGGTATCTCTGCCTCCCGGCGCGCTCTTCGTCATTGGCGCCTTCATGGTGACCGAATCGCCCCGCTGGCTCTATCGCCGCAACCCCGAAAAAGCACGCACCGCGCTCCTCCGCTCCCGTTCTCCTGAACAGGCAACCATTGAGTTGCACGAGATGGAGACCGCCTCAAAACCGACCGCTCCCGCCGGAGCAAAAGTCCGCGATTCACTTCTGCGCCGCAAATACGTCATCCCCTTCCTGCTCGCCTGCGTCATCCTCGCCTGCAACACCGCCACCGGCATCAATTCGGTCATCGGATTCAACACCAACATCCTTCTCCAAAGCGGGCTGTCCGACCTCCAGGCACATTGGGGATACGTCCTCTTCACCGCATTTAATTTCTGCTTCACGGCGATCGGCATGATGCTCGTCGACCGCAAGGGCCGCAAGTTCCTCTTTGTTCTCGGCACCAGCGGCATCATCCTGTCCATGGTCACCGTCGGAACCTTGTTCAAGCGCACCGAACGCCAGACTGTCGATTGCCGCAGCCAGATTCAATCCCTCGTCACTCCGGACCAGCAACTGACATTCCAGTTCAACCAGGCCGAAGCTCAACGCCTGCTCGCAGCCAGCGGCTCTACCAGCGACGACATTCAGCCCGGCCGTGCATCCTTCGCCATCATCTTTTCCTATGGAGACTTTACCGGCACCACGAGCTACGTCCGTTCCGACGATCCCGCAACCCCGCCGCTCAAAATCTCACGCGACGTCGCGGTCCCAGCCAACAAGGTACAGGCCCTCTTCAGCAATCCCTTTGGCGACTATGAGGCCGCGAAATTGGCGCCCCTCAAAATCGAGAAGGCAATTCTCGGCCCCGTCCCCAGCGAGAATCACGGGTGGCTCGTTGCCATCTTCATCTATCTCTTTGTCGCCTTTTACGCCACCGGCCCCGGAGTCTGCGTATGGCTGGCTCTCTCTGAACTCATGCCTACCCGCATTCGCTCCAACGGTATGAGCATCGCACTGGTCATCAACCAACTCGTCGCAGCGACCTTGCAGGCCATCTTCCTGCCCTTCGTCAGCAAACACAACTACTCCTCGATGTTCTACTTGTTCGCCGGATTTACAGTCGTCTACTTCCTGACCGCCGCATTCCTGCTCCCCGAAACAAAGGGCAAGACCCTCGAAGAGATCGAGGCCTTCTTCGACAAAGGCGCCGCGCATTAGGCCGTCAACGCCCGCTCTAAGTTGGAGATCCGATGGAAGCAGAACAATCTCAAGCCAACAACCGTGGCGTGTTGAGAGCGTACGGTCTGGTTATTCTGATCGAGCTCGCTGTTGTTGCGCTGCTTTGGGCGTTGCACGTTGCCACGACGGTCCTGATTGCGATACCCGTGCTTGTCCTCATAGCTGCTTCGTTTGACCGACAGCTCACTGGCCCCACTGAGTATATTCAAATCACTTCTTCTGCGTTTGAACTGCGGATCCGAGATCGATATCGCTCTGAATGCAGCCAATTAGCGAACTCAGGTTTCAGTCCACTGTTTTTTTGGCATAAATATACCTGTAGTTCATTGAAAGCAAAACCTTTACCCTAAGAGACGGGATAATAGGGGTACCTCTCAATCACAACTTTCGCGCACCATCTCGATCGAATCGGAAGGGCGCGGCCATCGCTATGCGAAACTCAAAGGGCAATTGCGAAGCTCCAAGGAAACAGAACTGACTTTCCGTATCATCCTCGAGAAGCCTCCGGGCGGCGTTGACTTCGCCCTGCAAAAGGGCAAAGGCAACAACTACGAAACCGTCCAGAAGCAAAGATCCGGAGCCCGCGATCTGCGCTTCGACTTTACGGCCCGAGCCGTACCCGGCGCCAAAGGTGACGATCCGAATCTCCTCGGCCCCTTCGTTCAAGGCCCCTCCGGCGCACGATTTGTCTACCTCAATATCGGCACCGCTGCCGGTCAAATCGATTCAAACTGGAGTAGACGCCTCAAGATTCCGCTCACCGGCGTCACGGCCGAAATCCTCAAACGCGTAGAGAAAGATCCGACGTTGATCCTGGAAACCCGCGTTCCCGGCACCGGCAAAGACGGCGGCCCCAACTGCGCCACCGTAAAACCCTTCGCCGGCTGGAGGTTAGTCGAGTCCTCGCGAAAGTGATGGAGTGCGCGAAAGGCACCCTTGTTCGGAAGAGAGGCTGCAAAGCCTTCAATCGAAGCCACAAAAAGCGACTGTCATGTTGAGGGGAGCGAAGCGTATTCGAAATATCTGCTGTGAAAATTCAGACATCGGCACAACCGAGGGTGCCCCATCCAAGCTCCGCTTGGGTGGGAAAGCACAAACGTACCAGCGCTGATTTTCATTCCCTCGGTCTCTGGTTCCCCGCCCTACGCTTCAATCACAGCCTTCGAAAGATTTCGCGGCCGGTCCACATCGACCCCGCGCTCCAGCGCCATCGCATAGCTGAAAAGCTGCAGCGGAATCACTTCCGGAATGGGCAGCAGGTGCTCACTGGCCGGCTCAACAAATACGCAATCCGTTGCCAGCGATGCCACGTCGCGGTCGCCCGTGTTCGCAATCGCAATCACGCGCGCCCCCTGCTTCTTCATATCGGTCAGCAATTGCAGCGTCTTTTCGTAGCGAAGTACCGAATCGTCCACGTCATGATCCACCGTCGCCAGCGCCACCAGAGGCACGTGCTCGCCGACCAGCGCATTGGGTCCATGCTTCAATTCGCCCGTTGGATAGCCCTCGGCCTGCACGTACGAAGATTCCTTCATCTTCAGCGCGCCTTCACGCGCAATCGCATAATGCACGCCGCGCCCCAGGTACAGGAAGCTTCCGGCATCGTTGTACTTGGCAGCCAGCGCCGTCATCCGCTCCCGCCAGCCCTCAAGCTGCCGCTCGATCACGCCGGGCAAAGCGCAAAGCTCCGCGATGCGCGCCTTCAACTGCGCGCCATCAAACGTGCCAAGGCGACTGCCCTCAAACAGCGCCAGCAGATATAGCGCCGTAAGCTGGCAGGTAAAGCTCTTGGTCGCCGGAATCGCCAGTTCCTTGCCTGCACCCAGCTGCATCGCGGCTCCGGCCTCGCGCAGCATCGTGCTGCCCACCACGTTGGCAATGGCCAGTGTCTGCTGTCCGCCATTCTTGGCGAATCGCAGTGCCGCCAGCGTGTCTGAAGTTTCGCCCGACTGCGAGATCACCAGCACCGACGGCCGACGCGGATTCACCGCTGGCCTGCTGCTGTACTCGCTCGAATACTCCACATCCACTGCCAGTCCGCAAAGGTCTTCAAAGATGATCTCCGCTGCCAGCCCTGCGTGGCGGCTCGACCCGCTCGCTGCGATCAGCACCTCGCCCCGTGCGTTCAGCCAGCCCTCGTAAGGAGCGAATGCTTCAGCCTTTAAAGTTTCGCCCTCCAGATACAAATCGAGTGTCCGCCGGATGGCGGCCGGCTGTTCAAAGATCTCGCGAAGCATGGCATGAGGGAATTCGTTCACGACGTCAGGACCTTTCCAGAAAACGCACTTGTCGCGCAATGGTTTATAGCTCGATTTTAAGCCCTTGGATCGCTATTCAATTGAACTGCTCAGAGCCGGCGAAGGCGTGCGCACGCCTCGTCCAGATCAGCGTCCTTCTTTGCAAAGCAGAAGCGCAGCAGATCTTCTCCGCGTCCCGGACGGAAAAACGCCGATCCGGCCACGGAAGCAACTCCGGTTTTCGCCAGCAGATGCCGCGCCTTCAAAGCAGCCGTTTCGCCGGGCAACCGGCCAGCCCGCGCCAGCACGTAGTAGGCGCCCGCCGGCACGCTCGGCTCCATACCCGCATCGCGCAGTGCAGCCACGATCCGTTCCCGCTTCGACTGATGATCCGCCGCAAGCTGCGTGTAGAACGTGGGCGGCAACTGCTCCAACCCCGCCGCCGTACCGTGCTGCAGCGCAGAAGGAGCGCACACATACGTCAAATCGTGGAAATACCCCAATGCGCCCATCCACTTTGCATCGGCAGTTACATAGCCCAGCCGCCAGCCCGTCACGCTGAACGTCTTGCTGAACCCAGACATCACGATGGTCCGCTCGCGCATGCCGTCCAGCGTCGCCATGCAAATATGTTTCGCACCGTCGTAGACGAAGTACTCATAGATCTCATCGGTAAGGACGAACAGATCGTGCTCCCGCGCCGCGTCCGCAATCGCTTCCATTTCCGGGCGCGAAAACACCTTGCCGCTGGGATTCGCCGGCGTGTTCACGATGATGGCGCGTGTGCGCTCGGTGATCGCCGCGCGCAGTGCATCCGTGTCCAGCACCCAGTCCGGCTCCGCAAGCGCCACCAGCACCGGCTTCACGCGCATCGACTTCAGCGTCGTCACGTGATATCCGTAGAACGGCTCGAAGACCAGCACCTCGTCCCCGGGGTTCAACAGAGCCATGGCCGCCGCATGCAGCCCTGCCGTGGCTCCGCTCGCCACCATCACTTCGGTTTCCGGGTCGTAGGTGAGCCCATATTCGCGTTGCTGCTTTTCTGCAATCGCCTTGCGCAACGGGGCAATTCCATCCTGCCGCGTGTAGATGTTGTGGCCGCCAACGATTGCTGCAATGGCTGCGGTCTCTACCGGCATGGGAACCGGCGTATCGCAAATGCCCTGGGCCAGGTTAATGCCGCCAATACGTTCGCACTCCACGCTCATGGCGCGGATCTCCGATTGCATGGCTCCGGGGGCAAGCTCGCTCAGCGCGAGACGGGACGCGGTATGCGGATGAGGCGCAAGGGTTTTGCTCACAGGGAAGGGGCTCCGACCTCTCCTTTCATTTTACAAGTCGAGTGCCGTTCCGCACACAAGCCGTGTCATCTGCGGGGTAGAATCGTCCTTTCAGGCGAGGGTACGTGCACGAGCTTTCCATCGTTTCCAGCATTGTCGATTCCGTAACGCAAACGCTCGAAGCGTACCCCGGCGCGCGTGTCAAAGAGGTGCGCTTGCGCATTGGCGCGCTCGCCTCCGTGGTCGAAGACTCGCTGCAGTTCTGTTACGGCATCGCCACCGATGGCACTCCTCTCGAAGGTTCCAAACTGGTCGTGAAGATCCTGCCCGTAACGATGCATTGTGACTCCTGCGCTTCAGACGTCGAGATTGCAAGCCTGCAAAGCTTCCGCTGCCCGCGCTGCGACGCACCTGTGTCGGATTTGCGGCAGGGGCGTGAACTCGAGATTGAATCCATTGAGATTGACGAAGTCGAGGAAAAGGTATGACCACCCGGATTGTTGAACTGCGGCAGGGAATCCTCAAAAAGAATGACGAACTGGCGCGAGGCCTGCGCGGTCGCTTCCAATCCGCGGGCGTGCTTGTGCTCAACCTGGTTTCCAGTCCGGGCACCGGCAAGACGGCCTTCCTTGAACGCACCCTCCGCGAATTGCGTGCCGGAGGTGCCAGGGCCGCCGCGCTGGTCGGCGATCTCGAAACCGACAACGACGCCCGCCGCCTGGCCGCCAGCGGAGCCCCTGTTCGCCAGATCAACACCCACGGCATCTGCCATCTCGAAGCCGAGATGATCGGCAAACATCTCGAAGGTTGGGACCTCGCCGACCTCGACTACCTCTTCATCGAAAACGTCGGCAACCTTGTCTGCCCCTCGAGCTACGACCTTGGCGAAAAGATCCGCGTAGCCCTGCTCAGCGTGACCGAGGGTGAAGACAAGCCGCTCAAATATCCCACACTCTTCAACTCCGCCGATGCCGCCATCCTCACCAAGATCGATATCGCCGAGCCGTGCGGATTCGACCGCACCACTGCGCTCAAAAACATCAATGAGATTCGTCCTGGCATCCGCATCTTTGAGACCTCCGCCAAGACCGGCGCCGGTATGTCCGATTGGCTTGCCTATCTCGCCGACGAGAAATCCCGCAAATCCTAACGCGTCTGAACTCCCATTCGCTTCTCCTCTCAACTCGAAAATCTGCTGCCAACATTCATGATGATGTGGCAGAATGGCTCCTGCCCGAAGTGATCGCGCTTCTCATCTTTCTTACGGGCCAAGCCATGGTTCCTGCGTTTTCAAGGATTCCACGGAGGAGACAGACAACAATGAAGGCTTTTGCTACTCTCTGCACCACATCCCTCATCGCATTGTCGCTCGCGGCATGCAACCCCGCTCCAACACCAGCGCCCGACACGCACGATGCCGACGTAAAGGCCATCACGGATACTGAGGTGCAAGCGAACCAGGCGTGGGCCGCCAAAGATGCAGACAAGGTCATGACCTTCTATGCAGACGACGCGCTCTTGATGACACCCGGAGCGGAAGCGGTTCACGGGAAGGATGCAATACGGGACGAGCTGAAGCAGATGCTTGCCGATCCCGCGCTCTCGCTTACCTTTCAGTCATCGAAAGTGGACGTTGCCAAATCTGGCGATCTCGGCTACACCGCTGGAACCTACAAATTGACTGTGACCGATCCGGCGACCCATAAGCCGGTCACTGACCATGGCAACTATGTAACCAGCTTCCGCAAGCAGGCTGACGGCTCGTGGAAAGCGGTTGCCGATATCGCGTCGTCGGCTGTTCCTCCCATGCCGCCCCCAAAGAAGAAGTAGCCGGTTGTTTTGTGCCACGCGCGGTGGCGCCTGAAACCGCCGCGCATCGGCATGGCATCGGCATCTTCACACAACCCCTCCACGAGGATCCATGAAGAAGGCGACCCGCAGACCGGCAGTCAAGTCCAAATCCGCGGCCGGCGATGTGGGCGCGTATCTTGCCAAGGTGCCCGAACCGGCACGCACAACTCTTGAGAAACTCCGCGCAACCATTCGCGCCGTCGTTCCATCCGAAGCCACAGAGGGGCTCAGCTACGGCATCCCCGCTTTTCACTACAAAGGCGGCCTTGTCGCCTATGCGGCATTCAAGAACCACTGTAGTTTCTTCCCAATGCAGGCTTCGCTCATTGACGAGATGCAGGAAGAATTGAAGGGCTACCGAACCGCCAAAGGCACGCTGCAATTCCCTCTGGACAAGCCCCTTTCGGCGTCCCTCGTGAAGAAGATGGTGAAGAGGCGCATCGCTGAGAATGAGCGTAAGATTGCCAATCGCGGGAGGAAAGTGATCTAAATCACTTTTGGACGCCTGCCCGCCCCGGTATAAGAGGTCTACTATGTGTCTCGCCATTCCCGGAAGAGTCGAACAAATCACTGAAGGCGACGTCAGGATGGGCCGCGTGAACTTCGGCGGCGTCGTCAAGAACGTCTGCCTCGATTATGTCCCCGAGGTCGTTGTCGGCGACTACACGATTGTGCACGTTGGCTTTGCGCTCTCAAGGATCGATGAGAAAACCGCCCTGGAAACCCTCGACCTCTTCGAGAAAATGGGCGCTCTTGAAGAGGAACTGGCCGGCGAGGAGGAGATCTTTGCCCGCGCCGCCAGTGCGCAACCTTCGCCCTGCCCCGATGGAAGTTGCGAGCCGTCCGCAGAGGACGTTCGCTCGGTCGACCAGGCTGGGAGACCTGTATCCAAATGAAGTACCTCACTGAATTCCGCAACGGCGAAGTCGCCCAGCGCATGGCCCGCGAGATCCACCAGGTCACCACCCGTCCGTGGAGGATCATGGAAGTCTGCGGCGGCCAGACCCACTCCATCATTCGCAACGGCATCGACCAGATGCTGCCCGCAGGGATCGAGATGATCCATGGCCCGGGCTGTCCTGTCTGCGTCACGCCGCTGCAGCTCATTGACAAGGCTCTCGCGATCGCCGCGCAGCCGGGCGTCATCTTCTGCTCCTTTGGCGACATGCTGCGCGTGCCCGGCACTGAACGCGATCTCTTTCAGGTGAAGGGAAGTGGCGGCGACGTTCGCATCGTCTATTCGCCCCTCGATGCGGTAGAACTGGCCGTCAAGAATCCCCACAAGCAGGTCGTCTTCTTCGGCGTGGGTTTTGAGACCACCGCTCCAGCCAATGCCATGAGCGTGCACCTGGCCAAGCGGCGCGGCCTCAAGAACTTCTCCGTGCTCGTCTCGCATGTGCTTGTCCCGCCCGCGATCGAGGCCCTGATGAGCTCGCCGGGAAACAAGGTGCAGGCCTTTCTGGCGGCTGGACACGTTTGCAGCGTGATGGGCTTCTGGGAGTATCCGCCGCTCGTCGAGAAGTACAGGATTCCAATCGTCGTCACCGGCTTTGAGCCGCTCGATCTGCTCGATGGCATCCGCCGCGCAGTCATCCAGCTCGAAAAGGGCGAGTACCGCGTCGAGAATGCCTACGAGCGCATCGTCACATACAAAGGCAACTTGCCCGCGCAGAAGCTGCTGGCCGAAGTTTTTGAAGTTACTGATCGGGCATGGCGCGGTATAGGTGTGATTCCCAAGAGCGGTTGGCGGCTCAGCGAGCCTTATCGCGAGTTCGATGCCGAGGAGCGTTTCCACATCACGGGCATCCATACCGAGGAATCGCCCATCTGCATGTCGGGCGCTGTCCTGCTCGGAGCCATCAAGCCCGCCGAGTGCCCGGCGTTCGGCAAGGAGTGCACGCCGCGCCATCCGCTGGGCGCCACCATGGTTTCGAGCGAAGGAGCATGTGCAGCCTACTACAACTATGGGCGCTTCCTGTCGGCTGAAGATCTGGCACACGCCGGAGCCGCACTGACCGGAGCCATGAATGGCTGATGGTTCGAGCACGCCCGATTTCTCGAACTGGAGTTGCCCGCTACCCCTCGCCGACTACCCCACCATCGTGATGGGACACGGAGGCGGCGGCAAGCTGGGCAACGAACTGGTCGAGCACCTGTTTTTGCCCGCCTTCCGCAATCCGGCGCTTGAGAATCTGGGTGATGCCGCAGTTTTCGAACTCAATTCAGGCCGTCTCGCGATGAGCACCGACTCTTTTGTCGTGCAGCCGCTGTTTTTTCCGGGCGGCTCGATCGGCGCACTAGCGATAAATGGGACCGTCAACGATCTCGCTGTCTCGGGCGCCGAACCTAAATTTCTCAGCGCGAGCTTCATCCTTGAAGAGGGCTTTCCGCTCTCGCAGCTTGCTGCGATTGTTCGCGCCATGGCTGACGCGGCTGCCACCGCCGGCGTGCGTATTGTCACGGGCGACACCAAGGTAGTGGAACGCGGCCACGGCGATGGTTGCTACATCAATACCGCCGGCGTCGGAGTGCTGCGGCCGGGCGTGAACGTAGGTCCGCATCGGGCGCAGGCCGGCGACGCAATTCTGGTTTCCGGCACCATCGGCGACCACGGCATGGCGATCATGAGCGTGCGCGAGGGACTCGAATTTGAAAGCCAGATTCGCTCGGACTGCGCCGCACTTAACGGGCTGATTGCCGATGTGCTCGATGCGGTTGGAACCGGAGTCCATGCCATGCGCGATCCCACGCGCGGCGGTCTGGCATCGACGCTGAACGAGATTGCGGCCTCTTCCAAAGTAGGCATGGAGATCGACGAGGCCCGGCTGCCCATTCGCACTGAAGTGCAGTCGGCGTGCGAACTGCTTGGGCTCGACCCGGTGTACGTGGCCAACGAGGGTAAGGCGGTTTTCTTTGTCGCGGCGGAGTCGGTCGATCAGGCCCTGGCCGCGCTGCGCGCGCATCCTCTCGGAGCCGATGCCGCACGCATCGGCCATGTCACGGCGCAGCATCCCGGAATGATTGTGGCCCGCACGGGCATGGGCGCCAATCGCGTGATCGCTCCCCAGATAGGCGAGCAGCTGCCGCGGATCTGCTGAGACCGTTGTCGGTTTCGGCATGCTTGGCGAAGGATTCGGATCGGGACGGCAAGGTGCTTCGGAACATTCGCGCCAATGACCCCGTATATCGCGCATATGCGGGACCGCATTGTTTCGATGGTTCTCATTATTTTGACTCTCGCCCTTTTCGCGGGGGGCGCGTGCCACGCTTCCGATCTGGCCTTAATCGGCGCAAAAATCTATCCGTCCCCGACGGAGCCGCCCATCGAAAACGGCTCAATTCTGGTGCATGAGGGCCAAATCGTTGCCATCGGCCCGGTCTCCGCGATCAAGATTCCTCCCGGGGCCACCGTAATCGACTGCAAAGGGCTGGCTGTCACCGCCGGTTTCTGGAACAGCCATGTTCATATCCTTCCACCCGGTCTGCTGCGGGCGCGCGATTCCACCGCCGCCGAACTCGATGCGCAACTCGACACGATGTTCAACCGGTGGGGCTTTACCACCGTCTTCGACATTGCATCGGTGCTCGACAACACGCTCACACTGCGTCGCCGCATCGAGAGCGGCGAACTGCGCGGCCCGCGCATCCTCACGGTCGGCGAGCCGATTTGGACGATCGAGCCGGTGTATGTGCGCGATTATTTGCGCGACAACAACATCCACATTCCAGACACCGAAAGCTCCGTTCAGGCAATTGCTCTTGTGCGCGATCATGCCGCGAAGGGCGCGGATGGCATCAAGTTGTTTACCGGGTCGGCGCAGGCCGGGGGTAAAGTCGCAGCGTTGCCATTGGACGTCGCCAAGGCCGCGGTCGAAGAGGCGCATCGTCACGGCATGCCCGTCTTCACGCATCCTCAGAATCTTGAAGGGGTCGAGATTGCGATCGATAGCGGCGTAGACATCCTGGCCCATACTGTTCCCGATTCACCACCATGGACCCCCGAGTTTGTGGCGCGATTGAAGAGCGCAAACATCGCGTTAATACCCACCTTGACACTTTTCGATTTTGTAGCACGCGGGAGCCAAGGCACCAACCAGGAGCGCGATGCCTGGGTCGACAAAATGGTCGCGGAACTCGCTGCCTACTCGAAGGCGGGCGGGGAAGTCCTGTTTGGCACGGATATTGGCTACACAGATCATTTCGATACAATGCTGGAATTCACGCTCATGGCGCGGGCGGGGATGACATACCGGCAAATCCTCGCCTCACTTACCACGAATCCGGCGAGGCGCTTCAAATCCTCCGGGCATAGCGGACGTATCGCGAATGGCATGGACGCCGACCTGGTGGTCCTGGGAGCCGATCCAGCGAACGACGTGACGGCATTTTCCAACGTGCACTACGTCATCCGGAGCGGGAAACTCGTCTTTCATGCGAGGTGAAAGACGAGGGCACCAATTGAGGTTGGGATATCGGGCTCCTATTGTTGTGGACTGGATGGCGTAGGCAGATCCTGTCTGGGGGCGTCGCGCTGGACGAGCATGATGCGCTTGATGCGGTTGCGGTCGAGATGCTGGAGATTGCCGCCTACGCGTATCTCCACGTCCATCCCCGAGATAGAGACAAGATCGCCATTGAGCACGCTGCCGTCGCGCAGTTCGATGGAATCGAAGAAAGCGGCGCCGAGTTCATAGCTGATGCTGCCACCGGAGACGTCGTCGCGCCCAATTTCGAGGGGAAATTCTCCAGCCTTGAAGCCCTCTTTGCTGAAGGCGAGAGCGTGCTTGCCGGCTCCGACGGTGATGAGACGCGGCGTGACGCCCGCTTCCACACCATCCACCTTGAGCAACGCGCCCTGGGGCGTGGAATTCACAGTGAGGGAAACGGTTTTGGCAGCGTCGGTCTTTTCGTTGATCGAAACCGAGACGGGCTGACCGGAGGCCATGACGGTGGTCTGGAATCGGACGGTTTCGCCGGGGCCTACATTGCTGAGCGAGATGGCGTCTTCGCCGACGCGCACTTTGGCCTTGTCGAAGAGATAGACTGAGAATCGGGCGGAGGGAATGACGCGTGCAGAAAGATTCTCCGCCGTCGTCTCCATGACGTATCCGTGAAGGCTGCCCATACCGGGTAGCGTCTTGAATTTGCCGAAGGTGAAGCGAACGACCGGAGTCCCGGTCAGCGGCCAGTCGATGACAGCGAGTGGAGCGTCTTTGGCCAGTGCGGGAATCGCGCAGAGCAGAAGCGCAAGAGTGCACAGGAACCGTTGAGACTCATTCTTTCCAGGAACCATGACGGCCATGATAGCGCATAGGCAAATGGTTAACTTGTGCGGCGGCCTACGGCAGACTCTTTTGCACCAAAGTAGAGGTACAGATACCTAAATTCTGAGAGGTGCTGCCGGTCTTCACAGAGACATTTGCCTTGAAGGTCTGCGAGGAAGTTGATCCGGTTATCTTTCCAAGTGCTGATACCCAGAAAAACCCTCCAACGCCGCAGCCTGTGAAGTCTGCATCATTTTTGGCGTGCAATTCAGGCACGAGTGAACTCGTGCCCTCACGCGATCCTGACGGGCTGCCGAGGTCTGGGAGATTGCGGATTCGTGCCCAGCCAAAAGCGGAGGCGGCGATCAGGCGAGTTTTTCGAAGGATTGCTGGATGCGCTCAGGGATGACGGCAGACGCGTCGTTGAGGTCGTATCCGATTTCGAGCACGGCGGCGGGCGCAGTGGGCAGAGCCTTGAGGGCTTCGAAGGTGGCGGGCCAGTCGATGGTTCCGTCGCCGGGCCAAAGGTGCTCGTCCTTGAGGCCGTGGTTGTCGTGCACGTGGAGTTCGGCGATGCGCTTGCCGAGGGTGCCGATGGCTTCGGCGACACCGGGCGCGATGTGCGCGTGTCCGAGGTCGAGGCAGACGCCGATCTGGTCGAGGTGCGCCATCTCCAGAATGGTGACGAGGTTTTCGGGCGTGGTGGCGTCGCTGGTGAGGTTTTCGACAAGCACACCGACCCCGAGGGGACGGGCAAAGGCCCCGAGGTGTTCGAGAGCGGTGGTGGCGTACTCCATGGTCCGGAGCGACCACGATTCGTATTTTTCGCCGAGATGCATGACGAGCTTTTTGAAGGGAATGTGCTCGGCGGCTTCGAGGGCGCGTTTTATCTCGTCCATTGCGTCGATGCGGCGGGATTTCTCAGGGTGCACGACATTCACGGCGGGAGCGCCGGCGCGGCCCATCTCACGATCGGGGAAGAGTGGCGCGTGCATGGAATAAGGTTCCAGCGGATTGGAGGCGAACCAGGCGGCCAGTTCCATGACGTGTTCGCGGCTGGTGTAGTCAAAATGCTGGCGCGCAGCAAAGAGCTCGACGCCCCGTGCACCGGAGCGCGCTGCAATTTCAAGCAGACCGGGGTGCAGCCGTTGCTTCAAAAAGATATGTGTGGAAAGAATTGGCAGCATGCTTTTGACGGTCCGTGCGCGGGCAGCGGGCCAGCGTTGCCTTCTATTGTCTCATTCTCTAAACAACTTACCGGGAGAGGGTGGGGGGACGTGGCCGGCGCATACGGAAATTCCCGATGACCATGGCGACCCCTGGCGACATCGGCATACTGGACACCCGCTGAGATTTTGCCTATCCTACCCACACTGATATCCCCTGGGCCCCTGCCAAATAGAGCCTCAGTTACGAAGCTCCTTCGCGTGTTGCGCGCAAGCGGGCTGAGTGAGAGAACATCTGAGATTGCCGGGCAGCGAGACTCACGAGCGTGGTTGCGGAGGCTGTGTGCATGGCAATTAGCTTTCCCAGTTCCGAGAGGATGGGCCGGCTGCCGTGGTTCGTGCGTTTCCCGTTGGGCTGCCTGCTGGCCTGCGGAGCGATCGAGATCACCTCAAGCATTGCGCCGCTTCGCTCCTTTCCGCTGCTGCTTTCGTTTCCGACGGTGATTCTTGCGGCGTGGTTCCTGGGCATGTGGGGCGCTACCGGGTGTGCGCTGATGGATGTGGCGCTGGTGGATGCGTTTCTGACCCGTTCACAGTTTCGATTCTCAACCGGAAACGTCTCGCAGGAACTGCGCATGGGAATGTTCTTGGTAGTGACGTTGCTGCTTGGCTGGTCAGTGCGGCGACTGGCACAGCAGAAGGCCGAACTGGCAGGTCAGGAACTGAAACGGCGACTTGAACTGGCCGAATCGGAACGGCAACTGGCCGAAGAGCGCGCCCGCGCAGGCGAGGAGTTGCGCTATCGGGACAACGTGTTGCAGGTTGCCTTGAAAGCCAGCGGGATGGGGCTTTGGGTGTGGGACGTGGACAAGGAAGTTGTCCATCGCTCGGACGAGGTCTACCGCATGGTGGGGTGCGAACCCGGCGCATTCGGCTCGGAGCCTGAGGCGTGGTTGAGGTTTGTCGTTCCGGAAGACGTTCCCGCGCTGGATGAGGCATTTGCGAAGGTGCGGACCGAAGGCGCCGACTACCGTATGCAGTATCGCGTTCGCTGGCCGGACGGTTCCCTGCATTGGTTGGAATCGCAAGGGAAGAGCGAGATGGATGCGCAGGGCAAGGTGACGCGCATTTTCGGCGTGATGGCCGATATCACGCGTCGGAAGCAGGCGGATGAGGCGCTGCTGCGCGCGGAGAAGCTTGCGGTGGCGGGACGGCTGGCGGCCTCGGTGGCGCACGAGATCAACAATCCGATGGAAGCCGTGGCGAACATGCTCTACCTGATTTCCATGACGGACTCGCTCGAGGATGCGCGGATGCAGGCGTCTAGCGCCCTCGATGAGCTGATGCGGATCGCGCTGGTGGCGCAATCGACGCTGAAGTTTCACCGCGAGATCGGGACGCCGAAGGACACCCTGCTGAGCGAGGTGATGGAATCGGTGCTGGCGGTGTTCCGCGGGAAGTTGCAGGCGATGGAGATCGACGTCGAGACGAAGGTATATCGGGAACGCCCGATCAGCTGCATGCTGAGTGAGACGCAGCAGATTTTTGCGAACCTGGTTGCCAACGCAATTGAAGCCATGGATCAAAATGACCGGCTTGTGATTCGCATCCGGCCTTCGCGCGACTGGCGGGATCGGATCACGCAAGGGATGCGCGTGACGATCTGCGACACGGGCGCGGGAATCGATCGCTCGAATTTCGGACGCATTTTCGAGCCCTTTTTCACGACCAAGACCGAGACCGGAACGGGGCTTGGATTGTGGGTGGTGGCGCAGTTGCTGGAGCGGCATAAAGGAAGCGTGCGCGTGAGGAGTTCGCAGCGGGAGGGATCGAGCGGCACGGCGTTTTCAGTATTTCTGCCCTTCGGCGAGACCGCGGAAGAGCGGCCATCGAGTGACGATGCAGCGGGCACCGCAACGGGAGAGCCTACTGAAGCGAGCTCGGAAACCTGCGTGTCCGGGCCATTTTTGCAACATCACTACGCGTGAATCTTGCTATAGCCTGGCAGGCGTTAGTAGCCTGACGCTTTGCCGTAGTGGCTGCGGTGATCCTGCCCGCCGGAGAGTTCGCCGGTTTTGGGATCGACGGCAATGCATTCTCCATTCGACCAGTGTCCATCCCTTATGGACAGCGTGTAGCCCATCGCCTTGAGTTTGCCGAGGACGTCGGGGTTGAATCCCGGCTCGAGGTAGAGTTGGTCGGGCAGATCCTGATGATGAAAGCGCGGAGCGTCCACGGCCTCCTGGATATTGAGGCCGCCTTCGGCAGCAGATAGAAAAATGTTCCCGACGGTGGTGATGATGCGGGCTCCGCCGGGTGAGCCAAGCACGTAACGGAGCTCGCCGTCTTCGAGCACGATGGTTGGTGTCATCGAACTGAGTGGGCGCTTGCCGGGCGCAATGGCGTTTGCGGGCCCCTGGATCAGGCCGAACATGTTGGGTACGCCCATCTTTGAAGCAAAGTCATCCATTTCGTCGTTAAGCAAGAAGCCGAGCGACTCAGACGTCACGTGGGAGCCGAAGCTGTTGTTCAGGGTTGTGGTGACGGAGACGGCGTTTCCTTCCGCATCTACAACGGAATAATGCGTGGTGTCGGGCGATTCGTGACGCTGACCGGCGGTGGTTGGGGCGGGAGGCAGAAAGCCTTCGGGGCGCTTGAGGTCGGCGCTGGGGCTGGCTTTGTCTGGCAGGATGTTTGTGCGCCATGCTTCGGCGTACTTCTTCGCGGTGAGTTCGGCGACGGGGATGTGGTTGTAGTCGGGATCGCCGAGGTAGTCGGAGCGGTCCATGTAGGCGCGACGATACGCTTCGGTGGCCATGTGTATCCAGTCGGCAGAGCGATCGCCGAGGCTGGCCAGGTCGTAGCTTTCGAGGATATTTAGCGCGCTCACGAGCACGACTCCGCCAGAAGAGGGAGGTGGCGCGCTGATGATGGTGTAATTGTGAAATGTGCCGATGATGGGCTTGCGCTCGACCACGGTGTATTGCGCGAGATCGTCGAGCGTGATGAGCGCGCCACCCTTTTTGAGTTCGTCGACGAGCTCATGTGCCATCTTGCCGTGATAGAAATCGTCGGGGTCGGCGGCGATCCGCTCGAGCGTGCGCGCCAGGTCGGGCTGCTGGAAGGTTTCGCCGGCGCGGTAGTAGGTGCCACCGCGCTGAAACAGAGCGCGCGATTCAGGGAAGCGGGCCAGATCGTGGTCGGTCAGCTCGTGCGCTTCTTCGGGGGTAAGCGAGAAGCCGTCGCGCGCGAGTTTGATGGCTGGGGCCATTACGCGCTTCAGGCCAAGCTTTCCGTACTTCTTTTCCGAGTACACCAGTCCGGCGACGGAGCCCGGGGTTGCGATGGAGCGGTAGCCGATGACGCTGGCGCCAGGAATGATATTGCCGTGCGCGTCCTGATACATCGCTTCGGTTGCGGCCAGTGGAGCTTTCTCGCGGAAGTCGATAAAGGTTGCGTTGCCGTCGTGGGTGCGCAGCAGGAGGAAGCCTCCGCCGCCGAGGTTGCCGGCAATGGGATGCACGACAGCCAGCGCAAATCCGGTGGCCACGGCGGCGTCGACCGCATTGCCTCCCTGCTGAAGGATCTGCACGCCCGTGTCAGAGGCGAGGTGATGCACACTGACCACCATGCCGTGTTGCGCTCGAACTGGTTGCTCGCCGCGATAAGAGAGGGCATTGGCCGTGCCCTCCTGCGCGGTGGAGGCGGTGGGAAGAGCCAGGAGAGAACACAGCGATCCGAGAAAGACGGCGGTGGCGGGGAAGCGATACAGGGATTGCATGGCTTTGGACAGGATAACGCCGCGCACTCGAGCTAATCGCATGAATGAGGCACCCGGGCTGTGAGCGGGCCACCTGACGGAAAAGAAAACGGGCAGAACGCTTACTGCGTGTCTGCCCCATAGATGCTTGGAGGTTGAATCGTGCCCCTAAAGATGTTCGGCGATCTTCCGGATTGCGTCGTCTTGCTTCACCGGCACCAGGGCCTTGGAAGGCACGCCGCCCGTTGCGTTGAGCCTCGGTAGGAGCCCGAGTTCCATCAGAACCGCGAGGCTGACTTCGTCGCGGGAGCTCATGGCGCGGTACTCAGGGTGTTGATATTTCTCCCAGTTTTCCGAGAGGTTGGCAACGATGGTTTCGCGTGTCGAGTCCGCGCTGACGATCACCACCATGTTGAGCAAGGAGAGTTCACGGTCGGTCAACCGCACCACCGGCGCTCCCTTCTTGAGATCGTGCGTAAATTCCGGCATCTGCTTTTCGAATTGCGCCTTAATGTCCATCCAGCGCGCCAATCCAAGCCAGGTCGGCGGATCGTCGGGCATGGGGATGATAAGCCTGTGCAATTGTCCGATCAGGTAAGGAATGCCGGACGTCAGGTTATAGATGTCGTCAATTTGCTTGTCAGAAAGCGCGATGCGAAAGACTTCGCTGAACCACGCTTTGAGATGATCGGGCGTGAAGCGCCGCACTGCGGCAACGCCCTGGAAGTTTCGTTCAGACGGCTGCAGCAATCCCCAGCGGAGGAGGTCGGCTCCGCCGGTGAGAAGCGGCAGGCCGTCATCCTGTGCGATGAACTGCATGACATCGCTGGGAGAAACATACGTTGGTTCAGAGGTGATGGGGTAGCCGGTGAGTGCGCGAATGCCGCACTTGGCATGGGTCATCGGGTTCTGATCGCGCGGCTCGATCCAGTGCGAGACTGCGAGCAGTGCGCGAATCGTGCGCGCGTCCTTCCGGACGACATCCGCTGTTTCGATGCGGCGCGTGAATTGGTCAACCTGCTCCCAGGGAAAAAACGAAATGACGCCATTCCGGTTGGGATTGAGCGACTCAAGCGGGAGTTCGACGGCCTCTTCGTCTGATGGGGCTTCGACGGAAGCTGAATTGAGAACGGGTGCATCGGCCGGGATATCGTCACTGAATGCGATGGGAGCCGCCCCTGCAACCGGAGCTGCTTCGACGGCTGTTTCAGGCTCGACGACTGTCGCAGACTCAGCGGGAGCGGGCGCATCAGCAGGAGCCAGTGCGACCGGCTCTTGTTCAACTACAGGCTGCTTGAGAGCACCATTGCGATTGCCATTGGAATGCGAACCGCTTATCGCGGCCAGAACTGCAAGAGCGGACTTGCGCTTCTCGGCCTTTTCGGGCGCCGGGCCTTCGTGCCACCAATCGATCTCCAACTGGCGAACAAAGTCATCGAGCCGCGGGAAGCCATTCTTGAGCTTGTGGAGTTCGATTTCGTTGGTGTCGTCTTCAAGGCTGCAAGCCCATTCGAGCCAGCTCTCGGCGGACGGACCGGGAAGCTCTGGCGGCGTGGGCTGCTCAGAGATCTCCATCAGCTCGGCGACAGCCTTGTCGCGCAGCGTCAAACGCTCAAGGCGTGTGCGCTCGCGCCTGTGCGTGATGGTTCCCGTCGCCAGTACCTGGGCCAGATCGAGATAGCGGCGTCTTTTGGCGGCAACGTCGTCAAGCCGCTGGACCAGCGCGCTCAATTCGCTCTTTGTCGTCCAGTTCGCCCCACCATCTTCTGAGAGGATTGCGTCACGGAGGTTCTGGCATGCATCGAGCAGCTTGCCGACTTCGGCGAGCACATCGGCCCGACTAAAGCTTTGACCTGCTTCGGCTAAATCAATTTTTTCGTGGCAGACTTTCGCCTGCTCGGAAAGGCTGCGCAGCGTCTCGGCAACTACGCTGGGCCCTACTTTCGTGTCTTGAGAAGCATTCACGGCTTGGCTCCATCTCACTAAGGAAAGGATTCTGCGGCTTCGAAACATCGTATCGCGATTTGGGTACCAGAATTAAGCTGTGGTGAGACTTTGGTAACACCTATGTCACATTACTTTGGGTGTGCAGGCGGGCCGGTTTCACGGTTCGGCCTCATTTGCGATCACTGCGTGACGGACGACTCACATAGCGGGCTCGCGGCTGCTCGAATAGCTCATTCATTCAGCCAATTTATCGTTTGGGAACTCCTGCAGTATGGCAGCATCATTCAGGTCCTGGTGGACCGGGCACCGACGTAAATGCAATGGACCAGGGGCTGCATTCACCCTGACGTATGCGTTGCAGATGGACGATCACAAGTGGGCCGATTTGCTCAAGAAGCACGGAGCGCACGAGTAAACTGCGCCGCCCCGGTTCGCTGCCTGATAATTGCCTGCGGAGGTGGAGTCGCGTGCGCGTATCCCATTCTGGTGTGGTCAGGTCGTTCTTGATTTTTGGTGCGCTGTTTGTTTTGGCAGGCGCGACGTCGTTGTATGCGCAGGGCGCGCTTCCG
The DNA here is from genome assembly GCF_035317045.1 of Occallatibacter sp. GTDB lineage: Bacteria > Acidobacteriota > Terriglobia > Terriglobales > Acidobacteriaceae > Telmatobacter. Next base: position 156,884 of record NZ_DATHHT010000028.1, read on the forward strand.
CCCGCGCCGCATGACAAGCAGGTGCACGTGAAGCACGTGCTGGTGATCGGACAAACCAAGGGCTTCGAACACGACTCGGTCACGGCGGCCATGGTTGCCATCTACAACATGGGTCAGCAGAGCGGGTTGTGGGATGCAACACTACGGACGGACAGTGAACTCCTGACGAAGAAGGAACTGGGCAGGAACGCGAAGAACCTGAGTTACTTCGATCTGATTGTCTTTGCCAGCACCACCGGTGAACTGGACATGGATGCCGACCAGAAGCGCGACATGATGGAGTTCATCCACGATGACGGCAAGGGATTCGTCGGCATTCACGCTGCGCTCGATACGAATTACAACTGGCCGGAGTATGGCGAGATGATTGGCGGCTGGTTTGATCAGCACCCATGGATGACGTTCACTGCGCCGATCCTCAACGAGGCGCCGGATTTTCCGGCGGTGCGCCACTTCCCGAAGGAGTTTGTGAAGTTCGACGAGATTTACCAGCCGAAGGCCTGGTCGCGGGACAAGGTGAACGTGCTGCTGAGCCTCGATGCCTCGCGGCTCGATTACAGCAACAATCCGCGCATCCACCGCACCGATCATGATTTTGCGGTGGCATGGAGCAAGATGTACGGCAAGGGACGCGTCTTTTATTCAACGCTGGGACATACTGAGGAGGCGTGGCAGGATCCGGACATCCGCACCATGTATTTCGAAGCGATCAAGTGGGCGCTGGGGATGACAGAGGGAAGCACAGAGTCCCATGCCAAGCCGGCGGCGAGTGCGACTCCCTGAATTCCTGGTGTAGTGTCTCAGTAATCGCAACTGTTTTCAGCTACAGGCGGCAAGAACAGTTTCTGGGTCCGAAATTTCCGCATTGGGTGACACTGCCACTGTTGCAAAGTTTCGCCTTCTGGCTACCATCCGCGCTTGCATCGTGTTGATATCCCCGGTCCCCAAATGCGAGGGACCGGGGGCACCCTCGTCTGATCTAGAAAGACCACCGAACCCGGGCCACCCGGCCTCTCAGTGATTGGCGATCAGCATCATCGGATCGGGTGTGACGCGGCAGACACTGTCAGCGCCGATTCTCCACACGCGGCCATCCTCGTAGGAGACTTGAATCAACTCGATGGAGTTCACCGCGGTGAAACCGGGAATGTAGAGATCGCCGGTAACGCCGCCCTTTTGGCTCACGGCAAAGTTGACCTTGATGGTTTTTGTTGCTTCCCCGGCGGCAGCAGCTCCAGGAGCGGTCTGAACCACGCGGTTTTTTCCCGTAAGCCCGTTTACTCTCACGGTGGCAGCAATAATCGTGGCAGAGTTGGCATCGCTCAACGTGAGGAGTATCCGCTGACCGAAGGGCTGAGCCTTCTCCCGCTGTCCCTGACGAACCCTCAGGGTATGGTCCCAGACACCCTGATTTGCGATCATGCCGATGGGGCAGCCATTGGCCATTTGTGAGGCCTTGAGTAAGAGGACCTGGTCCTCGGGCCTGGCTGCATTTTGCGCGACGAGCGAGATGCTACTAAGGAGCAGAAGAACGGCGGCGACGGCTGTTTTCATGGCAGACTCCTGGGTACTGGAACCCCGCATACACAAACAAAATACCCCCGGGCGACGGAGAACGCAATCTTCAGATCGAAGCTGCCAAGCGGGGGTGCCGGGGTCGGTCCGGCCACTGTGTTACCGTTTGAATACGGCGTCCCTGAGCTGGTGAAGCGGCAGAAATTCGGGGGCAGCTTCACAGGCTCTGGAGAATGTCGAACCAGCCGGAATTCATATTAATCAGCATGACTCCTAACCCAGCGCCGACCCCCGAAAACTTGATCCGTCCTACACCGGACCCGAATGTCCTGCAGCCGGCAGCGGAATTTGATACCAAGCAGCGCATTCCTCACTGGCTGGTGCGCACTGAGCTGTATCTGCGCGTTCTGCTGAGGATGTACATCGGGTTAGCCATCTGCTATGCTCCGTGGTCGCAACTTTTCTGGGATCAGAATCCAATCTTTGTGCAGTTTCCCACGCTGTCGATTTACGCGGCCAACGGCGGAGTGCGCGGCCTGATTTCAGGATTGGGATTGCTCAATATCTGGATCGCCGTGCAGGACGCCATCCGGCATCGAAATGAGTAAGGCATGAGCGCGGAAGAAAACAAACAGGTGGCAGAGGACTCGAACAAGGCAAAGGCCAGTACAGGCACTGCGGCCGAAGCCGGCAAGACAGCATCCAGCGACGAAACAGCCGTGCCCGTGGACGATATGGATGCGCACGAGGGGCCACCGCCGCTTGGCTCGGCGCCACTGGCCTATGAGAATTCCGCGTTTCTGAATGGCCCGGATGGGCGCCTGATGCGGATCGTAGCCGAATATATGGAGCCGCTGGCGCGATTCCGTCACGAGCGCATCCAGGACACAGTGGTTTTCTTCGGCTCGGCGCGTTTTCGCGGACGGGAAGAGGCTGACCATGCGCTCGAACTGCTCGACAATACAGGTTCGCGAAACCCGGCTCCCAGTGAAGAACAGCCTGCCAGCGTGCCGGATATCGCCGCGGGCAAAGCGACGGATCTGCAGCGGAAGCGCGCAGTGGCGGCCGTGGCCATGGCTCGCTACTACGAAGACGCACGCCGGCTGGCGCAGATGCTCACGCGCTGGGCGGCGAAGATTCCTTCGCGGCGGAGCCGCTTTGTGGTTACTTCGGGGGGTGGTCCCGGAATTATGGAGGCGGCCAATCGCGGCGCGTATGAGGCTGGCGGCAAGACCATTGGCATGAACATCCGGCTGCCCTTCGAGCAATCGCCAAATCCTTACATCACGCCTGCGCTCAACTTCGAGTTCCACTACTTTTTCATGCGCAAGCTGTGGTTTGCGTACCTGGCGAAGGCGCTGGTTGTCTTTCCCGGCGGATTCGGCACGCTCGACGAGATGTTCGAGATTCTTACGCTGGCGCAGACGCAGAAGCTGGCCAAGAAAATCACAGTCGTGGTCTATGGATCGGATTACTGGAAGAAGGTCTTTAACCTCGATACGCTTTCAGATACCGGCGCCATCTCGCCGAAGGATCTTGATCTGTTCAAATACGCGGACACTCCGGAGGAAGCCTTCGAGTTGCTGCGTGACGGGTTGACGGAAAACTACCTCATCCCTGAAGCCAATGCCGCCGCCACCCAGGCGCCGCAGGAACAGATGCACAAGACAACTTTCGAAGATTTTCTGGGCCCCGAACTGGCCAAGACGAATAAGTAACGAGAGTCTCAATCCTGCAAACAACTAGTTGCTTATCAAGCGCTTGGAGTGAACTCCGTGCTCCGTTACTGCGCTGGTACAGTGCACTAATTGAAGTGCAATTGTTCACCCCTTAACCTCCCATTGACAGCGAAAAAACGATACTTGGGTGTAAGAATCCAGCGCACCATCGCGAATGAGGAGGAGAAATGGCCACATCGACCGTTTCGTACCTGTGGCGCGACCAGGATGCACCGAAGGGGTTCCGTACCGGCGTTTCGTTGCACAGCCATACCAACCAATCGAAAGAGACGCTGGATTTTCTGGCGAACCTGGGCAGCAGGTATGCTGCGATCCGCCCTCTGCTTGCTCGCCTCGAGAGCCGAGCCGAGGCCATGCATGGCGTTCGGGTGAATTACGCGGCAAGCTACTGGACCCCGCCGATGACGCCGAAGCTTGCGTTCGATCTGGAAAGCGGACAGATCGAGAACCTTGAGCTGCACTCAATGGTTTCGATTACCGACCATGACACGATCGCAGCTCCCATGCTGCTCCGCACCATCCCCAGTGCGCGCCGAATTCCAGTTTCGGTGGAGTGGAGCGTGCCCTACGGGGGTGTACAGGATTTCCATCTTGGCGTGCACAACCTGCCATCAGGCCGTGCGAAGGAGTGGATGCGCACGCTGGCCGCTTACACGGCCAGCCCGAAAGAGGAGAGGCTCAAAGATATCCTGGTGGCGCTCAATGATGAGCCCGACGTCCTGCTCGTCTTCAATCATCCCCTGTGGGATCTCTTCCTTGTTGGCGAAGAGAAACACGGCTTCCTGGTGAACGAATTCCTGCAGAAATATGGCGGACTGATGCATGCCCTCGAACTGAATGGGTTGCGCAACTGGGAAGAGAATCGAGCTACCCGCCGGCTTGCACAGCAATGGAACATGCTGCTGATCAGCGGCGGCGACCGGCATGGCGTAGAGGCCAACGCCAACATCAATCTGACCAACGCAGTGAGCTTTACGGAGTTCGTGCACGAGATTCGCCGTGAGAGGGTGAGCCACGTGCTATTCATGCCGCAATATGCGCAGCCGTGGAAGCACCGCCTGCTGCAATCCACGCTCGATGCAATCCGCGATTATCCAGATTTTCCCCAGGGTTCGCGCACCTGGGATGAGCGCGCTTATCATCCCGATGCGAATGGCGTGGTTCGGCCCCTCCGCGAAATCTGGCCGAACGGGCGCGTGCCGTTTTCCATCCAGTGGGTTATCAAAGCTGTGCAGATACTCGGCAAGGGACCAGTATCCGGCGGTCTGCGCATTGCGTGGAACGACGACGGTCAACGACGTCTTGCCCTTGGCGAGCAAGAGGGCTGATCGTCATCCTCGAGCAGGAATCCATGAAGACTCACTCGCCGCGTGTTGCGTATTTTCCCGACTCATTCCACGAGATCAATGGGGTGGCCCACACCAGCCGCCACTTTGAGGCCTTTGCACGGCGTCACGATGCACCGTTTCTCTGCGTGCGCGCGGGGCGTCGCAAGCAGGTGTTGGTAGAAGAGGGCAATCTCTGGACGCTGGAGTTGCCGCGGGGCGCTCTCTCCATCCCGCTCGAAAAGGATCTGAGCTTTGATCCGGCCTATCTGCGCCACCTGCCGGTCATCGAGGATGTTCTAGCGAGGTTCGAGCCAGATGTCATCCACATCACGGGCCCCAGCGAAATCGGCTTTCTTGGTGTTGCCATTGCGCGCCATACCAACCTACCCCTGGCCGCGAGTTGGCATACCAACGTGCACGAATATGCGGCGCGGCGGTCCGACCCGCTGCTGCGGATGCTGCCGCATTCGGCAGCAGCGGGCCAGACCATCGAAGATCTCGCATTAGCCGTTGCCACCGGCTTCTACTCGAATGCGGATGTGCTTTTCGCGCCAAATCTTGAACTATGCCGGATCCTCGAAGAAGCGACGGAACGCCCGTGCCATCTGATGCCTCGTGGCGTTGATTCCGCGCTGTTTCATCCGCAGAAGCGGAGCCGTCGCGAAGATGATCGCGAATTTGTGCTGGGCTTTGTGGGGCGGCTTTCAGTGGAGAAGAATGTGACTCTTCTGGCGGAGGTGCAGCGCGAACTGGAGCAGCTGGGATTCGACGCATTCCGCTTTCTCATCGTCGGTCACGGCGCCGAGGAACCGTGGCTGCGCGAGCATCTGCCGCGCGCGGAGTTTACGGGAGTCCTGAGGGGAGAGGCGCTGGCTGCGGCCTATGCCAACATGGACCTCTTCATCTTTCCTTCGCATACCGACACCTTCGGCAACGTCGTGCTCGAAGCGCTCTCGAGCGGTGTTCCTGCAGTCGTCACTCCCGATGGAGGCCCATGCACGATTGTGCGCGACGGACTGACTGGCCGGATCGTGCCAGACGGCGAGTTCGCTAGCGCCATAGCCGGAATTTTGAAGGACCCGAATTTGCACGCGAAGATGCGTCGCGAAGCACGTGCTTACGCACTTACGGCCAGTTGGGATTCGGTCTTTGAAGATGTGTACGCGGCGTACGAGTCTATCTGCGCCGGCACCCGAATTCTTACCTGACTTGCTCGCCGCTCTGCAAATCCAGTGTGAACGGAGTTTCCTTGTCGGTGATCAGGTTCCAGCCCAGGCCGCGCAACATTCCGCCTTCAATGCTGGTGATTGTCACACCCTCGTCCGACAACTTCTTCGTCTCCCACGCCTCGCCGGCCACACCCCACGCCAGGATTCCGCGGTGCCCGACGAAGAGCAGCAGGCGCTGATCGACAACTGGACGCACCTCGAGCACCGGGCGATAGGGCAGCATGGTGAAGCGTTCCGGCGCTGATGTATCGATGATGTACGTATATCCACCTGCAACGGCGCACAGTTCCTGCGGATTCGGCGCAGACCATACACCGGTGGGAACTACTGGATCGCGAAACCCGAGGGCGCAGGTAGCCAGAAACGGCGACGTGCCGGGCTCATCCGTCCGCACCAGTACCTCAAGCGCGCCGCGTTCCACTTCTTCCACGTCGCGTGGATAGACGAAGTGACGTGCGGGCAGAATCACCGGGCGAGCAGGCAGAATCTCTGCTTTCCATGCGCAGGGGAAGGTGAAGTCAAGCAGCGCATTCACCGCTGCTCAAACCCCGATGAACGCGTCGAGGCGCTCGCGTACGCTGGGGATGCCAAGATTCAGTTCCACGCCCTGCTCGATGAGGGGAATCAGCTTTTCGAATTCAGGTCCGGAGTGCGTGCCGGTCAACGCGATGCGGATGGGATGGAAGAGTTCATTTCCCTCGACGCCGGCTGCTTCCTTAATCTGGTTCATCCACCCGGCGAAGTCCGAGGCAGAAACCGGGCCGGCGTGAGCTCTTGCGTGGTTCGCGAGCTCGTTGAGCACGGTTTGTGCCGAGCCGGCAGCTAGCGCTTCCGCGTTTTCCTGGTCAGTGCGCGCCAGGTTGGGGTCCATGTGGAAGATGAAGGCAGCCTTCGCGGGTATCTCGTCAAGGTGACTGACAGATGGAACAAATAGGCCGATCACATGGAAGAACCAGACGAGCACAGCGTCGGAGGCTTCCTCTTTCTCGGGAAGCAGGCCACCGAAGTAGTCCCAGCAGAGGGAGGCGAGGCGGCCCGGCGGAGCCTCCTTCATGTAGTGCCGGTTCATCCAGTTGAGCTTTTCAAAGTCGAAGATTGCGGGGCTCGTCGTCACGCGCTGGAGAGTGAAAGCCTTTACGAGCTCGGCAGCGGTGAAGGTTTCGGTTTTGCCGTCTTCCGCACCCCAGCCGAGCAGCGATAGATAGTTGACCATTGCTTCGGGGAGGTAGCCCATCTCGCGGAAGCTCGACATTGAGGTGGCGCCGTGGCGTTTGGAGAGCCGCTCATGATCGGGGCCCAGAATGGTAGAAAGATGCGCAAACTCGGGCACCTTCCAGCCGAGGGCTTCATAGATGGCGACTTGCTTCGGGGTATTGGAAATATGATCGTCGCCCCGAATCACGTGGGTGATGCCCATCAGCGCGTCGTCGACCGTGACCACGTAGTTGTAGACCGGCACCCCAGGACTCGCTCCCGCTGTTCCACCTTTGGCCGAGCGCACCAGGATTGGATCGCTGATTGTGTCAGCGGCAAACTCAAGGTCGCCGCGCACGATGTCGTGGAACTTAATGGGGTGATCGGGAATCTTGAGGCGCACCGCATAGGTCTTGCCCCGCAGCAGGTTCTCCTTGATCTCCTGCTTGGAGAGCTTACGGCATTTTCCGCTGTAGATCTGCGGCCGATGTTCGTCAGCGGCACGGCGGCGCTCCTCGTCCAGTTCTTCTGGCGAGCAGAAACAGCGATACGCCTTGCCCTCTGCCAGCAACTGGGCGGTGTGCGAGGAATAGAGGTCAATCCGCTTCGATTGGCGATAGGGGCCAAAGTCTCCGGTCTCGCCGGGATCGTTTTCGTTCGGGCCTTCATCCCACGTGAGGCCGAGCCACACGAGGTCCTCGATCAACTTCTTCTCGTAGGCGGATTTCGAGCGTTCGAGGTCCGTGTCCTCGATGCGCAAAACGAACTTTCCCCCCATTCGCCTGGCGAAGAGCCAGTTGAAGAGGGCGGTTCGCGCATTGCCGACATGCAGAAGGCCGGTCGGGGAAGGCGCAAAGCGCACGCGTATGGTTCCGCTCTCCATAACACTCTCGATCATAATCTGCTATCTCAAAGAAAGTTAGTGATTAAGAAGACTCGTGCCACCGCGGATATCCCTCAGAAGAAATGCTGCCAGCCGCCGGGAAGTAGGGGGCGGCGAAGGCCGGATTCGTCGATCAAAACAACTGAGGGCTGTCCGCTCCGTCTCCTTGCAATAGTTCCAATCTGCGTGACGGCGACCCCGGCGATGCCGCGGGGAAGCACGACATTCGGGCGCGCTGTGAAGAGGAGTTCGTAGTCCTCGCCGCCATGCAATGCCTGCTCAAGCGTTGCGCCTGGATGAAGGGGCAACGCCGCAGCATCGATTACTGCCGTGACGCCGGACTCCGCGCAAAGATGATCGAGGTCCGTCGACAAGCCGTCGCTCAGGTCGATCGCGGCGGTCAGTGCGCGGTTGCGGCGCAGCCACAGCCCTTGTGCAATACGCGGCTGCGGCCACAGGTGCGGCGCCAGTGGATTGTCTGCCTTTGGCGCGTGCACGGCCGCGCGCGAAACCGGCGCTCCGCATTCGCGCAAGAGAGCGAGCCCTGCTGCCGAACCGCCAAGGGCTCCGGTGACATAGAGGAGATCGCCGGGCTGCGCTCCGGAGCGCAGCAAAGCCTTTCTCTGCGGAACGGCACCCAGCAGCACGATGTCGGCAACAGCGAGGGACGATTCGGCCAAGTCCCCTCCGGCAAGGGGAGTTTGATAGACGTCGGCGAGAGCCAGAAAGCCTGCTAGAAAGCGGTCGGCCCAGGAGGGGCTGCGACCACGAGCCACGGTCAGTTCACGGGGCAAACCCAGGGAAAGAAAGGCAGCTACGGGCCTGGCTCCCATGGCGGCAATATCGCTCAGTCCCCGGGCCAGGGTACGGTGTCCGATAGCCTCCGGGGGGTGCCATTCGAGGTGAAAATGCCGCCCGGCGATGGACAAATCGGTGGTTACGGCCATTTCTTCGCCCGGCTTCAACCGCAAAAGCGCGCAATCGTCGCCGATCCCGAGTCGCAACTCGCCGGTTGCAGGGCGGTTTGCCTGCCGGCGGATCCGCTGAAGAAGCGCCAACTCGCCTCGGCCGTCCTTTGCGATCAACTTACCCTGTTTGCCGCGCATCTTATTGAGAATATGGCAAGCCGACGAAACGTGCGAAATAGGGCAGTTTCGGAATAAATGTAGACTCTATGAGCGCAGTGAAAGGTGGACTCTCTCTTGATGATGGGCCACTTAAAGGGCAAACATTCCGTCTACACCAATTCCGAAACTGCTAAAGAGCATTACTTATGGCCAGTCTGAAGTTGGACCTAAATCGAATTTCAAGCCGGATTTCCGCGTCAAATTCTTGACCCCGCGCGGGGGGCACTGCTAGCCTATACGAACGTTCAACCATAGGCGCCTCTTCATGGGCGTGTACAGATAGGGCGGGGCTCCCCCCAGCACCTGCATTCGTAAGGAGTTACTGGCTACGCGGCAAGTAGCAACCTTGCAAATTTGTTGATCTGAAAGCAGGACCATGCTGCGAAAACGCTATTACATACTTTTTGTTGCCAGAGATGAAGATGGCCGGGTTAGAAAGATTCCACTTCCTCTGCGCTATGTGTACGGATTTGTTGCCGCCGCGCTGGTGGGAGCTTTCACCATTGTTGGGCTGGCCGGCTCGTACACGCGCATGCTGCTCAAGACCGAGCGCTTCAACCAGGTCAGGCAAGACAATCAGAATTTACGCAAGGACTACAAGCAACTTGCCCAGGTCGCGCACGATCGCGATGTGCAGGTCGCCTCGCTGGGAGCACTAGCCAGCGAAGTGACCGCTCTCTACGGCCTGCGCCAGCACAAGGTGATTCCTGCAAAGGCTTCGGCCGCTACAGCCGCCGCCACTCCCACGCCTCCGACCCTGGCGGTGAAAGACGACGTCAGCGCGCAGGATGTGAAGATGAGCTTCGAGCAGTTTTATTCATTGCGCGATCAGGCCATGTCGGGCCAGGTAACGCGAGCACTTGAAGGCGGTCTTGCTCCCGGTTTCACAGGCGACTGGACGCAATTTGCCGCTGCGCCTTCCATCTGGCCCGTCGAAGGCCGTATCGGATCGAGCTTCGGCCAGCGTGAGGATCCAATCAATGGAGAAGGGGCGTTCCATCCCGGGCTCGATATTGAAGCGCCTTACGGAACGCCGGTGCGTGCCGCGGGCGATGGCGACGTCCTGAATGAGAATATGGGCGCCGGATATGGCCGCCAGGTGGTGCTCGATCACGGCCACGATCTCATCACGCTCTACGGGCATCTCTCGGCTGTTTCTGTCGTGCCGGGCCAGCATGTGATGCGGGGGCAAGTCATCGGATACGTGGGCCAGACGGGCCGTGCCACCGGACCGCACCTGCATTATGAAGTGCGCATCCACAAGGTTCCCGTCAATCCGCACAAGTATCTGCGGAGCACGTACGAGCAGGCCCTGGGCAGCGATATCTCGACGCGCATCGCGAGTAAATAATCCTTCAGATCAGATACCGATGAGCGGCTCCCCACGGAGCCGCTTTTTGTTTTTGCCCGAGGTTCGGCCAGGGTCCGACGCCGAAAAGATTGTTGTGGGGCTTCAAGTCTTCTTAGTATCGTGCCAAGTGAGATTCATTTCCGCCTTTCGGTGCAGAGAGAGTCAAGACATTATCTGCAAGCTTGAATCTGAAGTTCCCGGGAGTGGGAGTAAAGGTCGGAAAGCTGAAATGAAGCGCGGAACCGGAGACTGTGTATGAGCCGTGATGAATCGCGAATGGCATGACAAACAGCATCTTCCCACCGTCGTATACCAACCAGTGAGCCACTAAATTGCGCCCTGCCATATCCCGGTTTTCAATCCACTCGCCAACTATAGGATTGCGGACATCGACACGATCACCGACGCGTGTGAGTTCAATGACACTAGCTTCGTCTTCCAATCTGAGTTTATTGCCGCCGAGCCATTTCAGATCTGTTTTCCGTTCAGCACCGCGATCCGTCGCGGGGGGCAATATAAGTTGACCATTCTCGATGCGCCACGGCCCCTCCACCACGGCACCCGGGCTGAAATCGGCGGTGCCGTCCGAGCGAAACTCAACTATTGCCCCTAGTCCGCCTTTGGATGTTTCCAACGAGCGCCAGCGCCCTACAATGCTTCCGGAAAACGGCTGTTGGGCAGAAACGCAACATGCAAAATCCAAGCTGACGCAAGCCAGAAGTGCTACGGAAGCTGCGAAACGAAGCACGCGATTCGCCTTTCGGAAAATTGACCTCGACTTTGAATTGTGTAGATGAATCGTGCGAATAGTGGCGTCCCCGATGGATCTTCCCGTTCCGAGATTCATGCGTGGAGACTAATAGCAGTCGACTTGTATGGCGGTGACAGGAGGCACACAAACACCCGTGCCGGGCATTCAACCGCGATGGTGAGCGTATCGTGAACCAACCGGACATTTCACTTGCTACCAAAGGCGGACATTTCTACCTGCTAATGACATCAGATCGGCGGTCACACTCCCGGAAGCCAGATCCTCGGGCGTATTTGAGGCTGTTTTCACCCTGAGGGAATGACACAGGTTGTATTCAGAATCACATCCGAGTCATGCCGTCGTTCGTAGGATGTCATTCGAATCGACGAACAGACCGAAGTACCAAGAGAATCAAGTAAACATGACGACAAAAATGAGAATGGCACTACTGCTCTCAGCCGCTCTTGCGTTTTGTGCGGTTGGTATTGGCCAGGTTGGGAAGCCGCAGCCAGACGAGAACGGGGTCTACGCGGGGAACGGCGTATGGGCGGCGGCTCTCGTCCATCCTGTCCCGGCGATCGCATCCGATGATCCGCGATTGAAGGGATCGAAGTCCGTGTGCGGTCTACTTGTCGAAGCCGGAGCGGACGGAGTGCCGGAAACGGTCGCCGTGGCGAATAGAGTTGCAAGCCCTTTTGATGATGCGGCGATCCTGGCAGTGCGACAGTCACGGTTTGAGCCGGGCACTTTCAAGGGAAAACCTGTGCCTACGCGATTCATGGTGTGGGTGCCATTCATTGACGGGCATCCTGCTGTGCCAGTGGGCGGAGGCTCGGCCCCATGGAAAAAGCCCGCAGGTCTGAAGACGCTGACGAACCCGGTGCCAATTAGCACACCTCCGGTGGAACTTTCCGACGAGGCACGCCGGGGGCACTACGCCGGGTATGTGGTGATTCAGGTCCTAATCGACGAAGACGGTTCGCCAACGCACGCGAGACTCCTTGTTCGTGCTGGAAAAGGGATGGACGACAACGCGCTTGCGGCGGTGAGCAAATGGAGATTCAAACCGGCAACTCTTGAGGGAGTACCGGTGCCGTTTCTAATGAATGCCGAAGTCGCTTTTCGATAGGTGGTCCGTCGCACATAGCATCTGAGGGGTCACAATGGGTAAGCAGAAACTGCCAGACGCGGCTGTACTCGGCATGGTGATGGGCGCAGTCCTATTCCTCTTGGGATTCATTTTTGCGTTCTACTTCATGCACTCCCCGCCCTTTGACCGAATGTGACACTTCCGGAATCAAAAGCCATGTATACCCCAAACTCACCGCTATTTCTGGTGCTCTGATTTCGGGGTTCCGAGCCTGTGGTGGGCAACTCTTCCTTATCCCCGAATCTTCGCCAGCCGAGCGGAGACGTAGTATGGTTACCTGTTGGATTTCAACCATTCAACCTGGGAGATGAACCTTGTCGCTTCGTTCTCGTTTTTGGTTTGCCTTGCTTGTTGTTGCATTGCCCGCTGTCGCGCAAGACCGCAGCGCTAACGTCAAGACCGCCTTCGCCCGTGCACAGCATTTGCGTCATGGCATCAACGCGTCGGAGTGGTTTGCGCAGACCGGCAACTACTCTGCCGCGCAAACGAACAGCTATACGGATGACGCGGATATTGCGCTCATGGCGCAGATCGGATTCGACAATGTGAGGCTCAACATCGATGCGGCGCCGCTCTCACGAGCGTTCTCCGGCAGGGATAGCACGGGCTTTCTGGGCCGGCTGGACCACGCCGTCGACCAGATGCTCGCGAAGGGCATGGCTGTACAGATCGATATCCATCCGGAGAGCGACTACAAAAAGAGCGTCAGCACGACCAGCGACGGCGTTGATCGCTTTGCGATGCTGTGGCGCAAACTGGCCGCGCATTATGCCGATCGCAATCCCGACCTGATCTTTTTCGAGATCATGAATGAGCCGGAAGAGCGCGATCCGTATCGCTGGGCGGGCGTGCAGGCGCGCGCGGCGGAGGCCATTCGCGACGCTGCGCCAAAGAACACCATCATTGCCACCGGGCCGAACTGGTCGTCGATTGCGGACCTGTTGACGCAGCATCCTCTGCCCGACGGCAACGTGATTTACAACTTCCACTTCTATGAGCCGCACGAGTTCACACACCAGGGCGCAGGCTGGGGCGGCGTTTGGTGGATCTACACGCACGATATTCCTTATCCCGCGACCGAGGACAGCATGCAGAAATCGCTGGCCGAGGTGCCGGATGCGGCGAATCGCTACGCGCTTGAGCACTACTGGCTCGACCACTGGGATGCGCATCGTATCCGGCTGCAGATAGACGCGGCGGCTGCGTGGGGCAAGGAGCACACCGTTCCGCTGATCTGCAACGAATTTGGCGCGTACCGCGAGCATACCGATCCCGCTTCGCGCATGAACTGGATTCGCGATGTGCGCACGGCGCTCGAAGCAGACGGCATTGGCTGGACGATGTGGGATTATCGTGGCGGCTTCGGCGTGGTGTGGAAGCAGGACGGCCAGCCGGCGAAGGTGGATCCGGCAGCTGTGGAAGCTTTGGGGCTGAAGAAATAGCAGGCGGAGAAGGAAAATATTGCCGACCATTCTGATTCCGCAGTGTGCGGAATAACGCCGATTGCGCGGATTCGTGTAAACTTCGACAACGCCTGGCCGTCTTTCTGATTGTCCCCGCACCGTGAGGTTCGCTGCATGGTGAGTCCCTGCTTCCCCCAAAAACACTTCGCGAATGCGATGCTGTTCTCGCTGGTCTTGATAGCGGAACTCGTGCCCGCTGCAGGGATCGCCCAAGGGATACAGGCGCCAGCATCTGGAGATACGTCGCAGGTGGCGAGTTCGCAACTGTCGCCTGAGGATCAGACTCGACTGGCTCAGCTGCAGGCAGATCTTAAATCTGCAATCGCAGCGCGCGATGCCCGAGCCGTGGCAAAAGTACAGAACCAGATGGGCGCGTTGTGGTTCAGCGCCGGCGATATGCAGAATGCGCTGGCAGCGTACAACCGCGCTGCTGCCGCAGCCAACCTGGTGAAGGACGCAGAGCAAGGCGTGGCGGCGCTGAACGGGCTGGGGAACGTGGCCGTCAAGAGCGGCCAGGCCCAGGAAGCAATGCAGGCGTTTCAAGAGGCACTCGGGATTGCCACGGCGCAAGGGATTACGGGAGGCAAGGCAGACGCGCTGAATGGGCTTGCCATTCTCAACGCGAGTCAGCGTCAAGCTGGGAGTGCTCTCGATTACGCGAACCAGGCTTTGGCGATTAGGCGAGAGATGGGCGACCACGCGGGAGAGGCCGTGATCCTGGCGGAAATCGCAACAGGTTACAACGCCGCAGGAGACCAAACGAATGCGCTCAAATATGCTCAGCAGGCGGACGACGCTTTTAAGGCGGCAGGGGATCGAAAGGGCGAGGCCAATGCGCTGCTCGGAATCGGCGACATCTATGCGAGTTTGCGGGATAAAAGGGCGCTGGACTATTACGCGCAGGCGCTGACTGTTGCCCGCCAGTCGAACTCTCCGCGCGTTCTAGCGACGGCACTGAACAAGGTCGGGCTCGGCGACTATGCTCTCGGAGAGAACCAGAGAGCGCTCGAGAACTACAACGAAGCGTTGCCGATCATTCAAAGCCTGAACATGACGGATGGGACCGGGTTGATGCTGAGCAATATCGGACTTGCCTGGTCCGGCCTGGGGGAGAAAGAGAAGGCGCTCGACTATTTGAACCAGGCGCTGCCCGTCTTGCGTATGGCAGGTGACCGCGGCGGCGAGGCCCTGGTGCTGAACAATCTAGGATCGATCTACCATGGCTTGGGCAGCATCCAGAAGGCACTGGACTACTACAATCAGGCATTGCCTGTCCTGGACGCAGTGGGCGACCGTGCCTCGGAGGTCATGACGCTCAACAACATGGGTGCTGCGTACCTGCAACTCGGCGAAAAACCGAAGGCGGTCGAGGTTCTGAACCAGGCGATCACAACCCAGATGGGGGCGGCCAATCGGCGTGGCGAGGGCATCGCACGCGCGATTCTGGGTTTGGTGTATCACAAGATGGGCGATGACCAGAAGGCGCTCGAGTCAATCAACAAAGGTATCGACATCCTGCACCAGGTGACTGACCGCCAGAGCGAAGCGAATGCTCACATCGCGCTGGCCAGGATTTACTTCGATGAGGGCGACAGGGCGAAGGCACTTGCGAGCCTGAATCAGGCGTTGCCACTGGCCAAAGCGGTCAACGATCCACTGGTCCTGTCGCTGGTGCTTTACGGCATGATGCACTTGCACAAAGATCAGCCCGCTCTGGCTATCTATTACGGCAAGCAGGCGGTGAATCTGCTGCAAAAGGTGCGCAGCAACATGCAGGGGCTGGACAAGGCGGTGCAATCGACATTTGTCGCGTCGAAGGCGGACTTTTATCACGATCTGGCCGCTCTGCTGATTGCCCAGGGCCGGCTGCCGGAAGCGCAGCAGGTCCTGGATTTGCAGAAGCAACAAGAATACTCAGACTATGTGCGCGGGGCAGCCAGCGACACGCTCAGTCCGTTGACGCTTACGGCAGCGGAGCAGAAAGCGGAGCAAGACTACGAAGTATCCACGAAACAGCTTGTGGCGGCGGGCGAGCAGTGGGCGAAACTGAAAGATCTGAGCACGCGCACACCGGAGCAGCAGAAGCAATTGAGCCAACTCTCCGATCAACTAAGCGCGGCGAGCAAGGCGCTGGAAGATTACTACGCCCGGCTTTATGTGCTGTTTGGAAAAGACAGCACGGCGAACAAGCAGGTGGCGGACGTGAAAGGGAACGTGAGCGCCTTGGAAGAACAGATCGCGGAGTCGCCTCTGACGGTGGCGCTCTACACCATGGTGACCAGCGATCACTATCGAGTGATTTTGATTACATCGGCAGCAACCGTGGCGCGGGAGTTTGCGATCGCCGAAACGGAGTTGAACAAGAAAGTCGCGGAGTTTGAGCAGGCACTGCGCGATCCGAAGCGCGACGCCAAGCCGCAGGCGCAGGCGTTGTATGCCATCCTCATCGGTCCGGTGCAAGCAGAATTGGAACAGGCAAAAGCGGAGACGCTGGTCTGGTCGCTGGACGGCGTTTTGCGCTATGTGCCGATGGCCGCGCTATACGACGGGAAGCAATACCTGGTAGAGAAGTACAACACCGTGACGATTACGCCCGCCAGCATCGCGATGCTGGAGGACAAGCCGGATGTGGCAAACCTGAGCGTGGCGGCAATGGGCATCGCGCGCAAGTACGAGGATGGATTGCCCGCACTGCCCTCGGTGGCGAGCGAACTTCGCGATGTGGTGAGAGACGCGAAGGTCGAAGGATCAAACGGCGCGCTGCCCGGAACGATTCTGCTGGATGGTCAGTTTACCGAGAAGGCGATGGAGGAACAACTGAGCGTGAGACATGGCGTGGTGCACATTGCGAGCCACTTTGTCTTCAAGCCGGGAGACGACAGCCAGAGTTATCTGCTGCTGGCGGGCAAGGACGAGGGCTCAGGCTTTCATTTGACCGTAGCGGACTTTCGCGACAACAGGAATCTATCGCTGCGCCATACGGATCTGCTGACGTTGTCGGCTTGCGAGACCGGAATGAATGGCAGTTCGAGCAACGGTCGCGAGGTGGATGGACTGGGCGCGACGGCGCAACTGAAGGGAGCGAAGGCAGTGATCTCGTCGTTGTGGTCAGTGAACGATAACAGCACGGGCCAGCTGATGGGCGACTTCTACAAGCGCTGGACAGCTGGTGCAGGCAAAGTTACCAAATCGGAAGCGCTGCGAGAGGCTCAGCTTGATTTGCTGCTTGGCGCGTCGAATGCAAAGACTGGGGGAACGGCACGCGGACTTGAGACAGAGGGGGAAGTTTCAGCGTCTTCATATGCGCATCCCTACTACTGGGCGCCGTTTGTCTTGATGGGAAACTGGAGATGAGACTGGTGATCGAACGCGGACCACGAATAACTATTTTTCCCGGTGACAAACCACAAATTTACAGGTCTATCTGAGCAACGTCATTCGATTGATGCGGCTGGAATTCGGCTGCGCGGAAGGAACGTATGACATTGCCAGATTCGGAGGGCGAGCGCGGGCTCGTGCCCAATTCATTTTTGACGAGTGTCGACGATCCGCACCTCTGGTCGGGGCTTTATGAAAGCGTTCGCGACCGCTTCTTTCCCGCAAAACTTCCTCCGCTGGAACTGACATCAACGCCGGTTCCTGTGGCCGATCGCATGGCTGCGAACACCAATCCGTGGGCCGTCGGAACGGCCACGCTGGTGAATGGCGGCATCCTGGCTCTGCTGCTGTTGATGGGTGTGAGAGCGGTTGTGTACAGCGATCCCGCTCCCAAGCCGAATTCCACATTTCACATCGACGACTTTCCTTTATTCGCGCCTATGAGAGCCGATTCGTCGCATGGCGGGCGCGGTGGGGGAACGAACGATCCGATTGACCCGAACAAGGGACGACTGCCGAAGCTCGACTTGAATGCGATTGAGAAGGTGCAGGTGCCGCTGCTCGATCATCCGAAGCTGGCGCTGGACAACAGCCTTGCCGTGCCGCCCGATGTCAAACTTCCCGACAATCCGACGATGCCGATGATCGGTGTGCACGACTCGACGAATGTCACGGTTGTCTCCGGCGGGCCGGGAAAAAACGGTGGTATCGGCTTTGGGCCCGGCGGTGATTATGGTCCGGGAAGCGGGAATAGCTGGGGGCCGGATTCAGGAAACGGCATTTACAGGCCGGGAGTCGGAGGCGTTACGCAGCCGATCCCGATCTTCACGCCCGAGGCGGAATTTTCAGACGAGGCGCGACGCCAGAAATACGAAGGCGTGTGCATGATCTCGGTGATCATTGACGCGCAGGGCAATCCGCAAAGCCCGCGCGTGGTGCAGCACCTGGGCATGGGGCTCGACGAGAAGGCGCTCGAGGCGGTGGCGAAGTACCGCTTCAAGCCGGCGCGCAAGGATGGGAAGCCGGTGGCCGTGCAGATCTCGGTGATGGTCAATTTCAGGCTGTTCTGAAGCGCAACCGGTTGGTTGCCGGTCAAGATGGCTCTCGAACCGCCGCAGATCATTTTCATCAATCCGCCCGGTGTGTTGGAGCCTTGGCACACTCTATCCGAGGTCGCAAACGCCTGCGCATGTCACGGTTGCCGATGAGGTTTTCGGCGGTTCCGGAGCCGGTGAATCGCGGGCAGGGCAAGGCGATGAGGGCGATCATGGAAATAGCAGAGTGCCGCGAAGGGTGAGTGGCGTTTGCGTCCACCTGGCATCAGATGCCTTCATTTAACATGGATAATCTTCCGGGTGCACGGGGTACCCCCCTCCCATACTTGGATAAAAGTCGCTGAGTCTATGTTGGTTATGGATGTGGGGCTGCGCCAAAATCTTCTTAACAAAGAAGTTCATACCCAAATATCACCTGGCAAATAACTTAGAGGCCGAAACCACGAATAGGGAGCAGGGACTAGAAAACAGGATGATCAATTCCAATCTCTCTGGCTGAATTTGGACTTCAGATTCATTGTGCGCCGAAGGCACGAAATTACCTGCAAAAATCTGGCAGGGAATTTCCGCCATCGTTTCAGCAGCTTAGCCGGTGATTTGCCATTCCGGGCCTTGACAGAAAGGAAACGGAGATACGGGAACAGGGAGCAGCCGCGCCCGACGGATTGAAACGTGATCCCGGCAACCACTGCTTATCCTTTTCCTGCATTTCGCTTCGTGCGATACAGTTGTGCCCATGTCCAGCAAGAACGGCCGGCACCACTTTCTTCTCCTAGCGTCCTGCATCCTTCCTTCGCTCTGCCTTCCGATGGCCGCGCAAGAAGCTGCGCCCTCCGCTCAGCCCGAGACCCCGATGATCCTTCGCGTCACCACCCGCGAGGTGGTGCTGGATGTGATCGCGCGAGACAAGAACCATCGACCGGTCGGCGATCTTGCGGAGAACGAGTTCCAGGTCTTCGATGTCGGCAAGCATGCCGATAAGAATCCGAAACATATTCTTTCCATGCGCATCATCGACCGCAAAACGATCCCGGCCACGCTGGAGGACGGGAAGGCGGATTCAGCATCCGTTCAGGAGCGACCTGTGCTCTCAGTGCCGCGTCTCACTACGAACTTGCAATTCAGGCCTCGCCGGAGCCCGGGTTTCACCAGATCCTGATTAAAAGCACGCGTGCAGGGGTTACGCTCTCCTTCCGGCATCGCTACTATGTGGGCCTGAGCCCCAGCGGATCGCCCCCCAAAGAGACCAAGGACTCCGCCGAAAGCATCGCTCTTGGCGACGCCGCGTGCTTCCACACCCTCATTCCACCCACCCTTGCCATCGCCGCTCACCCCGTCATCGGTGGAAATGCGACGCGTTACGAAGTCGTTGTGCGCCCCGAGTCTCTCTCCGGCATCGGCCTCAACGGAAACAGTTCGCGAGTCCGCCTCGACTTTGGCATGTGCACCTTCGATGCCTCAGGCAATCTTGCCCAGTACTTTCACACCACATCCGACCACCAGCTCACGCCTTCCGAGGTCCAGGACGCCGAGACTCACGGTCTGAGCAAAATGCTTGAGATTCCAGGCGAAACGCCACACCTCGTGCGCCTGGTGGTACGCGAGCACGAGACCGGGAACCTGGGCATCGTGGATGTGTCGCGCCCCGCCGGGCAGAGCGATCAAGACAAATTCCAACCGCCTCCCGTGGGAACCGTTCGCGCCTTCGGCGTCGTCACCCCACTCCCCAACGCATTCTGCGGCGATGTCTACGAGATTTCCTACGGCGCCGCGGTGATCCCCGATTTTTGGAATCTCGACCCGATCGGCTCGATATATGCCAACGCGCTGAATGTTGTCGACCAGGACGTCACCGGCTCTGTGGGTCTTCCCGGGGTGTCGCACTCCGTGATGTGGTTCGGCGTGGATTACTACGGCGAGTTCTACATCACCAAACCCGGCGAATATAAATTCGATCTCGAGTCCGACGACGGTTCCCGTCTCGAAATCGATAACCAGCAGCTGATAGACAATGACGAACTTCACTCCGCCCAGTCGAAAACAGCGAAGGTCAATCTTGCTGTCGGCCGGCATACGATCCACGTGCCGTATTTTCAGGGATCGCCACCGGGAGTCGCGCTGATCCTCACCATCAAGCCGCCGGGGGAATCGACGCGTCCGTTCAACCTCCGCGACTTTGCACCGCCACCGGCGACGCCGTGATCGGAAGGTCACGGTGAACTTCAAGCTGTTCCAGAGATGAAGGTGAGAAGGACTGCAACTGATTGGTTGTATGTGGGCAGATAGCGATCGCACTGATCCCAGGTCTCAAAATCGAGACCTGGGGCACCCAAATCATGGAGATTGATGCAGGCTATTTGCCGGTGTAGATGACGTGCCAGATGGATCTTGTGCCGTCGTCAGAGACGAAGAGGGAGCCGTCATGGGATTCCGCTACGCCGACGGGACGTCCCCAGACCTGGCCGTCGCCGATGGTGAAGCCGGTGAGGAAGTCCTCGTACTCGCCGGTGGCGCGGCCGTTCTTCATAGGCAGGCGGATGACTTCGTAACCCGAGCGCTGGGCTCGGTTCCATGAGCCGTGTTCGCAGGCGAAGCCGTCGCCTTTAAATTCGGCCGGAAACTGGGAGCCCTCGTAGAACATCATCTCGAGCGAAGCGAAGTGCGGGTTGACGATGATGTCGGGGGTGATGACCTTGGAGCCCAATTCGGGGTGCTTGCCGACGTGCCGCGGGTCCTGGTGCCCGCCCATGTACCACCACGGCCAGCCGTAGAAGCCGCCTTCCTGCACGTGGGTGACGTAGTCGGGGACGAGGTTGTTGCCCAGACCGTCGCGTTCGTTAGTCGAGCACCATAGTTCGCCGGTGATGGGGTTGATGGCCTCGCCAACACAGTTGCGTATTCCCCAGGCGTAAATCTTGACGAACTTGCCGTCGGGCGTGAACTGGAGTACATCGGCGCGGTGGTACTCCTCGGGGTAAGTGTCGCTGTCATCGACGTTGGAATGGGATCCGACGGAGGCGAAGAGTTTGCTTCCATCCCTGGAGAAGATTAGATCGCGGGTCCAGTGGCCGCCGCCGCGCAGGCGTCCGCCACCGGGCAGGTCGGCCAGGTCTTCCAGAGCGCCGCGGGCCTTCAGATCGCCATTTTCATACGGGAAGCGCACGATGCCGTCGGTATCGCCGATGTAGACGTATTTGGGGTTGGGTCCGGTGGGGTAGAACGCGATGCCGAAGGGCTGATGCAGGCCCTCGGCAAAAACGGATGTCTGCTGGGGCTTGCCGTCGGCCGTAGCGCCGCGAAAGACCCGGATTTTTCCGGACTCGCTTTCAGCAAGAAAAAGATCGCCGTTGGGCGCGACGCGGAGCAGGCGGGGATTGTCGAGGCCGGTGGCGTAGAGTTCGACCTTGAACCCTTTGGGCGCGATAGGCCAGGCATTTGCGGGGCGCGGGACCATATTGGCGCCGTTATCGACGGATTGGTCAGGGGCCGGCGCGGGCAGATCGGCGGCGGTGACGTGGCGGCGGATCCCTGGAGATTCGTGCGCCGCATCGGTAAATGCGTTCTGTCCGGTGAGCACAGGCGTGGATTGCTGCGTTTGGGTTGGAGAGGACTTTTTGGCGGCTGCAACCGCTGCAATCATCGAGATCGATAGCAGACAGAAAACCATGCACATCAGAGCTTGCGTTCTGAGAAAGCGAATCATGAGACCTCTTTGGGTTTTGGTGAAGACCTTAGCTTACGCCTACTGAACAAGATGCGGTAAGGGAGCAGCGGGAATCCAGAAAAATGTCAGAAATGGAGAGGCCGCCGGCTTGGTTTCCACCTCCAACCCAGGAAGAGGGAACGCACTGCCGACGGCCAATACACAACACCTAAATACAAATACACGACGCATTCCGGGGAACCACGTCACTTACTTCGATGCGTCTTGCGCGGGTTGGGTTGCCGGGGCGGAGAAAGAATTTTCACCATTCGTAATTTGGCTCAAAACAGAGGGTGACAGTATGGCGGTGGCGATGACGCGATCGCGTTTCTGGCTCACTTCGGTAGTTTTCAACAGCTCGCGAAGGGCATTATTGGCGGCGTCGTTGGAGAGCTGGGTTGTGACGGCGCGGGCCAAGGTCACAATGTTGGTGAGGGCGGCTGCCTGGCTGGCTGCCTTTTCCTCGTCGGGAGCGATCTCTTCGACACGAAGATGGACAGAGTTTGCCAGCGGAAGGCCGGGTGTGAGGCTGGCTATGATGGTGGAGTCATCCTGAAGGGGCAGGGAGAGGCCAAATACTTTGATGGCCCCGCTCTCAGAAAAGGGCAGGCCGATCTGGCCGACACCCCAGACGATTGCCAGCAGAGGAACGTCGCGGAAATGGTGCTGCAGCAAGGTTGATCCGGCAAAGGGCAGTGCGGCGGTGCGATGCCGATCGATGATCGAGTGAATCTTTTCGGTGGTCGGAAAGTTTGAGGCGGCGATCATGTCGTATCCCACCTGTACGACACGGACGGTCCGCCCCTCAGACGCAATGTTGTAAATGGTGTGGCCGGCGTAAACTTCACGGCTGGCGGAGTGCGCGTCGAGCCATGTGTTGAGACGCGTACCGGTGAGCTTTCCGGTGAGCACCATGGAGTAGGCGACGGGGCCGTTGGGGCCAGTGGGATC
>NZ_DATHHT010000029.1:0-199333 GCF_035317045.1 Occallatibacter sp.
CTGACTCAGGATTCGCGCTCAGACACGCTGGCGTTCATGTTGTTTACGCTGAGCATTAATCGAGTTCACAAGCAATCCGTATACATACCTACGACCACTGGATCGGATACGACGGTCCCGTTCTCATCAACATCCACCCGATCGCCAATCAATGCTGAATCGTCGCCGCACGCGACGCTTGCACATTCGGTTAGGCCTGTCACGAAAACCTGACCACTGGCCTCGTTTTGTCCAGCCATCTTATAGAACCCCATCGGGATTCTCTCGGATGCAAAGAAGGCCGTCACATCGGCCTTTTTGGTTCCCGGTTTGAGCGACTTTTTGGCGTTCGCTTCGATTCGCTTCACTCTCGCCTGGAAGTCGACGGCTCTCTGCTTGCATCGCGATGGAATCGGGCGAACAGATTGATAGGCTTCCCACATCCAAAACCGGCAATAGCTGCTTGTGAACCAGCAGACTGCGCCAGTAGCGATTAATGCCACCGGTAATCCGATTCCGAGCGTCCATCTTCGTTTCATTCCAAGACGAACTCCTTGCCGTGGAAACCTAGACAGCCCAGTCCAGATTGTAATCCGGCATGCAAAGCATCCGGTTCAGGGCGTGTTACCGCCGATCCGGAAATTACTACTTGAGCAACAAGAAGCGAAACTGTTATCAGAAGAGTAATTTTCGTGTGGCCCACGAGACAACCGGAATGTCGCGACCGCTATCGCGAACCGACAGTCTTGACAGCCTTGACCGCTGTGGCCCGTTACAATCTCCACCATGAATCTTCGCGTGATCCTAGGGATCGCCGCAGTCGTGGGAACGGCTGCTTGCGGCTTGTTCGGCGCGATCGCCAACATCGAGATGGTAGAAGAGGTGAATTCACGCTTGCCAAAAGACGCGCAGTTCTCACCAATGGGCTGGTATCTATCAAAGACACTGCTTCTGCACCGCGAGTACAAACGGCATTTCCCGACCGGAACTCTTCTCATGAAGGTCCGGTTTGCAATAGTGGTCGCATTTGTTTGCTTGCTTGGCGGTGTGTGGGCGCTGGGGTTCTTCCAATAAATAACGAGTTCTGATTGTGTCTCACCGCCAATTGAGGAATTGCCCCATTTTTGGTAACGTCCGGTTGGACCACAATCCACTCGAAACGCCCGTAAGTGAAGAGTTGATCCGCTTCGCTAGTTGAGCCAAGGACGCCGGGCCTCAAGCGCAACGCGTGGATGCGTCATCGGAGCGAACCCACAGCTTATAATCCCCTCACGAAAGTTGGCGCGATCCGAGCCGTTTCGAATGAACAATCATCTTTGCACCTGCGTTGCTCTTCTTATTTGGGCTTCGAGCCTGGGATGTGCCCAGTCTGACACGCAGCACGCGCTGCCGAACGTCCACACTGCGGCGACCCCTTCGGCTTCAAGGGACCGGGGGGAAGGACTGATCAAGCTCGATGTCGTGGTATCGGACGAGACTGGAAATCCAGTACCCGGCCTCGGCGAGGCTGATTTCAGTCTGCTCGAGAACGGCCGCAGGCAAAACATCCTTTCATTTCAGGCCTTCGATGGCCGGGGTACATCGTCCGAGCCCCCCGTAAAAGTCATTCTGCTGATCGACACCATGGAAATGCCGGAGATTCTCGCACGCGAGGAACGCCTTGCAGTTATGACATCTCTGCGCCGAGGCGGCGGACGACTGGAGCGCCCTGCGTCCGTATTCCTGCTGGCCGATAGTGGCCTGTGGACTTTTGCCCCTTCCAGCGACGGAAACGTGCTGGCACGCGAGATCGAGAGTAATACCTTCACGTTGGTTCGCCCCAATGTGGGCTGGCAGAAATCATCGGCAATTGTGGGTTCGAAGGAACCTCCTTCAAAGGTTGCTTTGAAGGCGCTGGGCCAGATTGCCACCGAGGAACGAAAGAGGCCGGGCAAAAAGCTCCTGCTGTGGGTCGGCCCCGGCTGGGGATTAGGGAGCGGCGCATACGTAAATGCAGCAGCGGGATCGCCTCCGCCCTTCGACTCTGTCTGGTGGTTTTCCGCGCTGCTGCGGGAAGCGCACGTCGTTCTCTATAGCTTTACGGTGGGAGAAACCGATCCGCACACCCTGCTCTACAGAGACCACTTGGCCGGAGTGACATCACCGGAGAAAGCCAGCTTCATGAACCTTTATAGAAAGGTGCTGGCGGTCCAGAGTGGCGGCCGCGTGATGGAAGAAGGCCTGGATGTGGTAAAGCAAATCGAAAGCTGCGTTCAGGACGCCGGCCCCTATTACAGGATTTCCTTTGACCCATTTCCCGCAGGCCATCCGAACGAGTATCACGATCTGAAGATCGTGGTTAACCGACCGGGGCTGATTGGGCGCACCAATACCGGCTACTACGATCAGCAGTATTACTCGATTGATCCGATCCCTCAGCCCAGACGCGTGTCGCTCGCACAACTCGAACCGTTGTTGGCTGCGTCGGGTGGAAAGTCAGACGCAGACCTGGCGAAGGAACTTTCAGAACTTGCGCTCACGGAGCGGCTAAGCGAAGACAAGCTGTTATTACTAAACGCTGCCGCGTCCGGCAAGCGCGTCCGGCAGGAACTCCGCATTCTCGCGGATTCAGCGACTTTTCTGGACGCTCCGGCCAAAGAGACTCCCATCGGTGCGCCACCTGATCTAAACACGCAGCAGCACATACTCTCTCTCACGTCCGCGTACCTGAGGACGACGATTCACAAGCTGCCGGATCTTTTCGCAAGGCGAACAACAGTGCGCTACCAGGAGACACCGGTCTATTCGGCAGCCGGAAGCAGCGTCGACTATCAGCCGCTTCACGTCACCGACAGTTCGACTGCCATCGTGCTTTACCGTAATGGCCATGAAATCCCTGAGACAAAGCCTCCCAAGCGAAAGCCACATGATCCTGAATTGATCACCTATGGCATCTTCGGTCCGGCTCTCGAAGGAGTGCTCGATACAATCAATGGGAATGGCGGGTTGACCTGGAGCCGCTGGGAGCAAGGTGCTCGCGGCCCGCTTGCCGTGTTCCGTTACACCATTCCGCCGGAAACGTCGCTTCGCCCAGTATGGCTCTGCTGCCTTCCCGACGGGGACGGCACGGAAGCCTTTCAGCGCTATGCGGGATATCACGAAGAGATTGCCATCGATCCCGGAAGCGGCGCCATCCTTCGCCTTGAGTTCCAAGCCGACCTGAAATCCACAACTCCGCTGGCTAGGGAAGACATCATGATCGAATACGGTCCGGTCGATATCGGTGGAAAAACCTATGTGTGCCCGCTGAGAAGCGTCACGATCGTACGGGGGCGGACTGTGCGGATTCTTACGGACTGGGATGAAGCATTCATGGCTTACGGGCCGTACGCAACGATGGTGAATGACATCAGATTCGATGGCTACCATATCTTTCGATCCGAGTCTCATATGCTCCCCGACTTCATTCCAGTTGAAAGGTAGCGATCGAATCGGATTCCCAATCCCGACCAGGGCCTGATCTTCAGGCATCCGGGAGTATCACCGCCCACTCGTCAATAACGCAATAGTAAACAGCTGGGGAATGCCACCCGCCAGGCTTCAGACGCTTGGCACAAACTGCGTGGACGGTGGACGAAAAATCGCGAGCGTCAGTTTTGACTCACGCTTTTCTCTTTGCGGGAGTGAGCGCTTCGTTCTTCAGGAGCTTGCCGCCCTCTTCGATCACGTATAGCCGATTCACATCGAGGTCTTTGAGTGTGTCGACGGCGCCGGAAGGCCAGCGAATCTCCAATAGGTCCACTTTCTTCGCTTCATTCAATCCGAAGTGAATGCGCAGATCGCTGGCTGAGTAGTATCCGTTGCACGATTTCACGTCCTCAATTTGAAGGAGAGGCGGGGCCCCCGCGGACGGGTCTTTGTCCGTGGGGTGGTTGAGCGGTGAGGATGGCTTGGCTGTGAGCACAGGTGATCCGGTCTGCGCCACAACTTTGATGCGCGCGCCGATGCCGGTCTTGTTCGACTTTGTTCCGACCAGGCGAATCTTTACCCAGCTTCGATTCAGCGTCGAATCGCAACGCAGCAGTTGCGGAATCGCATTCACGCAATTCACCACCGCATCGAGATCGCCGTCGTTGTCATAGTCGCCCACGGCAAAACCCCGCGCCTTCGCATCGACAGTGATGCCGCTGCCACCGGCCAGGCTCACGTCCTCGAACTGGCCATTGCGCAAATTGCGATAGAGATATTTCCGCTCCGCGTAGGATGCATCCACCTGAGTGCCATCGACCTCAGGGTACACGTGTCCATTGGCGACGAGAATGTCGAGCCAGCCGTCGTTGTCGATGTCAATGAAGCTGACGCCCCAGCCCAGCAACCGCGTGTTGATGCCGAGGCCTGCCTGGTAGGTACGATCATCAAACGAGCCATCGCCGAGATTCATGTAGAGCGAGTCTGTGTCGCCCGCGAAATTGGTTTTCACGATGTCGAGCATGCCGTCGCGGTTGTAATCGCCGATCGAAACGCCCATGCCGGCCTGCGGCTTGCCATCTGGCGAATACGCGACACCCGCCTCAATCGCCGCGTCTTTGAATGTGCCGTCTTTCTGATTCACGTAGTAGGTGGCCGAGGTCGAATCATTGGCGACGTAGATATTGGGCCAGCCCGTGTTGTCCAGATCCGCTACACCGCAACTCAGTGCATAGGTCCCAAGCGTGCCCCACATGCCGGCTCGCTCGCTTACGTCTTCAAAGGTGCCGTCGCCCTTGTTGTGATAAAGGATGTTCTTGCCGCCTTCGAGTCCCGGCGGCCCGCAAGCCACCACAATGCCCTTATAGGTGCAGTTCGCGTCTTCGGGCAGTGGCGTGGTCTTCAGATCCAGGTCGATGTAGTTGCCAACGAATAGATCGAGGTGGCCGTCCTTGTCGTAGTCAAGGAATGAGCAGCCGGAGTTCCAGCGCAGGCGATCCTGCAGCAGGCCGGCCTCTTTGGTCACTTCGGTAAACGTGCCGTTGCCATTGTTGCGGAACAGCGCGTTCTGGCCGTAGTAGCTGACGAACAGGTCGTTCCAGCCATCGTTGTTGTAGTCGCCCACACAGCATGCCTGTCCCCAGCCGGAGCGCGCCAGTCCGGACTTGATCGTCACATCGGTAAATGTCCCGTCGCGATTGTTCTTGAAGAGACGGCAGACGGGCTCGTGGCCTTTGGGGAATCCTTCGAGGCGCCAGCCGTTCACAAGAAAAATATCGACCCAATCGTCCTGGTCGTAGTCAAAGAACGCGGCGCCACAGCCCGTGGTTTCGAGCAGATATTTGTTGCGGTGCTCGCCGCCGTAGATCATCTCGACATCCAGGCCCGCTTCTTTCGCCACATCGACGAACTGCACACCGAGCGGAGTTCCCGTAACTGGTGACGGCGCACCCTTGGGCGCCGGCCGAGGAGCGGCTTCATACGATTGGCGTGCGTTGCCGGCCGCTTTGGGCGCTTGAGGCGACTGCTGACCGAAGGCGGGTCGAGCCAGCCTCAAAACGTCTTCCAGGGATAAGACCAGCGCGGTTCTGGAGAGCGACTTCAAAAATCCGCGGCGGGTAAAGGACAAAACGGCGTTCTCCGTTGAGCGCACAGGCTCCGATCGGGCATTTGCGCCTTAACTGGTGAGTATATCGACCGCGCCCAAAAAGGTCGCATCTGCATTCCGCCAGAGGTGACCTGGTGAGGATCGCGATATGAAGCGGTACGCACGTAACCGCGACGCAGACTGCACGCTTGCCAGCTTCGGGAACCGCAGGATTCCATTCTCTAAGCGAATAACTGTCTTGCATTTGCATGTGGTGAAAATCAGCTGCCCATGACCCGTTCGTCACATCGAGTGTAGTTACATTCGTCGGCGGCTCCCCAAATCGGGTGATTGCTGCACCCCCGAACACCAGTGCTACGCTTCGCCTATAACAAGCCTCCAATCACGAACGACAGGAGAGGTTTCCCCCCATGATTGACGCGACCAAGACGCTGGACTACTACGAGTTTCTCCAAATCAGTCCCCATGCGGACACGGAAACGATCCACCGTGTTTACCGCTACCTGGCTGCTCGCTTTCATCCGGATAATCCGGAAACCGGTGATCCGGAGAAGTTCTTTCTGTTGAAGTCGGCCTACGACGTCCTCTCTGACCACGAGCGCCGTTCAGATTATGACCGTGAATATGACGAGGATGGGTCGGACCGCACTCCGCTGTCTGAGTCCGTCGACTTCATGGACCAGGTGCAGGGTGAGTTGAATCGCCGTCTCGCGGTGCTGGCTGTGCTCTACTACCGGCGTCGCAGCAATCCGTTTGAACCCAAGGTGAGCCTTGCCGAAATTGAAAAGCGCATGGGCTTCCCGCGCGATTACCTCGACTTCACCACGTGGTATCTCAGCAAGAAGGGCTACATCACCCGGGCGGACAACTCCGATTTCTCTCTGACCGCCGAAGGCGTGGATTTCATCGAAACCCAGCGGGTGAAGATTCCTGTTCTCAATAAGTTGCTGACCAATGGCAACATGGCCTGCAACGTCGATCTGGACGAAGACATCCTCACCCTTGAGTCCGCAAACCTGCCCATGGTGGTTTTGCCCGATATGACCAAGATTCCCGAACGCCGCGCGAACGCCCGCGAACGCCGCACCGGCGCCCCAGACTGGCGCGCGGAAAAGGTGGATCGCCGCAAGGGTCCTCGCCGTTCAGCCGAGTAACTTCTCCAACAACCACCACTCTCAAGAGCGACACGGCGAATCAGCCTCGTGTCGCTCTTTCTTTTTAGTTGTGTCTTCTGCCTCTTTGTCCTTCCAGACCACCGGCTGCAGCGGCTAGCATGAGTGCGCGGTTAAGTTCGTCTCCAAAAACTCGTCGCCGGTCTTGCCGCTTCAAAAAAAACGCACTCAAGGAGAATTCCATGCGATTCCGTCGCTTCAGCTCCACAATTCTCGGATTGGCCCTTTGCTCGCTGCTCTGCCTGCCGGCCACAACCTTTGCCCAGACCCCGAGCAAAGCCAAACCCGCAACCGCCGCCGCCAGCAAACCCGCAAAGGCAGCGCCGGCCGGCGACCTGGTCGACATCAACTCGGCGACAGCCGATCAGCTCAAGGCGCTTCCCGGCGTCGGTGATGCGTATTCGGCGAAGATCATCGCCGGTCGGCCCTACGCCAACAAGACCCAATTGAAAAGCAAGGGGATTGTTCCGGCGGCAACCTATGACAAGATCTCCAGCCTGGTGATTGCCAAGCAGCCAGCAAAGAAGAAGTAGCCTCTTTTAATTCTTGCAATACGACAGAAAGGGACGCACATGCGTCCCTTTCTGCATTTGCGACCGAGCCAATCGAAGTCAGACAGCGTTGACGGGATCTGCCACAGAGCGCTTGAGTGCTGCCCACGCCAGCAGCCGCGTTGAGTCCAGCGCCGGCAGCGGCGAGTTCTTGTTGCCGAGGATGAGCGGAATCTCAGTGCAGCCCAGCACGACAGCATCGCAGCTTTCGTCTTTCATGCGACGAATCACAAGCTGAAGATACGTCACCGATTGCGGCCGAAAGACGCCGTACACCAGCTCGTCCATGATGATGCGGTCGATCTCCTTTCGCTCTTCTTCCGTCGGGCGCAGGTGGTCAATGCCACGCACTGCCAGCTTCAGCGGATAGACCTCGCTCTCCACCAGCGAGCGCGTACCCAGCAGTCCAAGTCGCTGATAGGCGCGCGCCACGGCCTCATCCGCAACCACCTCCGCAATGTGCATCCATTGAAGCGGCGATCGGGGCTCGACCAGGTGCATGGCCTGGTGGATGGTGTTGTCGGGACAGATGACGAAGTCCGCGCCGGCGCTTTTCAACTTACCGGCCGAGTCGAGCATGAGATCGGCCACGCCTTCCCAGTCGTTCCGCTCGATGCACTCCACATAGGCCGCGAGTGAGTGGGTGTGCATCGTAACCTCAGGATGCGCGTGCGGACCCAGCAGCTGCGCGCCCTTTGCGCAGATGGTGCGATAGCAGAGCGCCGCGCCTTCGGCGGAACAGCCCACGATCCCTATATGTTGCGGCGTACGCATTCCACGATTCTACGCATCTGAAAGAACCCAAATCCTGCCGCGGTCCGAACCGTCTGTGCCCGCAGGCGGGACATATCAACTCGCCGCCTGAACCGCACGATATAGCATGTCCATGCGCGAACGGCACAGCTCCGGCGAGCTTCGAGCGCGAACGAAGAACCTTGAAGGTTGTGCCCCGGAGGAGACTGCATGGTCACCAGACGTGAATTCCTTGACACACTTGCCGTGGGAGCGGCCGGGCTTGCGATCGGCTCAACCGCGAAAAGCTACGGCCAGATCCTCGGCTCCAACGAACGGCTCAACTTCGCCGTCATCGGACTGAACGGTCGCGCCTACGCGCACCTTTCTTCGCTGAAGGCCAATCAGGATGCAGCCCACATCTCGCATGTCTGCGATGTCGAGAGCAACATCCTGGCTAAGTTTGCGGCAGAGACCAGGAAAATGATGGGCTACGATGCCGCGACTGAAAAAGACTTTCGCAAGATTCTGGAGCGCAAGGATATTGACGCGATCACCATAGCCACGCCCGATCACTGGCATGCGCCGATGGCGATCATTGGACTCCAGGCCGGCAAGCACGTCTATGTTGAAAAACCCTGCAGCCACAATCCCGGCGAGGGTGCGCTTCTGGTTGAGGCGCAGAAAAAGTACGGCAAGCTGGTGCAGATGGGAACGCAGCAGCGTTCGTCGCCGCACACCATCGAGATCGTCAACAAGGTTCACAACGGGTTGATTGGGCGGGCTTACTTCGCAAAGTGCTGGTACGACAACACGCGCAAATCCATCGGCGTCGGCAAGGTTGTTCCGGTACCGGCCACGCTCGATTGGGATCTCTGGCAGGGCCCCGCGCCGCGCCAAACCTACAAAGACAACGTGCAGCCCTACAACTGGCACTGGTTCCGCATCTGGGGCACAGGCGAAACACTGAACAACGGCACGCATGAAGTGGATGTCTGCCGCTGGGCGCTTGGCGTCGATTATCCGACCCGCGTCACCGCCTCCGGAGGCCGCTACGCTTTCAAGGACGATTGGCAGTTCTACGACACGCTGGTGACGAGTTACGAATACGACGACAAAGCGATCTCGTGGACGAGCGCGAGTTCCAACGGCATGCACACGTACAATCGCGGCCGTGGATCCGTAATTGAAGGAACCGAAGGCAGCGTGCTCGTCGACCGCGACGGCTACGAAGTTTACGATCTGAAGGGCAAGAAGACGGACGAGTTCAAGGTTGGCAAACAGACATCGACCGCGGACCTTATCGGCGCCGACTCCATGACTGACGCGCACTTCGCCAACTTCATCGCCGGCATACGCAAGGGCGAAAAGCTGAACGCGCCGGTCTCGGTAGGGAATGTTGCCGTGACGATGCTGCAGCTTTCAAACATCGCGTGGTTCGTGAACCGCGAACTCGACCTCGACCCGGCTGACGGAAAAATCAAGAACGATCCCGAAGCCATGAAGTACTGGAACCGCGAATACGAGAAAGGATGGGAGCCGCGCATATGAATCTCTCACGCCGTAATTTTGTCCGCTCTTCAGCTCTGCTTGCTGCCGCCTCAACACTGCCGGTTGCGCGCAACGCGTTCGGCCAACTCACCGAAGCCAGCGGTAAGCCCTCGCCCATCAAGCTGGGCCTTGCCAGCTACACGTTCCGGAATTTCCCGCGCGCCCAGATGATCACCTGGATGAAG
Source organism: Occallatibacter sp. (assembly GCF_035317045.1). Classification (GTDB taxonomy): domain Bacteria; phylum Acidobacteriota; class Terriglobia; order Terriglobales; family Acidobacteriaceae; genus Telmatobacter. Next base: position 9,725 of record NZ_DATHHT010000029.1, read on the forward strand.
CAGCTCAACATCACCAGCCTCAATCCCAAGGATGCGAAGGACCATTTGCCGATGGATCCGACGGCCGAAGCCCAGGCTCTGTCTGACTATGAGGCCAATGGCATCCATCTCCACGCTGCCGGCGCCATCTACTTCCAGAAAGACGATGACGATGACATCCGGGCGAAGTTCGAGTACTGCAAACGCGCGGGAGTGAAGGTCATCGTCGCCGGTGATCCCGCGCCCGCCACGTTGCCGCGCGTGGAGAAGTTCGTGAAGGAGTACGACATCAAGATCGCCATCCACAACCATGGACCAGAAGACAAGATCTTCCCGTCACCGCATGACGTGCTGAAATTCGTGAAGAACATGGACCCACGGATGGGCTGCTGCATCGACGTGGGCCACTGCGTCCGCGCGGGCACCGATGTCATTGAAGCGATCAAGGCCGCCGGTCCGCGCCTCTTCAACATGCACATGAAAGACCTGACCAGCTTCACGGCGAAAGAAAGCCAGGTGGCAGTCGGTGAAGGCAAGATGCCCATTCGCCAGATTTTCGAGGCCCTGACGGAGATCAACTACCCCGGCTGGGTCGATCTGGAATATGAGGTGCATGGCGACGACCCAATGCCCGGCGTGACCGAAAGCTTCGCCTACATGCGCGGAGTGCTCAACGGAATGGGCTACAACCCGCGCACCTAGCGCCAGAAACTCATCCGTTGATCCGACGGTCGTCAAGCCGGGTAGCGCCAGGGGAAGCGCCGGCCCATTCAAATCGAGCCTCGGGCCGGCTCAATCCAGGCCGAACGGGAAATGGTCGCGCGCGTTTGCGATACCGGATATATTTGTGACCTGCCGCGCATCAGGGAAATCCCTATGCGAAAGATTGATACTCCGTCCTGAGGCGCGCACCCAGGGTGCAGATTGGGAGAATTACGATGAAGGAGCGCTCCGGAACTCACCTGACGCCCCCTGCCTCGTATTTCGCTGATTTTGCTTCCTCTTACGGCGAGGAGATCGATCAACTTCTCGGGCACCTCCTGCGCCTTCATCCGCGCGTCAACGACGATATTCGCGCGTTTGCCGACTCCTTCTATGACCATTTGAGCAACCAGGCCCAGGGCTCGGCAATCCTGGCCCGATTGAGCCCGGAAGAGTTGGAACGTCTCAAGTTGAAGCAAATGCAGCATCTTACGCAGATCATTTCCCCGGGAATGACCCCGCAGGATCAATACAAGAGAGCGCTCCTTGTCGGCTGGATCCACGAAATGGTCGGCGTAAGCCTTCCAATGTTGATGGAGACCTATCATCTCTACCACGCCCAGATTAATGCGATCCTGCTCGCAGCTGATCTGGCCCCCCTTCAACGCGACCGGCTCAGGGCAGCAATGCATCAGCGGGTACAGCTCGATGTGGAAGCGCAGATCGCCAGCCATGCGCGCTTCGATGGCGAGATCGCATCCCTTCTCGCCACGCTGGATGTGGCGATTCAGAAAGCTCGAAATCTTGCCGACACTCTCCGGTATACCTTCCAGGCTCTCGGAGAATTCGAAGGCATCACGGCATGCCTTTTTTCCCGGCCCGACGCCCACGGTGTCATGCAAATCGAGGCTGAAGGCGGGGAGGAGGGCCCGGCTTATGCCGAGGCTATGCGAACGCGGCGCATTCCATTGTTCGAAACGCAGGTTTCAAATCAAGCCGGAAACGGCCCTGCCGGGCGCGCCTGGCGTTCCGGGCAGATCCAGATCAATAGCTCGTTTCAGGAGAATCCCTCGATGCACGCCTGGCGGGATGAGGCTTTGCAGCGGGGATTTCGTTCCTCCGCAGCGGTTCCCCTCCTCGACGAGTCCGGTCAGTCGTTCGCAGTCCTGAGCCTCTATAGCAACTGGCCCGGGTTTTTCAGCGCTGTTACGCGGGAAGCCATGTTGCGCCACATCCAGCAATCCTTGAGCCAGGCCATCCTCCGTTGCGAGCAGACTTCGGTGCTTTCCGCCGATTTGAGCAGGGACTATCGGCACTATCTCGACGACGGCGCGGTGGAGATGCTTTACCAGCCCATCATCGACCTGCGCACCGGAAAGCTCGATAGCCTCGAGGCCCTGGCGCGGCTGCGCGGCGCGGATGGAATGCTGATTTCGCCGGCGGCATTTCTGCCGGCATTCGGCAATGCCGGCTTGTTGCGCCTCTTCCAACTTGGCCTCGACCAGCTTTGCCGCGACCTGCGCTCATGGCGGGATAAAGACCCCGAACTGGGTCTGTCGGTCGGTCTCAATCTTCCCCCTGATGGGCTTACACAGGATGCCTATCGGGATTGCGTCTTCGAAACGCTTGCGCGCTGCGAATTGCCGGCCACCGTACTGACCCTGGAGATGCTGGAGAGCAAGGAGTCGCACGATGTCGCCAGGCGCGATGCGCGCATCGAGGAATTCCAGAAGGCAGGCATCCGCATCGCGCAGGACGATCTGGGCTCCGGTCACAGCTCGCTTCTGCGCATGGACCGCGTGGCCTGCGATCGCGTGAAAATCGACCAGGGACTGGTACGCGGCACGTTGAAGCGACCCGTGCGGGCCCTCGAATTCATCTATCACCTGACCCTGCTGGCGCAGGGCTTTGGCGCGCCCGTTACTGTGGAGGGCCTCGAAGACATTGGCCTCATCGAAGCGGCCGCCATTCTCGGCGCGGACTACGGCCAGGGTTACGGAATCTCAAAGCCCATGCGGACGCAGGACGTGATGACGTGGAGCGCGGCATGGGTTTTCCCCATCGACGCCGAGCATCCCCGCACGGCTCTCGGCGCTTTGGCGGGTTATCTGCTGTGGGACCACAAGCTGGGAATGCTGTCGGACTGGCCGGAACTCGCTGCCAATTTCATCAAGGAACCGTGGCTCGTCCACCGCTATCTTGATCGCGGCGTGAACGCTGATCCGGAACTGCCCTCCATGCTGGAACGCACCCAGATCCTCGCTCTGCACGGCAAACGAAGCCCCAAGTACGCGAAGATGCGCAAGGAACTTATTGAACGCCTCGGCGAAAACTGGCTGCAGGAGAGACAGTGATCGCGATCGACATTTCCTTGCGCTCCCGCCTCGCCAAGCAACTTTCCTGATTCCCCCTGCATTCCCTAACTTGAGACCTGTTCAATCGTTGATCGCGAGAATGAACACAACCTCGACTACACTGATTACGCCATGACTGCAGTGCTGATTCGCGGCAGCCTGGTTGGCCAGGTCATCGACGGGAGATTCTCGCTCCTCGAATGGCTGGGTGGATCAGGCACCAGCGGTACCTTCCTTACCGAACTTTCCGGCCCCGGTTCTCAGAAGGCAGCCATCAAGCTCTTCTCCACGCCGGCCCAGGCCGAGGACCGTCTCTCCACCTGGACAGAAACGACCTCGTTTTCGCACGTGCACCTCGTGCGCATCCTGCACTTTGGCCGCGCTGAAATCGATGGTGCGCCCGTGGTCTACGTGGTCACCGAGTTCGCGGAAGAGGTGCTTTCGCAGATTATCCCTGAGCGTCCACTTGCGGCGGATGAAGCGCGCGAGATGATCGTGCCGGTCCTCGACGCACTCTCTTATCTGCACGCGAAAAACTATGCCCACGCTCACCTCAGGCCTTCGAACATCCTGGTTGTCGAAAACGAAGTGAAGCTGTCCGCGGACAGCATTCTTGCGGAAGACAGGCTGGCACTGGAACTCGAGAGCGGCGACCTCCATAACGCACCCGAGACGGCGACAAATCCCATTGCGCCGTCGGCCGACATCTGGTCGCTGGGCGTGACCCTCGTCGAAGCTCTCACACAGCAGTTGCCCGTGTGGGACTCCGCCGGTGACGGCGATCCAGTGTTGCCCGCATCTCTACCGAAGCCTTTTGCCGCGATCGTGCACCAGTGCCTGCGCATTGATCCTGAGCGGCGGTGCACGCTGAGAGAGATCCGCGTCATGCTCGCGGGCAAGAGCGACCCGGTTTCGCCGCTGCCGCCGCCGCAGGAACTGCCGAAAAGGAACACTCCTACCCAGAGCGCAGCGAAATCATCTTCGGCGCGCATTCCCATGATTCCGCTGATCGTAGGCTTGCTTCTGCTGGTGGCCATCATCGTCGGGCTCCTGCTTCGCAGCCACAAAACCAACACCGATCCGCTCGAGACGGAAACGACACGGCAAGCGCCGCCGGCCAAGCCCGATCCACAGCCACCTGCGCCAACGACCGCGACGGCCGGACCTCAAAAAGGCGAAGTCCTGCATCGCGTTGTTCCCGATGTTCCACAAACCGCGAGCAACACGATTCACGGCAAAATAGCGGTTGCCGTCCGCGTCTCCGTCGATCCCACCGGTGCGGTCACCAATGCGGAGTTCGTAGTGCACGGCTCCAGCGCCTACTTCGCGCGCCTCGCGATGGAATCGGCCCACGACTGGAAATTCAAAGCGCCACAGCAAAACGGCCACGCAGTCGCCAGCTCATGGCTGCTCCATTACGAGTTCAAGCGGAGCGGCACCGACGTCACGCCCGTTGAAACAAGTCCCTAAGCGAAGCGATGCTCCTGATATGCAATCAAATAGTTGCGTATTTCTTAAACTAGATTCGGTAGAATTTCCGCGAACAGGGACGGAGCCTCTCGAACTTAGGCCTGTTCGCCGGCGAGCTGTTCCAGCAATCCGTCGAAGTCGGCCAGGTCGGCATACTCGATGATCACGCGGCCGCGGCCGTGCTTGTCTTCGATATGGACCTTCAGGCCGAGTGCACGCTGAAGCTGCTCTTCCACTTCCTTCACATTGGGATCGGCGGGAATCTCGGGCTTCGGTTCTTTCTTTGCTTTCTCGGGAAAGAGGATGGCCTGAACCAGGGTCTCCGTCTGGCGAACAGAAAGCGAAAGATTCGAGACTCGCTGTGCTGTCTTCTCGAAATCCAGATGCAACTTCAATCCTAACAACACTTTAGCATGTCCAAAGCTCAACACTCCAGATCCAACGAGCTTCTGAACCGTTTCCGGCATACTCAGCAAGCGCATGTAATTCGTGACCGAGACGCGATCCTTGCCGGTGCGCGTCGCGATCTGCTCCTGCGTCATGTGGAACTCGCGGGAGAGTCTCTCGAAGGCTCTTGCCTGCTCCATCGGGTTGAGGTCGGCGCGTTGCAGATTCTCGACGATGGTGATTTCGAGAGCCTGTTCGTCCGAAACCTGGCGCAGAATCGCGGGAATGGTTTTCTTGCCTGCAAGCTGCGATGCCCGCCAGCGCCTCTCGCCGGCGATCAGCTGGAAGCGGCCGCTTGCCAGGGGCCGAACCAAAACCGGCTGCACAACTCCATTCGCGGTAATCGACGCGGCCAACTCCGCCAGTTCGCCTTCGTCCATATGGGTGCGCGTCTGGAACGGATTTCGATCGATCTCTTCGATCGCAATCTCGCGCGGCTTTCCCCCTTCAGTCTCAACCGGTTTGGACACGTTGACGGGAGCTGGAGTGGCATTTCCCTGGCTGCGGGGGAGTAAGGAATCAAGGCCCTTACCGAGGGCGCGGCGTTTGGTGTCGGTGGTTGCGATGCTCATCCTTCAATTCCTTTACCCCAGAGGCAAAGCCGGGGATTCTTCGATCAATCTGCAAATTGGCGATGCCCTGTAGAGGCCGCGCTCAGGAATATGGCCAGAAGCGGACTTCAGCCTTTGGTTTTGAATTTGTGGCCACCTTCCGCTCGATGCTTTTGGGACTCTCGATGCGATTCCTGGCCAGATACTCGCCTGCGAGCTCAAAGTAAGCCTCGGTGCCGCGCGAACGCGAATCGTAAATCGCCACGGGCTTGCCGTGACTGGGAGCTTCAGCGAGGCGGATATTGCGCGGAATTACGGTAATGAAAAGCCGATCGCGGAAGTGTTCGCGGAGCGTGTCGCGCACCTGCTGCGCTAGATTGGTGCGATCGTCGTACATGGTCAGCAGCACGCCTTCGATCTCAACGTTGTGGTTGAAGGCCGAGCGAACGCGTTCCAGAGTCGACATCAGCTCGGTAATGCCTTCCAGGGCAAAGTACTCCGCCTGCATGGGCACGATGAGCGAATCGGCCGCAACCAGGACATTGACGGTCAGCAGATCGAGTGCCGGGGGGCAGTCGAGAATAACGACGTCGTACTTGTCTTTGACTGGAGCAAGAGCCTGGCGAAGGCGAACCGCACGATCTTCTACGTTCGTCAGCTCGATATTTGCGCCGGTAAGGTTCTTCGAGCCTGGAAGTATCCAGAGATTTTCGACCCCACTGGGGAGGATGACCTGTTCTGCCTCCGAATCTCCGACGAGGACGTCGTAGATAGAGTGGCGATTGTCATCGCGGGCGACACCGAGGCCGGAGGAGGCATTTGCCTGCGGATCGCAGTCGACCAGAAGGATTTTGAGGCCCTCCAGCGCGAGGCAAGCGGAAAGATTGATGGCGGTGGTGGTTTTGCCCACACCACCCTTTTGATTGACAACGCCGAGAATCTTTCCCATAGCGTCTCAGGTTAAAGGAAGCGGGCAGCGTCGTGCGGAATTGAATCTGTGGAGAACCTGTACATGTTGTGGAAAGCGTCGGAAGCCTGTAATGGAATTGCTCCACAAAGTCTTTTATCTCAATCGGTTCCGAAGAGAGGGTCCTTGGTCGGAATTTGAGTGCCCAGTGAGGCAACCCAGTGGAAAACTCTGGCCCCGTGCTTGCGGGAGATTCACAATCAGACGTTGGGGGAGCATGTTCCACGTGGAACATTGACGCCGACCCCAGATCGGAAAGCATAGCCAATGTTCCACGTGGAACACGTCCCTCTGCTTCTTAAGATCAGGCCGTTAGTTCGATTTTCGACGCCAGAATCAACACTCGTCGCTCTGATCCTGGCATTGGGATGAGTGTCCCACATTGCAAGGCGCCACCAGTAGCTTCCAGCACCGCCAAGTTGGCTTGGGTCGTGAATACAGCCAGCCACCCGCCGACCCGGATCAGTTTCGACGCTGCGGCGACTGCCTGCTCCATCCGATCCACCGCGCGCAGCGTCACGCAGTCGAACCGCTCTTCGATCGTTTCTCCGCGTCCGCCAAATACTCTTGAGCCCAGCTTCAAGCTGCGCAGAACTTCCCGAAGGAATGCCGCCTTCTTGCTTTGCGATTCTGCGAGGGTGACATTGATCTCAGGACGGCAAAGTGCGATGGGAATTCCCGGGAAGCCTGCTCCGCTGCCAAAGTCTAAAAGCGTCACGATCCCGGTCGGCAAGGCCTGGGCGCAGGCGATTGATTCCACAAAATGGCGGCTGAGAATTCCCTGAGGATTCCGGATTGCGGTCAGATTCATGCGCGCATTCCAGCGGAGGAGAAGTGCGAGGTACTCCGCAAACTTCGCTGTCGTTTCCTCGTTGATGGGCTTGAGACCGGCTGCCAGCAGCTGTTCGTTCAGGCGGTTGGCAATCGACTCGGCATCGTCGGCCGGAGTCATGCCGTTGCGACCGAGGCTTCCGCCGGGCGCAACCGCCAGGCTTCGGCTGCAACCACGAATGTCGAAAAGAGGGCGCGGGATAGCGCGCTGACAGTATAGGTGCGTTCGGGATGCCATTGGACTCCCACCACAAAATGATCGGATGAGTCCAGTTCAACCGCTTCAATCACCCCATCCGCCGGGCTCACGGCGGTCACGCGCAGATTGTCTCCGACGCGGCCCACGGCCTGGTGATGGCTGGAATTGCATTCCTCATCCAGAACATGTCTGGCAGCCGCCGCCAGCCGCGATCCAGCAACAATGTGAAGCGGATGGGCGTTGATCACATCTCGGCCCGGGCTATGGTTGACCTTCGTTGCGAGAACCGTTTCGAGGTCCTGGATCAGCGAGCCATTCCGCCAGACATTCAGAGTCTGTACACCATGGCAGATCGCAAATATCGGCTTGTGGAGGTTGAATGCATCCTGCAGCAGAAGTTCGTCAACCGCAGTGCGTCCTGCATCGGCTGGCCCACATGCGGCGATGCGTCCTTCGCCATAGCGTTCCGGATCGACGTCAAAGCCGCTTCCCGGAAGCAAGACACCCTGGGTACTGGCCAGCAAGCGGGCGACGCGGTCCTGGCGCTCGTGCAGTGGAACCACGACCGGGAGTGCACCAACCGATTGGAGGGCGGCGAGATACGGCGGAAGGGAACGCGCGTTGTAAGCGGCGTCATTCGAAGTTGGCTCAGGAATCGCAATACGGATTGACATAGACGTTTTCCAGTGTATGCGAGATTTCTCGCTTAAGCATATTGTCTGTAAACAAGGCCCGAAATGTATGCTTATAAATCTTGTAACTGGTTGATATTAAATAATTTACTTATGTAATGTGATTCTATTTGATCGCCGTTTCATTCAGTTCCGCAAGCTCGCTGCGCGAAGCAGATTGACGTAATCTGCGAAACAGCGGACCGATTCGAGCTCACGGATCGCTGACAACTGCCGACGCAGGACTAGAGTATCCTTGCGGTTTTCAGGGAGAAGGCTGGGGATGAAGCGGACTATCTGCATTCCGATCGCGTTGATCCTGATCGGCAGGACCATCGGTTTGATGGGTCAGTCAGAAGGAAGCACGACCAACGGAAATCAGGAAACGACACTGCGCGTAAACAGTCGCGCCGTGCTGGTGGACGTCCTGGTGACCGACAAGAAGGGCGCGCCGGTGCGCGGCCTGGCACAGAACGCATTCACGGTGAAAGAACAGGGAAAGCCGCAGACTGTCACATTTTTTGAAGAGCACCAGAGCGCGGAATCGACGGGCATTGAGAGTCTGACACTCCCACCGAATGTATTCAGCAATCATCCCGGAGAACCGCAGCCCGCGGCGGTCACGGTGCTGCTTCTCGATGCGCTGAATGCATCGGTTGAGGATCAGGCGTTTGTGCATCAGCAGGCTCTTCGATTCTTGAGGACTGCAAAGCCGGGATCGCGTATGGCGATCTTTACGATGTCATCGGGCCTCCATTATGTACAGGGATTCACGGATGACCCAGCGCTCCTGGTGGCCGCGCTAAACGCGAAGAAGGGCAACGGCGTGGAGCAGTCGTCACTGTTGACGTCGGGGAGTATATCGAATGCGGAGCAGGGTGCAGTGAACATGATGTCGCAGTCGACACCAACGTCGCCGACTCCCGGCGGATCGTCCCCTCCAACGACGGCAGCGTCGCCGTCCATGATTGCGGGGCTGGAGAGTTTTCTGCACGAAACGGCAGCCTCTGAAGAGAGCGATCGCGAGTATCGGACGCTGACAAATCTGCAACAACTGGCAACGTTTCTCGGAGCATTTCCCGGCCGCAAGAACCTCATCTGGTTTTCAACATCGTTTCCCGCTGAGGTATTCGCGAAGACGGAGCCGCGTTTTGAGGGCGATGTAAAGAAGACGGTGAACCTGCTGACTGCGGCCCGGGTAGCGCTTTATCCGGTAGATGCGCGCGGGGTTGGCGAGCACTCCTTCTATACGGCAGGGGATCGACAAGCAGTGGGTGCCAATTTACCAAGAGAGATGAGCGGCGCAAGCGACCTCGGGGCGGGGCCAGGCAATTTGAGCCCGAATAGCCCTGGGGCTGGAGGCAACCCGCTGACCGCCAGTGCTCTGGGAGGACCGGATACCGGGAACACTAAAAATGAACATCCCCTCGCAGTTGAGAATGAGCAGACGAACAGCAAGCACTCCACGATGGACATCCTGGCGCATGACTCCGGTGGGCGTGCGTTCTACAACACCAACGGGCTGGCAAATGTGATTTCTGAGATTGGGAAGGCGGGCGCGGATTTCTATACGCTCTCGTACGTCCCGGAGAAGGCGAAGATGGATGGCGGATTCCGCAACGTCTCTGTCGAAATCGAAGGCCAGAAATACAACCTGAGTTATCGGCGCGGGTATTATGCGGCCGATGCGGATCGTCCCGGAGCAGCAGAGGCGACGGCTACCGCATCCCAGGGAGGGAAGCAGGCGAATCCCCTGGCGCCATTTATGGCTCTGGGCATGCCCGAGAGCGAGCAGATCGGGTACCGGGTTGCTATAAAGCCTTCGGTGGATGCCGCCGCGGACGCAAAGACCGTTAGCTACGATGCAGTGTTCACGGTGACGGTGGACGATCTAAGCCTGAAAGTGGATGGCGACGGTATACGCACTGGAGCGCTCATTGTCGGCTTGACAGTGTATGACCGCTACGGACAAGTCGTGAACCAGCAGGCGCGGCGTGCAGCGGTGACGCTGAAGCCGGAGGTTTACGCGGCGGTGAAGACGGCAGGGTTGGGGATGTCGGCAAAATTCGAGGCCCCAGCGGGACAGTACTGGCTACGCACCGGTGTCTATGACGAGGGGGGCGCAAAAGTCGGCACGGTGGAGATCCCGCTTGCCGCAGTGAAACCCGTTGTCGCGCAGGGCGGAAACTAAGCGGAAGCGAGCGAGCGTTCGTTGAGTGCGCCAGCCATGGGCGGATTCTCACCCCGTGATCGCCATCACCCGAAAACTCTCCAGCATAAAACGGCCCCGGCATCGCCGCCCAGGGAAAGTTCTTGCCGCCCTGACGCTTGAAGATTACGTCAGATGAGTGGAACCCTTCCGGCTTTGCGCCGCGGAAGCGGACCCGGAGTAGAATGCATTGTTGATTCCACGAGAATGCAGAGCAGGATCCGCAGGCTGTCGATGCAATGAGCGGATGCTCGAGGTAGGGTCATGGGCCGTTTTCCAATGCTTCTGATAACCACGGCAGTGAGCGTAGTTGCTGTGTTTTCTGCGCCGGTTCAGAGTGGAGCGCAGAAAACATCTTCCAGGCCCACATCCACTGATCAGGCACCGGGCGGGTACGTGTTTCGATCGAATGTGCGGCGTGTCCCACTGGACGTGGTTGTGCTCGACAAGAGCGGCAACCCGGTACGCGGATTAACGAAGGATGACTTTGTGGTGGAGGAAGATCGAAATCCGCAGAGCGTACTGTCGTTTGAGTTTTTCGACGGAACCACCCCCGCCTTTGTGCCGCCCAAAGTTCCGGCGCTGCCTTCGAACACGTTTGTCGACTTGCCGACTGTGTCGGAGCGCGGACCGCTCTACGTTCTGTACTACGACATGGTGAACACTCCGATAGCCCAGCAGATGGAAGCCTACAAGCAGCTGCTGGATTTTGTGGACCACGCCCAGCCGGGAACGCGCATTGCCCTGTTTGCGAACATGGCGGGACTGCACCTGCTGCAGGGATTCACAACCGACCATGAGTTGCTGCGCGCCGCGATTCTGTCGAAAGGGCCCGGGCCGCACCTGCCGAAAGTCTTCCTCTATGGAAACACCTATGGATATGAAGACGCCGGCGCAGTGCTATCCAGCCTGAAGTTCATAGCCCAGTACCTGAACGGGATTCCTGGCAGAAAGAATCTGTTCTGGCTTTCGGGCGAATTTCCGATTCCTGTGGGCTCCACAATGTCGGGCCACAACTCGGATACGGGTGTGAGTGGCGGCTTTTCCAGCTCAACCATACAGATCAACGACCTGACTTACCTGGAAAGCCAGTTGATCAAGGAAACGTATGCGGCCCTTGCAAGCAGCCAGGTAGCCCTCTATCCCGTGAACCTGAATGGGGTGGCGGGTGGCGGCGACTCGGTCGCTGAGTCCAGTCACGAAGACGCTATAGCCGAGGCCACCGGCGGTCATGCCTACTACGCGAGCAACAAGGTTGCCGAACTCCTCGACAAAGCCGTGGACAACGGTGAGAGCTACTACTCGCTGATCTATTCGTCGACGAATACGAAATACGATGGCTCGGAGCGGCATATCCGCGTGACATTGGCCGACAAGAACAAGAATGATGTGCTGACCTATCGGACCCTCTACTACGGCCTGTCGGACGATGAGGCCCAGGAATCGCACACCAAGCAAGTGACGCAGCAGAAGTTCCTGGCGGCAAAGCAGGCCGACACGTTGTATGCCACGGTGGAGCATGGAGCGCCTATGGTCCACGATCTCTTGTTTGTCGCGCACATGGCTGCGGCAGGCAAGCCGCGCATGGCAAGCGCCGAACAGATGAAGTTGCTGGAAGATTCGCCGGCCTATTTTCGCACCCGCAAGAAAAGCCAGGTAGTGAAGCCGCTAACGCCCGTCAATCTGCAGCAATACGTGATCGACTACGACGTAATCGATCCGCCGCTGAGAGCGCTTGCGGCGAAACAGAAATCGCAGGAACTGGAGTTTGCTGCTGCCGCTTACACCAACGATGGGGTTTTGCTGAACAGCATTCTGAACAAGGGCGCGATTGCCAGCGAGCGGCATTCCGACGGCAAGGTCGACAACAAGTTCCACGCGGTGCAGCAACTGGAGGTGCCTCCTGGCGCTGCGTATATTCGTGTGGTTGTGCGCAACCCTCAGGACGATCGCACCGGCGCCCTCGAAGTCACACTGCCTCTGAAACAGGAAACGCAAACGGCCGCCGTGAATCCCGAAAAGAAGAGTGAGCGCAATTAACTGCGCCGATTCTCTTCATCGGAGATGATCGATATTTCCGATGGAATGCTGCAACAGACCGCGTGCCAGCGTCATCGTACGAGCGGAGGGTTTGAATGCGAGTGCCGTTGACGTGTGCGTTCTTGTTAGGCGTGGCGGGCGGTGCGCGAACCATGCTGCCGGCGGCTGCGGTGAGCCGGGCGGTCCGCGCGGGATCGGTGCACACGGAAGGCACTCCTTGGGCTTTTCTGGAAGGCCGAAACCTGAATCGCCTCCTTGTAGGCCTGGCGCTGGTCGAGATTGTCGCTGACAAGCTGCCGATGACGCCGAGCCGCAAACAGTCCGCGGCGTTTACTGCGCGCGTGATCAGCGGAGCTCTTGCTGGAGCCGCTGTGGGTGCGGCTTCGCGACGGGCGGCGTTGGGGATGCTGCTGGGAATGGCTGGCGCGATCGTCGGCACGGAGGGCGGCGCGGCATTCCGATCCTGGTTGGCGTCTCTGTTCGATCGAGACCTTCCGGCAGCGGTGATCGAAGATCTTGTGGCCCTGGCGTTGATCGGGTATGTGACCAGCAAACTCAAAGACTGCGCGTTGCCGACCGAGGCAGCTTGATTTAGAAACCCAGCCTAGTGAGATGACGACGGGCCGTAGTCCGCGTGGTCGGCGGTGGTGAGGGATTCGGCGGCGGTGCCGTTGAGGTCGAAGACGATAATGGCGTTGCCGCCGCGATGGAGCCAGGGTCCCGGCGTGTACAGCGAGAACTCAGGGCCGACATCCCAGAAACGTCCCAGGGGACGCGTCTCGAGAAAGGCCATTCCTTTTGAAAGACCGTGTGTATTCAGGAAGGTGTCTTCCACTTTTGGGTCGGCGGGGCTCCCGGTCCCGGGCACGTTCATTGTGAAGCGGTAGAAGCACGGTCCCTGACAGGAATCTGAGCCAAATTTCATATCGGCAATGTCCTTCAAAGGCAGCGAATAGATTTGCCAGTGCTGTGGCTGGCTGCCTGCGATTGTCACCGAGCCGGTAATGCCCTTGCGCTCGGTGAGGATCACCTTGGTGAAATTCACACGACCCGTGTTTTCCACAAGAATGTCGAGGGTAGCTGGGCGAAGAACTGACTGCCATGGAAGCGCCAGATGCGACTGGCCGAGGCGACGATCGAGCGTGCCAAACAGCTTTTGATCGATGTAGATCTGCGCATAGTCGTGCAGTCCATCAATCACGAGATCGCCCCCGTTGACTGCCTTCAATTGAGTCCGGTAGAGGATATAGCCGTACGACTGATCGAGATCTTCCATGGTGAGAAGCTTGTCTGACTCGACGGGCTTGGGCAGATTCTGCCAGAGAGAGGTAGACTGCGGATGCGGATCGACAGGGTAGGTGCTGGCTGGCGCGGATGGCCGAAGATCAGGCGGAGTCTTTCCGGTAACGCGGGCAATAGCTTCACGGAACGCGGTGAATTTGGCCGTGGGCTGGCCGCCTTCGTTTAGCGGCGCGTCGTAGTCGTAGCTGGTGGTGTCCGGCTCGTAGTTGCTGCCGTTGCTGTTGGCACCATTCATCCAACCGAAGCTGGTGCCACCGTGAAACATGTACATGCTGACGGAGTAGCCCTGGCGCAGCATCCATTCATATTCCGCCGCGTTCGAAGCAGCGTCGGTCGTATGGTGATGCTCGCCCCAGTGATCGAACCACCCGGCCCAGTATTCGCCGGACATGAAGGGGCCGTCGGGACGCAGCTTCTTGAGAGTGGCGAAGCTGCTTCGCGCATCGCCCGTGCCGAAATTGATGACAACAGGCAATTCAGGAAGCGAACCGTTGGGAACCTGCTCGGCGCCGTCGGCGGTGTAGAGCAGCGTGTCGGGCGCGGCGAGCCCTGATGCGAGGAGCGCCGACTTCACGGCTTGCATATACGCATGGTCGTTGCCGAAGGAGCCGTATTCGTTTTCGACCTGGATGGCAATGATGGGGCCGCCGTTCTTCATCAGCAGCGGCGCAACTTCTTTCGCCAGTCGCGCAAACCAACTGTTCATAGCGGCTATATATTTTGGGTCCGTCGAACGGAGTGTGAGATTGCGGTCTTTCAGAAGCCACGAGGGATAGCCCCCGAGGTCCCATTCCGCGCAAACGTAAGGGCCGGGTCGGAGGATGACGTTCAGGCCCTCCTGCTGCGCCTCCCGGATGTATTCCGCCACATCGTTCTGGCCGGAGAAGTCGTAGACCCCGGGGCGCGGTTCGTGAAGATTCCAGAAGACGTACGTGGTGATGGTGTTCAGGCCCATGGCGCGCGCTTTGCGGAAACGGTCGCGCCAGTAGGCACGCGGCACACGCGGGTAATGCATCTCGCCGGAGAGGATCTGGTAGGGGTGGCCGTCAAATTGAAACTGACCATTCGCGATAGCAAAGGTGTGTGTGGCGGATCCGGCTGGCTGCGCTGCCGAGTTTTGAGCAGAGACGAGAAACGCCGCGAGAATCAGAGTAATCGCAAAAAGTCTTCGGTTCATTCCACGAACGAGTTTAGCGCGGCGAGTTTAGAGCCCCGAAATGCAACCACGGATTCTTCCGTTGGTCGCTCACAGAGACACCGGATCGGTTGGGGTTTAGCGCGCTTCGATCTTGCCGGCGATGCGGTTGTATTCAGCTCGCGACACGATATGCCTCTTCGCTAGATCTTCAGAATCGCTGTAAGGGCGCCCCTCGATAATGCGCTGAGCAGAATCCTCATCAATGCCCGGGAGCCTCTTCAGATCGTCGGCCGAAGCACGGTTGATGTTGATGGTCCGCTGCTCCTTCAGGCCTTGCACCACTCCCTGGGCCGCAGCCTTGGCGTCGCGTGCAGCGGTCGATGTGGCGCGGGCTGTCTGCTCGCGAATTTCGTCGGGGCTGCGATCGTGAGGAGTACAGCCAGTGAGTGCGATGAGCGCCAGCGGAACCAGGACAAAAAGCCTCATACTGGTTTTGATGCTTTTGCGCAGCTCGAGGGTGGTTGGTGGATTTAATCTGAGGTGCCGTCGGGCGCTGGCGTATGCCCTGTTCATATCGATGGGATTTGGACTGCCGCTATACGCGCAAGGTCCATCTGCTCAGGATCCCACATCGTCCGCAGATAGGGGTAAGCCCGATGGCGGGATGATGCGCCTGATGAATCAGATGCATCCGAAAGACTTTATCCAGGAAATCGAGCATCACGCTGCGTCGGGAACAAGCGCAGAGCCAGCCTCAACGCCGGCGCCGATGCTCATGACAATGAAGAGCGTGTGGATGCTGATGTTCCACGCAAACGCGTTTGTCGCAGATACGCAGCAAACCAGCCCGCGCGGCGGCGACAAGCTCTTTTCCACAAACTGGTTTATGCCGATGGCGGAGCGCGAGTGGGGGCCGGGACAATTGACGCTGCGCGCGATGTTCAGCCTGGAGCCGGCGACCGTAACAGGCGAGCGGTACCCGCTGCTTTTTCAGCAGGGCGAGACGGCTTACGGGGTGCCGATCGCAGACGGGCAGCATCCCCATAACTTCTTCATGGAGGTTGCGGCGCTCTACGACTTGCACGTGGGCGACAAGGGGCTGGTTAGCTTATACGTGGCGCCGGAGGGAGATCCAGCGATTGGACCAACCGCTTACCCGCACAGGGCTTCGGCGCTCGAAAATCCAGTCGGCACGCTCGGACATCACCAGGAGGACTCCACGCATATTGCCAACGACGTGGTGACGCTGGGAGCGACGTACGGAATCGCGCGCGTTGAGGCGAGCGGCTTTCATGGACGCGAACCGGATGAGCATCGGTGGAACTTTGAACAAGGCAAGGTGGATTCATGGGCCACCCGGCTGACTGTTCAGCCGGGGCAGAACTGGAGCGGACAGTTTTCGTACGCGCGCATTACCAGCCCGGAGGCCCTCTTTCCCGGTGAAGATCAGGAGAGAATGACGGCCTCGCTGATGTGCAACCGAAACGTTGCGCATGGAAATTGGGCGAGTTCGGCGGTTTGGGGCAGAACGCGATCCATTCAGGATTCCGCAAAGGAAAACAGTTATCTGCTGGAATCGACTTTGCAATTCAAGGAGCGGAATTACGCATGGATCCGGCTGGAGAATGCAGGAAGAAGCAATGAGCTGCTGCTGGGTGAACATGCATTGCCGCCCGCGTTCCGAGAAGAACCGCTGACGCATGTGCAGGCATACACGTTTGGCTACGACCGCGATGTGAATGCCATACCCAATGTATCGACCGCGATCGGCGCGCAGGTTACGACCTATGGAGTCGGGCGTCCACTGCAACCAATTTATGGGACAGATCCGATAGCTGTTCAGGTGTTTGTACGCGTGAGAATGAAAGGAAAGTGAGCTCAATTTCGGAAGGTCGTCGCTTCAAATTGAGCGTCTGATTCCCTATTTCCTCGAACCGGTCCATTCAAGATAGGACTTCCAGTCCGGCTGGCCGGTCATGCGCATTTGAAACTTGCCGGACATGACCGTTCCCTTAAGTTCGTAAAGAAGCCGGAACTGCGGGCCTGGCTGGTGCGGGTCCGAGAGAAATTCGGCCGAGGTCGGCGTGGGCGCGGTGACCGCGTAGTGGATGACGTGCCCCTCGTTGTCGAAATAGATCGCGCGCAGCGGTTGGCCGGGCGCGTCCGCATAGATATAGAGCATGTCGCTGTGTTCGCAGTTGAAGTCGGCCGGGCCCTTGCACCTGGCCGTGTCGCTGATGCTGTGGCGAGCGATGACGTGTCCATTCAGTTCAGTCTGAAAAGTGTATGCGCCGACCGCTGTCACCGAGGGATTATTGATCGCCCCGGCTTCCCAAGTGCCGACCAGAAACGAAATCGGCTGGAAGGGATCGGTCTCCTGCCGAGGTGTATCCTGTGCCACCGCGGGCATCGCAAGCATCAGCGCGGAAACCCACACCAGAAATTTCATAGCTTCCTTTCTGTCTAGACACGTCTTCATGGCGAGCGCCCTCAAGGAATGAACGCGTGAGAATCCTGGGCGACCGGTGTTGGCAGTCTAGCGCAATCGTGAGGGGATCTCGTTGAAGTGGACGCGCTGCTGTTTGCGGAGTACACTTCGGCTTCTCCGGCTTCCCCGCCCGATGGTGCGATCACTCCGATCAATTCGCCCGGGAATTGAAATAGTGGATGTCTACCTTTTGCGCGGCCAGAATCTGCCAGGTTGCCAAATTCTCTTGTTGGAAAGGACTTTCGATGCGAATCGACACCTTCACCGCGAAACCTGATGTTTTTGTCGCAAAACAAGTGACCACACTCCGGCAATCCACAACGTGCACCGCATCTTTCTCTCTTGGCATGCGCGTCGGCATTTGCTTCCTGTCGGCTCTGCTGCTGACCTTCAGCCCTTTCGGTGCATATGCCAAGGCCGCAGCGAAAGCTCCCGAATTTACCTCGATTATCGTTTTCGGCGACTCGCTCTCCGACACGGGAAATGTTGCACACCTGACCTGGGACAAGTACGGATTCCGCGTGCCGGGGCCGATTGCCGACTACACCGACGGGCGATTCACGGATGGCTTCGACACAGTGCCACCTGCGCAGCTCTATTCCGGAGTGTGGATCGAGCAACTGGCTGACTCGGTGCCGTCAAAGCCGGAAGTGAAGAACTCGCTCGACGGGGGAACCGACTACGCATATGGATTCGCCACCACGGGTTCCGGCACCAGCGTATTCACCTTCGGGCCGGGGAATGCACTTTCAGTCAACGTAGAGAATATCGGCCAGCAAATTACCGACTATCTCGCAACCCATCCGAAAATCACTCCGAAGACACTTTTCGTGGTGTGGGGAGGCGCCAACGACCTGATCAACGCTACCTCAGAGAACGACATAATCGATGCCGGTATCAATCAGACGCTCAACATCCAGCGGCTTATCGATGCCGGAGCCACGCGACTCATCGTGCCGAACCTGCCGCCGCTGGGACTGGTTCCGCGGCTCAATAGCTCTCCCTTGACCTCGGTTCCGGCAACCGAAGCCAGCGCTCTCTATAACTCCGTTCTCAGCGCCGGGATCTCATTGCTTTTCGAGTTCAATTCCACCAAACACCTGCAGATCGCGCAGTTCGATGTCTTCTCTCTGTTCAACCACATCGTCTCCGCGCCGGCAACCTACTCATTTGTGAACGTCACAGCGAGTTCACAGGGTATGGCGGTCGACCCGGACACCTATCTCTTCTGGGACGATCTGCACCCCACCACGCACGGACACCATATTCTCGCGGTTACCGCAGCCAGCATTCTGGCGCGCAGCAATTGCAAGGATAAGGCAGCCAATGCCGGCGCAGAAGTTTGCAGAAGTGCTGTACCTTGATCCAGAAACAGCGGAAATCGGACAAACGATCTCGACTGGAACGTCGCGCGAGCCGTGCTCTTTGTTTATGGCAGTCCTGCGTGGGGCACGTTGACTCTTGTCATCAGGATCGAGGCGCGATGGTTGTCCGCGACTTCTGGTTCGCGGAAGGTGGGTGCGACGCAGGCAAAGAGCGTACAGCCGTCTTCACCACCCAGCATGCAGGCGAAAGCATTGTCGTCGCCCGTCTTGCGTTCTTCAAGAATGTTGCCGCCTTCGGCGACACGGAGCAGACGGTTGTTGAGGACGTCGGCCACCCAGATCGCGCCTTCGGCGTCGAGACAGATTCCATCGGGCACCACCTCTGCGCGTGCAAGGATCTCGGCCACGTCGTTGGTAGTGGGAGGATCGCCAAACTCGGCCCAGATTCTGCGTTCGCTTAATATATTGCCCGAGACGGTGAACGCGCTCAGCCTGTTTGCCATGGTTTCGGCAACAATGAGCGTACGGCGGTCAGCAGTAAGAACGGTGCCGTTTGGGAAGTTGAGTCCGTCGGCCGCGAACTTGGCGGTGCCGTTGGGATCAACACAGATGATCGCGGTGGGACGGGCCTGCGCGCCGCGCATCAGATCGAAACCAAAGTTGCCGACCCAGGCACGACCCTCGTGGTCCACGAGCATGTCGTTCACCTGCCAGGGGGCCAGGGCGGACAGGTCGGCATGCTCGACCAGAGAACCGTCGTGCTCGCGTCGCAGGATTTTGCGATCGAGCATCGACGTGATCAGCAAGCGGCCGTCGGGAAGGAACCCGAGGCCGCAGGGGAGTTGTCCAGGAGTGTGCACGTAGATTTCCGCGGTTCCATCCATGGCCACGGCGAGAACGCGATAGGTGTAGCGGTCGGAGACATAGAGGCGTCCGTCGCGCCATCTTGGGCACTCGGTAAACGACAGGCCGCCGATCAGGGTCGTAAATTCCGGCAACAGATTCTCCAGCTCAACGTATAGCGGGGAGATTAGCACGCGAGGATGTGGCTCACCGGTCTTTCCACAGCATGAGGCTAATAGAATTCGTCGCGAGCCAGGCGAGATATTGCGAAGGCCTACATGGTCGGCGTGGGTTGAAGTGCGATGTCAGGCTTTGCGAGCTTTTCAACGGTCGCCTCTGGAACCCCGGGACCGAGGATCTGGCGGATCGCGGTCTCTAGCACTTCATCGCGGCCGGCCTTGATCCCTGAGAGAGTTGGCTTCGCTTCAACGTCTGGAACAATGCCAATGCGCTGGGTAGGACGGCGGTCGGCGTAGAAGACGCCAATCCCGCTGATCATGGTGCTCAAGCCACCGGGCAGGGGAATCTGGGAGACGTTGCCATCCGCGCCGGCAGTAGTACTGCCAACGATGATGGCGCCCGGGGCGGAACGCAGTGCCATCGCTGTGTATTCCGCCTGGCTTACCGAAGTCTCATCAACAAGGATCAGGATCTTGCCGTTGTAGTGGTCCGAAGCCGGATCGATGATCGCGGTGTTTCCGAAATGGAACGCACCAGGATTAGCGAGATCGGGCATAGTGAAGATGGCAAAGGGCGTGGAGTTTTTCACCAGATGAGAACCAAGCGCGAATGGCACAAACTCCGAGGGATAGTTGCGGATGTCGATGATGAGGCCTTTTGTGTTGGCAGCGCGCTGGATGTCTTTCAGCGCATCGGCGGCTTTGATAGTGGAAAGTTTGAGATAAGCGACATCATGTGAGAGCAAGCGGAATGTATCGCCGGGCAGATCATTCCATTTAGGAGACGAGTCGCCTTGCACGGGCTGGCGGTCGGCATGGAGTTCGATGTCCTTGCCGTCGCGGTGTACTCCGACTGTGACTGATTTGCACTCTCCGTTCGTGAGGCTATGGGCTATGTCGCGCCGCCGGGCCGCAGCGTTTGAATCAGCGTAGAACGGTGTCCACTCCTCGACGAGCTTCGACAGCGGAGTGCCGTCCAACGACTCGATGATGTCGCCAATGCGGAACGCAGAAGTCGAAGCGGGGTCCTTCGTGGCGAATCCGGAAATCGCGGCCTGACCTTCGACAAAGCGGACTTCGATGGGCAAGGCACATTTGCCAACCGGCGGCCTTACATCGAGCGAACTCCACAAATTGGCGTGGGTGTCATTGGCCTTGGCGACAAGCTCCAGCATTCCAAGCTGATAGGCGGTGCGATCTTTTGCAAGAGCGAGCTTGGGGATGAATTCGGTGAGCACGGCGGGCCAATTCTGGCCGGCATCGTTTCGGTAGGGCGACCAGTACTGCATGATGTTCCACCACCGGAACAGCGCGAGAAGCTGAAAGCCGGGATCGGGGAAGGCGACGCCCGCATAGGAAAGTTCATGCTGAAAATTTGGGTTCCCGACGCCGGGAGCCAGGCCGACATAGAACTGATCGCCGCCTGGACGATTTTGATAGATGCGCTGCAGTCGCATGCTCAGCGCCGAACCGAGCGTTGTAGTGTCGTGGATCCACGCGAGGTCCGGCTTCAGGGGCAGATCGTTGGCGGGCTCCGTTCGACACTGAGTTGCATTGCATGCGGGAATCTCGCCGAGGCTGTCGATCCATTGGACGATTGCTTCATTCGCGTGACTCCGATCGGACGCGGCGAGGATGCTCGGAAGGATGCGCAGAAGGTCGTAGTCCCAGTGGCGCTTGCCGGCGGCGACGGCGGGGTCGTGATACTTCAGGAATCCCCAAACGCGGCCGAGGGTGAAGAGGTTGTCAATCTGGTTTGCCGTTAGGGAAGAAAGAGCAATCTGTGATCCCTTGTCGAATTGGTGATCGGTATCGAGCACGGTGAGGGGCCGGTTCATCGGCTTTGCTTCCGCGATGGGTTTTCCGTCGACCAGGAGGCGAAGATCGTCTGCCCACAGGGTTCCGGTGCCGGAGAGAAGAACTCCAAAGACGAGCTGGCGCGCATCGGCATCGATGGGGAGTTTGATCGTGTACTCGGTCCACTCACGGGTACCATCAACATGCTGCGTGGCCATGTTTTCGAGCTTTAGCATTTGGCCCTCGCCGTCTTCACGCATCCAGAGGCCGGCATATCCAGCCACGTCCTTGGTGCGGAGATAACCGTGCAACTCAATTTCGCCGCCTGCGAAATCCACCGGTATGCTCCTGGTAATGACAGAGAAGCCGCCTTCGCTGGCGGTATTGCAATCGAAGCGAACCGACCAGCGGCCGGAATGTACAACCTGGTTGTCGACATTGACCATGGATGGGGGATTGGCGTACCACCCGTTGGGCGTCGTTCCCTTGGCTGTCGGTGCGAATGCAAGCGACTCCTGGATCGTGAGCCGTGCCGAGGGCGACTGCTGGCCGGAATTGGTTTGGCCGGCGAGAGAGAGGCTGAAGACAACAAGGGCAAACAACGCGCAGCGCTTCATGGCGAGCATCGTACTCCTTGAAGAACCAAGTAACTGTGAGCAACCGGGGTATTGGTTCAGCGGGAGGCAAAGAAACGATTGCCTTACTCAGTTCGCGACGCCACTCCCTGGGCGGTCAACCTCGCGAGGCCGGTCGAGAGGCACCTCCGCTCTCATTCTCTCGATCGCATCGCGCAATTGCGCGTTCAGCTCTTCCACCCGGCGCAGCGTCATGCCCGCTGTCGAGATCGGTTCGCCGACCGTCAGCGTGATTTCTCCTGGATAAAAGTGGCGGGTGTGCATGGGCAGCAGGTCGTAGACACCGCTTAGCGCAATCGGGACCAGCGGGACTTGGGCGCGGATTGCAAGGAACGCCGCTCCGGCGAGAAAGGGCTGCATGGTGCCGTCGGGTGTGCGGGCTCCCTCGGGAAATACAAACAACGGCATACCGGCACGTAGTGCGCGGACGGCAGTTCCAAGGCTGGAGACGGTGGAGCCGGAGCTGACGCTGTCCACCGGGATCTGGCCGGAGCGGTTGAGATGCCAGCCGATAAAGGGCATGGTCCACAGTTCTTTTTTGGCAAGGATGCGGAACTGGAAGGGAAGCGTGGAGAAAATGACAGGCGTATCCATATACGACGTATGGTTGGCGGCGTATACGGCGACAGCGTGTTTGCGAAGATTCTCCGCGCCTCGCACGGTGAGTCGCGCGCCGGAGATCTTCACGCAGCCGCGGGCCCAGATCCGGGCGATGCGGTGCTGGATGCGCCCACTCTTATCCCAAAGGGAAGCGAGGAGTGAGATGCATCCACAGATTGCCGTGTAGCAGAAGAAGAGCGGGGCTTGAAGAATATTGGTGCGCCAGCGGTAGAGACGGGGCAGCGGATCGGGGGGACGACGACGGGTCACGGAAGCTGGCCTACGCGTTCAATCGTCTCGCTGGCGCTTGAGGCTGGTGCTTGGGCGAGGAGGCGAGTGCGGACGTCGCCAACAAGGTAAACCGAGCCTGAGACGACGATGGGGCCGGAAGGGTTCGTCCTGGCGCTCTCGAGAGCCAGCTCGATGGCCTGGCTCACCGACGATGCGGCGAAAGCCGGCGTACCGGTAGAAGCGGCAGCGGCAAGCAAATCCTTTACCGGTGTGGCGCGCGTGCTGTGGATCGGAGCAAAGACTACCTTTTCAAAGATGGGAAAAAGGATGTGGGCCATCTCCACAACCGGCTTGTCGCGGAGGCAGCTGAAAACAAGTGTACCGAGAGACTGTCTGGGCAGCAGATCGCGGAGCCCGGCGCGCAAAGCCCATGCGCCGGCCGGGTTGTGCGCCACGTCGAGGATGAACTCGGTCGTGATGTGATTCTGGGGGTTCTCGACCCGGATGCGTTCGAGGCGAGCGGGCCAGCGGGTGCTGTGAATTCCCTCGGCGACCGACTTGGGAGTAACGCAGAAACCGTGGCTGATGGCGAGTTCCACTGCAGCTGCAATGGCGAGAGCGACGTTGCGATGCTGATGTGCTCCGCGCAGAGGCGAATCAACCTCAATGACCTGGCCAAGGACCTCAACCTTATAGATATGTTGCAGGTCGGAGTCGCCCGCGGACCGCATCGCGGTTTGTGCCGGATCGGCAAACGAATCAGCCGCAAGGTGAATGTCTGTTGCCGGCATAAAAGGCACGGCGCTTACGCCAAGGACTGAGAGAGATGTGGCGACTTCGCCAAGGACCTGGTTAGCCTCAGGATGTTGCGGAAGAGTAACGAGCGTGCCGCCGGGCCGGAGAATGCCGGCCTTCTCGCGCGCAATTTCGCTGATCGTCGAGCCGAGCCACTCCATGTGGTCAAGCGAGATGTCGGTGACGATGGAGAGCAGTGGATCGACAATATTGGTAGCGTCGAGGCGTCCACCGAGGCCCACTTCGAGAACGGCAATCTCAATCGCCGGTTCGGCAAAGTGCAGAAATGCCATCGCGGTGAGCATTTCGAAAAAACTCGGCGCCTGCGCCAGCTTCTTTTCTTCCACCAGTTTTTGCCCGGCGGCACGAACGCGGAAGAAGTTCTCAGCAAAGTCGGCATCGGAGATTTCTGTCCCGTCGATGCGGATGCGCTCATTCGGCCGCGCCAGGTGCGGCGACGTATAGAGGCCTGTACGCAGCCCGGAGGCCGAAAGAATGGAGGCCAGCGTGGCAGCCGTGGAGCCTTTTCCGTTGGTTCCAGCAATCAAAACTGACGGAAACGTCCGATGGGGATTACCAAGTGCGGTGAGAAGGACGGCAATCTCGCCGAGAGAGAATTTGCGGCGAGTCTGGCCGGTCTGCGTGGCGAGTTCAGGCGCCATGGCGGCTAAATGGTCGATGGCGGACTGGTAAGACATGGAAACTTCAGTATAGAAGAGCAGCGGTCAGGTGAAGTCACCTGTAATCGGTGAGGAATCAACGGCGGACACAGCAAGACACCGCAGGCTGAGGAATCAGAGGCTGTCGAGGAAGCTGCGGACTACGGAGTTGAAGGCGCCTGGGTTGTCGGTATGCAGGGCGTGACCGCCATCGAGGATGAGGAGATGTGTATCGGGACGGCGCTCTGCCATCTGCTCCATGTGCTCCTGCGACGTGACGTGGCTTTCGCAGCCGCGAAGGATGAGAGTGGGGCAGTCAGAAGCGAGCCAGTCAGCCCAGTGGTCGCCGACCGTGTTCTGCTGTGAGCGGACCATATCTTGCGGATCGAAGGCAAGGTGCCAACCATGATCGGAACGGCGGAATGAGTCGCTCAAATAGGGAACAAAACGGGCACCGACCCTCACCTCGAGTTGTTCGCGCGTGGAGAAGACGCCGCGCCAGGGAAGGACGAAGCCGATGTCGTCGGTGACCACCGCGCCGATGTCTTCAATAATGAGTGCCTTGACGCGTTCGGGATGACGGGCGGCGAACTGGTAGGCATTAACGCCGCCGAGCGAGTTGCCAAGGAGCACGGCCTGGGGCAAATCCAGAAGCGTAAGCAGGGCTTCAATATCGCCAAGGTAGTCCTCGCGCGTGTAGGTCGCGGCATGGCTGGAGTCGCCGTGGCCGCGTTGATCGGGAGCGATGACGCGATAGTCGGGCGCGAGGATGGCGGCAAGCGCTGCATAGGTAGATCCCTGCATCAGGTGCGCATGAAGAGCGAGCAGGGGAGGTCGCGTACCGGATGACGGCGAAGAGCCGGTGTCGAGGTACGAAAGCGTCAGGCCATCATGATGGAAAGTATGCCGTTGAAAATCCATTACACCTCGACCATTACATCTCGAATTGATGCTACATGGGCGAAATGATATGTGGTCGAATCTCGAGGGTTTGCAAGGAACTTTTGTGCGCTGTTTTCCTCGTAGATTTTGAGACGTGTGCAGAGTGTGGAAGACACGTCCGGTGTGGACGGCGGGGTGCCTGAAAGCACTGGATTGACGCGGTCGGGAACGCGCATTACACATAAGGGACAAAGGATTCACAGCAGGTTTTTCGCGGGCTGTGGGAGTGGTGGGAAATCAGGGACGCTGGTGAAGGGAAGCCGGCCAGATTTCCAAATATCCGGAGATGCACAGGCGCGATTTAGAAATCCGGCACCGAGGTAAAGCGGGTGTTGGGAAACAAGATAAGCCTGCTTTCCACTTTTCCAGCGACAACGACGGTTACTACGGGATATTTGATTACTACACTCACGAAAAACCCTATAACCGTCGCACCACGCCAGCCGTAGATCGATCTCGCAGGCGGCAATGGCGTATTGCTGCCTGCACGAACCGTCCGATAGACTGAGGCTCCCCATTCGAATCGAGTTCTAACATCGCGCGGGAACCGGAGGCTTGGCCGACAGTGCTGATGATTGCGCGACGGTGCAACAGACGTTCCAATAAACGGCGCATCGGATGGGTCTGCGCATGGCTATGCCTGGTTGCGACCGCCGCGATGGGCCAGGCCGTTGACGCGCAGTGGCACTCCGGCATGAAGGCGTTGAATGATGGCTGGCGCGAGCATGATGGCGATAGTTTTGCATGGGCCCAGCCGGGATTCGACGACAGTGGATGGCAGGTGGTCGATTTGGACAACCTGGGCGCCACGCAACCGGGATATCGGTGGTATCGCCTTCATTTAAAGCTGGCAAAGGAGCGTCCGCACGAGCACCTGCTGATGGTCGGAGGCTACGGAGTCTATGAGCTCTATCTGAATGGGAGCCGCGTTCCGGAAACTCGTTTGCGTTCGATGTTCCATGTAAAGCGGCCGACGGAACAAACAATCATTCTCCCGGACGACGTGGAAGACTTTACCTTGGCGCTGCGTACACATGCCCGCGCTTCGTACAGCATTTGGCACCTGCCGTTGTTTCTAACCGCAAACGTCGGTTCCGTGATTGCAATCGATGATGAGCGCGTCTCGTTTGAAAGCCAGCGCATGTACGCGGCCCTTCCCTCACTTGCCATCAATGGGTTGCTGCTTTTGGCAGGCCTGGGAGCGTTTGCGCTGTATGTGAGCCAAAACAAGAGCAGAGAATATCTCTGGCTTGGGCACTATCTGTTTTTGCTGGGACTTTCAAATGGGCTGCTGTATAGCGCAACCACGGGATTGGTGCCTCTTGCGTGGAACAACCAACTCGGCGATCCGTTGATCTACATGTACACGATCATGCAGATCGAGTTCACGTTCTGTTTTATCGGTCGCAAAGTGAGCCAAACCTGGCGCGTCTACGAGGCGCTTCTGGGGTTATCGATCTTCATCAACATTTTCAACACTCTTGGCTCATTGCGAACCGAAATCTATGTAACATTTGAGGCGCTCATCATTCTGCCCGCTGCCCTTCTGCTGCCGATCATGCTGCTGCTGTGGTATCGCAAGGGCAACCGCGAGGCGGGCTGGTTGATTGCACCAAGCCTTCTGCCAGGTGCCACAGCAGCGATGGGCGACCTCGGCAACATGTCCATCTTTTCCGGTTGGGGCAAGCTGGATTTCCTGGCCAATCCTGTTCCCGTGGGAGTGGTGTATTTCCAAGTTTCAGACATAGGCGATTTCCTCTTCCTCCTGGCGATCGCCGTGGTCATGTTCTTCCGCTTCACAAAGGTGAGTCGGGAACAGGCACGCGGCGCAGCGGAACTGGATGCTGCGCGCGAGATTCAACAGCGCCTGGTGCCGGCAAAGCTGCCGCAGGTGAAGGGGTACACAATCGAAGCTGCGTACTTCCCGGCACAGGAAGTTGGCGGGGATTTCTACCAGGTCTTCGAAGAGCGCGACGGAGCGCAACTGGTGGTAGTCGGAGATGTGAGCGGCAAGGGCCTGAAGGCAGCTATGACCAGTACTTTGGCATTGGGTGCTTTGCGCACACTGGCAAATGAAGGCCTGCGGCCGGGCGAGGTCCTGGCGCGCCTGAATCGCCAGATGGTGCAGACGGCCGATGGTGGATTCATCACGTGTGCATGCGTGCGTGTGGCCGAGTGTGGAGAGGTGACCGTTGCCAATGCCGGGCACCTGGCGCCGTATCGAAACGGCGTTGAGCTCCTGGTGAGCGCGGATCTGCCCCTGGGAATTTCGCCGGAAGAGATCTACGAGGAACGCACGTTCCAGTTGGATCCAGGCGACCGGCTGACTTTACTATCCGACGGTGTACTCGAGGCGCGCGATGCCCACGGCGTGTTGTTCGGCTTCGAGCGAACCAGGGCGATCAGCGCGCAGTCTGCGGAGTCAATTGCCGCCGCTGCACTGAAGTTTGGGCAGGAAGACGACATCACGGTGTTGATTCTGTCGCGGGTGGAGGCGGTCGTAGCGGTCGCGTCCGACGAAAATGCGCTGGCAACCAGCTAAGACCCAGTCCGGGAATCGAGAGCCGTGTGCCCAAATTGGCGCAATCCCCTATTTCGACTCCGGAATCCAGAGAAGTGCACTGGTTTTCCACGCACCTGTTTTTGTGAAGATGCATACAATCAAAGGCAAGAAACAGCAGCGGTTTCACGCCGTCGCAGGTGTAGTGTAGGCTTGGGCCAAGCGGGCTTACGGCGTAGATCGCGACGGTTGGAAGCAAATTGGGGGTCTGGTTTGCCGGTCGCGGGAGCGATGGAGACCAGGATGGAGTGGGGACTATGCCGATTGTAGAAACTGAAGTTGAAAAGCCGGCAACACAGGGGGCAGCGATGGAGATTACCGTAAGCCGCCAGGAACTGGTGAAGGAACTCACCGCGACGCAAAGCGTGGTCGAGCGCAAAACAACGATTCCCATCCTGTCCAACTTCCTGATCGAGGCCGAGGGCGACCGGCTGAACATTACGGCGACTGACCTTGACCAGGCGATAAGGACCAGCGCCGCTGTGAAGGTGAAAAAGCCGGGATCGTGCACCATTCCCGCGCGCAAGCTTTACGACTACATCAAGCTGCTACCCGATGGCGATATCTCCATCAAGCTGCTTGAGAATCATTGGGTCCAGATTCGCTCCGGCCGCTCCAACACCAAGATGGTCGGCATGGCGCGCGCCAACTATCCGCAGGTTCCCGAGTTCCCCGCCGTCTCGGTGACGAGCATTCCAGCCGTGGCATTGAAGACGTTGATCGCTCGGACCATCTTCGCGATTTCAAACGAAGAGTCGCGCTACACATTGAACGGAGCCCTCCTGGTGCTGAAGGCTGAATCGATTGCCATGGTGGCGACCGATGGCCACCGGCTTTCGTTCGTTGAAAAACCCGGCGAAGCCATGGAAGGCATCAGCGGCGAAAAGCGCGTGCTCATTCCGCGCAAGGCGCTGCAGGAGTTGCAGGGTTTGTTGTCGAATACCGACGTCGAGAAAGTGGAGTTCGCCGACGACGAACACACCCTCTTCTTCAAGGTTGGCCATCGCACTCTGAGTACGCGGCGGCTCTCAGGCCAGTTCCCCAACTACGAAGCAGTGATGCCGCGCGACAACACGAAGTTCGCGGTGGTGCGATCGAGCGAGTTGTCCAGCGCCATCCAGCGCGTGGCGCAATTTGCAGATGAGCGTTCCGGTGCAGTCCGGCTGCGGCTCGAGGGCAACGAACTGAAGATCAGTTCACAGTCCACCGAAAGCGGAGAAAGCGAAGACACCATCGATACGCCCTATTCAGGTGATCCGATCGTGGTCGGCTTCAACTCGACCTACATCATCGATTTCCTGAAAGCCCTGGGGAACGAGGGCGAAGTGCGGCTCGAGTTCAAGGACTCGCAAAGCGCCGGCCAGATGCGCCCCGAAGATCCCGACGCCGAGTATCGGTCGCGGTATGTGCTGATGCCGATGCGGATCTGAGGCACTGAATCTCAGAAAAAAGAAGTGCTGCAGCAAGAAGAACGACGACGGCCATGGCAGCGATGTCACAGGCCGTTTTGTTTTGGTGTGAAGTTCATCACATTTTTGGGGGTTCTTTCGGATGCCGGATGCCAGGTGCGAACCTGAGTCAACGAGGTAAAAAATCACCCACTTAAAGGAGTTATGTTATTTAGTTTCAAATATATACAATGGATGATTTGCCTTTTGCGACTAGTGACACTAGAGTAATATCTAATGTACTAATGTTTCTACTTTAGTTAGACCCTTTTTAGATCGCGTCAAGCGACCGCTCGTCAGACACAAAACGACGCAAAACCCGTTTGCCAATTTAACTCGTGCCTGCCCGAGCCACGCTCGGCGCGCGCGCACCCGCGCGTGCAATGAAGGGAATTTTTGTCGATGTGTATCGTTAAAGCTTTTTTGGGGATCCGTAGCTTCTCCACCTTCTCTATCAACAACTTCAGAAAAAACCTGACAATCCTCATCCTGTTGGCAGCTGCAGCAGGAGCTTCAGCGGCGCCTGCACTGAACCGCATTTTGTGCGCCTCAAACGCCTATAGCGGAGCATCGACAGACGCATGCTCGATATCTCTGACGTCGACGAGTAGCAGGTGGCTCCATGTGACTCTGACAAGCAATAATCCGGCGGTGACGGTTCCCAGTAGCGTGGTCGTGAGATCAGGGGCAACGACCGCCGGATTCAACGCAACCGTGGCCAGCGTCACAGCAAAGCAAGTGGCGACAATTACCGCAGTGGTGCACGGAGCATCAACGGCATTCAACATCACCGTTTCGCCTTCCACTTCCACGGGCACAGCGGCTCTGAGTGTGAATGGAACGTCACTCGGATTTGGGAGTGTGCTCGTGAATACAGCTGTATCGCAGCCGGTGATATTGAGATCGACGGGAACAACACCGGTAACAGTGAACTCCACGAGTGTGAGCGGCATCGGTTTTTCGGTCTCAGGGGCAAAACTGCCTGCCTCTTTGAATCCGGGGCAGTCACTGACGCTGAATGTACAGTTCGATCCGGCAGCAACCGGATCGTATACCGGCCAGTTGACCCTCGGTAGCAATTCGCCGACAGATTCAACCCTGACGGTGTCCCTGAGTGGTGCGGGAGACGCGCACGAGGTGAATCTGACCTGGAGCGCACCGAGTGATTCGAGCGATTCAATCACGGGCTACAAGGTGTATCGCGCGTCGGGTGGCACAAGTTCGTTCGCTGTGGTGGACTCGACGGATACGCAAACGGCCTATACGGATTCGGGCGTCCAGAGCGGACAGAGCTATAGCTATTACGTGACAACCTTGGACTCTTCGGGCGTCGAGAGCGACCCATCTAACACGACAACTGTGACCGTTCCATAGATTCGAGCGCGGCAGATTCGAATCCGAGCCTGCCGGACCTCATTTCGTCCAATCGGCCACATCAGGGTAGGCCACTGGTTACCCTGTTTCGTCTGACTGAAAGGAAGCGAGCATGACTATCCATCGCTACGATGGCGTTGAGTGGTGGGCAGAAACTCGGAAAGCTCAAACCTTGATCAGAAACTGATAAGCCTGCCGGACGGCTCCCACTTCGTCGCCGCTCGCCGTCCCATCCTGCTCTATGAAGATTTGCTTTACTCCTGCCCTGTTTAGTGCATCCAGCATCTTTTTCCAGTTCGTTGTTCCCCGTCCGAGGGGTGCGTACTTCGGCCAGTTGATCGTGACCGTTGGCGTGAACGGACTTGCCCATTCCTTCACGTGGGCAAGTTCAAATCGATGTGAATACTTCTCAAGATAAGGATAGGGATCGCCGCCGCCGGCGATGAAATTTCCGGTATCAAATTCCATGCCCACTACCGCGGGATCGGTGAGGCGCAGCATTTCATCGAGCGCTACGATCTCGCCGTACTTCTGCGCTTCAATGTTGTGGTTGTGATACGCAAACCGCATGCCCGCATCGCGCACTCTGGCTCCGATCACATTGAATCGTTCCGCGCTCCATCGAAAATCTTCAAGCTCGATGTGTTCGAACGGATTCCCTGATTTGGGCTTGCCCGAGGCCGACAAACTGCCGGGTTTGATCGACGGCACGGCAGCAATCATGTACGGCATGGCAACCTCGTGGCAGAAATCGATCATGCGGCCGACTTCGTCGTCAGACATGCTGGCCAACAGGCAATGCGCACCGCTTGCGGTGAGTCCTGCATTCGCCAGGCTGGCGCGAACTTCTTTCGCCGCACGCCCATAGAATCCTGCGAATTCAACGTTCTTGATGCCGATTGCCGCGACCTTTGCGAGCGTGCCGTCGAATTCCTTGGCCAGCAGCGAGCGAAGAACATAAAGCTGAACGCCAAATTGATTCGGACTATAGTCAGAGGCCTTTGCAAATCGAGAGGATGCCATTGCGAGTGCTCCCATTGCGCCTGTTGCCACGAAATCGCGTCGCGAGATCACCTGTTGCCTCCCCGTCGAACCACTTCCGAATGATACGGAGACGGGCGCGACTTCCACAAGAATCAGCGAGACATCGGATTCGATTCTGTCCACAGAGCTCTTTCGCTCGCAGCGACGATAATGGGTCGTGCGGAATGAATTTTGAAACGGCACCGAAAATCAGGCATCCGAAGTAGAGAATCCGTTGTGCGGAGCCATGCCACTTGGCCGACCTGTGACGGACGCTTATTCGTGAAGCCACAAATTGGAGGATGAAGATGGCAAAGGCTGTGAAGAGCCCGAAATTCAATATCAAGATAAAGCCACTGACGAGTCTGAAGGCATGGAAAGACTTGAAGACTCACGCGCGTGAAGTTGCCAAGGTGCACCTGCGCACCCTCTTTGCCGACGATCCAAAGCGCGGCGAGAAGCTGACAGCGGAAGGTGTCGGCCTGTTTCTCGATTACTCCAAGAACCGCGTCACCGACGAGACCATCAGAATCCTTCTCGCGCTGGCGGAAGAATCAAAACTGGTTGAGCATACCGAAGCCATGTTCAGCGGCCAGAAGATTAACATCACTGAAAAGCGTGCCGTGCTGCACGTCGCGTTGCGCGCGCCCAAGGGCCAAACCATCATGGTCGACGGCGAAGACGTCGTTCCCAAGGTGCATGAAGTGCTCGACCGGATGTCGGCCTTCTCCAACCGGGTGCGCAGCGGCGAATGGAAAGGCCACACCGGCAAGCGCATCACGAACGTGATCAATATTGGTATCGGCGGCTCCGACCTCGGTCCGGTGATGGCCTACGAAGCGCTCAAGCACTATAGCGATCGTGCCATGACCTTCCGCTTTGTTTCGAATGTCGACAGCACCGACTTCGCCGAAGCCGTGCAGGGCCTCGATGCTGAAGAAACGCTCTTCATCGTCTCCTCCAAAACTTTCACCACTCTCGAGACCATGACCAATGCCCAAACTGCGCGTGCGTGGCTACTAGAAAAACTCGGCGGCGATGAGTCCGCAGTTGCCAGGCACTTCGTCGCTGTGTCGACGAATGCCGGCGAAGTGACGAAGTTCGGCATTGATACCGCCAACATGTTTGGCTTCTGGGACTGGGTCGGTGGCCGCTACTCCATGGACTCGGCCATCGGGCTGTCAACGATGCTGGCGATTGGCCCCGAGAACTTCCGCGCCATGCTCGACGGATTCCACCAGATGGATGAGCACTTCCGCACCGCGCCCTACGCGAAGAATTTGCCCGTGCTGCTGGCTCTGCTTTCGGTCTGGTACACCGACTTCTTTGATGCGCAGACCATCGCCGTCCTGCCCTACGAGCAGTACCTCAAGCGCTTCCCGGCCTATCTGCAGCAGCTCACCATGGAAAGCAATGGCAAGCATGTGACGCTGAAGGGCAGAGAGATTCGCTACAACACAGGCCCGGTCTATTGGGGCGAGCCGGGGACCAACGGCCAGCACTCGTTCTATCAATTGATTCACCAGGGAACGCGGCTCATTCCATGCGACTTCATCGCGTTCTACAAGACGCTCAATCCCCTGGGGCGCCATCACGACATTCTGATTGCCAATGTGTTCGCGCAGACTGAGGCGCTGGCCTTCGGCAAAACGGCTGAGCAGGTGAAGGCGGAAGGAACGCCGGATTGGCTCGTGCCGCATCGCGTCTTCGAAGGCAATCGCCCGTCCAACACAATTCTTGCGGACGAACTGACGCCCGCAGTCCTCGGCAAACTGGTTGCCCTCTACGAACATTGCGTATTCACGCAGGGAGTGATCTGGCAGGTCAATTCATTCGATCAATGGGGAGTCGAGCTCGGCAAGGCGCTGGCGCAACGGATCATTCCTGAGCTTGAAAGCCCCGCAGAGCCGCAGCTCGCCCATGACAGCTCAACCAATCACCTGATCAACGGATATCGCAAGCACAAGAAGTGAATCCCGAGGGATTAAAGGGGGACACTGCAGGCCCTATTCGCTCTTCGACGGAGCCTGCAATCCCTCGCGCCACCACGAAAATCCCAGCCATGCCATCACGATGAAGCTGACCGCCACCAGCACAATTGCCGCGATCAGAAGCGGTAGATAGTTTGGATGGTTGATGTAAAACAGGCCGATGGGCAGCGCAACGCCGTAGACGATGACGAGAAACGCGCCGGCTAGCACCCAGACGCGTAACTTCAGCTGTCCTCTGCGCGCGGCATCCCGCAACACGATGAAGTCCCAGATAAGCTTGAACAGCTCAAACACGTCGACCTCCATTCAGGCAGGGAACCCGCTTTTCTATTGATGGTTGCGTGATGGTTGCGAAGATCAGATCCTCACGCGGCAGATCTGGCCTTCGCAACTTCTGTTCAATTCGCCGGGATCAACTCGATCCAGCTTTCGCGACCGGGATCGACCACGCCGTTCGGGTCGAATGTTGGATCGTCATTCAAGACCACGCTGTTTTTGTCCGACGAAATCCAGTTGTGCGTGAATTGATTTGAGGTTTCGATCTTGCGGCCGGTGGTCGGATCGATAAAATCCTGGCGGTTAAGCGAATCCAGCACCTGCAGATGTGCAGCATGGTCGATCGCACCTTGCCTTTGGCTGTCGGCCGCCATCGCATGTTCGGTGCTTTCTTTCAGTTGAGCCTGCACATCGCGCCCGTGCTGCATCATTTGATTTGTCTGATCGGTGAAGTGCTGTTGAATCGCTTTGAATTGCTGGTCGCTTGCCTGCTGGTACCTGGCAAAGTTTTCTCGCATGCGCTGCGAGATTTCCTGATCCCAGCCCGGGTCGATCCGGGCGCCAGTGGGATTGCTCGCGATCAGTTCGTCCAGATGTCCCTTTGGCGCATGCTTGAAGTACGTACCGGCCGTGCCGCACGAGCGTGTCGTGCGCGCGGCACGATGCATCTGCGGGTAGGCTGGCGAACTGCTTTCCCGGCAGGTCAGCACTACACCAAGCTGTTCTTCCATGGGACGACCGTTCAAATCAAATTCAATCCGAATGCGCGCGGTGTCCATATACGTGCGCTCATTCGCACCGTATCTTCCGGCCATTTGCTGGTTTTGAGCCGCCAGCCCCTGCTTCATCTTGTCAGTCAGCGGCACAATGCCGATGATTTTTGCGTTGGGCTCGATCATCGGCACCGCAATGTTCAGCAGAAATCCCGCAGCGGTGTTGATGTTGACGGTATTGCACTTTGGCCCCAGCGGGCTGCTCCCGTCGCTGGCCCAACTCCACGAGACGCCGGGCAACTGGCCATATCCCGAAACCCCGTCCGGAGAAAGCGCAGTCGCCGTCAGCCCATCCGCCGGAGTCTCGGGTGCGTGGCAGCCGCGCGGACGCAGGATTGTACCGATGAACTTCCAGCCGACCGGCACGTCCAGTGTGAATGCCGTCGCGTTCAATGCGGGGTCCTTGATTTCCACGGTTCTTGTCTTCGACCAGGAAGCGGAAACCGCATGCGCGGAATTATTGCTTCTAGATTGCGCTGACGTCGTCCTCTCGACCCCGGCCTGTCCCTGACATCCCATGATGCCCATCAGCATCATGCCCATCGTTACCGCTTCTGTTGCGAGCCCGTGTTTCAAAAGTGGCCTCCGTCCTGCGAACCTGATAAAAAGTGAGCTGGCAATTTCTTGCGCATTCGCAATCCGGGGGAGAGCCTGGGTTGATGGATCACGTCTGAACTAATCAATTGCCGCTCTAATCTGTACGCGAGAACTCCATGAAAAGTGTGTCAAGGAGCGGGTGCTCGTCGTCCACCCTTCGGCAGATGCTTGAACCATACGCTCCTCGCGGGTTACAGAGGCACAGTTCCGGACAAAGCCACGCCTCACCAGGTAAGGGTGACGGTGATGGTCTTCCAGCCCTCGCCTGGCGGGAAGTTGATCGTCGCAAGCTGGATTCGCGGAATAGATTCACTTCCACTACCCGTTGCGGATTCAATTAGATCGGCTCCCTTCGCATGGATCGACCCCTTTTGCAACCGACTAAGGATCGTCAATTCGACTTGGGTTCCAGCGGGACCCTCGATCGTAAGCGTGAGTGTTTGATCTGAATACTGCTCGCTCAGCATGTGACAAAACTTGGTGCGGTCACCGGAACTGGGCATCTGGGAAGGCAAGCTCACCTCAACGGGGTGCCGCACAAGGCTGATTCCTCCGTCTGCAAGGGCGGCGGCTTGCGGCCCGACACTTCGGAGATGTATTCCCGATTTGGACGATCCTCGCTGCCAGATCAAGACTGCTTTGTTGGTCAAAGAGATTTTCAAATCGACAGTTTCATCGCCGACGTGCAAGTTTTTAATCTCGGCGTGATCCCACCCCGCCGGCAAATGCGGATTTACCGTGATCGTCTTCGTCTGCGCATCGATGCTGATTCCAAACATTCCGCGCAGAATCGGCGTAATCACCATTGCGCTCGACCACAGCTGGTGGCTCGTGCTTCGCCCAAACGGAACATAAAAATCTCCCGACAATAATTCCGTTGCGGCACCTAGATCCTGCGCCTTGGTCAGGTTCGCGTTCTCCATCAGCAATTGGTAGCCAGCCAGTGGCTGCCCGCCGCGATACTCCGCCAGCGCCGCCCAGCCCGTAAAGAGCGGCCACACCGACCCCTGGTGGTAGCTCGTGCCGTCGTAAATCGGCTCGGTATTGGCGACATCGCGGAGGCCCCAGTCCGTATTCAGTGCAGAGGCGGCAATCTGCGAAAGGCAACCGTCTGGTTGCGCAAGCACCGACTTCCCACCGGCTGGGTCCCACCAGGCCAGCGCTGGATACACCGTGCTGGTCCTGTCCAGCGAGCCATCTGCGTTGCGGCTGAAGGCATAGCAGTTCTTCTGCGCGTCCCAGTACTCGTCATTGATCGTTTTCGCCAGTTTGTCCGCGCGCCTCTTCGCCGCCTCTTCCTTTGAAGTGTCCTTCAACATCGACTCGATATACCCCATCGCGGACGACGCCTGCTGATCCAGCAGCGCAAGATAAATTTCCTGGTGCGGCATGCCTCCCGGCCAGCTTTCCACCCATCCCGTACCCTGCGAATTGTCGTAGATGCCGTCGTGGTCGGTATCATGCGCCGGATCTGTCTCGAATGCCCAAGCCTTCTCGATTGCATCGCGATGCGCCGTCAGAAACGCAACATCCCCACTCGACCGAACATAGTCGGCCACCGCCAGCAGGAACAGCGGCGTAGAATCGGCTGCCGCATACATATACGGAAACGCGCGCCAGTCGATCGCTGCTGCGGTCTGCGAATACTCGTGCATGATTTTGCCGTCTTCGCGCTGACGCCTGATCAGGAACTCGAGTTCCGACTTGGCCAGCCCAAAGTCGCCGTAGCCATTGATGGCGTACAACGTGTAGAGCGAGTCGCGTCCGAAGAACCAGCCGAATCCCGGCCGGGCAGAATCCCCCGACGCATAATAGCCGGCCACCAAAGCCGTCTCGTCGGTGGGAATGGAATGTGCGTCGACGGGATGAGCCTTCAGCTGCTCAATTGAAACCACAGCCCACTGGAACGCCTCATTGAGATCTTTGTCCGGCGTCTCGATCGACGTGGAACTCGCCAGCAATTTCTTGTAGGCGTCGGCATGCTCCTTATAAAGGTCCGGAATTCCTGCATTCAGCTTGGCCAGCGTCGCGGCGAGCGTCGCATTGGTGGCCGCATCCTTATTCATGCCTGCTGCCATCAGCAGCGGAAACAGCCGGCCGCGATCGCGCGCCGGGTCGATGTGCAGATGAAACTCCACTGGATGAACCTGTGGACGTTCCTGATAGGGGGCCAGTATTCCCGGCTGTGCGCCAGGGATTGCCACGGCGCCGGCGAGGTCCGGGTAGTCGGCGTGAAGAACGTAAAAGCCCCCGGGGCTCGATGGCGCTTGAGGATTCGGTGCAACCCACTCCACCCCCGGGACGCCTTCATTGCGCTCCGGCCACATCCAGCGCAGTTCCGGCGTGAAGCGAAAAATGAATTCTGTCGGGTGCAGGCAATCGAATTCGTAGAGCACTACCGGCCCGGTGCCGGCCTGCGCGCTATCTGGCGAAAACATGATCTGCCGGACCGTGAAGCCGATGTGGCTATAGGTGATGCTCGTGCGATCCGGACGCACTTCAATCGCGGCTGCCTGCTGGTTCACATCGATGGGAACGGTGTAGCCATCGATTTCGGCTTCAATAGTGAGGTGCGAGAGCAGCTTTACCGGAAGAACCCAGGCTTCGAAAACACCGTTCTGTTGGCCAAGCACCACCCCTCGCTCACCCGCAACGGTGAATGGCTTCTCGGTTTCGGCGTGTGCGCGGATCACCGGGCCAGCGCTGTCAAAGGGGATTGCGGGTACGGAGTTGAGAAAAGGTGTCTGCGCCAGTGTTGTCGTTGCAAGCAATAAGAAGGCAGTCCGGCTAAGTACGCGAAGCAGCATCGGTCTTGATCCTCTGGAAGCTTTTAAGAGGAATCAGTCTACGTCGTTGCCGCGAATCGCTGCAAAGCCGGTTTTCAATTGCAGTCTTCGATCGTTCAGGGATGAGGAAAACTGATCGGAATTGCGAGCCGAAAAGATGACCATATTCCTGATATTGAAGAAAAGGATATGCTTATACCGTTTTCCGTAGAGATTTGCTGAAAAGCGGATTCAGGGCACGTGCGGAGCCGTCTTCTGCGGGGGCATATCCAGTTAACTTATTGTAAATAAATAACATAAGAAGCATAACGTTACAGCGATACTTTGGCACGCCAATTGCACTCCACTATCCCAGACTTATCATTTGCTTCCCCATTTTTCTGTCCTTCTTGCTTTTTGGGCCAACCATGAGTAGCACTCTGGCCAACTTCCCTCTTCCCTGGCGGGTGCATTTCCCTGACCCGGTCCAGAGATAAGACAAGTTTCAATCCAAACGCGGTCTGAACGTGGACACAACAGAGCCGGCTCAAATGGCCCCCAGGTGCGGGAAATAGGCAAGCCAGCATGAGACCCCTGGCGCCGGCCCCGTAAGTCACAAAATCCAACTTCGAGGAACAATGGGTATGAGAAATCTGCCAAAGCTGAAAGTATTGGCGCTCTGCATCGTCCTGATCGGCGCATTGGG
Source organism: Occallatibacter sp. (assembly GCF_035317045.1). Taxonomy (GTDB): domain Bacteria; phylum Acidobacteriota; class Terriglobia; order Terriglobales; family Acidobacteriaceae; genus Telmatobacter. Next base: position 48,592 of record NZ_DATHHT010000029.1, read on the forward strand.
CATCGCCCACGCGATCGACGTTAAGGCGCGCATCAAGGGCACAGTGACCGACCCGCAGGGAGCCGTGCTGGCCGGTGTGAAGGTGACAGCAACCAATGAAGCAACCGGCGTGAAGTTTGACGCCCTTTCGGGCGCAGATGGCGGGTTTCTCTTCCCGCAGCTGCCGGTCGGTACGTACACGATCAACGTTACAGCCACAGGCTTCAAGGGTTTCACCGCGAAGGGCATCGTCCTCAATGTTGACCAGGAGTACACCGAGAACGCGAAGTTGAGCGTAGGCTCTGCGGCAGAAGTCGTTGAGGTCGCCGCCTCGCCGGTCCAGGTTGACACCAGCGATATTCAGCTGAGCAACGTTGTGGACTCGACCGAAATGACCGAGCTTCCCCTCATCGGCCGCGGATTCACCGGATTGGAACTGATCCTTCCCGGCGTGCAGGCTTCCAGCGACCGTTTCGGCAGCTTCTCAGTCAGTGGCGGACAGACACAGCAGTCGGAATTCCTCGTCAACGGCGCAGACACCAACGACATCGCACTGAACACCGTGGCTTTCAGCCCGAACCTCGATGCCATCGACCAGTTCAACCTGATCGACGGTCCGCTGAACGCGGAATATGACCGCAACTCGGGCGGCATCGTCAGCGCCACCATTAAGGAAGGTTCCAATCACTTCCACGGCGACGCTTTCGAGTTCTATCGCGACACGTTCCTCAACACCCTGAGCTACTATCAGAAGACTTTCAACGCCTCCACCGGACAATTCTCCGGTATCGTTTCGCCTTACCACCAGCACATCTTTGGCGGCACCGTAGGCGGTCCGATTCTGCATGACAAGCTCTTCTTCTTTGGCGCTTACCAGGGCATCCGTCAGCGTACTCCTCAGACGGGCGGCGCTGTCACAGTGTTTAACTCCGCTAACCTCGGCGGCGACTTCTCTGCGGATGACAATCCGTCAGCAGCCGGCACCCGTCCAGGCGCCACGGCCACCTGGGGACAATGGTCGGCCAATGCCATTCCATCCAGCGTCACGGTTCAAGGCTGCGCTACGGCAGGCGAAACCTGGGCACAGTGCGCATTTGACCTCGGCGGCAAGATTCCGACGTCAGCCTTCAGCACCGTGGCAACCAACCTCGCTTCGAAGTATATTCCCGCTCCAAACAATGGCACCTACGGCTTCAAGTTCAACCCCGTGACGGTGACAACGGCCAACCAGTACATCGGCCGCATCGACTACTCGATCAACACCTCGAATCAGATCACGGCGCTCGGCATCTACAGCAAGACCCCGACGACCGACACGCTTCCGTTTACGGGCGCGACTCTGCCGGGATTTGGCGACCAAAACACGACCCTGATTCAGCAATACACGGGTGACTATGTTCACCAGTTCAACTCAACCACGGTGAACGACTTTGCCGGCCACTATACCCGCTTCAACTTCGACGCGGTCGAGCCGCAGAACAAGGTTTCTCCGGCCAGCCTGGGCTTCAACATCAATCCAGAGGATGCGGCAGCAGCCAGCGTTCCCACCATCTCCGTCGGTGGCACCAATGTGAGCTTCACGCTCGGCTTCAGCACCAACGGTCCTCAGCCCCGCATCGACCAGGTCGCGCAGCTCGACGACAACCTGTCGAAGGTGGTCGGACGGCATACCTTCAAGTTCGGATATGACGGTCGCCGCTTCAACGTTCACAACCCATTCTTTGCCAATAACAGTGGCAGCTTCAGCTTCGGCAACACCGGCACGTATTCAACCGGTGATGGCGCGGTGGACTACCTCCTCGGTATCCCCACCACATATGCTCAGGGCAGCGGCGCATCCATCATCGCCGAAGCGTTCCTGAACTATGTATTCGCGCAGGACACCTGGAAGCTGACCGACAAGCTCACCTTCAGCTACGGTCTGGGTTACTCGATTGACACTCCGCTGCACGACCTCCAGTACGGCGGTTCGGGCATCGCGTGCGTCGTCCCCGGCCAGCAGTCTACGGTCTTCGCCAATGCACCCAAGAGTCTCGTGTACGGCGGCGACAAGGGCTGCACAAACTCCGGTTTGGCCAAGACAAAGTACTCTGAGTTCGGGCCGCGCATAGGCTTCATATACGCGCCCGACTGGGGAGCGATCTCCGGCGGCCCCGGCAAGTTCTCCATTCGCGGCGGATTCGGTATCTATTATGACCGCACCGAAGAAGAAACCTCCCTGCAGACCCTCGAGACGCCTCCCTTCGGTACCACGACGAGCGGCGCTGGCTTCATCACCGCGGCATCATTCGCCAATCCCTTCGTCGACCTCAACGGCGGCGGTTCTGTTGCCAACCCGTTCCCGTACACCTTCCCCAAAAAGGGCGACAACGTCGACTTCAATCCGCTGCTTCCGATCTTCAACATCAGCACGTACGGTAACGATTTCCGCGCACCCTATGCTGAGAACATCCAACTCAGCGTCGAGCGCGAGTTCCCGGCGCGCACTGTGGCTCGCTTGAGCTACGTGGGATCGCTGGCGCGGCATAACCAAACGGTCACTGATGCTAACCCGGTCACCCCTGCCGGTCACGCAGCGTGCGTTGCGGATACGACCTTCTGCAACAATCCGACGCAGGCCATCTATCGTGAAGAAGAGAGCTTCTTCTTCCCGCAGAACACACTGCTCAACGCCGGTGGAGACATCCTTGACATCGGTCTCGTCGGTTCGGGAGGCAACTCGAACTACCACTCGCTGCAAGCAAACATCGAAAAGGCGACCACGCATAACCTGTACTTCCAGCTCAGCTATACCTATGCACACGCACTCGACAATGCTTCCAGCTTCGAGAACTCCGGCTTTGGTTCTGCCAGCACACGCGGCTACAACCAGTTCGCACCTCAGCTGAACTATGGCGATTCGAATTTTGACGTTCGCCATCGCCTCGTCTTCTCGCCGATTTACGTCACCCCGTCCCTCCGCCGCTCGGCGGAATGGTACAACCCGCTCAACCTGGCACTTTCCGGCTGGGAAGTGAGCGGCATCGTAACCCTTGCAACCGGCTTCCCGTTCGACGTCTCGTACGCCGGCGCAAGCGCAAACTCGGAATACTGCCCGGACTTCACCAACTTCTATGCTTGCCCGGATGCTCCGAACCAGGTTGCTGCAGTGGCGAAGTCTGGAAATCCCCGCATCCGCCAACTCAACTTGCATACCCAGAGCGGTGCATACGTCAACAAGGGAAGCTGGGTCAACGAGCCACTGGGAACCTTCGGCACCTCCCGCCGCGACATCGCACACGGCCCTGGTATCAACAACACCAACATGGTCGTGGCGAAGAACATCTACTTCTCGTCGGACAAACAGAGATATGTCCAGCTGCGTATGGAGAGCGACAACGTCTTCAACCACACGCAGTTCGTGAATCCGGCCACGACCTGGAACGACACCGTGCTGACCAACCCGAACACCTCGTTTGGTTACATCAGCAGTACGGCGTCAGCTCGACTCACCCAGTTGGCAGCGAAGTTCTACTTCTAAGCCACGCTGCAACCAGAACTACAAGAGGCGCCTTCGGGCGCCTCTTGCTTTTGTGCAACATAATGGTTGCGTAACGATGCTTTAGGGATGCGGAAGGTAACTACTGCGCGGCAGCCTTCGTCTGCTCCGGCGTCTTCATGAATTCAAGCGCGCGGATCAAATAACTCTTCAAGCCGTGACGATGCACGACAGCGTCGAGGAATCCCTTCTCAAGAAGGAACTCGGAGCGCTGAAAACCTTCGGGAAGCTTCTGCCGGATGGTCTGCTCGATCACGCGCGGCCCTGCGAAACCGATCAGGGCTCCCGGCTCGGCGATGTTGAGATCGCCCAGCATGGCAAAGCTCGCCGTCACACCGCCGGTTGTGGGATCGGTCAAAACGCAGACATACGGCACGTGCGCATCGTCGAGCTGCGCCAGCGCCGTTGAGATCTTCGCCATCTGCATCAGGCTCACGACGCCTTCCATCATGCGTGCGCCGCCCGAAGCGGCAACCACAATCAGCGGCTTCTTCTCGTTGCGCGCGCGATCCACGGCGCGCGCGATCGTTTCGCCGACCACTGCGCCCATTGAACCGCCAATGAACCCATATTCCATGGCGCTGACCACGACCGCGTGCGGGCCCATCTGTCCAAGGGCGTTCAGGATGGCGTCGTCCAGCCCGGTGTCCTGCTGTGCCTTGCGCAGGCGCTGCTTGTAGGGCTTCACGTCGCTGAAGTTGAGCGGGTCCGTCGAGCGAAGGCCACCGTCCACAAGCTGGTAGCCCGGCTCGAGTAAAAGATCTAAACGCTGCCGCGCGCCAATCCTGAAGTGGTACTGGCACTTCGGGCACACGTTCATGTTGGCCTCAAGGTCGGCTTTCCAGATGGTTTGCCGGCAGCCAGGACACTTTACCCAAAGTCCCTCAGTGCGGACGCTCTTCTCTTCGTCGCCGTTGCCGCCGGGACCATCGAACTCGCCGTTCTCGCGTTTAAACCAGGACATAAGGCCTCAGTCATTGTAAATGGGCGGGGACGAGAAAGGGGTTTGCCCTTCAGGACTGCGCTGTGCAGACTGCAACTCTCTGGTTCCCTGCGCTAACAGGGTCCTGTACACTTCACTCGGTCAGATACTCCCCAGAGCACCGCTGGCTAAATATCACAACCGGAGAAAGTGAATGAACAAGAGATTGTGGAGCGTCTTTGTGGGGATCTGCGGGCTTTTGATGTTATCCCTGAGTGCTATTCCATCAGCTGCACAGATGTCAGAGGTCAAAGAGAAACCGGCAATGTATTCCTACGTCGCCAATTGGCAGATTCCTCGCGCCCAATGGGCCGCGATGGAAAAAGACAATGAGTCGAACAAGCCAATCCTGGACAAGGCCATGGCTGATGGAACCCTTGTGGGGTATGGCAACGATGAGAACCTTGTCCACGAGGCCGACGGCGAAACCCATGACAACTGGTGGGCGTCAATGTCAATGGCCGGGTTAATCAAGGTGCTGGATCAGTTTTACGCATCGGGCGGTACGTCTTCCCCCGCTCTCAACAGTGCCACAAAGCACTGGGATCTCATCTTCATGAGCAAGTATTACAACTGGAAGCCTGGTCCGTGGAAGAACGGCTACGTTCACGTTTCGTCTTACAAACTGAAGGCGGACGCGCCCAACGATGCGATCGAGATGATCAGCAAGCACCTGGTCGTTCCGATGCTGGAGAAGATGCTTGCCGACGGCTCTATTCGCGAATACGAGGTTGATACCGAGGCAATTCATACCGGCGCACCTGACAATTTCTGGATTGTTTATGTTGCGTCCAGCCCTGAGGGTCTGGATAAGGTCAGCGCGGCGATTACGGATTCCTTGAAAGACCACCCGTTTGCCGGTCCGGCTTTTGGTGCCATGACAGTTTCAAGCGCCCACCGCGATGAACTGTTGAGAGGGGAAGGAACCTACAAGTAGTTCCGTTTTCTACAAAGCCGCGAGCGGCGTGCAAAATGCCGCTCGCGGTCGAGCCACCCAGGGCTGTGTTATGGCGCTACCAGGTGTAGTGGACGGTGTACGTGAGCGTAGCCTCGCCCTTCGCCGCCACGGTGATCGGAAACTTCAGCGTGTGGCTGTCGAGCTTTTTGAAGTTTGACGACTTATCCGTGAGTTCCCAGTTCTCGCCTCGATACATGTGCTCGATCACCGCGACATTTACTGTCTGCTGCTTCTGGTTAGTCAGCTTGATCTCGAAGGTCTCATCGAGCATGTGCTTGTTGTAGTCCACGTGGAAGTCCGTCTGGCGCCGTGAGCCTTTCACGTCAAAAGCCGAGCCGGTCGGAATCTTCACCGTATCCTCGGCGGGTGTGTGGTTGATGAGGCTCTCTCCCACAAACTCCATCTGGCCGTCTAGGTCGCGGCGATACAAACGCACACGGCCGGCCGGAAGCGGCATGCCAAGGTGATTCGCTTCGCTGTTCTTGATCTCTTCAACGATCAGCACCTTGGTGTTCTCGCCGCCCAGGCCGTACCCCTGGTTCTGATTCACATTGCCGGCATAGATTGGCTGCATCTGTTCTGCGAGGCCGTCATAGAGATAGCTGCGCCGCATGCTCACGTTTGCCGCTTCGATAAACTGCACCTGCTTGGTCTCGCCATCGTGCAAAGCAACCGTGCGGTTGAGGTCGTAGAGGTGGAAATCGTCGAAGGCCTTCTGCGTGACCCCGGGCTGCGCCATATCCATCGCCTTGGCTTCCATCTGCATCATTCGGGCACCGTTGTATCCCCCCTGCTGTCCCTGAATCTTCGCGACGTCGCCGGCCATCAGCTTGATGCGCGCTTCAGGGAAGTCAGTACCCGATTGGTTGTGTATCGTCACCCATCCGAGCACATCCGCCTTTTCGTCAGCGGTAACGTCGGTGTTGTCAGGAGCGACGACGTTGTAAGTCGACTCCCAGCTCAGCCCGCCGGTAATATAAGCCAGCTCCGCATTGAAGTGATCCGAGGACCCGGAATTGATCTGCCAGCGCAGCGTGGGCTTCAGCAGCATCCCATCCGTTGTCGCCGGAAAGAGCGGCGTTCCGGGCAGTTGAAATTGCATCTTGCCGTCCACTTCAACCAGGGGCTGGGCGTTCTGGCCGCCAAGCTGTTGTCCGTCAAAGGTGTACTCCGGCGGGCGATTGTAGCCGGCGCGAATGATCTTGCCCTGCACAATCCTTGGCCCCGCAGGACCAAATATCTGAAAGTCGATGGTCTTGCCCTCATACTTCTGCAGCAGCCACTCCTGGCTCACGATGGCCGAGTCGTAGTTCTGCTCCACCACGTGCACTACGCGCTTGCCTGAGGGATCCCGCAGAACCACGGAGTCGGGTTCAAGGCGGCTGGTGACGCTGTCGGTCGTGATCTCGTTGATGCCGGCATGCAGATCGAGATCCAGAAAGGTGCGGGCAACCGCGAAGTTCTGGTTGTAGATGGTGAGCGCAACCGGTTGCGGCTGCTGCGCAGAGGCACTCAAAGCAAGAATGAGAATCGCAACAACAAGGGAATAGATCCGCACAATCTTCCTCCTGAAACTGGTCTTGGAACGCCCAGAAAGGAAGAACTTGCATTCAAAAGCTCAAGAAAGGAATCGAAAGGCGACTCTTTCGGTCAGTATTCGATGCCCCGCTGCGCCAGAATCCCTTTTTGATAGGCATGCTTCACTTCGCGCATCTCCGTGACGGTGTCGGCGATTTCCACGAGCGTGGGATGTGCGTTCCGCCCTGTCAGGATCACGTGAACCATCTCCGGGCGATTGCGCAGAGTCTCGGCGACTTCGGCTGGGTCGAGCATGCCATAGCCGATCGCGTAGTTGATCTCGTCGAGCACCACCATGTCCCACTCGCCGGACTCGATCGCCTCGCGCGCCTCTTTCCATGCCTCCTGCACCATTCGAATATCTTCAGGATCGGTCTCCGCCCCGCCCACCTTCACGAATCCGCGGCCCATCTGTTTGAGGACAAAGTTTTGTCCGAACGCCTGCGTGGAATCCAGCTCGCCATAATGCCAGGAGCCCTTGAGAAATTGCAGCATCAGCACCCGCATGCCGTTGCCAACGGCCCGCAGGGCCGTACCCATGGCGGCCGTGGTCTTGCCTTTGCCCGGGCCGGTGTTGATCAGGATCAGTCCGCGTCTTGATTCAGTCATGATTTAGTGAACAGTGAACAGTGTGCAGGGGACAAGGGTCCTTCATGTCTCAGGGTGAACGGCACTTTGAAGTCTCTGTCCACTGTTCACTTGCTTTCAGTGGCCGGAGTGGTAGGGGTGGCCTGTCAGGATTGTAAATGCGCGATAGAGCTGCTCGGCCAGCACCACCCGCGCCAGCGCATGGGCCAGCGTGAGAGGTCCAAGCGAAAGCAAAAGCGTCGCCCGTTTTCGCGCCGACTCCGACCAGCCATCCGCCGGCCCGATCGCGAAGACAATCTGCTGGGCGCCATTGTCGCGCCGCTTTCCCAGCCAGTCGGCGAAATCCTCCGAGGTCATTTGCTTTCCACGGCTATCCAGCAGGACACCCACGGCAGGCGCGCGGCGCTGTTGCCGGTCCATCCACTCAAAGAGCGCTTCCTCGCTGCGGAACGATTCAGACTGGCAGCGGGCGTGGGCTGCGCACCGCTCAAGATACATTGCGGTCAGCCCTTCCAGCGGATCCTTGGACGATGGACGCGGTCCAATGTGCGCCAGTACGATCTGCATGCTGCGAAGATACACGATCGCTAGCGAGAACCGGCCGCCTGCCTATCCGAAAGAGGATGGTTTGTGATTTTGCGGGAGTCTCTCTACAACTTCCCATATTTGCGTGTGATCTATATCACTCATTTGAATGGATTAAGCCTTTAGATTGCAAAATGAGACGGAGTTCTCCGTTTGGCATCTCGCATGCACTAAATAGCCGTTATAGACCCTGTTTATCTTGGAATGGTTTTCGTCACCTGCTTTCAGGTTGACGAAACCGAACCTTTATTCTTTGCTGTTTTTGGCCTTTTTTTTGACTGTTAATCGCGGAACGGACCTATCCCTCCCCAGCTAGACCCGAGACGCCGAGCGCGATAGCGGATCGGAACTCGTCCCCCCATGAGGTTCTCCGATCCATCGTCGATCCGGAGGATTTTCAATGCGATTTTCGCGATTGCTGCAAGTTGCTTCTTTGTCGGTGAGTCTGCTGGGCCTTTCTGCCTACGTCGCCTTCATCGGAACGCCGATGGCCCAGGCTCAAGCTGATCTTGGCGCCATCACCGGCGTCGTGACAGACGTGACCGGCGCGGTCATTCCCAATGCCGATGTCAAACTGACCAACGTGGCCACCGGTGCGGAAAGAGTTTCGGTCACCAACTCGAAAGGCGAATACGCGATCTCCCAGCTTTTGCCGGCCGGGTATTCGGTGAACTTCAGCGCGCCAGGATTCAACGCGGCGTCAGAGAACGTACAGGTCACAGTCGGTTCTTCAAATACGATCAACGTCAAGCTGGCAGTCGCTGGAGGAAGCACCCAGATTACTGTCGCAGCCGACGATTTTGCCGGCGTGCACCTTGAAAAGCCCGAGGTTGCCGCGGTCATCGAGACTGACCAGATCCTCTCCTTGCCTACCCTCGATCGCAATCCGTACAACCTTGTCGCCTTCTCCGGAAATCTCTCCGCCGATCCCACAGCTTCAGCGCGCGGTGTAGGATTCAACATTTCAGGATCACGCTCGACCTCGGTTGACATCCTGCTGGATGGCGCCGAGAACACAGACCTTTATGCTGTCGGCGTTGCCCAGACAGTTCCGATGGATGCCACCTCTGAGATCCGCATCGTCACCTCGAACTCCGGTGCAGAGTATGGCCGCGGATCAGGAGCTGTGAATGTCTCTACCAAGTCCGGAACCAATGGCTTGCACGGGTCAGTCTATGACTTCAACCGCATCTCTACGCTTGCATCGGCCGGATACAACAATAACTATATCCATGCGTTGAATCCCGATGTCGCTGCCAAACCGCGCTACACGCACAACCAGTTTGGATATTCGGTTGGTGGACCGATCAAGAAGGACAAGATGTTCTTCTTCTCCTCAACAGAATGGACGCGCATTCGCAGCAACCAAAATGAAATCGCGGTGGTTCCGACACCGGACCTGCTGGCGATGTCTGCCCCCAATATGCAGAGCTTCTTCACTACCTACGGAACGCTTGCACACCCTATCAATGGCACCACTTATACGGGCAGTTCCCCGGCGCTCAAGGCGGTTTTCGGCAGCGACATTTCAAAGCTTACGCCGCAGTTTCCCAACATCGGCACAACGCCGCTCTTCGGCGAAGTGATCTACCAGGCGCCCCAGGATTCCGGCGGCGGCGCGCCAGTCAATCAGTGGATCAGCTTCAACCGCGCTGACTGGAACATCAACGCGACCACGAATATGTTTGTGCGCTACATCCAGGAGAGCGCCATCAATCCTCCTGGCTACATCAACTACAGCCCCTACGCGGGTTACAACACTGATCAAACCCAGTCCAACCACAATCTTGAATTCTCACTCACCAAGGCATTCTCCAATACGCTTGCCTCGGCCACGAAAGTCCTTGCGACACGTTTCAACAATGGTCAGCCTCTGGGTGCCAAACCTGTCAGCCCCACGCTCTATGTAAACAGCACGACGGCACAAGCTCTGGGCGGGGGCTATATCAACTTCCCCGGCTATTCACAGCTTTCGCCGGGCAATGCAATTCCTTTCGGTGGACCTCAGAACTTCATTCAGGTGGGCGAAGACCTTGCCTGGGCCAAGGGCAAGCATCAAATATCTTTCGGCGGAAACTTCCTCTTCATCAAAGACAACCGTATGTTTGGCGCCTATGAAGAAGCAGTCGACGCCCTTGTTCAGAGTGGACACAGCAACGCTCTTGTCAACTTTGTGAGTGGCGGTCTCGGCTTCATGCAGGTTGCCGTCGACCCACAAGGCAAGTTCCCGTGCTCTATCGATCCAGCCACCGGAAACTATCTGGATACCTCTTCTTGCTTCATCAACATGCCCGTGAATTCGCCGAACTTCTCGCGGTCCAACCGCTACCAGGACGGCGCCGCATATGCATCTGATGCATTCAAGGTATCGCAGAAACTCATGGTGAACCTCGGTCTTCGCTGGGAGATCTATGGGCCGCAGCACTCACAGAAGCCGATCTATGATTCAAACTTCTTCCTGGGCGCCGGCAACTCATACATGGATCAGATCAGAACCGGAAAGCTGATGACTCGCGAAACCTCTCCGGATGGCCGTCTTTGGAATCTGAACAAAACCCAATTCGCTCCGAAGATCGGCTTTGCATTCGATCCCATTGGCAATGGCAAGACCAGTATTCGCGGCGGCTATGGCATCAGCTACGAGCGGAATTTCAATAACGTCACATTCAACGTCATCCAGAATCCGCCCAACTATGCCGTACTCTCCTTTACGCCGAGCGACAACAACAAGCAGAACATTCCGATCAGCAACAACAATTTTGCTCAGTTCGGCACTGGATCCGGAACCAAGCGCCTGCCAAACGTGACCCTTCGTGCCGTTGATACCAAAATCAAGCCGGCCTATGCTTCCAACTACAGCTTGTCCCTGGAGCACCAGTTTGGAGATACCACCGGGAGCCTCTCCTACGTCGGAACGCGTGGCATCCACAACTACTCCATCGCCAACCTCAATCGGTCGTTCTACGGGGCTGATTATCTTGGCGATTCCGCAGATCTACCCAACCGGCTCAACATGCAGTACTCGAATATCAACTTCCGCGGTGCCGATGGCGACAGCTACTATCACGGCCTCACGGCAGAACTCCGCAGCTCCAATCTCATGCGAACCGGCCTGAACGTGCGCGGCGATTACACTTACTCGCACTCAATCGATAACACCAGTTCGACGTTCACCGATGGCGGATCCAATAACGACAACCTCGGCTACCTCGATCCATTCAATAAGGCACTGGACCGCGGTTCATCGGACTTCGATCAGAGGCACCGCGTGGCCGCTGCGATCGTTTGGAATGTACCTTTCGGCAAGTCTCTCACCGGCCTGGCAAAATCGCTCGGTGACAACTGGACGATTTCGAGCACCTTCAACGCCCAGACAGGAACGCCGTTCAGCATCTTCGATTGCTTGTACGCAATTTCTGTATGCCCACGAGCCAGTTTTACGGCCCCACAGGTTAAGCACAGCACTCGCTCCATGAACGACATCAGTGGTTCGTATGGGCCGAACACGTATTCCTACATGTCGCTTCCTGACTATTACGACCCAGCCGGCCTCAGCCAGGATGCTTTCTATGTCAACCTTGCCAGGTACAACGAACAGGTAAATCCCAACGTCAACGCGTATTTTGGTGGCGACACACTATCGGCAGCCGACTATGCGGCCGGTAGCGACGTGCCGATCTGCGGCGGACTTCACAATATCGGATGCCGTTTCGTTTCCGGCATGACGGGACGCAACGCTTTCCGGGGACCCGGCTCCTGGGATCAGAACTTCGGTATCGTGAAGGACTTCAAAGTTCGGGAACGTTATGACATTCAACTGAAGGGCGAATTCATCAACCTCTTCAACCACGCCAACACTTACCTGAACCTCGGTGGCACGAACGACGTCTCCAGCTTCACCGACGTTCTAGCCTACAAGTCCGGCAATCGCAACACCGAACTCTCCCTGCACATCGCCTTCTAGGTTCTTTCAGAAGACGAACGAAAATGCTGGCCGCAGCCCTCGAAGCCGCGGCCAGTTTTTCAGCTCTGGTTCTTCTTCCAAACCGCGGCCCGAGACTTTCTTGATCTCTGCGAAGGCCTCTCATTTCCAGTAAACAGTCGGCGCTGGCGCATAGATTTAAGGCGCACTTGAAGTGCCGGGGGATTCCTGCAACTCAGCTCTAACTTCAAGATAAAGCGAGGGTTTATCTCCCGGTCCAAGCCGTCTCATGACTGGATTTCTCTATATGTCCGCTCTTGCGACATCTGAAATTCTGAATATACGGCCACCAATCTCCATTTATTTGTAGAACGAATTGCGTGATGCGATTTTGTCATCCGCCGTTAATCCTTTCTTCTTCAGTTCGTTATTGAAGCGCGGCTCTGAACAAGAACAAATGGCACCGATCGTGCAACAAGTTCTAAAGCACGTCTGTCCCTGCACTTCCCCCGCTCGCCCTGGGACAGAGCAAGAAATAAATTCAAAGAGCTCGAGCGTGGTCGAACTAGACTGCGCCAGCAAGGCTGCGCCCTCGTGCCCTAAAAACACCAGCGAGGACGCAAATCGAAACAGTTCGCGAATCGGTAGACCCCACGCGTGCGGGGCTATTCGGTTTGCAATGAAACCTGGAGGAGCAGAATGCGTTTTATGCGGTCAACCAAAGTGATGCTGGCACTATCGCTCATGATGCCTGTGGCTCTGGCATTCATAACGATGCCACATCCACTCAATGCCCAAACCAACACAACCGGCGCCATCGACGGCGTTGTTTCCGATCCTTCCGGGGCAATCGTTCCCACTGCGACTGTTTCCGTCACCAATGCAGCAACTGGCGCCGTCTTCAAAGTGACTTCCGGCGCGAACGGAGAATATCGCGTATCGCAGCTGCCCCCCGGCACCTACTCCGTGTCCGCGACGGCTAAGGGATTCCGGACATCGAGGCAGACCATCCAGGTGAGTACGGGCCAAGTGGCCTCAGGCAACGTAGCGCTCAGCGTTGGCGAGGCCAATTCCACGGTCGAAGTGACGGGAAGCGAAGTGCCGTTGCTGCACACTGACGATGCCCAGATATCGACGACGTTCACCATGGAGCAGGTGCAGAATCTTCCCAACCCCGGCAACGATCTGACGTTTGTGGCGCAGACGGCTCCCGGCAGCGTCATGAACACGCAAAGCGGATATGGCAACTTCTCGTCCTTCGGATTGCCTGGCACCTCTAATACCTTCACAGTCAACGGGGGCTACTACAACGATCCCTTCCTCAACGTGAACAACTCGGGAGCCGCGAACCTGACACTTGGCGCGAACGATATATCGACTGTCACCGTTACGTCCAATGCGTACAACGCTTCATTCGGAGGATTGGGCGGCGCACAGGTTTCCCAGGTTTCACGTTCCGGCGGCAACAAGTTCCATGGCAATGCCGACTATTGGTGGAACGGCCGCATCATGAACGCCAACGACTTCTTCAACAACAACTCCGGCACGCCACGCCCCTTCGATAATGCCAACCAGTGGGCAGCCGCAGTTGGCGGACCCATCAAGCACGACAAGACGTTCTTTTTCGCGAACTACGAAGGGTTGAGGGTAGTCTTGCCTGCGCGCGCTACCGTCTGGGCTCCCGACGCAAGTTATCAAGCCCTGACGCTGCAGAATCTCGTGAACAATGGTCTCGCCTCTGAGATTCCGATCTACCAGAACATCTTCAATCTCTATAACAATGCGCCGGGCTTCAAGAACGCGCTTCAGTCCACGTCCGACGCTGATGCCGGCGGGTACGGCACCGTTCAATTCAACGCCACATCTGGAAACTTCACCCATGAGTATCTGTTCAATGGCCGCATCGATCAGAGCATCGGCGACAAGGACCATTTGTTCGGTCATGTCACGGTAGACAAGGGAGTGCAGGCAACCTATACCAATGTGCTGAATCCGATCTTCAACGCGCTCAGCCCGCAGCCCGCGTATGAGGGCCAGCTCGGCGAGCAGCACATCTTTTCGCCGAACGTGTCCAACTCGCTCCTCTTCTCGACGATCTATTACCGCGCCGTGTTCACCAACACCAATGAGGCCGCATCGGAGCAGATCACTCCCTTCAGCCTGATCTTTGCGGACGGTGACCTCGGATCGAATCTGGCTTCCGCATATCCGGGTGGCGAAAATCTCATCTGGCCGCAGGGGCGCAACGTGACCGGCTATCAGTTCCAGGACGACCTTAGCTGGACCAAGGGCAAGCACACGATGAGCTTCGGATGGACGATGCGGCGCGATGATCTCACCGACTTCAGCCCATCGGAATTCACCGGTTCGCCGGAAGCCCTGGCAACCAACGCCAGTTTCCAGCAGGGATATGTCGACGAGTGGGTCGAACAGTTCCCCACGCGCTTGACGCAGCCTGTTGCCCTCTACAACATGGGATGGTATGTGCAGGATCAGTGGAAGGTGATGCCCAACCTGACCCTCACCTATGGTCTGCGCATGGAACATAACTCCGATCCGATTTGCCGCACCGATTGCTTTGCTCGTCTCGGCACAGATTTCAGCGCAGCAAACACCAGCACGTCTACGCCGTACAACATGTTGATCACATCGGGCCACGAGACCGCGCTGGCGCAAATGCAGTCCATCGGATGGGAGCCCCGCTTTGGCTTCTCGTATCTGCCCTTCGGATCTACGGGCAGAACAACGCTGCGTGGCGGATTCGGAATGTTTGCTGACGCCTTTCCCGGTCAGATCGCAGATAGTTTCCTCAACAATGCGCCCACCAACGTGCCGTTTACGCTCTTTGGGCCTGCGTTCGGCGGATCGAATCTCGCCCTTGTACCCGGCGCGCCAGGCAGCGCTCAGGCTTCGGCAGCAGCTTCCGCGGCAGCCTTTCAATCCGGCTTTGCCAACGGAGCGAGTCTGGATTCCCTGTCTTCCGTTCCTGGCTTCTCGGCGCCAAACATCAGCACCGCCCGTACCATCAAGTACCCCACCTATGAGGAGTGGAGCCTCAGCATCGAGCAGCAGGTTTCAAAGAGCGATAGCTTCTCGATTCAGTATGTGGGCAACCGCAGCTATCATCAGCCGGTACAAAATAACGGCGTGAACGCGTGGAACAGCGGTGGCGCGGCAGGATTCGGATCTCTATCGACCAGTGGTCCGCCCAATCCCAACTTCGCCTCAGTAACCGAAGTATCGAGCGGAGCGGTGTCCAACTTCAACGGCGGAATCGTTTCATGGGTACACCGCGGTCGCGCTCTTACAACCAACTTCAACTACCAGTACAGCCACGCGCTCGATGAAATCTCCAACGGCGGGTTCGATGGCTTCTCCGGCAACAGCGTTTTCCCCGATAATCCCTTCAACCTCAGACAGAACTATGGCAATGCCGATTACGATGTCCGGCACTACATCAGCGGGAACTTCGTATACACCATTCCTCACTGGAGAGGCCCCAAGGCACTGGTCGATCAATGGAGTTTCTCCGGGACGGTCTTCCACAGCACCGGATTGCCATTCTCGGTAGTCGACAATTCGACCGCGACCAACCTGAGCAACTATGGCGGAGCGTTGTTCGCAATGCAGACTGCGCCGTTGAGCGGGCACAATCATTGCGGCGGCGAGAGCGCAACGGCCACAACTGGAAACGGAATCGCCTGTGCGTTCGCGAGCGATTACGCTTCGCCAACTGACTTCGGCCAATCCGGCCGAAACCAGATGTTCGGGCCCAACTACACCGACACTGACTTTGCTGTAACGAAAGGCTTCGCTATCCCGGGACTTGAATCCGGCAAACTGCGCGTCGGTGCGCAGTTCTTCAACCTGTTCAATCACCCCAACTTTGGTCAGCCGATTAATGACATCTCGTCGTCGTCATTCGGACAGATCGTCTCGACCGTGAACCCTCCCACGTCGATCGTCGGATCATTCCTGGGCGGCGATGCTTCACCGCGCCTGATCCAGTTGACCGGCAAGTTCGAGTTCTAGGGCAGGGTTGAAACAAATCACCGGGAGCCGCCTCAAGACGGTTCCCGGTCTTTTTTGTATTGAATTGTCGCGCCAGACACGTAACTCAACCGCGCAGCGAACTCTAGCCCCGAGAAGCGGATTTCTTGGCGGCCTTCTTCGCAGTAGATTTCACGCCTGCCGCTTTCTTCGCGGCTGGCTTTGCTGTCGCCTTCTTGGGTGCAGACTTCCGGGGACTCTTCTTCGCCTCGGAATCCTTTGACGCCTTGCCACGCGCTGCGCGTGTTTTGGCGGCCAGCGCTACTTTCAGTTCCGCATCGAACTCGGTCGGCGTCAGCGGTCGCGCCGATTTGCGCAGCCGTTCGATATCGTAGAAGGCGCGGCGCTCGGTCAGAAAGACATGCGCGACAAAATCAACGTAATCCAGCAGAATCCAGTCGCCCCGCTTTCGCCCCTCGACGGAGTGCGGCATGGCGCCGAACTCCTTCTTCAGTCGGTGCTCGATTTCGTCGGCAATGGCGACGGCCTGGCGGTCGTTGGTGGCCGAGGTAATCAGGAAAAAATCGGACAGTCCGGAATCGATCGGATCGAGTTCGAGAATGCGGGTATCTTCGCCTTTTTTGTCTTCACAGGCCGCGGCTGCGGCTTGAACGAGAATACGGGTCTGTTCGCGCGTTTCAGTTGTGCTCATTCAGCAGAATTTCTCTCCTCGCTCATCGTAGTCTCTGGCTTCCATAGCGGCAAGCCGCGAAATTCCACCCGTCCAGTGCTCAGCGGTACAGTCCATGCGCTGCGATGTAATGGCAAACCGCGTCGGGCAGCAACTCGTGTCCCGCGCAGAGACGATCGAGTGCGGCGCTCACCTGCTGCCGGACCTCGGTAGCACTGATTTCGATTTCAATTCCGGGCAGCAGGTAAAACTCGGTCGAAGCGCCCGCCGCGTTGCGAAGTGTAAAGGTGCGCAAAGAGCCCTCCGCCACCCCTTGAGCCGCCTTAGTGTCCTCGTGGATCGACAAGCCAGCCGGCCAAATTGTTGCCAGATCCGCCAGATGCTCCCCCGGCCGCGAAGCGACAATCAACGGGGCCAGGAAAGGAACATCTGCTCCTCGGTGCCAGTGCGGCAGGTTCAGAAGCGAATCGGCACCCATCAGTGTGAAGAGAGCCGCTGACGGAAACTGCTTTCGCAGCCGCAGTAGGGTGTCGATCGTGTAGTTGGGAACACCGTTCTGGTTCGGCGCGTCCACAAGGCAGATGGCGAATTCCGGCACTCCCTTGATGGCCAGCTCCGTCATCGCCACGCGATCTTCATAGCTGGCGGTTGAGCCGTGTGGCTTCAGCGGCTGAATTCCCACCGGGGCAAACAAAACCGTATCGAGATCGAGCGCGGTCTGGGCGGCGCGTGCTATTCCGATATGCCCCAGATGGGGAGGGTCGAAACTGCCTCCAAAGAAGGCAATCCGCTGTCTCCTCTCCGCTCGATCAGGCATGGGTTCATGGTAAGGCATCCGCCGTTCCGCGCCGAACTTCAGTTGATTGAAGTTGGTCATCCCGAAGGTCGTATCTAACTAAGTCCATTGGTTTCGGTGCAACCACACTCTCGAACCCCAATCGCATGATTGTCTGCTAGCATCATCTTCACGATGCGATATGTGGTTGCGGTTCTTGCCCTCGTCGGGGCCGTGGTCTCGGGCCTTGCACTTGAGGTGCACTACACCATTGGCACCACCCCGTGTTCGATCAACGAGAAATGGGATTGCGGGGTTGTGAACCACAGCTCCTACTCCCTCATATCAGGTATCCCTGTTGCCCTCATTGGGATCGCGGGTTATCTCGGGCTGGTGTGGCTCGGCTTGGCGCGCCAACGCGCGGTTTTCACCCTTGCCGCCATTGGCGGCCTCGTCTTCGCTCTCTACCTGGCCCACGTCGAGCGAGACATCCTCGGCGTCTGGTGCCTCTACTGCGTCATCTCCCTCGCCGACATTGCCTTGATTACACTGATGGGCTTCATCTGGCTTATCGCCGACGCAGTCCAAAGGCAGCGCAGGCGCTGGTAAACTTGAACAGACGACATGTTCAAGGAAAAATACGCGCGCTGGATGTACGACTGGGAAACCCGGCTCACCACGCGCGATGAAAACCGCATAGTACGCCCGCTCGAATGGGGCTTCGAGTTCATTGAGCCTTTCCTCGAAGCGCACGGCTTTGGTGCAGCCATTCCCGGCCCGGAAAGTCTTCGTGACGATGCCGCAGCCGAATCCGCAATGGCGCGTATCAACCAGCTTCTCATTCGCCACAGCGACGTCTTCTTCGGTTACGAAAAGCCCACTGACTTCCGCCTTGAGGATCGCCACCCCGAGCTGTTCCCGACCAACGTAAGGCCTGAGACGCTTGCCAAAGACGCCGAGATCAAGCGCCTCGCTGCCGAGGGCAAGACCTCGAAGGCGCAGTTTCTGCGCTTCACTTCGCCCGAGCGCACTCCCTATCCTGAGAACGATCAGGTCAATGCCCGTTGGTATCCTGCGCCCACACACAAAGATCCCAGCCGGCCCAAGCAGGCCATCGTCGTCATGCCGCAGTGGAACGCCGATGCCTTCAGCCACAATTCCCTGTGCTCAATCTTCAATCGCATGGGAATCTCGGCCCTGCGTCTGTCCAAGCCCTACCACGACATTCGCCGACCCGCTGAGCTGGAGCGCTCCGACTTCGCTGTCAGCGCCAACATCGGTCGCACGCTTTCCGCTTGCCGCCAGGCCGTTGTCGACATTCGTTGCTGCATCGACTGGCTCGAGGATCAGGGCTACGAACACTTCGGCGTCCTCGGCACAAGCCTCGGATCGTGTTACGCGTTCCTCGCCAGCGCCCACGACAAGCGCATCCGCATCAATGCGTTCAACCATGCTTCGACGGCCTTCGGCGACGTGGTGTGGGCCGGTCAAAGCACGCGCCACGTAAAGCAGGCGCTCGACGATGCGGGCATGTCGCAGGATCGCGTACGGGAATTGTGGTCGGCCATCAGCCCCATCAGCTATTACGACAAGATCATGCGCCCTGAAGTCGGCGGGCCCGACAAGAAAGTCCTGCTCGTGTATGCAGATTACGATCTGACTTTCCCTAAGGAGTACTCACTCAAGGTCGTGGAAGCCTTCACGCGTATCGGCCTCAACTACGAGAAACGTGTGCTTCCCTGCGGCCACTACACCACCGGCGAAACACCCTTCCAGTACATGGATGGCTGGTTCATGGGTTCCTTCGTCTATCGCGCGTTCAAAGAGTTGCGGAAAGAGAAAGCAACGCGCGTCGGCACTACTTCCGAGCCTGTACAGGAAGCCGAAGAAGACCTGGTCTCGCGGTAAGCCAAATCGTATAGGGAGTCTGTCATCTTATATAAGAGGTTTGTCATCCCGAGCGAAGTCGAGGGACCTGCAGTTGCTTCTTCTTCGGATTGCCAACGAAGCGTCGCTATTCCTCAGACACCTGCTCTTAAAATCTGATCACCGTATCGCATTCAGATTCAGCCGCAGCAGCTTGCCCGGATCTAGATAAGCGCCTTCCCACCGAACCGCCCAGTGCAGATGCGGTCCCGTCACGCGCCCCGTCGCTCCGCTTAGCCCCAGCCTGTCGCCCGCAACAACGCGCTGTCCCTCATGCACAT
Organism: Occallatibacter sp.; assembly: GCF_035317045.1. Taxonomy (GTDB): domain Bacteria; phylum Acidobacteriota; class Terriglobia; order Terriglobales; family Acidobacteriaceae; genus Telmatobacter. The sequence continues at coordinate 68,385 of NZ_DATHHT010000029.1, forward strand.
CGATGCGGCTGAAGTGCATCGACAGGGTGTACAGCCCCAGCCCGTGATCGATGATTACGCAATTGCCCTCGTAGTAAAGCGGTCGCGCCAGTACCACAACGCCGCTGTTGGCCGCGCGAACCACTGTTCCCATCGGCGCACGAAAATCCATGCCTTTGTGAATGCTCGCCAGCTTGCCGTTGAACATGCGCCGCGTGCCAAAACTGTCTGTCGGCGCGGCGCGAACCGGCGCACGAAAATCCCCAAGCCACAACGGCTCCGCCGCACTCGCGCCAAACACCTTCGCCTTGATATCAGCATCCGCGGCAATCACCTTCAACTCGTCCGGTCCCGGCTCCACAAATTTCGGCGAGACCGTTAGCTTTCCCGTGCGATAGTGCGCCGGATGAATCTCGATTGGCTGGCTGAGATCGAGCTGGATCCCGCCGTCGAGTTCCGCGGTGATCCGCAGAGTCGACGGGCCCACGGCCGCCTCCACATCCGCGCCGGCAAGAGCAACCCACTTCTCCCCACGCTGAAAAAACTCAATTTTGTGTCCCAGCCATTCGCCACTTAGGCTTTTCGCATGAGGCTCAGCCACCACAATCAATTCCGGCGAGCCAGCCTCGACAATCGCCGGTGTAAGCGAAACGACAGATTTTGCCTTGGAATGTTGCTGTGCGAATGAGCTCGTTGCGGCAAGATAAACCAAACACGCAAGCCCGAAAAAACGACAGCCGGTCATGCGTCCAGCATACTTGGCTCCGTTGTTCCCTGGGGAGCGACGTGATCTTATTCAACAGCACCGGATGAACAACGCGGCAATCCGGCTCGCACCAGATCCCTGGAAAGTTGTGTAACTCGGGGAAACAATGTTCAATCAAAGGGTTGTATGCCTTCCGCAATCGCCCATCCCGTCGGCCGCATGTGTACCACGGTGCTCCTCGCAGCGGCCTTGAATTCGCTCATCCTGCCTCTCTCGGGACAGGCAGCATCGCCCTCCGCACCTCCGCAACGCGTTCCCGTTCTCGTGGAGCTATTCACGTCAGAAGGTTGTTCAGACTGCCCTGCTGCCGATGCGCTGCTGGCGAAGCTTGATGCCGCGCAGCCCGTCTCCGGCGCGCAGGCCGTCGTGCTCAGCGAACATGTCACTTATTGGAATCGCCAAGGCTGGACCGACCCCTTCTCGCTCGATGCCATGACGGAGCGACAGGAAGATTATGTTCGCCGCTTCGGCCTCGATTCCAGTTACACGCCCCAGATGGTTGTCGACGGAACCGACCAGTTCGTAGGCAGCGATGGACGGGCGCTCCTTGCGGCAATAACAAAAGAAGCAAACGCACCGAAGCAAGCCATCGCGATCGAAGGTGCAGCGTGGGATCATGGCGTCGCGCAGTTTTCAGTGCATGCCAGCGCATCTGCCGGGACGAAACTTATCGCAGTGCTTGCGGCTGATGCCACGCACGCTGAAGTTGCGCGCGGAGAAAACGCAGGCCGCACACTCCACCACACCGCCGTGGTGCGCGTCATGAAGCAGTTTGGCGCCGACTCCGCGGATGGTCGCCAACTTAAACTGCCGGGTGGACCCTTGACACAAAAGACCGAAGCCTCCGGCCCCGTGCGTCTCGTCGTCTTCCTCGTCGATCGCAAAACCGGCCACGTGCTGGGCGCGGCACAGCAGACGTTGCAGCGATAAGCGCTGGACCAAACCTCATTGCGCTCGCAGCGATATCTACTCGGTTCGCAGCGCTTGCATCGGATCGACCGATGCTGCATGGCGAGCGGGCACAAAAGCCGCCAAAGCCGCCGCGGCCAGCAGTAGCAGTACGCTGCCCCCAATCGACAACGGATCCATCACCGAGGTCTGATACAGGAGGCTCCGAACCATTCGCAGCGCAATGATAGACAACCCAAGCCCCGCGCCCGCGCCGAGAACAACGGGGTACGCGGCCTGCCGTAGCACCAGGTTGATGAGATTCGCTTTTCCCGACCCCAGAGCGATGCGTATTCCGAATTCCTGCTGCCGCAGCGAGACTGAATACGCCAACACACCGTACACACCCAGCAGCGCGAGCAGCAAAGCCGCCGCTCCAAAGCTCGTCAGGACCAACGCCTGGAAACGTTCGGTAGCCACGGAATCGCTCACCAGGTCATCCATGGATTTGAGGGTAGGAATGGCCACCTGCGGATCGATCTTCCAGATGGTCTGCCGCATTTCGGGAATCAGCGCATCGCTGGGCTGAGAACTCCGCACAAGGAATGTGAGCGTCCAGGGTGTGTAGGCCCAGTAGGGCATGTAGACCATGGCCGCCCGATCCTTCAGGCCGTTGATGCGTGTGTCGGCTACCACGCCAATCACGGTCACGTTGTGTTTGTCGTCGGGGACAATGTCGGAAATCTGACGCCCAACGGGATTCTCTCCGGGAAATCCTTCGCGCGCCGTGCGTTCAGAGATCAGCGCAACGTATGGGTTGTTACGGTCTGTGGCCGTGAAATTGCGGCCGGCAACCAGGGGAATCTGCATCGTGCCGAGGTAGTTGTGGTCGATCCACCGGACATTGATCGGCAGCATCTGTGCCGGCGGAAGAGGATGATCGGGGCGCGTCAGGTCGTCCACCCAGGTCTCGCCGGTGAGCGGCGCGGCGCTGGTAATGGTCGCCGATTGCACGCCGGGCAGTTGTTGTAGCCCGGCGAGAACCCGATCGGCGAAGGCCAGCTTAACCGTCTTGATGTTCGGCTGCGAGTCGCCATACTGCGGAGCGAACAGATCAACCTGCGCAAGCGTGACGTGACCCGAGTCAAAGCCGCGATCCTGCCGCAATAAATGTGAGAAACTGCGCAACATCAGCGAGGTCACAATCAGGAGGATGATTGTGCACGCGACCTGTCCCGCAACCAGAAGATTGCGTGTCTGGCGGCCTTCCTGGGAGTTGACGGTGCGCGTCGAATTCGCCTGCAGTGCTGTATGAGGATGAATCCGGAGCGAGCGGATTGCCGGCAGAATTCCGAATGAAATCGCTGCGAGCACCGAAAGTCCAACGGCAAACAGGAGTACCGGAACGTTCACGTGTACTTCGTTGAGCCGCGGCACGCTATCCGGCACGAGAGCGACGAGAACACGCACACCGCCATAGGCTACGGCCACTCCAGCCAGGCCGCCCGCGAACGCGAGCAACACGGTTTCGGCGAGTGGGGCCATCATCAGTTGCGCCTTGCTGGCTCCTAGTGCGGCTCGCACAGCCGCTTCGCGCTCACCCGAGACCGCGCGTGCCAGTTGCAGATTGGCGAGGTTGACGCAGGCAATCAGCAATACTCCGCCGACCGCGGCAAACATCAGCCAGAGAGCTCCACTGATCTTCGACGTCACATCCGTTGCCAAAGGCGTGAGCGAGATACCGAAATGAATCGGCAGATGCGCAGTGAGTGAATAGGAATGCTGCAGGGCATCCAACTCTGCCTTGGCCTGCGCCACCGTAATCCCTTGTCTGAGCCGCGCGATCGACTTGTAATTGAAGTTGCCCAGGTCGTTCGTCAAATCGCGGTCGGAGGGCACCAGGGGTTCAAAGATCAGGATCTCCTGATCTGCTGCGCGGTCCTGGAAGGCGATGGTTGGCGCCAGCGAGAATTGAGGAAGGCGCACTCCCGGCGGCAAGACGCCGATAACCGTCGTTGGATCGCCGCCCAGGCGCAATGTCTGCCCGACAACTTTTGGGTCGCCGCCAAAGAATGTCTGCCATCCTGCATAGCTCAAGAGAGCAACATGGGCCGCGCCCTTCTGGGAGTCCGCGTCCACCAGGTCCCTTCCCAACAAGGGTTGAACCCCAAGCACGCGTAACAAATTCGGGGACGAAGCGACAGCCCCCACGATGCGAGGATGATCGCCCGTGGGAGAGACGCTAACTCCAAACTGACCGAAAATGGCCGCATCCTCCAGGCTTTTTGCTTCCTTCTTCAGACGCAGGAAATGGCGATAATTGTCGGGAATGGCAGACAGCTCGCCGCGCGATTCGTCTTCCACCTCGCGCATCACGACGAGCCGGTCAGGGTCGCGAAAGGCAAACGGCTTCAGCAAGACTGCGTCGACCACGCTGAACACCGAAGTGACCGCGCCGATGCCCAGCGCAAAGGTAAGAATCGCGGTCAGCGCAAATCCCGGCGACCTCCGGAGCTGACGAAATGCAAAGCGCAAATCACGGCCCGCCTGCATCAGGCGAGGAAAACCGCGCTGTTCACGGTAGACCTCGCGTGCCTGGGACACACCGCCAAAGGCGCGCAGAGCCGCGGTCCGGGCGTCTTCCGGTGACATGCCACGGTGCAGATTCTCCTGGACCGCAAGATCGATGTGCGCGCGCAACTCCTCGTCGAGGTCTCTATCCAATCTCTGTTTGCCAAATAGCGCCGCCCATCGGCTCATCAGAATCCGTATCCAATCCATCCAGACCTCCTACTCCGTTCTGAGCGCGCGCATCGGATCGACAGATGCTGCGCGCGCGGCGGGAATATATGCCGCCAGCAGTCCTGCCAGAGCCATTACGCCGCAGACCACCAGAAGCACGGCAGGATTGCGCGGCCCCGTGCCATAGAGCATCTTCGAGAGAATCGGGCCGAAAGCAAGCGCTGCCGCGATGCCGATCGCGATGCCTGTCCCAAGCAACCCTGCAGCGGCCCGCAGGATCATTCCGAGAACCGCGCCACGCTCCGCGCCAAGGGCAAAACGAAGGCCAATCTCCCGCGTACGTTGTGAGACCGAATAGGCCATCACGCCGTACAAACCAACCACCGTGAGAACCAGCGAGAGAATTGCGAATGACCCAAAAAGCACCGTGGCAAATCGCGGCTCGGCTAGCCGCAGTGAGATCAGATCCGGCATGGTGCGCACATCCGTGACCGGGATGTCGGCATCCATCGAAGCCACGAGCTTGCGTACCGCAGGCTCCAGACTCATCGGGTCAACCGACGTTCTGAGCACCGAACTTAAGCAGCACCACGTGGGAAGCTGGCTCGACGGCAAATACATCGCAGGTTGCATCTCCCGCTGCGTGGCGGAGTGGCGTACGTTCCCCACCACGCCCACGATCTGTCGCCATGGCGGTCCGTCCTTCGATCCGTTTCCCGCGCCCGGCTTCAACTTCTTCCCCAGCGGATCCTCGCCGGGAAAGTACGTATTTGCAAATGCCTGGTTCACGATCATGACCTGCGGAGACTGCATGTTGTCCGCTTCTGTGAAGTCGCGGCCTGTGATCAGAGGAATCTGCATCGTTTGGAAGAAGCCCGGCGTAACCGGCGCCAACTCGGCACCCGGCCGAAGCCCCTTGGCGACAGGCCTCTCCGGGTTCTCGAAGCTGATGTGAGCGTCATCGTCTGCCATCGGCAAGATCATGGAACCTGCCGCCGACTCCACGCCAGGCAGCGCACGCAACTGATCGAAATACTGCCGGTAGAATTGCGGGCGTCTGTCTTTGTAGGCGGAATCGGGCGTATCGAAACTGAAGGTGAGAACATGGGCGGGGTTGAAGCCCTCATCGGTGTGAATCAGCTTCACAAAGCTCGTAGTCAGCAGCCCGGCCCCGGCTGTGAGCACGACTCCCAGTGCCACCTGCCCCACAATCACTGCCATACGAAGCCGGTCGTGCCCGTAGAGGCGCGCCTGTCCGCCCTGCTGCAGTGTTTTGACCAGGTCGGTTCTGGAGGCGGCAGTTGCAGGGACAACGCCAAAGATCAAACCCGAGAGAAGTGAAGCAGCCAGCGCAAATGCAAGCACCGTCAGATCGACGCCGGCATTTGCCGCGCGAGGAACGCTCGTGCCGATCAGGGCAAGCACGCCGGGAACGGAAACAAAGGCGACTGCGCTTCCCGCGAGGCCGCCCGCGATGCTCAGCACAAGGCTCTCCGTCATCAGCTGGCGAATAACGCTTCCACGGCCCGCGCCCAGGGCGCACCTCACCGCAATTTCCCGCTGCCGGTCTCGAACCCGTGTCAGTTGCAGATTGGCGATGTTGCCGCAAGCGATAAGCAATACGAATGCTACCGCTCCTAGTACCACCAGCAAGAGAGTGCGGGTCTCACCCAGCATGGCTTGCAACTCGAGTTGCACTTTCGCGGAATTGTTGTGCGTATTTGTGTCCGGATACTGCTTGGCCAGCCGACTGGCAATCGCTTTCATCTCCTGATCGCCCTGCGCCGTTGTCACACCCCGCCGCAACCGGCCCATCACAGCCAGGGAATGCCCGCCGCGATTCTTCAAGGCTTCGCCGTCCACGGCAAGGGTGGTCCAAAGCGAGTTCTGAGGCTTGTCGACCGGGAAGCGGAACGACGGCGGCATTACACCGACGACGGTGAAAGTATCTCCACTTAAATGGATCGCCCGGCCGACAATTGTGCTATCGCTGCCGAACTGCGACATCCAGAGGGAATGGCTGATTAGAACGACCTTCGACCCATCCTTTTCCTCGCCCGCGACAAATCCGCGCCCTAATTCCGGCTGGATGCCAAGCATCGGCAACAGATCCCAGGAAACGATCTCTGCGTCCAGGTGTACGGCTCGTGTTGTTCCCGTGAGCGTATAGGAGTTGTCATTGTAAGAAACCAGGTGTTCGAAACTGTGATTCTGTTCCCTCCAATCGAAGAAATCTGGATAGGAGACGTTGCGGGCGACCGGACTGTTGGCATCGGCAGAGTTGACTTCAACCAACTGCTGCGGCTGGGCATAGGGAAGGGGCCGCAGCATCACCGCATCCACGACGCTGAAAACCGTGGTGTTCGCACCAACTCCAAGCGCCAGCGTAACGATGACCACGATTGAATACCCCGGCGACTTGCGAAGTTGGCGAAGTGCAAAGCGAAGATCGCGGCCAAGTTGCTGCAGCAGAGGAAAGCTGCGCTGTTCGCGGTAACTCTCTCTGGTCTGCGTGACGCCGCCAAAAGCACGCAGGGCCGCGGTGCGTGCTTCCTTGGGCAACATGCCATGTAGCAGGTTCTCGTGAATGGCCAAATCGATGTGAGCGCGCAACTCTTCGTCGAGATCCGCATCGAGCTTGCCGCGCCGAAAGAGCGCCGCACAGCGAGTGAAGAGCATGCGAAGCAAGTCCATTAGCCTCTCCTAATTCGACGGAGCAAGAAAGCGCGCCATGGTCGCGGCCATGCGCTCCCAGTTTTCTGTTTCCTCTTCAATCTTCTTGCGTCCGATGCGGCTCAGAGAATAGAACTTGGCGCGGCGATTTGTCTCCGACGTCCCCCACTCCGACTTGATCCAACCCCGTTGTTCCAGCCGCAGCAGCGCCGGATAGATCGTGCCCTGGTTCAGGCTCAGTTCGTCCCCGCTCACCTGCTCGATACGCCGCGCGATGCCGTACCCATGCAGCGGCCCCATCGCTTCCAGAGTCTTCAGAACCATCAGGTCCAGGGTGCCCTGCAGCACATCCGACTTGTTCTCTCCCATGCGCAACTCCTGTTGAGATTCAACATATACGCCCCGGATAGTCAGAATGTCAACAGGAGAAAGGGTAGCGAAAGGTACATTGTCTGCCCCACGTAGCCCCGGTTCCACGCGTAGGATGAAGGAAGTAGAGTGTCTCTCGACCACCGGTCGGATGGAGAAGAACAATCGTGCGCATCGCGAAGACGATCAGCGGGCTCATTGGCGCACTTCTGGTGATCATGGGCGGCATCTGGATTCTCCAGGGCTTGAATCTCGCCTGGGGCGTGCTGGCCCGCAGCTTCATGCAGAATGACCGCCACTGGGCGGCGTATGGTGCGATCCTTGCGGCCGTTGGTTTGGTATTGATCCTGTGGGGTTTTGCGAAGCCGCGTAAAAGCTGAATCCTTCCCCTGCAGCCCGCGCGGGTTTGCACAAGCGGCCGCCGCATCTTGCCGTAAAATTGCCGTATGACTGATCGCATGGCCCTTTCCCTGGCCCAGGCCGACCCTGCCGTGGCCGCCGCCATTGACAACGAAACCTTCCGCCAGCACGAAGGCCTGGAAATGATCGCCAGCGAAAACTTCGTCTCTGAAGCGGTGCTCGAGGCAGCCGGCTCCGTCTTCACCAATAAATATGCCGAGGGCTATCCGGGCCGCCGTTACTATGGCGGCTGCGAATACGCCGACGTGGTGGAAAATCTCGCTCGCGATCGCGCCAAGCAAATCTTCGACGCGGAGTTCGCCAACGTGCAGCCCCACTCGGGCTCGCAGGCAAATGCCTCCGCCTACATGGCGGTCCTGCAAACCGGTGACACCATTCTCGGCCTCGACCTCGCACACGGCGGTCATCTCACACATGGCCACAAGCTGAGCTTCAGCGGCAAGCTCTATCACACGACGTTTTATACCGTGCGCCGCGATACTGAGGTCATCGACTACGACGAACTCGAGTCCATCGCCGAGCGCGAAAAGCCGAAGGTCATTATTGGAGGCGCAAGCGCGTATCCGCGGCTGTGGGATTTCGCGCGCATGCGCGAGATCGCTGACAAAGTTGGCGCTAAATACATCTTCGATATGGCGCACATCGCCGGCCTCGTCGCCGGCGGATCGCACCCCTCGCCGGTGCCCCATGCGCATATCACCACCACCACCACGCACAAGACTCTGCGCGGTCCGCGCGCCGGTCTCATTCTCTGCGGCAAGGATTTTCAAGTAGGCCAGAAGCCCGAGCAGACCCTCGGCAAGGCCATCGACATGGCTGTATTTCCCGGCCAGCAGGGCGGCCCGCTGGTGCACATCATCGCAGCCAAGGCCGTTGCATTCGGCGAAGTGCTGCGTCCGGAGTTCAGAGGCTACGCCACGCAGATTGTCGCCAACGCCAAGGCGCTCGCATCCGCCATGCAGGAGGCAGGCTATCGCCTCGTCTCCGGCGGAACAGACAATCACCTGATCCTCGTCGATGTCTTCCAAAAGGGAATTCTCGGATCGGAAGCCGAACTCGCTCTGGGCAAGGCCGGCATCACCGTCAACAAGAACGCGATTCCCTACGATGTCAATCCACCGCTCAAGCCTTCCGGCATTCGCATCGGCACGCCCGCCCTCACAACGCGCGGCATGAAAGAGCCGGAGATGCGGATCATCGGGGCGTGGATTGGAAAGGCCCTCGAGAAGCGCAATGACGATGCCGCGCTCGAGCGCATACGCAGAGAAGTCGCGGAACTCGCCAACCGCTTCCCGCTCTACGCATGGCGGCGTCAGGGCGTAACGGTCGGCGCGTAATCTACTCAAATCGCTCGTGTAACCAGCTCATTTGCAACTTGCCAACCAGTGCAGGGTTTCATGTAGTGTGTTTGGATTAGCGTATCGGGATTCCCCAAATGCATCGAGTCTGCTCTCCCGATAGCAATGTGGAGGAACATCATGCGTGCAGCAAATCTCGTTTTGACCGCGTTGCTGGCCATGTCGTTGCCGGCAATTGCTCAACAGAAACCGGAGCCACACGGCCGGCCAATGCCGCCGCCGCCAACGCGTGGCCCCGCGCCCTATAAAGCGCCTAAGGCCGCCCCGACGCACAAGACCAACGATGCCAGGCAGCTGCCTGCACAGCCTGCTCAGCCTGCCCAGCAGCAGCGCAACTTCAGCGACAAGGCCGGCCATCCCAATGCGCCGCACGTTGATCCGGGCAACCGCTGGGTCGGCCACGACACCGGTCGCAGCGACGCCAACTATCATGTCGATCGCCCCTTTGAACATGGCCGTTTCACGGGCGGATTCGGACCGACGCACAGATGGCACCTCGGCGGCGGAGGCCCCAATCGCTTCTCGTTCAACGGATGGTACTGGAGTGTAGCGCCCGCCGATTTTGGTTTCTGCGACGGATGGGACTGGGACGGCGACGATATCATCATCTACGAAGATCCCGATCACGACGGCTGGTACCTCGCGTACAACGCACGCCTCGGAACCTATGTGCACGTCATGTATCTCGGACCTCAATAGAAAGTTTGTATAAGTCGAAACTCAAGAGGGCAGGTCAATCGATCTGCCCTCTTTTCTTGCATGCTTTGAGCGCGCACGGATCGCGCATGTACAGGGCGCAACACAAAGCGATAAGATGGTCAGTCCGCCGAGAGCCGCGACACACACTTCATGAACGACGTTCCTGCTCTCAAAATCCATTGCGTTCTCAAGAGGATCGGCATGATTGCCTTCACCGTCCGCCCGTTTGTGCGCCGCGCTCTTTCTGCCTTCAGTTTCGCCTTGCCATCCACTCTTGCGATCTGCCTGCTGGGTCAGACTGCCTTCGCAGCGCCAGCCCCGATCGTGCTCACTGGCGCCGATCGCCGGCCCTCGACCTCGCTCAATGGAGAGTGGGCTACCATCGTCGATCCCTATTTCTCCGGCTTGTTCAGCTTTCATCACGAAGAGAAGAAGAACGGCTACTTCATGAATTACAAGGCGAAGCCCGGCGATCCGTTCCCCACCGAGTATGACTTTTCGAAGGCGCCGAAGCTCAAAGTCCCCGGCGACTGGAATACCCAAAGCCCTTCCCTGATGTATTACGAAGGTCCGATCTGGTACGAGAAAGACTTCACCTACGAACCCAAACCCCATACGCATGTGTTTCTTCACGTCGGCGCAGCTAACTATCATTCATGGTTCTGGGTCAATGGACATAAAGTCTGCGAGCACGAGGGTGGATTTACCGCCTTCAACTGCGAAGTTACCGAGGAAGTTCACGGCGGTAACAACTTCGTTGTAGCCGCAGTAGACAATACTCGCCACGAGGACAACGTACCCACCTTGGAGACAGACTGGTGGAACTACGGCGGCCTCACCCGCGAAGTGTCGCTGATCGAAGTCCCAGAGTCTTTCATCGATCAGTACGACCTGCACCTGAGCCGCAGTGAAGGCGGCGTGATCGAAGGTTGGGTGCATGTTGCAGGTGCTGAGCCCGGCGACAAAGCGGAAGTCGAGATCCCCGACTTGCATGCGAAAACAACGGTGGATATCGGCGCAGATGGCCGCGCCGCTCTTCACTTCAATGTGCAAGGCCTCGAGCGATGGACTCCCGAATCGCCGAAGCTCTATAAGGTCGCGATTCGCGCGGGCAGCGACTCCATCGACGAGCTAATGGGCTTCCGCACCATCGAAACGCGTGGTACCGAAATCCTGCTCAACGGCAAGCCGATCTTTCTGCGCGGCATTTCCATCCACGCCGAAGCGCCTTATCGCACCGGTCGCGCATATTCTGACAAGGATGCGGAAACGCTTCTCGGCTGGGCCAAAGAGCTCGGTTGCAACTACGTCCGTCTCGCTCACTATCCACACGACGAAACCATGCTGCGCGCCGCCGATCGCATGGGGCTGCTCGTATGGTCCGAGAATCCCGTTTACTGGGCGCTCCAGTTCGACAACCCAAAGGTTCTCGCCAAGGCCGAGCAGCAACTCGACGAAGAAATCAATACCTCGCGCAATCATGCCGCCATCATCCTCTGGTCCATGGCCAATGAAACCCCCAATACCCCGGCGCGCACGCAGTTCATTGAGACGCTGGCAACCCGCGCTCGCGGTCTCGATCCCACGCGGCTGATCACCGCTGCGTTACTTGTCCGTGCCAAGGGCAACACCAAAATTGTCGACGATCCGTTGGGCCAGGCGCTCGACGTCATCGGCGTCAACGAGTACATCGGCTGGTATGAAGCACATCCTGAAACCGCGGATAGTACCGAATGGCAGATCGCTTACCAGAAGCCGCTCATCGTCAGCGAATTCGGCGCCGATGCCAAGGCCGGCCTGCACGGCGGCGAGAACGAACGATGGACTGAGGAGTATCAGGCCAACGTCTATCGCCATCAACTGCCAATGCTCAACAAGATTCCGCAGCTTCGAGGCATGAGCCCGTGGATATTGATGGATTTCCGTTCGCCGAATCGTCCCCTCGTCGGCATCCAGGACGAGTTCAATCGCAAAGGATTGATCTCCGACCAGGGCCAGAAGAAGCAGGCTTTCTCTGTGCTCGAAAAAGCATACAAGGACAAGACAATCGGCAAAGCCGATTAAGTCAAACTGATGTTGCGTGCCTGTAAGTTCTAAGTTGGTTGACGCGTATTTTTCGCGCCGGTGTTATATCCTCTATCTATGTCGATAGAAACGATCCTTGCCGAAATAGATGCGGAGATTGAAAGACTAAAACAGGTCCGTTCTCTGCTTGCAGGCTCCCGCGCCACCAGCTCGCCGGGAGTCCGTAGTAAGACCAGCAAAGGGCCAGGCAAGCCAAAGAAGAAGCGCGTACTCAGTGCCGATGCCCGCAAGCGGATTGCCGATGCGCAGCGTAAGCGTTGGGCCGCACAGAAGGCCAGATCGAAGTAAGTGTTGGTCACTGCTGTCGCGGCATTCGAGTCCGCTTTCAGCAAACCGGGGTTACCAGGTATCAACTGCCAGGATGTTAGGCGGCCCAGAGTGGCCCTCAATCACCTGTGTCTCAATCACGGCTTCCATATTCTTTTTTTCCCAATCGGCGGGGGCCTTGGCAATCAGCGAATTGAGATATACGGGGTTGTACAGGATCTCTCCAGCCGCCTCTGTCCCCTCTTCCGAAATGCCGGCCGCGATGATCACCGGCTGTCCGGTCGTGCTGTCGTGAATGCGCGCCACAATCGCATAGTCACGCGAAAGCTTCTGGTACGGAAGATCCCATGCGGTCGCCCACGTCGTTTTCGTCTGGCTCTTGCGATCGACAATCAACGCCACGCCGTCCTTTGACTCGAAGCCAAAGCGCAGTTTCTGCGTCACGCGTAACGTCCAGATATTGTCAAACGCCCCAATCAACACAATCGGACCTTCGCGCAGTTGGGCAAAGCTCGCCTCTGACGCCGGCACCACGCGGAAAGCCTTGTGTCGCGCCTCAAGCGCCGCAGCGGTTCGCGTCAGCGTAATCACGTCGGCCAGCGCCAGGTTTCCCGAGAGATGCAGCCGCACGTACAGCTTCTGCGGTTCGCCGGGAGAGGTCACCGGCGCTTCGAAGGAATTGATCGAGTCCAAGTCGATGTTCTTGGCCGGTTCTCCCAGGCAGAATGTTGTCGGATTCAAACTCGATGTATATGGCTCCCAGAAGCGTTCGATATTCGTTGGCGGGTCAGGTGGGGGCGCCTGGTGAATATTCATCCCCACATATACTCCCGCGGCGCTACCGGCGATGGTCAGCATCCCAGCAACAACAATCCAGCGGAACCGCGAAGGTTTGGCCGGAGCAGCCGCAGTCGGTGGGGGCGGAATCAGTGCTGTGGCGGGCGGCTCAAAGGCGACTGCAGCAGCTTCGACCGCATCCGCAACGGGTTCCACAATCGGCTCTGGCTGTCGAAACACAGGCACATAGGAGCCCAGAGGGAGCTCGATCACCAGTTCGCCCGTGTGCGACGAATCGTAGTAGTAGAGGCTTAGCCTTTTCCGCACTTCTCCGGCGGTGATCCGAACCACCGGATCTGCATTCGCATCGTAGGTCGGCGCACGGCCAAAAACCTCGATGCCGATGCTGCGCTCTTTCAGTTCAGCCGCATTTCCCTTGAGCGTCTCTTCCACCGTATATGCCAGCAGCGCAGGATAACGCTTGCTGTTCGCAAACAAAGGGTGGGCCAGAAGCCGTTGCAGTTGTTCACGAATCGCTGCAGGTTCAGAGACGGTCCCCGGCTCTTCCACGTCCTGCATGGATTTGGGCGCCAGCGGCATCCGGAACTCCTTTAACGGCTCTCAGCCCGATGAGGGCAACGGCTCGTGAATCCAAGTTGCGCATCAGAAGTGACAGATTCCGGATGCGGCAGACGTCATCGGTCCACGAGTCCAAAAATTGATCTAGACAGGTCCAGATTCATCCTCTGCGCCATCGGGGGCACCGTGCCACCCAGTGGAAAAGAAGGTCGTATTAATTTCTGGATAGCCCGCACTGCGTATAATACGTCCCGTTTCCGGGGATGTCCATATCTCTTTAAAAGCATTTGCTGCAAAAGCTTACGTGCTGGCGGACTCCAGTGCTACCCGATGGAACGTTTCGGAGATCTTCAATTCTGCATACATTGGAGGTCGGTCCAGGAGATGTGCCCGACGTGTGTCATGCTCGGGCGCGTTTTCTTGTGATTGCGGCTCCTCGCCCCTCCGGTTACCAGACCTGGAAGCATCCAGGCGGGACTAATCGGGGGGCGCTTTTTTGAGAGAACCCATTCATGTTGCGCACAACTCCCTGTGAGATGTCATGCAGCCCGCGAACCGGGATTTCAAGTCCGCCAAACCCAGCCGCAGCTTCCATCCACCAGCCCCTCTGCAAAACCCTGTCCTCGTGCTTTATGCTTATCGGTCCCTCGGAGGGACCTGCTCAGTGATCCAAAGCAAGCCGTCCACAAAAGCCATCGTTCTCTTCGCCTTTCTCCTAATCTCACTTTCGGCAATCCTTCCCGCGCAAACGCCGCCCGTCACTGCGGCCGAGGCGCACCGCCGGGCCGAAGAACTGCTCAAGCAGATGACCATCGAAGAAAAAGTTGGCCAGATGAACCAATCGTCCGGCGTCGTCCTGCCCCTTCTTGCCACCGAAAAACCCGACAACCTCATCATCGAGGGCAAAGTCGGTTCGATCCTCTGGCTCATCGACGTCAAGGAGATTAATCGCCTCCAGCACCTCGCCGTCGAGAAGTCCCGCCTCCACATCCCCATTCTCTTCGCCTTTGATGTCATCCACGGCTACCGCACCGTCTTCCCCATCCCGCTGGCCATGGCCGCCTCGTGGGATCCGGGAGTGGAAGAAGCCGCACAGCGCCTCGCGGGACAGGACGCGCACGCCGCCGGCATCCGCTGGACCTTCACGCCAATGGTCGACATCGCCCGCGACTCGCGCTGGGGCCGCATCGTCGAAGGCGCCGGCGAAGACCCCTACCTTGGCGCCGCCATGGCCCGCGCGCAGGTCATTGGATTCCAGGGTGAGACGCTTGGTCCTGACAGCGTCGTAGCCTGCGTCAAGCACTTTGCCGGCTATGGCGCTGCAGAGGGCGGCCGCGATTATGACTCCTCGTATGTCCCTGAAGAACTCATGCGCAACCTCTACCTCGTCCCGTTTCATGCCGCCGAACAGGCAGGTGCCGGCAGCTTCATGAGCGCCTATATGGACCTGAACGATGTCCCTGCCACCGGAAACCATTGGCTTCTCACTGATGTTCTACGCGAGGAATGGGACTTCCAGGGCTTCGTAGTCTCCGACGCCTTTGCGGTCGGAAACTTGCAAACCCATGGCTATGCCAAGGATCCCGAAGACGCTGCCTACAAGGCCGTTACCGCCGGTCTCGACATGGATATGGCCAGCCTCACCTATCCCAAATATCTCGCAGGCCTCGTGCACTCCGGCAAAGTGCCGGAAGCCAAGCTGGACACCGCCGTTCTGCCCATCCTTCAGATCAAGTACCAGCTCGGCCTCTTCGACCACCCCTACGTCGATGAATCACAAGTTGATTCGACGCTGAACCGGCCCGAGGGCAGAGAACTCGAACGCAAAGTAGCCGCCCGCTCCATGGTGTTGCTCAAAAACGACAACCACACGCTGCCGCTCAACAAGTCCATCAAAAAGATCGCCGTCATCGGACCGCTCGCCGACTCCGTGCAGGACATCGAAGGCGGCTGGACGGTAGAGGGCCTCTTCGGCGGCCCGTCCAAGAGCCACGCCGTGACGATTCTCGCAGGCCTCAAAAGCAAGCTCGGCCCGGGAGTTGAAATCAACTACTTCTCCGGCCCCAACCCCACGCGCATCTTCCCTGGTCTGTTTGAAACCATCTCGGGGAAAAAACTGCCCCCTCCACCCACCGAAGCTGAAACGGCCGAGGCCGTCGCCAAAGCCAAAGCCGCCTCTGCCGGCGCTGACCTCGTGATCGCCGTCATGGGCGAAACCTCTGCAATGAGCAGCGAATCCGCCTCCCGCGCTTCTATGGAATTGCCCGGCATTCAGCAGCGAATGCTGGAGGCAGTAGCATCGTCGGGCAAACCGGTCGTGCTCGTTTTGGAGAACGGCCGTCCGCTCGATCTTCGCTGGGCCTCGAAGCATGTCGGGGCCATTCTTGAAGCGTGGTACCCCGGCACCGAAGGCGGCAACGCCGTGGCCGATATCCTTTTTGGCGACGTCAATCCCGGCGGAAAACTTCCCATCAGTTGGGCGCACGCCGCCGGCGAAGAGCCGCTCTACTACAACCACAACCTGACGCACGAACCGGATGACCGCCCGAAGTTTACCTCGCGCTACTGGGATGTGCAGAGCAAGCCGCTCTATCCCTTCGGCTATGGTCTCAGCTACACAACCTTCAAATTCGATAATCTGCACCTGAGCAAGACCAGCATCAAGGCGGGCGACAGCACCGAGGTTCAGGTCGACGTCACCAATACCGGCAGCGTCCCAGGCGATGCCGTGGCGCAAATCTACATTCACCAGCGCTGGGGTTCGGCGTCGCGTCCGGTTCGCCAGCTCAAGGGATTCAAGCGCGTCTCGATCCAGCCCGGCGTGACGCAGACGCTCAGGTTCCCGCTTGGCAAAGATGAACTCGAATTCTGGAGCCCTCAAACCAAGGTGTGGGCTGTAGAGCCAAGCACCTTCGATGTCTGGGCTGGCGAGGATTCCACCGCCACCCTGCACACCGAACTCACCGTCACGGAATAGAAAACGCTCCAAAAAACGGAAAGGCCGGAATGATCCCTGGGGTGGGGGAACATTCCGGCCTCATTTGCTCTCGGCTATCGAAGATTCGGAACTGGTGTAGTCCGAAGCTGCATACTGGGTGGACTCTTTGCCAAGAAAAGCCACCTTCGTCGCGCTTGAACGGTCTACGCGCATTCCGAAACTGCTCTAAATCAAACCGAAAGCAGCCGCCCGAAGAACGCGCGATAACGGCGCAGTGCCAGGCGCAGCTCTTCCGTTGAAACGCTGTCGCCGCGGTCCCACTGCCCTTCCAGCCGTGCCCGCTCCTCCGCGAAAATCTCCGCCAGCCGCTTCATCGCTCCGGCGACCAGCGAGTCGGCTCGCTCCACTGCCTGCCGCGGCTCATCCACAAAGCCCACCTGGACCGCATCCCACTTGGCGTACAACGCCTTCGACTCATCCTGGGAGAACAGAGCCTCTTGCGCATCCGTCTCTGACGGTTGCTCAGCTTCCGCACGCATCCGGTTGCCGACAGAATCACTCATATCGCGGCCGTCATTGCGGTTCTCCACCAGTTTCTGTTCAATCGGCTCGTCGGCATGCGCCAGCGCCGCCGTCGAAAGTCCCGTGTCCTCGATCGTTTCATCTCGTCTGATCTCTGCCATAAGTCTTCTCCTGCTGTATGCAGCTCCTGTGTGCGGTGATTTAAACGTGCCGATTGATTTCTCCTGCGCAGTCCATGCCACCGCGATGATGCGGGCAATCACGCAAGAATCCTTGTCAGCAAGTTGAGATGAGGACGCAACGCAAAGGTTGCCCCGCCAGACCCTGTGCAGATTTTCTTAGAGCTGGATTCTCTTCAGGAAACAACCGTTAACGCGCGTCGATAAACGGAATCACCGCGTCGAGAAATTCCTTCGGCTTCTCGATCGCAGGCCCATGCCCGCACTCCGGCACAACAACAAGCTTCGCGCCCGGGATTCCAGCAGCGTACGCGCGTCCCTGTTCCAGCGGCACCAGTTCATCGGCACCACCCCACACCACCAGCGTCGGGATTGAGATCGCACCGATGCGATCTTTTACGCCTTCGGTCGCAACTTTTGGATTGCCCCAGATCGAGCGCTCCGTGAATCCGTCGTTGGCCTTCATCTTCATGGCCCAGGCTTCCCGCACGAATGCATCCGTAACCCGCGACTTGTCGTGGAAGACGATGGCGACCCCTTGCGCATCTGCAAGCGTACCCGCGATCGGAATGGGCATTGCCCGCCCCCCAATATGCTCCGTCGAGAATCCCGCGGCGTCAGAAAGCACCAGCCGCGACGGTTTCGGCAACGCCTCAAGTCCCGTATTCGCAGGTGCCAGCGCTTCGATCGTGTAGAGTGCCGAAATCCATCCCCCCAGCGATTCTCCCGCCAGCGTGAATTCCTGCACGTGCAACGTCCTCAAAAACTCGCCGAGAAAATCGACGTACGTCTGGATCGAGTAATCGATAAACGGCTTATCTGAAGCTCCAAAGCCGATCTGGTCCATCGCTATCACGCGATGATGCTGCGACAGCGGAATCAGCACATTGCCCCAGTCGAACCGCGCCTCGCTGCCAAACCCGTGCACCAGCACGATCGCCGGTCCCGCCCCTACGTCGTAATAAACAATCTTCTGCCCGAAGACAGCGACATTGTGCCGCGCCGGGAGCTTCGACGCCGGAGTGAGCAGGGGTGCGGGTGCCTGCGCCGCAACAACTCCCACCAAAGTTGTACAAGCCAAAGTTGCGAGAGCGGCTCGTTTCGCCATGTCTTGAACCTCGCTGGAAATTGCCTGAATCGTAGCACTTTATACACAATTCAGATTTCGCTTTTGTTGTGCACTCGAAGAGGAACCTGAGGCACCGACTTTCGGCCCGTGTCCTTCGTAACGCCGTAGGTGCGATAAATCACACTAAATTTCTAAAATCTGTCCCACCATGAATGCACACCAAAGGTACATCCATGAAAACCTTGTTTCGCTTGTTGCTTGGTTGCCTCGTCCTTGGCTCCTTCACCTCCAGCGCGCAAGACATCCGCTCGCGCGTGGATCAGATGAAGACCGCCTACACCGCCTCCGGCAGCATCGTTGCTCTCGACGGCCAAACTCTCGTCATCGAACCCAACATGCCCGCCCCGGTTTGCGCGATGCCCCGCGAAGAGGACGGAAAGATCGCGTGGTATCGCTACGCGTTTCCGCTTGCCTCCATCACCGTTCCGCTCTCTGACGTCGATGCTTCCCTGGTCAGCGAAGATCGCGTCTTCACGAACCCCGAAGCTCCCAGTGCCTACAAGCCCGGAGACAAAGGCGACGCCGTCATGGTCGTCGTGGTCGGCATGCCCGGCAAGAAATTCCCCGCCCTCGTCTACGACCGCGACAAGCTCGAACACCTCGGCCCCGGCCCGCATCGCAGCTCCGACTACGGACAGGTGCAGGACAAGGTCGAAGCCTTCGGCCTCACCTTCAACGACACCGCGGCGGCCCACGAATTCGTAACGGCCCTCCGGAATGCCGTCATGATGGCGAAGGCCCAGGCCATGGTCCACTGATCTCTCACTGCACCGCAATCCAATTCAAATGAGACGGCCGAGAAAACCTTAACCAAACAACTCCTCAAGATAATAGGGACATGTAGTCGTTATTTGCATGAATCCCCTTGATTTCGGATCGGGATGCCAGTCAAATTTCAGAATGCCATTCTCGACGCTTACGCTCGTGATGTTCTGAAAGGTCTTGTTTCCGTCCGACTTATATATTGTGACTTGAATCATCGTTCTCTCCCTACGATGAAACTATAGGGCGCGAAGAATTTCGACAGTGCGCGATCTCACAGAAGCCGGGTGCCCCCGGTCCCTCGCTTTCGGGGACCGGGGGTGACAACGAATCCAAATGATGAGTGAGGGCACTCAGTGCGTGTACCTCTCCGGACCGGGTGCCCCATCCAAGCTTTGCTTGGGTGGGAAAGCTAAACTCCCCAATCGCCACTGTCATTCCGAGCACCGCAGGGAGTCTAGGAACCTGCAGTTGCCCTTTCTCCGCGTTACCGGCGGGTGGCCCGGATGCATGGGAATTGAACATCACCGAGGTGACGCAAGCTCATCTCTTGCTACGGTAGCTGCCGCACCCAGATATTCCTGAAGCTCATTGGCTCGCTCTTGTCCCCGTGCGCCTGCAGCTTGATCGGCGCCGTGTCGTATTTCTTGTAGAACGGCTTCCCGATATACAACGTCTGCCCCTTCAGCTCAAAGTGGTTCTGCACCAGGACGCCGTTGAGAAACACCGTGACATATGCCGGCGTTTTCACCGATCCATCATCACTAAACGTCGGCGCAGTCCACGCCACGTCATACGTCTGCCACTCACCCGGCTTGCGGCTTGCATTCGCAAGCGGAATGCTCTGCTTGTAAATGCTTCCCACCATCCCGTTCACATAGGTTGGATTGTTGTACCCGTCCAGGACCTGCAATTCGTAGCCATCGTCGCCCAGACCCGTTGATGCGAGGAACACACCGCTGTTGCCGCGCCCCTGCCCGGTCCCAGTAATGCTTGCCGGAATCTTGTACTCCACGTGAAGTTGATAATTCTTGAAGCTCCGCTTGGTCTCGATGCTGCCGCCGGTCTTATTCACCGTCATCACGCCATCGTGAACATCCCAAAGCGCAGGCTGCTTGTCCTTCACGTTGACCCAATCATCCACGTTCTTCCCGTTGAAGAGTACGATCGCGTCCGAAGGCGGAGCATTGCATTCGGCGGCCGGCGTCACCACTGCCGGCACCGGCTGCCATATCTCCGTATCTTCCGGCTTGGGTTTAGCCTGCGCGTCTTGCGTTGAAGCCGTCTGCTGAGCATTCGTTGGAATCGCAATCGCAACAAGAGATGCAAAAAAGATGAGCCTGGAAATGTGAGTAAGCATAACGTCGCCGAGTATACACCCCACATTCTTCTCCAGCCATCAACACGCCATTCCAAATCCCTGGTGAATTACGCACATGCTCACCAGCGGCATCAGGATCTGGTCGTATGCCGTGCGGGCCCCTGCATCCATCCCGCCCAACCGATCCAGCATGGCAACAATCCTCTTCTGGTCGAAGTACGGAATCGAAGCCATCACGGAACCGCGCAGCATGTCCTGCACATAAGTGTTGAACGTCTGCTCAGGATTGAGCGTTGCCGGCGGACTCAGAAACGGATGCTTCTGTCGCCGATACACCGTGTCGGTGATCACGTCCCGCACTGCCTCGCGCAGCACGAATTTTTCCGTCATCCCGCGAATCTTCTGGTTCACCGGCTGCCGGCAGATGCACTCCACCACGTGATGATCGAGAAACGGCACGCGTCCCTCGATGGAGTGCGCCATCTCCATGCGGTCGCCCAGCATCGTCAAAATGTAGTTCGCCAGCACTGACTTGCCCCACAGATACAGCGACTGGTTCAGAGCATCGCGCCCTTTCAACTGTCCGGGCACGTCGATATCCGAGAGCAGCTGCAGATAGCTCTCGCGGTCCTTGAACCGGCAACCGAAATCGTCAGCCAGCAGCGGCTGTGCTTTCACCGCGCGCGACGAGAATGTTTCGCACCACGACGGCACATACCCGAGAATCCGCCGAACTCCCTCGAGATTGCCGGTGTCGCCATCCGGCAGCAGCAGCCCCCGCGAAACCGTATTGTTCTCGTTGAGCCACGCCAGCAGTTGCTCAATCTCCTTCTCGTCCTGTCCCTCTCGGTTGTAGAGCAGCATGTCGCGCCTGAAGTGCGCATAGCCCCCCAGGATCTCGTCCGACCCCTCGCCGGTGATTACAACCTTGTAGCCGGCATCGCGCACCGCTTTGCTCAGCAGAAACTTCGCCACGCCATGCGCATTCACGCAGAACGTTTCCGACTGCAGAATCGCATCCCCAAAATTCTCAGCCAGATGTTGCTGGTTGATCGGAATGGGATTGAACTCGCCCCCCGCCAGCGCAGCCATCTCCCGCGCGATCGAACCTTCATCGTACGCGACATCGTCAAACGTCAGCGTGAATGCGCGAATCGGATCAGGATGATGGCGCGCGGCAAGTCCGAGCACGGCACACGAGTCGAGTCCGCCGCTCAGATAAACGCCCACCGGCACATCCGCGCGCAGCCGTATCCGCA
This sequence comes from Occallatibacter sp., assembly GCF_035317045.1. GTDB lineage: Bacteria > Acidobacteriota > Terriglobia > Terriglobales > Acidobacteriaceae > Telmatobacter. The sequence continues at coordinate 90,097 of NZ_DATHHT010000029.1, forward strand.
CCGCTTCCTCCAGCTCGTGACGAAACTCCGCCGCATAGTCGGCATCGCTTCGCCTCAGCGCAGCGTCGTCTGCCTGCGGGTAGTTGAAATCCCAATATCGCGTGATCTGAAAATGCTTCTCGGTGGCAATCAGATAATGTCCCGGTGGAACAAGATGCACGCCATCGTAAAGCGTCCGCATCTGATGGCCGCCAAACGTGAACGACTGGTAGACACTCTCCTCATCCCACCGCGCCGGAACCCCAGCCGCAAAAAGCGCCTTCACCTCCGAAGCGATGTAAAGCGTGTTGTTGTGCCACGCATAAAAGAGCGGCTTGATACCGAACCGGTCCCGCGCCGCAAACAGCGATTGCTGCTTCTCGTCCCAGATCACAAATGCAAACTCGCCGCGTAACCGATGCAGGCACTGCGGCCCAACCTCTTCATAAAGGTGCAGAGCGATCTCGCTATCCGATCGCGTGCGCAGCCGATGCCCGCGCGCTTCGAGCTCCTTCTGGATCGCCTCGTATTCATAGAACTCGCCGTTCACGACAATATGCGTGCGACTATCCTCGCTCGAAATCGGCTGGTCGCCCGTCGACAGATCGATAATGCTTAGCCGTGCATGCCCCAGCCCGACGCGGTTGTCGCGGCTGATCCATTGGCGTTGTCCGTCAGGGCCTCGGTGGTATAGAGATTTCGTTGCGCGTTCCAGTTTCGCCGGCGAGACAGGCTCGCGACGCGCGTAGACGGCCACAATTCCGCACATTCTTGCGTGCTCCTTCTTTAAGGTGATTCAGATCGTCTGTAGACGCTCAGCTGAGAAGCGGGTAGCGCGAGCATCATAGCGATGCCGGAGATGGAGAAGCAATCGAATTCCGCATTCTCCCGACGTGGATCGGGGAACTCACTGATGCTGCGCGATCGTCAGGCTACAGCTTCAAGCCACGCACCGCGCTTGAATTGCACGTCCAGCGTCGTGCTGTCGATCTGCACCTTGTAGCTGCCTTCCGGCGGCTTCTCGGGCATCCAGATGTCCAGCGTTCTTACGGTGGGGAAACCAGGCGAGATCTTCGTCGCAAGTTCAACCCTGCACTTGCACGCAATCCCATTACCGCTCAACCAACCCTGGTGGACCTCCCGGGTGATTCGGATCGGGGACATGATTGCTCCTGCCCACATTCTGTACCGGATTTCTCTGTCACACCAGAAGAAAATGGCAGAGAAGCATTGATGAGCGTGGTGCACGCGGCGCCGGTCGCCATGTCAACATCCCCACGGCCCACCAAACGCAGCAACAACGCCTCCCGGACCCGCTTCAGTTGGCGCGCAGAGCTCCCGTCGGATTGATCCGCGATGCCCGGAACGCCGGAATGTACCCGCTGACCCCCGCCACCCCAAGCAGTCCAACCGCCATGCTCATATAGGTCATGGCATCCCACGGAGAGGTAGCAAACAGCAGTGAGGCAATCATTCGCGCGCCCGCGATCGATATAGCCGCACCCAGCACCACGCCGATCAACGCGAGCCGCAAGGTACCCGCCAGCACTTGCCGCTGCACGATTCCCGCGCTCGCTCCAAGTGCCATGCGAATCCCGATCTCCTGCGTCTGCCGCGTCACCGAATACGAAATCACTCCATAAATCCCCAGCGACGCCAAAAGCAACCCCAGGGTTGCGAATGAAACCACCAGCAGCATGAAGAATTGCCGTCCCGAAACGGCGTGATTCACCAGCAGGCGAATTGGCTTGAATTCCGCCATGGGCTGTTGTGGATTCATCTCGCGCAGCGTCGTCAGCACGCTCGTCGCCAGCGATGCAGGCTGCAGGCGGGTGCGAATCACGAGCTCCGCATCATTGGGAGACGCCTGTGTCGTCGGATAGTAAATTTGCCACCCGGCCTCCCCATCCACGTTTTCTTCATGCACGTCCGCCACAACCCCAACGACGCGAAGGTCGTTCTTGTCATCTACGCCGTTTCCCAGAATCTTGCCGACTGCATCCTGATTTGGCCAGAAGAACCCGGCCATCGCTTCGTTGATCAATACGACCTGTTCCTTCTTGGGTCCGTCGTCCCAGGTAACGTCGCGTCCTCGCAGACTCGTACCCATCGCCCGCATGTAACCGGGCGAAATCACGTAAACCAGGGGCCCCGCCACATCTTTGAATTCATTTGGATTTCTACCCTTGGGAATCGGGGTTCCCCATGCGCGGTTCTGCCCCAGCGGCAGATAGTCCACCATCCCCGCGGCCTCCACCCCTGGCAGCGCGCTAACGCGAGCTAGAATCTGCTGGAAGATCACTCCGCGTTTCGCCGCGCTCAAATCGCCCGTCTTGTCTCCGGGCACGCTGTCGTCGTAGGTGACCTTGATCGCTGCGGCTCGGTCCGGCTGAAAGCCAAGATCGACGTCGAGCACTCGCATGAAACTCCGCAGCAGCAAGCCCGCTCCCACGAGGAGCATGCACGCCAGTGCGACTTCCGACACCACGAGGATGGCTCGAATCCGCTCATGCTTCCGGCTCGCGCTCGCGCCGGGCCCCGCATCCTTCAACGATTCCTGCAGATTGCCGCCTGCAATTCGCAATCCCGGCACCAGCCCGAACACCGCTGCCGCAAACACCGCAATCAGCACCGTCCATCCCAGCGCAGCCAGATCCATGTGCAGCGTGCTCAGCAGCGGCAATGCAATCGCGCCCTGGTGTGCCAGCCATGAAACAAGGGCCGCGGCCATCAAAAATCCCACAACCGCACCCGCGCCTGACAGCACAAGGCTCTCCGTCAACAGCTGCCTTACGATGCGTCCTCGGCTGGCTCCCAGCGCGCCCCGCATCGCAAACTCCTTCGACCGCGCAGCCGCACGCGCCAGCAGCAGGTTCGAGAGGTTCACGCACGCAATCAGCAGAATTGCCCCCACCGCCGCCCACAGCACCACTAGTGACCGCTGCAGTTTCCCACTCACATATTCCTTCAGGGGTACCGGCACGACAGCATCCTTGTATTGGCCGCAGCTATTCGGTTGCTTGTTGTTCCAGCACATATGCGGAGCTACGCTCGCCGCCTCATTCCGGGCCTGCGCCAGCGTCACACCCGGTTTCAGTCGCCCGATCAGCGTAATGATGTTGCCCCAGTCACGCGGAGGCCCGTACAAATTCAGCGGCGTAATCGCATCGACCTTCGTCCCCGGCGCAAACACTGCACCAAAATCAAAGCTCGCCGGCAGCACCCCGATCACTGTCGTCTGCTTGCCGTTCATGTCGAACGCCTTGCCAACAATATTCTTGTCGCCGTTGAACTGCCGCTTCCACCACGCGTTCGTCAGCAGCACCACCGGCGCCGCGCCATTCCGCGCATCTTCCGGCGTAAACACCCGCCCCATCTGCGCCTGCACGCCCAGTAATGGGAAAAAATTCTGAATCACGTCGATACTGGTTGCCGTCACCGGCGCGCCGCCAAGATTCAGGCTCAGATTGTCCGCGCTTGAAAACGCAAAATACCCCGTAACATCCTGGTACGAGCGGCTCATCGTCCGGAATTCATCGTACGCATCCGTCGAATACGTCGCGCAACTCAGTCCGCACTTGGTCGGCGGCGGCGCAATCCACACCAGTTGCTGCGCGCTCTGAAACGGCAATGGGCGCAGCAGCAGCGTATTTACCACGCTGAACACCGCGATATTCGCCCCGATCGCCAGCGCCAGAATCAGCACCGCAACCACCGTAAAGCTCGGATCGCGCCACAGCGTGCGCACCGTGTACTTCAGATCCTGCATCAGGATATCGATGTTCATAAGACCTCGCGCTTCTCTGTGTCTGTACCGCGCCTGTTCCACGCCACCCAGGTTCACCAGCGCCAGCCGTCGCGCTTCCGCAGCCGGCAGTCCGTGAGCCATGTTGTCTTCAATCGCCATCTCCAGGTGAGCTGCAAGCTCTGCGTCGAGTTCCGCATCCAGCGGCCTTCTGCGCACAAACGCCCACATTCTGCCCAGCAGCCGCCACAACCCACTCATGCGTCCGCTCCGCCTTTGGCTGAGTCATCCATAGTCATCACGCGCTCCATCACTTCCTTCAGCCGCTCCCAGTAGTGGGCATCGGCCGTCAGCTGTCGTTTTCCAGCAGCCGTGATCGAATAGAACTTCGCCTTGCGCTTGTTGTCTGACGTGCCCCAGCGCGAACCGATCCATCCGCGCTGCTCCAGCCGCACCAGCGATGCATAAATGGTTCCCTGGTTCAGCAGCAAGGCATTGCCACTCACCTGCTCAATGCGGCGCGCGATCCCGTAGCCGTGCAGCGAACCCATCACCGTCAGTGTCTGCAACACCATCAAGTCGAGCGTTCCTTGCAGAAGGTCAAGTTTTTCAGGAGACATTTCAGTACCTGTGGTACGACCACAGAAGTATGCCATAACGACCTGTGGAGATGCCACAGGAGAGTGACGAACCCATCCGGAAGCGAAATCTCTTTCGCTCGCGCTGCAAGAAATCTGTTCCAAAATCACGCATCTCATTGACGCGGAAGTGGCATTGCCCCACTCCCGATCCCCGCTCTAACCTGCGGAAGGGCGGATATTCTCCGCCTATCGTCCGAAGCAACTGTCGGACCAGGAAATCACAATCACTCTGATTGCAATCCAATTCGCCCTGTTCACCATGACCGCCGCCTACCTGACCTTCTCGGCGGCGACACTGCATCGCCGCAATCAGCTCTCCTGGGAATCGCTGTCGAGCCGACTCCAACCGGCATGGTCAGTCAGCAGTTCAGCCCGTGTCGCCGTCCTCGCCTCTGACCGGTCCGCTCGCTGGTCTGCGTTTCGAGACGCTGGCGTCCTGATGCAAATGGCGGATTATGCCGACCGAAATGGCGTTGCCGTCGATCCATCTGTGCTTGCGTCTCTGCGCGCCGACGCAATCCGCATGCGCTTCGCGGTCCTGCAATCCTTCGTCCGGCGCCCGCGCCTTCTGTAGGCCCACAACGCCTGGCGCACCAGAACACAGTCAACCCGGCCACGCCCTGCCTCTACGCTCTACGTCAGCGCTCGATCCAGGTGGACATACCCACCATCCACAATGATGTGTTGCCCCGTCGTGTGCGCCGATTGCGTCGGCGAAAGCAGAAACGCCGTTACCGCCGCAATCTCCGCCGACAGTGTCATCCGGTGCCCCAGCGGGATCTTGTCCGTAATGCGCTTCAGCTCCGCCTCGGGATCGCCCAGCGTATCCAGCCAGCGCCGATACAACGGAGTCATCACCTCAGCCGGCAAAACCGCATTCACGCGAATGTTGTGCGGCAACAGCTCAGCAGCCCATTCCCGCGTCAGTGCAAGCTGGGCTCCTTTGCTCGCCGCATAGCCCGATGTGTTTCCCTGACCGGTAAGCGCCACCTTCGAGCTGATATTCACAATCGCTCCCTGCGTCCGCTTCAGCGAAGGCAGCGCATAGTGGGCCAGCGCGTAATAGTGGATCAGGTTCTTCTGCAGGCTTTCAACAAAGCGCGCCACTCTCCCCTTTTCCAGCCCCGCGCCGTCATTCACACCTGCGTTGTTCACCAGCCCATAGATGTCGCCGTACCGGTCTTCAATCTCCGCGATCGCCGACGCGCAGCGATCCAGGTCTTCGAGATGCGCCTCCACCAGGTTGCATTGGGCGTGCGCTTTCTCCATCTCCGCGATGAACGCCTGAACATTATCCGAGCGCCGCCCCAGCACCACTACACGCGCTCCCTCTGCCAGGCACGCGCGTGAAATACCCGCCCCAATGCCCGCTCCGCCGCCCGTCACGACAATTAGCTTGTCCTTCAGTCCAAGGTCCATAACCCTCTGTTCTCCCACAGCCCGGCGCGTATATCCGCTGCAGCCAAACCACTATAGCTGCTCTTTCAGATCATCGCACCGGCCACGCACATGACACCACACGCGCAATGCAATCGACGCGACGGCCAATTCCTAAGATTTCTTTTTCAATGGAGCGGGCTCAACGTGGACCCAGCGACAAAATACGGCCGGCATTGGGAACGCCAGCCTTTATCGATGCCCATGGCAGCGCGCATGCATCTTCAGGCCCAGCGCCGTAGGCGTGGCTCTGGTCTTTACCTTGTCCGTCACCGAAACATACGAGGGCTTGTTGATCTCGGCGAGCAATCCGAGCGACGACAGTTGTCCCATTGTCTGGTGGATCCGGGCAATACTTTGCGATCCTACCGCTTCGATCAATTCCTCTGCCGTGCAATACAGGTCCAGCTTGGCCGCAGACTCACCTGCCGCGATCCGTTCTGTCGCCTTGGGGCAGACGAACGCCAGAACGCGCAGGTGAACCGGCATCAGCTTCGCCAGCAAGTCAATGAAAACGGAATTTGAACTGTCCAGCGCATCGGCGCTGCACGAGCTCACCAGCAGGCCAGACCACCACTGCCGAATCCAGTCATCCTCCGTCCAAGATCCGTTTTCGAGAATGCGCCTCACCATATCCGGATGAGCCTGCACCTTCGCACGAGGTTCGAGCCGTCCCAGCAATTCTTGTGCCTTCAACACAATCTCCACGGCGCCCGCCACTCTCTTGTTGCTCAGCCGCTTATGAAGTCCCAGCTTCATCTCTTCCATCGCAGCGGGACACACCTCTAGCAGGAACCCAAGAGCCCTTGTCAGACGAAGTTCTCTCATAAAGAAATCCGCGTCCGTCTCATCCGATCTCTTCGTGTGCACCCGCCTCCAGGGTTCAAACTCCACACCATCGGGCCACAACCACGAAAAGCCGACGCCACCCTCGTCGCATCGAATCGCCTTCAGCTTCACGGTGACGTGCCTCTCACGCTGCTCCTCGGTGGAGTCTTTTCGTTGCAACACCAGCGAAACAACGTCGCCCGGATTCCAGCGTTCCTGCGTGCGAAGATACAGCCCCGTCGGACTCACATCGCGCACCTCGTACGGCTTTTTCTTTTCGCCGTCCCCGGTGTAAGCAATCAGCCCCTGCACCAACAGCCGTATGATCGAGCGCCGCTCCGGCAGCGGATCCTCGCAATTGAGGAAGCGCTTTACCAGAACCCCCAGCGATTCTTTCTTCTTCTCTTCCCGTTCATTCTTCTTCGCTGTTACCCCAGCAGTCGAAGTGGAGACTTTTGCAGGCAAATTCTCCGCGGACTTCTTGCGTTTTATTGGGTGAACATCTGTTCCGGTCTCAGCGGCGTCCGCCTTCACGCCTGCCTGCTCGACGACCTGCGTAGTCTCTGAAGCAACCGGAGAAATGTCGGTCCCCGGCTTTTCCTCAACCGCCTCCGCCTCAACAGCGACCGTCTCCGGCTCGATCGCGACTGCCTCGAACTCCGCAGCGACGGACGATGCCATGGCTGCAGCCGCTTCCTTCAGTGCGCTCTCCGCAACCTCAGCAGCAGGCTCGAGACCAGAGACAGGCTCAGACACCGCGCTCGAAGCGGGCTCCGCAATACTGGTGGTTGCGACCTGCGTTTCCGTGCTTTCCACGTCCGCAAGGCCAATCTCACCAATCTTCTCGCTCCCCGCCGCTTCTTCTTGCACTGCTTCTTCTTGAACCGCTTCTTCTCGAATCTCGACAGGCTCGAGCACCGCGGTGGCAGCCATCGTGGAGTTCGAGATCTGCCAGCTGCTGCTGGTCATTCCTACCGTGAACCCTGTGCCCTGCGGAACGGAACCAGCGAGTGTGTGAACCGAAACCTGCGATCTCGGAAACGAATGCAGTGGCAGGTTTGGAATCGAAGTGAAGGGGAGACTTGTCGCTGCAATGGGAGCTTCCGCGACGGGCGTGACCGCTTCGACAACCGCCGGACGAGCAACCTCCGCGAGTCGGAGTTCGAGTTCGTCCTCGGCGCAAACAATGATCTGATCGCCAGGCACCGTCCCGCTCGATTGAAGGCTGTTGAACGGCAGAACCAGGGCGCTCGCAACTTCAACACGGAACGGCGGAGCGGCAACCTCGGGCCGCAACGCCAAGGCCACCAGCACCTTCATATCTTTGTCGAGGTAGGCCAGGTCGAAAGGGAAAAGCCGCGCCAGCTGCGGAGCATGCTCCAGCGGAATCAGCCAAAGGCTCGACTTCGAATCCCGGGCAAGACCCTCAACCAGCACCTTCAGAACTTTGAGAGGCTCGCGCGCACTGTCGGCGGCCGTGACCGTGGAGTTGATCCTGCAACCCCTGGTCACGTTGTACGCACAGCAAGTCTTGGATTCCATACGTTCCAGTAATGCGAGTTCCGGCAAAAAACGCTCAGGCTAGTGTTGGTCCGCACATGAGCGCCGGCGTCGCACGCACGCAGTTCAAGAAGCGCTCGTTCCACACGAATCTTGAACATAGCATCGATAGCGGTCCGAACCGTGTATCTCGAGGCACGATTACAGCGCCAAAGTACCCAGACCCCCGATCATGTTTGGGGATCTTGCTGAATACACTGAATTTCGACACCCGGCCTAAGGCGGTATGCGCCACTCACGGAGGGCAGCAGATGAATGAAATGATCCCGCCGCCGCTTCTACCGGTCTCTAATGGGGATGGCTGCGTAGAACCCATGCCAGGTCGCCACTGAAAACGTAGATCGCCAGTGCGCCGGCCATCAGAATCGCGCCAACCCAGAAGCGCCAGTCCTGATGCATGCGCTTCCAATAAGGGCCCGGGCTGGGTTCACCCGCGTCGCTGCTGTTTCCTTCGGGATTATGCTTGTTGCCGGTCATCTCTTCTCCATCGTCACACAGCTTCGCAGGTGCGCATTGCCGCTTCGATTTGTTCAAATCTGTCTCTAGGGCTTTTCGGTCGCGGCAGTGGTCGCGTGAAGCGATTGGTCGGCATGGTTTGGGATGGAGAATCCAGTCTGCGCAGCTTTGTCGGGGGGCAGCGCGGTTCCTACCGGAAAGATGAGGATCTGGATTGATCCCCAGTCTGCGTCGATGTTCGCGCCGGCCTGTTTGCCCATTCCCAAGGTCTTGAGCTGGCTATCGTCAAATCCGAAGTTTTCAACCAGGTATTCGCGAACCACCATGGCCCTTGCCTCGGTGAGAACCAGGTCTTTCTGGGTGTCGCCTTCCATGCCATTGGAGACGACTATGACTGCGAACCCGAACTGATTCTGCGCGAGAAAGTTGCCTCCGTCCTTGAGAGACTTCTGGTTCTTCAGCTTCGCCGAGTCGCGGCTGTCGAAAAGCTGTTTGGCTGTAAAGGTAAATGACTTCAACGGCGATGCCTGAGGAAGCGCTGAGATCGAATTCGCCGCCAGGCTGGCCGAGTCTACGTAGCCGCGCTTCTTGAAATAACCGCTGAGGAAGAAGTTGTGCTTCAGGGCTTCCATGTTTTCCTGAAAGTCCGTCACGCCTGTTTGAGCCTGGGCCATCGTTTCCTGCAAGGAGGTCGTAGTCTGCTCAAGGTGGCTGTAGAGTTGCTTGTCGTTTACCAGCGCGCCGACGGTACCCTGGCCCGAATCGATCTTGGCGCTCACCGAATTCAGATGTGCAGTCGCCTGCGTGACATTGTTGATGGCGCGCCGGCTGCCATCAAGGATGCCGCTGGTCTTCTGCAGTAGATCCGCCATTGCGAGAGGAGGATCACTGCGTATGGTCTGCCCATTCGTTACATCGAGCTGCCCGGCAGATCCGAAAGAAATGGACATGAACTGATTGCCCAGCAATCCCTCCGTTTGAATCGAAGCCACAGAGTCTTGCTTGAGGATTGCGTGCGTAGGCTGGTCGAGTTCCATGACAACTGTGACCTTGCCTCCCGGTTTGCTCGGCAACGCGATACCGGTGACGGTTCCGCTGTGTACTCCCCCCACCTGGACATCGGCGCCCTCAGCGAGGCCCGCGACATTGTCGAATTGCGCCTTCAATTGGTAGGTGGAACGAAACAGGTATTCCTTGCTCCCGATGATGAAGATGCCTGTGGCGAGAAGCGCCAGTGTTACAACGATGAATGCTCCCAGACGCGCCACTCTCGACATATGCCCCCCTACGAAACCTTTAGAAATTGCCTTACAAATTCAATGTCGCTTTGTTGAAGGTCATCGAATGTACCCTCGATCACCACGCGACCCTGGTCAAGAAGCGCGATGCGGTTTGAAATCGTTCGTGCACTGTGCAAGTCGTGCGTGACCACAATGGAAGCCATCTGGTGTTCCCGCTGGAGCTTGAGAATTAAGTCGTCGATTTCCCCAGAGCTGATGGGATCGAGACCGGCGGTCGGTTCGTCCAGAAGGAGAAGGTCCGGCCCCAGCGCAAGTGCGCGCGCCAGCCCCACACGTTTCTGCATTCCACCCGAGATATCCGAGGGCATCTTGCCGGCGGCGTTTTCCATGCCGACTTCAGCCAGCAAATGAGTGACTCGGTCAGCCCGTTCAGATTTGGAAAGGTCTTGGCGATGATGCTCAAGGGGAAACGCCACGTTCTCGGCAACAGTGAGCGAATCGTAAAGGGCCGCATGCTGAAACAGGAAACCCATCTTCTTCCGGATTTCACTCATCCGGTCGAGGGGTAGTCCGGCGATGCTTTGCCCGTGGATCCGAACCGATCCGGAGTCGGCCCTTTCGAGGCCGATAATGATCCTTAGTAGGACGCTCTTTCCTGTTCCGCTGCGTCCCAGCACGGCCAGGGTCTCTCCCCGGTTCACGTGCAAGGACATCCCATTCAGGACGACTTGAGGGCCGAATACCTTATGCAGATTCTCGACTTCGATGATCGACGCGGCTTTATCTCCTGCGTGACTGTCTTGCTTCACCGCGATGTCATACGCTGTCGACATTTTGCTTTCATTTCATTCGATCAACGGTTAAGGAAAGAAGACGAGAATGAATTTCACGAGCACAACATCAGCGAGGATGAGGAAGAGCGAGGCCAGCACGACAGAGTTCGTGGCAGCTCGCCCAACACCCGCAGCGCCTCCCGTGGTTCGCATTCCCTGGAAGCAGGCAATGAGCCCGATGATCAGCCCATATACAGTGGTCTTGAGTGTTGGCGGAAGGAACGAGTTAAAAGTGGCTCCGCTAAAGCCGCTTTGAATGAACTGATGAAACGAGAGTGGCTCAACCAGGGCCTGTGCCAACCAGCCAGTCATCAGTCCGCAGGCGTCCGCGGCAATAGTGAGGAGCGGCAACATCAGGATGCACGCAAGGATTCGCGTGGCCGCGAGCAACCTGTAAGGGTTCACCGCCGACGCTTCAATGGCATCAATCTGTTCAGTCACTTTCATGGATGCGAGCTCGGCGCCGATGCCTGCGCCAACACGGCCGCTCACTACCAGACCGGTGATTACTGGACCCATGACCTGAACCACGGAATAGACCAGGGTGGCGGGAAACATTGATTTAGCGCCGAATCGACTGAGGCTGTAACGGGCTTCGAGCGAAATCACGACGCCGATGGCTGCGCCTGCCAATGCGACCAGCGGCAGAGACTTCGATCCAACTTCGTCAAGCTGGCGGACCAGCTCGCGCCACTCATACGGCGGCGTCACTGCGGCCCTGAGCACTCGCCATGAAAAGACGCCAAGGCTGCCGAACCATTCAAAGAATCCGGTGATCAATCCTGGACCAAGGATCGCAGCAGCAGGTGCGCCCGCGACCAGAGCCCCGGGATGGGGACGGCTCAAGGTTGCGGCCGGAGTCGATCCCAGATCGCTCATTGATTCGGACCTTTAATCGTGGAACCGTGCAAATTATTCAAATGCATGCGAGCGATCAAAGAATGGGGGCCGCTGTAAAAGAACTCCAGGGAAATGTTCTCGCCCATATACGCCAGCAGACTGTAGTTACCCATTCGGAATGCATCCTTCGCGCCGAAGCGGTTTGGATACCAGCCGTAAACCGCAACCACCGATCCTGCATACGGTGCGACCAGCGCAGGGAAAGAGAAAACGCGATGGCCGTCGCTGCCGCGGCGCGCTATCACCGTTGAAATCACAGCATGGCGTAGTCGCGGAAATGCGCCGCTGCATTGACAGCGGTAGTACAGAGTATCTTCCTTGAAGGCTTCTGCCAGACCATATCGCGTCGATGTTCCAACAATCGCGATTCCGAGGTTAGACCCAAACCGCCTGCTGAAACCCTTGATCCCCTGGTTCCATTCGGGCGGGGAATCAGTCAGTTGATTGATGCCGGCCGTGAAGGCTGCACCCGCGATTGGGTATGGACCGAACCCTTCGTAAACATAATTCCTGACCTTTATTCCCTCGGTGGGACGAAGATACGTCAGATCAAGTGTCCCCGAAGTCGGTGTTCTTGCGGTCACTGAGGGGTCTGTCGATGAGGAAAGGGATTGCGATCGAGCCTGGACCGACAGTGCTAGCAGGATCAGCGTGACGAACAAAAGAACCGCGGCTCGGCGGCTCTTCGATACAGCCTTGGATAACATCACGTGCGCTCCTCTGTTCGACATCGCGCTTCGCAGGCACGGATGGCTTGATCACTGGCTTCGGAGGCACACAATTATGCCTTTGTAGATCCTGTCAGAAGGGCAGACTGAAGGATGGTCAAATTTGATCAGCGCTGCGGGTTGTGATCTTGCCCGTCGGCAGAAAGACACGCCAAGGCAGTAATCGCTCATCAGTGTAGAGGCGAGGGGCGCAGACACTCGTTTGGACGGGGAGGGGCTTTCCGTTGTGAGCGAATCTGCTGTCAAGTCTCTCGTTCCATCATCCCCACCTAACTCACTCAAAACAAAAGGCAAAAAAGTCCACTCATTTTGCAGGTTATTTCGCCGATTGGCCTAAGCTGAATCTATGCGGCAAACTTCAATTTGCTTGTTCATTCGTCGCTCACAGTTTCGCAGGCTTTGAAATCGCGAAGCGCCTAACCACCGTTATGACCCGCCAAAATCTGGCCAAAAAGCGCCAAAAAGCGCCAGAAAATCACGTGTGGAAATGAGTTAACCCTCATCCCCACAGTGAGTTCGCTCTCTTCAACTCCGCGGATCTCGAAAATCGCCTTTGAGACTGCGAAACAGTGAAACTGTGAAGGAGCCCGAGAGCTTCTATGTCCTTACCCACGAAGACTCTCCGGCTAACTTAAATGATAGGAAGACCTTGCAGGCCACGTCTTCTGTAAATCATTGAAAGAGGATATTTTATCTGCAGAGTATGGGGGGATACCCCCTTCAATAAATCCCGGGAATCAGCCGGAAAGTCGACTGCCGGTATTGGGCATAGTCGTCTCCGAATGCCTCACCCAGCGCCAGCTCCTCCACGTGAATCCGATACAACAGAGCCGCTGTCGGAAAAACAAGCAGGATAGCCAGGCTCACCCAGTTCCGTTGGCTCAATCCGACTCCAGCAAAGATCAGCAGCATCCCCGAGTAGGAAGGATGCCGAACCCAGCGGAACAGTCCGGTTCTCCGCAGCTTCTGGTTGGCATGGATCGCCACGTTTGTGCTGAATGAAACTCCCAGCGTAAAAATCGCCGTCCACCGCACCAGCAGTCCGGCGATCAGCAGCCCTAGGGCAGTCACCTTCAATGCCTCGCGATTCCCTGGAAGGTTGTGCGGATGCGTCGCACCATACCACATCGCCATCCAGATGGAGCCAAAGATGACAGCCAGCAATACCAACAACGAACCGCGGTCTTTGACCTGGCCAGTTGAGCGGCTGGTGGGAGTGACAATTTGTAGCAGGGCTTCAGAGCCTACCCAGGTCCAGTAGAGAGTGGTGAACAACCCGGAAACAGTCATACAGTACGACGCTCCTGAGACCCGAGACTCACCATGAAACTACGCACCCGCGCCAGGGCCGGTTCCAGAGCTATGGTTGCGGCTCCTAGCTCATGCCCGACATCACCAGCATGCGCGGCTCTGTCATCTCTTCGATCGCCGACCGGATCCCCTCGCGCCCCAGCCCCGAATCCTTCACCCCGCCATACGGCATCGGATCCAGTCGCCACGCCGGCGTGTCCCCCACAATCAGCGCCCCCACTTCCAGCTCGCGATACGCCGTCAGAATCCGCCCCGCATCGCGCGTCAGCAAGCCAGCCTGCAACCCAAAACGCGAGTGGTTCACCTCCGCAAGCGCCTGCTCAAAATCGACATACGGCTCCACAACAACCACTGGCCCAAAGACCTCTTCGTCGCGAATCTTCATCCCCGCCTTGCTCCCGGTCAGAATCGCCGGCGCAATCATCGAGCCCTGGCGTTCTCCGCCCGCAATCAGACGTGCACCGCCCTCCACCGCCTCCTTGATCCAGCTCTCAATCCGCTCCGCCTCGCCGGGCCTGATCATCGGTCCCACCTCCGTCGCCTCACTGGCCGGGTCGCCTGAAGCCATCTTCCCTGCAATCTCCACCAGCTTCCAGATGAATGTCTGAAAGATCGACTTGTCGACAAAAATGCGCTGCACGCTGATGCACGACTGTCCCGCAAAGCCAAAAGCCGCGTGAGCCGTGCGCTCCGCCGCGCTGTCCAGATCGCGATAGTCGCCGTGGATAATCAACGCCGCATTGCCGCCCAGTTCCAGCAGCACCCGCTTGCGGCCCGAGTGCACCTTTAGCTCCCAACCCACCTTGGCCGAACCGGTGAAGCTCACCAGCTTGATGCGGTCTTCCTTCTCCGCAAGCCACGCTGTGTCGGCGTTCGACAGGGGCAACACGGCCAGTGCCTCTTCCGGCCAGCCCGCCTTCAGAATCACTTCACCCAGCGCCAGCGCAGTAAACGGCGTCTGTGGCGACGGCTTGATCAGGATCGGGCAGCAGGCCGCAATCGCCGGCGCCGCCTTGTGCGCCACCAGGTTCAGCGGAAAGTTGAAGGGCGTAATCGCCAGCACGGGTCCCACTGGAAACCGCTGCACCAGCCCCCAGCGATTCTCGTTGCCCTCTGTCAGATCGAGAGGGATAGTCTCGCCTCCAAGCCGCGCCGCTTCTTCGGCCGCAGTCTTGAACGTCAACACCGCACGATCCACCTCGGCGCGTGCCAGCCGGATCGGTTTGCCCGCTTCCGCGACGATGAGCTTGGCAAAGCGATCCTTCTGCTCAATCAGAGCCGCAGCGATATCTTCAAGGATCTCGCGTCGCTTCCAGCGCGGCAGCGCACGGGTGCGGCGCATGCTGGCCACCGCATGGTTCACAGCCTCGCGCGCATCGGCGCGGGTCGCCAGCGTCACCTTGCCGATCAGGCCCTGATCCCACGGCGAGCGTACTTCAATCGCTTCACCCTCGCTCCACTCCTTGCCGCAGAGCAGAAATCCCGTTTGCGTTCCCGGACGCATCTTCATAAAGTTCGTCGCTCCAAGGTTGACCCTACCAATAGATGGTACATAGCGAGGGTCAAGTCGGCTCGCTTGCCGCACCTCAATTTCCCCGCGAATCGCCATCACTGCGCCGCGTTACACTGTTCGCCTATGATTCACGACGGAAAGCGCAGGAAACTCCCCTTTGATCCTGCCGAAGCCATTGCACATCTGAATGCCTCCGATCCGAAACTGGGCGCTCTCATCGACAAAGTCGGCGAATTCAAGCTGCGCCTCGATGCTGCGCCTTCGCCCTTCGAGTCACTTCTCGAATCGATCCTCTATCAGCAACTCCACGGAAAGGCGGCAGCCACCATCCATCGTCGCGTGCGCGAGTTCTTCCATGGAGACCCCACTCCCCAGCAGCTTCTCGACACGCCCGACCAGCCGCTGCGCGCCGCCGGCGTCTCCGGCAACAAGATCAAGGCCATGCGCGATCTTGCCGCCAAAACACTCGACGGAACCGTGCCAACACATAAGGCTATTCTCAAGATGCCAGACGCCGACATCATTGAACGGCTCACTGAAGTGCGCGGTATCGGCCCATGGACCGTGGAAATGCTGCTCATCTTCCGCTTGGGCCGTCCCGATGTATTGCCGGTAACGGACTATGGCGTGCGCAAGGGATTCGCGCTCACCTTCCAGCGTCTTCCCAAAAGCCGCCCCATCGAAGCCTCCGATCTGCCCAAGCCCGACGTCCTCTTCAAGCGCGGACAGAAATGGCGCCCCTTCCGCTCCGTC
Organism: Occallatibacter sp.; assembly: GCF_035317045.1. Classification (GTDB taxonomy): domain Bacteria; phylum Acidobacteriota; class Terriglobia; order Terriglobales; family Acidobacteriaceae; genus Telmatobacter. The sequence goes on from NZ_DATHHT010000029.1 coordinate 106,022, forward strand.
GCCAGCTGGTACCTGTGGCGCGCCTGCGACCTTGCCCTGAAAACACCGCCCGCCGGACGCTCCGTGTCCAAGGAATGCTAAAAATCTTGCGTCATCGCATCAGCACCGGCACTCGACCGTGAAGCGGCATGCCGACCGCGCAGCCTACAATAATTAAGCACGGTCAATTTGCCGGCCCTTAATCGAGAAAGCATGGCCTCAACCCAACGTTTCATTTGCATTCATGGGCATTTCTACCAGCCCCCTCGCGAAAATCCCTGGCTCGAGACCGTCGAGACGCAGGATTCGGCCGCGCCTTATCACGATTGGAATGAACGCGTCTGCGCAGAGTGCTACGCCACCAACGGCGCCGCGCGCACGGTAAACAACAAGAATCAGATCATCCGCATCGCCAACAACTATTCGCGCATAAGCTTCAACTTCGGCCCCACGCTGCTCAGTTGGCTCAAGGAGAATGCGCCACGCACCTATCGCTTGATTCTCGACGGCGAGCGCCGCAGCCGAAAGCACTTCGACGGTCATAGCTCGGCGATGGCACAGGTCTACAACCATGTCATCATGCCCCTTGCCAGCCAGCGCGACAAGATCACGCAAATCCGCTGGGGAATCGCCGACTATGAAAGCCATTACGGCTCGGCGCCCGAAGGCATGTGGCTCGCGGAGACGGCTGTTGACACAGGATCGCTCGAACTGCTCGCGCAACACGGCATCAAATTCACCGTCCTTGCCCCCAGCCAGTGCAAGCGCATTCGGCCGCTTCCCGCAGATGCGGCCGCGCCCGAGTCTGCATGGACCACGCCGCTCGCTAATTCCGTCGATACCACGCGCCCCTACCTCATGCGCTTCGACTCCGGCGTGTCGATTGCCATCTTCTTTTACGATGGTGCCACGTCCCGCGCTATCGCCTTTGAAGGCCTGCTGAATTCAGGTGAAAACTTCGCCGCGCGCCTCAAGGCAGGATTCAAAGACAGCGCCCAGCCGCAACTCGAGAGCGTTGCAACCGACGGCGAATCCTACGGGCATCATCATCGCCACGGTGAAATGGCTCTCGCCTATGCAGTGCGTCTTCTCGAACAGGACAAGACCGTCAAGTTGACCAACTACTCGAGCTTCCTGGAGCAGTTTCCACCCGATTGGGAGTGCGAAGTCATCGACAACACCTCGTGGAGCTGCGCGCACGGCGTGGAGCGTTGGCGCTCAAACTGCGGTTGCAACGGCGGCAAGCCAGGTTGGAACCAGCAGTGGCGAACCCCGTTGCGCCAGGCCCTCGACGATCTGCGCGATGCCATTGCACCCATGACCGAGCAGGAGGGCGCTTTGCTCTTCCGCGACGTCTGGGCCGCACGCAATCGATACATCGATGTGATTCTCGATCGCAGCGAAGACTCCGCGCGGCGTTTTCTTTTAGATCACCAGGCTCGCGATCTCACCGCCGCACAGCGCGTCCGCGCCCTGCAATTAATGGAGATGCAGCGCCACGCGCAGCTCATGTACACAAGCTGCGGCTGGTTCTTCGACGACGTCTCGGGCATCGAGACCGTGCAGGTCATTGCGTATGCAGCGCGCGCGTTGCAACTGGCAAAAGAGTTGTTTGGCGAACAAGCCGTGGGCCTGGAACCGGCGTTTCTTGCTCGCCTGGCTCAAGCCAAGTCCAATGTGCCTGCGGCCGGCGATGGAGCACGCATTTACAAAGACAAGATCGTGCCGATGCAACTGGGCCTCGAGCAGGTAGCGGCGCACTATGCCATCAGCAGCGTGTTCTCGTCTTACGCTGAAGAAACCGAGCTGTTCTGCTATCGCGTTCGCCGGATCTCGTACGATGTCCAGACGTCTGGCCGAGGACGGCTCGCGCTTGGCCGCGCCCTCATCACCAGCGGCATCACCGAGTTTGCGCAAGCATTCAGCTTCGCAGTATTGCACTTCGGCGATCAGAACATCACTGCTGCCGTGAAGCCCTACAGCGATAGCGATTCGGCGGAGTTCGAGGAATTCTCAGCACAAGCATCTGAATGCGTGCAGCGCGCAGATTTTCCTGATGTCATTCGCCTGATCGATCGCTATCACGGTCATGTTGGCTATTCGCTCACATCGCTCTTCACCGATGAGCAGCGCCGCATCGTTCAGCTCATTCTGAACTCAACATTATGGGACATCGAGAGTTCGCTCACAAATATCTACGAGGATCATGCCAGCCTGCTTCATTACCTGTCTCAGGCGGGCCTGCCCAAGCCTCCGGCGCTGACCCTGGCAGCGGAGTTTGCCATCAATGCGGGACTGCGGCGCGCGCTAGAGGGCGATCCCATTGACCAGGCGCTGTTGCGGTCATTTCTGCAACTGGCAAGGGCGGACAAGGTGCCGCTGGATACAACCACCCTTTCCTACATCGCAGACCAACGCATGAAGAGGGCGATGGTTGAACTCCAGATGTCCGCTGGTTCGCTGGAGATGCTGGAACGCGCGCTCACTCTGGCGCACACGCTCGTAGAGCTTCCCTTCGAACTGAATCTCTGGCAGGCCCAGAACATCTGGTACGAGATTCTGCGCACCTCAAGCTATGCGCTCACCTCGCAGATCGCCGACGATCGCCCGCGCTGGGATAAGGATTTCAACGGGCTCGGCAAGTGTCTCTCCATCGAAACCACCGCGATCACCGCTCCCGATCAGCTCGTGGAAGCGACCGGCGATTAACTTCGATGCACTTTACGGCCTCACGCCAGAGATCACCATGCTCTTCCAAAGGTACGGTGCCCGTCCGGCGCCACGGAACTTCAGGTCGCGGAAGCCGACCTTCTCCATAAGCCGGGATAGCGACTTGCGGCTGAAGAACTGAATGTGTTCGCCATCCACGCCAGAACTGTGATGCTTATCCCATCCGTCCGCGAGAGCAATCATCAGATTCTTTGCGTACCCATGATAGGGCGTGGAGCAGATGAATGTGCCCCCTCTGCGCGTAGCGGCAAAACAGCCTTCGATAAAACTTGGCACCTGATACAAATGCTCGATCACTTCCAGGCTGTAAACCAGGTCAAATGGCTCTTCGTCGAGATTGCGAAGGAGGTTGGCATCTGCCGGAAGCACTCCGAAGCGCGCTGTCGGACAGTTTCGACGGGCAAGCTGAATACCCGTCTCCGACATGTCGATCCCAAGGATCTTCCCGCCGCGCTGTGCCACCTGCGCGGTAACGGCTCCGTTTCCGCAGCCCACATCGAGGACGCGCGTGTTTGGACCGAAGGCGGGGAACAGCTCAAAGAATGCTGGAAGAATATAGGTGTGGCAACCGCTGCCTGATAAGGAAGCGTACTCATTTGGAACAATAGCTTGGCTTGAAGTGGTCATGGGGAGTAGGCGCCGTTGATCGTGCCTGGGGAGCAGCGCGTGCTTTTCTTATAGCACAGGCAACATTCCAAGATGTGCCTACGCTCCCGGATTTCGCAATCCGAAAAGAGCCCCCTGCTTAGCTCCGCTGCACCACCCGTACGTGCAACTCCTTCAGTTGCTGCTCCGGAACCGTAGTCGGCGCCTCCGCCATCAGGTCAATCGCCTTCGCCGTTTTCGGGAAGGTGATCACCTCGCGCAAACTCGGCGCGCCAGCCAGCAGCATCACAATGCGGTCGAGTCCCAGAGCGATCCCGCCATGCGGCGGAGTGCCAAACTCCAGCGCATCCAGAAAGAACCCAAAGCGCTTGCGAGCCTCTTCGTCCGAAATTCCCAGCGAGGCAAAGATCTGCTGCTGCACATCCTTGCGATGAATACGGATCGATCCCGACCCGAGCTCCAGTCCGTTCATCGCCAGGTCGTAGCAATCCGCACGCACCGACGCCGGATCGCTCGTCAGGTTGGCCATGTCCGCCTCATACGGCGCGGTGAAGGGATGATGCGCCGGAACCCACTTGCCGCTCGCCAGGTCGTACTCAAACATTGGAAAGTCGACAATCCAGATCGGATGGAACGCGGCCGAAGCATCCAGCATCTTGCCAGTTCGTGGTTCCGCGTTTTGGACTGCCTCGTCGGTGATGTGAAAAGCCTTGTGCCGGTCGGCGTACTTCTTCGCCAACTCGCTGCGGAAGTTTCCAGCGGCCGAATAGACGTTAATCTCGCGTTCGCTCAGCCGCCCTTCAAACTTCGTGTCGCTCGCCTTGATATGGTGTGCGGGATCGCCCGCCACCACGATCACAAAATCGCCCTCTGCCGCTCCCGTCAACTCGTGAATTTTCGCAACCGTGTCCGGCAGGCTCTTGGCCAGCCGCTTGAAGTCATCGATGAACTTCGCACCCTTGTTCTTGTCGAACATGGGATGGTTGTCCTCGCGCTCTTTGCGGCTCAGCTCACCCACGCTCGGAATGCGCAGGGCCACAATCGGCAGCGCCGGATCGATCTGCAATGTCGCCAGCGCCTCCTCAGGAAACGCCGGCCGCACATCCGTCAATCCCGGCAGCCGCAGATCCGGCTTGTCCGACCCATACTGTCGGATCGAGTCGTCATACGTGATCCGCGGAAACGGCGTTGGCAGCGTCATACCCGCCGCGCCCCATGCCGCCGCGCAAAACTCCTCCACCACCGCAAACACACTCTCGCGCCGCGGAAAACTCATCTCCAGGTCGACCTGCGTGAACTCCAGTTGGCGATCCGCGCGCTGGTCCTCGTCGCGGAAGCACCGCGCAATCTGGAAATAGCGATCAAACCCCGAGATCATCAGGATCTGTTTGAAAATCTGCGGCGATTGTGGCAGTGCGTAAAACTCGCCTGCATGCACACGGCTCGGTACCAGAAAATCACGCGCGCCCTCCGGCGTGCTCTTGGTCAGAATCGGCGTCTCAATCTCCAGAAACCCCTGCTCGCTCAAGCTCTCCCGAATCGCCCGCGTAATCGCGTGTCGCAGCCAGAAGTTGCGCTGCATCTCCACTCGGCGCAGATCGATGTAGCGATATTTGAGCCGGGTCTCTTCGTTCTGGATTGCCTCTTCCGAGGGCGAAAACGGCGCCAGACGCGCGTCATTGAGGATTCGCAACTCCGTCGCCTCAATCTCCACCTCGCCCGTCGGCATCTTGGGATTGATCGCATCTTTCCCGCGCAGACGAACCTTGCCCACCGCGGCCACAACGTACTCCGGCCGTACCTGCTCGCCCTTCAAATGCCCTTCCGGCGTCAGCTCTTTGTCCAGCACCACCTGCGCAATGCCCGTGCGATCGCGCACATCCAGAAAGATCAGGTTGCCGTGGTCGCGGCGCCGGTTCACCCAGCCCATCACGACCACGTGTTCGCCTGCGTTGGCGGCGCGCAATTCGCCGCACATCTGCGTCCGTTCAAGACTGCCTAAAAAGTCGAGCACAAAATCATTCCTTCGCTCTCTTGCAAGGACACGGCTTTCGTCGTGCCGCAAGACGATTAAAGTGAGTGGGGCATTTAGCCCCGGAGGGAATCAGCGCAAAGCCTGTCAGTCTGGGTGGAAGCAATGATCCAGACTGAACATTGACCACTGTTCACTGTCCACTAGGCGCTGAAAGCGCCCGAGCCAACTCCGCGCGCGGAACCCTTGTCTGTATACCGGTTGAGAAGTCCTTCACCGTCAGGATACCGGATTGAAGCTCGTCCTCGCCCAGGATCACGATCCGCCGCGCCGTGCGCTCGGCCGCCTCAAACGACTTTTTCAAGCGAAATGCTCCGTCTCCCAACTCCACGCTGAGGCCCCCCCGACGCAGTTCCCGCGCCAGCGCCAGCGCGGCAGGATTCAAACCCTCGCCTAGCGGCGCGATATACGCATCGCTCTTTTCCGACTTGGCCGCCTCCAGCGCCTGCAGCGTCAGCACCAGCCGGTCCTCACCCATGGCGAAGCCGATGCCGGGAGCCTTCGGCCCACCGATTGCCTCGCTCAGCCCGTCATAACGACCGCCGCCCAGCAGCGCATTTTGCGCTCCCAGCCCACCATGCGTGAACTCAAATGTCGTCCGCGTGTAGTAGTCCAGACCCCGCACCAGCCGGTGATTCCGCGTGTACGGCACTCCCGCAGCATCCAGCGCCGCCGTCACGGCTGCGAAATGCGTCTTCGACGCCTCATCCAGCGAATCCACAATCTTCGGCAGAGTCTCAATGATCGGCTGATCCTCCGGCACCTTGCAGTCCAGCACCCGCAGCGGATTCGTCACCGCCCGCCGCTGGCAATCCACGCACATCTTCGGCGCCAGCGGGATGAGTGCTTCGCGCAACGTCTCGTTATACCGCGCGCGATCCGCCGCCGACCCCACCGAATTGATCTCGAGCGACCACCCCGTGATCCCCATCTCATCCAGCAGCGTGGCCAGCATCTCCAGCACTTCCGCGTCTCGCAGCGGCGATTCGCTGCCCGCCGTCGGCGGCCCGATCACCTCCGCCCCGATCTGCGAAAACTGCCGGTACCGCCCCTTCTGCGGACGCTCCCGCCTGAACTGCGGCCCAATGTAATACAGCTTCTGCAACTGTCCCGTATCGCCCAGCTTGTGTTCGATATACGCGCGCACCACGCCAGCCGTGTTCTCCGGCCGCAAGGTTAGCGACTGCGGTTTCTCCGACTGCGCCCGCGCCCGATCTTCCCACGTGTACATCTCTTTCGAAACAATGTCCGTTTCCTCGCCAACCCCGCGCGCAAACAGAGACGTATCCTCGAAAACCGGCGTCCGGATCTCGCCGAAGTTGTAGCGAGCAAAGACGGAGCGCGCGGTCGCCTCAATCCGATTCCATAGCGCGGTTTCCGGCGGCAACAAATCACGCGTACCGCGCACAGCTTTCAACGTGGCCATATCCCATCCAGTTTAAATGGGCACATCGCGCCACCGAAGCGGCGCGGTCGGCCTCTCGCGGACCCCGCCTATCCCACGATCGATCGCGTAAGCCTCAGCCACCAGGCGGGGCTGCCCGCATAGAGGTAGACCGTGAGGGCCTGGGCGACCCAGAGCGGCGGAAGCACGACCCGATAGAGCTTATGAACGCTGCGATTGACAAGAAGATCGCGCGCCACTCCGAGCAGCATGACGCCATCAAGGCAGAGGAAGTAGAGGTTGTGGTTGAAGATGGTGTCGAAGCGCCCAAAGGCGGCGTCCATCAGCCCGCAAGTGGCGATGAAGAGCAGGCGGCGATGTAGTTCCGGCTGCTTGCGCCAATATATGGCGAGCCCGACAAAGAGGCTGAAGGCCAGCATGTCAAAGAAGGGAATGGCAAGAAACGTCTCGATGCCGGTCTGCTTCAAAACGTGCATGTCAAAGCGGGTCATGATGATGGCAACGGTGAAGCCCAGCGGTACCATGAACGCGGCCAGCCCCGTTCCGAACCAGCCGAAGAAGCGATGCCACTTGACGTTGCGCGTGCGGACCAGCGCGGATTGAAAGATGTAGAAGGCCACCCAGGCGGAGAAGGCCGCGCCATGTATCCAGAGCAACATGGGGCGCGGTGGAGCGGCATGGAGAAGGTGCTGGTCAACGGTGCGGCTGAAGCCCAACACCACTATCGCGGCCAGCAGCAGTGACATCGCAAAATAGAAGTACCGGTCCACCAACCCGTTGCGCCCTGTGACGGGGTTGATCGAACGCACCATCGTGTCCTGGGAAATCGAAGCCATAGATCGAACCTCAGCCTCGCCGCTTGGGGAAGGAGCGAAAGAATCTCTGCTCAACGTGGAAAGTGGATTGAGTTTAGCATGCTCGAAATTCGCGGCTCAATGACAATCTGGGAATGCGAGCCAATCAAAGTCGTGACCCTGTTTCGACCTCACTCGAATGCGGCGCCTCACGCGGAACCACGAAACCGGTGCATCTTCCATCGGGGTGCGGTAATCCAAACGACATGGAATACAGACTTCTCGGAGGCTCCGGCCTCAAAGTTTCTGCACTGAGTTTTGGCGCTGCCACGTTCGGCGGCGGTAACGAATTCTTCAAAGCATGGGGCGACACTGACGTCGCTGAAGCCACCCGTCTCATCGACATCTGCCTCGAAGCCGGCGTCAATCTCTTCGATACCGCCGACGGCTACTCGAACGGCCGTTCTGAAGAGATTCTGGGCAAGGCCTTGGCAGGCAAGCGCGAGCGTGCGCTCATTTCCACCAAGGCTTATTTCCCTATGGGCGATGGGCCAAACGATCGCGGCACATCTCGCTATCACCTGCGCCAGGCCCTTGACGGCAGCCTGCGCCGCCTTGGTACTGACTACGTCGACATCTACCACCTGCACGGATTCGACGCGCTCACCCCCGTCGATGAAGTACAAGACACCCTCAATACCTTCGTCCGCGAAGGCAAGGTGCGCTACATCGCCGCCTCGAACTTCTCCGGCTGGCACTTGATGAAGTCGCTCGCCGTTGCCGATCGCTACGGCTGGACGCGCTTCGTGGCCCACCAGGTCTACTACTCGCTCTTGGGCCGCGAATACGAGTGGGAACTGATGCCGCTCGGTCTCGATCAGAAAGTAGGCGCGCTGGTTTGGAGTCCTCTCGGCTGGGGCCGTCTCACGGGCAAGATCCGCCGCGGCAAGCCGCTGCCCGAGGTAAGCCGACTCCACAAGACAGCAGACGCAGGCCCTCCGGTTGCGGACGAATTTCTGTACACGGTCGTCGATGCGTTGGAGTCCGTTGCTGCCGAAACAGGCAAGAGCATTCCACAGGTCGCGTTGAACTGGGTTCTGCAGCGTCCCACCGTGTCGTCGATAATCCTGGGCGCGCGCAACGAAGAGCAGCTCCGGCAGAATCTCGACGCCGTGGGTTGGAACCTTACCGCGGATCAGGTTGCCAAACTCGACAAAGCCAGTGCGGTCACACCGGTCTACCCCTACTGGCACCAGCGCAACTTCCCCGAGCGAAACCCGCTGCCGGTCTAAGAACAGTTCAAAGCTCGTAGTCCAAAGTTCGAAGTCGATAAAGTGTCTCAGCCGTCTTCTAACTCAGAACTACGAACTCTGAACTGGCATTCACTCTTCCCGCAACACCTGCACCGGTTCCACTCGAGCCGCTCGAAGCGCAGGCACCAGCGACGCGCAGGCAGCGACCACGAGGATAAGGCAAACCACTCCTCCATACGTCGCCGGATCAACACTGGACACTCCGTACAGCATCGAACCGATGAAGTGCGACAGTCCCAGGCCAAGCACTAGCCCTGCCGCGCACCCAATCACGGCAACTCGTAAACCCTGCAAAAGAAATCGTGCAACAATTTGGCTGCGCATCGCTCCCAGCGCCAGTCGAACCCCAACTTCCCGCTGGCGAAGCCGGCCCAGATAACTCAACGTGCCGTACAGTCCGATGCAGGCCAGCAGAATTGCGGTCGCAGCAAAGACCGTCAGCAGCATGGTACGCAGTCGATTCTCCTGCGAAGCCTCATCCAGGTGCTCCTGCAGCGGAGCAAATGCGTAGACAGACCGGGCTGGCTCAATCTCATGAATCCTCCGGCGAATCGTCTCCGCCATCGCCATCGGATCGCCATGCGTGCGCACCAGGTAATTGGGAAATGGATCCGGCGCGCTGAAACATGAATACACCGTGGGCGCTGCCTGCGTGCTCATGCCTTCCTCGCGGGCATCACCCACGACCCCGCGAATCGTCCCTTGCGGAAGAAAATCGTTGTAGATCGCACCCGAAAGCTGATGGCCGACCGCCAGGGTGTTCCCCATGTATCTGTCAGCGAATGCGCGATTCACCAGGATGTCGCTGGTTTTCGAGGCCTGTCTGCAACTCTCGCCCATAAGCAGCGGGATCCGCATCGTCTCGAAGTAGCCGGCCGAGACATACCGGCTGTCCGCGAGAATCGGATGACCCGGTTCCAGCTTGCCGTCGATCTTGAATTCAATCTGATACTGCGACGGAACGCCGGGAAGCATCGCCGCCGTCGATGCAGCCTCCACGCCGGGCAACGCACGCAGGCTCTCCAGGGTGCGATCGATGCGCTGGATCACATTCTTCATCTCGCTGGTTTCGCCCCACGATCCGCTGACTTGAAATGTCAACACGTGGCTGGGTTCAAAACCGGGATGCACGCGTGCGAGTTGCTGAAAACTGCGCAACAACAGCCCCGCGCCGATCAGCAGCGTGACCGCCAGCATTATCTGCATGCCCACCAGCATCCATTGAAGCGTGCCTCGCGTCGAGACCTGAGTACGCCCTCCAGCGGCGAGTGAGCGCGCCAGCGTACGTCGCGTCCCGCGCAGTGCAGGGAACAGCCCGCACAGCAAAGTGGTCAGCACCGCGGCGACCAGCGTATATCCCACGATCTGCCAATTCAGCCCGATCTCATCGGCGCGCGGCAGTGTTTTTGACAGCAGGTGGAAGCCCCGCGCCGAGGCGGCCGCAACCAGCAGCCCTGCCAGCGAACCCAGCAGCGCGAGACCGAAAACCTCCGTCAAAAGCTGTCCCACGATTGCCGACCGCGATGCACCCAGAGAAAACCGAATCGATACCTCGTGTTCGCGCTCCGTCGTCCGCGCCAGCAGCAGCGCCGCAATATTCGAGCAGGCGATCAGCAACAGTAGCGAAACCGATCCGTAAAGCAGCCAAAGCGAACTGCGCGACTCTCCGATGATCACGTCTTTCAGCGCAGCGATTTGGACCGTCAGCTCCGCATCCGGCTTGGGAAATTGTTTGCCCAGCCGGCTCTGCACAGTAGCCAGATCGGCCGTCGCCTTCTCAAGCGCTACGCCCGGCTTCATTCGCCCAATCACGGTAAACCACGTTTCATCGCGCCGCTGCGCAAACGGCGCATCCGGCGCGCTCGGAGTCCATACATCCACTTCATTTTTCGGAAACTGAAACGACGAGGGCATCACTCCGACAATCGCGTAGGAGTAATCGCCGATGTGCAGCTTTTGTCCGACTGCGCCCGGGTCACCGTGAAAATGCCGCTGCCAGTACGTATAGCTGATGAGTGCGGAATTTGAGCCTCCCCAGTGCTCCTCTTGCGCTGTGAATTCGCGACCCAGCATGGGCGAAACTCCCATGACCTCCAGAAAACGTGGCGCGACAAGACACTCGGTTACCTTCTCCGGCAGCGACCCGGACGTCTCAGAAAGATCGTCGAAGTAGTACCCGCTGATTGCCAGAAATGTCGAGTTCAGCCGGTTCCAGTCCTCCAGGCGCACCGGGGCAACAGAAACGTTAGCGTCTCGCCCCTTGTAGTCATGCTGATAAAGCGCAACCAATTGGTTGCTGTGCGGAAATGGCAAGGGTCTCAGGATGATCGCGTCGATCGCAGAAAACACCGCGCTGTTGGCACCGATCCCAAGCGCCAACGTGAGAATCACGACGATCGAAAAAGACGGCGACTTGCGCAGAAAACGCATCGCTGCCTTCAGGTTGAACGCAAAGCCCTCGAACACCGGCGAGATGTGCACCTCCCGCAGCTGTTGCTTCACCTGTTCCCGCCCCCCGAATTCGAGCAACGCGCGACGACGTGCTTCCTCGGGCGACATGCCTCGCGCGATGTAATCCTCGGTCAATTCAGCGATGTGAAAGCCGATTTCCTCATTGACTGCATCTTCGCGAGCCGGTTTACGAGGGGAGCGTTTCCAGTTCATCTCCATCTCCTACCGCGCCGTTTCCAGAATCAGGGCCACGGCCCGCGAAAGCCGGTTCCACGTGTCTTCTTCCGCAGCCAGCTGTTTGCGCCCCTTCGCCGAAAGCTTGTAGAACTTCGCCTGCCTGCCCTTGTCTGACTCGCCCCAGTCCGCCTCCAGCCATCCGCGCTCCTCCAGCCGGTGCAGCGCCGGATACAGCGAACCCTGCTGCACCTGCAGCACGTCGGACGAGATCTGGCGAATGCGCTGCGAGATTCCATAGCCATGCACCGGGCCAAGAGCCACGACTTTCAGAATCAGCAGGTCAAGCGTTCCCTGCAGCAGGTCTGCCTTTTCGAGTGGTGCCATTTCAGCGTCTCCTAGACAATCTACCTATAAAACGCGATGTGTAGATTGTCAAGGAGAAGAAACCGTGTGAGGACCTGAAGGAGCAGAAAACTCTGGTCTTTGGATGGAGAGCCAGGTCCTACGGGTACAGCACGATCCTCCGCAAATTCCTGACCCACCGGATCCGCCGTCTGTCTGCGGAAACAACCAGCATAAACGGACCGTGCGCAGAATCCAGCGGCAGGCCATTCAGCGAGTCGGCGACAAGAATCTCGCCTTCGTGAAGCCCCGGCGCAAGCTCTGCAAGCGAAAATACCGCTTCGTTCGCCTTCAGGTACGATCTCGTTGCAATGTCGATCGAGGCGTCATCCATCGGCGCACCCGCGAGGGTCAGCAAATCCGAGATTCGAACACCGCCGTATCTCTCCGTTGCACCTGTTTCGAGATTGCGAATCTCAACCCTGGTTTGCGGCATAGCTGCGAATTCTTTCTGCGTGATCTGCCAATCTCCGCGATACGGCATCGCATAAAGAAACAGGCTCTGAGCCTGCTTCCTTGCCTCCTCCTCAGAAACGACAACAACCGGACCACCGCCGCTCATTACCTTCAATACAAGGGGAACGACCGTACCAGCCGGGGAAGTTCGGATTTCAATGTGCCGAATATCGGATTTAAAGCCCTGGGCAGACGTGAAGAGCGCGTAGCCGCCCGGTTTCAATTGCAGTGCCAACTCGCCCGTCGCTCCCGTCTCCATCGGTGCCGGCGGGTGGTCCGGACCTGGAACCACGCGAATGCGTGCGTTAGGGATCGGCGCACTAGTCTGGTCCGTGACCTTGATGGTGACCTGATCGGTTGCCGGTCCCTGCGCAAACACCAATGGACCGAAAGCGGCCAGCACGCAGCAACACAGCAGAGTGCGATCTTGCCTGCGAAGGAACACGCCGCAAGTGTAGCGCAGGGTGAATTGAAACGCGAAGAAATCGTCTGGCGCCTACGGCAAGTCGGACGCGTGCCAGCGGTGATGCTTCTTGTAAACGTAATGCCCAATCATCCATCCGAAGGCGCTTCCCACCAGCACATCGGAAGGGAAATGCTGCTGGCCCAGCACGCGCGTCAGGCTCACTCCGGTGGCCAAACCGTAGAAGCCGATCTGATTCAGCCGGCCCGGATATTCCTCTGCCAGCACCGCCGCGCTCGACCACGCGATCACGCTGTGAGACGAGGGTAACGATGAATCCCATCCCACGCTCGTTTGAAAGAACTTGCCCTTCGCGTTGTCCACAGTGGGTCGTTCGCGCAAGAACATGAGCTTCATCCCCTGCTCCACAACCAGGCCATTCAAAATCGCTTCGCCGCCCAGAATCCCGGTCTCGCGCGCATGATCGTTTCCCGCCAAGTGTCCCACGGCAAACATCGCGGCCGGCGCGGCGATAAACGGGCCCAGCAGCACGTTCGAGGCATTGGTATTGGCGTTGTTGAAGCTGGCATTGCGCGAAACCACTTCGCTCATCGCCTGGTGATCGGTGGTGATCGCGCCTGTTACCGCAAGCCCCAGCGGAATCAGGTAGCCGAAGTCTTCGCCACGGATCCGCGCCGGACTCGACCAGATCATTCCCTGATCCTTCAAAAGGTTCAGCGGCATCGCCCGCAGCGTCACCGGTTCCTGCGGCTCCGGCGCATTCGGCACCGAAGTAGCGGGCGGCCATGTCTGCGCTTCAACACTCACGCATAAGCAGGTAGCAAGCAGAAAGACAAAACCGACATGCCGGGAGAAATGTTGAATAATCTTGCCAGAGTTATTCACGGGTTTCTTTGATGCTAAACGATCTTCATCTTCAATTCAGATGAACGAATCGTCATTCTCGCGTTACTTATCAGCCTCGGCGAGATAAATCTTTGTGTAGTCGAGATAATTCTGCGCGTACTCAAGAATCAGTTTTCGATCCTGATCGCCAAGTTCCCTCCGCAGTTTGCCCGGTACACCCGCCCACAACGTCCGGGGCGAAACCACTGTGTGCTCCGGCAGAACCGCGCCCGCCGCAATAATCGATCCCTCGCCGATCCGGCAGTCGTTCAGAATTGTCACACCCATTCCAATTAGCACCGCATCCTCCACCACGCAGCCGTGCACCGTGGCGTTGTGGCCGATCGTCACCCAGTCGCCCACCGACACCGAATACAAATGCCGCTGCCCATGCAACACCGCGCAGTCCTGCACATTCGAATTCGAGCCCACTCGAATCGAATTCACGTCACCCCGGAGTACGGCGTTCATCCAGACGGACGAATTCTCCCCAAGTTCGACGTCACCAATCACTTGCGCGGAAAGATCGACATAGCAGCTTGCGGGAATAACCGGAGAATGCCCCTGGTAGCGTCGGATCATTGCGATTGCAGAACCTCAGAAATCCAGTGTAAGCGAGCCGGCAGGTCGCCGGATTCAATCAAGTTACGGGCCATTAGTGTACCCGTCAGGAAAAAGCCGGGAAGCGGTTGGATTGCCTTCCGAAAAGCACGGAAGTCAAATCCAAAGGTTTTACATAAGTTGGCTGACCACAGCCACTTCCGGTATCATGAATGTGGCCCTTTGGCAGGTTTGGAGGTGGCACCCTTTGGCAGAGGTTCGTTTGCAGGAAGGCGAACCGCTTGAGAACGCGCTGCGCCGGTTTAAGCGAAAAGTACAGCAGGAAGACATTATCAAGGAAGTGAAGCGTCATTCCTACTACCTGAAACCCGGTGAAAAGCGCCGCGTGAAAGCAGCACTGGCACGCAAGCGGAATCGCAAAAAGGCTCGTAAAGAGCAAGATTAAGTCAGTAAAAACACATTGCGACATATGCCGTCCGGGCTATACTTACTGTCCCCCCGGCGAGAATAGCCATATAGCAAGACCATCGGGCGGCATGTCGTGACTGTACTTTTCACATTACGCTGAACGTTGAGCTTCAATCAGCGCGAAATACTTAGGTCTCGCGTATTCCGGAGACGCTGAATTGTAGCCGCTCCATTTGCTGCGGCCCGGGCCCTTGTTGTTCAAGGACGTTCAAAGACAGGGAAACGGGACCGGCAAGCTCTCAAGGTCATGGCCGATTTCGAACGTCCTCCCTGCTTTGGGGAGGCCGGCCATGGAATTTGTCGACAGAGTTTTGAAGTGTAACGACTGCGGAGTGGAGTTCGTATTCACCGCCGGCGAACAACTGTTTTTCCACGACAAACAATTCAAGAACGACCCCAAGCACTGCAAGCAATGCAAGGCAAAGCGCGCAAGCGGCAGCCGGGTCCGTTCTGAAACGCGAACCACTTGCTCGGAATGCGGCACTGAAACCACAGTCCCCTTCAAGCCCACGCAGGGCAGGCCCGTTCTCTGCCGGGCCTGTTTCCAAAAGCAGCCGAAGGTCGTTCCCGCCGCGCCGACCGCGCCCCCCGTGGCTAGCTGACCGGACTTTCTTCCGCCGAATCCTCTGGCTTTCCGCTGCGCAATCGCATTGCTACGGACCCTGCTGTTTCAGAGCCTTGTGGCCGATGTCGTGCCGATAATACATCCCTTCAAAATGAATCTGCGTCAGCGCTTCATATGCGCGCGCCAGCGCCTCTTTCAGCGTGTCGCCGCTTGCCGTAACTCCCAGCACTCGCCCACCGCTGGTCACAATCTGGTTGCCGAGCCGCGACGTGCCTGAGTGGAAGACCTCCACGCACGGCGTCTGCGCCGCAAGGCTCAGCCCGCTGATCGGCAATCCGGTCTTGTAGCTCCCCGGGTACCCTGAAGAACTCGCAACCACGCAGGCCGATGCGCCATGGCTCCAGCGCATCTCTGTTTCCGCAATTCGGCCATCGATGCAAGCCTCCAGCGCATCCACCACGTCCGACTCGAGGCGCATCAGGATCGCCTGCGTCTCCGGATCGCCGAAACGTGCGTTGTATTCCAGCACCTGCGGCCCGCGTGCCGTCATCATCAGCCCGCAGTAGAGCACGCCCGCAAACGGCGTTCCCTCCTCCGCCATTCCCCGCACGGTGGGCTCGGCGATGTGGTGCAGAATCCATTCCGTCATCTTTGGTTCCAGCATCTCGCTGGTCGAGTAGACGCCCATGCCGCCTGTATTCGGTCCTGTGTCGCCTTCGCCAATCCGCTTGTGATCCTGCGCCGGAACCAGCGGTATCACGTGCTCGCCATCGCTCAGGCACAGAAAGCTTATTTCCTCGCCTTCAAGGAACTCCTCAATCACTACCTGTTTCTCGGCCACCCCCAGCAGTTCGCCACTGAAAATTCCATGCGCCGCATCGATCGCAAATTGGCGCGTCGGGCAAATAATCACGCCCTTGCCCGCAGCCAGTCCGTCCGCCTTCACCACTACCGGCGGGTGGAAGTGCTTGATCGCCTCGTCCACTTCTGCCGTGTCGGAGCAAACCGCGTAGTTGGCCGTGGGTATCTGGTGACGCTTCATGAATTGCTTGGCAAAAGCCTTGCTTGACTCCAGCCGCGCCGCATCGCGCGTCGGTCCAAAGACGCGATAGCCGCGCTCGCGAAACGCATCCACCACGCCCAGCGACAGCGGCATTTCCGGCCCCACAATCGTCAGGCTCGGCTGCTCCACCTCCGCCAACCGCACCATCGCGCCCACGTCCTTGATGTCGACGGAAACGCAGCGGGCCACTTGCGCAATGCCGCCGTTGCCCGGCGCGCACACCACCTCCGTCACACGTTGGCTGCGCTTCACCGCCCAAGCCAGCGCATGCTCGCGTCCACCCGAACCAAGGATCAAAACCTTCATCTTCGTGCCTCATGCGGCTTCGGTTCCGCCGAAGCTCGAAAAGCTATGGTCTGCAATTGAGCCGGTGTAAGTCAAACGAACGCCCATGCGGCTTAAAACGCATGCGGGCACCGCACGTTGCTGAAAATCCCACTCCGCATCCTCGTAAAATTCGTACCGCAGCAGCCCCTATACTGGTGCGTGGTGAACCGGCGTGCGCATCGCATCCGCCGAAGAGAGCACACGCATGGTCGAACGCCGCATCAAGCCTTACCAGGAGCAGTTGGCCGAAGACGAGCGTCGCATCGAACAACGCCGCCTCTTTCGCCGCAATCAGACGTTCGGCCTGCTCATCATTGCCGCCGCGATTGTCGCCTGGTGGCTCTTCCACACCAATCCCCGATGGATATTCCCTCCCGGCTGGTGGCGCCCATGAGTCCTTCGCGGACGGAGCACCGCGGTGGGTGCCCCATCCAAGCCGCGCTCTTGCGGTTTGGGTGGGATAGCGACAAGGCATCAACTTCACTTGAAGCCATGCCACCTGAGGGGCGGAATGGTTGACGAACGCAACCCTCTCGCCGTTCTCCTCCTCGGCCCGACGGGCAGCGGCAAAACCGCGCTCTCGCTTTCATTGGCCGAACGCTTTCACGGCGAAATCATTAGCTGCGACTCCGTCTCTGTCTATCGCGGGATGGACCTCGGTACCGCCAAGCCCACGCCCGCAGAACGCTCCCGCATCCCGCATCACCTCATCGACGTCGCCGACCCCGAGCAGCCCTTCACCGCCGGCGAGTACAGCCGTCAGGCCCGCGCCGCCCTGCGCGAAATCGCCAACCGCGGCAAACTCCCCATCGTCACCGGCGGCACCGGCCTCTATCTCCGCGCCCTTACTGAAGGCCTCTTCACTGGCCCTTCGCGGCAGGAGGATCTGCGCAAGAGACTGCGCCGAAGCGCTGATCAGCACGGAGAAGTGTGGTTGCACCGGTTGCTCCTGCGGCTCGATCCGCCGTCTGCGGATCGCATACACGCCAACGACACACCCAAGCTCATCCGCGCCATCGAAGTCTGCCTCGCCGCGCACCAACCCATGTCGCAGGTGCTCACACGCGACCCGCTCACCGGCTTCCGCCTCCTCCGCATCGGCCTCAACCCGCCCCGCGCCGCGCTGTACGATCGCATCAATCAACGCTGCGCCCAGATGTTCGTCGCCGGTCTCGTCGCAGAGACCCGCGCACTCCTAGCCTGCTACGGTCCGGTCCAAGCCCTCGATTCCCTCGGCTACCGTCAGGCGCAGTCGGTTCTCCTCAAGGGCGTCAGTGATAAAGCGGCCATCGCCGAAGCCCAGCAGGGCCATCGCAACTACGCCAAGCGCCAGCTCACCTGGTTTCGCCGCGAGCCCGATGTCCACTGGATCGAAGCCTTCGGCAATGACCCCGAAACGCAGCGCATTGCCACCGATCTGTTGCAAGCGCATCAATAAGCGACGTGCAACATCCAATCAACTGCAGGCATTAAACTGAACAGTGAAAAGTGGCGCTCGAAGGGCATCATGAGCGCACGCGAGAACGGAGTTCCTTTGGCAGACACCATCTATGACGTAGCCATCATTGGCAGCGGACCGGCAGGCTATACCGCCGCTATTCGAGCAGGACAACTCGGCCTCAAGGTCGCGATCATCGAATCCGCCGATGTTCTGGGCGGCACCTGCCTCCACGTCGGCTGCATCCCCACCAAGGCTCTCCTCTTCAACGCCGAGCTCTGGGATCACCTCAAGCACGCCGCAGAATACGGCATCGACAACGTTGACGGCCGCACCCTCAACTGGGATGCCGTCCAGACGCGCAAAACCTCCATCGTGGACAAGCACACCAAGGGACTCGGCTTCCTGATGAAGAAGAATAAGGTCACCGTGATCTCCGGCTACGGCCGCCTCACCGGCGGCGCAAAACAAGGAATTCACACGATCGATCTCACGGCTGCAGCCGGCTCCAAGAGCGAAGTCAAAACCAAAAACATCATCCTCGCCACTGGCTCCGACGCCAAAATGATCTTCGGCCTCAAGCCCGACGACCGCATCCTCACCAACATTGAAATGCTCGCAGTTCCCCAGGTTCCGAAATCCCTCATCGTCATCGGCGCCGGCGCGGTCGGCGTCGAGTTCAGCTCCATCTTCCGCAGCTTCGGCACTGAGGTCACGCTTGTCGAGTTCCTTCCGCGCCTCATGCCGCCGGAAGACGAAGAAATTTCCAAGGAGCTTACCCGTGTCTTCAAAAAGCGCGGCATCGATCTGAACACCGGCGCCAAGGTCGAAAAAATCGAGAAGACCGATGCCGGCGTCAAAGTCACCTGGACCGCCTCAAACGGCAAGCCCGTCGAGAGGGAAGCAGAGAAGGTTCTCGTCGCCGTGGGACGTGCACCGCGCATCTCCGACGTTGGCATCGACAAAACAAAAATCGAGCTCGACCGCGGATTCGTCAAAGTCGGCGAAGCCCAGGAAACCTCCGAGCCCGGCATCTACGCCATCGGCGACATCGTTGCGGGCCTGCCGCAGCTTGCCCACTCCGGCTCCATGAGCGGCATCGTCGCCGTCACCAAAATCGCCGGCCGTAAATATCGCTCCGTTCGCCGCGATCGCGTGCCCGCCTGCACCTACTCCGATCCCCAGATCGGCTCAGTTGGCCTGACAGAAGCTCAGGCCAAAGAGAAGGGCATCGAGATCAAGGTCGGCAAGTTTCCGTTTGCTGGAAATTCCAAGGCCACCATCGTCGGCAGCCACGACGGCTTCGTCAAAATCGTCGCCGACGCCAAGTACGGCGAAATCCTCGGCGTGCACATCATCGGCCCCCAGGCCACCGAACTCATCGCGGAAGCCGTAGCCGTCATGGAACTTGAAGGCACCATCGACGAGTTGATGTTCACCATCCACGCCCACCCCACCATCAGCGAAGCCATGCTCGATGCCTACGCCGCTGTCGAAGGCATGGCCATCAACGCGTAGCGATTTCCACAGAGAAAGGCAGATTCTATTTCAAATGGAGGCAACCATAGTCATTAAAGGATCATTAATTCCTTGAGAAAAGTTGATGAATAGGACTAGGATTCTCCATTCCGCGTGATTACGGAAGGGGAGAACCATGAAGGCCAGATTTCTATCTCCATTATTTGCAATCGCAATCCTCTCTCTACCCACGCATCCGCTATTTGGCCAGGCAAACGCGATCCCTTCCGCTCCCCCAGCAGCCTCCGTCACTGGCTACGATTCCCAAGAATCAGCCATCCAGAACATCGAAGACCTCCAACAGAAGGCCGAAGCCGGAGACGTTCTCGCCGAAAACAATCTGGGATTTGCCTACGCTTTCGGCCGAGGCATCGAGCAGAACTACCAGCAAGCCGCACACTGGTTCACACTCGCCGCAAATGCGGGCTTCGCTCCGGCTCAAGTCAATCTCGGTGCTCTCTACGAGAAAGGCTGGGCAGAGTCGCACGATATGACCATGGCCATCCACTGGTATCGCGCGGCAGCCGATCAGGGTGATTCCACCGCCGAATGCAAACTCGGCAACATCTATCATGCCGGCCGCACCGTTCCACGCGACGATGCTGAAGCTGCAACGTGGTACCGCAAGGCTGCGGAACACGGTAACGCGATCGCCCAGAACAACCTCGGTTCCTTCTACCATCACGGCGTCAGTCTCACGCGTGACTACGAACAAGCGCTCTTCTGGTATCGCAACGCTGCCGCCCAGGGCCTTGCGGAAGCCGACAACAACCTCGGCGTGATGTACGAAGACGGCCTCGGCGTCGAAAAGGATTATCGTCAGGCCGCGACCTTTTACACTGAGGCCGCGAATCAGGGCGTAATCCGGGGTCAGTACAACCTTGCCACTCTCTACTACTCCGGCCGTGGCGTGCCGCTCGACTATGTAACTGCATACCTGTGGTATAGCCGCGCCGCCGCTGCAGGGGATGCAACCGCAGCGCGGGTCCTCAAGCAGTTGTCCGGTGTCATGACGCCGCGCCAGAAAGAACTCGCGCAGGTCCGCCTCGCCGAAGCACAAGCCGCCAGCCTTTCAGAAGATCCGGCCCATTCCCCCTTCGATCCTGCAAGAACGAATCCAAAATAGCCGCGCAACAAATCCCCTTCCATCTCCTGGCATCTCCCGCCGTGCCGCAAGGTGAATCCCATCCCGCCCAAAACCTTTACACTTTCATCGGACTGGTTATTACGGGAGATCCTCAATGAAAGCGTTGGTCAAGTCGCGGTCCGAACGCGGCCTGTGGTTGGAAGACATCCCCGAACCCACGATGGGCATTAACGATGTCCTCATCCGTGTCCTCTACACCGGCATCTGCGGAACCGACGTCCACATCTACAACTGGGACGATTGGGCGCAGAAAACCATCCCCGTTCCTATGGCCATCGGCCATGAGTTTGTCGGCAAAATCGTCGCCGTCGGCTCCAACGTCAACGACTTCTTCGCTGGTGACATCGTCAGCGGCGAAGGACACGTCGTCTGCGGGCGCTGCCGCAACTGTCTTGCCGGCCGCCGCCACCTTTGCGTGTCCACGCAGGGCGTTGGCGTCAATCGTCCCGGCGCCTATGCCGAGTTCATCTCGCTGCCCATGACCAACATCTGGCGCCATCATCAGGGCGTCAATCTTGAAGTCGCCGCCATCTTCGACCCCTTCGGCAACGCCGTTCACACTGCCCTGTCATTCCCCGTGCTCGGCGAAGACGTGCTCATCACCGGTGCCGGCCCCATCGGCATCATGGCCATTCCTGTTGTGCGACACGCCGGGGCGCGCCACGTTGTCATCACCGATCTCAATCCCTTCCGTCTCGATCTCGCACGCAAGATGGGAGCCACCCTCGCCGTCAACCCCACCGAAACTCCGCTCAGCGAAGTGCAAAAACAGCTCAAGATGACGGAAGGATTCGACGTGGGCCTTGAGATGTCCGGCAACCCGCAGGCTCTGAGCGACATGATCGCCAACATGAGTCACGGCGGCAAAATCGCCGCACTCGGCATCCCCTCCAAGAGCATTCCCATGGACTGGCGTCCCGTGATTTTCAACATGATCACGATTAAGGGAATCTATGGCCGCGAAATGTACGAGACCTGGTACAAGATGTCGGTAATGCTCGACTCAGGCCTCGACATCGCCCCCGTCATCACCCATCGCTACGCGTACAGCGACTTCGAAAAAGGCTTCGCCGCCATGATCTCTGGCGACACCGGCAAAGTCGTCCTCGACTGGACCAGCCTGGGCTGATTGGTTCAGGGCCATGTTGTTGCGAACAATTGCGCTCAGTGTCACCTGCGCAGAAAAAACGTTGGGGACGACTCTTGCTGTCGGATGCAGGGACTGCGTATTCTTGCAGGCATTATGCGAAAAACAAAGAATGGAATTCGAGGAGCCATCGGCTGGTGTGTGGCCGCTTCGCTGATGGCAGTAGCTTTTGCTGCCGGTCAGAGTGCGGCTCAAACAGCAGAATCAGCGACGACCAAGGCGATTGCAAAGATCAAGGCGATCGATCCGCAGATCCACGCTGTCATAGCTCTCGATCCCACTGCCCTGGATCAGGCCCGGGCAATCGACCAGCGCCTCGGGTCGCACGGACCGCTCTACGGCTACGCCGTCCTGCTCAAGGACAATATCGAGGCTGATGGCCCCCTTCCAACGACTGCAGGGAGTATGGCGCTGCTTGAAAATATCACCCATCGAGACGCACCGCTGGTAAAGCGGCTGCGTGCAGCAGACGCGGTAATTCTCGGCAAGACGAATCTTTCGGAATGGGCAAACATTCGATCGAGTTCCTCGATCTCAGGATGGAGCGCGGTGGGCGGCCAGACGCGCAATCCCTACGCGCTCGATCGCGATCCATGTGGCTCTTCGTCAGGCAGTGCCGCCGCGGTGGCAGCCGGCGAAGTGAAGGCCGCAATCGGCACAGAAACAGACGGGTCCATTACCTGTCCAGCAGCGGTGAACGGGGTTGTCGGTCTAAAGCCCACAGTGGGACTTGTCAGTCGCACGCGAATCGTTCCTATCAGCCATAGCCAGGACACCGCTGGGCCTATTGCGGTAGATGTGACGACCGCCGCTCGCGTGCTGGGTGCGATTGCAGGCTCGGATCCAGATGATCCGGCCACCAGGAATGCGGATGCACACGTATCGGATTATTCAGTCGCATTGAGGCCGGATGCGCTGAAGGGCGCGCGCATTGGCGTGCTGCGTTTTGCCACTGGCTGGTCGGCAGAGACAGATAAGGTATTCGAGCGAGCGCTGGCGGTGCTAAGGGCGCAGGGCGCAATCCTTGTTGACATTACGGATTTGAAGGACCGCGACAAGATCGGGGAGGCAGAAGCGCTGGTACTCAACACCGAATTGAAAACAGATTTGAACGCCTACCTTGCTTCAACACCCTCGGCCGTCAAGTCTCGTACTCTCGCGGATGTCATTGTCTTCGATAGTGCCCACGCTGATCGCGAACTCGCCCTGTTCGGACAGGACACTTTCGTCAAGGCCGAAGCGACAAAAGGACTGGACGATGCAGCGTATAAAACTGCGCGCGGAACGTCATTACGAATCGCAGGCCGCGACGGGATCGACGCGATGCTCTTCAAGGATGAACTCGATGCACTGGTGTGCCCGACGGTAGCTCCGGCATGGAAAATCGATGTGGCAAACGGCGATCAGATTGCTGGTGGCGGAGCGGGTGGGCTTGCAGCGGTTGCTGGCTATCCGCACCTAACCGTACCCATGGGAACCGTAATGGGCCTGCCGGTCGGCCTTTCAATCATCGGGTCAGCATGGAGCGAAGCACGATTGCTCGGCTACGGATTTGCGTACGAACAGGCGGCCAAGGTCAAGATCACGCCGCACTTTCTGCCATCGCTTGAAGGCGCAGAACCCATCGCACCGCTTCTCGAGCCATTGAAGCCTTGAAGGCTCGCCGGACCAGATCGGGAGCTTCAGTGCCGAGATCTTGAGACGGCGGCCACTCATGCACCACTGTGTCATTCCGACCGACCGCAGGGAGCGGAGGAACCTGCAGTTGCAGTTCTCTCTCGCCATCAGCATGATCCGACCGTCATGCGGAACGTACCACTTTACAGCTCCGTCGACTTGCTCTCCGCGAGTCCCCTCGCCTTTGCGATAAACTCGCTCAGCGGCATCGATCCCTGGTCGCCCTTGCCGCGCGTTCTAACGCTCACCGCACCCGCGCCCTCTTCCTTGTCGCCGAAGACAAGAATGTACGGAATCTTCAGGTTGGCCAAGTCGCGAATCTTCGCATTCATCTTCTCGTTGCGGGCATCCGTCTCCACCCGGAAGCCCGCGGCCTTCAACTCCGTTTCCACCTTCTCCGCATACGCTACATGCCGCTCGCTGATCGGCACGAGCCCGATCTGCACGGGTGCCAGCCAGAACGGGAACGCTCCCGCATAGTGCTCGATCAGCACGCCAAAAAATCGCTCCACCGACCCGAACAGCGCGCGGTGCACCATCACCGGCTGATGGCGTTCACCGTCTTCACCTACATACTCCAGCCCGAACCGCGCCGGAAGAGTGAAATCGAATTGCACCGTCGACAACTGCCACAACCGCCCCAACACATCCACGAGCTTGATATCGATCTTTGGCCCGTAAAACGCGGCCTCACCGGGAATGGTCTTGTACGGAATGCCCTTCGCCTTCAGCACCCGATCAAGCGAGCCGATGGCAAGATTCCAGTTCTCATCCGAGCCCGTGTAGTTCGCGCGGTCCTTCGGATCCCACGTCGAAAGCTCAACTTTGAATTCGTTAAATCCAAACGTCTTCAGAACTGTCTCGGCGAAGTCGATACACGCCTCGACCTCGCTCTCAATCTGGCTCGGCATGCAGAAGATGTGCGCATCGTCCTGCGTAAAGCCGCGCACGCGCAAGAGGCCGTGCATCGTGCCTGAGCGCTCGTAGCGATACACGTTCCCCAATTCCGCATAGCGCTGCGGCAGGTCGCGATAACTCTTCGGCGAATTTTTGTAGATCAGAATGTGCCCCGGGCAGTTCATCGGCTTCAGCCTGTATTCGGCATCATCCAATTCCATCGGCGTGTACATGTTCCCGGAGTAGTAGCCCTCGTGCCCGCTGACTTTCCACAGCTCCCGGCGCATCACGTGCGGTGTGAAAACCAAAAGATAGCCGCGGCGCAGGCACTCCTCGCGCATCCAGTCTTCCATCACCTTGCGAACGATGCCGCCCTTGGGATGCCAGAAGACGAGACCGGGCCCCGCCAGCTCCTGAATACTGAACAGATCAAGCTGCTTGCCCAGCACGCGATGGTCGCGCTTCGCCGCCTCTTCCAGCCGCGCGAAGTGTGCATCCATATCCTTCTGCGAGAAAAACGCCGTGCCATACACGCGCTGGAGCTGAGGATTCTTCTCGTCGCCCAGCCAGTACGCGCCCGCCAACGTCGTTACCTTCACCGCCTTCACGCGCCCTGTCGAAGGCACATGCGGCCCGCGGCAGAAGTCCACAAACGTACCGTTGCGATAAAAACTTACTTGCGATCCCGGCTCAGTGAATTTCGTGACGAAGTGCGTCTTCATGAAGTCGCCGTCTTTTTCAAACTCCGCCAGCGCCTGCTCTCGCGGTTCATACTCACGCACAAACTTCTCGTCGCGCGCGACCACTTCAGCCATCTTCTTTTCGATTGCCGCCAGGTCCTCTGGCGTAAACGGCTTATCCCGGTAAAAGTCGTAGAAGAATCCCGCATCTGTCGCCGGCCCATGTCCCAGCTTCGTCTCCGGAAACAGCTCCAGCACCGCCGTCGCCAGCACGTGCGCCGCCGAGTGCCTCACCACCTTCAGTGCGTCAGGATCGTTCTCCTTCACCAGCTCGAGCTTCGTATCCGCGTTCAATGGAGTCGCAAGGTCCACCAGTCGCGTTGCCGACGCATCCTCCGCTGCATACATCGCAGCCTCCGACTCGCCCTCTGCGGCCGCCTTTGCGTTCGTCTCCGTAGTCACCGGGCTCAGCCGTGCAACAACCGAGGCCGCTGCCAGCCGCGGCGAAATCGAATTGGCAATGTCGAGAGGCGTTGTGCCCGCTGGAACTTCGCGTATGCTTCCGTCGGGTAGATGTACGGCAATATTGTGCGTGCTCATGATGATTTTCAGGGTCCTGACTGTTTCGCCGGCGCGTTAACCGCGAACCTGTGTTCTTCGTTAAGGATATAACGGCGCTACAGCACTTTCGGAACTGGTCTTTCCGAAGCCACGAAGCAAAATGGCTTTCTCGCAAAGGGAAAAGCCACCTTCGCCGCTCTTAAAGGTCTACGAGTATTCCGAAACTGCTCGAAAGTGGAACCATTGCCGAACCGACCGCGTAAACGACCAGGTACCCAGGGTAAAACTCAATCGCGCAGTGCCCCGCACGCGCCCGCAGCCGCAAGAAAGGTCTCGCATGTCCAGGTTCTTCTTCAAGTTTTTCGTCTCGGCGCTGTTCGCCGTCGCCGCCCTATCCGCATCGGCCCAGCCCGCCGTTCAGCCCACCGTCGACATCACCAAGGTCCCCGCCGCCGCTCAGCCCTCACAGCAATTCGACGTTGGCGCAGCCACCGAAGCCTATATGTCCCTGATGCCGCCCGCAGCCGTCGCCCGCTCCAACGCCTATTTTGAGGGCGGTTACTGGCTCATCCTCTGGGATTTCCTCTATGGCGCCGTAATTTGTTTGCTGTTGCTCAATCTCCGCTGGTCGGCCCGCATGCGCGATGCAGCCGTGCGCGTCACCCGCTTCCGCTGGCTGCAGCCGATTCCGTATGCGGTCCTCTACACCCTTGCCGCCGCCGTTCTCGGCTTTCCCCTCGAGTACTACGAGAATTACGTGCGCGAGCATAAGTACGGCATGGCGACGCAGACCTTCGGCCCGTGGATGGGCGACGAGTTTAAGTCTCTCCTCGTGTCATTAGTCATCAGTTCAATCGCGATGGTGCTTCTCTTCGCCATTGTCCGAAAATTCCCGAATACCTGGTGGATATGGGGCGCCGCCGCATCGATGGGCTTGATGACGATCCTCATCGCCATCGGCCCGGTCTTTCTTCAGCCCATCTTCAACACGCCCAAGAAACTCGCCGATCCGAAGATCACGACGCCCATTCTGCGCATGGCCCACGCCAACGGAATCCCCACCAACGATGTCTGGCAAATCGACGCCAGCCGCCAGACCACCCGCATGAGCGCCAACGTCAGCGGATTCGGCAACACCATGCGCATCACCCTCAACGACAACCTGATTCGGCGCGGCTCTCCGGAAGAAATTCAGGCTGTCATGGGTCACGAGATGGGCCATTACGTAATGAATCACATCCCCAAGTCCCTGATGTTCTTCCTGATCGTGATTGTTCTCTCGTTCGCCTATTTCTTCTGGGGCATCAAGTGGGCCCTCAGCCGCTGGGGCGAGCGCTGGCAGATCCATTCCATCAGCGATCCGGCAGTCGTTCCGCTTGTCCTCCTCCTGGTTTCCATCCTGTCCTTCGTGTCGACCCCCATCAACAACACGTTCACGCGCGTGCAGGAGAAGGAAGCCGACATGTTCGGTCTCAACGCCTCCCGCCAGCCCGACGGCTTTGCCCAGGCCGCCATTCACCTTGGCGAATACCGCAAAATGCGCCCCGGCCCCATCGAGGAATTTCTTTTCTACGATCACCCCAGCGGCTACAACCGCATTCATTCCGCCATGGTCTGGAAGAGCCAGAACCTCGAGCTGTTTCCACAACAACCAAAGCAAGCCAGCCAGTAGAGCTGGCTTGCCATACTTCAGCCCGCAGGTCTACGCTATCTTCATGCGTCGATGTCGCTAACGCCCATTTGGTGTCTGCTGCGATGCATTCGCTCGCTCCGCTTGCGCACAACTCTCCTCGCCTGATCCCGCTGCGGCGCAACACCATTACACTCACCTCGATCAATGCCCGACTGTGTATGTGTACCCCGTCGAAGGAGATTTTGCATGGCGCGAATTGCTGCAAACGTGACTGAATTGATTGGAAAGACTCCCCTTGTGCGGCTCAACCGCGTATCCGCGGGACTCCCCGCCACCGTCGTGGCCAAGCTCGAAAGCCAGAACCCGCTCTCCAGCGTGAAAGACCGCATCGGCAACGCCATGATCGAAGACGCCGAGAGAAGGGGCAAAATCACCCCCGGCAAAACCATTCTCATCGAACCAACCAGCGGCAACACCGGCATCGCCCTCGCATTCGTCGCTGCCGTCAAAGGCTACAAGCTCATTCTCACCATGCCCGAGACCATGAGCACCGAGCGCCGCGTTCTCCTTCGCGCCTTCGGAGCGGAAATCGTGCTCACTCCCGGCCCCAATGGAATGAAAGGCGCCATCGCCAAAGCCAACGAGATCCTCGCCAATACCCCCAATGGCTACATCCTCCAGCAATTCGACAATCCCGCCAACCCCGCGATTCATGTCTGGACCACCGGCCCTGAGATCTGGGAAGACACCGACGGCAAAGTCGACTTCCTCATCTCCGGCGTAGGCACGGGCGGCACCCTTACCGGCGTGGCTACCTACATCAAGGAGCGCAAACCCGAATTTAAAGCCATCGCGGTCGAGCCCACCGACAGTCCGGTCCTTTCCGGCGGCAAGCCCGGCCCGCACAAAATCCAGGGCATCGGCGCCGGATTCATCCCTAGCATCCTCGACACCAGGCTCATCGACGAAGTCATCCAGGTCACCAACGACGAGTCCATCGCCATGGCCCGCCGCCTCCCGCTCGAAGAAGGCCTCTTCGTCGGCATCAGTTCCGGCGCCGCCGTTGTCGCCGCGCTCAAGGTGGCCGCGCGCCCTGAGAACGCGGGCAAACTCATCGTGGTCATTCTGCCCAGCTTCGGCGAGCGTTATCTTTCCAGCGTCCTGTTTGATTCGCTCCGGCAGGAAGTGCTGGCATTGCCCACACAGACAGTTACGCTATAACGAAATAGCGAAAGGCCCCTGTCCATGTTTGCCCGCATGCGCGAAGATGTTCGATCAGTCCTCGAACGCGACCCCGCTGCGCGCTCCTGGCTTGAGGTCATGCTTTGCTATCCGGGTTTGTGGGCCGTCTGGTATCACCGCGTTTCGCACCGGCTCTGGCGGATGAAGCTCCGTCTACCCGCACGTGTTCTTTCGCAGTTCGCCCGCTTCTTCACCGGAGTCGACATCCATCCAGGCGCGCTGCTCGGGCGTCGCCTCTTCATCGACCACGCCACCGGCGTCGTCATTGGCGAAACAGCGATTGTCGGAAGTGATGTCACCCTCTACCAGGGCGTCACCCTCGGCGGCACCGGTAAGGGACACGGCAAGCGCCACCCCACTCTTTGCGATGGCGTCTTCGTCGGCAACAACTCCAATGTCCTTGGCAACATCACCATCGGCCAGAACTCCCGCGTCGGCGCCGGCTCCGTCGTTCTCTCCGATGTCCCGCCCAACTCCACCGTCGTCGGCGTGCCCGCCCACATCGTCTATCGCAACGGACAGCGCGTCCTCATCACCGATCCCCATGACGTCAAAGATCCGCTCTCCGACGCCCTCATCGCCCTCTCCGCCCGCGTTGAAGAGCTCGAAGACAAACTCGGCGCCCACGTCCGCCGCGTCGAACCCTTCGCCACCGAAGAAGCCGAGCGCACCGCCTACCGCCAGGAACTCAACCAGCTCGCCGAATACGTCTCCATGGGCGAAGGCATCTGATCAAGCCGGATCGAAATTATGGATAGAATAGGTTCTCTGTTGATTAGTTTGTTACTGACGAGTAGCCCACCACTCGCTCGGAACAAAATGACAGAACCAGGCCATGCGAGAATTGGACCCAAACTCCAGTGTCCGGCCATAACGACGAACAACCTGTTAAATAAACTCCTGAAGCGATAGACTATCGAGAATCACACCGTTGCCGAAGAGTAGTGCCGCCCATCGTCTGACAGCCAGCTCATCGATGAGCGAGGAGGGAATGTATGGTGACTGGGATCCAAAGGTTCATCCTTTTCTCCTTGAGCCAGTTCCTACGACTGTGCCGGGCCGTGTACTGCTGGTTCTTTGCTTTCCTGGCTTTTGCTTCCATCAGCGCGCTTGCTTCAACGATTCGCGAATTGATGCAAAAGCACTCGATTGAGAAAGGAAATATCGCCGCAGTTGCAGCACTTTCTTTCTACACGGTCATCTTCGTCATTGCATGGTGGACTATCTTTCGACACAAACGCTCATCGAAGGTGTGGGGGATTGCCGCAAGCTGCTTGATGGCCGCTCCATTTCTCCCTTTCCTCGCAATTGGCGCATGGCAGGTTTTTTGGGATAATCAAAAGGGTTGGCTTCCCTTCATGCCTTTTGGAATGCTTGGCATCGTCGCCTTCAGCGTCCCGCATCACCGGGAGAAGCTCACTCCACAGAAAGATGAAATGCTGATTGATGGAGAACCCACCTCCGGTCAGTCGCACACTTGGCGCTCGATATCGGAAGAAGTATTTACGGTTGGGCATTCTTTGCTAATGCCTGCTTTTCGGTCTATTGGCTCGGCATTGAAGGATTGAGAGCTATCGTAAAGCATTCTGGAATCCCGTCCGACTTTGCGTTTGGCGCACCGTACGCAGCTGTCTTCGGCATAGCATGGTGGATGTTTTTCCGCGGAAAGTCGGCGTCACAAATGGGCAATCGCAGCCAACTGTCTTGTGGTCGTGCCGCATCTTGTGTTTCTCCCTTTCGGGTATTGGCGCGCCGTCTGGTGGTTCAAGGGTGACGAGCCATTTCCTTACATGCCATTCGGAATTCTTGGTATCCTCCTCTTCAGCCTCCCGTACCTCAGGAAGCGCAGGCTCCAACCTAGAACTTCCGCCGAATCGCCAGCAGAACAATTCTGAAGCGGCCTGACGTTCGGCTACGCTCTCAAGGGCCAGCGGGCGAATGACCGCCGACTCGTCAATTACGAACCAGTAAACAGCTCGACGCTCTGGTTAGCGATTCTGCCAAGCCTGCTCCCCCCCCCCACGATTTTTGGAACTGCCCTATTGAATGGCCGTTCGGCCATTGAATGAGTCTTTTGACAGCCGCCCCGAGCCAATTACATTTTCGCTTGACAATTAAGCTATAGCACGATACCTTGCTATACAAGGTATGTGGCAATGATGAAGCTAAGAGCGCAGCCCGTCGAAGGAGAGTCGCCCGACCGCTGGGAGGCGCAGCTCCGCAAAGGGGCCCTGGAGATGGCCGCACTCGCCAGCCTTTGGAACGGGCGCCTGTATGGCCTTGAAATCATTCGCTTTCTTGAGAGCCACTCGCGGCTCGTTTTGGCCGAGGGGACCATCTACCCCATCCTCAACAGGCTCAAAGCCGAGGGCATGCTCACTTCCGATTGGGTCGAGGCGGAGGCTGGCCACCCCCGCAAGTACTACGCCCTGACAGAACCCGGCCGAACCCGCCTCCGGCAAATGGCCGAAGCATGGGCTAATTTTGCGGGAGGGCTCAGCCAGCTTCTGGAGCCCGTCCTTAACCACCAGGCCAAAGATCAATCAAACATCCGCGCCGCGGAAACGATGGAGTTATCGCGATGATCGACACCATGCATGGTGACACCGTGCAGATCGACACCTATCTGGCCTCTCTCCGCACCGATCTCGGACCTATGACGCTGAGCGAGCGCGACGAAATCGTCCGGGAAATCAGCGCGCACATTCGGGACTCGGCTGAAGAAGGCGGAGTCAGTGTGCAGACCATTCTCGCGAGGCTCGGCTCCGCTGAGGATCTGGCCGCCCAATACCGCGATGGCCTGCTCATTCGCCAGGCCAGTCGCAGCATCTCGCCTCTCAAACTCATGCGCGGGTCTCTCAGGCTAGCGACCAAAGGCGTTTTCGGTGTGGTTGTCTTTCTTGTCGGGCTGTTCGGCTACGTCATGGGTAGCGGCATGGTGCTCTCCGGGATGATCAAGCCGATTTTTCCCGCCCACACCGGCATGTGGTTTCAGGGTGGTCGCATGATCGCGAGTGGGACACAGTTCTATATTCCAGAGCCGCCCGCCCATGAAGTTCTGGGCATGTGGTATATCCCACTGATGCTTACAGCGGGCAGCCTTACGTTGCTGGCGACCACGTTCGTGATCCGCACGTCCCTGCGCGTCTCGCAACGCTGGCAGGCGAAGCTGTCCCCCGGCGCATAGCCGCCATCGGGACGCGTGGGGAGTCTGTGCCCCATTCATCGCGCTTCACCGCGAGTGGGTTTCCAGTCCGGCCGCAAAGCCGCACATCGCCGGCGATCTCATTCCTTTCGTAACCGGTCTCCCCGCTCAAATCTCCGAAAAATCCATCACCCCTTTGGGCCCCTGTTCTAGAGTGATTTCAGTGCATGTGTTGTGTAAGTGTTGGAAAGTTTAAGCAGGCAAGAGAGCTCGCCGCGAGGTGAGCTTTTTTGTTGCCGTCGGTCATGCCTCACCGCCTCTGCGCTCTTCAGCCTTTCGAAAAGATGGGACGCTGCGTCCCATTCGTCGCGGCTTTTACTGACCCTTCGCAGGATCCTCCATGTTTTGATGTCAACCCCACCCCGCGAAAATTCCCGCTAACCCCTTGATTAAAATGGCCAAAAACTTCCCCACGTTTTGCAGGTAATTTCGAGGCTTTGGCGCACAATGAACTTGAATCGAGATCTCTCCAGAGAAGGGCTGCATCCGTGCAGCTTCAAGTCGTTCCTTGGGCCCCAATCTCTGAGAACTGGCCGCCGGTTGGCGGCTAACTCCAATCCGCAGAAACCTCTACAGCTAACCCAAATCGACACAGATCCTCAGCGCTACCCCTCTCGGTAATCTTATGAAAAAATGGAACTTACCCAAAGAGGCCGGATAATAGGGGTGCCTGTGAAGAGCGTTCCGATCAGTGCACGATGCCCGAATAAAGACCACCGCTCCCCTGTTCTCTTGGTCCCGATTCACTGTCCCCTGTCCCCTGTCCACTGTCCACTGACCACTGACCACTGACCACTGAAGACTGCTGTTCTTCAATGCACATCCACCGATCGGTCGCCCTCATACTCCATGATGTGGAAGTAGGCCTCCCATCCGCTCCACGACACTGGCGCCGGCAGTTTCGCCATCGGATCCTTCAAGTGATCGGCGTACGCCTGCACAAGCTCGCGCGTCCGATACACGCCCGTCAGCCAGTCGCCGCGATACCAGTTTTTCCATTTGCCGTATTCCGCCGCAGCCATCGAAGCCTGCATAGCATCGAGCGCCTGCAGCGCCTCACCGACCTCGTTCCGCGCTTTCTCCGCGTCGCCCGCAGCATCATCCTGCAAAGCCTGCGCCACCAGCAGCAATGCCCGATTGCTCTCGCGGTTGATCGCGATCATGGTCAGCACCGCCGCCAGGTAATAATCGCGCCGATCCGGATCCACGAGTTCCTTCGCCGCCACCGCATGCTGCCAGACTGCATCCCATCGCGGCTGCGCCTCTTCGCACTCGCGAATGTCCCGCTCCAGCAGCGCGGCCCGCTGTTCCGCGCTCATTTCCGGCATCAACCGCGGTGCCGTCCACTTCGGCGACTGGCTCGGTACCACCGCCACCTGGTGTTCGCTCAGCCGATCCAGCAGCAGCAGCCGCATCTCCGAGTGGTAATGCTGGTCGCCCTCCTCCCGCGGAACGTTGCTCAACCGAGGCGGCGCGGGCGGCGCATTCCCCGCCGACGTCAGCCCCGGTGAAGGGAACGAACTCCGCAACGAAGGCGCCGCAAAGTACTCCTTATACACACCGGCCACCGCATCCGCCGACTTTGCACCAAACTCTTCCGCAGCCCAACTGCGATAGAACGCCCCATCCGCATCCGAACCTTTTGCATCCGCGCCCTGCGCCGGCACCCCTCCCCACGCCACATCCATCAGCGCCCGCGTCGTCATTGCGACGGGCCGAATGTCGCTCGTGTTCACAAGGATGTACGATGTCGCGCCGGCCTTGATGTACCGCCCCATCTCCTCCTGGATTACCGCCACCGGCACCATCTCCGAAAGCTGGTTAGCATTTCCGTTCATCATCGCCACGTGAAAATAAGCGCCTTGTCCCAGTGCCACCTTTCCGCCATCCTGCATGTCGCCGTAGCCGGTATCGGCCCAAACCAGCGTGACCTCGGGCGGAATCTGAATAAGGCCCTTCTGCATGAGCCGCGCGCCCTCTTGCCACAAATCTGTAACAAACTCCGCCTTTGGATATTTCGCGCGCACAATCTTCATCTGCTCCGCAATGGCGTCGCTGATGCGCTTGCCCAGCAGAGGATCGTTGTCGCGCACGCTCGGATCAAGCGATGCATAGCTCGAGTCCGACAATCCGCGCAGCCCCACGCTCCAAAGAATCTCCTCATCCGGCTTGTACGTTGCGACCGCGTTGGTCCACGCCCGCTCCAGAATCTCCGGATGCGTCGAGAAGTTGTACGGCACGTCCTTCGGCCATCGCGCCACATTCACGCCCAGCGGGATCGCATGATGCTGATTCACGATCAGGCCACGCTTCGCCGCCGCTTCCACCTGCGCATCATCCGGAAAGATCCATGTTCCCGGCACAATCATGTTTCCCTTCAGCCGCAGCGTCGTCTCGAAGATGTTGTCCCACACCTTCAGCGAGATGCCGGTGTGTTCACCCTTCGCCGCCGGAATCCATCCCGTCAGCAGGTCTTCATCATTGGGAAAGAACCCGCGATACCGGAACACCGGCTTCGGATAAGTCTTTGCGAAATCCGCCTGCAGCGTAATCGAGCTGTGCTTCTCCGGCTCCTTGTCCGTCCACAGATACATCGGGTCGACGCCCAGCACCTTCTGCGAGAACTGGTAGATCGCGTAGATTGTCCCACGCATATCCGCGCCCGCCAGGCAGATCACATCCCGCACCTGTCCCCGCCCCGCGAGGTGCACGATCGAAAAAGCAAACGACTCTGCTCCACCCGTCGGCTCCACGCATTTGATCCCCGCATACGGCCGCTGTGGTCCCGAGATCAGGATTGCCACTTGTCCCGACCCCTCCATGTGATTTGCAAGGCTCGGTGTCTCCCCAAGCACCTTGCCGAAATCGCGCAAGAGGTCATCCGTGGCGCGACGCACCGGCCCCGGTTCTTCCGCGCTCTCCACAATCGTGACCGAACGATCGATCGTCACATTCGAACGGCTTGCGGCCGGTGCTGAAATCGCAACCGCAGGGATCAATCCCCAAACCAGAACGAACAAAATTGAATGTTGCCTGTCTCGAAGTACTGCACGCTGGAACATGACTTCTCCTTTGGGAAGAGAGTCTTGCTTGCAATCGAACGCGTTGGAGAGGAAATCGCGAGAGTCTGAAGTGCAATCGAACGCAAACGCAGAGGACTTTTTGTTTGCGACCCGAATTATACCCGACCCATCAAATGAATTGATCCCGTGACTGTCGTTACTCCGGCATCAGCAGCCGCAGTGCTACAGTGGACTGGACTTCACTTCTCTTCAGGTTCTTGCTTCTTGCGTGCTCTTGGTGTGCTCCTGGCGACTGTGCTCACGCTCCCAGGCGTAGTCTTCGCCGCTCCGCGCGTTCAGCCTGTCCCCGTTCCGCCGGAACTGCGCTCCACCGCCTTCACCGTTACGGTCAACAACCAGCCTGTCGATGTTGCCCACGCCGCCGCCAGCTATGACTTCGTCAATTTCGACGTAACCGGCCCCGTCACCATTGCCATCACCGCCAATGAACCCGGTTTTTGGGATAAAGGTGTGGACATCGAGCCGTGGCGGCTCGGCATCCGCCCCGTGCGCGACGGCCAGACCATTCGCTTCAAGATCGCCGGCCCGCAGAAGCTCTCCATCTCCCGACCCGGCGACTTTCTGAATCACGCAACCATGCTGTTCGTCTTTGCGGGTGAACCTCCTGCACCGCCACCGACTGCCAGCCCCTCGGTTCACGTTCTCGCGCCCGGCGTATATCACCAGAGCCTGAATCCCCAAAGCGGCGAGACCTACTACCTCGCTCCGGGCTCTTACTTCTACGGCAGCCTCAATCTCTGGAAAGTCACCGGCGTCAAGGTGCTTGGGCGAGGCACCATCATCTACGAAGGCACCCAGGATCCAAACTCCGACCAGGGCTGGATGCAGAAACCCGACTGGCATTGCATCGGGGCACTCGAGGCCCACAATGTCGAAATCGACGGCGTCACATGCGTCGTTCGCGCCCGCACCTGGTCGATCCAGATGAAAGACACTAGCGGCTTCGTCTACAACGACCTCCGCGTTATCGGCGGCAACCCCGGCAACGCCAACCAGGATGGCATGGACTGGCTCGGTGGCGGCGATGCTCTCGTCCGCGACTCCTTCCTCCGCGCATCGGATGACGACCTCGCCCTCCAAGGCAACTGGGACGGCTACACCGATGCCGACATGCTGCGTCCCGGCCGCGACGTCCAGAACATCACCGTCGAAAACAGTGAGCTCTCCACCAGCATCTCCAACATCGTACGCGCCGCGTGGCCGCGCAAGATCTTCAACTCGCGCAACTTCACCCTCCGCGACTCCGACATTCTCCACGGAGGCATCGGCGCCTGCGGCCAGACCTTCGGCATTCTCGGACTCTGGGGCGCCAACGGCGCCAGGGGCGACCACTCTGGCTACACGTTTGAAAATCTCTGGCTCGACAACTGGTATTCGCTGGTGCAGATCGAGCACGAAGAGCCCTCTGTGCACGGCGTTCTCTTCAAAAACATCTGGGCCCTCGATCAGCCGCCGCTCGCCATCTCCACGATCACCGGCAACGTCTCAGGCGTCACCTTCGACAACGTGAAGTACGACCAGAACCGTGCCACCAATGACGCCGAACTCCAACTCGTCACCTCCGGCGGCGCCGCGCAGCCGAAATTCCCCTCGCCCTCCGGTCCGGTTGCGCACTTTACCGTGATTCCTCCCGTATTCGGTCCCGGCGAGTCCGTCACCTTCACCGCGGACCCTTCGTCCCATGCAACCTTCACCTGGCTTTTCGGCGACGGCACCACTGCGCGCGGCCGCCGCGTAAAGCACAAATTCCCCGACGCCCTCGGCACAGCGCTCGACGGCTTCTACGGCGCAGGCCGCTTCCGCGTTTTGCTCAAGGCTGAGGACGATCACGATCAACAGGACTGGTCTGCGCAGGGAGTTGTTGCCGTCTCCAAGTGGCATGACCCCTTTCCCATCGCCGGACCGACCGTTCCCGGCCTCCGTTGGCAAATCTATGCCGGCACCTGGACTGAGTTGCCCGATCTCTCCGCCCAGACACCGGTCTTCAAAGGCGACTCAACCAGCCTCTACGCCGATCCCCAGGGCTTCACCCGCTACGCAGATGCGTGGGACGGCTTCATTGACATTCCCGCCGACGGTGGTTACACCTTCCACCTCATGGCGAGAGATGGCGCGCGTCTCGTCATCGATGGCCTTCAGATCGCAAAAACCGGACCGCCCTTCGCCCAGGTCTGCGGATCACCCGGCAATGCCTTGCGCTACGACCACGGCTCCATCGGCCTGCGCGCCGGCCCGCACGCGCTGCACATCGAAGGTCTTCACTCCGTCAGCCAGGGCTCGCCCCGCGTCCTCTGGGAAGGTCCGTCGCTCCCCCTCACCGACATCCCACCCGCCGCCTACACCCATCTGCGCATTGATACCGTGAGTGGAATGGAATAGCGCAACACACGACAATCGAAAAGCAGCCATATACCAAGCCGGCACCCTCGCTCGTTCGATCTCGCTCACAACGCATGCGGGTACATTGGTGTTCCCTCTTTCGTAACGGTGCGAAAGCGTTACTGATCCTACCGAAAGAGCCATTCTTTCCGTTCTCGACTCTCGGTAGTCTGAAACTTCCCCGGAAAGAGAGCCTCAGGTGCTCGGTTTTAGAAAATATCTCTCGTGGATTCACGCCTTCACTGCTCTCATATGCATTCGGTTGGCTGTTGTGACCCTCGCGGCGATCGCGTCCCCGCAGCACCCGCATTCGTCCTTGCGCCTCGCCCCCTGGGCAGCCTTGATGCTTATTTCTGCCGCTGTCTTTGGCTCGTCCTGGTGGACCTGCATAAAGGCCCGGCGCTCGGCGCGCGCCCTCGGACTTGCGTCCAGTGGCATCTATCTTTTCGTGGCATTGATCCCCAGCTTCTTTGCGCACCGCTTCGTTGCAGCAAATACAATCCTCGTTGCCATGAGCGTTCTGGGCTTCGTAGCGTTCAGCAAGCGCCTGAAGATTAATCGTGCCGCGAAAACTGAAGAAGTAACGGCGATCTCCGGCGACTTCACCAGCCGCCATGTCAACCGCATCGCGCAAGCCGTGACGTTCGGCCTCAGTATGGGCGCCTACCTCTGGTGGCAAGGATGGCTCACCGCGCACCACATCACAGCGCTTAACAGCGCTTGGGCTCGCCTCGCTCTCACCTTGGTCGCTCTCCTCTCCATTACCTCTATCCACGAGATGGGTCATGCGGTCGTCGGCTCGTTCTGCGGCATGAAACTGCGCGCCTTCTTTGTTGGACCGTTCCAGTGGCGCATTCGCGATGCAAAGTGGGAGTTTGAATTTAAACCCAAAGGCCTGATCCTCGCCGATGGCGAAACCGCCCTCATTCCCGGCGATGGAAAACTGCTTCCGCGGCAATTTCTCACCATGATGTCTGCCGGTGCGCTCGCCAACATCTTTACCGGAACCCTGGCTCTGATCCTGGTTGTCGGTTTAGGCGTTGCGCTGCCGCCGCAGATCACCGGCTTCATGGCCCTGTTCGGCGCCTGGAGCCTTGGCCTGGCTGCCGCAAACCTGCTCCCCTTCCGGACTCCGCAAGGCTACTCCGACGGCGCTATCGTTCTGCAACTGCTCTCGGGAGGAGCGTTTGCCGAATTCCATTTATCCATTGCGCACATTGGCTCGAGCCTGGTTTCATCGCTCCGGCCTCGGGACTTCGACATTGGATCTATCCGCAGTGCAGCCAACGGCATTGCCCACGGTCGGCAGGCTCTCCTGATGTGGCTCTATGCCTTCAGCCATTCGATTGATGCCGGCAACAATCAGGAAGCAGACGAGGTTCTCGCACATGCGGAACTGGTCTGCCTCGAGTCAGCTTCAAACATCCCGGCCGAATTTCACACCGCATTTGTGTTTGGAAATGCCCTCATCCGCCGAGATCCCAAGGCGACTCGCTTCTGGTGGGACCGCATGCAGGCGAAGAAGCCAACACGATTCAATGCGGATTACTGGAGAGCCCAGTGCGCCCTCCATTGGATCGAAGGCAACTTGGAACAAGCCCGAATTGCCTGGGAGAAAAGCCACCAGCTCGCGCAACAACTGCCACAGGCAGGAGCCTACGATTTCAGCCGGTATTGCTGTTCGCTTCTCGAACGCGAACTCGAAGAGGCAGCCGCCGCCTAGAGCATGCCGGTGCGGCAGGCGCTAATGAGGCAGCTGTGTCACATCCCATCCGCCCCCGAGCGCTCGCACAAGGCCCACGCTCGCTGCAAACTGGCGCGTGACCAGGTCGGTGGATGTGCGCTGGTTTGTCAGCAGCGTGTTATCTGCGATCAGTACTTCCAGGTAGCTCGTCGCTCCCCCTTTGTAACGCTGGTTCGACAGGTCCAGTGAGTGCTGCGCCGCTGCAACGGCGCGCTGTTCCGTGACAGATTCCTCTTCCAGCACGCGCAGGTCCGACATCCGATCTTCGACCTCGTTGAATGCCCCCAGCACGGTGGCGCGATACGTCGATGCTTCCGCCTCGTAGTTGTGCCTCGCCTGATCGGTAATTGCGTGCCGCTTACCCGCATCGAACAGCAACTCGGTTGCCTGGGCGCCCAGGCTCCATAAGGCGCTTGGCCCCTGGATCAACGTCCCGACATTCGTGCTCTCAAATCCTCCACCGCCTCCGAGAACCACGTTGGGATAGAACGCACTGATCGCGATCCCGATCTGCGCATTGGCTGCGGCCGTGCGCCGTTCAACCGCTGCAATATCGGGCCGCCGCTCGATCAGTTGCGACGGGACACCCACCGGAATCTTCGGCAGCGCAAGGTCCAGCGGCGTCGGGGCCAGCGACACATCGCGCGCCTCCTTGTTGATCAGCGTAGCGATCGCATGTTCGAATTCATTCCGCGCCTCGTTCACATCCACAAGTTGCGCGCGCGTAGTTTCCAGCTGGGTCAGGGCCTGCGCTACCACGACCTCCGTCGCCAACCCACCCTTTACCAGCTTCTGATTCAGATCGAGCTGGTTCTGAAAATCGCTCACTGCCTTTGTCAGCAGCCGTGCGTCCGAATCCAGCCCGCGCAATTCGAAGTAGTCCAGAGCCAGCTCCGCATGCAGGCTCAGGTCCACATTCGCCAAATCCGCTGCGCTGGCCTGGGCATTCTCGTGCGCAGCTTCCACGTTCCGCCGTACTCGACCCCACAAATCCGGCTCCCAGCTCGCCTGTCCTTCGAGTTGAAAATCGCTGTAAGCGGTCTGCGTGCTGTTCACGATCAGCGGCCGATGCGACGATACCTGGTCGCGGCTCGCCGCCGGCGTAACCGACAGCGTCGGGTAGAAATCTGCCCGCGCCACCCGCACCTGGTCGCGTGCTGAGAGATACGCTTCCGACGCTGCCCGCAGGTTCTGGTTCTGCGGAGCAATCTGTTCTTCCAGCGCATTCAATTGCGGATCCTGGTAAGCCTCCCACCACTTGCCGCGCAGCATGCCGTCCGAAGGCGATGCTGGCTTCCATGTACCTCCGGCAGGATTCGTTGGTGGCACAACCGCACCCGCCGATCCGCCCTCCTTGTAATCCGGAGGTGCCAGCGTGTCAGGGCGTTGATAGTTGGGCCCGACCTTGCACCCCGCCAGCAAAGCCACCAGTCCCAGCAGGCATCCGACCAGCAAGCGTTCGTTCAGCGCCTGCCTCTCGCGCCTCCTGTACCTGGATGGAGCCACAACCCCTCGAAATGCAACCGAACCCATCGCTATTTGCCCCCTGGTCCCGGCTGCCCGCCTTTTTCCTGGTTGCCTGGATTCTCCGGGCTCACCTTTTCTCCCTCTATCAGCGAGTCCGGTGGATCCTGGATCACGCGGTCCCCATCCTTCAGCCCAGTCACAATCTGTACGGTTGCTCCATCATCCTGCCCGATCGTCACAGGAACAAGGTGTGCAATATTGTCGCTGCCTACCGTGCCCACCTGCGTTCCCTCGCGCCGAAAAATGATCGCCGAGACCGGAATGATGAACGTCTGCACAGACGACGCCTTGAAGTGCACCTGCGCCAGCGACCCGGGCAGCAGCGCTTCCTTGCGATTGTCCACGTCAACTTCCACCAGCAATGTCCGACTTGTCGGGTCGATCGCGTCCGCAGTCCGCACCAGCGTTCCCTGAAAAGTTTTTCCCGGATACTCAGGAAACGTAATATCGATCTTCGAACCACGCTTCATGTTTGTCGTATAGAGCTGCGGAACGTTGGTGTAGATGCGCAGGGTATTCAGCGCCTGCATGTGAAACAGCTCTTTCGCAGCTCCCGTATCAATCAGCTGCCCGGTATCGATCGAGCGCGCCGTAATAACCCCGTCAAACGGCGCATAGATCTTTTCGAACGATTGCAGCTCCTTCAACCGATCCACGTTGGCCTGCGCCGATTTCACCGCCGACGCCGTTGCCGAAGCCTGGTTCGTGAAGGTCTCCGTGTCCTGTTGCGAAACCGCATTCGAATCCACCAGTCCCTGGTAGCGTTGCGCCTGCGAATGCGCATTTTTTGCATTCGCTTCGGCTGTTCCGAAGTCGGCCTCTGCTTGCGTCAGCTGCTGATCCAGTTCCGGCGTCGCAATTTCCGCCAGCAGCGCACCCTTCTTTACGTGAGAGCCGATGTCGTAATACCACTTCGTCAGGTAACCTGACGTGCGCGCGTAAATCGGCGAATCGGTATAGGCAGTTACATTGCCCGGCAGCATGAACATGTCGACAGGGGATCCCTGTTTAGGCGGCAGCGCAATCACCCTGGGAGCGGCTGCTTCCTGGGTCGCCTTTGCCAGCACGCTGCTGTGGTGGATGCGGCTCAGAATTCCGAACGTCGCCAGCGCCGCAAACACCAGCAGCACAATTACCAGTCCGGTAACGGCATATCCCGGCGCAATCGGTTTCTGCACCGGAGCATGCTGCGTATCGTGTCCCTCGTGAGGAACCGGCTTCTGGCTCGGGTTGGATGTATCGCTCATATGGCTACTCCGAAATCTCGCGGGAAACCCGTTTATCTAGTCAAACTCATCGAAAGTTGCAGCCTGCGTCTCGTGCCGCTTTGACCTGCTGCGCTTCTCGATCCAGCCATGCACGACCGAGAAAAATGCCGGCACAAAGAACAGGGTGGCCACCGTCGCCAGCAATAGTCCGCCGATCACGGCCCGGCCCAGCGGCGCATTCTGTTCTCCACCTTCGCCCAGGCCCAGCGCCATCGGCATCATGCCCAGGATCATTGCCAGCGCCGTCATCAGCACCGGACGCAATCTGACAAACCCCGCATTCAGCGCTGCCTGCCGCGCATCGCCCACCAATTCTTCCAGTTGTTCGCGGGCAAAGCTCACGATAAGGATCGAATTCGAAGTCGCCACGCCCATGCACATGATCGCGCCTGTTAGCGCCGGCACACTAAGCCGCGTTCCCGTCATGAAAAGGAACCACGCAATCCCGGCCAGCGCCGCGGGCAGTGCCGAAATGATCAGAAACGGATCGAGCCATGACTGGAAGTTCACCACGATCAGCAGGTACACCAGCAGGATCGAGAATGCCAGGCCGCTCAGCAGGCCGATGTACGACGCCTGCATCGTCTCGCTTTGTCCGCGAAGAATCATGTGGGACCCGCGCGGCAGCTGTTTCTCGTACTTAGCCTTGATCCGCTCCATCTCCCGCGTCACGGTTCCCAGGTCGGTCCCTTCGACGTTGGCGTAAATGTCGAGCACCGGCTGCACGTCGTAGTGGCTTACCGTACCGAGTTCCGCACCCGGTTGGAACTGCGCCAGATTACCCAGCACCTGCACCGGCTGCTGCGAGGCGCCGGGCGCGTTTGTCTCCATCGGAGCGGAACTCAACCCCGTATTGGCCGGCGTTGTTCCGCTTGTACTACTTGCGCTTGCTGAACGTGTCACCGGCAGACTCTCCAGCGCCGACATCGAATCCAACTTGTATTGCGGCGTCTGCACCGCAACGTTATAACTCACGCCGTTCTTCGGATCGAGATAGAAACTCGGCGTCGTCTGGAAGCTGCCGCTCATTGCCACAAGCAGGCTCTGCGCCACATCTCGCTGCGTAAAGCCGATGGCCTGCGCACGCGTCCGGTCCACATTTACTGTGAAGTTCGGATAGTCGAAGGGCTGCTGAATGCGCGCATCCGTCGCTCCGGGCACATATCGAACCTCGTTCAGCATCTTTTCCGCAACCACGCGGTTGCCATACAAATTCGGGCCTACGACTTGAATGTCAATCGGCGCGGAAAGTCCAAAATTCAGAATCTGGGTCACGATG
This sequence comes from Occallatibacter sp., assembly GCF_035317045.1. Classification (GTDB taxonomy): domain Bacteria; phylum Acidobacteriota; class Terriglobia; order Terriglobales; family Acidobacteriaceae; genus Telmatobacter. The sequence continues at coordinate 149,085 of NZ_DATHHT010000029.1, forward strand.
TCCACGGGCAGCACGTAAAACGTCACCCCCGGGTATTCCCTCGCCAGCGCGCCGCGGAGATCCTGCACATATTCGTCCGTCGGGTGGTGCTTAGGCGTCAGCTGAACCTGGATGTCCGCATCCTCCGGCCCGATCGGCGCTGAGGTCGAGTAGGAAAGGTTCAACCCGGAGTAAGGCAAACCGATGTTGTCGACAATCGTTACCATTTCGTTCGCGGGGATATGCTGGCGAATCGTGGCGTCGATGTGATCGCACAATGCAGTGGTCTCTTCGATACGGGTACCGGTGCGGGCGCGCACGTGAATCTTGAACTGCCCTGCATCGACCGCGGGAAAGAAGTCTTGCCCCAGCCAGGGCACCAGCAGGGCCACTGAGCCGAGTGCGAAAACCACGAAGATGATCAGGAACACACCGGCGAAATCAACGCACAGCGTCAGCAGCCGCACATATCCGTTGCGGAACCGCGTGAAACCGGCCTCAAATCCGCTCTGGAAGCGAACAAACGGATTGCGACTGTGCGTCTTCCTCGCCGCCTGTGCATCATCGTGCTCATGCAACAGGTACTTTGCCATCGTCGGCACAACGGTTCGCGAAAGCAGGTAGCTGGCAAGCATGGCAAACACCACAGCCTCTGCCAGCGGGACAAACAGGTAGCGCGCCACCCCGCTCAGCAGGAACATCGGAACAAACACGATACAGATGGCCAAGGTCGAAACCAGGGCAGGCGTGGCGATCTGCGCTGCGCCATCCAGAATCGCCTGCTCGATTTCCTTGCCCTGTTCGAGGTTGCGGTTGATGTTCTCGATCTCGACGGTCGCATCATCCACCAGGATGCCGACCGCCAGTGCCAGCCCACCCAGCGTCATGATGTTGATCGTCTCGTGCAGCAGCGCCAGCATGGTGATCGAACACAAAATCGATAGTGGAATCGACACCGCGATAATCAGCGTCGACCGCCAGCTTCCCAGAAACACCAGGATCATCACAGCCGTCAGGCAGGCCGCGATCATCGCCTCGCGCACCACCCCGCTGATGGCCCCGCGCACAAAAATGCCCTGGTCGGAAAGGGCATTGATCTGGATCTGCGGCGGCAACTGACCCCGCACGCTGGGACTATCCACAATGCCGCGCACATCCTTGATGATCTGCAGCGTCGAGGCCGACCCGGTCTTCATGATGCTCATCATGATGGCCCGCTTGCCATCCACGCGCACGACGTTGGTCTGCGGTGGGCTGCCATCCCGCACGTGCGCCACGTCGCGCACATAGATGATTGCGCCATTCGCATTCTTGATCGGGAGATCGTTCAACTGATCCACGATCGACGGCGCCGAGTTCGTCTCAATCGCATACTCGAACCGGTCCATCTTCATCGTGCCGGAGGGAACAATCAGGTTCTGCGCCGAGACCGCGTTCACCACATCGGCCGGCGACAATCCCTTGGCCTGCAGTGCCTGCGGATCGATATCCACCTGGATCTGGCGCTGCTTTCCGCCATAGGGAAAGGGCGTCTGCGCTCCTTCAACCGTCGCTAGCTGCGTCCGAATCGTGTTCGTCCCAAGGTCGAAGAGCTGCTGCTCGTTCAGACCCTCTCCTGAGAGTCCCAGCATCAGCACCGGCACGCTCGACGCGTTGTACTGAATGATGAACGGCGGCGTAGTCCCCGGCGGAAGAGATCGCAGCTGCACCTGGCTGATGGCAGTCACTTCTGCGACTGCGTTGCCTATATTCACATTTGGCTGAAAGAAGATCTTGATGATGCCGATGCCATTCAGCGACTGCGACTCGATATGCTCGACATCGCTGACCGTCGTGGTCACGCCGCGCTCGCTGTTGAAGATGATGCGCGTCGACATCTCCTGCGCTGAAAGCCCGGTGTAGCTCCACACCACGGTCACAACAGGAATGTCGATATTCGGAAAAATATCCGTGGGCATCGACGTAATGCTGTACGCGCCCAAAATCAAAATCAAGAGCGCAAAGACAGCAAACGTGTACGGCCGCCTAAGCGCTAGCCGAACAATCCACATCATAGGGCTGGTACTCGCTCCTGAGGCGATTTGCCCGTCAACATCGTGACGATTGAGAGATAGGTCGCCGGCGGCATCGCAGGCAAACCGGTCAAGGCAAACAGCGGCTCAATGGAATCCGGGTCTGAGCGGGGTTCAGCCGCTCGTTCCCCTGGTATGAATCAAAAAGTCAATGTTAGACGATGGCACGCGGTCACGCGCAGCATGCCTCGTGCCTGGGCTTTCTTCTGCACACTTCATAGGACGGGCTTAGGCCCCCCCAGGCTTCATTTATCCCGTGCCTGAATCTCAATATGCGAGTTCTTTTGAGTTGCTCTAATGCCCCTTGTCTCGAGTCCCTGAAGCTGTCGCCGCACGCCTGCATCGTGTTCGCCATGCCCGCGGTGTCTTGCCCGCGCGGTCCTGTCGCCGACAAACCGTTCTTCTCGCCCCGCTTAATCGCCGATTCCTGCCTTCGGTTCGCTACAATGTCTGCTTGCTCTGCTGGCCGTCTGCAAACGAGTCTTTTACGCCGGGAAACACCGGACCGCAGGAAACCTTTCAGAATCCAATACCGTCCCTAAGAGGAGTGTTGCCGCGGCAAAAACACTGCGCGACCATGCCTGTTCGAAGAGCAGAAGCCGACGGGATTTTATCTCGAATTACACATGATTGACGGGAAGCCACCACATGCCGATTCAAAACGCCACTGAGCCTTATTCGCCTAAAACCAGCGAGTCGCAACCCCCGCCGGAGAAGAAAAACACCTGGGTGCGGGTTGTCGTCTACCTGGTTCTGGCCACAGCTGTAGGTGTTATCGTTTGGCGCGTCTATCAGAACAAGCAAAAGACCGCAGCCAATACCGCCAACCAGGCTGCCGCTCTGCTTTCGCGTCCCGCGCCGGTACAGGTCGTTCCCGCCGAACAGAAGCCAATGCCCATTTACCTTACCGGCCTCGGTACCGTCACCCCGTATTTCAGTGTCACGGTCAAAGCACGTGTCAGCGGCGAATTACTCCCCGTCAAGTTCACTGAAGGCCAGGAAGTGAAACAGGGCGAGACCATCATGGTGATCGACCCCAAGCCGTATCAGGCCGCCCTCGACCAGGCCAAAGGCACGTTGGCCCATGACCAGGCGCTCCTCAAGAACGCCCAGGCCGAGTTCAACCGCTACAAGGCCCTCTACGCAGCCGGCGTCGTTTCCAAAGAAACCCTTGACGCCGACCAGGCCCAGCAGGGCCAGTACGAGGGCGCCATCCAGTCCGACAATGCCGCCATCGAAACCGCCCAGTTGCAGTTGAATTGGTGCTATATCCAGTCGCCCATCAATGGCAAAATTGGCCTGCGCCTCGTCGACCCCGGCAATATCATCTCCGCCAATTCAACCAATCTCGTGGTTATCAACCAGCTCAAGCCCATAGCCGTCTACTTCACGCTGCCTGAGAACCAGTTGCCGCAGGTGCTCAAGCGGCTCGAAACAGACAAGCGCATCCCCGTCGACGCCTATGATCGCAGCGACACGCAACAGCTCACCGCCGGCAATCTCCTCACGGCCGACAACCAGATCGATACCACCACCGGAACCGACAAACTCAAAGCCGTCTTTGATAACAAGGACTCCATCCTCTTTCCTAACCAGTTCGTCAACATCCACCTGATCCTGGAAAATCGGCCCAAAGCCCTCGTAGTCCCTTCGGCCGCCATCCAGACCGGCCTGAACGGCTCGCTCTTTGTCTGGGTCGTCAACGACGATGGCAAAGGCGGTCAGGTCGCGCAGATGCAGACCGTCAAGGTGGCGCTCGCTGAAGGCCAGAACACCATCCTCGACAACGGTCCCCAGCCCGGCACAAAAATCGTTATCGACGGGGCCGACCGCTTGCGTCCGGGCCAGCCCGTGAGCGTTGCTGGCACCCATCAGGGGCAGCCTGCGCCGGCTTCCGGCAAACAGCCCGGATCCCTCACCGGCCAGCATAAGCAGAATTCAGGTTCCACTCCGAGGCAGCAGTGAGTCTCAGTCCCTCCCGGCCGTTCATTCTGCGCCCCATCGCAACCTCGCTGCTGATGGCGGCCATCATGCTCGCTGGAGGCGTAGCTTACCTGCAATTGCCTGTTTCTGCGCTGCCTGAAGTGGACTACCCCATCATTCAGGTGCTCACTTTTTACCCGGGCGCTGGACCTGACGTCATGTCCTCGTCTGTCACCGCGCCCCTCGAACGTCAGTTCGGTCAGATGCCCGGCCTCAAGCAGATGACCTCGGTCAGCTCTGGTGGCGGCTCCGTCATCACCCTCGAATTCAACCTCGACGAAGACATTGATGTGGCCGAGCAGGAAGTTCAGGCCGCCATCAATGCCGCCAACAGCTTCCTTCCCGCTGACCTGCCCAACCCGCCCGTCTACAGCAAGGTCAACCCCGCCGACGCGCCCATCATGACGCTGGCGCTCACCTCCGAGACGTTGCCTCTTGACAAGATCGAAGACGCCGCCGATACCAACCTCGCGCAGAAGATCTCCCAGGTCACCGGCGTCGGTCTTGTCTCCATCGCTGGCGGACAAAAGCCTTCAGTCCGTGTGCAGGCTAACCCTGCGCAGCTCGCTGCCTACAATCTCAGCCTCGAAGATCTGCGCACCGCCCTCGCCGCCGCCAACGTCGACCAGGCAAAGGGCACGCTGAACGGATCGCGGCTCTCCTACACGATCAACGACAACGACCAGCTTATCTCCAGCGCCGACTACCTGCCCGTCATCGTTGCCTACCGCAACGGCGCTCCCGTTCGCACCTCCGACGTAGCTTCCGTCATCGACGCGGCAGAGAACTCGCAGGAAGCTGCCTGGATGAATCGCCAGCCAGCCGTCATCGTCAATGTGCAGCGCCAGCCCGGCGCGAACATCATTGCCGTCGTCGATCGCATCAACAAGCTTCTGCCGCAGTTGCAGACCAGTCTACCGGCCAACGTCCAGGTTCACGTCCTCACTGACCGCACCACCACCATCCGCGCCTCCGTGAAAGACGTCGAATTCGAGCTGATGCTCACCGTGGCCCTGGTCGTCCTGGTCATCTTTCTCTTCCTGCGCAACCTGGCCGCCACCATCATTCCATCGGTCGCGGTGCCGCTCTCCATTGTCGGCACCTTCGGCGTGATGTACCTGCTGGGCTACAGTCTTAACAATCTCACCCTGATGGCGCTCACCATTTCCACCGGCTTCGTAGTCGACGACGCCATCGTGATGATCGAGAATATCTCGCGCTTCATTGAAGAAGGCGAGTCGCCGATGCGCGCCGCTCTCAAGGGCAGCGAGCAAATCGGCTTCACCATCATGTCGCTCACCGTCTCGCTGATCGCGGTGCTCATCCCCCTCCTGTTCATGAGCGACGTCGTGGGTCGCCTCTTTCGCGAGTTCGCCATTACCCTCGCGGCTACCATCCTTGTCTCTGCGGTGGTTTCTCTCACCCTGACGCCCATGATGTGTTCGCGGATCCTCCGGGACAAGGCCCACGCCAAACAGACTCGCTTTTACTACTGGTCAGAGAAAGTCTTCAATTCGATCATCGCGTCCTATGGTCGCGGATTGAAGAAGGTGCTTGCGCACCGCTTCATCACCCTCCTGGTCACGATCTCCACCTTTGTCGCCACCGTTCTGCTGTTCATCGTGATCCCCAAGGGCTTCTTCCCTGTGCAGGATACCGGCGTAATTCTCGGCATCAGCGAAGCACCCGAATCCGTCAGCTTCGCCAATATGGCGCTCCGGCAGCAACAACTCGTCGACATCGTTCTGCAAGACCCCGCCGTCGACAATGTCTCGTCCTTCATCGGAGTCGACGGCACCAACACCACGCTCAACTCCGGCCGCATCCAGATCACTCTCAAGCCGCTCGATCAGCGCAAGATTTCCGCCACTGATGTCATTCGCCGCCTCCAACCCAAGGTCGCCGACGTGAATGGTATCCAGCTATTCCTGCAGCCGCTGCAGGACCTGAGCGTAGAAGACCGCGTCAGCCGGACGGAGTTTCAGTACTCCCTCGAAGATCCGAACTCAGTCGAGCTCGCCACCAAAACCCGCCAGATGGTGCAGGAGTTGAGCAAGGAATCAGCCGTCACCGACGTTGCGAGCGACCTCCAGGATCAAGGCCTGGGTGCAATGCTGGTCGTTGATCGCGATACGGCGGCTCGCCTTGGCATCGCCATGGCCGACGTCGACAACACGCTTTACGACGCCTTCGGCCAGCGCCAGATCTCCACCATCTTCACCCAGCTCAACCAGTACCACGTGGTGATGGAAGTGGGTCAGAACTTCCAGGCCAATCCCACTGTCCTGAACAATCTCTACGTGAAGTCAAGCAATGGCACCCAGGTGCCCCTCAGCACTCTTGCCCACTGGGAGCAGTCAAAAGCGCAACTCGCCATCGGCCACGAAGGCCAGTTCCCCTCGACGATCATCAGCTTCAATCTCGCTCCAGGCAAAGCACTGGGTGATGCCGTTAAAGCGGTCAATGCGGTGGAGCAGCGGATCGGCATGCCCGCAAGCATCAATGCCAGCTTCCAGGGAACGGCTGCGGCTTTTCAGACCTCGCTGGCCAACGAGCCGCTGCTTATCCTGGCGGCGCTGGTCACTGTCTACATCGTGCTCGGCGTGCTCTACGAGAGCTACATCCATCCCATCACCATCATCTCCACCTTGCCTTCGGCCGGCGTCGGCGCGCTCCTCGCGCTCATGATTACGCAGATGGAATTCAGCGTCATTGCGCTGATTGGCATCATCCTGCTCATCGGTATCGTGCAGAAGAACGCCATCATGATGATCGACTTCGCGCTCCAGGCCGAACGCGATGAGGGGAAATCGGCAGAAGAAGCCATCTTCCAGGCATGTCTTCTGCGTTTCAGGCCCATCCTCATGACCACCCTGGCGGCGCTTCTCGGCGGACTACCGCTCGCACTCGGTGGCGGCGTAGGCGCCGAATTGCGCATGCCCCTCGGTGTCAGCATCGTCGGCGGACTTATCTTCTCGCAGGTGCTTACCCTCTTTACCACTCCCGTGGTTTATCTCTACTTCGACCGGCTGGCGCAGCGTCTGAAGCCGCGCGACCTTGAGACTAGCCCTGAACATCACATGGCTTCGGCGGACTGAGGCAGGCGACCATGCACATCTCCGCACCCTTCATCAAGCGGCCCGTTGCCACCTCACTGTTGAGCGTCGCCCTTTTGCTCGCCGGTTCCGTTGCCTATTCGCTCCTTCCCGTTGCATCGCTGCCAGACGTGGACTTTCCGGTGATCGGTGTCGGTGCGGGACTTCCCGGCGCCAGCCCCGAAACAATGGCCTCTGCCGTCGCTACACCCCTGGAACGCCAATTCGGCCGCATCGCCGGCGTCAACCAGATGACCTCGAGCAGTTCGCTTGGTTCTGCCAGCGTCACCCTTCAGTTCGATCTCAACCGCGACATCGACGCCGCGTCCCGCGATGTCCAGGCAGCCATCAACGCCGCGCGGAGCCAGTTGCCGTCGTATCTGCCGCAAAACCCGAGCTATCGCAAAGCCAATCCGGCCGATGCGCCCATCCTCATCCTCACCCTGACGTCCGACGTCATTCCTAAGCCGCAGGTCTACGACATGGCCGACTCCATCCTCGCCCAGAAGATCGCGCAGATCCAGGGTGTAGGCCAGGTCTTCGTCGGCGGCAGCGCGCAGCCCGCGGTCCGCGTGGAGCTCAATCCCATGCAACTCGCTAACAACGGTGTGGGACTCGAGGCTGTTCGCACCGCCCTGTCGAACGCAAACGCCAACCGCCCCAAGGGCGGCTTCAGTGACGGTCAGCATCGCTGGCAGGTTGACGACAACGATCAGATCTTCAAGGCCGCCGACTTCGCTCCGATCATCGTCGGCTACAACAAGCAGACCGGAGCCGCCGTCCGCGTCACTGACCTTGGCACTGTGGTGGACTCCGTCTCCGACATCCACACCGCTGGTTTCGCCGGCAACAACTCCCCCGGCCACAGCGGAAAACTCAAAGATGCGATTCTGATTATCATCTTCAAAATTCCCGGCGCCAATGTCATCGACACCGTCGACGCTGTCCTCAACGAAATGCCCCGCCTGCAGGCCGAGATTCCACCCACGATCCAGATGAGCGTGGCTGTCGACCGCACCACTACCATTCGCTCGAGTGTGCGCGACGTTGAAATCACGCTCATCATCAGCGTCCTTCTGGTGGTGCTTGTGGTCTTCCTCTTCCTGCGCGAAATCTGGGCCACCATCATTCCCTCCGTTGCCGTGCCGCTTTCGCTCGTTGGTACTTTCGGCGTGATGTACCTGCTCGGCTACACGATCGACAATCTCTCCCTGATGGCGCTCACCATCTCCACCGGCTTCGTTGTCGACGACGCCATAGTGGTCATTGAGAACATCACGCGCTATCTCGAAGAGGGCATGAAACCCTACGAAGCGGCCATGAAAGGATCGAAAGAGATCGGCTTCACGGTCCTTTCCATGAGCACTTCGCTCATCGCGGTCTTCCTTCCCATCCTGCTCATGGGCGGCATTATCGGCAAGCTCTTCCGCGAATTCGCCGTCACTCTCAGCGTTGCCATTGCTGTCTCCCTGCTTGTTTCCTTAACCACTACACCCATGCTTTGCGCCAGATTCCTCAAAGCACGCGACGAGAGCAGTCATGGCCGTCTTTACCGCATCTTTGAGAACGCGTTTGATTGGGTTCACCATGAGTACAACTCCGCTTTGCGCTGGGTGCTGCGCCATCAGTGGCTAACGCTCGGCGTCGCGGTCGGCTGCGCCTTCCTCAATATCTACCTCTTCAAAATTGTTCCCAAGGGGTTTTTCCCGCAGCAGGATACCGGCAGGTTGGGCGGACAGACCATAGCCTCACAAGACATCAGCTTCCCTGCCATGAAGGATAAGCAGCAGGAGCTTGCGCAAATAACCCTCAACGATCCGGCGATTGACACCGTTACCGCCTTTGCGGGCGGTGGCCGCGGAAGCAACAATACCGGCTTCATGTTCATCGCCCTCAAGCCCGTCAACCAGCGCCCCGGACACGTGACTGCGGATCAGGTCGTGAACCGTCTCCGCGGCAAACTCTCCGGCGTTCCCGGCGCCCGTCTCTTTCTCCAGGCCCAACAGGATATCCAGGTCGGCGGCCGCGGCAGTGCCGCTCAGTATCAGTACACGCTCTCTGATCCCGATGTCGACGAGCTGAATACCTGGGCGCCCCGCCTCGAGGCCCGAGCGCGCGCCATGCCGGAACTCCGCGACGTCTCAACCGATCAACAGGATCAGGGACTGTCAGAAACCCTTGTCATCAATCGTGATACCGCATCGCGCCTCGGCATCACCGCCTCCGCCATCGATCAGGTCCTCTACGATGCCTTCGGCCAGCGCGAGGTCTCCACCATGTATACCGGCCTGAATCAGTACTTCGTGGTCATGGAGGTCGATCCCCAGTACCAGCTAAGCCCCGATTCCCTTAACAACATCTACATCAAGACAAGTTCGTCCGGTGCACCCGCATCCGTGCCCAACCTCGGCTCGACGACCGCACCGGCCACGACTACCGCCGCGGCCGCGCCGCCAGCGGTCGCGAGAAGCGCTGCCTCCGCAGCACCGGCAGCATTCGTCACATCCGGCGGCCAACTCGTTACCACCAGCACAGCGTCCAGTGCAGGTTCGACGCAGGCTTCCTCCGGCACCAGCTCCGTGGCGACGAATATCGCTGCCATCGCCGCCTCCAACGATGAATCGACAACCGCAGCGGCGATTCAATCGGGCACTCTCTCTGGCACCAGCGCTTCTGCTTCTACCGCGAACTCCGGCTTCGGCGCTGCCGCCCCTGCCGCCGGCAGCACTCCCGCGGCCGCAACCATCGGTGCCATGGTGCCGCTTTCTACCATCGCCCACTGGGAGGAGAAGCGCACCTCCCTCACCGTGAACCATCAGGGACAATATCCCGCGGTGACGCTCACGTTTAATCTCGCACCCAATGTTGCCTTGGGCGATGCTGTTACCGCGCTCGAAAAGGCTGAGAGCGACATGGGGATGCCGGGCGCGATTCACGCTACCTTCCAGGGCACCGCGCAGGCCTTCCAGGACTCCCTCAAGAACGAGCCATACCTCATTCTCGCCGCGCTTGTCGCTGTCTACATCGTCCTTGGCATTCTCTACGAGAGCCTGATCCACCCTCTTACCATCCTCTCCACTCTGCCTCCCGCCGGAGTCGGCGCCATTCTAGCCCTGCTCGTTACAGGCACCGATCTCAGCATCATGGCGCTGATCGGCATCCTCCTGCTCATTGGCATTGTTAAGAAGAACGCCATCATGATGATCGACTTCGCCCTGCAGGCCGAACGCGAACAGGGCCTTCCCCCTGTCGAGGCCATCTATCAGGCATGCCTGCTGCGCTTCCGCCCCATTATGATGACCACCCTGGCCGCAATGTTTGGCGGACTCCCGCTCGCCATCGGCATGGGCGTCGGATCCGAACTCCGCAAGCCTCTGGGCATTACGATCGTCGGCGGCCTTCTCGTCTCGCAGTTGCTCACCCTCTTCACCACTCCCGTTGTCTATCTCTTCTTCGACAAGTTCCAGTGGCGTGTCATGAAACTCCACCGCATCGGTTCCGAACTGGAAGAGTCCCCCGGCGACTGAGCTCTTCCGAAGGATGGTAGCCGCGCCCCATTCATCGCGGCCTTATCGCGATGAGTGTGTCTTGTCAACTTGCTGTCCACTCCGATTCGATTTCAACCATTCCTCGACACCAATTGCGTTATTGGAAAAGCTGCACCGTAACCAGTGCAGAACGAGGCCGATCTCATCCAAGCCTCCTCCTCCATTGGCAATCCAGCTCGCACAAGTGGTATCGTCAAATCAATTCAGATTCACGCGCGACCTTTTTTTCCAGCCATTTTCCCCGAGGCTCTTGCACTTTTTTCTGAACGACATTTCGCCCTCCGGCCTTACGCGCTAACGCCGTCTTCACTGCACATCCGCGTTTCCCGTCTGCAATTCAACAAGGGTGCGGAGGTATTTCGATGAGCATTTCTCCTGAAGCGATGGACGAAAACCTCGTGTTGACCCTCGATGAAATCACCAGCCTCACGCAGGACGGAGGTAAGCCCTCCGATACGCTGATGAACGTCGTCGCTCTCATCGCCTCCCGTTTCCACACCGACGTCTGCTCCGCCTATCTGCTTGAACCGGACCGCTCGAACCTTGTCCTCGCCGCATCGCTGGGCCTCCATTCCCGCTCCATCGGCGCACTACGCATGCCGCTTCATGAAGGCCTTGCCGGCCTCGTTGCTGAGCAGGTGCGCCCCGTTGCCATCGACGACGCCAGCCGTCACCCTCGCTACAAGTACTTCAAGGAATCCGGCGAAGAGGAGTACCACTCTTTCCTCGGCGTCCCTCTCATTGATCGCGGCATCCTCCAGGGCGTCCTGGTTGTCCAGACCAAGGAGCCCCGCGTCTTCCGCGATAACGAAATCCGCATGCTTGCGGAAGCCGCCGAGCAGGTCGCACCCGTCGTCAGCGAAGCCCGCACCCTCGACCGCTTTGTCGCCCCGGCACAGGAGCGCCTCTGGGCCCTTGCCCGCAATGTCTGGTGGAGCTGGGATCACGACTGCATCAATCTCTTCCGCGACCTGAATCCCGTCCGCTGGCGCGAGCTCAACCAGAATCCCATTGCCCTGCTCAACGAAATGCCGCTCAGCGAGATCGAGCGCCGCGCCACCGAATTGGTCCTCCATAGCCGCATCAACTACGTCTATCGCCGCCGCCAGGAGTACCTGCAGGGAGACCGCACCTGGGGCGCGGCCAACGCCGGCATTCTCCGCCCTCGCCCTGTTGCCTACTTCTCCGCGGAATTCGGCCTCCACGAGTCGCTCCCCATCTATTCAGGCGGCCTCGGCGTACTCTCCGGCGATCACATCAAGAGCGCCTCCGATCTCGACATCCCCCTAGTCGGTGTAGGCCTCTTCTACGGCCAGGGTTACTTCCTTCAGCGCCTCGATGAAAAAGGCTGGCAGCGCGAAGAGTATCTCCAGACCGACATCAAACAGCTCCCCATGCAGCCCGCCATCGGCCTCGATGGCCAACCTGTCATCGTCGAAATCGCCACTCGCGGCGCCGCCATTCGCGCCAAAGTCTGGCAAGTCAAAGTCGGCCGTTGCGATCTGTTTCTCCTCGACTCCAACGTTCCCGGCAATGCTCCAGAGGATCTCGAAACCACTTCGCGCCTCTACGGCGGAGATTCCCGCACGCGCATCCGCCAGGAGCTTCTCCTCGGCGTCGGCGGATTCCGCGCCCTCAAGGCCATGGGGATCTCCCCCGGCGTCCTTCACCTCAACGAAGGTCACAGCGGTTTCGCCGTCTTTGAAGCCATCCGCTCCCGCATGGAAGAAGAAGGCGTCGACTTCTATGGCGCCGCCAGCCACATTCCGCGCGAAGTCATATTCACCACGCATACCCCCGTCCCCGCGGGCCACGACCGGTTCAGTCCCGAACTCATCGAAGAACACCTCGGCCCCCTCCGCGACCAACTCGGTATCTCCCAGGAAAATCTCATGGGATTCGGCCGCGAACACCCAACCGACCACGGCGAGACGTTCTGCATGACCGTCCTCGGTCTCAAACTTGCGCGCCGTGTCAACGCCGTTTCCTCGCTCCACGGCGAAGTTTCGCGCGCGATGTGGAAGGGCCTTTATCCCGGTCGCTCTGAAGACGCGGTCCCCATCGGCCACATCACCAACGGCGTCCATGTGCCGTCATGGTTAGCTCCGCAGATGTTTCGCCTCTACGATCGCCACCTCGGCGTGGATTGGCAGAAGCGCAGCGGCTCCAAGAGCACCTGGGAAGCCATCGAAAACGTCGACGACGGCGAACTCTGGGAGACCCATCTCAGCCTCAAAGCCCGCTTGCTCGACTTCGCTCGACGCCGCGCCGTCGAACAAGCTGAGCGCCGCAGCGAATCCTCCTCATCGTTGCATCGCTTTGCCAAAGTCTTCTCGCCAGATGCCCTCACCATCGGCTTTGCCCGTCGGTTCGCTACGTACAAGCGCGCCAACCTTCTCCTCAAAGACATCGAGCGCCTGGCCACCATGGTCAACGACCCCAAGCGCCCCGTGCAGTTCCTCTTCTCCGGAAAAGCCCATCCGCACGACGAGCCCGGCAAGCGCGTCCTCCAGCAGATTGCCCAGATGATGCGCGATTCCCACTTCGCTGAAAAATTCCTCTTCATCGAGGACTACGACATCAACGTCGGCCGCCACCTCGTCCAGGGAGTCGACGTGTGGCTCAACAACCCGCGCCGCCCCCTCGAAGCCTCCGGCACCAGCGGTCAGAAAGTCGTCCTCAATGGCGGCCTCAACCTATCCGTTCTCGACGGCTGGTGGGCCGAGGCCTACGACGGCCTCAACGGCTTCGCTATCGGCAAAGGCCGGACCCACTCCAACATGGACGTCCACGACACCCGCGACGGCGAAGACCTCTACCGTGTCCTCTCCGGCGAACTCATCCCGCTCTTCTACGATCGCGACCCCGATGGCCTCCCGCGCGGCTGGATCAAGCGTATGAAACGTACCATTCGTACCCTGGGCTGGCGCTTCAACGCAGACCGCATGGTGATGGATTACACCCAGAAATGCTACGTACCCGCTGCCGGGGGCACCTCCAGCGACATCCGGCCTCTCTCGTGATATCGCCCGCAATATGAGCCCTTTGCAGCCCCGCACAACCTCCTATTGGCCTCAGTCGCCGGATGGTTACCGAGCTCTGAGTTGAGATCATTTAATTTCAGTCACTTACAAGAGCTCCCTTATCACGAAAGTATCCAGACCTACACACTTCGGGTAATGTATCGAGTGGTGACCTGAGTCTAAACTTCCGTCCATAGCATTTTTCGAGACGGTTTCTCCACCCGCGTTCCCAGACCGGCATCAATTCAATACCACGGTCCCTGCCGAGCGGTTGGCTTCCTCGAAAGCTGCTGGAGGAGAATCCCAATGGGCTCACAGGTCTATCGCGAAAATTACTTGGCAGCCGTTGAAGGCGCGCACTCCCAACTCGACGAGATCATCCGGGAGTTTGATAGTCTTCAGCTTCGAAAGGAGCAGATCGAGGGCGTGGTGGGAGCGCTGCAACCCTTCCTTCGTACCGCTCCACAAGCCAGTTACGAAGTCCGTCAACCGGATCCTGTCCATCACGAATTCCATCAGCCCGAGCCGATTCAGGCCGAACCCGTTCGAGTAGCACCGGAACCCGAGATCGTTAAGCAGGTCCTCCGTGTCGCGCCAGTGCCCGCTCCCGAACCGGTCGCACCCGCAGCGTTCTCACCCGTGTCCGAGTCGAAATTGGATCCAATCCAGAACCGCATCAATCGCGCTCTTGGCCTCGCCGTCGCGTAAGCACTGCTCCTTACCTCCAGCAGTCGAAAGCCCCATGCTCTGCTCAAGCATGGGGCTTTTCATTTTCATCCTATCGAAACAGAAACTCAGATCCTTCTGCCTACTTCATCGCGTATGACGGCGCCGTTTCCTCTGCCTTGGTAACGGTCTCAATCAGCTTCACCGGATAATACGAGTTCCGCGTGTACTGCTTCACCATGCGATTGGTGTTGAAGAACGACCCGTTGAAAGCCAGGGTCGTCCGCATCATCCGCGCCCAATGCTGCGGCTCGCCGCAATACAGCGGCACAACCGCGTTCTCGAGCTTCCTGTAGAGGTTCTCGGCTTCCTCGGCATCGTTGGCGCCGTCTTCAATAGCCCATCCGGTCACGCCTTCGATGCAACCCTCGATCCACCAGCCATCTAGAATCGACAGGCTCGGCACGCCGTTCAAGGCAGCCTTCATGCCGCTGGTGCCGGATGCCTCATACGGACGCCGTGGCGTGTTCACCCACACATCCACGCCCGCCGTCAGCAGCGCCCCGAGGTCCCACGCATAGTTTTCGAGATACACGACGCGCAGCATGTCATTGGACAACTTGCTCGCCGTTTCAATCACGCTGTGAATCAACGCCTTCCCCGGATCGTCTGCCGGATGCGCCTTGCCCGCATACAGAATCTGCAGCCCACCCGCCTGCGTCGCAATCTTCAGCAGGCGCTCTGGATCCGCGAACAACAGGTTAGCGCGCTTGTATGTTGCGGCGCGTCGCGCAAATCCCAGCGTTAGCACGCGCGGATTCAACACCAGGCCCGTCCGCGTCGCCACTTCCGTCAGCAATGCTTCTTTCGCCCGGTGATGCGCATCTCTTAGCTCTTGTTCCGGTAGATCGATCGCATTGCGCAGCGTCAGATTATCGCGGCGCCACGATGGAATCTGCACATCCAGCATCTGCTGCACCGGCTCTGAAATCCACGTCGGAGCATGCACGCCATTCGTAATCGAATCGATCTGGTACTGCGGAAACATCGCGCGCGATACCTTGCCGTGCTGCATCGCCACGCCGTTCGCATAGCGCGAAAAACGCAGCGCCAGCATCGTCATGTTCAGCAATCCGCCCTCGAACACGCCCAGCTTTTCCAGCCGCGCCGTCCGGTCGCCACCGAGAATTCTGATCGACTGCTCTGTCGAGAAACGATCGTGACCCGCCGGTACCGGCGTATGCGTAGTGAACACGCACTTGTTGCGCACTTGCAGAATGTCGGCATCGGTCGGCGAGTTCAAGGGACCGCCGCCCATCTCGCTCTCCAGCAGCGCCAGCGTCAGCAGTGCCGCATGGCCTTCATTCATGTGATACACGTTCACCTTCAGGCCCAGTGCATTCGCCATGCGCGCGCCGCCCAGCCCCAGCACAATCTCCTGCTGCAAACGGTAGTTCGTGTCGCCGCCATACAAGTGATCGGTCAACCCGCGATCCCAGCCCGAATTCCCATCGAGATCCGTGTCGAGAAGATAAATCGGAACCACGTGCCCGTAACGTCCCCGCAGGTCGTAGCGCCACGCCCGCACCATCACATCGCGGCCTTCGACTGAGACTCGAATGCGCGCCGCTTCTTCCGTGCAGAAGTCCGAAGGATTCCACGGCTGCACTTCTTCCGTCTGGTCGCCCGCCGGGCTCAGGTGCTGCTGAAAATATCCCTTGCGGTGCGCCAGTGAGAATGCCACCAGCGGAACGCCAAGGTCCGCGGCCGAACGCAGTGTGTCCCCGGCCAGCATTCCCAGGCCGCCAGAGTACGTGGGCATTGCGCGGTCGATCGCGATCTCCATGGAGAAGTACGCGACCAGTCCGCTCGTTGGGGTTGTTTCGTAGGAGAAGGGTTTAGTTGAATTCAGTTGCATCCTCTACATCTCTCTGCGGCGCTCGCTCTAAATGCCAACAATTTGAAATCCAATATCCGAAACACCGGATGGGCCAGAAAATTCCCCTCGCGGTCATGTAATCGGCAACGTTTGAAATCCTGTGAAAGATTCTAGCAAGGAAAAGCGATTTGGTTATAGAGGTGGAGTGGGAAAGGGGGTAACTTCAGATAGCCTGTTTTCCACCTCACGGTAATAAGATGCAGTTGACCCTAATCGGGAAAAACCTGATGTCCTTCAATGCGAGAGACTCGCAATCACTCTGTGCGCTCCGCTTGACGCATGGCAAACGTGAATCTGTGGAACGATTCCCGTTTCACTGGCGTAACTTGCAGCCAGTCCATCCCGGAACTCGTTGGCCTTTCCCTGCTCTACAAGGTTGATGGTGCATCCGCCAAATCCGCCACCCGTCAGCCGCGCGCCAATCAACCCCGGCTGACTATGCGCCAGCATTACCATCGTGTCCGCCTCAACGCAGCTCGCCTCGAAATCCTGGCTATAGCTCACATGCGCCTCGGCCATCAATCTCCCCAGCTCTTTCAAGTCATGATCGATCAAGGCATCTGCCGCGGCCACCGTGCGCGTGTTTTCCGTTATCACGTGACGCGCGCGCTTCAGTGCGTTCGGGCTCATCTCCGCGCCCCACTTGTGCAAATCCTCTACCGTTGCATCGCGCAGAAACCGCACTTCCGGCCTGTGTCGCGCAATCACTGCCGCCGCTTCTTCCACTTCCGCGCGCCGCGTTGTGTATTCACCGCCCGCCACCGAATGCTTCACCATCGTGTTCGCAATTACCAGGGCAACATTCGCCGGAATCGGCGCCAGCCTGAAACTCAAATCGCGGCAATCCAGCAGCAGCGCATGATCCTCCGCGCCATTT
Organism: Occallatibacter sp.; assembly: GCF_035317045.1. Lineage (GTDB taxonomy): Bacteria > Acidobacteriota > Terriglobia > Terriglobales > Acidobacteriaceae > Telmatobacter. The sequence continues at coordinate 166,267 of NZ_DATHHT010000029.1, forward strand.
GCGGAAATGAACTGGTCCATGATGCCGCAATTCGCGCCCACAAATTCGTTCTCAGCCCTTTGGCACAAGCGCGCCAACTTTGGCCGCGCGTAGTCGACGCCCACCAGTGATGTCACCGCCAGCGCCGTCGCCACTTCCACCGCCGCCGAACTCGACAGCCCCGATCCCAGCGGCACATCGCCAAGCAGGCTCAAACTCAAACCCGGAATCCGATGTCCCTCGCCGGCCAGCATCACCATCGCGCCCAGCGGATAATCGCTCCAGTCCTTGCTCCCGCTCTTTGGCAGAGACCTTGCATCGAACACGCGTTCTTCTTTGAAGTTCTCCGAGTAGATGACAATCTTCCCGTCATCCCGCGGTGAAATCCCAGCCAGCGTCGCGAAATCAATTGCAGCCGGCATCACGAACCCTTCGGCATAATCCGTGTGTTCGCCGATCAGGTTCACACGCCCCGGAGCAGCAAAAATCTCCGGTTCACTCTTGTAGCGGCTCACGTGCAAAGAACGCAAAACTTCAGGGTCATACATCGCTGTTCATCTCTCGATTCGTTGAATCTCAACTTCCATCGGCCAACTGAAACAATCTCCCGGCTCCAGCACGCGCGACCACGGGCCAGTTGTCGCTAGCGAGTCCACAGGCGCCGTCGCCGGCTCCATTGCCACGCACACTTGCTTCGGTCCCGGCTTCTCCGGCCATCCGCCATAACAGATCCACAAACCTAAATAGGGCGTCGCCTCAGCATCAAACGTCACGCGAATGCGCACTCCAACTGAAGGCCGCTCAAGAGCGCACCATTCTTCCGATCCACGCAAGGGGCCCGCAAACAGCTTGTCGCCAATGCCCGAGTCTGGCGCATCGGCAACACTCAGATTTGTCCTGTGGCCGTTCACCAGCTGCGCAATGGGCCACGCAACCGAATCGCCGCCCTTGCCCAGCCTTCCTCCGCCCGATCCCTCGAGCCGCAACGACGTGATCGACTCTGGCAAAACAATCCGGTCACCCTCTTCCACCGCAAACAAAGGATGTGCTGCCCAGGACCAGGGCACTCGCTCCGAACTCAGGTTTGCAACTGAATAATCGAGACTCAAGGTCCAACCTGTGGCCCCTTCCGTCAGAGTCACCGTGCGTTCCAGCCGGAGCGGCAGCGAAAAGCACTCCCCTCGGTATGTCACTGAATGGGCTTCCCTGGCCATTGGCTGCCATTCAACGCGCCACAAATCGCCATGATCCGGAATCGCAGCGACGCCCGCTTCTGTCTTAACCGTGCAAGCCCCCACCGACGGCAAACACTCATCCCATCCGCTCGCATCGCCCGCATCAAACGCCATCGTCCGCGTGCGAGGCGCAATCGGCGCCAGCGGCATCTGCAGCAGCTCGCGCTCTCCAATTCGGATCGAGGCAATCTTCCCGCCAAACTGGGGAAGCACGGTCACCGCACACTCCCCGGCCCGAATGAGAACGTTTTCAATCCCGGCGATAGATGTAACGGACTCCGCCATCTTCACCCATTCTCCACTTCAGTACAAACGGCGCTCAACTCAGTCCAGATGCGGTGTAGCCATGCCTCGTGTTCCGGCTTCATCAGTACCGATCGCAGACAGGTTACATACCCTTCAAGCGCGCTCGAAGGATGCTCTGGTCCAAACCAGAATTGCGGCAATTGTACTAGCGCCAAATGCAGGTTGCGCTCCGCACATGCTGAAAAAATCGATTGCCCCAGGGCCGTCGCCAGCTCTGCCGTTGCCGCCTTCATCTTCCAGACCACGATGTCCAACTCGGGCCCACCTGCCGTCAGCGCTTCAATCCGGCCATCGCTCCGCAACCGCCGATCCAGCTCAACCGCCGCCCTCCTCCCGGCTGCTAGTCCCCGTGCAAACTCACCACCCGGCTTCAGCGGCAATAGCCTCTGTGTCGTCCACAAAGCTACCGCTGCTGCCCCGGCGCGCGAGCACTCCAGGCTGATCTCCCCAAGGTGCAATTCCTTCGAAGTGAAGTACGTATACGGCGAATCGTGCTTGTAGAACCGTCCCACCCCCGGATCTCGAAACAGCACACACCCGCATCCATAGGGCTGCAGTCCATGCTTGTGTGGATCGATCACGATCGAGTCCGCCTGCCCGATCGCCGCGAACGCTCGCCCCGCAGGCTCATCCAGCGCATCCTCAATCAGCTTGAAATACCCGCCATACGCCGCGTCCACATGCACCCTGAACCCATGCCGATCCCGCAGCACCAGGATCTCCGGCAACGGATCCACCGCACCGATCGCTGTCGATCCCAGTGTCACCACCACCGTACCCACGTCGCCCTTGCGCAGTTCATCTTCCAGCGCATCCAGCCGCATCCTGCCTCTTGCATCTGCAGCAACTGATCCATACTCCAGCTTCAACACTCCCGAAATTCTGTGGTGCGTATAGTGCGCCTGCTCCGACCCCACAACTCGCTTGTCCGCCGCCACCTGCCCCGCCACCCACAGCGCCTCCAGGTTGGCCATCGTCCCACCCGAGGTCAGATGTCCCAGGTACTCGCTCCATCCGAACATTCCCGCGATCTCCGCCACTGCTTCGATCTCCATCGCGGAGCTTGCCCGTCCCCCATCGCGCGCGTGATTGTTCGGATTGATCGACATCGCCAGCGCATACGCAGCCCGCGCCACCGGGTGCGGCGGCTTCAGCATCTGCCCGGCATACATAGGATGAAAGTAGGGATAGTTGTCGCCCAGCCGCTGTGCCGTCTCCTGCAGCACCGCGCCCATGACATCGCCGGCAGTATCACTCGCCCGCGCGGGTTCAAAGTCCGGCAGCAGGCCAAATTCCCGCTCCAGCTCTTCCGCGGCGCGGGCCATGAGCTCGGGGACAAGATCTTTGGGCATCGCGACCCTCCACCCTATCACAGCCTTGCCCTGCACCGTAAACCGCTCAGTTTCAGTGGCATCGCGCCAGCTTAAATCTGCTGCTGAACTTTCGTGTCCGCAAAAAAGGCCTGGGAATTTGGAAGAAAATGTTACACTTTGGATAGCGTTAGAGTCGAACCGGGCGTGTGCAGTAGCTCGCCCAAACAAGCAAGATTCTGCCAGTGGTCGCTCCGATTCATCCAGCGCAATTCAAATCCAGGAAATACGAACACAATGGAACAAGGTACTGTGAAGTGGTTCAATGACGCGAAAGGCTTCGGCTTCATCTCGCGCCAGAACGGCGAGGACGTCTTCGTGCACTATTCTGCAATCAACTCGAGTGGTTTCAAGAGCCTGCAGGAAGGCCAAGCCGTCCAGTTCAACGTGGTAAAGGGACCCAAGGGCTGGCAGGCCGCAGACGTTCAACCGCTGTAATCCACCGGATTCCGGCAGAATCTAGCAGACAGAAGCAAGGGCTGGGAGCAATCCCGGCCCTTGGCTTTTCAGATCTACTCGAGCTTCGCGCACTATTCCAGTTTCGTCAGTGCCTTCAGATCCGCCCACGCGTAAGCAACCTCCATCAACTTCGCGCCTCCGATCTCAATCACCTTCGACATCGCCATGTGCGCTCCCGTCTTCTCGTAGAAGCTGCGCGAACGATTCTGCTCCAGAACCCACACCGCCATGCTCTTGAAATTGCGCTCCAGCAGCGCGTGGGCCATCGCCCGCAAAAGCCCCGCGCCTATCCCTCGCTTTTGTGCGTCCCTCAGCAGATAGATCGCATAGAGTTCCGCATCGCATGCCTCTACCGGTTCCCGGTTCTTTCCGCCATTCGCAAACCCCACGACGCGTCCGTTCCACTCGGCCACAAACACCAGCGTCTCGCCGCTCAGCCACTCGCGCCACAATTGCGTACGTAAAGTCTCATCCAGGCCAGCCAGGTATGCATCCGGCACGATTCCCGTGTATGTCGTCCGCCAACTCTCTACGTGTACGTGCGCGATCGCACCCGCATCGTCGATCCCCGCCGCCCGAATCGCGATCGTCATCCACGCACCTTCGTTCCGCTGCGAATCGTTCCTGCAAACTTCCGTCACGCCTGGCAGTGCAAAGACTCCGCTTTTTCACCTGGAACTCCGGGTAGTATGAATCAAACCCGCCAAGGAACACAGCGGTAAAGTTGCTCAGGTGTCTAGCCCGCACGACCCGGAAAGCTCAAAGGGGGGTGGCTAGCGTCACGGGCTGTGGTGCGCCGATTCCACCCAGCCCGTGATCCATACCCTGCTTTGACTTCAACTTCCAGCATTCCCGTTTGCGCTGCGAGCTCTGAAAATACCACCCATTACTTTAGGATGGTTGACCCCGCCGTACCTTTGATTTTCTGCAGTTTTCCAGTGCTACACTTCGCCAAGTGGAGAGATAAACATGGATCCCTATCGCGTAGCCTATGAACAAGCCATGACGGAACTGAACGAGATCACGAGGAAGTTCGATCTCCTCCGCATGCAAAAAGCTCAGGTCGAAAACCTCATCAACGCGTTCCGCCCGCTGATTGAGAGCAACGACCAAACCGCCAACGCCATCGCCGGCTAATCCGGGCCGTGGTTGTCGCAAACGTATGCCGGCGCAAGCCGGCATCTCAGTCTGCTTCGCGCTAATCCACCCCGCAATTTGCATTCCTTCGATGCGCAAGGCTACTTGCGTAGCTGAGATACTTGTCTCCGCGCGCGACCCTTGCGCGTGCCCTTCACTTCGCGTTGCTCATCACCATTGCTGCTTGATGCCGGCCCTCAGAGGGTATACTCCGGGAACCGAAGAATAATCCCAGGAGGTCGTTCCCCACTATGCCGCATCGCGCTCGCACTCGCTGGCTCGCCACGCTCTCGCTTGGCCTTGTTGCCGCATCTCTCGCATTCGCGCAGAACAACGCCGCGCCATCAGGCGCAAAACCCGATTCCAAAATCATTCCCACCCCTGATGTACCCGCCGACTCCACTACCGAAGGTTCTCTAAAGGTGGGCAGCCAGAACATCGACTATCGCGCCGTTGCCGGATCTCTCACCGTCGGCTCTACGGATCCGCAGGACGCCATGATCGGCTTCGACGGCAAGTACCTGGCCGATGCCTCGATCGACATGACCACTAAGCCGGAAGATCGTCCCGCCACCGCGCGCATCTTCTACACCGCCTACTTCCAGAAGAATCCCGCGAAGAATCGCCCCATCACCTTCCTCTACAACGGTGGTCCCGGCAGCGCAACGATGTATCTCCACATGGGAGCCTTCGGCCCCGAGCGCCTGGTGCTTCCGCAGGATTCCGCGCACCAGGAAGGTGCGCCCTACCAGATCGTCTCCAACGAATACAGCCTTCTCGATGCCAGCGACCTTGTCTTCATCGATGCGCCCGGCACCGGCTTCAGCCGCATCTACGGGAAAGACGCCGGCAAGGCGTTTTACGGCACCGATCCCGACGCACACGCCTTCGATCGCTTCATTCGCCGTTTCCTGTCGAAATACGATCGCTGGAATTCACCCAAGTATCTCTTCGGTGAAAGCTATGGCACTACACGCACCGCGGTGCTCACCAACCTGCTGCAGCGCCATCTCGATCTCAACGGATCCATCTTCCTTTCGCAGATCCTCAGCTTCGACTCGAGCGCCGACGGCCCGCAAGGCAATCCCGGAACGGACAATGGATACTTCACCGCGCTGCCTTCGATGGCCGCAACCGCCTGGTATCACCACCGCGTTCCCAGCAAGCCAGCCGATCTTGAACCGTTTCTGAAAGAGGTCGAGCAGTTCTCCCTCGGTGCCTATGCCACTGCTCTTCTTCAAGGTGCCGACCTTCCTGAAGCCCAGAAAAAGGAAGTCGCCGCCAAGCTCGAAAGCTACACCGGCGTCCCCGCAGCTTATTGGATCAAGGCAGACCTCCGTGTCAGCGGCGGCGAATTTTCCAAAGAGCTGCAATCAGAATTGGGCATCACCACCGGCCGCCTCGACACTCGCTACGAGGGGCCGGATATCGACCCTCTCAGTGAAGAAGCAGAATACGATCCTTTCGGTTCCGCCACATCCTCCGCCTACAACACCGCCATCAACCAGTACGCCCGCGACGTCCTGAAATACGGCGAGAACATGACCTACAAACCCTCCGCGCGCGAAGCCAACGGCTTCAACTGGGACCTGCACCACCAGCCACCGGGTGGCCAGGGCTGGGACGATTCCAGTGTCAACGTCATGCCCGACCTCGCCATGGCCATGAAGCGCAATCCCAAACTCAAAGTCCTGCTCATGGGCGGTTACTACGATCTCGGCTGTACCTACTTCGGCGCGACCTATGAGGACAAGCACCTGCAGATTCCGCATTCTCTGCAGAGCAACATCGACTACAAATTCTTCCAGACCGGCCACATGGTCTACATCACCACGCCCGCGCTGAAAGAACTCCACGACGCCACCGCCGACTTCATCAAGAAAACCGAAGACGGCACCAAGTAGCCCTCAACGCAAACCAGCCCTCCATCACGGAGGGCTGGTTTGCGTATATCTCTCGGAGAACTTGCCGTGGGATGCGGCATGAGACAAGCGTTCTTAGGCGCCTCGTGATCGACGGTTTACTTGGCCGAACGCCGGTGACTTCCAAGGACAACCAAGACGGTTCCAGTTGCAGCAAGCCCAATCCCGCCGCCATAGAGTGCGGCTTTTCGGGATGAGTTTTCCCAGCTATTGAATACGGCAGTCCCAACGATGACAAATCCACCGCATGCCAGCAGGCCAACGCCGACGCCGGCCATGGTCTTTCCCCCGCCTGTCATGTGGGTCGCGTGAGCCGGTTTGGTTGGTTGAGCCGCCGAGTTGTCCTGGCCAGCGTTAAGCGCGGAAACGTTGAGCGGTGCGCCTGCGGTTACCATCAACGTGCGGAACGGGACAGGGTCCTCCGCCATGGCCAGCATGGAATTACACAACAGCCCTGAAACGAGAAGTGCCACTGCGACAGCCTTCATTGATCTCTCCTTGCAGCTTCGTCAAACGCCGCCAGATTTTCGGGGGTGGGAAGAATTTGCTAATCGTTGATCCAATGAACCCTGCTTGTCAAGCGAAGGTCGAGATATTCGTTGGCTTTGAGTAGAACTCGCCGGTGTTCTGCGGCCCCTCAAAGGTCGGTCGCTGCAATCGCCCGGTTCAACTCAGGCATCGCCAGGCCGTCAGGCTTCCGCTGAAGCCAATCAACCTGCAAAGCAATGCCGCAAACTTCCGTGACCTTTCCGGCGCACCCTCACCGGTCCAGAATTACTCTCAATAGCAAAATGAAGTGGTGGCGGCCATCAGAATTTGTTTCGAAAACCCGGGACCCGGCCAAGTGCGGTTTCCCGCGCTAGCGCTGCTATTCCTCTGCCTTGTGCCCACCTTGCTGTGTGCGCAAGAGCCCGCCCCTGATACTCTCGCTGCCGCCACAGCAGGAGACGCCAAGGCGCAATTCGCCCTCGGCGATTACTACTACGGCGTCCGCTTCCAGACTCTCGACTACGCGGACGCACTGATCTGGTACCGGAAAGCTGCCGCCCAGCGCTATGCACCCGCGCAGAATCAGCTCGGCAGCATGTATCAATACAACACCGGCTTGCCACAGAGCGACAAGAGCGCCGTAAACTACTACCGATTGGCCGCGAATCAAGGCTATGGGCCCGCGCAGTTTAATCTGGCGGCTATGTACGAAGATGGCCACGGCGTCAAACGCGACTATAAGCAAGCCCTCACCTGGTACCGCAAATCAGCAGATCAGAATTTTCCCGCCGCCGAAAAGCAAATAGGCTACTTCTACCAGTGCGGATTTGGCGTCAAGCGCGATTTTGCCCAGGCGATGACCTGGTATCGCCGCTCCGCCGACCATGGCAACGCGGATGCGGAAAACCAGCTGGGCTATATGGCCGAAGAAGGATGGGGCCAGCCGCAGGATTACACCGTGGCTCTTTCCTGGTTTTACAAAGCAGCGGCACACGGCAGTAACCAGGCTGCAGAAAACATCGGCTACATCTTTCAGCATGGCACAGGCGTCAAAACCGACTACGCGCAGGCGATGTCGTGGTTTGCACAAGCTGCTGCGCAAGGCAACAGCGATGCCGATAACCAGCTCGGCTGGATGTATCAATTCGGAGAAGGCGTTCAGGTTGACAATGCCAGGGCTTTGACGTGGTATGGCCTGGCTGCGCACCTCGGAAATGGGAAAGGGCAAAACAATCTCCAGAGTTTCACCGACGATCTCGAGGACGACGGCGATTGGCAGAACGCCACCCTCCACGTCAGCGATGCTGCCATCGCGCAGGCTCAACGCTGGGCTGATATCCGGGATCTTCAGCGCCGCATTGACCAGGCTGAGGCCCATGCCCTCTATCAGGACGATTACGCCGGCCAACTCCAACACATCGGCCACGGCAAAAGCGACGCCATGATCAAGGTCTTCAACACGATCGGAAGCGTTGCCGCCGTCCAGCACCAAACCGAAGCCGCACAGTCACACGCCGAAGCTGTGCGCCTCCATGATCAGTTGGCACAGATCGAAAGCCAAAACCAATCGGCCGCTATTCCCGCTCCCTAGGATTCTCCTGATTCATTGAAGAGGTGTCATTCTGAGCGCCGCACGCATGGCGGGGCCCCCGGCAACAAGTCTTCGTCGCTGGGGTCAGCGGCGCGAATAGCCTGCTTTTTTCGCTTTAGATTTCAGTACTGAAACCAGGATTGAGCTTCAACTGTAAACTGCGAATTCTGAACCGTGAACTCACCCGGTGTTCCGCAGCCCCGCCGAAATCCCGCTGATCGTCGCCGCAATCGCCCGATTCACTTCCGGCGTATCCTCCCCCGCCCGCTTCCGCCGCAGCATATCCACCTGGATCAAATGCATCGGATCGACATAAGGATTCCGCAGCCGGATCGAGTGCGCCAGCACGCGATTCGTCTCCAGCAATTCCTTCTGCTGTGTAATCGCCAACACCGCCCGCACCGTGCGATGGAACTCACCCTCGAGCATGTCGAAAATCCGCTCGCGCAGTTTCGCATCCGTCACCAGTTCCGCATACACCCGCGCCGTGGCCAGATCCACCTTGCCCAGCGCCATCTCCACGTTGCGCAGCAGATCGATAAACAGCGGAAACTCCCGCGCCATCTCCTGCAGCAGATCAAGTGATCCTGGCTGCTTCGTGAACTCCTCGATGGCAAACCCCACGCCAAACCACGCCGGCACCAGCAGACGCGACTGCGTCCACCCAAACACCCACGGAATCGCACGCAAATCTGAAAGCTTCGGACTCTTGTTCCTGCGCGCCGGCCGCGAGCCGATCTTCGCGTGCTCCAACTCGCCCACTGGCGTTGATTGCTCAAAGTACGCCACCACATCCGCATCATCCAGAATGTGCTTCCGATAGAACCCGAACGAAATCTCCGACAGCTCATCGAGCGCCGCTTCCCACTCCGGCTTCAGCACTCCCGTAAAATGCCCCTCCGGATCGCGCGCGTTCGGCCGCGCCAGAGCATCCAGCGAAGCCGCAATCATCAGCTCCAGGTTTCGCTCCGCCAGCACTTCGTCCGCATACTTGAAGTTCAGCACCTCGCCCTGTTCCGTGATGCGAAGCTGTCCCTCGAACGCATCCATCGGCTGCGCAAAAATCGCACGATGCGTCGGTCCGCCGCCGCGTCCCACCGTTCCCCCGCGCCCATGAAACAGCCGCAGTTTCACGCCGCACTCGTGCGCCACCACGTGCAGGTCGCGATGCGCGCGGAAAATCTCCCACGTGCTGGTCAGCATTCCGCCGTCTTTATTTGAATCGGAATACCCCAGCATCACCTCCTGCCAGTTATCCCACGAAGCCAGCAGTTTGCGATAATCCGCACGGCCCCACAACTCGCGGCAAATCGCCGGAGCCCGCCGCAGATCCTCAATCGACTCAAACAATGGCACCGGCATCAGCCCAGGATCACGTCCTGATCCCTCTACCGTAACGCCGGCCAGCCGCGCCAGCCTCACCACCGCCAGCACATCCTCCACGCTCGATGCGCCGCTGATCACGTAGTGCCGAATCCCCTCCGGCGAGCAGCCCTGCTTCATCTCCGCCACCACGCGAAACGTCTCCAGCACCGACGTCGTCTCGGCTGACATCCCCGCCGGCAACTGCGGAGCAATCGTGTCGCTGATCGCCTCCTGCAGCGCCGCCGCGTGTACCCGTGCATGCTGCCGTATGTCGAGTGTGTGCAGATGAAGCCCGAATGTCCGCACCTGCAAAATCAGTGGATCAATCAGCGTGCGCGCAATGCGCAGCCCCGCGTTCCCCGCCAGCGAACTCCGAAGCGTCTCCAGATCATCCAGAAATTCCTCAACCGAGCAGTACTCCGGCAACACCTGCGCAAGCTTTGCCTGCCCCTGTGCCAGCGTATACGGCATCACCGGCATCGTGGCGCCATGCCTTCCCGCCTGCTCCAGCGTCCGCTGGATGCGCGCCTTCACGCAGATAATGAATCGCCGATAATACTCAAATTCGTACTGCGCGCCAAACACCTGAGCCTCCGGCGTGTGCACCAGTTCCACATACGCATCCAGCCGAATACGCAGTTCATCGCTGACCGGCCGTTGCTGCGCGCTCGTCGTCAGCAGATCGATAATGTCGTCCAGCCGCGCCTGGTAGTAGAGCAGCAGATGTCCCCGCGCCAGTTGAATCGCGTCGCGGGTCACATCCGGCGTCACAAATGGATTGCCATCGCGATCGCCGCCAATCCACGAGCCGAATTGCAGCACCTGCGGCAACGCGTGCACTTCAATTTCCAGACCGTATGACGCGCGCAACGCTTCGGAAATCTCCTGGTACAGCCCCCACAGCGTCGCAAAGATCGAGACATCGTAGTAATCGAGTCCCATCTTCACTTCGTCGTACACCGTCGGTCGTCGCGATCGCACTTCATCTGTCTGCCAAAGGCTCGTAATCTCCGCGCGAATCGCTTCTTCGAGCCGCGCCAAATCCTGCTCCGGCACCGGAATGCGATCGAGCGTCGCCAGAAATTCCCCGATCCGCCGGCGCTTGAACATCACCGATCGCCGCGCGACCTCTGTCGGATGCGCCGTAAATACCGGCACAATCAGGATCCGCCGCAGCCAGTCCATCGCCTCGTCCGCACTGATTCCCACCCGCCGCATCTCGCACAGCGTGCCTGCCAGCGATCCCCGTTGCCGCCCCGTCTCCCCGCTCAGTTGCAGAGCAATCCTCCGCCGCTTGCGATGATTCGTTTCCGCCAAATTGATCAGCTCAAAATAAAACGCGAACGCACGCGTCAGCAGAATCGCCCGCTCCGCCGGCAGCGAGTGCACTAGTTCCAGCGCTTTCGCCTCCTGCCGCTCCGCCTCTTTCGCGTCGCCCCGCGCCTCCGCATCCCGCCGCCGGATCGTCCCCTGCCGCAGCGCTTCCACGTGCGCAAAAAGATCCTCGCCCGCCTGCTCGCGCAGAACCTCCCCCAGCAGCGTCCCCAGCGACCGCACATCGCGCCGCAGCGGAGCCTCTTTCAACTCGCCCGAGCGCGCCTCAAGCTCAGCCAGCCGTTGCGACCAGTTCTCCGGATTCCACAAAAGCCCCATCGTCTCTTGATTATGCACGACCGCAAGTAACGGCCGTCTCAGGAGATCGAGTACAAGAATGGTTTGTCATCTTGAGAGGAGCGCAGCGGAGTCGAAAGACCTGCAGTTGTACTTTTAAGAAGATGGCGGTCTAGAACGGTGCCGGGTGCCCATCCTTGAGACTTCCCCGAAAACCATACTCCCGTATTTTTAGCGGTGTCATCCTGAGCGACCCACGCTTGGGGCCCGCGGACAAGGTCATTCGGTTAGCATCGCGAAGGACCTGCAATTCTTTCCGACCCTCACTTGCCCTCAACCGCCCGCACTGATCCTCGCAGCGCCCTTTTCACCCCGCGATACGCCCTGCCCAATGCACTTCCAGTCTTGCCGGAAGCAGTATTCAAAGCACCGCTTGTACTCGAGTCGGCCGTCGTCAAAGCCATCCCAACGCCCGCAATCGCATCGTCGCCCCCAAGAATCGCCGCCTGCGCAGGCCGTTTCTTCGGGCTCGCCCACGCAATATCTTCAGGCCCCATCCGGTCCAGACGCGCAATCCGCGCATCTCCAAAATCGCTTCGTCCCAATTTGTCAGCCAGCGGCCACTCCGGCGATCCCGTCCACGTCGAGCCGTTCATCGGCGCGGACGGCTCACCGACATTGATCAGGTTGCTGATCGACAGCCGTTCTTCATTGCCGCACCGGTCGGCGCCGCAGCCTCTCGAACAAATCGTCTGACTTAGAAAAGCCGCGTGCTTTCCGCTCGAGATCCAAAGTTCCGGCCCATGCGACTCGGCCTTCAGTGTCTTCGCGCGCGTAATCTGGCTTGCATCGCACAACGTGTCCTCATGCGCCGCTGCATACCAGTACCGCGCCATCCAGGTCCCGGCGTTGTCGCGTTCCAAAAGAGCAGACACATGTTCCGCGTCGAGATTGTGCCCTCTCTGCCCGCAATCCTTCCGCCACAGATCGTAGTAGTGCAGCTCAATCTGCTCCGCATGTCCCGCGCGCGGAAAGGCCTGCCCATAAATCGTGCTGTTCTCCGCAGCCACCACCGGCTTCAAAACTGACGGTTCAAACTCCGCCGGCTGCGTTGAACAATCATCGCGGCTGATCATGAATCGTGGCGCAAACTGCTCGAGCAACGCCTGCTCCTGTACGTCCGAAAGCCCATCGTGATCGCTGTCGGGCGCTGAGCTGTTCGCCGGCTCCTGCCCCGCTACACCCACACACGCCGCCAGTAAGCCAGCGAAAATCAGAAACCGCATTCGCTCATCCTACTCCCTTGCAGCAGCCAGCTTCTCAGCCGCGACCTTAGATCCAGGCCCCGAAGAATGTAGACGAAAAGGCAATTGCCGGGTTGCCCACCACTCCCCGTATCGCTTCCTATCCCAGCTTCCGCATTCCTGCGAGTGCATAGGCCATCGCCGAAGGATTTCCGGTCGAGTTGAGCCTCTCCATCTGCTTGGTTGCTCTCGGGTAGGGAAGAGCCAGAACCCGCTTGAAATCGAGTTCCTGCTCTACCGCCGACCGGAAGTAGTCCAGTCTTGGGGAGTCCGAGTCGTTCCTGGGCGAAGATTCGTTACACCGCCTAGCTTTCATCCCAGGCCACTACGAGGAGCCACTCATCGGGGCGACAGAGCGTGACAGCGTCGCCATCGACCACGGTCTTTCCTTCCCATTTGTTTGTGATCAGGTCGCCCGCGCCGGAAAGCCAGTTGTCGCGTGCCATGGGTGGCGAGTCGGCAATCTCCGACATCAGGTGTTGAGCGGGGGCGGTGTATTTACATGGGTAACCATTGCCACCGAGATCAACTGCTTTGCCTGCCTTTACGAGCTCGTTGAGCCAATCGAGCCCGCCAATTCCTGTTTGCCAAACAGCAAGGCGTGTACCCTCTGGCGTCGCGAACGCCGCTGGCGATTCACCGCCGTCTTTCTGCTTGTAAACACTAATGTGCCAGCCGAGCATTTCCGAGCCCTCCTCACAGAAGAGTCGAACCTTGGTATCTAGCCTCGAATGATCGGCCCAATTATAAGATCGTTCCAAGCCCAGCGAAACGCCGGAGGATGAACCGGTGACGAGGAACGTAGTGCGCGGGTGCTGAGTAGCCTGGCGGAATCTGCCTGGATTTATCCCAGCGATCATTTCCGATGGCCCCCGGGAGCAAATCAGGCATTCGCGTCAGACGAATTCGCTGGCTCCTCGTCCATGAGAACAGCTTTCTTCAAAATTTACGATGGAATGCAAAGGAGAGTGTCGCATGAGAACGATTGCCAAGAGTCTTCCTCTGGTCCTGGCGGCTGCGCTTTTTGCCCAGATTGCTCACGCCCAGGCGGCGCCGAAACCCGCTGACAGCCCATCCAAAGTGTTGCTCCAAAGCTGGAACGACGTTGGCCGAAAACTGATTGCGATGGCTGAAGACTTTCCCGAGGACAAATACGACTTCAAGCCGAATCCCGCCCAGCGGTCTTTTGCCGAACAGCTTTTGCACGCGGCCGTGAATGTGAACTACTTCGTCAATAACTTGGCCAAAGGGACGAAGCCGTCAACCGGCGACGTAAAGCGTGCTGACTACGCGACCAAAGCGGCGGTGGTCGAATACCTCAAGAAATCCTTTGCCGAAGGCGCGACGATGATCAAGAGCAAAGGAGATCGCGGGATGAGCGACCTATGCATCGATCCGTTCACCAACCAGCAGGTCCGATTTTCCGACCTCGCCTGGGGCTTTATCGAGCATTCCGGCGAGCACTACGGACAGCTTGTGGTCTATTACCGCGTGGCCGGGATGGTGCCGCCGGAGTCGCGCCCGAAAAAATAACCGCCTACGCGATCATGGATTAACGCTGCCCTATCCAGAATTCCCATCCCGATGACGGTTGCATCACTGGTCCTTGCTGATCACCGCGGCGAAGGCTAAGCCCCTTCTAACTGCACCATCAACTCTTCCCACTCGGCCGTCAACGCGCCCAGCTCCGAACGCAATGCAGACGCCAGCTCCGTCAGCCGCTGCGTCTCTCCAGCCGACACATATACGCCCAGTTGCTCCTCTGTATGCGTAATCGCAGCCTCAACCCGCGGAATCTCCTCCTCGAGAAACCCGCACCGCTCCTCCATCTGCTTCTGCTTGATCGGATTCAGCCGCCGCGACCGCCCGTTCTCGGGCCCACCCTCAATCACAATCGTCGTGCCAATTGGTGCTACACCTTCGTGCACCATGGCGTTGGGTGCCCCGGGTCTCGCATTTGAGACCTGGGTGGGAACACCCCTCGTCGAGATTGACTCGTCGAATGCCGAAGCTGCGGCGAGATCCTCCTTCTTCCGTAGGTAGTCCTCGTAGTTCCCGGGATAGCTCGTGATCACCCCGTTCTCCACCTCGATCACCCGCGTCGCCAGCCGATCGATGAAGTACCGGTCGTGCGAAACAAAGACCACCGTGCCTGAAAACGCGGCAATTGCCTCCAGCAGCACATCCTTAGCCCGCATATCCAGGTGATTCGTTGGCTCGTCCAGCAGAAGAAAATTCGAAGGCGACACCAGGATTCGCGCCAGCGCAAACCGGTTCCGCTCTCCACCCGAAAGTACGCCTAACGGCTTGAATACATCATCGCCGGAAAAGAGGAAACACCCCAGCAGCGACCGCAACTGGCTCTCCGGCACCTTCAGCGCTGCGCGGCTGATGTCGTCGAGCATCCGCGCCTCGGGATCGAGCACCTTGTACTGATCCTGCGCAAAGTACTCGCTCACCACGTTGTGTCCCAGCTTCACCACGCCGCTCGTCGGATCTTCGGCGCCCGTCAGCAACTTGATCAGCGTCGACTTCCCCGCACCATTTACACCCACCAGCGCCACGCGATCACCGCGCTCGATGGTAAACCGTGCATTGCTGAACACATGCTTCGCGACGTAGCTCTTTCCGAGACCCTCAGCCTCCACCACCGTGCGCCCCGACGGCGGAGGCTGCGGAAACCTGAAGTGAATCACCGGCTCTTCTTCCGGAATCTCGATCCGCTCGATCTTCTCCAATTCCTTGATCCGCGACTGCACCTGCTTGGCCTTGGTGGCCTGTGCGCGGAACCGGTTGATGAACGCCTCAAGATGCTCGATCTGGTCGCGCTGATTCTTGTACGAAGCCTGCAGCTGCGCGCGTCGCTCATCCTTCTGCGAAAGGTACTTCGTGTAATTGCCCTGAAAGATCGTTAGCCGCTTGTTCCAGATCTCGACCGTGCGATCGATCGTTACGTCCAGAAAATACCGATCGTGCGAGATCAGGATGTACCCGAAAGGATAGTTATGCAGATAGTCCTCGAGCCAGTTGCGCGTTTCAAGATCGAGATGATTCGTCGGCTCATCCAGCAGCAGCAGGTTTGGCTTGGCCAGCAGCAGCTTGGCCAGTGCAATGCGCATCTGCCATCCACCGGAGAACTCGTCCACCTGCCGCGACCAGTCCTCCTTGCCAAATCCCAGCCCGGTCAGAACAGTGCCCACCTGCGCATCGAGCGCATAGCCATCGAGCGCATGAAACCGCTCCTGCACCATCGAGTAGCGCTCTGCTGCCGCTTCATACTCAGGGCTCGCATGATCAAGTTCGGAAAGCTGCGCCGCCGTCCGCTCGATCTCGCCTTCCATCGCACGCAGCTCATCAAACACGCTCAGGCACTCGTCAAACACCGTGCGCCCGCTGAGCGTGAGTCCCTCCTGCGGCAGGTATCCGATGCTCATGCCCCGCGTCAGCTGCATCGTCCCGTAGTCCAGCGACTCCAGGCCGGCCAGTACCTTCATCAGCGTGGATTTGCCGGTGCCGTTGGCGCCTACCAGCGCAGTCTTTTCCTTGCTGCGGATCAGCCAGTTGGCCTCAAGGAACAGCGTGCGCGGGCCAAACCGCTTGCCGGCATTTTGAAGAGAGAGCATTCCTCTCTCATTCTCGCAGAAGGATCGCTATTGCTGGTTGCCCGTCGGTGCCTGCGCCGCCGGCGCGGCGGGCTGTGCGGGACCCGGGGTGAAGGTCTTCAGCGCGTCAAGATTTGTCTGCACTTTCTGCCATTTCCCCGGATCTTTCTTCGTATCGTTCGGCGCCGACGCGTTTACATAGAATCCGAGAATGTTCTTCTGCAACGGGACCGTCGTCGCATCGAACTTCTTCTCCGCCAGCTTCGAAAGCAGTTTCGCATAGGTGTCGTCAGCGAGCGTGTACTCCCCGGCAGCCGTCGCCTTGCCGCTATCGAGATCGTCATCGGGAAGACTGATCGTCACCGCCCGAACCTCTTTCAGCAGCGAGCCGTACTGGTCCACCGTTGCATTGATGCTTGTGAAGTACAGGTCTTCCGTCTTGGCTGTCGGGATGTTGAAGTCCAGCGCCTTCAGCGGGCCGATCTTTGGAAGAACCTTCAACAGGACTGCCAGCAAGCGCTCGCCAAATCCGGCGCGCTTGTAGTTTCTGCCCCACTGCTTTTCGTAGTCCGCCCGCGAAAGGCGAAAGAGAAACTTCTGCTTCTGAAAGTTCGGAACTTCGTGCGCAATTTCTTTTTTGTGCGTTCGCAATGCCACCTGCGTCATGTGCGGAATCAGCGAACTCACGGAATAGCGAAACGAGCCAATCGCCAGGTCTTCATGCGGCAGCACATCTTTCAACTGCACTCCATATACCACGGGAAAGACTCGCTCGAGCAGATCCTTGGAAACTTCGAATCCGATGAAATCGTGGTACTGCTGTGGCGCGTAGCGCTGCTTTGCGACCTGCGCCATATCGAATCCGAATTCCGTGCGAATGTGCGCCGTCTTGTCCTGCGCATAGAGAACAATGGGCCCGAATTTGGCGCGAAGTTTGGGATAAGTAAGGGAGACCGCCTGATTCACCGCGGGATGCCCCGTAATGTCCGATGCGTAATGTGAAAGCGCTCCCAGCGCAAAGGCATACTCGTTGGCGTTCTGACTCTCCTTGATGAGTTCCATGACAAAATCGCCGCTGCGCACGTAGTGCACCAGGTCGCTGAACTCCTGGTTGCCGAACGGATAGTAGCCCATGTCCTGGATCACCGCGCCGCCGTACGCATACGCGTGCGCCTGCCGCATCTGATCGTCCGTCAGTCCGGGATACCGCGCCAGGATCATCGGTCGGAGCTGATCGTTCCACAGCAGATCTATAATCTGTTCATGCGTGAGCACTGAATATGCTCGTGAAGGTCTGCCTCCGCTCAGCAGCAGAAACACGATTGCAATACCGCCAATTGTCGAACGAAACTTGCTTCTTCCGAAGAGTGCGCGAGAATTGAATAGTTCAAGCATCGATCAGACTTTCTTTCTATAGCCGAGACTTCGTGCGCTGATTCTAAGCGATAGTCTTTTCAATTGGATGCCCGCCGCGAGATCGGCGTTGTCCTCCCAATGCATCGATCTCGGGCGTTAATGTTTAGTCGCTTGGCGGAAATGAGGCCATTCATGTAAAACAAGCGACGGGAGCCAAAACCTTAAAACGCCCCTCCGATCAACAAGACTCCGTGAATAAGCTCTTCCCCAACCCGAAAGCCGCGCTCAAAGGCATCGTGCACGACGGCATGCTCATGGCCATCGGCGGATTCGGCCTTTGCGGCATCCCCGAAGAACTCATCCTTGCCCTGCGCGACACCGGCGTCCGCAATCTCACCATCGCCAGTAACAACGCCGGCGTCGATGGCGCCGGACTCGGCCTTCTTCTCGCCACGCGTCAGATCAAGAAGATGCTTTCAAGCTACGTGGGCGAAAATGCCGAATTCGAGCGCCAGTTTCTATCCGGCGAAATCGAAGTCGAGTTCTGCCCGCAGGGAACCCTCGCCGAGCGCATGCGCGCCGGCGGCGCAGGCATTCCAGGCTTCTACACCCGCACCGGCATCGGCACCATCATTGCCGAGGGCAAGGAGCACAAGGACTTCGACGGCAAAACCTACATCCTCGAGCGTGGCTTCGTTGCCGACTTGTCCCTCGTGAAGGCCTGGAAGGCCGATCTGCACGGCAACCTCATCTATCGCCGCACCGCACGCAACTTCAATCCCAATGCGGCAACGTGCGGCAAAATCACCGTTGCCGAAGTGGAAGAAATCGTCCAGCCCGGCGAACTCGATCCCGACGAGATTCATACGCCAGGAATCTTCGTTCATCGCCTCGTCCACATCCCTCATCCGATCAAACGGATCGAGAAGAAGACCACGAGAGAGGGCTGAGCCAATGCCATGGACACGCAACCAGATGGCTGCACGAGCGGCGAAAGAGCTGCAGGATGGCTACTATGTCAACCTTGGCATTGGCATCCCTACGCTGGTATCGAACTTCATTCCCCACGGTGTTACCGTCACGCTGCAGTCTGAAAACGGCCTGCTTGGCATGGGCCCGTATCCGCGCGAATCCGAGATCGATGCTGATTTGATCAACGCCGGGAAGGAGACGGTGACGTTTGTTCCGGGAGCAGCAACATTTTCCAGCGCCGATTCCTTCGCCATGATTCGCGGCGGTCACATCGATCTTGCGATTCTCGGAGCGATGCAGGTTTCCGAGCGTGGCGATCTAGCCAACTGGATGATTCCCGGCAAACGCGTCAAAGGCATGGGTGGTGCGATGGACCTGGTCTCCGGCGTCCGCCGCGTCATCGTCCTCATGGAGCACACCACTCCCGACGGCGGCCACAAGCTTCTACGCGAATGCACGTTGCCTCTCACCGGAAGCGCCGTCGTGCATCGCGTCATCACCGACCTCTGCGTTCTCGATGTGACGGAGTCGGGGTTCGAGGCATTTGAACTCGCCGATGGCGTAACCCGAGAGCTGGTTGAACAGCGCAGCGGAGCGCCATTGCGTTTCCGCTAGTTTGTCAACACCTGCTCTTCCAGATGGGCTTTCGCTTCTCCAGAAAAGCAGCTATGCCCTCGCGGAAATCGCTTGATTCGCGAGAATCCGCGTTGGCTTCTAAGGCCGCAACGATGGCAGCATCCAGCCACGCCCGATTTTGCGTGGCCAGCAACCGTTTGGTTGCGCTCATCGATTGCGGGCTGTTGGCGAGGAGAGATCTCGCCATTGCTTCTGCGCGGGGTGCCAACTCTTCACGGTCCACAATCTCGTTCACCAGGCCCAATTGCTGCGCCTCCGTCGCTCCAAAAAGCCGGCCGGTCAACAGAAGATCTCGGCAGCGCTTGTCCCCGACTTGCAATGAGAGGAATGCAGAAACCAGAGCCGGAACAAAGCCGATGCGAACTTCCGTAAATCCGAATTTTGCAGTCGGCGTTGCCAGTGTGAAATCGCAAACCGTCGCCAGCCCGGTTCCTCCGGCGATGGCGGGTCCGTTCACCGCCGCAATCGTTGGAACCGGCAGCTCATAAAGCGACACAAGCAGCCGCGCAACCCGCTCCGCGTCGGCGCGATGTTCTGCCGGAGTCCTGTCACGCATGGTTTGCAATTCCGAAAGATCCAGCCCGGAACAGAACGCATCGCCGACGCCCGTCAAAATCACGGCACCGCATGGAGTCGCAGCCGTCTCCTCGAACACACCGATCAGCTCCGTCTGCATCTCCCGCGTCATTGCGTTTCGACGTTCGGGCCGATTGAGTGTGATGGTGCGAATGGGCAGGTCGTCCGTGACGAGAATCGTCTTATGGTTCAAATCCCGCTCCTTTCAGAAACGGCGCATCGCTTACTGGACAGCGGAACCAAAGCGGCTCGCAATATCATTGCTCGCCTCGATCAGGGTGTCCATAGATTTGAAAGCGGGCAAAGTTGCTCCGTTTCTCAGCAATTCGGCTATAAGAATCTCGGTGGGAATGTTGCCGACCAGAACATCCTGCGCGAACGGACAACCGCCCAGTCCGCCAATCGCGGCATCGAATCTTCTGCACCCCGCTTGGAATGCGGCTCGAATGCGCTCAGCGGCTTCTGCGGGTCGCGCATGCAAATGTACGCCGATCTCCAGGCCGTCGTACTGTCCGATCACCGCAGAGAGAACATCGGCAATCTGATCGGGCGTGGCGACGCCGACGGTGTCGGCAAGTGAAATTTCGGTTATCTGGCATTCGGCAATCAAGTCGCATGCCTGCAGGACTTCATCAAGACTCCACACGTCTCCGTATGGGTTGCCAAAGGCCATCGAGATGTACGCGACTACATTCCTGTCTGCATCGGCCGCGAGGCTCCGGATATCCTGCAGAATTTCGAGGGATTGGTCAAGCGTCTGATGCTGGTTTCGGCGCAGGAACTCCGGGGAGATGGAGTAAGGGAAGCCGAGTGTCCTTACCGCGTTGGTTCGCAGAGCGCGCTGTGCGCCCTTTTCATTGACAACAATGCCAATGATCTCAACGTTGGCGGGAGGTGCCACCTCGGCAAGAACTTGCTCCGAGTCCGCCATCTGCGGAATTGCAGCCGGCGAGACAAAGCTCACCGCATCAATGTGCCTGAATCCCGCATCGATGAGCTTGCGAAGATAGCTGGCCTTTACTTCGGGCGCGATATTCCCCGGGAGACCCTGCCACGCATCTCGAGGGCACTCCACGATCTTGACGGTTTTAGCCATTCGAATCACCTGCAGGCGCCGAGAGGGATGCCTTTCGTGGCCGCCCAATGAGCTAACCGCGCGAGGGATAAACCTTGAGAATCTCTCTCGCAATTACCATGCGTTGAATCTCGCTCGTGCCTTCGCCAATGGTGCACAGCTTCACGTCTCGATAATACTTCTCCGCAGGATAATCCTTGATGAAACCGTATCCGCCAAATAATTGCACGGCATCGTCGCAGATGCGCACTGCTACTTCGCTCGAAAACAGCTTGGCCATCGATGATTCACGCGTCACCTTGCGCCCGGCGTCTTTCAGCACCGCAGCCCTCTGCGTCAGCAGCCGCGCAGCATCGAGTTCCGTCGCCATATCAGCCAGCTTCCACTGGATTCCCTGGAACTCCGCAATCGCTTTCCCGAACTGCTTGCGCTCCTTTACATATTTCAGAGCGGCATCCAACGCACCGCGCCCAATCCCGAGCGCCAGCGCCGCGATCGAAATGCGGCCTCCATCGAGTACGCGCATGGCGTCAATGAAGCCCTCGCCTTCCGCGCCTAGCAAATTCTCCTCTGGAATCTCGCAGTCTTCGAAAATCAGCTCACTCGTATCGCTGGCGCGCAGGCCGAGCTTGTTCTCCTTCTTGCCTGGACGAAAACCCTTCGTCCCCTTCTCCACAACAAACGCCGACAGACCATGCGTGCCCTTGCTCTTGTCGGTCGAGGCGATCACCACCGCCACATCGGCATAGTGGCCGTTGGTGATGAACGTCTTGTTTCCGTTCAGGATGTAGCGATCGCCCTTCTTTACAGCCGTCGTGCGCGAATTGCTGGCATCCGATCCCGCACCAGGCTCGGTCAATCCCCACGCAGCCAGCCACTCGCCGCTCGCCAGTTTCGAGACATATTTCTTCTTCTGTATTTCATTTCCCGCGAGGAAAATATGGTTCGTTCCCAGTGAATTATGCGCGGCAACGATAATCCCAACCGACCCATCCACCGACGCCAGTTCCTCGATCGCAAGAACATAATCGACATAGCCCAGCCCCGCGCCTCCATATTCCGGCGGGAAAATAATTCCCAGCAGTCCCATCCGGCCGAGCTTCTTCACCACGTCGAGCGGGAATTCGCTGACCTCGTCCCACTTCATCACATTGGGTGCGATCTCGCGCGCTGCGAATTCACGGATCTCGCGGCGAAGTGCCTCCTGCTCCTCGGTCAATACGAAGGGATACAGGTTTTCATTTGTTTCGAGCGCGACGCTCATGCTGTTTGGCTCCTTTACGTCCGGGGGGTTGACGCCAGCCTACGCTGCTGACTGGTTAAGATGCCGGTTTATAAGTGCGGAACATGGCTCGTGTTGCTCCTCAAGTCTGCAGCACTCCCGGGTTGAACTTCGGTATGTCAGGATTCAGCGCGCACGCACCAAGCGCGGTGATCAGCACGTCTCGTGTCTTTGCGGGATCGATAATCGCGTCGATCCAGAGCCGTGCCGCCCCGTAGCGCGGATCAGCTTGCGCATCGTAGGTCGACTTGATCTCTTCGTACAACGCCGCTCTCTCTGCTTCCGACAACACCTTGCCGCCGCGCTCCACCTGCTTGGCGCGAACTTCGGCCAGCGTCCCTGCCGCTGAAGCGCCGCTCATCACCGCATACCGCGCCGTCGGCCACGCAAACAAAAACCGTGGATCGTAAGCCTTTCCGCACATCGCGTAATGCCCCGCGCCAAAGCTGCCGCCAATAATCACCGTAATCTTTGGAACCACGCTGGTGCTGACCGCCGAAACCATCTTCGCGCCTGCACGAATGATGCCCGACCACTCTGCGTCTTTACCCACCATGAATCCATTCACGTCATGCAGGAAGACCAGCGGTATCAGGTTCTGATTGCAATCCATGATGAAGCGCGCAGCCTTCTGCGCTCCCTCCGTGTATATGACGCCGCCCACTTCAATCCGCTTTGCACCTGCCTGCGGTCCCATCGCGACGATCTGGTTCTGGTTGGTCTTCTGGTTCGCCACGATGCCTGCTGCGTAACCACCAATCCGCGCATAGCCGCACAGAACCGTACGGCCGAACTCCGCCTTGTACTCATCAAACTCGCTGCGGTCGACAATGCGCGCAATTACCTCGTGCATGTCATAGATATTGCTTGCGCCGGGAGTGGGGTTCAGAAACGCGTAAACATCTTCGATCGGGTACTTCGGCGCATCGCGCTTCGTATCGCAGGCGGTACTGCTAAATCGCCCCTCTGAAGTAGATATCGGTTTCCGGGAGCCAAACCTGTCAACCAGCGAACGCATTCGAGCGATACAGTGATGATCGTCTGGCTCCTTGAAATCAACCGTGCCAGAAATCTCGGCATGCATCGCGGCGCCGCCAAGATCTTCAGGGTCGGTCTTCTGGCCGATCGCCGCCTGCACCAGCGACGGTCCCGCGAGAAACAGTCCCGAACCCTCCGTCATCAGCACCGTATCGGTCATCACCGGCAGATAAGCGCCTCCGGCAACGCACATGCCCATGATCGCCGTAATCTGCGGAATGCCCAGCGAACTCATCACCGCGTTGTTGCGAAAAACCCGTCCAAAGTCGTCCGTATCCGGAAAGACATCCTCCTGCAAGGGCAGAAACACTCCGGCCGAATCCACCAGATAAAGCGTTGGAATGCGGTTTTCGAGCGCAATGGTCTGGGCGCGCAACACCTTCTTTGCTGTCATGGGAAAAAAGGCGCCGGCTTTCACGGTCGCATCGTTCGCGATGATCATGCAGAGGCGTCCGCTTACGCGGCCCAGTCCCGTCACAACGCCCGCCCCCGGCGCGCCGCCATACTCCGTATACATCTCGTACGCCGCCCACAGCCCCAGTTCGAGGAATTCGCTGCCTTCATCCAGCAGCAGTTTCAGACGTTCCCGCACGGTCAGGCGCTTCTTTGCATGCTGGGCGGCTGCCGCCTTCGCGCCGCCGCCAAGCCGTATGGTCTCTTCCTGCGATCGAATGGTTGCAAGCACTTCGAGCAGCGCAGTCCGGTTCGCCTTCGCGCGTGGCGATTGCAAATCAAAGCCGGAATCGATCACATTCTGAAGCTTCAAGCTATCGGGCATTCTCGACTCACACAAACTTGCAGACTATACCATCTTCGATGGTACCGGCGTCCACAATGTCACGCGGCGAGCCGAACTTCACCAATCAGACCGCCCGTTTTGAACGCGCACCGCGCCAGTACAGAAACAACCCAATCAGGATGGATGCGGCAGTTCCACCAACAAGCTGGAACTCGAAGCTGATCACGCTCGTTCCTCCCGGCGGGAAGAAGGACAAGATGATTCCGATCAGGACCACAAGAAATCCAAGGCTGCCGCAAATCCACACGCCTGCGATGCCACCTGGCACCAGCACGGCATGAGCATTCTCTTTGCGATCCTTTCGAGTCGCAAGCCGGATCACAGCAGCAAACATGTAGAGGAAAGGAATGAAATAGAGAATGATCGCTGCACTGACAACAAGTTGATATCCGACCAGAATGCTCTTTTGCTGAATCTGACTTAGAACAAGGATCGTTCCCGACAGGACCGCCTGCACCAAAATCGAAATATAGGGCGTCTTCCACTTCGGATGAATCTTGCCGAACGCCGCCGGTAGGTACCGATCGATCCCCACCACAAAAGGCACACGCGCAATCCCCGCAACCGTACTGCCCACGCCCCCCGCATTGCCTACCGTTACCAGCATTGCCGCCAGTACCCCGAGCAACCCGATCTTTAAGGCCACAGATCCGACAGTGATCGCACTAAACACCCCGCTCTGCGGGTCAATGCTTGCTGCGGGCAATAGCGCGAGAATCGCGAACGTTCCGCCGATATACATCAGCGCAATCAGCGCTCCCGCTCCGAAAACCGCGCGCGGCAGCGTCCGCCGAGGATCGCGCACCTCTTCGCTCATCGCTGAAACCAACTCAAGCCCCGTGAACGCAAACGCAATCTGCGACCAGAAATTCACCGTGTCCCAGTTCCACGCCGGCATCATGTTCTGCGCCGTAAAGTGCGTTGCAGACCCGTGCTTGAAGACGACGACCACCGCTACAAGGCCAAGGATCACAAGCGGCAGATACGTGCCGACGCCTCCAGCATTTTGCAGCCATTTACCGATATTCAGCCCGATGATATTCAGCACCACGGCAACAAGCAGCAGCCCTAGCGAGACACTGAGCAGAAATGTCCGATCCTGCGCCAACTGTGCTCCGCGCCCTCCAATGATGTATGCGGCCATCGAAGCACTGGCCAGCAATAGCCCGGGAAAATAAAAGACCGTGTAAATCCAGTAAGTCCATCCGGCGACAAACCCGTGAAAGTCTCCGAACGCCTCCTTTGACCAGGCATACAGGCCGCCCTCCTCAGGAAAGCGCGACGAAAGCTCATTGATGACGAGCGCGCCTGGCACAAAGAAGAACACAGCCGCGATAACCCACAAGCTGATCGACGATGTCCCATTGTGCCCTGCAGCTGCAATCCAACGCGGTCCCAGCACCGTGGCGATGTTGAACAGCAGCACATCCCAGAAGCCCATGGTTTTGCGCAGCTGTGCTTTGGGGTTGTGCGACGGCGGCGCAGAGATCGTCATAGCGCCTCCCGGACGTTCGCGCGGTCATGGCCTGTTTGCATTAGCGAACATCATAGTGGCGCGCCATCAACCACACAAATGGCCTAATCCGCCGCATCAGTCATTTCCCAGCCGAAAGCGCTCCCGGACTTCGTACTGCGATCCTCCTGCGCCAAGAAATACCTGATAGAGGACGAACTCCGTCGCGGTAAACGCTGGAAACTTTGCGTCTTCATTGAGACGCTCCTTCAGCCGCCGAAGCGCCTTCAGGCGATTCTCGCCCTTCGCTCGCGCCAGGGTTACATGCGGATGAAACGGCCGATCCTCAGCGACAAATCCGCATTCCATCGTCGCCGCTATCACACGTTTCTCCAACTCCCGCATCTCCGCCGAAACATTTACACCCGCGAAAAACACTCCGGCCCGCTCGAAGAACCCGGTCCCATCCAGCCGAACCGGCACTGCTGGCGACGTTACATCCCTCAGCCGGTCCACAACGCACCCGTAAGTCGCCTCTGAAGTCTCCCCAAGAAACTGCAGCGTGATGTGCCACGACTCCGGCGAACCCCAGCGCAGACCATCCCCATCCGATTGCAGCTTGCGGACAAGCTTCTCCAGCCCATCTTTGACTTCAGCGGCCAATGGAATCCCGATAAACAAACGCATCATCGGCCTTCGTCAAATGAATTTCGCAAACGACTCGATCTGCTTCGCCTGGTGGTCCCGCCGCTCCACCGGCGACGACAGAACCGTCGACGTCGAAGTCGCGCCCAGCGCCGACAACCTGTCGATCAGCGCCTCCAGGTGCCGGATCGAAACTACATCGGCTTCAATCACGAACGACTCGGCGCCCGTAATCCGGTGACAGCGGCTGATCTCGCTCAATTCCTTCAGCGCAGTCACCGTGCGGCTTATCTGCAACTCGCCCCCTGGTATTGTGAGCCGCACCATGACGCGTATCGGCACGCCAACCTTCGTGGTGTTGAGCGATGCATGATAGCCGGTAATTACACCGGCCTCTTCCAGGCGATGAACGCGTTCCGCTACTGCCGGCGTTGAAAGCCCGATCTTCCGCCCCAGTTCCGCGAACGACACCCGCGCATTCTGTTGCAGGGCCTCCAGGATCTTCCACGCGATCGCATCCAGGTCGATCTTGTTGGGTCTTGTCTTGTGACTCATATGCCAGAAATCCTTAAGCTGCATCCCCATTATGCTTAATGCTGTTAGGTTTTGGACCCTGTTTTTTACGCGATACCCATTTTCAGTGCCTTCGCCGCGTCCTACAGTATGGGTCAGCCGGGAATACGTCCCCTTTCATCCCCCTTTCGTCCCGGCACAGGAGGTACCGCATGAGCGCAACCGTGCACTCTGCCCCAGCTCAGCTTTCCCAAACCGTCGCTCCCGGTCAGGATTTTCTGCCCCTCAAAGGCACAGACTACGTCGAGTTTTACGTCGGTAACGCACGCCAGTCCGCGTACTTCTATCGCGCCGCCTTCGGCATGTCCCTCGTCGCCTACGCAGGACCGGAAACTGGCCAGCGCGACCGCTCCTCCTACGTTCTGCAGCAGGGTAAAGTCCGCTTCGTGCTCACCACGCCTCTACGCGGCGGCAACGCGATTGCCGAGCACGTCGGACGCCACGGCGATGGGGTCAAAGTTATCGCGCTGTGGGTCGACGACGCTCGTGCTGCCTGGAGCGAAACCACGAGTCGCGGCGCCGTGAGCGTTGCCCAGCCTTACGTTCTCGCCGATGAACGCGGACAGGTTGTCCTATCCAGCATCCGCACCTACGGCGACACGATCCACACATTCGTCGAGCGTAAGGACTACTCCGGTGCGTTCCTCCCCGGCTACCGCGCCGTCGAGCGCGATCCCATCGCCCGTCCCACCGGCTTGCTCCACATCGACCACATGGTCGGCAACGTGGGCTGGCACGAGATGGACGAGTGGGTGAAGTTTTACGCCAATGTCATGGGCTTCTCGCTCTATCAGCACTTCGACGACAAGGACATCTCCACCGAATATTCGGCGCTCATGTCCAAGGTGATGGCCAACGGAAACGGCTACGTCAAGTTCCCCATTAATGAGCCCGCCGAAGGCAAAAGGAAGTCGCAGATCGAAGAGTATCTCGAGTTCTACGGTGGTCCTGGCGTGCAGCACATCGCGCTCGCCACCGACGACATCCTCCATACGGTCAGCAAGCTCAGCGAGCAGGGCATCGAGTTCCTGCAGGTCCCGCATTCGTACTACACCGAGTTGCAAAGCCGTGTCGGCAAAATCGACGAGCCGATTGACGAATTAGAGAAACTTGGAATCCTCGTCGACCGCGATCCCGAAGGCTACATGCTGCAGATCTTCACGCGGCCGGTAGAAGATCGCCCCACCCTGTTCTTCGAGATCATCCAGCGCAAGGGCAGCCGCAGTTTCGGCAAAGGCAACTTCAAAGCGCTGTTCGAAGCCATCGAGCGTGAGCAGCAGGCACGCGGAAACCTGTAGCGCCGAGGCATCTGATGAAAACC
Organism: Occallatibacter sp.; assembly: GCF_035317045.1. Taxonomy (GTDB): domain Bacteria; phylum Acidobacteriota; class Terriglobia; order Terriglobales; family Acidobacteriaceae; genus Telmatobacter. The sequence continues at coordinate 194,363 of NZ_DATHHT010000029.1, forward strand.
GAAACGTTGACAGTAGCCGCTCCCTACCTGATCGAGCAGGACTACTCCGCCTACACCGACGAGCAGCACTCCGTTTGGGCCGAGCTCGTTGGCCGTGTGCTTCCCGAGCTTGAGAAGCATGCTTCGCGCGCTTACCTTGACGGTTTCACGATCATTGGCCTTCAACGCAACTGCCTTCCCCGGCTTTCTGCGATCAGCGCACGGCTGGAGCCGCGCACCGGCTGGAATTCCACGCCGGTCAGCGGCTTCCTGCCTGCGCCGGCCTTCTTTGAGATGCTCGCAGCCCGCCGCTTTCCCACTACAACGTGGCTGCGAAGCCGTGAGTCGCTTGAATACACGCCGGAGCCCGATATCTTCCACGACGTCTTCGGCCACGTTCCGATGCACGCGCATAAAATCTTCGCCGATTTTCTTCAGCGCTACGGCCGCGTCTGTGCATCCATCGAAGATGATGCAGTATTGGAGAAGCTCGGCCGCCTCTTCTGGTATACCGTGGAGTTCGGATTGATCCGCGAGAACAACGAAATCAAGGTCTACGGCAGCGGGCTGATCAGTTCCCACGGCGAGTGCATGAACGTCATTGAGGGACATTGCGCCATCCATGACTTTTCATTGGACGAGGTGCTCGCGACTCCGGTAAAGGTGGATGAGCTGCACAAGCTCCTGTTTGCAGTCTCCAGTTTTGACCAGATTTACGAAGCAATGCACGAGGCCGAAAATCGTGCCCGCCAGAACCGCTTGTGAAGAACCGCTTGTGAAAGGTGAAAAGCATGGCTGATGGATCCCGGTACCAGACCGGCTTTGGAAATGAATTTGCCACCGAAGCCGTCGAAGGAGGTTTGCCGCAAGGCCAGAACGCACCGCAAAAGCATCCTCTCGGTCTCTACACCGAACAGCTCAGCGGATCGCCGTTTACCGCACCGCGCGCCGCCAATCGCCGCTCCTGGACCTATCGCATCCGTCCCTCCGTCACCCATCGCCCCTACGAAGAGATCCCCGCCAGACTCATTCGCAGCGGCCCGTTTCTTGAGGTCCCCACTTCGCCCAATCAACTGCGCTGGGACCCACTGCCCGTCCCCAGGGAAAAGACAGACTTCGTCGATGGCATCGTAACCCTTGGCGGCAACGGCGATCCCGCCATGCAGCAGGGCGTCGCCATCCACCTCTACGCGGCCAACACCTCCATGCAGGACCGTTTCTTCTACACTGCCGACGGCGAGCTGCTGATCGTTCCCCAGCTCGGCGCTCTTCGCTTTCACACGGAACTCGGCATTCTCGACGTCACTCCCGGCGAAATTTGCGTCATTCCCCGCGGCATCAAATTCCGCGTAGTCCTCGCCGAGAAGCAGGCACGCGGCTACATTTGCGAAAACTACGGCCTGCCCTTCCGCCTGCCCGAACTTGGTGCCATCGGCGCCAACGGCCTCGCCAATCCCCGCGATTTCAAAGCGCCCGTCGCAGCCTTCGAAGATCGCGACGGCGATTTCCGCATCACGTCGAAATTCCTCGGCCGCCTCTGGTCCGCAGTCATCGATCACTCTCCACTCGACGTCGTGGCCTGGCATGGCAACTACGCGCCATACAAATACGACCTTGCCCTCTTCAACTGCATCAACACAGTCTCCTTCGACCACCCCGACCCATCGATCTACACCGTGCTGAGCGCGCCGTCCCATGTTCCCGGTACCGCCAACTGCGACTTCGCCATCTTCCCTCCGCGCTGGATGGTCGCCGAGCACACCTTCCGCCCACCCTGGTTCCATCGCAACCTGATGAACGAATTCATGGGCCTGGTCTTCGGCGCCTATGACGCCAAGGCCGAGGGCTTCGTCCCCGGCGGGGCCAGCCTGCATAACTGCATGGCGGGCCACGGACCGGATGCCGAGACCTTCGAACGCGCAACCGCGGCGGAACTCAAGCCGCACTACCTGGCCAACACCCTGGCCTTCATGTTCGAGACTCAGCTCGTCGTCCGCCCCACCGAGTTCGCCATGAATACCCGCATCCTGCAGCACGAATACTTCGAGTGCTGGCAGGGGCTCAAAAAGCACTTCAAGCAGGGCTCGAAGGCAAAGCCAAAGAAAAAATGACCGCCATCGAAACCTTGCTCGCGGGCCTCTTTGACTATGCAGGCCTCTATCCGCCTGCGAGTCTGGATCTGCGCTCGGCCGCGAACAACTATCTCCAATATCGACGCAGCAAACATTCCGCGGCCCTTGGCCGCCTCATCCTGAGTCTCGACCGCGCCGACGAGTTTCGCTCAATCGTCGGCGATTCTGATGCCGACCTTTCCTTGAGCATAATCGCCGCGGAAAATACCGATTGCGCCGTCCTGGCCCAATACATCGGTTCCGGTCTGCGCATCGAAAGCCTTGAGATCAAATGCAGCGAGCCATCCGCAATTGAGCGCATCGCTCGACACCTTCCGCAGAACGTAATGGCATACTTTGAAGTACCGATCCATGCGGATAGCCTGCCCGCTCTTGAGTCGATTCGCGCTGCCGGCGCACGAGCAAAAATCAGAATGGGCGGCGTTGTTCCCGAGGCAATCCCCTCCGTCCCCAACGTCGCGCAGATGCTCAAGACCCTCGCCGATCTTCGTCTTCCGTTTAAGGCAACCGCCGGGTTGCATCATCCTCTGCGCTCAAAGCAAGCCTTGACCTACCATCCGCAGAGCCCGACCGGCGTGATGCACGGCTTCATGAATCTGTCCGCCTCCGCCGCAGTCGTCTTCTTCGGTGGCGATGTCGAGGAGGCCACGTGCCTGCTCGCCGAAGAGGATCCCGCCGCATGGAAAGTTAGCGCGGATTCGCTTCGCTGGCGCGATCAATTCTGGACCGCCGACCAACTCGCAACCCTTCGCCGCGACTTTTTCATGGGCATTGGAAGCTGCTCCTTCGAAGAACCAATTCACGACTTGGAGTCCCTCGGATGGCTGTAAAGAGCTGGGTCGAAAGCGCGAACGAGTCGAGCACCGATTTCCCATTGCAGAATCTGCCCTACGGCGTCTTCTTTCATAACGGGGAAACACGGATCGGCGTTGCCATCGGCGACCAGGTGCTCGACCTGCGCGGCTGCGCTACGCAGGGCTTTCTCCACGAACTCCGTCCCGATGCCGTCGAAGCGTGCGCGCAGAATTCCCTGAACGATCTGATGGCCCTGGGCTCCGAAACTTGGTCCGCTCTCCGCAGCCAACTGACGGCCCTGCTCGCCGCGAGCGCGGACTCAGCTACGAAAGCGCGCCTGCAGCCTCTCCTCATTCCTATCCGTGACGTGCAGATGCAATTGCCCGCACAGATCGGCGATTACACTGACTTCTACGCCTCCATCCATCACGCCACGCGCGTCGGCAAGCTCTTCCGCCCCGACAGTCCGCTGCTGCCCAACTACAAATATGTCCCCATCGGCTACCATGGCCGCGCCTCGTCGATTGTCGTCAGCGGCACCGACGTTCGCCGGCCCTGCGGCCAGACAAAATCAGCGACCGCCACCGAGCCAACCTTCGGTCCGTCCCGCTCTCTCGACTACGAACTCGAAGTCGGTATCTTCGTCGGTCCCGGCAATCCCCTCGGTAAGTCCATTCCGATAGATCAGGCAGAGCAGCACATCTTCGGCCTGTGCCTCGTCAACGACTGGTCCGCACGCGACATCCAGTCGTGGGAGTACCAACCGCTCGGCCCGTTCCTCGCCAAAAACTTCGCAACCTCGATCTCGCCATGGGTCATTTCGATGGAGGCGCTCGCACCCTACCGCGTGCCGGCCGAAACGCACCCCGAAGGCGACCCCGCCCCCCTCGCGTACCTTACCTCCAACGATTCCACCCACGCGGGTTTCGACGTAACACTCGAAGTCTTCCTGCAATCGGAGAAGATGCGTCAGGCGAATACGAAACCGATCCAGATCAGCCAGGGAAATCTACGCGATCTTTATTGGACCCTAGCCCAGTTGCTCACCCATCACGCGAGCAGCGGCTGCAACCTCCGCCCCGGCGACCTGCTCGCCACCGGCACCATCTCCGGCGCCGAAGAGGGCTCCGAAGGCTGTCTCCTCGAAATGAAACACCGCGCCGAACCTATTAAACTGCCTACCGGCGAAACCCGCACATTTCTCGAAGACGGCGATCAAGTAATCTTTCGCGGTTATTGCCAAGCCCCCGGCCTGCCCCGCATCGGCTTCGGCCCGTGTATCGGCACAATCGTTCCATCCGGCTAACGTACCCGTTCAAATGGAAATCCGTTTAGCACAAGGGTTCTAACCGCACCGGGGTTGGCCTCATCGAGGAAGCACTCCGCTTAGGACTCACCGGCGTCCGAACCCGACGTTTTGGAGACCTGCAGCGGGGTCAGAGGCTGGAAGATCACCTTGCTAGAAGCACCTGATTGGGCTGCGCCAGCATCGGCCGCCGACCCATTGACGCTGAGGGAGTAGGAAGGGGAGGCTGTACTCCAAGCGTAAGAACGTACTTCAACGATGACGGTGTTGCTACTCTGTGACGCTCCGAAGGTGGTCTTGATATTCTCCGAACTTGTTCCGCGAGTCAGCGAGCAGCCAATCGGTGTGAGATCGGAACGATAAACATATAAATCGAAATCCGACCCGGCCTGCATGCCACCCAGGGAAATGTTTGCGTCCGTTCCGGCACTCAACGTGATCTGGTAGAAATGCCGATCGGTAGCCGAGGTCAGATTCCCCGGATCCACAATCGATTGACCTGCCGACATCGTGCCGATGATGGTCGCATTGCCGATGCCTTGAGCCATGCTGGCGCCGACGCAGCTTGGCGGCACTGAAGAGCTCGATGTTCCCTGTTGAGCTACCGGAGCGGCTCTGCTTTGCAGCCCGCCAGGCAGGACATTGCCAGACCCGAATGTCAGCCCATTGACGCTGAGGGAGTAGGAAGTGGAGGTAGTGTTCCAACTGTACGGCTTCACCTCAACGATCACCGCGTTGCTGCTTTGTGTAGCGCCGAAT
>NZ_DATHHT010000030.1:0-26691 GCF_035317045.1 Occallatibacter sp.
TGATCGGGCCGATGGCCGATGATGCTCTCGATCTGCTCGGCGCGTGGACTGTGGCTGGAGACAAAAAAGATGTCATCACGCTGAAGTCGGCACTGAGTGAGCGGCTGGGAGAGAGGTTGCTGTATGCGCAGGGCTGCGGACTGCTTTCGGGCGAGGACGAGAACGTTCTAAACAGCGTGACGTTCACCGGGCCGGCGGCGAGTGTGAACCAGCCATTGCCGGATGACAGCAGGGCCATCGCCGAGGCGGTGGAGACGGCGCGCAAGGCCGACGTAGCGATCCTGGCCCTTGGCGAGCCAACCAACTGGATGGAAGGCGAAGCCGCCAGCCGCGTACATCTTGGCTTCACGGGCAACCAGGAGAAGCTCCTGGAAGCCGTGGTTGCGACGGGAAAGCCGGTGATCCTGGTGGTGCTGGCTGGCAGGCCGCTCGAACTGAAGTGGGCTGCCGAGCATGTTCCGGCGATTCTCGAGGCGTGGAGCCCGGGGATCGAAGCGGGTCCGGCGGTGGAGGATGTGTTGTTCGGCGACGTGAATCCATCCGGCAAGCTGCCGTCCAGCTTTCCGCGCGCGGTGGGGCAGGAACCGTTGTACTACGCTCAAACGCCAACAGGGAGACCTGCTCGCGGCGATCTCAGCCATCTACCGCGTGACGCCGCTGAGAAATTCGTCTCGCGATATGTGGACGAGCAGAATTCTGCACTGTTCCCATTCGGATGGGGGCTCAGTTACACGCGCTTCAGCTATGGCAATCCAACGGTGGATCGCGCAGAGATTCCCGCACGCGAGGTCGCGGACGATCACCGGCCGCTGGTTACGATGAGCGTCGACGTCAGGAACACCGGCAGCGTCGCAGGTACAGAAGTTGTGCAGATGTACATTCGCGATACCGAGGCCAGCGTGGAACAGCCGGTGCGTGAACTCAAAGGCTTCACGCGCGTGACGCTCGCGCCGGGGGAGACGAAGCACGTTACCTTCCCGCTCGGCTTCGATGAATTGAATTTCTACAACGTGGACCTGAAAAAGACGGTTGAACCGACAACCTACGACATCTGGGTGGGAGGCAGCTCGCTGGCCACGGCAGAGACGAAGCTGAAGATCGTCGAGTAGGGAGAAGCGGCAACGGAAATACGGAAGCCCCAAATCCACAAAGGAATTGGGGCTTCGTTTTGTGTTTCGATTTGACTCTGCTTTAGCTTCCCGCGGTTTTATACCCGGAATAGTTTTCAGTGAATAGTGTGTGACGCAGAATGTAGCGTCCCTGCGGTGAATCGGGGAAGGGCTGTTCGACCGTGTCAATGGTCACGAAGCCCGGCACCACGACTTTCTTATCCCCGACGGTTTCGACTCCGTAGTCGATGCGCTGATTCTCGGTCTTCACAGGGTCGGAGCCCTTGAACTCGACCTGGGTGATCAGACGGTAGATGACGCCGGTTTCCGGGTCGATGAAAACCTGTCCGTGATATGGCTCTGTCGATTTGAAGTCCTTCCAGTTTGCACTGGTCTGGTAATTTCCCGCGCCGCCAGCAGACTCTTGCCCGCGCATCGCCACTTGTCCTACCTGGCTCGTCTCGGGAAAACAGCAGTAGTTCACGGCGTAGTGGGTCTTCTTCTTGTCGACGGAGTAGGAGAAGACTGCCAGATCGTGCCCTGCGATCGTCTCCCAGCGTAGCCAGCTGATCTTGCCGGCGGCCTGCGCTTCCTGCAGCACGGTGCCGGGATCGGGCGCCGGGCCCAGGAGCGCAATCATGCTGTTTTCGCCCCAATGCGCTTTCTCGCCTGCCAGCGGATTTACCTCTACGCCATTCTTGAACGTGACGGAAGCGTCGTCAGAGGCGGTGTACCGAATTGGTGTGTAGGTGGCAGCGAGGACGGGGCTGCCGTGCGTTCCAGGGGCGGGCTGGTCCTGATGTGCGCTGTCCTGAAAGCGGCGCAGCGTGCGGCTCGCGGAAAGGGCAGGCATCTGCGCGTAGGTTTTGGTTGCGTAGTCGGTGGCCTTGTCGAGGATGGCTTTCTGTTTGGTTGCATCGGGCGCCGCTGTAGCGGGGATTTCGCTGGCCGGCGGCGGCAATACGGCGCTGCGGATCTCAAGCACGAATAGCTGCTCGGTAGTGAGCTGGCCGGGAACGAGCGGCTTGAAGCTATCCATCATGCTGTGCGTAAGCTCATCGGTCAGGTCGATGTCTTTAAGCTCGGCGGCCACGTCAGCATCGGACTTCTGGGCTTTCTGGTCCGCGGCGAGCAGGTCTTTGAGTTGTCCAACGGTCATTTTTTTGGCTGCCCATCCGGGCGAGGCTATCAGCAGAATCACAACCAGCCATACGAAGCGTTTCACCTATGTGTCCTCCGGGGAATGCGGTGCCGCCATTGTACTCACCCGGAGGCGGGCGGGAACAGATCAAGGTTGTCCAGCGTAGTTGAACGGGTACACTGTCTCGACAGGAGGTCCGCATGCAGACCCGGATTCAAGGCACCACCATGCCCGTTCTCGATGTGCAACTTGACCCCAATGAGAGCGTCTTCTCTGAAAGCGGAGAGCTCTCGTGGATGACTGGCTCGATCCAGATGACTACCCATACCCAGATGGGCGGCGGCGGTGGTTTTTTTGGCGTTCTGAAGCGCGTAGCCGGCGGCGGAAGCCTCTTCATGACGGAGTACCGCGCCGTGCAGTATCCCGGCGAGGTCTCCTTTGCCACCAAGGTCCCAGGCCACATCGTGCCGGTGCAGGTAGGCCAGGGGCAGGAGTTCATGGTGCACCGGCACGGCTTTCTGTGTGCGACACCACAGGTCACCATCAGCGTCGGTTTTCAGCAGTCGCTGGGCGCGGGAATCTTTGGCGGCAGCGGCTTCCTGCTGCAGCGCATCGGCGGCATCGGTACCGCATGGCTTGAGCTATCGGGAGAACTGGTCTTGAAGAATCTTGCCCCCGGCGAAGTGTTGCTCGTGCATCCAGGTCACGTGGGCGCATTTCAGGCAACCATGGGATTCCAGATCACGATGGTTCCCGGCATCAAAAACATGATCTTCGGCGGTGACGGAATCTTTCTCGCAGTCCTCACCGGGCCGGGATCCGTGTGGCTGCAGACGCTGCCCATCTCGCGCTTGGCGCATCAGATAAGCGAGTACCTCCCGAGTACGGATCGCCGGGCGGTTGGCAATACTGCGACCGGCGCGGTCTTAGGCGGCGTGCTCGGGTCTATCCTCGGCGGAGACCAGTAAAACAGGGATCAGGGAATAACAAGCTAGAACGGTGTCGCACGAACCGCGGGAGCCTTCGATTAGCAAAGAGACAGACGCAGTGATGAATCAATCCAAGACCAGGAGCCGCGATCTGCGCGGGGATATCGCTTTTGCGTTCGGACTGGCTATAGCCTGCTACCTGGCGTGGTTGCTGCGGAACGTGCTGCTTCTGCTTTATGTGAGCGCGCTGGCCGCGGTGGTTCTCACGCCGGTGGTACGCGCCACGTCCCGCTTCAAGGTGGGGCGATGGCGGCCTTTCAAGGGACGCGCCATCCTTATCCTCCTGCTGGCTGTGGTAGGCGCTCTGACGGCATTTGGTTTTCTCGCGTTTCCGCCTGTCATTCGCGACCTGCACGAGTTCACACTGGAGATGCCGACGCGTCTGCCGGCTTTCCTCGACAAGCTGAAACGGATTCCGTTTGCCGACCAGGTCAATACGGACGAGATCAGTACGAAGGTCCAGGATTTCATAAGCAATGCCGCGACCTACGTGCTTCTCTCCATCAAGAACTGGGCGGGCGCAATCTTCAGCATCGCGATGGGCCTGATCCTGACGGTGTATTTCATTCTGGAAGGCGACGTCGCGTATCGATGGGCACTTTCGTTTTTCCCGGCAGAGAAACGGCCGCGGCTTGACGCCGCATTGCAGCGCGCCGAAGTACGCATGGGGCAATGGCTCCTGGGGCAGGGAAGCCTGATGCTCATTCTCGGCATGGCCAGCACCATTGTGTACGTGACACTCCACGTTCGCTACGCATACGCGCTGGGAGTGTTGACCGGGCTTCTGAATATCATTCCGGTGATAGGAGCGGCTGTCAGCATCGCCCTGACATTGCTGGTTGCGTCCATCGACTCCTGGGGCCGCGCATTAGGTATCGCAATCTTCTACCTGGTGTGGATTCAGGTGGAGAACTCTTTCCTTGTGCCCCGCATCATGGGTACGCGGGTAGGCTTGCCGGGATTGTCGATCTTGATCGCATTGCTGGTCGGCTCGGATCTCGGCGGAGTCCTCGGCGCAATCGTCTCCGTTCCTACTGCGGTGCTGGTCTCGGTGCTGATCGACGAGTACCTGGTGCAGAAGGAACCCGAGGAAATGGTCGCGACGGCGAGCGGAGAGAGCCCGCCTTAGTCGCTATGGTGTCATCGCCACATCGGCTGCAACCGACGCGGTGAGCATCATACCCGGCTCGATCTTCGCTTCATTGCCGGGAGGCAGAGGACCGGCGACGTGAACCATGCTTGTGTCCGAGATGTGATTCAATTGCGAACCGATATCGGGCGCGACCAGCGTGAACGATCCGCTCAGCGGAACGCTCACACCATGCGCGTTGAGGTCCGTCAGGTGGAAGGTGATGATCCCGGATCTTCCGTTCTGACCAGCATGCTCTACTGAGGTGACTACGGCTTCGACTGACATTCCGCGGGCAGCGGCAACCTTTCCATTCACCACGAGATTTTGATCGAGCAGCAGATAGAAATGGTCGCCCGGGTTTGCCGTCTCGGATGAGACGCGGTTCCCGGTTTGCATCCGAAGCAGCGTACCCTTTGTAACGGTCGACCCTGAGACGTCGGCATTCACGGGAAGCGGCACAGCGGCACCGCTGATGGTGTAAGACGCCGCCACAATGGGGCTGGGGCCTTTGCCGGGCTCCTGGGCGTAGGCCTGGATACGCATCGGTCCGTTAACGAGGATGGGATCGCGGTATTGTGCCGACGACTCCGTCGGCGTCCATCCATCGATCGTGTAATAGATCACAGCATTGGGACTGGGACTGGAAAGGATCACCGGCGTGCCGGCAGGGATCTCTCGCGGACTGGGCAAAAACATCGGTGGCTGCGCGCAGTGGCAATCGGGCAGACCCCGATACATGTCGTTGACCACCTGCACGCCGCTCTGCTGCGGCAGGCCGGTGCGCGAATTCAGTGGGCTGGGAGACACCGTGGCGGCCGCGCCGGTTTTGTGAACCGCTGGCTGGCTGAGCTGGATCGACTCTCCAAAGGCCTGTCCGTTTGCGGCACGCGCGATTGCAAATGCGCACAATGCGAAAAGAGGAAGGACTTTCATACACATCCTCCGATGAGGGGGTTCAATGACAGAACAGCAGAGTTGAACCGCGATTTCAAGCCTAAACTGCAGTTACCTCCGACCCAAAGGAACCTGATCCCTTGGGTACGAGGCCCTGAGGGCCGCATCGACTGCGGCATCGACCGCCGCTTTCATCACACCGCAATTCGACAGGAAATGCACCACCGGCTCCGTCAATGTCTCGTGTGCAACGTTTCCGTCCGTCAGTTCGTGGGAGCCCGGCAAAGCGTCCGGTCGGCCCAGGGATGCGGACTGGAGGGGGCCGCTGCCTTGCGAACCCAGAATGAGTGTGGCTAGCTTGCGCGCCTGCGGCAGGTCGAAGCTTTCAGATACAAACACCATCTTCCCCCGCCGGGTGATGACGACCGGTCCCTCGTCTGTGCTGTAGACCTGCTCCACGGTTCCGTCAGCTTGACCGGAGGCACCGGATGCGGCTTTGTCGACCTTGAGTCCGGAATATTTGCGGCCCAGTTCATCGGAGTACAGATGGGCGAATGCCTGTGCCGAGGCTTCGTTCTTCCAGACTGAGAGATAGAAAAGCGAGATGGACCTGGTGCTGGCCTGCTGCTCCGGTGTCGTGGCGCTGAGCCTCTGGCCCGCCCAGTAGATCCCGCCATCCCATGCTGGGGTCAGGTCGCGCGCGGCACTATCGCCCCCAAAAAGCCCGGTGAGGATGTGCACGTCGAGTTCGCCGACCTGGCCGATGTCATAAGGTCGATACGTGCTGTCGACAAGCGGATGAATATCAGGCAGATAGGGAATCGCCGACACGTGTCCCTTTTCATATTCCCGGGGGTTCATGATCTCCCAGGAGGACGACGGCGGACGGTCGAGCGCACCGGTGAACGCGGCTGCCTGTCCGCGGTCCATCCACAAATCCTGCTCAAAGCTCAGTCCCTCGCGATATGGAAACAGCATGGATTCAGAAAGCAGCAGGGGCGCGCGTGCCAGAACCGGCGACTTCTCTGATCCCCCCATGTCCTGCTTGATGGTATCGACAATCTCGGGGTCTTTGATAAGGCTTCTGCCCATGGGCTTGAGGAGTTCGTCGAACATCACCGCCGTGGCTTGCCCCTCGGTCACGGCTTCACGGGCGGTGTCGAGCTCATCTTTGGCGAGATGATCGCTGTCCTCCGAGGCACTGTGGGAGACCTCGGAAGGCGTCTGGTCGCTCCATTTGTCCAGATCGAGGTGCTGGTCTTGCAGAGCATGGGTCAGTTCATGAGCGAGCACGGGTTTCTGTTCGTCCACCGCAATCCAGTCGAGCAGGTTCACGGTTTTTGTCTTGGGGTCGTAGTAGGCTTCGATCTCCTCCTTGAGCAGGTCCAGCAGGAAGGGCTTCAAGTTGAAATCACGGTCGAGTAGTCCGAATTTCTTCAGGACGATTTCGCTGCGCTGCATCCGCTTGGCGTCCTCATCATCGTTGAATTTTTCGACGAGGTATTTTTCGACCTCCGCCCGAGTGGTGAGTTGGCGCTTGACGTCGCTCTTGATCGGCAATCCGGTTTCCTGCGAGGAGAATTTGAGCAGTTGATCCACAAGGCCGAAGAGTTCCTTCGCCTCTTCTGGCGTGATATGCGTTTCGCCCCCGTCCGCAGATCCCGGCTTGGCCTTGCCTGGCACTTGCGCATCCGGTTTCCCTGACGGAGCGGGAGAAGATGGAGGAGCCTGGGGCGCGGGTGCCTGGGCCATCACCGCCACAACCGCCATGCAGAAAACCGCTGCGATACTCAGGATTCCACGGGCCATCTTGCTGATTTGATAGTCCTTGCTCATTCTCTCTCCTTGGGTTCCCGGGATGATCGTGCAGGCAGGTCCAGCATCTAATCTCAAGGCTATAATCAGGATGCACTGCCGTGCGAGGTTTCCTCAGATTTGTGCGCCGTGCTCGTGAAACGCTCCCCTATGACCGAAAATCTTGCCGTAACCGTTCTTCAAACACAGCTTGCCACACAACTTGCTTTAATCCCCAATGCACCCCGGGTGTCTGAGTTTCGCGGTGTGCTTACCCCATGTGAATTTGACGTGCCAGCCCGCGAAATAGAGGCACTCGCCCGGGCCGCCGCAGCGCACGACCTTGGTTGGATGCGCCGGGTCAGTGTCCGCGGCGAAGACCGCTTCCGCTGGTTAAGCGGAATGGTCACCAACACCGTGAATGATCTGCCCGAAAACGGCGGAGCGTGGAACCTGGTGCTCAACGCACAGGGCCGCATCCAGGGAGACATGACGGTCTGGCGCGAAGGCGATGCGCTCGAACTGGCGATCGCGGCCGACCAGTATGACAAATTGATGGCACACTTCGATCGCTTCATCATCATGGATGATGTCGAACTGGTCGCACACGATGCCACGGCGGAATCCACAGTGGGCCTGACCGGACCGCAGGCGAGCGAAGTGCTGGCGCGCCTGGGGCTGCCCGTGCCGACCGAGTCAATGACCTGGCAGCGCGTGGAGTGGAACGGGCTGGATTTGAAGATTTACCGCAGCTACGGCACTCTCGCTCACCACTTTGAGATTGCAACCCCGCTCGCGGGACTAACGCTGCTTTGGCGGGCCCTCTCGACCGCGGGCGCGACCCCGGTGGGAACGGCCGCGCTGGACGCGTTCCGGGTGGCAGAGGGAATTCCTGTTTACGGTATCGACATGGCCGAGCGTGACCTGCCGCAGGAAACTTCGCAGACGCGCGCTCTGCACTTCAGCAAGGGCTGCTACCTGGGTCAGGAAATCGTTGAGCGCATTCACTCGCGCGGCAACGTACACCGCCATATGCGCCAGCTCGAACTCGAGGGCCCGATGGCCAATGCCGGAGCAGAGCTGTTTCTCGAGGGCGCTCCCGTCGGAGCGATTACGAGCGCCGCGGAACTCTCGCTGGATGGTGGCACTCGCCGCGTGGCTCTGGGCATGGTGCGCAGCGAGGCAGAAGTCAAGAATCAGCCCCTGACCTACGTGGCGGGCGCAACTGCCGGCACCGCAAAAATCCTGGATAAGCCGCCGGCTTTATGATCGAGAGTGACTGGAAAGTTGGATTATGAGCGACACGCCAAAATTTGAAGTGATCGATCGCCGCAAAATCAAGAAGGATGAGGAGCAGGAAGGCTCTTCACACCCGGCCGCGGAACCCGCCGCCGAGCCTGAAACGAAGTCGGAAGGGCCGCATCTCGTCGAAACCGACAGCGAAGAGGCACCCGCGACAGAAGCGCCTTCGGCCGACGATGAATTTGCCGCTGAAATGCCGCCGCCTCCGTCGATTGAGGAGATGCGTGAGCAGGCGACGGCGTATGGAGCTTCGGCGCAGCGTGTCGAAGACCTGCTGCGTGCACAGAATCCAACCATGGGGGCGCAGCCGCCGATCAAATTCGAACACCTCGTGCAGCAGTTGTATCTCTCTGCGTTGATGCAGATGGGCGCGGCAACCCCTGAAGGCCAGCGTCCGCGTGTGGATATTATCGGAGCGCGTCAGAGCATCGACCTGCTGGGCGTTGTGGAAGAGAAAACCAAGGGCAATCTGACACCCACCGAAACGCGCATGCTGGAGACGGTTCTGTTTGAACTGCGCATGACCTTCCTCGAGCTGACGAAGATGATTTCGCTGCAGGGCGTGCAGGCTCCTCCTCCCCCTAAACCGGAAAAACATTAGCGGAAATGGAAGGCCGGCTGACATTTCTGGGCACCGGGACTTCCATGGGAGTTCCCACGCTGGGCTGCGGCTGCGCGGTGTGTACGTCGGCCGATCCGCGAGACCGGCGCCTGCGTCCCTCGGTGCTTTTGCAATGGCACGACGGGATGCGTGATCGCGTGGTACTGATTGACACCGGCCCCGACTTTCGCGAACAGGCCCTGCGCAACAAGCTCACGCGCGTCGATGCCGTTTTCTACACACATGGCCATGCCGACCACATCTTCGGACTCGACGACCTGCGGCCGCTCAGTTTCACAGTCTTTCGCGAAGGCGGCCATATTCCGCTCTACGCCTCGCCCGAGACTGAAGAGACACTGCGCCGCATCTACGACTACACCTTCTCTCCGAAAGCAACGTATCCGAATCGCCCCCGGGTTCATATCGAGCCGCTGCATGAACGCGTGTGCGTCTTCGGTGTGGACTTCAAGCGCGTGCCGGTGTTGCACGGGCAACAGGAGATTTGCGGGTTTCGCTTCGGACGCGTGGCCTATCTCACGGACGTCAGCGCGATTCCCGACGAAAGCTTTGCGTTGCTCGAAGGGTTGGATCACGTTGTGCTCTCGGCGCTGCGACATAAACCGCATCCCAGCCACGCCACGGTGGAGCAGGCGGTGGAGTGGGCGCGGCGCATCGGCGCGAAACACACCTGGTTGACGCACATCGCACATGAGCTGGGCCATGAAGAGACGAATTCCAAACTGCCTGAGAATATTCGGATGGCCTACGACGGCCTGAGCTTTCCCATCGAACTGGAAGGTGCGAGCGCATGACACCCGACACAGTCAAAAAAGATTCGGGCACGGCTGCACGCGTCTTTCGCTCGCTCGAAGAGGTGCCGCGCGACTTCGGCCCGTCGATCGCGGCCATCGGCAACTTCGATGGCGTGCACTGCGGTCACCAGCAAATATTGAGGACGGTGGCCGCAGAGGCACAGGCGCGCGGAATGCGCTCCATCGCAATCACGTTCAATCCGCATCCCGCGCAGTTTCTCCGTCCCAACGAGGCGCCGAAGCTAGTCACCTTCCTGCCCGAGCGCTTGAGGCTTCTGGCCGAGACGGGAGTCGACGCGATTCTCGTATTGCGCTTCGATGAAGCTCTCTCCCACATGACAGCTGACGAATTTGTGCGCGATGTTCTCGTCGGTGTGCTCCACGTGCGCGGGATTCACGAAGGCAGCAACTTCCGCTTCGGGCACGGCGCCAAAGCTGGCGTGAACGAACTCCGTGCTTTCGGCAAGGATTCTGGATTCACTGTAGAGGTGCATTCCGCAGTGCGTGTTCACGGCATGGAGGTTTCAAGCTCTGCCGTGCGCAGCCTTATCGCCTCTGGCGACGTGCGCCGCGCCCGCTGGATGCTGGGGCGCGTCTTCGGCGTGCATTCTCATCCGGCCAAAGGCCGCGGCGTGGGAACGAAGCTCCTGGTGCCGACGGTGAACCTCGCACCGTATGAAGGGCTCCTGCCCGGATTCGGTGTCTACGTCACGCGGCTGACCATCGGCGACCGATGCTTTGAATCCGTAACCAACGTCGGCAACCGTCCCACCTTTGAAGGGGTGGGCTTTGGCGTCGAAACCCACATCCTTGACTTCGAGCCGGTCGATCTCTCTGACGAATCACCGCTCTATCTCGAGTTCCTGTCCCGGCTGCGCGGCGAGATCCAGTGGCCCTCCACCGAAGCCCTGAAAGCCCAGATATTCAAGGACGTGGCCCGCGCTCGGCGGTATTTCAAGCTCGCGGCGCTTCGTCAAGGGGATTCATCCCGCCGGTAGCAATCCGTGCTGGCTTACAATTTATGCATGCCTTTTCCTGAAATGCGCCTGCGCCGCCTGCGTCGCACTGAGTCGCTTCGCGCGCTGGTGCGCGAGACCACGCTCAATCCCGGCGACCTGATCTATCCGCTCTTCATTTGTCCCGGCGAGGGCGTGCGCAATCCGGTCAGTTCCATGCCCGGCGTCTTCAATCTCTCCGTGGATCAGGCTGTGCGCGAAGCCGAAGAGGCCGCAGCCCTCGGCATTGGCGGATTGCTGCTCTTCGGCCTTCCCGACACCAAGGACGAAAAGGCTACCGGCGCCTGGGACGACAACGGCATCGTCCAGCAGGGCCTGCGCGCAATCAAAAAAAGTGCTGCTGCAAAGAAGCTCGTGCTTATCGCCGACGTCTGCCTCTGCGAGTACACCAGCCACGGCCACTGCGGCGTCGTTATTCAGACAAAAGGTGGCGGCTACGACGTCGACAACGATCCGTCGCTCGAGTTGCTCGCGCGCACCGGTGCAAGCCTCGCCCGAGCCGGCGCAGACATCGTTGCTCCCAGCGACATGATGGATGGCCGCGTAGAGGCAATCCGTGAAGCCCTTGATGCTGACGGCAACAGCAATACGCCGATCCTGAGCTATGCATCGAAATTCGCTTCCGCGTTCTACGGCCCGTTCCGCGAAGCTGCCGACTCCGCTCCACAATTCGGTGACCGCCGCAGCTACCAGATGGATGGCGCCAACTTGCGCGAGGCCATGCGCGAGATCGACCTCGACCTCGAAGAAGGCGCCGACATGATCCTGATGAAGCCGGCGATGCCCTATCTCGACGTGGTGCATGCCGCGCGCGAGAACTTTGAAGTGCCCATCGGCGCCTATCAAGTTTCCGGCGAGTACTCTATGCTGCAGGCTGCATTCGAAAAGGGCTGGCTTGAGCGCGATCGCACCATGCTCGAGTCTCTGGTCGGCATCCGCCGCGCCGGCGCCGACTTCATCGTCACCTACTTCGCCAAGGACGCCGCAAAACTGCTCTAAACAGCAGTCAACCGCATAAAAGTCTGCGATGTCATTCTGAGCGAACGGGGCCCCGAACGTCTTTCAGTTCGGGGGTGGTGAGCGAAGAATCTGCTTCTTTCCAATTCCAACCCGTCTAGAACTTCCTGCGCAAATATTCGAACACGACGTATCCGATTCCGGCAGATACGAGCGCAATCAGGAAATTGGTCAGTGTGAAAATGTCGTAGACCGCGGCCGACAGCGTCTTGCCCTGCCCGTTGGCAACCGTGAACTCGCCCATCAGCAGATTCGAATAGAAGAGAAAGATGATGAACGCCATCTCAATGACGGCGCGCAGTACAGTCCTGCCGGATCTGGATTCTCTCTCCATGGATTTTCAATCGTATCAAGAACCGCTTGGGCGGTCCTGCACTCGGACTTCGACGTCGCACCATTCGGAGGCCTCGATCCACATGGCTCCAGCATAAATTGCTTTGCGATGTCCTGCGCATGTGCTCTTCTATGACCACTGAAAATGCTCGCATTCTTTGAACGCTATTTTGAATTCAAGCATCTTGGCACCAACTGGCGCACCGAGATCCTCGCGGGCGTAACGACGTTTCTCACGATGGCCTACATCGTGCTCGTCAACCCTGCCATTCTTGCGGCGGCCGGCGTTCCTCTGCCGGCAGTTTCCGCTGCCACCTGTCTCTCCGCAGCGTTCGGTTCGATCATGATGGGGGTTGTCGCACGCTATCCCATCGCCCTCGCTCCCGGCATGGGTCTAAACGCCTACTTCACATACACGGTCTGTCTCAAGATGCACATCCCCTGGCAGACGGCTCTGGGCGCGGTTTTTCTCTCCGGCCTGATCTTTCTCGCGCTCACCGCGGCGGGCATTCGCCAGATGATCCTGCGTTCGATTCCCCATGAGCTTTACGCAGCCGTCGCCAGCGGCATCGGCCTCTTCATCGCGTTCATCGGGTTCCGCAACGCCGGTCTCGTCGTCAGCGATCCGGCCACGTTCGTCAGCCTCGGCAACGTCCGCAACCCTACAACGGCGCTCGCGCTCTTCGGGCTTGCCCTCATGGTCGCGCTCGAAATCAAGAAGGTCCGGGGCTCCATCTTGATTGGTGTGCTGGTCACCACTGGTATTGCCTGGGCCTTCGGAATGGTGCATTGGACAAACCAGGGCGGCGGCATTCAGGCCCTTGCGCAGACCGCTTTCAAACTTGACATTCGCGGAGCACTCTCGAAGGGCCTGCTTGAAATCGTCTTCGTCTTCTTTTTCGTTGACCTCTTCGACAATCTCGGCACCCTCGTCGCCGTCACCAAGCGCGCCGGCCTCATCGCTGCCGATCATTCGATCCCCCGCCTCAACCGCATCCTCTTTGCCGACGCCACAGCAACCATCTTCGGATCGCTCACCGGCACCTCTACGGTGACCAGCTACGTTGAATCCACCGCCGGCGTTGCCGCAGGTGGTCGCTCAGGTGTCACCGCCATCGTTACCGGCCTGCTCTTTCTTGTCGCCGTCGCCGCGGCTCCGTTCGTCGGCATTGTCCCCGCAGCCGCTACTGCACCGGCGCTCATCCTTGTCGGCTCCATGATGCTCGCCACCATCACCGAGATCCGCTGGCACGAGCCGCTGGTCGCGGTTCCCGCATTTCTCACACTGATCCTCATTCCGCTAACCTACTCGATCGCCAACGGCCTCGGCTTCGGCATCATTGCGTGGGCCGTGCTCCACCTCGCCACCGGCAACTGGCGCAAGCAGGATTGGCTGCTCTACATCCTCGCTCTGCTCTTCGCGCTCCGCTTCGTCTATCTGGGCGCAGGCTAAGCGATCTCACACACCACCAAACTGTCATGTTGAGCGGAGGTCGCGACGGCGACCGGAGTCGAAACATCTGCGGTTGTCTTTCGATGTTTGCAGCACAGACGAGGCGTCCATTTGCGGTCCGGTAGATAGAATCGAATCGAATGCGTCTCTTCATCTCATACCGCGTAATCGCGAGTGCTTCCGTTCTGATCGCGACCGCCTTGGTGCACGCCGCCGATACCTACCGCATCGTCCACACGTATCCTCACGACCAGCACGCCTTTACCCAGGGCCTCGTCTACGTCGACGGCCACCTCTACGAAAGCACCGGCATCAAGGGCCAATCCACGCTGCGCGAAGAAGACCTCGAAACGGGACGTATCCAGCGCATGCAGGTTGTCTCCGATCAATACTTCGCCGAAGGTCTCACCGACTGGAAAAACACGCTGATCCAGCTCACCTGGCAATCGCACATCGCCTTTGTCTACGATCGCGCTACATTTCGCCTGCTCCGCACGTTTCACTACGATGGGGAGGGCTGGGGCCTGACGCACGACGCGAAGTCGCTCATCCTCAGCGATGGCACATCCGCCCTTCGCTTCTTCGATCCCGAGACCTTCAAGGAAGTTCGCCGCATCACCGTGACGGATCGCGGCAAACCGGTGACTGAGCTCAACGAACTCGAATACATTCATGGCGAGATCTACGCCAACATCTGGCATACCGACCACATCGGACGCATCTCGCCGGCAACAGGCCGCGTCATCGGCTGGATCGATCTCAAGGGCCTGATGCCGCGCAGTCAGCTCTCCAATGACGAAGCCGTCCTCAACGGAATCGCTTACGACGCCGCGCACAATCGCCTGTTTGTCACCGGCAAGCTCTGGCCGAAGATCTTCGAGATCACGCTCGTTCCCGAAAAGGCAAAGCTCGTCCCCGTTCGGCATATCAAATAGCCAAAACGGAACCATTTCGCATCTCTGTCAGAGATCACTGAATGCCGTCAAAACCCACGCGTATACTTTCCGCCGAGGCTGGAGACTTCGCATGGACCTCTTGTCGGTTCCCACGGTGTTGCAGAACGCGGCCATTCTTACCGTGATATTGGCGCTGAGTGGCTATTTCATTACATCGCTGAGCACCCACATGCTTGCGCGTCGCCGCGACAAGCTCGATCTCGTCAACAAGCGCATCAACGAGTTCTATGGACCGCTCTATGTCGCTTCAGAGGCCGGCAACATCGCTTACCGCTCGCTGCTCAAGCGCCAGGGCAAGGAGAAAAGCGATCCCATCCTCGACTCTGAGATGAAGGAGTGGACGCTGTGGATGAACACCATCTTCATGCCGCTGAACGATATTCGCGAACGGGTCATCATCGAAAAGGCGCACCTGATCGTCGAGGAGCGCATGCCGCAGTGCCTGCTCGACTTCGTCACCCACGTCGTCGGCTACAAGGCAGTACTTGCCCGCTGGGCTGAGGGGGATTACTCTGAGCGCCGCTCCACCATCGGCTGGCCGCCGGAGTTCGACATCTACGTCAGACACTCGTACGCCGCGTTGAAAACGGAACAGACGCAGTTGATGCACAGCGCAACCTGGCGAGTGTGGAATCGTCTCTCCGGGAAGCGCAAATCAAACTGAACTTCTGGCCGCGGCGGGCGCTTCGATTCGAGCGCGCTCTGTGCCGGTAAGTTCTCCCCGCCTGGTCCAGAAATACGCCGCAACGGCACCGACCGTAAGAACCAGTCCGCACCCAAATTCCGTCGTGTAGTAGAGCGTTCGCCCGGCTGGCGCCGTCATCTCGTCAAGGATTGCCTGGATAAACAGGTTGTGGCTGGCGTGGAGAAGTGCGCATGGCCAGAGGCTTCCCGACTTCAACCTCAGCCAGCCCATGATGAATGAATCGCCAATCACCATCAGCGTGAAGCACGTCAGCGCATAGGCAGGCTTGGTCCCTGCGTTGTAGTCGGACCACAGCAGTCCCGGATAATGCCACGCAGCCCAGATCACGCCGCTCACGAGGCAGCCCACCGTGAATCCGAACTGTCCCGTGAGCCGTGGCAGCAGAAATCCCCGCCATCCAATCTCTTCGCCCAGCGCATTGGCCACACTGCCGATTACGCCAAGCGTTGCCAGCATGGGGATCATCAGCCCGAACGTCGCGAGATGCGGCGAGGAAGGCAGGCTCAACGAACCAGCGGCTGCTTTCTCAAATGCCGCCAGCGCGAAAGACCCGGGAACAGCGACCCACACGATCACATACACCGGGATCGCGTAGAGCAGCGGCAGGAAGTATCCAAGCGCCTCATAGCGCATGGGCCGCCAGCTCCATCCCAGCGTACCCACATCGATGCGAAACAACAGACACGTAACGAGCGCCGCCGCAGTCGGGCACCACATCACCAGCCGCACCACGAGTCCATTGCCCGAGCCAATGTGGCCCGATGTGATCATCAGAAAATTGGGAAGGGAACTGAACAAAAACACCAGGCAAAGAAACGTCAGTATCTGTTTAGCCAGCGGTTTCATCCCGCCATGCTACGGCACGATGCTTTCGAATGGCATCATCTTTATCGGGAAAAACAAAGGGCCAGGATTTCTCCCGGCCCTTGAAAACTGACAACTGAAGACTGAAAACTAGTACCTGTAAAACTCCGGCTTGTACGGCCCTTCCACCGGCACGCCGATGTAGTCAGCCTGCTTCTTCGAAAGCGTCGTAAGCTTCACGCCGATCTTTTCAAGATGCAGGCGTGCAACTTCCTCGTCCAGCTTCTTGGGCAGCGTATAGACGTTGATCTTGTAGCTGTCCTTGTTCTTCCAAAGGTCAAGCTGCGCAAGCGTCTGATTGGCGAAACTGTTCGACATCACAAAGCTCGGGTGGCCCGTTGCGCAACCCAGGTTTACCAGCCGCCCTTCGGCCAGCATGAAGATCTCGTGTCCGTCGGGGAAGTGGTACTTATCCACCTGCGGCTTGATATTCAGCTTCTCTACGCCCTTTTCGGAGTTCAACAAGTCGACCTGGATCTCGTTGTCGAAGTGTCCGATGTTGCAGACGATCGCCTGGTCCTTCATCTTCTTCATGTGCGCGAGCGTGATGATGTCCACGTTGCCCGTGCAGGTCACGTAGATGTCGCCGCGTCCCAGCGTGTCTTCGATGGTGGTGACTTCAAAGCCTTCCATCGCCGCCTGCAGCGCATTGATCGGGTCGACCTCGGTCACAATCACGCGAGCGCCCATGCCGCGCAGCGAGTGGGAACAGCCTTTGCCCACATCGCCGTATCCGCAAACCACCGCAACCTTGCCCGCGACCATCACGTCGGTCGCGCGCTTGATGCCATCGGCCAGCGACTCGCGGCAGCCGTAGAGATTGTCGAACTTGCTTTTGGTTACGGAATCATTGACGTTGATGGCCGGAACCAGCAGCGTACCCTTCTCCAGCATCTGGTAGAGCCGGTGAACGCCCGTCGTCGTCTCTTCAGAAACTCCGCGCCATTCCTTCACAACCTTGTGCCAGTGCTGCTTGTCTTCGGCATAGACCTTCTTCAACAGGTCCTTGATCACCTGCTCTTCGTGGTTGCCTGAAGCCGAGTCGACCCACTTGTCGCCGTTCTCGAGTTCATAGCCCTTGTGAATCAGCAGCGTCACGTCGCCGCCATCATCCACAACCATCTCGGGTCCCTTGCCGCCCTTGTGGCTCAGCGCCTTGTAGGTGCAATCCCAGTAGTCTTCAAGGCTCTCGCCCTTCCACGCGAACACCGGCACGCCGCTGACCGCGATCGCTGCTGCCGCGTGATCCTGCGTCGAAAAAATATTGCAGCTCGCCCAGCGTACTTCCGCGCCCAGCGAGACCAGCGTCTCAATCAGCACCGCGGTCTGAATGGTCATGTGCAGCGAACCGGTAATCCGCACGCCCTTCAGCGGCTTTTCAGCCGAGTACTTGTTGCGGATCGCCATCAAGCCCGGCATCTCGTGTTCGGCAATTGAAATTTCCTTGCGGCCCCAATCGGCCAGCGCAAGATCTGCAACTTTGTATTCGGTCAGTTCGAGGGTTGAGGAAGCCATTCAGTTCTCCTTATATCGACGCATCGTGATATATTGATATGTACCAGAAACCCATGGCCACGTCAATTGTGAAAATCCTCCGCGTTGTAGCCGATCCCAACCGGCTCCGCATTCTATTGCTCTTAAAGGCCGAGGAGCTTTCCGTGGCGGAGTTGCAGGAAATCCTGGTCATGGGCCAAAGCACGATATCGACGCATCTTTCGCAGCTCAAGCAGGCAGGCCTGGTTGAAGACCGCCGCATCGGCAAAAACAGCCTCTATCGTCTGACCACCGGCAATGGAAACGACGTGCTGGCCGACCTGCTCGCTCGCGCCGAACGCGAGATTCCTGAAGCCGCGCACGACAAAACCACCGCCCGCCGCGTCGTTAAAAAACGCCAGGACAAGATGCGCGCCTTCTTCGACAGCGTAGCCGGCCGCCTCGGCAAGGATTATGTTCCCGGCAAATCGTGGAAGAGCCTCGCCGAAGCCCTGCTCCGCCTGATGCCTCCGATGGTCATCGCCGACCTCGGCGCCGGCGACGGGAGTTTCTCACTCCTCCTCGCGCAAAACGCCACAAAAGTCATCGCCATCGACTCTTCCGCGAAGATGATCGAGTTTGCCCGCGAGCAGGCCCGCCGTCATCATGTCAAAAACATCGACTATCGCTTAGGCGATATGGAAGAACTGCCCATCGACGACGAAGCAGTTGATCTCGTCTTCTTCTCGCAGTCGCTGCATCACGCGCTGCACCCTCAGCACGCCATCGCTGAGGCTATCCGCATTCTTCGTCCCGGCGGCCGCATCGCCATTCTCGATCTCGCGAAGCACCGCTTTGAAGAAGCGCGCGAGATGTATGCCGACGAGTGGCTGGGCTTCAGCGAAGCCGAACTTGAATCCATGCTCCATCGCGCCGGATTTGGGAAGGTTCAAACATCGGTCCTGCAGAAGGAAACCGAGCCGCCGCACTTCCAGACTTTGTTGGCCGTGGCGCACAAGCCTGACTAGATTCAATAAGGACAACGCTCCATGAAACACATTTGGCTTTCGCCCCTAAATCGCAATCGTCTCCGACGCTTTGGGGTGCTTAGTAGGCCGATCGATACTGACGGGCGCGTCGCACTTAAGATGGTTCAACCTTTACTTCGTGTTCCAGAACCAACATCTGCCCCGGGTGACTTCTACGTCGACAGCAACTGCTGCACTGCCTGCGGTGTTCCGCAAGTTGTAGCGCCGGACCTAGTCGGATGGACCGCGGAGAAGATTCCGCAATGTCGCTGGAAGAAGCAACCGTCCGCGCCGGCTGAATTTCAGCAAGCGTTTGCGATTTTCGACAGCCAGGAACTCGGCTGTCATCGATACGCCGGCACCGATCCAGAGATTCAAAAACGAGTCGGAATCGAAAACTGCGATTTTCCATTAGCATTGCCTGAACGGGAAGAATCGATGTGCTCGCCCGCACCGACGCCATCGCTGAAGGCTCATCTGACAAGTTGGTTGAAGAAATCGCGCCGCAAAGGGTGAGACTCAGCACGAGTGGGCTGACGGAAGCCGGCTGCGCTACCATTGCATCCAATAGCCGGAGCGCATTTCCATGTCACCTACGCAAGGAACCGCAACCCCCGACCGCTCCGCTAGAGCTGCGCGCCTAACCCGCGCCCAGCGCACCGCACTCCTCAAAGCCCTCGCTGACCCCAAGCGCTTCGAACTGCTTGAGCGTATCGCCAAGTCCTCTTGTCCGCTTGGCTGTACCAATGCTCGTGAGGCTCTTGCCATCGCACCGGCAACGCTCTCCCACCATATCAAGGAGCTGCAAACAAGCGGGTTGATCGATGTGCGCCGCGAAGGAAAGTTCCACTTTCTTTCCATCAAGCCCGGTGTTCTTGACGCTCTTGCAGCAAGCCTGCAGTCCCTAAGCCCCACATCCTGCCCCGGCCGCTGACACCTCCAAAAAGATTTCCACAATCATCCTGAATCCATTTCGCTATTCGTTAATCAATTCGATAGTTGCCGAAATGTCGAAGTGATGACAGGTCGACCGGAGCAGAGATTATGAGCAAACTTCAGGGCAAAGTCGCATTGGTAACTGGAGCATCGAAGGGCATTGGCGCGGCCATTGCACT
This sequence comes from Occallatibacter sp., assembly GCF_035317045.1. Classification (GTDB taxonomy): domain Bacteria; phylum Acidobacteriota; class Terriglobia; order Terriglobales; family Acidobacteriaceae; genus Telmatobacter. The sequence continues at coordinate 19,736 of NZ_DATHHT010000030.1, forward strand.
TGAGCTTGCAGCGCAGGGCGCCGCCGTCGCAGTTAACTACTCCGGCAGCAAGTCCGGCGCGGATAAGATCGTCAATGAAATCAAGCAGGCGGGCGGAAAAGCCATCGCCGTGCAGGCAAATCTGGCTGATCCCGATTCCATCGGGCCGCTCATCAACTCCGTCGTCAAGCAGCTCGGTCCCATCAGCATTCTCGTCAACAACGCAGGCGTCTACGACTTCGCCCCTATCGAAGCCGTTACTCCGGAGCACTTCCACAAGCAGTTCAACGTCAATGTTCTGGGATTGCTGTTGACCACGCAGGCGGCTCTCAAGAGCTTCGATTCCAAAGGCGGCAGCATCATCAACATCGGATCGGTCGCGGCCGGCGGCGTTGCCACTGCGGCGGTTTATAGCGCCACCAAGGGCGCAGTCGATTCAGCCACTTTCGCTCTGGCGCAGGAGCTGGGGCCGCGCAAGATCCGCGTCAACTCGCTGAATCCCGGCATGGTTGAAACCGAAGGCGTCCACGCAGCCGGCTTCATCGGCTCCGATTTTCATCAGAAAATCATCGCCGAAACACCGCTCGGCCGCATTGGTCAGCCCGGTGACATCGCGACCATCGCCGCGTTTCTGGCGTCTGACGATGCGGTCTGGGTCAACGGTCAGGCCATTCAGGCCGCCGGCGGCAACCGCCTGTAAATGAAATCGCATTCCGGCTCCAACTAACGGAGTCCGGAATGCGCACCATCATTGCACTCAGCAAAGGACCCTACGCATGATCCACGGCATTGTCTCCACCGTTTCAATCGCAGCCATATCATTGTTTGCTGCGAGAGCAGGCGATCTTTTCCGCATTCCTCTATTCAGCCGCAAGCCGTGCGACGACACTCATTCGAAAGGGGCAGCATGGCGATACAAGGCCGACGCTGCCCAGCAGGAAGGTGCATGGCTCAGAGTGCATCGCCACGGAACATGTTGAAAATGTGAAACGGCTGGGATACCGCGTCATCCTCTTTCCGCCTCAAGCAGCTTTTGCTTCCGGTCCACTCCCCAGCGATATCCCGTCAGCGAGCCACTCGCCCCCACAACCCGATGGCATGGGACAACAAGCGCTACGCGATTCATCGCGCAAGCCCGCGCCACAGCGCGCGTCGCATTCGGTTCGCCCATCTCCCGCGCAACCTCGCTGTAATTCCGCGTCTCCCCGCGCGGAATATGCCGCAGAGCCTGCCACACGCGCAATTGAAAAACAGTTCCGCGCAGATCGAGAGCCCCCTCCAGCCCGCGATTTCGAGACAAGTCCGAGCCATCGCGCACCATCTGTAACGCCGCGTCCACCAGCCGTGAGAGCGATGGGTCCCGGCGCAGTTCGGCAGCAGGGAACTCCGCGCGCAGACTCCCTTCGGCCTCTTCCGCCGTTGCTGCCAGAGACAGCCAGCATAGACCGCGCTCGGTTGAACCCACGATCACTCGACCAAAAGGAGAAGGTGCGGAGCACCAGCCAATGCGCTCGCCTTCGCCGCCCCTGGCAAATTGTGCAGGTGTCATGCCTAGCTGCGCTCCTTCATATGCCCGGCTCGACGAACCAAACCCAGCCTCATAAATAGCGTCGGTCACGCGCCCACTCTGTTTTAAAGCGTCGCGCAGCCTGCTCGCGCGCAACGACCGTTGATACTGCAGCGGGCTCACACCCATCTCCTGCTTGAACGTCCTCTGCACTGTAAACGGACTCATGCCAGCGATGCGTCCCAGTTCCGCGAGCGATACGGCGCGTTCGAGATTCCTTTCTAGATGAGCACGAACTTTATCCAAAGGTCTGCCCCACGCAGTGGTACTGGGCTTGCAGCGTTTGCAGGGCCGAAACCCAGCAGCCTGCGCCGCTGCCGTGGTCTCAAAAAACCGCACGTTTGTTCGCAGCGGCCGCCGGCTCTTGCACTCCGGCCTGCAGAACACGCCCGTCGTTTCTACGGCATAGAAGAACCGCGCGCTGCGATCGCGTTCACATAACTGCTCCCACGCGCGATTCTCGTCGAATGTTTTCACTGCCGGATCCATCGTTGCGAATTGAACATTGTTCTTCATGGATTCATCGTCGCCGAAGTTCGATTCGCGTACACTCCGATTCTTGCGCGCAATTCAAATAAAGCAGTTCAAAGTCGAGAGTTCGCAGTTCATAGTTGAGAGGCAGGTGCCGACCGCCAAGGGTGACAACTGCGAACTAAGAACTCCCAACTACGAACTAAGAACTGAGAACTCCAAACTCTGAACTATGAGCCGCCGTCGCGGCTCATCAGGGCCGCTTCCGCCCGAACCAGATCCTCTTCCGTATCTACCCCAATTGTGTCTGCCGGCGCTCCTGCCACGTAGATATCGATTCCCGCCTCCAGCAGCCGCAACTGCTCCAGCTTCTCCACGGATTCGAGCCACCCCGGCGGCAGTTCCGCAAATTTTTCCAGCGCCGCCTTCCGGTAGGCGTAAATCCCGAGGTGCTTGCGATACCCGGCAAATCCTTCCTGGTCGCGATCGTGCGGAATGGTCGCGCGCGAGAAATACAGCGCCTTGCCGTCCAGCGCCGTTACCACCTTTACGGCATTCGGATTGTTGATATCGAGCGCTGGGCAGTGCACCGCCAGGGTCGCAACCTGCACCTCCGGGCGGTCGAACAATCCGATCAGCGGCGCAAAGAAGGCCGGTGTCAGCGTCGGCTCATCACCCTGAATATTGACGTAAATGTCCGCTTCGATCTGCCGCGCCACTTCCCTGACGCGATCCGATCCGCTGGCGCAGTTGGGTGAGGTCATCGCCACCGGAACTCCCCGTGCAAGGCACACCTCGGCCACCTCATCGGAGTCTGTTGCCACCACCACGGGATCCATCAGCCCGCTGCCGGCAGCCGCGCGCCACACCCATTCCACCATCGGGCGACCGGCCAGTTCGCGCAGCACTTTGCGGGGCAGGCGGGTCGACCCAAGCCGCGCCGGAATAATCCCCGCGATCCGTAACTTGCTCATGCACGCGAGTCTACAAGAACCAAGCCATTTCCATCAGTAGCCGTGCAGGCATGTTCGCGTCGCGAGGGCAGAGAGACCGTTGGCGCCGAAGGCACCGCTGCTCTTTGCAACGGTTTGACCTTAAATTCAACCACCCGTATCATCTAGAGTGGAGCAGCCATCCGGCTGCAGGCCTCTCCTGGCGGGGTAGCTCAGATGGTGAGAGCGACGGATTCATAACCCGTAGGTCGGCGGTTCGATCCCGCCTCCCGCCACCAAATCATTTGAAATCCCTGTTAATCTCCGCTCGACGAATTCCGTCGAAGAGCACCGCCCCGCGCCAACCCGCACCAAGGACTGAAAGGTAGCACCCATGAAGGATCAGCAACTTCACCTAACTGACAGATTCTCCCGCGCTGTTGAGTATGCCCGCCACCTCCACATTGAGCGTCGCAAAGGCACCAGCATCCCATTCATGGCGCATCTCCTCGGGGTCGCCTCGCTGGTGATGGGTGAGGCCGGCCATGTTCCATTCCAAGTCACGGAGGACATGGTCATTGCGGCGCTCCTGCACGATGCTGTCGAAGACCACGGCGGCCTTCCCAGGCTCGAAGATATCCGCTGCAACTTCGGCCTTGAGGTCGCCCGCATGGTGGAAGGCCTCTCCGACACCCTCGTCGAGGATTCGAGCCAGAAGGAGAGCTGGGAAGAGCGTAAACAGGCCTACATCGACCGCCTCAAAATCGAACCAAAAGACGTCCAGCTCGTCTCCGCCTCCGACAAACTCTATAACGCGCGCACTGTGCTGGACGAATACCGTGTGATCGGACCCGAGGTCTGGAAGCGCTTCAAGCGCGGCCGCGAGCAGCAGATCTGGTACTTCCATGAGCTGTTAAGAGTTTTTAAATCAGCAGGAACCAACCGCATCGTCGAGGAATTCGAGCGGGTTGTCGATAACCTGGAAAAGCTCTCCAGTGGCGAGGCAGCGCCTCTATAGCGAATCGCTCTCGGGTGGCCGGCACGCCTCTAACATTCCGATCAACCCTTCGGTACCAGCCATTCGTCGCTGGCGGGGTTCTTCGTTCACCGCTTGCGGTATCATTGCGTCTAACGATTAACGGCCTGCTTCTCCCCTTAGAGGCCTTACCGGTGGTGCGTGTGTCCCGATTCTTCCAGAGATTGACCTTCGTTCTAGCTGCAACCATCTTTGCCGCCCTCGGCCTCGGCTTCGCGCTGGGCGAGTTTGGCATGTTCGGCGTCCATGCCGGAGGCGAACAAGACGGCGCCTACCGCCAGATGCATGTTTATGCCGAGGTCCTCAAGAGAATCCAGAGTGACTACGTCACCGATCCCAACATCAACACCGTGACCACCGGCGCTTTGCATGGCCTGCTGGAATCGCTCGATGCCGATTCCAGTTATCTCACGCCCACTGAATACAAGATTTACAAGGACCGGCCCACTACGGGCGTCGCCCAGATCGGTGTCATGGTTTCCAAGCGTTACGGCTACGCCACCATCGTCACGGTCATCCCCGGCTCACCCGCCGATCGGGAGCATCTTGCGGACGGCGACGTCATTGAGTCCATCGGCGATACCTCCACGCGTGAGCTTTCCCTGGCGGTGATCCGCCTCATGCTCGAGGGAAAGGCGGGCAGTACGCTTTCGCTCTCGGTCGTCCGTCCGCGCAAACCCGATCCGGACAAGATCACGTTGACGCGCACCGTCGTTTCCCCACCCTCGCTGAGCGAGCAGCAGTATGAAAACTCCAGCATTCTCTACTTGAAGCCCGGCGAGATAACAGCGGCCCGGGTGGATGAGCTTGCCGCCAAGATCAAGGGCGCCGGTAAGACGCGCAAGATTCTTCTCGATCTTCGCGATGACTCGGAGGGCGACGCGGACCAGGGAATCCGCCTGGCCAACCTGTTTATCAACCAGGGAACGCTGGCCGTACTCGAGGGGCAGAAGTTCCCGCGCCAGACCTTCAGCGCCGACCCGGCGAAATGCCTGACCAGCGCGCCGGTCGCAGTGCTTGTCAACCGTGGAACATACGGCGCGGCCGAACTCGCCGCGGACGCCATCGAAGACGCGAAGCGCGGCGATGTAGTGGGTGAGCGCACCTTCGGCGAAGGTTCGGTACAGAAGACGATCGAAATGCCCGACGGTTCAGCTCTGCTGCTGACGGTGGCCAAGTACGAGGGCCCCGATGGCAAAAAGATTCAGGATGAGGCGGTTGCACCCACAGTTCTCGTTGGCCAAAACACCGACGACGATGTTGACGCCGACAACCCTCAGCCGAAACCTGCTGACGACATCCTGAACAAGGCGCTTGCTCTTCTCAAGGCCAAAAACAGCTAGTGTCCTCAGTCTGAAATTCCTCCCATCGCCGGCCGTGTCATTCTGAGCGAACGGGGCCCCGAACGTACTTCAGTTTGGGGGTGGTGAGCGAAGAATCCGCTTTGTGTTTTTTAAAGCGTCACCCTGAATCGGGATCGCGATTTTCAAGCTTGCACGGCATGGTTCGTGGACTTCCGCACACGTCTGCAATTGAACTTCAAGCGTGCTAGCCTTGAGGTGAGGCATCCCCGTTCGGCTTTCCTTGTGGCCGGAGCGAGAGGAGTGCCGACGAGGCTCCTGTTGGCTGCCCCTCCTGCACATTCGGTTGAATCGCGCGGCCTTGGCCGCGGCCGTCGACTGCGGCCCGAACCGGTTCCGCCTCCACTCTTTCGGCGGCGTAAGATCGCCGGTAAGACAGCTTTCGTCATTCTGCTGCTTCTCGCCGTATTAACCGGCTCGCTTGCCGGGCTGATGCTGGTCTTCTCAGTCAATCTGCCCCAGATCAACGACCTCGAGCGCTACCGGCCCTCCACCATGACGGACCTCTACGACTGCAAGGGCCGCGTCATTGGTTCGTTCGCACTCGAGAAACGCATCGTGATCAACTACGACGGCTTCGCCCCTGTCCTGCGCCAGGCTGTGATCTCCATTGAAGACAAGAATTTCGATTCTCACTGGGGCATCAACGTCTTCCGCATCGCCGGAGCTCTCTGGCACGATATCCGGTCCCATGGGCGCGCCCAGGGAGCCTCCACGCTCACCATGCAGTTAGCTCGCAATCTCTTCCTCTCCGCCGACCGCACCGCCGCCCGCAAGGCGCAGGAAGCCTACCTTGCCATCCAGATCGAGCGCGCGTTCACCAAGGAGCAGATCTTCACGCTCTACGGCAACCAGATTTACCTTGGCAGCGGAATGTACGGCTTTGAGGCGGCATCGGAGTTCTATTTCAGCAAGCATGCAAATGATCTGAACCTAACTGAAGCCGCTCTGCTTGCCGGATTACCCAAAGGCCCGGTTGCCTATTCTCCGCTTATCAATCCTGAGAAAGCGATGCGACGCCGCAACCTCGTCCTTAGCGAGATGGAGTCAGACGGCGTCATCACGCACGTGCAGGCCGAGCAGGCGCGCCGCGCACCCCTCGGTCTTCATATCAATCAGCCGGAGATGTCCGTCGCTCCCTGGTTCCAGGAAGAAGTGCGCCGCGAACTGGAAAAGAAATTCGGCGCCGAGCAGGTACACGAAGCCGGCTTGCGCGTCGACACCACACTCGACCTCGATCTGCAGAAGACCGCCAACAAGGCTCTCACCGATGGACTCGCCGCCTACGAGCGTCGACACGGCTGGAAAGGCAAACTCGAAAACGTGCTTTCCGGCGATGACACGCTCGACGACTACAAGCACGCGGACTGGGCAACCGCATCGCATGCCGGTGACTACGTGCATGCGCTCGTCATGCAGGCACAGCCGCTGCAGATACGTGCACGTGTCGGCTCCAACGAAGTCCTTCTGCTTCCCCAGGACTGGGCGTGGACCGGCCAGCGCTATGGCGATGTCCTCGTAAAACCAGGCGACGTGATCTATGTTCATCTCGCCGACGCCACCGAGAGCGGTACAGAACGCGCCACGCTCGAGCAGGATTCCGGCACGCA
>NZ_DATHHT010000031.1:0-72774 GCF_035317045.1 Occallatibacter sp.
GGGAGCGGACTTGCACGCGCTGAGCACGATAAGAAGCGCGAGACTGATCGAGAGGGGCGCGTGCTTCATGCAGCGCAGAATAGCAGGTGAGGTTGAAGCCGGTCGCGGTGGAATCGCACGGCCGGCCTTTTCTGCATTAGCGCAGCACTGCGTGAGGCGACTGCACGGCGGAGAGTTCGTTGAAGGTCTTGTCCGGCAGTTTCAAACCTGCGGCCGCGATGTTCTCTTCGACGTGCGCCACCGACGACGTGCCGGGGATGGGCAGAGTGACCCGCGAGCGCTTGAGCAGCCAGGCGAGCGCGACCTGCAACGGCGATGCCTGCAGTGCATTGGCGGCTTTGTCCAGGACGTCGTTTGCCTGCCGGTTTTGCCCCAGTGGTGCCCACGGGATGAAGGCGATGCCGTTCTTTTCACAGTGGTCAAGCAGGAAATCCCATTCGCGGTCGGCGAAGCTGTAGCGGTTCTGCACGGAGTCGATGGGAACAATCTTGCGGGCGCGCTCGAGGTGTTCAAGCGTCACATTGGAGAGAGCGACGTTTTGAATCTTTCCTGCTTCGCGCAGGCTGGCGAGAGTCTCCATCGATGCATCGAAGGAGACGGCAGGGTCGGGGATGTGGAGTTGGTAGACGGCGATCCGGTCGAGCCGGAGACGCTTGAGGCTACCTTCCACCGCCTGTTGAAGATGCTTCGGGCTGGCATTGTGGATCCACTGGCCGGGGCCGACGCGCTCCCATCCGCCCTTGGTGGCGATGACCAATCCGGCTGGATAGGGTGAGAGGGCTTCGGCGATCAATTCTTCGGAAACATTGGGGCCGTAGGAGTCGGCCGTGTCGATGAAGTTGACTCCAAGTTCAACGGCGCGGCGCAGCGTCGCGATCGCGGCGGCATGGTCGGCGGGCGGTCCCCAAATGCCCTTGCCGGTGATGCGCATAGCGCCATAGCCGAGGCGGTTGACGGTGAGATTGCCGAGTGCGATGGTTCCGGCGGCAGCAGCGGAGACGGCTTGAGAAGCTGTGGACATGAATGAAAACTCCTTCGCTCTTATAGGATGTGCGCTGCTATGCGGCGGTCGCAAGAGGTAATCGGTAGATTTGGGAAGCATCGACCGTGGATGGGGCGCGTCTACAATTAATAGAGATGGCGGACACTCTGTATTTGAGTTTTTGGTACCCGAATCTGCGCTTGGCTGGGCTGGCAGACAAGCTGACGGCTGTGCTTGGAGCATTTCCCAAACACGGCGGCGAGGCTCGCGTCTATTCCGCGACCGTGTGGCCAGTAGGTTGGAGCGAGTCGCCCGTGTTTCAGAAGGTATTTGGACACGGTGAACGCGGGCTTGAGCCGCGGCAAGCCGTGGCAGATGCTCTGGAACTGCTGCACGAAGACTATGCCTACGAATTTCAGATTGGATGGAGTTTGTGGGAGCCTGAGATTCCACAGATAGCTGCCGCAGGTCCCTTTCAACAAGCGCAAGGCAGGCTTCCGGCTCCTCTTGGTTCCACTCAGGATGACAGTGCGGCGACAGAGATCCGCTGGGCGCGGGAGCTGCGCCTGGTGAGCGTCACCGGTTACGGGCCGCTCTTTGATGAGGGCGCGTACGAACAGGATGGGCACATCCGCATCAACTTCGGCAGTGATGCGGCGTTTCTCGACGAGGAGATCGAGCTCGATTCCACGGCTGCGCGTCACGTGGAAGAGAATGTGCGCCAGCTGGTGGAACTGACGACGGCGGCAGAGAAGGACTCAGGTGCGACAGCACGTTTGCTGTGGAGCGAGTTGGGAGAAAGCCTGGCGCAAAGACTCGCTGCCCGGCTGGGAATGGCGAACTGAGGGGAACGGTGCGCTTCACAATCGAACGACTGCGTACGTTGGTGCTGGTGGCTGGAGTGCTGCTGGTGATCGCACTGGGCGTGTTTCTGGGAACCGCGCGGTTTCGAAACCGCTTTATTCGCAAGGACCTGCCGCATAAACTTGGACTGAATATTCAAGAAGAGGCGAACGGTTTAGTGGTCACGCACGAGGTGCGCGGACACATGCTCTACAAGATTCGCGCCTCAAAGCAGATTCAGTTGAAACGGGGCGGCAAAGTATTTCTGCAACTGCACGAAGTGAATATCGAGCTCTACGCCGAAGATGGCAGCCGCGTGGACCGCATTGCGGGCGATGAGTTCGAATATGACCCGGACAGTGGAATTGCAAAGGCCGTAGGCCCGGTGGAGATTACTCTGATGAAGCCGACCGTGGCTCCTGCGATCGCCCCCAAGGCCACCACAAACCAGGCGATGACCCCCAAACAGAAGAATAGTTCGCTGGCTTCGGCGGCACATACCGCTGCCAGCGGCGAAATACAGGTGAAGACCAGCGGACTGATCTTTGACCGCAATAGCGGGCAGGCTTCCACCGTTGAGAAGGTAGAGTTCACGCTGACGGCAGGCAGCGGCAGCGCCATGGGCGCGAATTACGACTCGCACGATGGGCTGCTCGTGCTCGATCACGCGGTGCAGTTGCAGGTGCAGCGCGGCCAAGATCCCGTGAGTCTGTCTGCGCAGCATGCGGTCTTTGAACGAGACGACCAGGTGTGCGATCTTGTGGCCGCGCTGGTGCGCTATCGCAACGATGTTTCCAGCGCCGCGGAGGCCAAAGTCTACTTCAGAGACGATGGTTCGGCCGAGCGTCTTCTCGCGAGCAGGGGATTTCAGCTGGTGACAGCGGCGGGCGGGAAGCTGGTGGCGCCAACTGGAACGCTCGATTTTGACGAACACAACCAGCCGCTGCGCGGGCACCTGGAAGGCGGAGTCACGATCGATTCCGACACCAAAGGCCGCAAGATTCACGGAACGTCGCCGACGATGGATCTGGCTTTCGCATCGCAGGGAGTGCTGCGCAGCGTGCATCTCGAGCGCGGGGTTCAGATCGAGAGCGATGACGAGACGGAGTCTGCGCGCGGACCTCTGCGTACTCACCGGGTCTGGATGTCGCCAGTCGCAGATCTGGCATTCAGAAATGCACGCAAGGGCAAGGTAGAGCCGGCGACGATCCACGGAATCGGAGGTGTCTCGGTAGCGTCGACGAGCCAGCGCGAAAACTCGCCCGCGACTCCCGAAAAACTGAGTGCGGATGATATTACCGGAGAGTTCGGCGCCAACGGAGCGCTGACAAAACTGATTGGTCGTGGCCACACGGCAATCGCGGAGACGACGACGAGCGGAACCCAGGAGACGATGAACGGCGACGCTCTAGAGGCTCACCTGGCCGCAGCAGGAAATGCAAAAGAGAGGGGTCCCAGTGCGACGGGTGAGGAGATGCAGATCAGGACGGCCACCGTGGACGGAAATGTGGTGTTGACCGAGCAGGCACCGGCGAAAGCAGGCGTTGCGCAAGCAATTTTGCGCGCGACTGCCGGACACGCTGATTATGACAATGCCGGCCAGTGGCTGCACCTGACGCAAGGCCCGGGCGTGAGAGACGGAGGGCTGGAACTGACAGCGGAAAAACTGAATGTGTCGCAGGAATCCGGCGATGCCTTCGCGCAGGGCAACGTCAAGGCAACGTGGAACGGCGAAGCTCTCGGGACCAGGCGGGACAAGGGCGGTGCGGGAAGCGTGAATGCGAACTTCGGCGCGCAGGGCCCGACGCACGTGATCGCGGAGAACGCGGAACTGCGGCATTCAACCGGCACTGCGACTTTCAAGGGCAAAGTGCGCCTATGGCAGCAGGGCAATTCTGTGACTGCCCCGATGATTGTTCTCGATCGGACCAAACAGACCCTGGTGGCGCAAACGACCAGCGCGAAGATCCCGGTTCAGGTGGTCATGGTGAGCGCGGCAGCCGCGGTTCCGGGCGCTGAGAGTTCGCAAAAGCAAAAAGAACCATCGGTGATAAGCGTCCGCGGGGGCGATCTTAAATATTCGAGCGCGGAGCGCAAAGCCGTCATGCGCGCCGGCGTTACCGGGAGGGTGGTGTCGAGCACTGCGGATACGACCACGTTTTCGAATGAACTGGAACTGACTCTGCTGCCGCCCGGAAACCACGCAGGCAAGGATGGCGCGGCTGCGCAGGTCGACCACATGACCTCGACCGGCCACGTGGAGATTTCGTCCGCGGGCCGCAGCGGCACAGGCGAACAACTCGTCTATACAGGCGACACCGGCAACTATGTACTGACCGGAACCGCCGCTGCGCCGCCGAAATTGACAGATCCAACGCACGGGACGGTGACCGGGCAGGCTTTGATTTTCAATAGTCGCGATGATAGCGTCAGTATCGAAGGCGATGGACGCAAGACGACGACGGTAACGACGGCGCCGAGGTAGTTGGGGCGTTTATGACAACGCCCGAGAGCTAGATGGAAACACTGATCGCTGAGGGAATCGGAAAGAGCTACAAGGGCCGCCAGGTGGTGCGCGGAGTGAACCTGAGGATCTCGCGCGGCGAGGTCGTGGGGCTGTTGGGGCCGAACGGCGCCGGCAAAACGACGAGTTTCTACATGATCGTCGGACTGGTGGCCCCTGAAACGGGTCGCATCATGGTGGACGATAAAGATATTACCCGGCTGCCGATGTACCTGCGTGCCCGCAACTACGGCATCAGCTACCTTCCCCAGGAGCCGTCGGTTTTTCGCAAGCTTACGGTGGAGGAAAACATCCTCGCCGTGCTCGAGGCGCAGGCGCTCGATACGCGGGAACGGAAGTCGCGGGCCGAACGCCTGATTGCTCAGCTGAACCTCGGGCATATTCGCGGAACGCGCGGATACGCGCTGTCGGGCGGCGAGCGGCGGCGGGTTGAGATCGCCCGGTCGCTGTGCATTCAACCGAATTTCATCTTGCTCGACGAGCCCTTTAGCGGCATTGATCCCATTGCCGTGCTGGAACTGCAGAAGATCATCTTCGACCTTAAGGCGGCTGGGATCGGCATCCTGATTACCGACCACAACGTGCGGGAGACGTTGAGCGTAACCGATCGCGCCTATATCATTGCCGAAGGGCGGATCTTCCGCGCCGGTACGCCGCACGAACTGGGAAACGACGTCGAGGTTCGCCGCATCTACCTCGGTGAGGGTTTCTCGCTGAATTAACAAGATTTCCGGGTGACGACAACCAGCGGATGCCGGCAGATCCAGGCCCGGTGGTCTTGAAAAACGCTCGGCTGCCTAAGCAAATTTCCAGAGGCGGGCCGGCCAAGCCGAGACGTGACCGCGGAACGCGAGTCCTGGACGTAAATCCGGGGCCTGAACTGGGGGTGGGCGTGCATCGCGCCTGCTACCCGACTACACTTAGAGCAAGTCCTATTGGGAATCGAGTCCCTTGTATGGCGCTGTTACAACCTAGATTGAACCTGAAGGTGTCGCAACGCCAGGTCCTCACCCCGGGCCTGATGCAGATGGTGAGCGTTCTCGCGCTCAACAAGCTCGAACTGAAGGAAATGATCGATGCCGAGATGGTGGAAAACCCCGTCCTGGAAGAGATCGACGAGACCGTTCCGATGCTGGACGAGGTGGCCAGCAAGCAGGAACACGATCTGCAGCCTCCGGAGCGATTGGATGTAGGCACGACGGAGGCTGCGACAGAGCCCAAGGACCCCTTCAACGAGATCGATTTCGGTTCATATTTTCAGGACTATCTGGATCCGGGATACCGCACCCAGCCGGAGTATGAAGACAGCGAGAAGCCCTCGTTCGAGAACTTTCTTTCGCAGCCGACCACGCTGACGGATCACCTGGCGTGGCAACTGGGAGCACTGACGCTCGAGCCGGAACTGGCTATCGCGGCCGACTTTATCATCGGCAACCTGGATGAAGACGGATATCTTACCTTCAGCCACGACGATTTGATTGACGCGTTTGCGCAGTTTCCTGAAAACGAGGGAAAGACCCGGGAAGCGCTAAGCGAATTGGTCAAGCGAGGCATCGACCTGGTGCAGCACCTCGATCCGGCCGGGGTTGCTTCGTCGGATTTACGCGAATGTCTTCTGACCCAGATTTCGGCCCAGCAAGCGGAACTGAGCAAGGTCTATGAGCATCACGGTGAAAATGGGGAGGAAGATCCTCATCGCGGCTTCAAAGTTGAGGCCGAGGCGAAGCTGGAAGAGCGACGCCGTTCGATGGAAGTGGCCTCGCAGATTGTGCATGACCACCTTCAGCTGCTGCAGAAACGCGATGTGAAGGATTTGGCGAAGTCCCTGCATGTGACGCCCGAAGAGGCCCATGCAGGCATAGAGTTCATCCGTACCCTGGAACCGCGGCCCGGAAGACTTTACAACCGGGAACAGACGCGCCTCATCGAGCCGGACGTGGTGTTTACCAAGAGCGGAGGCGAGTGGGCGGTCTCGATGAACGAAGAGGACCTGCCCAGCCTCCGTTTGAGCGCGCGTTACCGGCGCATGCTGGTGGCAGAAGGCACGGAGAAGGAAGTCAAGGAGTACGTCAAGGAGCGCTTTCGTTCAGCGATGCAGTTGATGCGCAACATTGCGCAACGCAAGAGCACGATTCTGCGAACCTGTGAAGTGATTGTCCGGCGGCAGCAGGATTTCCTCGACCAGGGCATCGAAGCATTGCGGCCGATGATGATCAAGGAAGTGGCCGAAGAGATAGGCGTGCATCCCTCAACGGTGAGCCGGGCCGTGGCCAACAAGTATGCCCATACCCCGCAGGGCGTGATCGAACTGCGCTTCTTCTTCTCGGAAGGATCGAATGGGCCTGAAGGCGCCGACACCCCGCTGCTGCTGCTGAAACGCAAGGTTCGGAAGCTCATCGACGATGAGGATCCCCGCCACCCCATGACCGACGACCAGCTTGCAGCCAAGCTGCAGGATCAGGGCATCCAGTTGACCCGGCGCACGGTGGCAAAATACCGCGAAGACATGAATATCCCCTCTACGCACCAGCGGAGGCAACGCGACGCCTAAGCCTAAATGTTAGTTACCGTTGCAATAGCCTTCCCTCGGGTCGTATTCTCACATCACCGCGATCGTTGCGCTCCCCCCTTGCTATCCCGGTAGTCTTGTTTGCATTTGCGCATGAGCGCTTATGGGCGTGTTGAGGTCGGCCTGTGCCTGTGTTGAAGACAAGCTTCTCGGAAGGCGATCTCATTGCCGGCAATTACCGGGTGCTTTCGATTGCCGGATCGGGCGGCATGGGAGTGGTGTATCGTGCGCGCGATCAGCGCCTCGACCGCACGGTTGCGCTGAAGTTTCTGCCGCCGGAACTGAACGCTAGCGAGCGCGAAAAGGAGCGATTCCTGCGCGAGGCGCGCACGGCGTCGTCGCTCGATCATCCCAACGTCGGCGTCATCCATGGAATCGAGGAGACCGAAGACGGCTTCACGTTTATCGTGATGGCCTTCTACGAAGGCTCGTCGCTGGCGCAGCCGATTCAGAAGGGATCGCTGAGGGTACACGAGTCCATCGGGATCGCGCGGCAAATGGCGCAGGGACTCGGCGAAGCACATCGCCACGGCATTGTGCATCGCGACGTGAAGCCCTCGAACGTGATGTTGACCTCTTCCGGGCTAGTCAAGATTGTGGACTTTGGCCTAGCGCGCGCGATGACCGAGCAGACGGCTTCGCACACTGGTGTTACGGGAACAGTCCGCTACATGTCCCCCGAGCAGGCGATGGACAGGCCGGTGGACCAGCGCTCCGATATCTGGGCGCTGGGTGTGGCGTTTGGGGAGATGCTTACCGGCAACACGCCGTTTCACGCAGAAAGCATCACCGGGATGTTGTACGCGATTCTGAACGAGGCTCCGAAGGGTCTGGACCGGGTGCATCCCGCGTTGCAGCCAATTCTGTATCGCGCGCTGGCCAAGGATCCGGAGCGGCGATACGCATCGTGCGCGGAGTTTCTGGCGGATCTGGATGCGGCAGAGAAGCAAATTCCGGCGGACGAGGCGGTTGCGGATGCGACGCAGAAGCTGCCTTCCGCGGCACGTGGTGGGCGCACCAACGCCCAAACGCGGCGTTTGCTTCAGGAGGCCTCGCGCGGGGCGTGGGGACCACCCGTAAGGAAGAGATCTCCTGTTACAAACTGGCTGCTCGCCGTGCTGGTGCTGT
The DNA here is from genome assembly GCF_035317045.1 of Occallatibacter sp. Taxonomy (GTDB): domain Bacteria; phylum Acidobacteriota; class Terriglobia; order Terriglobales; family Acidobacteriaceae; genus Telmatobacter. Next base: position 8,047 of record NZ_DATHHT010000031.1, read on the forward strand.
TGCTTGGTTTGGGAATGGCCCTTGCATTCATCACGCCACTTCGCGAGAAGTTGGTTGCGCTGGTGACCGGCGCGCACACTGAAAAGCACGTTGCTGTTTTGCCGTTCGACAATGTCGGCAGCAATCCTGAGAATGCTGCGTTGACCGATGGATTGATGGATTCGCTGGCGGGGCGTCTATCGAACCTGGATGTGGGGAACCAGTCGCTGTGGGTAGTTCCGAATAGCGAAGTGCGGCGCCGGAATGTGAACGATCCGGGGGATGCACTGAAAGAACTTGGAGCGAATCTCGTGGTGAAGGGGTCGGTGCAGAGGGATGGGAACGACATCCGGCTCACGGTGAACCTGATTGACACGAAGAATCTGCGCCAGGTGGGTTCGGCGATGGTAGAGGATCCTGCAGGCGATTTGTCGACGCTCGAAGACGAAGCAGTCTCGCGTCTTGCGAAGTTGATGAATATTTCGGTAACGGCGGACATGCTGCACAATACGGGGGGATCGCTGAATCCTGCCGCGTATGAGGATTACCTTACGGCGCTCGGTTACACCCAGCGCTTCGACAAGCCGGGCAACCTGGATCTGGGGATAGCGTCCTTGAAAAAGGCCATCCAGACCGATCCAGGATTTGCGCTGGGTTATTCGCAATTGGGAGAGGTATACCGGCTCAAGTACGTGGTGGAGCAGAATTCGCATTGGCTCGATGAAGCTCAGGCGTATTGCCAGAAGGCATCGGAGTTGGACAATCGTGTGCCGGCGACGTTTGTGACGCTGGCGCGCATCCACGATGCGCTGGGTAAACATGATCTAGCGTTGCAGGAGTTCCAACATGCACTGCAACTGGATCCTAAAGATGCCGCGGCGCTGGATGGATTGGCGCGCTCCTATGAAACATCGGGTCGAATAGAGGATGCCGAAAAGACATTCCAGGACGCCTCGGCATTGAGGCCGGATGAGTGGTTTGGATTCAACGAATTGGGAGCCTTCTATGATCGCCAGGGCAAATACCCGCAGGCGATCGCGGCGTATCAACAGGCGATCCAAATTACACCCGATAACGCTGAGGTGTACTCGAACCTTGGCAGCGTTTACGTGGATGAAGGCGGCGCGAAGGCGATGCCACTGGCTGAACAGGCTTTAAAGAAATCAATTGCGCTCAGTCCGGGGTATCCGGCGTATGCCAATCTCGGAATGCTATTCATACAGGAGCGGCGTTATCTCGAAGGCGCGGAGGCAATCGAGCAGGGTCTGAAGATCAATGGTAATGATTACATGGCGTGGAACGACCTGATGATTGCCTATGAAGGCGCTAAGCAGACGGACAAGGCGGCGGCCGCGAGGCGAAAGGCAGAAGAACTTGCAGAGAAGGTTGTACAACTGAAGCCGCGGGATGCGGTTGCTCAATCGATGCTGGCAGATCTGTACGCCGCCGACAAGATGAGTGATAAGGCGCTGCTCCGCATCAGGACGTCGCTCGCGCTGGCGCCGGACGATCCAAATGTTCTCTCAAATATTGGGGAGGCTTACGAATACTTAGGGGACCGAGAGCAAGCGTTGAAGTACGTTGAGAGATCCATTGCCAAAGGATACGCGCTCGAGGACATTCGCAATGCACCGGGCCTGCAGGGATTGATTGCAGATTCGCGATTCAAGCCGGCAGGCAAATAGCCAAATCAAATCCCGGGCCTGCAATCTGTGGGTGCAGGATAGTGCTGTGCAACGACAGAAATCAGGGAGGCAAAACCAAATGCCGAGAAGCACGAAAAAACTCACGATTCCAAATAACGGCGGCAATCTCAAGATGAATAAGAACCAGGATCAACTTCAAATTCATGTAACCCACCAGTGCCAGTGGTGTTATGACGATCAGCATGGTGTGTTTCCCAATTTTCTTCCCGCCGGACAGGTCGAACCTGGCACTTATCCCGGTGACGACGAATATTACATTCCTGCGAACGACGGGGAGGTCAGTTATGGCTGCCCGCTCACCGGCGTTTGCAATCCTGACGGAAACCAGCAAACTGGCCACACCATCACCGTATCGGGTTGAGTCAAGAACCTGCCCCGATTTCCCCGATCGGGGCTACTTTCCGGTATAGCGAATATCAAGAAGTGTCCAATCGTCCTGGGCTTCGCTGGAAGCCTGGTAGCGGGTGAGATGTTCGATCAATGCGTCGAGACTGGGCAGGTACGCAAGACCCGCAAGGCCCTCAATCCCGATCTGCTGGCCTCGCTTGTCTTCGATCTCCGTGATGCCATCGGTGGTCAGCAGGATGCGGTCGCCGGGTTGCAGGGTGAACTGCGCCGATTCGTAGGTGGCTTCGGCGATGATCCCCACGATCAGGTTTCCTTCTTCCAGGTAGCGGGTTCCAGTCGGGGTGATCAGGAGCGGCGGAATGTGACCGCAGTTCATATACTCGACGCAGCCGTTTGGAAACAATTTCAGCACGATCATGGTGGCATACTTGCCCACCTGCCGCGTGCACAGGAAGCGATTCACGAGGTCCGCAATTTCCGGCAGCGACTGGCCCGTGAGCATCAGCGCATGAATAATGCCCTGAAGTGTAGCAGCGACAATCGACGCCGGGACGCCTTTTCCAGACACATCGGCAATTACCAGGCAGATGCTGTCGTCGAGCACGATGGCGTCGTAGAAATCGCCGCCGATCGCATGGCAGGGAAGGCTGCGTGCGCGGAGTTCGGCAAAGTTGAGCCGCGGCATCGTAATCGACATCAGCCCTGAATGGATCGACGCGGCAACGGCCAGCTCATCCGCGGCCTGGCGAGCCTTCTGCTCGGTCTTGGCGAGCAGCGCGTTGTGCAGAAGCGTGGATGCCTCGTTAGCGAGCGTGTCGAGCACCTGGTGATCGATCTCGCTGAGGCTGCCGGCTCCCACTTGGCTGTCGAGATAAAGCATGCCCATCAGGCGATTGGGCTCGGCGGGAGAAATGTGCTTGCGCAGTGGAATGCAGTAAATGCTGCGAATGGAGTTGGCCACCACACTGGCCCACCCCGAGGCGCTGTCGTCGGCCAGCGTATCACTGAGAAAAAACTTGGAGTCGCTTTCAACTGCCTTTTGCATGGCCCGGCGTGAAACAGAGGGGTCCTCTTCGACCGTGTTTCCATCCGATCGCAGACCGAGGGCCAGGCGCATCTCTTCTCCTTCGAGCAGGAAAACAAAACCTCGATCTACTCCGGTCAGCTGGAGCGAAAGCTGCAGCAATGCGTGAAAGATGTCCGTGATGGCGCCGCCCGCATTGAGCTGGCGAGCCGCATTCAGCAAAAAGTTGAGCTTCTCAATCTCCCGGGCGGGCTGAGGAACGCTCTTGTCGGTGGGCGCAAAGACAGAGAGTGCCGAAAGTAGATCGGTCGCTAGGCTGGAACCGCTGTCAGCGACGCCGGTGGCCTGCAGAAACCGAAACGTGGCTGCATTGAGGGATCCGAATTGAAGGGTGTCGCCAGACTTGAGCCGAGAATGCTCCACCCGCTGACCGTTCAGAAATGTGCCGTGCGAGCTATTCTGATCGGCGAGCTCAAAGTGGCCATTTTGCCGGGTGATCACCGCATGACGGCGCGAAACATATGCCTCCTTGAGAACGAGATCCTGGTCGGGCGCGCGGCCGATGGTTGTGCACTCGGCGGCGAGCGTAAAAAAGTGCTCACCATCCATGTCGGCGTACTTCAAAGTTGGCGATGTAGTCACGGGGGCCATCGTGCACATTCTATTCTGCTCGTGCTGTAAATCGCGAAGCCATTTTTTGCCTGGTCAACGAAGTTTGTCAGTCCAGCGCTGAATCGACAGGGAGGCTCCGGTCAGGGGTTTGCAGCGTGCTAATGGGCGATGCCCTCACCGAGCAGGCTGACCGCCCAGACTCACAATCGGCCCGTCGGGTGGGTACGGGTCAACCGGGGCCTCGCCGGACTGAAGCCCGGAATCGTAGAATCCTTGAACGGGCGGATTGCGCGCGTTTTCGCGGTGCGGCGAAATGCTATACAATCCGATTCTCTTCGGAAGCCTCGTTGGCCCGGAGAGGGAAGAGCGGAGGCTGACCATGGAAGTGGAGTTCACCGCAAGGCAAGTTAGCGTTCCCAAGTCCGTACGTTCTCAAGCCGAAGAAGGGTTGGAACGGGTCGGCAGAATCCTGGGCAAAACCGCACGCGCCAGCATCACCTTTCGCGCGCAGCGTCATCTGCAGATTGCAGAGTTGACCATCAAGGCGCGCGTTCAAACCATTGAGGCGGCCGGCAAGGCCGATACGCTTGAGGCCGCATTGCGCATTGCGATCCAGCATGCCGAAAATCAGGCGCTTCGCTATCGCGATCGCCAGTTTGAGCGCAAGCGCCTGCCCAAGCTGGACAAGCTGCTGAACGCTCCGCCCGTGACCCATCCGAAGCGCGGCGCGCAGCCTGAGGGGCTGGCCGAAAACGGCAAGCTGACCCGCGCAAAGGTGAAAACCTCAATCGCCGTGCACTCGTTTCCGGCCAGCACCGCCATCGTGGAACCGCACATCATGAAGAGCGGCGAGGCGATCGCGGTGAAGCCGATGACGATCGAGGAGGCCGTGAAGGACGCTGAATTCCGAGACCGCGATTTGCTCATCTTTCGCGACCGGGTTGGCGACTTATTTGTGTTGCATCGCCGCCGTGATGGGCAGATGGAACTCGTCGAAGTTCCCTGAAGGGTGAGTGTAACCTTCGTGTAACAGACCGGTAGACGACGGATTGGTGTGCGCGCGAAAGGGTGTACGATGGGCGCATGGTTCCTCCTCATCCGACCTCCGGCATGCTTCGTTCGACGGAACGGAAAAGAGCAGCGAAAACCTCAAAGAAGGAATTGGTTATTCTGACCGGGATCTCCGGTGCGGGGAAGGCCTCCGCGCTCAAAACCTTTGAGGACCTTGGTTATCAGGCGGTGGATAATTTGCCGCTGGAACTGATGCCCGAGTTCGCCGGCCTGGTGCAAAAATCCAAGGACATTGATCGCGCCGCGATCGTCGTAGACGTGCGTGAAGGACAGGCATTCGATCGGTTGCCCGAGATCATCAAGCGCGTCAAAAGGGTGCTGCCCACCCGGGTCGTCTTTCTCGATGCGCAGGACCCGGTTCTGGTGCGGCGCTACTCCGAGACGCGCAGACCGCATCCCCTGCGGCGCTCTGAGACCGTTTCGCGTTCCATTGTAGAAGAGCGGCAGATGCTCGATTCCATTCGCAACGTCGCCGATACCCTGATCGATACTTCGCGATTCAATGTGCATGAATTGCGTGCGGAGATCCAGAAGCGATTTGGGCGCGGGGATCAGAACCAGACCATGTTGGTCTCCTGCCTCAGCTTCGGATTCAAGAACGGAGTGCCCTTGGATGCGGACCTGGTGTTCGACGTGCGCTTCCTTCCCAATCCGCACTTTGTACCGGAATTCCACGACAAGACGGGCCTCGATCCGAAGGTCGCCGCTTATGTGACGGGTTTCTCGCAGACGGGAGAATTCCTCACAAAGGTCACTGATCTGATGCTCTTTCTGATGCCGCATTACGTGAAAGAAGGGAAGAGCTACCTGACGGTTGCGTTCGGCTGCACCGGCGGGCAGCACCGCAGCGTGATGATGGCTGAGGAGCTGACAAGGCGGCTGACGAAAGCCGGCTATCAGGTGAAGGCTGTGCACCGCGACATGCCGCGCTGAGTCATCGCGCGACTGCCGGCAACTGATCCAGCCAACTCGACAACGCGGAGCGGAATTGCTCCTGTTCATCCGGCGCGTTGGTGAGCCAGACGAGCATCTTGCGGGCCGGCACTTTCTCATAGACTTCCGGCTTATCCTGTTCCAACTCTTCACTGCGCTCGGCCGTCCAGTAAAACCACAACGATGGAATCAGGATGTTCCCGGCAGCCGCTGAGGTTTGCCAGCGGTCGCTCACCAGCCAGTGCGCCGGCACAAGGTGCGCGCGTGCATCGCTGAAGATGACCAGCGTGGGAGATGCAAGCGGCTGTTCGAGGACGACGCCGGCAAGATCGGGATGCGTTGCGGCGGTCTCAACGGCGAGATTGGCGCCGAGGTCCTTACCAACGAGGATGATGGCATTGACCGGAATGTGCCGGGTTCCAGTCAGGTAGCCGATTGCAGAATCGGCGTCTTCCCGCCACCGCGCTTCGCTGGGGTGCACAAATCGGCTCTGCCCATATCCGCGATAGTCAAAGGCAAAGATGTTCAACCCTGATGCGTGCAGTCGCGCAAGAGCATCAACCGCGTCGCCAAGGTTGCCGTCAGCGCCATGAAGATAGATTGCGGTGTAGTGCGCATGGGACGACGCGGGAATCCACCAGCCGCGTAGTTGCGGCTCGCCAGCTGTGTTGGTGGCAAACTCGACGGAATCGAATGCCAGATTCACGCTGGCGGGCGTGCGCGTAACAGCGGAGGTGGGATGGTACAGCAACTGCCAGTTTCCCTGCCAGAAGAGCAAGCACAACGTGCCCCACGCGCAGAACAGAGCGCCGGCGAGGGCCATCGCGATGGCGCTCAGCAGCCATTTTGCAGAAACGGTGGGTGGTGCGGAAGCGCCGCTGCCGTAAGGACGCAAGTTGGCGGAGCGCGCTGGCACGGATGTGCGGTCTTTTCGAGTCGACTTGGCTTTGCTCATCTTCACTTGCTCACAAGTGGCGCTACAGGTTTATGCTAATTGGGCCATCGCGGTCACGGCGAGGCGACGGGAGAGTTGATCATGTCGGAATTTGTGCGAATTTGTTCTGAGGGCGAGCTGCCTCAGGCGGGCGTAGTGCAGGAGTTCACGGTCGCCGGCCGCGCCCTTTGTGTGGCCAACGTGCACGGAAAGATCTGTGTTCTCGATGGAACCTGTCCACACGAAGGCGGCCCTCTTGGCGAAGGATCAATCGAGGGCGGCAAGGTAGTTTGCCCCTGGCATGCCTATGCATTCGATCCCTGCACCGGCGAAAACGAGGAAGACCCTGAAATCCGTGCCTTGGCGATTGAGGCGAAGATCGAAGAAGGCGAGCTTCGTGGAAAGCTCTGACTTCGGCGCTATCGAACGAGACAGGAAGACCGCCACCACCAAGTTCAACCTGGTCACGTCACCGGCAACGAGAGCCTCGTAATCGAATGACAACCGCAAAAGAGAATCGCAATGGAAAATGCGCGAAGCAGGCGAGGCATCGTTCTCTGTGATGCCACAACCTACGTCGCCTACGACCTCTTCGCAGGAACCTTCTTTCCTTCTTTCCGTGCCTCCGAAAGGCCGATGGCAATGGCCTGCTTCGGATTGGTGACCTTCTTGCCGCTGCGGCCGGATTTCAGCTTGCCCTGCTTCATCGCGCGCATCTCTCTTTCGACATCCTTGCCGGCGGAAGAGGAGTATTTGCGCCCCGATGATTTTTTTGAGCTGGATTTCTTTTGGGTTGCCTTCTTCGTTGCCATGACCATCCTCCTCGGAGGTCAGATGGCACTTCTCTTCAGGCAAGTTGTATGTGGTGCTGAGACGCCAATGGGACTGCGCTCCTTCAATTCACGAGGTAAATCACACGCCGAACACCAGGAATGCGCACCCGAGGGTCCAGGCGTTACGGTGTTTGAAACATTCGCCATTCCAGGCATTAGCAATCGTACGAGTACCGCCATAACTTTGTTCGCAGGAGTCGCTGTCGTGGTCTCCCAGGTCTCAGAAGCGAGACCTGGGGCACCCAGTCCGGTGGTAAGCACACGGAACCTGATTAGTACTTCACGATGGCGGTAAAGGAGTCGGGCTTCAGGCTGGCTCCTCCGACGAGGGCGCCGTCGATCTCTTCCTCACAGCAGAGGGCGTTGGCGTTTTCTGACTTAACGCTGCCGCCGTAAAGGATGCGCATTTTTGCAGCGACACCGGCCCCGAGCAGCCTGGCTACTTCGGCGCGAATGATCTTGTGAGCTTCGACGGCCATGGCGGGTGTAGCGGTTTTGCCGGTGCCGATAGCCCATACCGGCTCGTAGGCGATGACGATCGACGCGGCGGCCTCGGGCGTGATGCCGGCGAATGCTCCGGTGACTTGAGTCTTGAGCACCTGTTCAGTCTTGCCGGCTTCGCGCTCGGCGAGAACTTCGCCTACGCAAACGATGGGAACGATGCCGTGCTTGAGTGCAGTGTGCAGCTTCTTGTTGACGATTTCGTCGGACTCGGCGAAATACTGGCGGCGTTCGGAGTGGCCGATCAGAGTGTGCGTTCCACCGACCGCGATGAGCTGGCCGACCGAGGTTTCGCCGGTGTAGGCGCCTTCTTCAGCGAAATGCATATTCTGGCAGCCGACTGCGACATTGGAGGCTTTGCATGCGGCGGTGACCGTGGGCAACAGGACGGGCGAAGGGAAAATGGCGATCTCGTCGCGCGTGTGTCCGGCAACAAGCGGTAGAAATGCATCGACAAACGCCTTCGCTTCAGCGGGCGTCTTGTACATCTTCCAATTGGCAGCAATCAGTTTCTTGCGAGACATTGTTATGGAGTCCTCAAGATGATTTTATCGGACAGAAACTGACGCGGCGGGTGACCTGGAACACAGAGGAGGCCGAGTTTGGGTGCAGGCGTCTAGATATGCAACTGAATGGTTGCGTGTATCCCCTCCCCCCCCCCATACTTTGGAAGGAAGTGCGAGATTCTGAAAAGGTTATGGCTGCGGTGCGACGCTAAGGTATTCCTGGTATTGAGCTTAATCAGCAAATATCTCTGAGCAAATGACTTAGAGGCGGTTCTCTCACTGGTCCTCGCTCGTGCGACTCGCGAGGCGCATTCCCCTCGGAACGCAGGGCCGCCGTTTCCAAGGGCAGGTTCTGCCTCATCACATTCCATGATAGGGAATCGCGTGAAATTACCTGCAATTCCGGTGGATATTTCTTTCCTTTGCTTTGTTCGATTTGGAGGAGAAACGCGACCGGGTGGGGTTGACAGTCTTTTGGGAGACAGCAAACTGAGAATCGCGTCAGCCTTGGGGGCCGGATTGGCGGATCACGGTAAGATCGGCAGGCATTTCGCCGTTCAGGAATGCTTCACGGTGGTCGGGATCGCCGAGGTCCATCTTGAAATGGTGCCAGGTGCCGTCCTGCAGGATCCCCATGTTCCACGGCCCAGACACAGAGTCAGAAAACTGCCAGACAATGTGAAAGCCCTCTTCGTTAGTGAATCCCTCATTGTCGGCTTGCAGAATGGCGTCTCCGCGCTCCCAGAGATGCGAGCGCAGGGCGTGAAGGGCGTTGCCGCCTTCTTCAGTTTCAGCGCCTTGCAGATGCTGGAGCTCATAGATGTTTTTTACATCGGCCAGAAATTCATGGAGCCACTGGACCCCGGTTTCCGGCTTGCAGTCCTGGGTGTCGTCGATGAATTCGGCGACGTCGCCCTCATCGTATATGGGGATTCGCTCGAGTAGCGCGACTTCAACTTCGTCGGTGCCGGAGAGTAGGAGAGACTCCCATTCTTCTTGAGTGCCTTCTTCGACTGTCAGCTTGAAGTCTGGATGGCCGCTGTGAATGAAATCGGCGAGCTCTTCGAAGGGAGGAAATTCTGCGTCTTTAGAAAGGACTCGCGTGTAGTAGGGCATGGCTTCTCCCGGGTTGGGAACCATTTGAGTTTAATACTCCGGGAGCGACGAAGTGAGACTGCATCCTCAATGAAGCTCGCACTTCTATAGAGCGCGTTAGTTATTCAGAGGCTTGATGGTCGCTGCTTTCTCCGAGGTTGGGCGACTCGGTGCTCTGAAAAGAGAGATGGTGCTTGCGGTACATCGTGCATTCCCACCCTAAACGCGAAATACGCGTTTAGGATGGGGCACCCAGTTCTTGCTGAACCCGCATCCACGCACCGTGCGCCGGAGGCGAGTGGGCGGCAGTTGCTATTTGTTGGTGAGGGCTTCTACGCCGGGTAGCTTTTTGCCTTCGAGGAACTCGAGGCTGGCGCCGCCGCCGGTGGAGATGTGCGTGACCTGGTCGGCATAGCCGGCCTTGTTGATGGCGGAGACAGAATCGCCGCCGCCGATGATGGAGATGGCTGCTTTGTTAGCTGCCACCGCCTTGGCGATGGCGTTGGTGCCAACAGCGAAGCGTGGAAACTCGAAGACGCCGGCTGGTCCGTTCCAAACGATGGTGCGGGCGGCGGAGACGACCTTTTCAATAGCTATGACGGACTTGGGACCGATGTCGAGGCCTTGCCAGTCGGCAGGAAAGTCCTTGGAGGTGTCCCACGGCTGGGTTTTGGCATCGGGCGAGAAACTGTCGGCAAGGATGTTGTCGACGGGCAGCAGGAGTTCCACTCCCTTACTTTTGGATTTGTCCAGTGCTGATTTAGCAAGGTCGATCTTGTCTTCTTCAACAAGCGACTTACCGGTGGCGACGCCGAGGGCACGCTGGAAGGTGTAAGCCATGCCGCCGACGATGACGAGCGTGTCGACCTTGTCGAGCAGGTTGTCGATGACGTCGATTTTGCCGGAGATCTTTGATCCGCCGATGATGGCGACGAACGGCTTCTCTGGAGACTCGAGCGCCTTGCCGAGATAGGTGATTTCCTTTTCCATCAGGAGGCCGGCCACGGCTGGCTTGAGGAAATGGGTGATGCCTTCGGTTGAGGCATGAGCCCGGTGCGCGCTGCCGAATGCGTCGTTGACGTAGATTTCGGCCAGCGAGGCCAGAGCCTTCGAGAAGGTGGGATCGTTGGCTTCCTCTTCGGCGTGGAAGCGGAGGTTCTCAAGCAGCAGGACCTGGCCGGATTCAAGCTGGCGCGCCATTTCGCTGGCGATTTCGCCGACGCAATCCGGGGAGAAGCCTACATTTTCCGCGCGGCACACGTCCTTATCGATCAGTTGGCGCAGGCGGTCGACGACGGGACGGAGCGAATACTTCGGATTCGGCTTGCCCTTGGGGCGGCCGAGGTGCGAGGCGAGGATGACCTTGGCATGGTGGCGCAGCGCGTACTCGATGGTGGGCAGCGTGGCGACGATGCGAGTGTCGTCGGTGATTTCCTTGCCGTCTTCCGTGAGCGGCACGTTGAAGTCGACGCGGATGAAGACGCGTTTGTTTTTGAGTTCGATGTCGCGGATCGAGAGCTTGGACATGGTGGATTCCTTAAAAGTGAACAGTGGATAGTGGACAGTGGACAGTGAACAGCGGACAGTGAGCAGTGAGCAGTGAGCAGTGAGCAGTGAACAGTGGACAGTGAACAGTGAACAGTGGACAGTGGTCGGTTTTCAGTCCTCAGTTGTCAGTTACAGTCGTCTGAATCACGGCGTCCATTTCGATTTCGACGCGCCAGTTTGGGTTGAGCAGCGCAGCAACCACGACCATGGTGGCGGCGGGACGAATGTCGCCGAAGAATTCGCCGTGCACGCGCCCGACTGCTTCCCAGTCTTCAACGTGGGTGAGATACATGCGGGTGCGGACTACGTCTTGGAAGGATGCACCGGCTTCGACGAGAGCTTTTTCGGCGATAGCAAAGATGCGGCGGGTCTGGCCGGCTGCGTCTTCATTGTCTGCGCCTACGGGGCCGGTTCCGGCGACGTGGATGGTGTTCCCGACGCGTACGGCACGGGAGAAGCCGATGATGGGCTCGAAGGGAGATCCGCCAGTGATGTTTTGTCGCATAAAACAGTGGTAAGTGAGCGGAAACAGTGGACAGTGCACAGTGGTCAGTGAACAGTAATTGCGTGGCAATGGACAGCTGATCCGAGTCTGATCACTGTCCACTGCTCACTGCCTTTACAGACCCTTCTTAGCCAGGAAGCCGACGAGGTCGACTACGCGGTTGGAGTAGCCCCACTCGTTGTCGTACCAGCTCAGCACCTTGACGCTCTGGCCGATGACCTTGGTGAGAGGACCGTCGACGATGGATGAGAGCGGGTTGCCTTTGAAATCGGAGCTGACCAGCAGGTTCTCGTCGTAGCCGAGGATGCCCTTGAGCTCGCCTTCGCTGGCGGCCTTGAGAGCGGCATTGATTGACTTGACGTCGGTCGGCTTCTCGCTGATGAAGGTGAGATCGACGATGGAGACATTGGGTGTTGGAACGCGCAGGGAGAAACCGTCGAGCTTGCCGTCGGTCTCGGGGATAACCAGCTTGAGGGCCTTGGCAGCACCGGTGGAGCTAGGAATCATGTTGATGGCAGCCGCGCGGGCACGACGGAGGTCCTTGTGCGGGAAATCGAGAATGACCTGGTCATTGGTGTAGCTGTGAATGGTGGTCATGATGCCGCTGACGATGCCGCAGTGGGCCAGCAGAACCTTGACGACCGGCGCCAGGCAGTTGGTGGTGCAGCTGGCGTTGGAGATGATGTTGTGCTTAGCCGCGTCGTACTTGTTTTCGTTGACGCCGAGGACGAGAGTGATGTCTTCGTTGGTGGCGGGAGCAGAGATGATGACCTTCTTTACGGTCGTACCGAGATGCGCCTTGGCCTTGGCCCCGTCAGTGAAGTGGCCGGTGGACTCGATGACGATCTGCGCGCCTACGTCTGCCCAAGGCAGCTTGGCGGGGTCTCGCTCGGCCCAGACCTTGATCTTTTTGCCGTCGACGGAAATGAAGTCGTCACCGGCGGAAATTTCATTCTTAAGATTGCCAAGAATCGAGTCGTACTTGAGCAGATGGGCGAGAGTTGCCGGGCTGGTCAAGTCGTTAACGGCAACAAAATCGATCTCGGGATTGCCGAGGGCGGCGCGCAAAACGTTGCGGCCAATTCGGCCAAAGCCGTTGATGCCAACCTTCACTGCCATGCGTATTCTCCTTCGTTATGGGTAGATCTCAAAATTGTGTGTGTGATGGGGTTTCGGCGCCGCGACGACGCGCATCAGGCAAGTCCACCAAACTCATCAGGCTAACACTGTTGTCAACGAGAACCAAATGAACGGGACTTACATACTTCACTCCCTAACCACAATTTTACCCTGTGGAAAAGGGACGGAATATGATTGGGATCACAGGAGAGATAATTCAGAATGGCAAAACTCGAACCAGCAAAATGCTCTGTTCCCGGCTGCACAAAGAAAGCTATGTGGCTGTTTAGAGAGATCAGAGAGCAGACTTTTATCGAAGGCCCCGCTTCCGCAACTATCCAGTCTAGGCTGTGCTGTGACGAGCATAGAAGCAGCATGAGGCAACAAGACCGGGATACAAAAGTAAGGTGGGTTGACGCTTCTAAAATCTAGCTAGAGCCTGTCCAGTGCTCGCTTTGCCTCTTCTATATGCTTATGACAAAAAAATATGTGTGTTACAGTGCTGTGCTTCTCGCCGGGAACCAAATCAGGACAATCCACCTCGAATTTACTCATTGAATAGATGGGTGTTTCAGGACATTTTCCGCCCATTCCACATCCGAACGCAGCAAACGGATTTTCCATAGGCGTACACCAATAAGAACCCGCCTTTAAGGGGCGGGCTTCTTTTCCTTTTCAATTTTGGTCTTCAAGCGTTTTCGCTTGCGTGCTGCCTTGGACTTTGGTTTGGGCCGATAGGCCAGAACTTTGTCCACAATCTGATTCAGAATCTCGGGTATTTCTGTCTTCTTCATGCGATCAACCTCGCATACGTGAGGCGCTTACCATCTGTGGCGTCAATGAAACTATCCAGCCGCGTTAGGGTGTGATTTTTCACGTCGCCTTCGTTCAGGCGGAAAGAAACTTCGTCCACGTAACGGGTAAGGTGCTTGGCGCTCACTTGGTGATAGGTGCCGTAGATTCCGCGCTTCAGGAGCGCCCATACGCTCTCTATGCTGTTCGTGGATGTGTTGCCACGGCTGTACTCGCCACCTTTGTGGTTGACTACCTCGTGCTTGTAGAAGCCACCGTCCAGACCCCTGTAACCGTTGTGTTCGTCTGTCATCACGGTAGAGCCAATCTCTACGTTGTCATAGATGGCGTTGTGCAAGGTTTCTTGGTCATTGGTTTGGATGGTCATTGCAACGGTACGTCCACCGCGCTGACGTAGACCGATTACGGCAGTCTTGCCGAAACTTCCACGGCCAACATTCAGTTTCTTGTGCTCGTGCTTGTTGCCTTCTTTGCCGCCGACGAAGCACTCATCTACTTCCACAAAACCAGCCAGTTTGCCACCGCTACCAGAAGGACCACCGCAAGCCTCACGGAGACGCTGGAGCACGAACCATGCCGACTTCTGAGTGATGCCTATCTCTTTGGCGAGTTGCATAGAACTGATGCCCTTACGATCCGTCACCATGAGGTACATCGCATACACCCACTTGTGTAGGGGAACATGCGAACGCTCAAAGATTGTGCCAGTGCGGATTGTGAAGTCCAGTTTGCATTTGTTGCAGCGATAGAAGCCACCCTTGCGGGTCGTAATGCGATCCTGGCCCGAGCAAGTAGGGCAGGTTGCACCCTTGGGCCAAAGCCGTGCTTCCAAGTAAACCCGCGCTGTTTCCGCATCTGGAATCAACTGGAAGAGTTCGAAGGTGCTTATCGTGCTCTGGCTCATGAAGTAATAGTAGTTAATTCCCTTGAGGGAGTCAAGTATTATTTATACTTTTATGTCTTTATTTTAAGGCAACTTGGAATAGTATAAAAGAATGTCTTCACTCATCTACCACATTGCCCACGACCAAGTTTTTGTAGCAACAGATACGCTTGCCACGTCACACGAAGGCAAGCCTGTTTACTTCACAAGCAAAGTCCTCATATTGCCTCATCTCAATATGCTTCTTGCTGGCACTGGAAGGGCCGGATTCTTGGATAGGTGGATTGTTGCCATAAACGGTAGCCCTATGCGCGATGTTGATGCGGTGGATCGCGAAGCGACTAATTATCTTGCAGCCGCTTGGAGTCTCTACCAGCAGCAGATCACCGAGCCAAGTAATCTCTCGACCGTGACTATCTACCATTTTGGGTTCTCCGAGACTGCAGGCGTTATTCACGCCTACGCATATAGGTCGGAAAACGGGTTTCAATCCGAGCGTCTCGAATACAGAACCGGTGTGAAGCCTAAATGCACGGTCCCTGAGAACTACAGATTTCCAGACGACATAAAAGGAATGATGGAAGAACAGAGAACCATTCAGGCACTTTTACCTAAGAATGAACAAGTCTTCATCGGCGGTGAAATCCAAATTCACCATCTGAATCAGCACGGATTCAATGTGTATAAATTAGCCGAGTTCGATGACTACAAAGAACAAAAACAGGCTGTCTACAAGACTTAGCAAGTCTAAGGGAGTTAAGTGATTAATTCCCAAATGAACGCTCCGTAAACCGCGTTCTCGTACCAAAATGCGCTCTACGCTAGTTTGCGGGTTCGGATGTGGGACCGTATGTGACGGACGCCACTCGCGCACCAACCCATGCCTGCGACTGCGTGAAAGTGCACACCGGGATGTTGTGTTCCAAGTGACCTCGCGCATGATACGTGTTTTGCTGTATTTGCAGTGGCTCCGGTCGGTGTGGTATCCCGGTAGTGTAGGTGTAGAAAGCGGAATGAGAAGACGTTCCCGACGCAGCGTAAATAATTCAGAATCCACAGGCAAAATTGGCCAGGAACTCCCACAGAATCAGCCCCGCCCGCTGGTGCCGCTCTATCCGGACGAAACTTTGCCCGGTGAGTCACGACCCGCGCGCCCCGCGGCTGCAGCTCAGGAGACGCGTGCTTCGCGGTCCGCGGTTGCGGCTTCTGAGGCTCGCGCTCCGCGAACAGCCGCCGAGCCTCGCGCCCCTCGGCCGCCAAGCCAGCCGAAACGCGCCGCTCCGCAGGAGTGGAATGAGCCTGCCGGATCAGGCCGCCTCGAAATGGAGACCCAGCCGGAGTCGCCCTCGGTGCCGTCAGCAGAGGCGCAGGCTGCAAGCCGCTCGCCGCAGGCGCCCAAAGGCTATGTGGTGCTGGCCATCGGGTTGCCGGGTTCGGGCAAGACCACATGGTTTCGCCGCCGCGGCGTCACTCCCCTCTCGAGCGACCTGCTGCGCAACATCCTCTTCGACGATGTGGAGGAGCAGCGCTATCAGGGGCTCGTGTTTTCCACGCTGCGCTCGCTGTTGAGAGCCAGGCTGATCGCCAAAATGCCGTGGAACTACGTCGACGCAACTAACCTGTCGACGCACGAGCGCCGCCAGTGGATCAAGATGGCCAAGAGCTTTGGATATGAGACACAGGCGGTGTTTTTTGATGTTCCACTTGAAGTTTGTCTCGACCGCAACAGGCAGCGCGATCGCTCAGTCAGCGAAGACATCATGCGCAAGATGGCCGAGAAGCTGAAGGCACCCGCGTTCGAAGAGGGGTTTGAAAAAATCACCGTGGTCAGGGTGAAGAGCGCGGTCTGAGGCCTGCTGTCTGGGGGCGAGATGTCGGAGCCGTTGCGATACTTGTCGGGACAAGAGATCTGCTCGGGCGATCGTGTCCGGTTCCATGGGCATGATGCGGAGATTGAATTTGCAGCCGCCGATCTGAGCGATCCTGAACATAGCTGCTTTGTCCGGCTATATGGTGGCGGGGTGATGGTGAAAGATCCCGCAGTTTCCGGGCATACATTTATACCGGTAGATCAACTTAGGAATTACGAAGACCTTGAGTTTGTCGTCCGCTGCAACCTGGAGACTTCCCTATGAGCACTCCTGCTTCTGTTCCTTACATTGAGCCTTGGCTGCGAGGCACACATGCCGACGTTCCGGCCGTTGGACGGGCCGTCCTCCACGCCTTCGACCTCGCGCTCGACGACATCACGAAATGGACGGGAGGCCTCAACGATCTCGAAGTACATGTGCAGCCGCTGGGATTGCCGGCACTATCGTTTCACTTGAAACATATCGCGCGATCGACCGACCGGTTGTTGACGTATGCCGAGGGCGGTCAAATTTCCTCGGATCAACTGGCACTGTTGAAGTCAGAGCAGACTGGATGCGAGACGCTGGCGGAACTCCTGTCCGAGGTGGAAACCTCCTTCAGCAATGCGGCAGACCGCGTCCGCGTGCTGGCTACCGCGGACTTCAATACGTTCCGCGGCGTGGGCCGCAAGCAGTTGCCGACGTCGATCGGCGGAGCGCTGGTCCACGTCGCCGACCACACCCAGCGCCACGTGGGCCAGGTGGTCACGACGGCCAAAGTGATCAAGGCGCTGCGAAGCTGAAGGGACATAGTCGCTTCGCCGGAGTTGCCGCGCTGCCCTTACCAGAATAGAATCCTCGCATCTCAAAACCTCTCAAGAGGACGTTATGCAAGATTCGCGACCTCGTTTTGTGCCGCTTGCGGCCAAGACAATCGTATGCCATTCCATCACCTACATGATCATGGGCGCACTCGCCTATCACTTTCTGCATTACGCGGACCTCATCAACAATCCAAATTCGGGCATGCGGCCAATCACCAGCCTGTGGCTGATTCTTGGAGTGCCGCTGCAGGTATTTCGCGGCGTGCTGTTTGCTTCGGTCTTCTATCTTTTTCGCGAGCGGTTGTTCGGACGAAAGAATGGCTGGCTGGCCATGGCTTGGATGCTCATCGGGATCGGGATCCTGGGAACGTTTGCCGCGCCCGCAGGATCGCTGGAAGGATTCATCTACACGACTGTGCCGGTGGCGAGCCAGTTGCGCGGCTATCTGGAGATTGTGACGCAGGCACTGCTGCTGTCGGCGCTGCTGTGCTACTGGGTAAACCATTCGGGCAAGA
The DNA here is from genome assembly GCF_035317045.1 of Occallatibacter sp. Lineage (GTDB taxonomy): Bacteria > Acidobacteriota > Terriglobia > Terriglobales > Acidobacteriaceae > Telmatobacter. Next base: position 25,646 of record NZ_DATHHT010000031.1, read on the forward strand.
AGTGGCTGAACTGGACGCTCGGCATCGCGTACGTGCTTTGTGCAGGGCTTCCGCTGCTTTCGCTGGTGGTGCCGAAACGCTAGAGCGGGTTGCCTGGTGACGGTGGCAACAGATTACTTCGACCAGGGCGGCACCACGCCCGTCATGCGCGCATACGCAACCAGCTGCCCCATGTGTTCATTGCCGTGGACGATGATGCGGAGGTACATACCGTCGACCGTGGCATCGCGGCCATTCACTTTGAGTTTGCGGCTCATATCTTTGGGATCGGCTGCGAGGTGCGCTTGCTTTACTGCCTCCAGCGAGCGCTTGAGCCAGGCAATGACTGCCGGCTTAGTGTTAACGGTTTTTTCCGAGTCTGCTTTCAAATCTGGCGGAAGGTGCGGCCCGGCGACGGGGAGCAGTTCGAAATTCGCGATCGCGATGTGCATGTAGACTTCGCTGGTGGATCGAACGCCGGGAGCCGGCCGCCAGGCGAATTTGTCGGCCGGAGTGGCTTCGGCCAGCGCGATGAGTTGGCTGGAGACGTGACGCCACTCGCCGTCGTAACCCTGCCAGAGACCGTCCAGCGGATCCTGCGCGAAGGACCGAGACGCGCCCAGAAGAACCAGCAACAACATCCATGTTCGCAGCTTGATCACCTTAGACCTCCTTTGTATAGCGCGGCTTCCAGCTTACGCAATTGACGGCGATCCTTGCCACCAGGATTTCTGTCCATTGTCTGGAGATCACTGACTGGCCGTAAACGGTACACTGCTGACCTGTGACTTTCTCGTCCAGCACCGCGAACACCGGCGACAAGGTGGCGCTACGCGCATTCGCGCCAACGCTTATTCTTCTGGTTTTGGCTGTGCTCATCAATTACGTCGATCGCGGCAACCTCGCTCTTGCGGCGCCGCTGCTCAAAATTGAGTGGGGCATGACGGCGTCGCAGCTTGGCATTCTGCTCTCCGCTTTCTTCTGGACTTACACCGCCCTGCAATTCGCCATGGGCCTCTTCGTCGATCGCTTCGGCGCAAATCGCCTGATGGCGCTTGGATTCCTGGCCTGGTCGCTGGCCACGGTGCTTACCGGCGCAGCCATGGGATTCGCCACGCTGCTCACTCTCCGCCTGTTGCTCGGCGTCGGAGAATCGGTCATGTTTCCGGCAAGCTCAAAAATCATGGCGCAACATCTGCCAGAGCATGCACGCGGATTCGCCAACGGCCTCATGAACGCCGCGATGCGCTGGGGTTCGGCAATCGGCACGTTTGGCGGAGGCCTTTTGATGGCAGCCTACGGCTGGCGCCCAGCCTTCGTCGCCATTGGCGTTGTGAGTCTTTTGTGGCTACCGGCATGGTCGCGCTGGAAGGCGCCGGAAGCGCACATCACGGCTCATCTTGATGCGGCCGCCCCTGCGTTCTCGGCCATACTGCGTAAACGGGATTTCTGGGGAGCAGCTTCAGGCCACTTCTGCGCGAATTATCTTGTCTACTTTCTGATGAGTTGGTTGCCGTACTATCTCGTTCACGAACGACATCTCTCCATGTCCGCGATGTCCGTTGCAGCCGGTGCGCTGTGGGTGGTCGACTCGCTGTCCTCCATCGGCACCGGCACGATAACGGACTTGTGCATTCGTCGGGGCGCCAGTCCGACGTTGGCGCGCAAGTCGGCCATGGCTCTTGGATTCTCACTCGCCGCTGCATCGCTCGTGGGCTGTGCGCTCGCCGGCCAGCAGGGTTATCTCCCCTGTCTCATCGCCTGCGCCGTCGGTTCCGGCGCTGCCAACGCCGGCACGTTTGCTTTTGCGCAGACGCTCGCCGGCCCGCGCGCAGCAGGGAAGTGGGTAGGCCTGCAAAACGGCATCGCCAACATGGCCGGAGTCACCGGCCCCGCGCTCACTGGCTTCCTCGTAGACTGGACCGGCCACTTTGCATCCGCCTTCGCAGTTGCCGCCGTCATCACGCTAGGCGGCGCCTTCGCCTGGTGTTTCGGTGTTTCCCGTTTGCAGCAGGTAGACTTCAGTTGATCTCGCGATGATCGTCGAGCTTCTAGACCGATTCGAGCCGGATGGCGATGTGCTGCTGCGAGCAATCTCCAGGCACATCACCGACGAAATGTTGGAGTGCATCTCGAAGGCAGACTATGGCGATCGAGCCGATGAACACCTCGCCGCTCTTCGCCACCTGCGTGGCACCGGGACCCTGCCGGGTAATCCGGGATGGGTGCCGATGGAGGTGCTGGAACTCATCCGGTGGTCGCAACCTGAGGATCCGGAGTGGAAACCGGGAGAAATGGGTGAGTTCGGCCACTGGATGCGGGCTTTCTCGTGCGCGGCGATCCTTCGAGTTGAACAAGAACCGTGGAACTACAAATACAATGATGGCTCCACGGATTCAACGACGATCCAGTTGATGTTCAGTCTGGAGGCGCTGCCGGTCGATGTTAGTCGAGAAGCTGTGCGACATCTTGCCTGGCTGATTCTGAAGTCGGATCCGGAAGGCCGAGAGAAGTTGAAAGACGAGTCGGTACGTGAGTACGGCGTGGCGCTCTTTTGGTTTGCACTGCATCTTCGTCCGCAGACAGAGGATCAAGATCTGATTTCTCTTGCAGAGTGGACGGTGAAACGTGCCGATGAACTCAGGTGGGATTCCTCGATAGCGGAATTTTCTGGTCTTCGACAAATGGTGATTCGTTGCCAAGAGCGATCTGCCTGGGAGCTATTCGGTGTCAGACTCTCCGAAGTTGATCTCAGCGATCGATCATCCGATCTGCAAACGTGGGTGAGACTCATTGCGGAACAGCTTCTGGACTGACCAAAAAACACGAAGGCCCCGCTGATACGCGCCCTCCACGAAGTGGAGGCACGCACCAGCAGGGCCAAGCTGAAAGCTGTTTGCTGTTTTACCGAGTCTTGGCCACTTCCTCCACCGTCACCGGATCGAGGAACGGCATGCTGGCGCGCAGTTTCTTGCCGACGATTTCGACGGGGTGTTTGGCTTCGGCTTCGCGGAAGGCTATGAATTCCTTGCGCCCTGAGTTCTGATCGGCAAGGAACCGTTTTGCAAACTCGCCATTCTGAATTTCGGTGAGGATCGCCTTCATCGCTTTCTTGCTCTCATCGTTGATCACACGAGGGCCGCTGACATAATCGCCCCACTCGGCGGTGTCGGAGATCGAGTAGCGCATGTAAGCCAGGCCGCCACGATAAATCAGATCGACGATGAGTTTCAACTCGTGGAGCACTTCGAAATAGGCGCTCTCCGGCTGATACCCCGCCTCGACCAGCGTTTCGTATCCCGCCTTGATCAGCGCACTCACGCCGCCGCACAGCACTGCCTGCTCGCCGAAGAGATCGGTCTCTGTCTCTTCCTTGAACGTTGTTTCCAGCACCCCGGCGCGTGTGCAACCAATGCCCTTGAGGTAGCTGAGATTCAGTGCATGCGCCTTGCCCGTCGCATCCTGATGGATGGCGATGAGTCCGGGAATGCCACCACCCTCGGTAAAGACTTCGCGTACGCGATGTCCCGGACCCTTGGGGGCGGCCATGCCTACGTCGATGCCTGCGGCCGGAGAAATCGTCTTGAAATGAATGTTGAAGCCGTGTGCGAAAAGCAGCATCTTGCCTGCGCTGAGGTTCGGCGCTATCTCTTCGGCGTACAGCTTGGCTGCGGTCTGATCCGGAACCAGCACCATGACGACATCAGCCCACTTGGTCACTTCAGGCACGGTGCCGACTTCAAGGCCTGCCTTCTGCGCTTTGGCAATGGATTTCGAATTGGCTGAGAGGCCCACCTTCACCTCGACTCCGGAATCCTTGAGATTCAGAGCGTGGGCATGCCCCTGCGAACCGTAACCAATGATGGCTACTTTCTTGGCTTGAATGAGGGAAAGGTCAGCGTCGTGATCGTAATAAGTTGTAGCCATGATGATCTTGATTTTCCTTTGCGTTCGTTGTGTTCTTCAAAACTTGCAGTCGGAGACTTCAGTCCAACCGCCGGAACTTTCGTGTATCAGGGCACGACTTCAGTGGCGCCGAATTGAACCGCAAAGAATGACGGCTCTTAGCCCATGCGGGGAACAAGCTCATCTATGCTTTCACAAATGTTGTGGCGCCGCGGCGGGTGCGCTCGCGTAACTGGCACTCGCGCAACTCGTCGGCAAGAACCTCCAGATGAGGCACGCCGTAAATTGAAAAGTTCTCAAGCTCGGCGTCGGAAGAGAACAGGTGCAAAGAGGCCTGGCCGAGAAGCCGGCTGCCGATGGGCTTGCGCAGCTCAAAGTGATCGATGCGAAACAGTTCGAGCGACTCCTGCACCTTGGAGAGCAAACCGCGCTCGAACTTGATGCGCTGGGTAGTGATCCTGTAGAACACTCGCCGGCTCTTGATGAAATAGATCACGCAAATCAGAATGCACGCCGCAACAAAGAACAGGCCCAGGTAAAGGAAGTACTCGTTGGATTGTTCGGGAAATTGCTTCTCAATGCCGTATCCTGCTGCCGCGGTTGAAGCGGCAACAATAAGAAATGGCAGTAGCTGTCCAACGGTATAAATCAATGCCGGGTGACCGACAAACAGGTCGCGCTCTGCCTCCACTTCTTTCGCTGTAGCGTAGTTGGCAAGGTCAGTATTGCAAAAACGGCACTTGATGGCTGCGGCCTTGATGGTTTCTCCGCAAACCGGGCAGGCTTTGCTGTCTGGGTCCATGATCTTGATCCTTCCAGGGTGAGAATACCAAGGCAACCTTACGTTCCAAGGCCTAAAGATGGCCGCTTATGCAGGTTCAATATCTGCGCTCTCCTCTGCGGCGCCTTCCGGCTCGTCCTCAGGCAGGGTATCTTCATCGGATACCTTGCCCATAGCCTTGAGAACGCTCGAGGTATGATGGCCGCGCCGCATCGTCATCTTTCCGCTGCGGCAGATCTCAAGGATGCGCCCATCGTCTTCGCGCAACACTTCGATGAGGCCTTCGATCTTGCTTTCCACGCCAGTCATCTCGATCATCAGCGATTCCGAGGTCAGGTCGACAATGCGCGCACGGAACACCTCTACCAGGTCGAAGATCTGCGCACGATTGCGCGGCGAGGCCGCCACCTTGATCAACGCGAGTTCGCGCGTGACATTGGGCGCCTTGGCAATATCGTCGACATCGACAACATTTTCAAGCTTGAACAAGCTGGCGCGGATGCGATGGCCAGCCTCTTCCGATGCCTCGCAGACCAGCGTCAGACGCGACAGTCCTGGACGCTCGCTACGGCCTACGGTGAGCGAACTGATGTTGATGTTCAACCGGCGGAACAGGGAAGCCACGCGCGTCAACACGCCCGGCAAATCTTCAACATATGCGACAAATGTGTGCAACATAAAAACCTTTCAAGCGGAGAGTGGGCAGTGAACAGGGAACAGTGATCAGTGTTCTGTTAGAACCACGAGCGGTGGTGCATCACTAATTCCAATTTGCTTCCGACGGCCAGGGTGCTTTTTTTCTGTCCACTGTCCACTGCTCACTGTTCACTGTGGTGCTACTCGTCGTCCGCGGACTCGACTAGCGGATTTTTGCCGGGTCGGCGAATCATCTCATGCAGCGCGCTGCCTGCGGGAATCATGGGATACACCGAATCTTCTTTCTCGACCAGGAAATTCAGCAGGAACGCGCCAGGGGCGCTACGCGCTTCATTCACTGCCTCAGCGAGTTCGGTTCGGGTCTTCACTGCTCGTCCGGCAATACCGTGCGCATCGGCGAGCTTCACAAAATCCGGACTCACCAGCGGCGTAGCTTCGTAGTTGCTCTCGTAGAAAAACTCCTGCCACTGCCGGACCATGCCGAGATATCCATTGTTGATGATGGCGATGTTGATCTTGATCTTCTCCTGCACGATGGTCGACAGCTCTGCCGCCGTCATCTGGAATCCGCCGTCGCCCGCGATCACCCACACTTCCTTGTCCGGGCAAGCCATCTTCGCGCCAATCGCAGCCGGTAGAGCAAATCCCATTGTCCCCAGACCGCCCGATGTCACCAGCGAGCGCGGCTTCTCATGGTGGAAATACTGAGCTTCCCACATCTGGTGCTGGCCCACATCCGTCGCCACAATCGCGTCGCCGCCTGTGATGCGCCACAGGTCGTGCATCACGTGCGCCGCGTAGAGGTGTCCCGAGTCCGGCAGGTTCTTGATATCGCGAACCGAGACTGCACCCTTGCTCGATTCAATAGTCTTGAGCCATGCGGAGCCATCGCGTCCCGCGATGCGCGGCAGCAAATCTTCAAGCACTGAGCGCAGATCGCCCACGAGGGCGACATCGACCTTGACGTTCTTGTTCACCTCGGCGGGATCGACTTCGATGTGAATTTTCTTTGCCTTCTGCGCATAGGTGCTCAGCGTGCCCGTCACACGATCGTCAAAGCGCATGCCGCATGCGATCAGAAGATCGGCTTCCTGAATTGCCGTATTCACCCAGGACTCGCCGTGCATGCCCATCATGCCCAGGTTCAGTGGGTGCGAGGCAGGGAAGTTGCCCAGCCCCAGCAGGGTGAGAGCTACCGGAATCTGCGCGCGCTCCGCCAGAGTCTGCACCTGCTCCATCGCGCCCGATTCGGAGACACCGTGGCCGGCGAGAATCACCGGACGTTTTGCATTCTTGATCAGTTCCGCCGCATGCTTCAGCCCGTTCTCTTCCACGCGCAACATGGGGTGCGGGCGATACGGCCGAGGCTTTGCGGCCTCAAAGTCGAAGATCGCCGTGCCTTGCTGCGCATCCTTGGTAATGTCGACCAGCACCGGCCCCGGCCGCCCGCTCTGCGCAATCTGGAATGCATATCGAATCGCGTGGGCAACGTCCTCGGCCTTGTTCACGAGAAAGTTGTGCTTCGTTACCGGCAGCGTGATGCCCGTGATGTCCACTTCCTGAAAGGCATCGGTGCCCAGAACTTTGCTGGAGACGTTGCCGGTGATGCACACCATGGGAATGGAGTCGAGCATCGCCGTCGCAATGCCGGTTACGAGATTCGTCGCTCCCGGACCGCTGGTTGCCATGGCCACGCCGACCTTGCCGGAAGCGCGTGAATAGCCGTCGGCCATGTGCGCGGCGCCCTGCTCATGACGGACGAGAACATGATGGATGGGAAACTTGCGCAGCGCGTCGTATACCGGAAGAATCGCTCCGCCCGGGTATCCGAATACCGTGGATACACCCTCACCCACCAGCGTTGCCCATACGATCTCAGCGCCGGTAAGGCGCGTCGGCGTGGTGAGGTGGCTCTCAGCGGATGGCGTTTTTGCCTTGCTTCCCATGTTTGTCTCCTTGATACTTTCCAGCTTTATCTGATCACTGTTCACTGAACACGGCCCTGTCTCTAAGTTGTTGCCCCAAGGGATGCGCTCGTTACTCGATCTACATACTTGCGAAACACTCCGGCAGGCCAACGCAGCGCGGGCGGTTTGAAGTTCTTGAGCCGCGCAGCCATTTCTTCCGCGCTGATCTCCACATCCAGCGTGCGCTTCTTGATGTCGAAGGCAATGATGTCGCCTTCGCGGACGGCGGCAATCGGACCGCCGACAAAAGCTTCCGGCGCCACGTGTCCTGCTGTGAATCCCCGCGTTGCGCCGCTGAATCGTCCATCGGTAAGCAATGCGACGGTGTGGCTGAGTTCTGGATGTCCGCTCACTGCTGCTGTCACCTGCAGCATCTCGCGCATGCCCGGGCCGCCCTTTGGACCTTCGTAGCGAATTACCAGCACATCGCCGGGCTTGATCTTGTCGCCCTGCACTGCGGCGAAGCAGTCTTCCTCGGAATCGAATACACGCGCCGGTCCTCGATGCTCATAGCGATCGGCGGCGGCAATCTTCATCACGCATCCTTCGGGCGCCAGGTTGCCTTTCAGGATCACCAGACCGCCAGTCGGTTTGATCGGCTGCTCGAATGTTTTGATAACCACTTGCCCTGGAGTTTCCTCGGCCAGCAAAGCTTCTTCTGCAAGCGTGCGTCCGCTGATTGTCAGCGTCGATCCATCGGCGTGGCCTGCGTCAATGAGTCGCTTCGCCAGCAGTCGCGAACCTCCGGCAGCCTGGAAGTGTGAGGCCATGTATTTGCCGGCGGGAACGAGATCGCAGATGAACGGCGTCTTTTTTGAAATCTCATCAAAATCGTCAATCGAAAGCTCGATGCCCATCTCGTGCGCAAGTGCCAACAGGTGGAGCACGGCGTTGGTCGATCCGCCGCTTGCGGCTACGCTGGCAATTGTGTTCACAATTGATTTCTTCGTAATGATCTGCGAAGGCCGGCGATTCGCGCGCACCGCATCCATCAGCATGCGCCCGGCCTCACGGGTCGCGGCGTGTTTGTCCTTATCGGTGGCAGGAACTCCGGAAAGCTGCATCGGCGAAATGCCCAGCATCTCGCCGCTCATGGCCATGGTGTTCGCCGTGAACTGGCCGCCGCACGCGCCCGCGCCGGGACAGGCATTCGCCTCCAGTGCTTCAAGTCCGGCAGCGTCAATCTTGCCCGCTGCATAGGCCCCTATGCCTTCGAAGACATTCTGAATTGTGATGTCGATACCATTCAGTTTTCCAGGGGCGATCGAGCCGCCGTAGAGCATCATGCCCGGGATATCGAGCCGGCAGAGGGCCATGATGATTCCCGGCATGTTCTTGTCGCATCCGCCGATGCCGACGAGGCCGTCGAAGAGATTGCCCCGCGCGACCAACTCGATGGAGTCGGCGATGACCTCGCGGGACACCAGCGACGCCTTCATCCCCTGCGTGCCCATGGTGATGCCATCGGAGATCGTGATGGTGTTGAACTCCATCGGCGTGCCGCCGGCTTCGCGAATGCCTTCCTTCAGCGCCTCGGCCACTTCGTGCAGATGCACATTGCAGGTGCCGATCTCGGTCCATGTATTTGCAATCCCGATAATCGGCTTGTGCAGGTCGTCTTTTGCAAATCCAGACCCACGCAAATAAGAACGCGCCGCCGCGCGGCTCGGGCCCTCGGTCAACGGGATACTCTGTCGCTTGCCTTCTGCTGTCATCTTATCCTTTAGTGAGTCGCTTAAAAGCGGAGTTACCGTTGTTAGCGGAGCTAGCGGAGTTAAAAGCTGCTTCGATCTCTTTCCGGCACCGCTTACTTCGCTGGCTCCGCACTATTTCGCCTTTAGCCATCCGGCGTGGTCGTGTTCTGTTTCGTACTTGTCCAATTCCGCTGCGTGCCGCAGGGTCAGGCCGATGTCGTCGAGGCCCTCGATCAGGCAGAACTTGCGGAACGGATCAACTTCGAACGTTGCCTTGAACCCGCGATCGTCTGTCACCGTCTGATCTTCGAGCGAAACGGTAAGTTTGTAGTTCGGAATGTCTTTTGCGTTCTGGAGGAGTGTCGCTACTTCTTTCTCAGTCAGCCGCGCCAGCACGATTCCATTCTTGCCTGCGTTGGAAAAGAAAATGTCGGCGAACGTCGGCGCGATCACTACGCGAAAGCCGTAGTCGCTCAGCGCCCACGCGGCGTGTTCGCGGCTCGATCCGCAGGCGAAATTCTTTCCGGCGATGAGAATCTGCGCGCCCTTGTAGCGCGGATCGTTCAGCGAAAAACCAGGATCGGGATCGCCCGACGCCGTCCGCCGCCAATCGAAGAAAAGAAAATCGCCGTAGCCGGTGCGCTCGATGCGCTTCAAAAATTGCTTGGGAATGATCTGGTCCGTATCGACATTGGTCCGATCGAGAGGGGCCGCCAGCGCTGTCAGGGTCTTGAACGGTTCCATCAGGCGTTTACCTCCTCGAGGGCAACTTCAGATTTTGGCCAGTTGCGAATATCAACAAAGTGTCCCGCGATTGCCGCTGCCGCCGCCATCTCCGGCGACACAAGATGCGTGCGTCCGCCGCGTCCCTGGCGCCCTTCGAAGTTGCGATTGCTCGTGGATGCGCAGCGCTCGCCCGGTGCAAGAATGTCGGGGTTCATGCCGAGGCACATTGAGCATCCCGGCTCGCGCCAGTCGAATCCTGCCTCTTTGAAGATCCGGTCAAGACCCTCTGCCTCGGCCTGCGCTTTTACCTGCTGCGAACCGGGCACCACCATTGCGCTCACGTGACTTGCAACCTTGTGTCCCGCTGCAATCTTCGCCGCCGCGCGCAAATCCTCGATGCGCGAATTGGTGCATGACCCGATGAACACGCGATCGATCGAAACTTCCGCCAGCGGAGTCCCCGGCTTCAGCGCCATGTATTCGAGCGCCCGCTCCAGCCCCTTCCGCTCCTGCTCGTCTTTGGTCGCCGCAGGATCCGGAACCGAAGCCGTAATCGGCGCAACCATGCCGGGGCTCGTTCCCCAACTCACGTAGGGAACCAGCGTCGCTGCATCGATCACCAGTTCGCGATCGAACTTTGCAGCTGGATCGCTTGGGAGCTTGCTCCACTCGGCAACAGCTGTCTTCCAGGCTTCGCCCTTCGGACTGAATCTGCGGCCTTCGAGGTACGCAAACGTGGTTTTGTCGGGGGCGATCATGCCTGCGCGCGCACCGGCCTCGATACTCATGTTGCAGATGGTCATGCGGCCTTCCATCGAGAGCGCGCGAATCGCTGAACCCGCGTATTCAACGACGCAGCCGGTGGCCCCATCGGTGCCAATCTTGCCGATGATGGCGAGGATGATGTCCTTCGCGGTCACGCCCTGCGGAAGCTTGCCTTCAACGGCGATGCGAAACGTCTTTGGCTTCGACTGCGGCAGCGTCTGCGTGGCCAGCACATGCTCCACCTCGCTGGTGCCGATGCCGAAGGCGAGTGCGCCAAACGCCCCATGCGTGGAAGTGTGGGAGTCACCGCAGACAATCGTCATGCCGGGTTTGGTGATGCCCAGCTCCGGGCCGATCACGTGAACGATACCTTGTTCGCGCGAATCGACGTCGTAGAGCTCAACGCCAAAATCCGCACAATTCTTGCGCAGTGCGTCGATCTGCGTGGCGGCGATCTGATCCAGGATGTGCAGGCGGCCTTCCACTGTAGTCGGCACATTATGATCCACTGTGGCGATGCAGCGATCAGGACGGCGCACCTTGCGCCCCGCCAGGCGCAGTCCTTCAAACGCTTGCGGAGAAGTCACTTCGTGCAGCAGTTGCAGATCGATGTAAAGCAATGTGGGCTCGCCCTTCGGCTCTGCCACCACGTGCTGTTCCCAGACCTTCTCGAATAATGTTTTGGGTTCAGAACTCATGGAACTCCCTGTAACTCAAAAAACGCGGTTTGTGCTTTCCCACCCTTGCCGCAAAAAACGCGTCAAGGATGGGGCACCCAATGCTATGCGTTCACGAGCTGTGTTTTTACCGTCTCCCTTACTTTCGCGCCCATCTCTTTTGTGGAGAGGACGGGGAAGCCTTGCGGATTTGCGCGCGCCAGATCGGGCGTGCGGAAACCTTGCTCCAGCACTTTCCGGACGGACGATTCGATGGCCGCGGCTTCGGCTTCGAGGCCGCCGGAGTGCCGCAGAATCAGCGCCCCGGTGAGGATTGCGCCGAGCGGATTCGCCAACCCCTTGCCTGCGATATCCGGCGCCGATCCGTGCACCGGCTCATACAAATTCACCTTGCCGCCGATGGTCGCCGAGGGCAGCATGCCGAGGGATCCGGTAATCACTGCGGACTCGTCGCTGAGAATGTCGCCGAAGAGGTTCTCCGTAAGCACAACGTCGTAATTGCGCGGCTGATTCATCAGGTGCATCGACATCGCATCGACGTACTGGTGTTCGACTGTCACGCCGGGGAACTCCACGGCAACTTCGTTCACGGTGGCGCGCCAAAGTTGAGACACTTCCAGCACATTGGCCTTGTCCACGCTGGTCAGCTTCTTGCGCCGCTTCATTGCGAGTTCAAATGCGATGCGCGCCACGCGAGCTACTTCTTCGCGGGTGTAGCGCATGGTGTTCCAGGCTTCGCCGGTCGTCTTGTTCCACTCGCGGGGCTGGCCGAAATAGAGGCCGCCTAGCAATTCGCGAACGAAGAGAATATCGGCGCCGTCGATGATCTCGGGCCGCAGCGGGCTGTTGACGGCGAGCTCCTTGAATGCGAATGCGGGCCGCAGATTGGCGAATCCGCCAAGCGCGGCGCGCAGTTGCAGCAGCCCGGCCTCGGGACGCTTGTCAGGGGGCAGGGAATTGAACTCGTTGCCGCCCACCGCGCCCAGCAGAACCGCACCGCTCGCCAACGCCGCATCCAGCGTGTCCTTGGGAAGCGGCGATCCGTCCTTCACAATTGCCACGCCGCCAATGCGTTTTTCATCAATATTGATCGTGTGGCCGCCCAGCTCCGCGACTTCCCGCAGCACTGCGACTGCTTCGTTGGTGACTTCAGGCCCGATGCCGTCGCCGGCGGTGACAAGTATCTTCAGCTTCATCCGCAATCCAGTAGTCAGTATTCAGTTGTCAGATCAATCCAGCTCGGTGACCGGCTCATGCTTCCGGTCGCGAATCGGATCAGGAAGAATCCCAATCAAATCCTGGTCGTAGATATTCTTTTTGCGATCGGCCAGTGCAACAAAGCGGTAGTACACCTGCTGCAACTCTTCGCGCGAAATCGTGTAGCCAAGATGTTCCAGCCGATGACGCAACGCCGCGCGTCCGCTGTGCTTGCCCAGCACCAGGTTCGTTTTCGACACACCCACGAGCGAAGGCGTCATGATCTCGTAGCACAATGGATTCGCGAGCATTCCGTGCTGATGAATACCCGACTCATGCGCAAATGCATTCGCACCCACAATCGCTTTGTTCGGCGAAGGCTTGAAGGTGATGATCTGGCCGAGCACCTCGCTGGTCGGATAAAGCTGTTCCAGCTTGATGTTGGTCGTAACGCCGTAGAGCTCGCCGCGCACATGCAGAGCGGCCGCAATCTCTTCGAGGGACGCGTTGCCGGCGCGCTCGCCGATGCCGTTGATGGTGCACTCCACCTGCCGCGCGCCGGCACTGATCGCCGCCAGCGAATTTGCCGCAGCCAGGCCCAGGTCGTCATGGCAATGCGACGAAAGAATGATGTTCTGGGCGTCTACGGCGGGAATGCGCTCGCGCACTTCGCGAAACATCTGGCCGTATTCGTCCGGCGTCGAATAGCCCACTGTGTCCGGCATATTGATCGTGGTCGCGCCTGCCTCGATGGCTATGCGCACGATCTCGACCAGGAAGTCGCGATCCGAGCGGGTCGCATCTTCAGGCGAAAACTCAACGTCTTCGACAAACGTTCTCGCCAGGCGCACCGACTCCGCGGCCTGGTCCAGCGCCTGTTGACGGCTCATCTTCAGCTTGTACTCAAGATGCAGATCGCTGGAGGCGAGAAAGACGTGGATGCGCGACCGGTCCGCAAATTGCAGAGCGCGGGCCGCCATCTCGATATCTTCTTTTTTAGCGCGAGCGAGGGAAGTGATGCGCGGCTTGCGCACCGCCTGGGTGATGGTCGCAATCGCAGCGAAGTCGCCCTCCGAAGCCATCGCAAAGCCGGCCTCGATGATGTCGACGCCCAGGTCTTCAAGGGCGTGCGCCATGGTGAGTTTTTCCTGCGTGGTCATGCTGCAACCGGGCGACTGTTCGCCGTCGCGCAGAGTGGTGTCGAAGAATGCCACGTGATTTGTTTTGTTCATCGTGTTCACGCCTGCCGGGGAAGACATTTCCTAACTCTTTTATTTTCTCGCATCCTGGCGGTATAAGGCAAAGTTATTCTTTTTGGGGAACCTATTACAATTGCTTATGAAGCGGTGAACAAGTGAATCAGTGGATCAGTGGATCAGTGAAACAGTGAAGCAGTGGACAGTGGACAGTGAACAGTGGGCTGGTGTACTGAGGAGGTTGGATTACCTGATCCGCATGCTCGATGCATGTCAATCGTAGTTAGCGCCCGCGCTGAGGGGCGGCGAAAGGTTTCAATCTGTTTAGTTCACCCTGTCTACTGTTCACTGTTCACTGTTCACTGACAACTCCGCGTCGGAGGCGCCATGGAACTCTCTCAACTCGAAACCTTTCTCGCCGTTGCCGAGGAGCGCAGCTTCTCACGTGCTGCCGTCCGCATGCACCGCACCCAGCCGGCGATCAGCCAGGTCATCCGCAAGCTCGAGGCCTCGCTGGGTGAAACGCTCTTCGATCGCGCCGCCCGCGACGGGTCCCTCACTGCTTCTGGGGAATTGCTGCGCGACTATGCTCAGCGGCTGCTCGCACTCCGTCGCGAAGCCTCCAGCGCGCTCGACGAGTTGAAGAGTCTCGAGCGCGGACGCTTGCAACTGGCCGCCAACGAGTACACCTGCATGTATCTGCTGCCAGCGATCGACGAGTTTCGCCGCCAGTTTCCAGAAGTCGGCATCTCAGTGCACCGCATGCTGGCCAGCCGTATCGCCGAGGAGCTGAGCCTGCGCACGTTTGAAATCGGCGTCACGTCGTTTCGGCTCGATCCGGAAAAATTCCGAACCATTGCCGTCTACAACGACAGCCTGGCGTTTATCGTCAGCCCCAGGCATCGCCTCGCCAAGGCGGCCCGCGTCTCTATCAATGACCTGGGGAAAGAAAACTTCATCGCCCACAACGTGACATCGCCGCTCCGCCGCAAGGTCATCGAGGCCTTCCAACGGTACCGCACGCCGCTCAACATGGGCATCGATCTGCCCACCATCGAGGCCATCAAGTGCTTTGTCGCCATGGGGAACGGCGTGGCCCTTGTGCCGCACCTCACGATCGCCCACGAACTCGATGCCGGCGAACTGGTGCGTGTCATTGTCGACGAGCTTGAGTTTAAACGAGTGCTGCGGTTGGTACACCGGCGCCAGGCCACACTTTCCTATGCTGGCCGAGCCTTTCTGCGGACCGTGCGCGATATGGCTCAAAAGCACGGCCCACCCTACTACTATCATGTCGAACGAGCGGGATGACAAAAGCAGGGATCAGGGAACACGGATCAGGGTTAGAGACACCTACAAAAGCAGCGAGCCGGGGGCGAGAGAACAGCATTTGAAAAACAGTACGAGAAGCAAATCAGGGAGCACCTTTCCGGTGAGCCAAGAGTCCTAATCCCTAATCCCTGCCTCTCAACGATTCCCATTCGGTGGCCGCTGCGTCTATTGACTTAGATCATTCCGAGTCAGCCGCTTCCGCCTGCAACCCGTTCTGGCCATTTACAATGCTGAGAGCGGTGCGTGGGGGAATCCGGCGTGCCCTACATCAACAACCTGGTTGCCAGCCGGACGGTTGAGCAGTCGCGAGGTTCAAGACCGAATGAAGAAGATCGCCCTAATTACCTTTCTGCTGGCCGTGTGCGTAGCAGCGGGCCGCGCTCAGGAGAGCCGGCAGGATATCAGCCTCAGTGGATCGGCTCTCGTTGAGCCTTTTATCGCCTCTTCAACGGATGTGCAGGTTCACTCCAACACCGCATATGGCGCATTGCTCAGTTACCGCTTCATGCTTACCCCTAACAGCGCACTTGAGGCTAATTATGGAATCACTTACCAGAATAAGATCAACTACTTCGTGAACCCGAATCATTATCAGGTGAACACACGAACCCAGGAGATTTCAGCGGCTTTTGTGCGCAGCTTCACCTTCAAGAAGTTCAACCCTTTTGTTGAGGCCGGTCCGGGCGCATTCATTTTCCTGCCGATCCGCAATTCAGGCACTACCAATCTCGATGTGAAGCAGCAGGTATCGGTCGGTGGCCTCTATGGCGCCGGCGTCGCCTATGAAATCAGTCCCAGCTTCGATATCCGCGCTGAATTCCGCGGCTTCGTCACCAAGGTGCCCACTTTCGGTGACGCCCAGTTCTCAACCAACAAGTGGTACAACATCTACTACCCAACCGTCGGCGTGGCCTACCACTTCTAAAGGCAGGGAATAGGGAGCAGGGAATAACGAGCCCGGAGCCCGGCCTCTGCGGCACTAAGATATTTCAGGCAAGAAAGAAGGGATGGCCACCGCCATCCCCTTTTTTCATCGATAGAACTCTGCGATCCCAAGCGCAAATGGAGTTGAGCGAGCCGTACTTGTCCGCTAATCCCTATTCCCTATTCCCTGTATTTTCCCCGCCTCCCGATAACGTCCGAGTTCCTTCACCATCGCGCAATGGGGTTTCAGCGCCGCAATCGCCCGCGAACCTTCCTCCGATGAGCGCAACTGGCAGTCGACGTAGAAAACATACTCCCAAGGCTTTCCTTGAACCGGCCGCGATTCGATCTTGGTCAGATTTGTTCCGGTGGCCGAAAGCTCGTTCAGTGCCGCAACCAGCGACCCCGGCCGGTTCTCCACCGAAAACGCAAGGCTGGTCTTGTTGGCATCGGCATCGAACCATGCTTCTTTCGCGCGGCGCACCAGAAAGAAGCGCGTAAAGTTCTCGGGATTGTCCTCGATGTTCGTCTGCAAAATCTGGGCGCCGTAGTATTTGGCAGCGGCTTCGCTCGCGATTGCCGCCGCGTGCCGGTCGCGCAACTCCACGAGCTGCTTCACGCTTCCCGCCGTATCGTAAAAGGCAAACGACTCCATCCGGGGATGAGCCGCAAGAAACCGCCGGCACTGCGCCAGCGCTACCGGGTGTGAAAACACGCGGTCAATGTCATCCAGTGTTGACGAAATCCCGATCAGGTTGTGCCGGATGCGCAGTTGCGACTCGCGCACCACCGTCACCTCATGTTGCAGCAGAAGGTCAAAGTGCTCCAGCACCGATCCGGCCAGGCTGTTCTCAATCGGAATGACCGCGCCGTCAACCGATCCCTCCGTCAGCGCATTGAACACGTCAGCCGAGACGGTGCAGGGCACGATCATCGCATTCGGCAGCATCGCCAGCGTCGCTTCGTGACTGAACGAGCCAGGTTCTCCCTGGATGGCAATTTTCATTCCGGCTTCAACTTCTCTTTCTTGTGTGCTTGCCGCAAACGGAGACTCCGCAGACGGCTTCCTCGCACCATACCACAGCTCCATCGCTGCTTTTTTGGACTTTTCACGCACGATTGCGACTCTACCTCCGCAGCCAGATATCGGCGGCCACAAAGAGCAGGAAGACCATGGCGATGACGCCGTTCATGGTGAAAAACGCGGAATTCAGCCGCCGCATATCCTTTGGCGAAACAATGGAGTGCTCATAGGCCAGCAACAGTCCCGCCGCCGCGACGCCCAGCCAGCCCGCAATGCCAAAGTTGAAGAGATATCCGAACCAGATCAACAGTCCCAGCATGACCAGGTGCATAACGCGCGCCACGCGGAAAGCAGCCGGAACGCCCATCGCCTGCGGAATACTGTGCAGGCCTGCTTGCCGGTCGTGCTCGAAATCCTGGCAGGCATACAGCACATCGAAGCCGCCCACCCATAGCATCACCGCTGCCGTCAGCACCACGATGCGCGGATCAAGGCTGCCGCGTACCGCAATCCAGGCAGCCGAAGGCGCCAACCCGAGCGCCAGGCCAAGCACAAGGTGCGACCACCGCGTTACCCGCTTCATATAGCTGTAGCCGAGCAGGACGGCGAGCACAAGCGGCGCCAGATACAGCGTAAGCCGGTTCAATTCAGCCGAGGCGATCACAAATCCAAGCCCCATCAATACCGTGAACCCTGCCACAAATTCCCGCGACAACAGTCCCGCGGGGATGGCCCTGGTGCGCGTTCTGGGATTGGCCGCATCGAGGTCCGCGTCAGCCCAGCGATTGAAAGCCATTGCGCACGAACGCGCCGTCACCATCGCCACCAGGATCCATGCCAGCGTGCGCCAACCCGGCGCTCCGTGGCTCGCCAGCAGCACGGCTGTGAGCGCAAACGGCAATGCGAAGATCGAGTGTTCCCACTTGATCATCTCCAGCGTTGTCCGTGTTTTCGCGGCCAGCCCCATCGCTTGCATCTCCATCATTCAGTGTAATGGAGCGCATTGCGAGCTTGATGTTCTGTAAGTGGTGTCGAGAGTTGTGCCTTAGCGGAGGCCCGGGCGCATCATTAGGGAAGGAGCCCTTGTCTACGCATCCGCCTCTTCCACCGTACTCACCAGCGGGAGCACCGTGTCGACCTTCGTCACTTTGAATAGATCCATGACGCGGCTATTGGCTCCGGCCACGATGCACTTTACGCCCCTCGTCTGGCACCGGACGTAGTGGTTCATCACCAGTCCCATCCCGGCCGAATCCATGTAGGGTACATCTGTCAGGTCGATCACGGTGACTGGCGGTGGCTCCGAACCTCGAAGTTCGGTTTGGAGTTCGAACAGGTTGCGCAGCGTGAGTGGTCCAGAGAGACAGAATACCCGTGTCCCGGGATTCTTCCCTTCTCTGCGATCGATGGTCAGCGGGCCGTCGTTCAACATAGCGAGTCAAGTGTAAGGAATGAAACGTACTGTTTGATTACAGTTCTGTAAATGTCGCACGCGGGCCCAATCCCCGTCCAGTGAAAATGGGAACTTCCGGCCGGCGTTGGACGAAGGCGAGCCCCTTGCAGTCCAGCTTTCGATCGCCACGCTGCAGCAACGGGGCTCGCCTCCTTTGCCTTTGTGCCGGGGTTCATCCGTTTGCTCTTTTATTGAGGCTTTTCGCTTTCGCTCGGCTGGCCGGCCACCTGCAGATAGTTCTTGACGCTGAAGACGCCCGCCACGCCGTTCGCCCGGATGTATGCCGTGTCCTTGTCAGCCTTCGAATCCACCACTCCATATAACTCGACATGCCCGCTCTGCACCGAAATGCGAATCGGCTTGGCCGGGTCGATGGCGTATTTGTTGAGCGAGGGATAGGCGTAGATGGCGCGCGCCACGGCCAGCCGCGTCTGGTCGTCCATGATCGATGTGGGATCGACCTCTACCTCATCCACCACATCTTTCACGCCCGGATACATCGATACCAGCGCTACAGCCGAATCTTTATCGACGTCGGTACGCGCGTGACCCGCCAGCGTTACGACGCCATTCTGGACGTCGAGGGAGATGGCGTTGAAGGCGTTGCCGTAACCCACGCGATCGTAGGTCAGCTTCTCCAGCAACTTCGCCTTCAGATCACTGTCGTTCGCATTGGGGCCACTGACTTCAATGTTGTTGCGCACTGCAGTCACGCCCTTCACCTTGCGGACGCGATTGGCTGCGTCTTTCTTGTATTCGTAAAGGCTTACGGTGCCGGACAACGTGGCGATTCCGTTGTCGACCGCGACCCTTACATCCTTGAACTGCGACTTGTTCAGCTTTGCCTGGGCATCGCCGGCACCATCCTGCCCGACCCCGATTCCAGCGCGGGGCGATGCATATGTGGCCTGGGTGGTTCCAAAGACACCTAGCGCCAACGCAGCCGCTATTACAGCGGCGGAGAAAATGGATTTTGTCGTTTTCATGTTCGTGCTCCTTATCGCAACTTTGCGGTTGCTTGTGGTTCTCGCTTCCGGCGTTGCTGGAGCCGAGATCCGTGTTGCTTGCTTTAGACACAGATGCGGAAGGAAAGTTACACGGCCATTCTTTTGGAACACAATTTCACGAAATCCAAGCAGGACAGGCTTACAAAAGGGAATTGCGGGAGTCTCAAATAGAATTGCCGAAAAGGAATTGAGCAGGAGTACCGGACTGATCGGCTGACTTTCGCGCTCAAGCTGAAGGTCCTATTTGAAGCGACGCGTTGCCTTAACCACCATGGAGAACACTCCTGACTCATCCCGTGCTACCAGCAGAGACACGTGCCGGTTGATCGCGATCTCGGCCTGCAGCAACTGCTGTGCCGTTGTATCCACGTCCGTGGCGTAGGTCAGGGTCAGGTTCTTCCCGAGTTGTTCTTCCACCGTGATGCGCGTGGTGGAGTTGCCCAGCGCGCCCAGGTAGTTCGGATCCACCTTCACCGATCCGGCGCCAAACAGCTTCTGCACCCGGCTGCTCACCGTCGCATTCAGCGCCCCGCCGAGCAGGGCATCCGTCGCCGGGTTGGTTGCAATCTGCTCCTGCTGTTGCGTGTAGAGCCGCTGCTGATCTTGCGTGCGTCCCAGCGCCAGCAGCGCCACGACGTCAGCTTCCGGTAGCGGCGGATCGCTGCGGTAGTTCACCGCCATCTGATCGACAGACCCATGCAGACCCAGCGTGATGTCGTAATCCTCCACGCGCGCAGTAGCGTTCAAATCAATCAGAGGTTCGATGCGCACAGGATTCGTAAAAGTAATTTCGCCGCGCTGCAGTTCGTAGCGCGTGCCGGCAATGGTCGCGCTGCCCTCGGTAATCGAGATCCGCCCCAGCAAGGATGGCGTGGCGATCGTGCCGCGAAGCCGCAGATCCACATCGCCCGCCAGCTTCGCATAGGCGTTCTGGAAGTTCAGCTGCGGCGAAGACTGGATGCGCACATCAAGCCGGATGTGATTGGAAGGCGCATTCTGTGGCGCGATCGGCTGCGACTTGCCGGCTTGCGCCGCCAGCGCTACGAAGTCCATCTCCGGGCTTACGTTGAAACGCGTGATCATCACGTTGCCGCTCAGCAGCAGATTGCTCTGCGTTCCCTGCAGTTGCAGGTTGATGTCCGCCGCCGAACTCACACCCTGCGGATACCGGATGCGAATCGACTTGCCCTTCAGCGCCATGTCGGCGTAGATGCCGTGCTGGTAGGCGAGATATCCTGACACGCTCAGCAGCCCGCCGCCGCTCATCGCCGTCAGCGATTTCACTTCCAGCCGGTTCTGGTTGAACACGAGGGTCCCGTGCAACTGGCTCAGGCTGTTGGGCAGGTCCTCAAGGGCCAGCGACGCATCCTGGAAATCAATTTGCCCCGAGAGACCCGGATTGTCCAAAGGCCCATGGGCCTCCACGCGGAAGGTCGTTGTGCCGCGCGCCGTCAGGTCCGGATCGACCGTCTCGGCCAGCTTGAGATTGATGGTTCCGTTCGCCGCTACATCCAGTTGTCGTTTTCCGGTAAGGTTCAGGCTGCCTTGCACGCGCATGTCTGTCTCTTCGCCGGTCACGTGCAGCGGGTCGAGGGAGATCTTCGAGTCGCCCATGGTCGCGTGCAGGCCGCCATCGCTTTTCAAGTGCACGCCTGCGATGGTCACGGCGAGCTGCTGAATGCGCGCCTCACCGCGCATCTCCGCGGGCCGCGCCAGCGGGCCTTCCACTGTCACCGTGCCTTCGAGGTCCGACTCGCCCGTCAAGCCGTTGATGTGCGCCATCTCCAGCAGTGCGCCGATGTTGAACTTCGCAAAGTTCAGGGTCGCCTGCGTCTCGTTGTCGCCGCGCAGTGCGGTCTGTCCATGCGCCGTGAGCTCGGCCGCTTGGAGGCGGGAAGAAATGTCCCATGTCAACTCGTGATTCGCCGTGTGCGCCACGGCATTGAACGCTCCAAAGTGCTGGCCGCTTATCGCCAGGTCGGCCAGCGTCGCCTTTCCGTTAATTTGCGGATCGTCGAAGGTTCCAGAGCCTGCGAGCGAAAATTCAAGACTGCCCGTCATCTGCGTGGTTCCGCTGCGCAACCTGTCGATCTTCGTAATATCGATTCCAGTTCCGCGCGCGTCTACCTGGAACTGACGCGTGCGCAAATCGTAGCTGCCCGAGGCCGTGACCGCGCCGGCCGCGTTGTTCATCGTGACCGACGAGAGCTGCACCACCTGCCCGGCCATCGTGCCTTGCGCGCGAGCCTGCATCAGTGGCTCGCCGTACAGCGTCCCATTGTCGAGCTGCACCCAGCCATTTCCATTCAGCGTGTCGACCGGCCCGTCCACCGCCATCTGCGCGCTCAGCAGTCCCGTTACCGGAAGCTTCTCTGTCAACAGCGGCGCCAGGTCGTCAGCATTGACGGCGCTCGCACGCACGTTTGCGCGCAGCAGCGAATGTGCGTCGAACAAAGGCTTGCCTGGAGACTTTGGCGATGGTGCCTCCGTCGCGGTGAGCGTGCCATCTACGCTGATCGACGCGTCTCCGTGCTGCAGCTGCCCGCGCTCAATCGTGATCCGTGACGCCGAGTAGTTTCCCGTTGCATCGAGCGAATCCCAGTGCAGCAGCCGTGGTTGAGTTGTGCCGCTGCCGGCAGGCAGTTCGACCGACAAATTCGTTGCCTGAAGATCTCCTGCCAGGTGCGGATCGACCAGCGATCCTGTCCACGTTCCCTTGAAATCCGCCTGTCCATCAAGATCCACCGGCAACGCCGAAGTTCCGCTCTTGCCGTCCCGCGTCAGTCCGAGATCGCGGAAGATCGTATCGAAGTCATCCAGATTGTGCGAGTGAAGTTCGACCGCGATTCCCGTCGGGCTGGTCATCGGGAACGCGCCAAGCTGTCCGTGCGCGCTCACCTGGCTGGCTGGCAGATTCACCTGCAGATTACGCAGGTCGACAGAGCCGTGTCGTTGTGTATATGTTGCGTCGATCACACCACTCGCGGGCGCCTCTCCGGCGACGCTGTGCGCCGATGGATTCATCTTCAGATTTGCAGTCACCGCCAAAGTATTCTCATCGCCGTTGGTCCACACCGCCGTGGTCTGGCCGGTGATTCGCGCATCCAGCCCGAGCCGCTGGAACGGCGGCTGGCTCACAATGTCGAGTACCGTATCCAGGGTGACATCTCTGAAATAGGCGTTCACTTTCCCGTTAGTATGCAAGTCGGTGTCGACCTTCGGGGGCACCGGCGCCGTGGCATTTTCGTGGCTCCGGCCCTTTTTCTCGTGCTTCGGGGGTTCGGCCGCCAGCAATACCGGCGTACCTGCCAGCGGCAGTATCCAGTGATCGAGCAACACCTCGCCCTCGAGCTGTCCCCCCGTTCTCAACCGTGCCGTCACATTCGTAATCTGCAATCGCAGCGCATCGGCGTGTACATGTGCGTCGAGTCCCACGCCACGCGCCACCACGCCCGGTGCGAGATACGAAGCGTTGTCGGCATGCATCGTTCCATCAATCCGGAACTCACCCTTCTGGCCTGCCGCCACCAGGTTCAGCTTTGCGATTCCCTCCGGCGTGAACGGATACCCAAGCGCCGGCTCCATCAGCTTCAGGTCCAGTTCGCCTTGTGCCGACGCCTTCCAGCGCGGACGCGTGAAATCATCAAGCTCGCCGGTAACATTCAGCACCCGATCCGCGGATCCCTTGCTGTGTGCCGTCAACTGCAGCGACCGCAGATATATGGCATCGCGCGTGAAGTCGACCGCGGCCTGCGCAAACCCTTCCACCGGCGGCGCATCCGGGTGGGCCGTTGTTCCGCGCACCAGGCGTATGTCTCGAATGCCGGCATCGAGATGATAACCGTCGTGACTCGTACCGTTGCCTGCCACGTATTTCAGCAGAAGCGAAACATCATTCGCCTCGAAGTCCACCGGTATATGCCGATCCTGAAAGTCGCTTGCATCCGCGCGGTTGTCGTAGTCGAATGCGCCGTGATTCACCGCGACATGGCTGGCCTCAAGATCAAACAATGTATCCAGCGGGTGCGTCTCCGTCTTCTGGAGCGGTTGCGGCTGATTAGTGGTCCCGTCAGCGTAAACGATCAGGTGAATCTGCGGCCGCTCCAGTTCGAGATCCCGCAGCAGAACCCGCGGGCTGAACAACCCAAGCACGTCAATATCGACTTTCAGCGCATCCATCTGAGCGTACGGGGCTTCACTCGGCCCTTCGCGCCCATGCAGAACAAATCCGTCGGCCTCGCCTTGGAGTTTCAGCAGATTCCAGTGGAACGAGGCAATCTCTGCGCGCCCGCCTGTCGCCGCATCAATCCGCGCAATCAGCCTCTTGCGCATAATGTTTTCAAACGACGAAGAGTTGGCCCAGAGGAACAAGCCCACCAGACCCACGACAAGCAGAAGCGCAAGGACCGACCCCACCCGGAGCACGTGGCGCAGATAACGCTTATGCCAGGCAAGCTGCAGCTCAGTGCTCTCCTCGGGAGAATCAGGCGGTGACGGACGAACCTGGCCGGTCTCGTTCATTCCTTCGGCGCTCCCGTTTCGCTTGCCGCATCCGCCGATTCAAGCGCGGGGTCCAGTACTTCAACCTGCCCCTGTTTCCTCAAATTCGAAAGCCAGTTATCGAACAACACGTTCACGCGCTGCTGCAGCAGAATCTCCTCGATCCGCGACGACACCTGCTGCAGTGGCGGAGGCTTCTCTCCAGCTGGATATTGCGGCAGAAGCGTCCCCGCATAGTACGTCTCAATCTCTTCGGGCGTAATACGAATACCCTGCTGGAATCGCAGTTCGATAAAATTCAGAATTTCCATCCGGTGACGCATGTAAATCTCAACCTGCGCCGGCGTCAGCTCATGGTGCGCCAGGAAAGCATTCCAGCCGGCATCCGACTTGCAATCTGCGCGAACGCACGTTGGCACCTCTTTGCGAATCTCCTCGATCCGCGCCGCGACCTCCTCCGATTTCGGCTCAGTAGCCTCCAGGTCTTCCTGTTGAATTTGCTGCTGGATCAGCGCTCGGCTGATGAGCCGCTCCAGCGCCGCCTTCTGCGTCGTCTGTTCTTTCGAGTTCGTGCTCGGATCGAGTACCGATAGTTGCATCTCGTCTTCGATATCGCTCTCGAGAATCGGCTGCCGATTCACCACCGCAACCACGCGATCAATGCGGAGGGGCTTTGCGGCATCCGCAGTCCCCTCCTTCGGCTGCGCATCCGCGGAAGACAGCCCACCCGCAAGAGCGGCGATGCAAAGCCAGCGAAGCGCTGCGCGGGCAATTCTCATTCGACCTGGTCGCTGTGTGGTCATCAGAAGGTCTGCCCCAGGCTGAAGAAGAAGTTGAAGTGCGCGGCCTCGCCCACATGCTGATTGAGGTAAATATCCGACTGCGAGTAATTCACGTTGATGGGATAGATGGGCGGATTCAGGTTGTAGCTGAAGTCAAGCCGGATCGGTCCGACCGGCGTATGGTAGCGCATGCCCAATCCCGCCGCATGCGAAAAATAGTCAAAGCTGCATTGCCCCCGCCGCCCCGTCGAAGTGGTCGGTCCCGTTGGGCTTGGGGGCGTCGGCGGATTGGTGCTATTGTCCGGAGGCGTGGTCACCTTGCATGCATCGCGATTCGGCTGCTGAATTCGGAGCGCACTTTCCCATGCATCTCCCGCATTCGTGAACACATTGCCCATGTCGTGAAAAATCACAAAGCTTACCGTATCGCCGAAGAAGGGAAGCACCGGCGGCGGCAGCCGCAGTTCAGTGCTGTTCACCAGTGCGCCGGCGCCGCCAATCGGAAATCCGGTTTCCGGATCGCGCGGCCCGGCAGCGTTAATGGGAAATCCGCGATGCGACGTGGGACCGCCGGCATACAGGCGCTCCGGCAGCGGAATCAGCGCATCGGAAGGCGATCCGTACGCCCGCTCCTGTCCGTACCTGGTATTGCGCGCCAGCACAAGCCGGCCCTTGTCAAATCCGTAGTAGCTCGAATTCGAGACATCGAGCCGGTTAAACTCTGCCTGCGCGCCGAATGTTTGATTGGAAAGAAAGTCCTGAAAGCTCGTGTAGGTTCCGCGGCGAGAATCGAGGGCCGAATCGCGCGTGTCGCGAATCCACGTGAGGCTCGGTCCGGCCACGCGCACCGCCGTCGATAGTGCCGAGATCTCGCTCGGACCCACCTGGAGACTCTCTGGCGCAACCTTCACGCGCCTGAAGTCGAATTCATACACAAACGTATTCGCTTTCGAAAACCACGATCCCGGTTGGCTGAAGTGCTCGGTCCAGCGCACTCCCGTCTCCAGCTTCGACGCAACGTATGTCGTCACGTTCTGGCTGCTCGCATAGCCGCCCGAAAACGTGAAGCCGAGATCGCGGTTGCCGAAAAAATGCGGATTCTGAAAAAGCAGGTTGATGTTCTGTTCGAGCAATCCATACGTGCCTTGAATCGACGCGGATTGTTCCCGACCGAAGAGATTATTGCGCGTGACAGCACCCAGCACGCGCGGGCTGATCCCCGTCTTTCCGTTCGGGCTGCAGGGTTGTCCAGTCGTTGCGATGCCGCGGCAATTATTTTGCGGCGTCCCGGTCTGCGCCTCGAATCCAAGACCGTAGGTCAGGGTCCAGCGCCGCGCCTCGGTTGTCTGAATCAGCACCGTCTTATACGGCTCTGAGCCCGCCGGATTCTCGATTGCCGTATTCACTTCATTGAACAACGCGAACTCGTAAAGATTCCGCTGCGTCTGTGCCAGCGCTGTCTGATTCAGCGGATCGCCCGGATGCAGCGTAATCGCCTTGGCCACGGTGTCGGGACGCGTATAGTGCAGGCCCGCTATCAGAACTTTGCGCACGAAAATCTGCTGACCCTCGTGGATCTGGAAGGTTACGTCCACCTTGGTCGGATCCTTGACCTCGGTCTGCTGTTCGACCTCGACCTGCGCCTGGTCGAATCCGCGGCTCAGGTAGTCGGTCAAGAGCGCATCCCGGTCACCGGCAAGATTCTGCGGCGAAAACAACTGGCCCGGTGCGGTATTCATCAGCGCGCGCAGCTTGTTCTGATCCGATTTCTCCACCCCATCCAGATTCAGCTCACCTACACGCTGCTGCTGCCCTTCATCGATGTGGTAGATGACCGAAAGCGGCTCAGTAGGGTTGCGCACCGATCCCTGCGCGACAGCGGTGATCTCCGCGCCACCGCTCACGATTTCCGGCGTGACCTTCACCTTGGAGAAACCGTTGCTCTGGTAAACCGCCTGCACCGCGCTCACGTCGGCCGTAACCAACGCCTGGCTGTAGGCGCCGTGCCGATCCAGATGATCGGCTGCATGCACAGTCAACAACGCTTCCAGCGTTGAAGCGTCGAAATAGTGATTGCCCTCCACCGAAACTTTGCTCACGCGTCTGCGCGCGCTCAGCGACACCTTATACGTGATGGTTACGGTCCCGCCTGCCGGATTCTGCTCGGTATGATCCACTTTCACGTCAAAATAGCCCAGCCGCTGGAAGTAGTCGCGCAGCCGCCGGTTGCCTTCGTTCAAAAGGTCCTCATCGACCGTACCCTCCTCGAAAACCGGAACCAGCCGCTTCAGCCGGTCGCCGCCGATTTTGGCTCCTTCCACGCTCACCTTGACCACCGGACCGCGGTTGGATGAAAACGTGAAATCCGATCGCGTCGTTGCCGGGATGTACACTTCCGCCTCCAGCTTGACGTCCGCCTCGAGCCGGTTTTCCTTCTGGTAGTGCTTCAGTATGCCGTTCAGTGCGCGGCTGCTCGTATCGTGGTCGATCTTTCTCCCCTGATCGAGACGTGCGTCATGACGGAACTGCGTCTCGGAGAGACCGGAGTCGCCTGAAACTTTAACCCCTCCCACACGCGCCTGTACTCCCGAGGTCACCGCGAACGCGATATCGACCAGCTGTTCGCTCCCATGCCGGGTCAGCGTATACGTGATCATCGGCTCGTTGAAGCCGTTGTCCGACAGCGCCTGGCGCATCCGGCCCATAGCCGCGTCCAGGCGCGCCTGCGTAAACCGCGTTCCGGCGTTGAGCCGGCTGGCCGCCTGCAATTGCGCATTGATCGTTGCGCCCTTGGCGCCATCCACGTTGACTGTTCCAATGAACTCCCGCGCGGCGCCCCGGAAGACAATCCTCACGCCATCGTCCAGCCTCGTCGCGTCCGCCTCAATCGTGCTGAACAGGCCCGTCTGAAACAGCGCACGCAGGCTGCCGGCGACGTTTTCGCGGTTGAGCGGAGCTCCTACTGCCTGCGGCAAATGTCCGGCCAGCGGCTGCAATCGATCTGCGGAAACTCCTTCAAAGGCAATCTCGCGGACGCGCAATCCCTGCCACTTTGCAATTGGGTCCGGTTCGCCGTCGTTGGCCACTAAACCGGCTGAACCATGCGAGTCAACAGTTTTGTCCTTCGATCGCTCCGCTGGAATCCCCGCGGAACCCGAACGGACCGCTTGTGGCCAGCAATTACTTGTCACCGCCATGAAAAGAAAAAGACAAGCCGGCAGCATTTTCCGCTTGAGTTCCGAGCCGAGCTGCCATGCCGGCAATGCCTTACGCACTATATCTCCCAGAATTTAGCCTTATAGACCCACACTGGGTCGTTTGGTTGCATCTAACCCAATAACTTGAGAGCCTTTCGGGTTCCTTCTTGCCGCAGCTCAAGCTTTTTCACTGCTGCACCTTATACTAACGAGGAAAGAAGCTTGGCGCAGCATCAGACGATTCTTGCCGCTATCGATATCCCTCCTCAAAAAAGGAAGCGCATGCCACGTTCCAGGTCTCAAAAGCAGACGCCGGAAGCTCCCGCGTCCGATTCCACTATGGAAAAGGAAAGTGCGGTTCAGGTTGGCGACCCTGCACCCGACACGATTCTCCCCGCTCCGCAACTCTCTCCCGACGCAGAAATCCTTGCCCGGGCGCAGGCCGGCGATCACCACGCTTTTGCCCACCTCTACTCGCTCCACAAGAGACGCATTTATTCTCTCTGCCTTCGCATGGTCGGCAATGTTGCCGAAGCTGAAGACCTTACCCAGGAAGCTTTCCTCCAGCTTCACCGCAAGATCGGAACCTTTCGCGGCGACTCCGCTTTCTCCACCTGGCTGCATCGTCTCTCGATCAATGTCGTGCTGATGCACCTGCGCAAAAAGGGACTGCCCCTCATGTCTCTCGATGAAGCCATGGAGCCCTCGTACGACGACGGTCCCGGTCGCAGCTTCGGCGCGCCCGACCTTTCGCTCACCGGTTCCATCGACCGCCTCGCCCTCGAACGCGCGGTCGCCGCTTTACCAGCCGGTTACCGCCTCATCTTTGTGCTTCACGATGTGGAGGGCTTTGAGCATAATGAGATAGCGGCCATGCTTGATTGTTCCGTTGGAAACAGCAAATCGCAACTCCACAAGGCCCGGCTCAAGTTGCGTGATGCGCTGCGTCTCTCGCTCCGGAAGGGAGACCGCCGATGACCACCGATCCCAGGAACATGGGCTGTCAGGAATTCCGCAATCAATTATCGGACCTCGTCGGTTCCGGGGCGGACGTCGAGAACCACCCCCACATCAAGGATTGCGATATCTGCCGCGAGTTATACGAGCAGCTCCGGACCATAGCGGAAGCTGCCAAGCAGTTGTTTCCCGATCAGGAACCGGAAGATCACCTGTGGGAGCGCATCGAAACCGCCATTAAAAAGGAAGATGGAATCACCGGAGCCAAATAATCCAGTCGCGCCGAACGCGAATGCGCATATACTGCGCTGGTCTCTGAAAACACGCCGCGCCACACGGCCTGAGCGGACATTCCGAGTTTCCAGGGAACGGCTTCTGCCGTCCCCTCAGCCGCTGACTTGACGCTGGGATTAAGCCCCTGAGGGATAGCCCACGATGGCCGAACTCGCTCTTCCTGCCAACCCCCGCTCATCCCTCCTCTTCCTCAAGCTCTTTTTTCTTCGCGATATCCCGCCCGTTTGCATTCAGCCTTTCTCCATTCCCGCCGATGAAGCAGTTGGACTGCACTTCCAGGTACTCCGGAACTCGAGCGGGGAGAACAACGTAAACCTCATCAACCGGCAGGGCATCCGAAGCAGTTCAGGAGTTGGTCTTTCTTGAAACTTTTAATGCTCTGTGTTGTCTAATAAGGAAAGTTGATAAGAGGACACTCAATGCCAAGTCAGCCTTCCATTTTGCCGCCGGAAAATCCCCAGAAAAGGTCAGTTTCTGGGCCCAAACGCATACCGATTCTGCCTGTTCGCGATACCGTCTTGTTCCCGCATGCTGTTCTGCCGCTAACGGTTGGCCGCGAGAGCTCCATCCAGTTGATCGAGTCCCTGGGGGAAGAGCGCTCCATTGTGGTCGCCGCCCAGCTCGATCCGCGCCTCGACGCGCCCAAGCCGACCGACCTGCACGAAGTAGGCACTTTAGCCACCGTGCACAAGGTTGTGCGCATGCCCAACCAGAGCCGCTTCGTCTTTACCGAAGGCGTTGAGCGCGTGCGCCTGATTCGCTACGTCCAGACCGAGCCGTTCATGATTGCTGAGGTCGAGACCGTTGAAGACATCGAGGCAGAAAACACGTCTTCAGTTGAGGCTCTGGTCCGCAATGTCGTTGGCCAGTTCCAGCAGATCGTCTCCGAATCGGCCACGCTCTCTGACGAACTTCGCACCATTGCCGGAAATATCGAGGACTCCAGTCGCCTGGTCGACTTTGTCGCCTCCTCGCTGCCGTTCCTCACAACCGACGACAAACAGGCGCTGCTTGAAACCGCCAGCGTTCCCGCTCGGCTCGATCTGCTTACGAAGCACCTTGCCAAGGAACTGGAAGTTCAGCAGCTACGCACCAAGATTCAGAGCGAAGTGCAGGACCAGGTCCAGCAGTCGCAGCGCGACTACTATCTGCGCGAGCAAATGAAGGCCATCCAGAAGGAGCTCGGCGAACAGGACGAGGGCCAGCGCGAAGTCGAAGACCTGCGCAAGAAGATTGAAGAAGCCGGCATGCCGGAGGACGTGAAAAAAGAGGCGATGAAGGAACTCTCGCGCCTCGGCCGCATGTCTCCCATGGCCGCCGACTACTCGCTCACACGCAACTACATCGAGTGGCTTGCAATTTTGCCATGGGCAAAGAGTTCCGGCTCCAAGATCGACATCAACAAGGCTCGCGAGATCCTCGATGAGGATCACTACGAGCTGAAAAAGGTGAAGGATCGCATTCTCGATTACCTGTCGGTGCTCGAACTCAAGCCCGATATGAAGGGGCCGATCCTCTGCTTCGTCGGACCTCCGGGCGTGGGCAAAACTTCGCTCGGCCGCTCCATCGCACGTGCGCTAGGACGCAAGTTCCAGCGTGTTTCCCTGGGCGGCATGCATGACGAAGCCGAAATTCGCGGGCACCGCCGCACTTACATTGGAGCTTTGCCGGGGCAGATCATTCAGAGCATCCGCCGCGCCGAAACCAACGATCCGGTGATCATGCTCGACGAGGTCGACAAGCTCGGACGCGATTTCCGCGGAGACCCCGCGTCGGCGCTGCTCGAGACGCTCGATCCGGAGCAGAACAACACGTTCCGCGATAACTACCTCGACGTGCCTTTCGATTTGTCGAAGGTGCTGTTCATCTGCACGGCGAACATGCTCGACACCGTGCCTCCGCCGCTGATCGACCGCATGGAGATCATTCCGCTCCAAGGCTACAGCGAAGAGGAGAAAGTGCACATCGCCGCGCGTTACCTTGTTCCGCGTCAGATCAAGGGAAATGGAATCACAGAGGAACAGATCGAATTCCCCGAGTCAGCTGTCCGCCATATCGTGCGCCACTACACGCGCGAAGCTGGGGTGCGCAAACTCGAGCAAGTCATCGGCACGGTGTGCCGTAAGGAAGCGCGCCGCGTCGTCGAAGGGAAGCTGGAAAAGCTTGTGGTCGACAAGGATGTGCTGAAGGAGTTTCTTGGTGGCATCCAGGTCCGGGTCGAAACCGAAGTCGCTGAGCGCGTCAAGCGTCCGGGTGTGGCCGTGGGTCTTGCGTGGACACCGGCCGGCGGTGACATTCTCTTCATCGAGGCCAACAAGATGAAGGGCAAAGGCGGCTTCACCATGACCGGCCAGATCGGCGAGGTGATGCAGGAGTCGATGCAGGCCGCGTTAACCTGGGTGCGTTCGAACTCGGCATTGCTCGGTCTGCCAGAGGACTTTAACAAGGACCTCGACCTGCACATTCACGTGCCCGCAGGCGCGATCCCCAAGGATGGTCCTTCAGCCGGCGTCACCATGGCGACGGTGCTTGCATCGCTGCTGACTGATATTCCGGTCCGTCCGCTTACCGCGATGACCGGCGAGATCACCCTCAGCGGAAACGTGCTCCCCGTAGGCGGCATCAAGGAGAAGTTTCTAGCCGCACGCCGAGCAGGGGTGGAAACCATCATCTTGCCAGCCGACAACCGCCAGGACGTCGAAGAAGACCTGACGCCCGAGATGATTGCCGGAGTTTCGATCCACTACGCCAGCCGCATTGAAGATGTACTGGCCGTGGCACTCCCTCTGCTGAAAGCCAAGCCCGAGGTCACCTCGATAGCCGCCGAACACGGCGCCTCCGCCGCAGCATAAGCCGCAGGGAAACTGCGATCGGCAGCAAAAACAGAAAGGCCGGCTAACCAGCCGGCCTTTTTCGTTGCTCACACACATGGGCGTGTCATGGCGCGGTGAAACTGGGTCATGGGTGGCACCCAGGATCGGTGGTTGGTTGAGAAAGAGCAACTGCAGGTTCCTCGGCTCCCTTTGGTCGCTCGGAATGACAAGCCGTAGTGTCGCAGCTCGGAATGAGACAAGCCAAAATGTCGTCGGCGGAATGGATGGGAAAGGTCGAACCTCGAATCACAGCCCCTTCAGCAGCTTCACGAGACGAGCAAACCCTTGCTCCCGCGCAGTCTTGTTTGCCGGATTCGTATCTGTCGGGTCCTCGCCCGCGCGCATGAATCCATGTCCGGCGCCGTCGTAGGTCACTGGCTCGTATGTCTTGCCAGCCGCCTTCATGGCCTCGGTCGTGGCCGGAATCGTGGCTCCGATCCGCGCATCGTTACCCGCATAGAAGCCATACACCGGGGCGGTAATCGAACTGACATCCGCGGGACCGGGTCCATAGAACACGAACGCGGCTGAAAGATCCTTGCGATGTGTGGCGAAGGCGAATGACTTTCCCCCGCCCCAGCAGAATCCCACCGTTACGACCTTGCCGTTCGCCGCAGGAATCTTCTTCCCATAGTCCGCAGCCGCATCCAGATCGGCCATCACCTGGTTTGCATCCAGTCCGGAAACGGCCTTGACGGATGCATCCCGATCGGGCATCGCGCTTGAACCGCCACCGTTGGGACCGAGGCCTGAAATCAAATCGGGAGCGACCACGATGAAGCCCTGTCCCGCAAGCTCATCGGCCATCTCCTTGGCCCAGTCGCTGAGCCCGAAAATCTCGTGAATCAGGACAACAACCGTCGCCTTGCTCTTCACCTCGGGATAGACCACAAACGCCTGCAGAGTGCGGTCGTCATGCTTGAGAGTCACATACTCATGGTGTCGCGGAGAAGCATCGAGCCGGGTCTTGGCCCAGTCCTGCGCATAGGTTGAAACGGCAGCAAGCGTCAACGCCAAAGCTGCGGCAGAAATTCTGGCAACGTGGGGAATCGGTCGCATCATGCGAAGGAGTCTAGCCGCGTCTATTAACTATTCGCAAGCTCTTCGTTCAGGTCAAGACCTAGCACTTCGGGTGCGGATTCTTGAAGACAACTTCGATCGGCATCCAGTCTGAAAGCCGCTTTATGTTCAGTTCGGCATCTCCGGGGCGGCTCGAAAGCGACGACCGCGCAAGCGCGACTGTGAGCTTAACTTTTCCGTGAATGCAATATGCATTCAGAAATGACGCCAGTCCCT
This sequence comes from Occallatibacter sp., assembly GCF_035317045.1. Classification (GTDB taxonomy): domain Bacteria; phylum Acidobacteriota; class Terriglobia; order Terriglobales; family Acidobacteriaceae; genus Telmatobacter. The sequence continues at coordinate 58,830 of NZ_DATHHT010000031.1, forward strand.
TGTCCGCCGCATCCATATACTCCGCCGGAAGGGCACCCTCCACCGCAGGAACGTCAACTGGCCCCATGACCATCTGGTTCGAAACGGGCCCATCTTTCTTCACTCCGGACGTGTCGAATTGCACCACGAGCGTAGCTCGCTTCTCCAGCGCCTCAGGATTTGCCGAGTACTTGATGACAGGAATCGTGACGCCCGATGGATTCGGTTTTGCGGCCTGTGTCTCAAACGCGAGATGATACGCGGCCCCCGGCCATTTGGGCTTGGCGGGAACCTTGGCAGCATTGTTCCCCGTGTCGCACCCCGACAAAAATACCAATCCCGCCATCACCAGCATGACGCTTGTTTTCAAGTCATCCTCCTTGCACCTAAAACGACGCGCAAGGATAGCATCCCCGCGCAACCCGGGAATGTGACCGCCGTCAGTTGTTGGCATCCGATTCGCCCGGTGGTCCATTCCCGCCCGAGCCTCGTGTCAGAGACGCCTGGACGCCGCCCCTGCCAGCCATTTTCCCGCGCATCCCTCGGATCGCGGGATCGGAAGAGGCTCGTGCGATAAACGGCAAGCCCACCGCTCGCGCCTTCATACGTCTAATAACCCAGGCGGTATTCTTTCTCTATCATGCACGTACGCGTTCTCCCTTTCGGAATTCTCAAGGAGTCTCTCGGTTCCGACCCCTTCGCCCTGGAACTGCCCCGCGGAGCGACCGTCGCCAACCTCCTCGCCCGGCTCGGTGTCCAGGCCCCCGCCGTTGAAACCCTCGGCATCGCCGTCAGCGTCAACGCCGAATACGCCGAGCGCCGCCAGGTGCTACGCGAGAATGATGAAGTCGGCCTGCTTCCACCCGTCTCCGGCGGAATCCTCTCGAACGAACCTGCGAAAACCGAAGATTGCGTGCTGATCCGGCTTGTTCGCGAACCGATCCAGGCTGAAACCCTTGTTGCCGCCGCCAAGCAAGGCGAAGACGGCGCAGTTATTGTCTTCGATGGCATCGTCCGCAACAACTCCCGCGGCCGCCAGACCCTCTACCTCGACTACGAGGCTTACGAAGAGATGGCCACGAAGCAGATGAACGAGTTGGCGCGCGAAGCGATCGCCCGCCTCGGCGTGCGCAACGTCGCCATCATCCACCGCTTGGGCCGCCTGCAGGTCGGGGAAACCAGCGTGCTCATCATCGTTGCTTCAGCCCATCGCCGCCAGGCCTTCGAAGCCAGCCGATGGCTCATCGACACGCTCAAAAAAACCGTGCCAATCTGGAAAAAGGAAACCTTCGTTGACGGCGCAGTCTGGGCCGATGGCGAACCCTTTCCGCCGGGCTACGCCGTGGAGGGTACCGATGGCCCTGCGGCCTGAGTGCACGCGGAAATTCGCCTTTGAAAGGGCACGACTTCAGTCGTGCCGATATGCTCGTCCGATCGTTCGGGCTTTAGCCCCTGCGGGACGGCCTTCCGTAGCATCTCGACCTCTGCCGCACCGATTTACGCTCATATCCAAGATTCCACTCTTATTGCTTTTCGCGCTAGGCCTCGGTCTCCGCCTCGCCGCGCAGGAAGACAAGCCCCTCCGTCTCGACGTCAAACTGGTCAGCCTATTCGTCAACGTGACAGACAAGACCGGCGCCATCGTCGGCGGCCTGACAAAGGAAGATTTCAAGATCACCGAGGACAGCCGCCCCCAGAATATCGCCGTCTTCGAACGCCAGTCCGAAATGCCGCTCAACCTCACGCTGGCCATCGACACCAGCTCCAGCACCTATAAGGACCGCTCGATCGAGCAGCAGGCCGCGAAGAAGTTTGTGCACGCTCTCTTGCGCTCGCAGGACCAGATGAGCGTAATCGAATTCGATACCTTTGTGACCGAACTCGCCGACTTCACCAACAAGGTTTCGCTCATCGATCATGGCCTCGACCGGATGCGCGGCGAGGGCGGCACCGCGCTGTATGACGCAATCTACCTCGGGTCCAAGTCTCTCGGCAAAAAGGATGGCCGCAAAGTCCTGGTCCTCGTCACCGATGGCGGCGACACGGTGAAAGGCTCAACCTACAACGAGGCCCTCGAAATGGCGCTGCGCGACGAGGTCATGATCTACTCCATCATCGACGTGCCCATTGAGGCCAGCGCCGGCCGCGATCTTGGCGGCGAGCACGCCCTCATCCAGCTTTCTGAAGACACGGGTGGCAAGCACTTCTACGTCGATGCCGGCGGACTCGACAAGGCCTTCGCCCGCGTCAGTGACGACCTCCGCACGCAATACATGATCGGCTACTACCCGCACAACCAGGAGCCCGGAAGGGCATTCCATCGCATTGACGTCACCGTTCCCCGCGCCGCCACTGAGTCCTTCAACATCCGCCACAAAACCGGCTACTACGCCGAACCGCGAAAAACCAGAGATTAACCCCGTCCTCGATTCAATCCCAAAAACGTCAATTGTCATTCCGAACGATTTGTCTTCTACGTTGTCATTCCGAACGAAGCCGAGGAATCTGCGGCTGCTTTTCCTTGTGCCTCGATCCGCACAACCGAGGGGCCGATTCCACCGTTCAAATTCGAACACTCCGTCCCGTTTTTGAACGCTCACCCCCTTCAACCCCTGATAGACTCCGGTATCAACGGGGGCGCATCCTGGCCTCAAACGTGCTTGTTCCATCGCACATCGCCGTGTGCCCGGAGGTATTCGATGACGGTTTTTCTCCAGGATCTGGTCTACGCGTTTCGCCAGGTGCGCAAGACGCCCGGCTTTACCACCACCGTCATTCTCACGCTTGCCCTCGGCATCGGCGCCAACGCCGCGATCTTCACCCTGGTTAACGCAGTCCTGTTGCGCAACCTGCCCGTCGTCGACCCCAAAACCCTGATCCGCGTGGGCGATACCGACGACTGCTGCGTCAACTCCGGTTGGAACGACAAGGGCGACTACTCGCTCTTCTCCACCGATTCCTATCTCCTAATGAAGAAGAATGTCCCCGAATTCCAGGAATTGGCCGCGATGGAAGCCGGTTTCGATTACCGGCCGCTCACTGCTCGGCACGAAGACCCCCAGAGCGTCGCAAAATCGATCATGGGCGAGTTCGTCTCCGGCAATTACTTCCGCACCTTCGGCCTTCAGCCGGCCGCGGGCCGCTTCTTCACCGACGGCGACGACACCAAGGGCGCCGCGTTCACCGCCGTCATGAGCTACGACACCTGGGCACACGATTATGCCGCCGACCCCTCCATCATCGGCACCACGTTTCGCGTCAACACCCAGCCCGTCACCATCATCGGCGTAGCGCCCAAGGGTTACTATGGCGATCGGCTTACGAGCACGCCGCCCAACTTCTATCTGCCTATCGAGTCCATGGCCGTCATCGCCAACGTCCCCTATCTCCACGATCCCGAGACTGAATGGGTCTACGTGATTGGCCGCGTCAAGCCGGGTGTCTCGCTTCCAGCCGTGCAATCCAAAATCAGCACCCTGCTTCGTCAGGAATTCTCCACCTTCAAGATGTTCTCGGACGCACGCGGCAAGACGTTCCTTGACCGCACCCATGTCGTCCTGATTCCGGGCGGCGCCGGAATCCAGCAACTGCAGGACAACGCCAAGTCGCAACTCCACCTCCTTAGCTGGATCGCCGCTCTGGTGTTGCTCGTCGCCTGCGCCAACATTGCCAATCTCCAGCTAGTGCGCAGCATGGGCCGCCGCTCCGAGATGTGCGTGCGCACAGCCTTGGGAGCGCAGCGTAGCCGCATCATCCGCCAGCTTCTTACCGAAAGCATCCTCCTCGCCGGACTCGGAGGCATTGCCGGCCTCGCTGTCGCGTATGCGGGAGCGCACATGCTGCTGGCGATGGCCTTTCCCGGTGCGCAGAATGTGCCCATCGATGCGACTCCTTCGCTTCTCGTCATCCTCTTTGCGTTTGGGCTTTCGCTCCTCACCGGCATCCTCTTCGGCGTAGCGCCCGCGTGGATCGCGGCCCAGGCACAGCCGGCCGATGCACTTCGCTCTGGCACGCGTACCACGGCCGGCGGAGCCTCTCTGTTGCAGCGTTCGCTTGTCATTCTGCAGGCGTCACTCTCGCTGGTTCTGCTTGTCGGCGCCGGCCTGTTTGCGCAGAGTCTCAATAAACTCGAAAGCTCCGACATGCACCTCGACTCGAAGAACCGCTACATCATCCACTTCAATCCACAGGCCGCGGGATATGCCACTACCCAGGTGGAAGCGCTCTATCGCACTATCGAGGACCATTTCCATGCGTTGCCCGGTGTGGTTAAAGTCGGCATCTCAACCTATACCCCCATGGAAGACAACAACTGGAGCAATAGCGTGCAGATTCAGGGCGAGCCCGATCCCAACAAGGGTGCTTCATGGGTGAAAGGCAACGCCGACTACTTCGATTCTGTCGGCACTCACGTTCTGATGGGTCGCGGATTCAAGCCGCAGGATCTGCTGGCAGCGCCGCCCATTGCAGTCGTCAACCAGCAATTCGTAAAGACCTTTTTCAAGCCCGGCCAGAATCCCATTGGCCATCGCGTGGGTTCGCCCGGTCCAGAAGGCCAGGGCAAATATGAGATCGTCGGCGTCGTCGAAGACACCACCTACACTGCGGTGCAGTGGAAAGACCACGCCATGTATTTCGTTCCCATCACCCAGCGCCCCGCCAACACTAAAACGCCGATCTCCGAAGACATAGGGCTCTACGCCGGCGCCATCATCCTCCAGACCAGCCGTCCCATGAACGACATGGAAAAGCTCGCGCAGCGCACGCTCTCGGGCATCAATCCCAACCTCACCATCGTCAAGTTTCAGACATTCGATCAGCAGATTGCAGACCGCTTCAACGACGGCCGCATGATCGCGCAACTAACGTCACTTTTCGGCGCACTTGCCCTGCTGCTCGCCACCATCGGCCTCTATGGCGTCACCTCGTACACGGTTGTCCGACGCACACCGGAGATCGGCATCCGCATGGCGCTCGGCGCCGAACGCATTCGCGTCGTCGGCATGGTGATGCGCGGAGCCATGCTGCAGGCGGTGATCCGGCTCGCGATCGGCGCTCCGATCGCCATCCTCTGCGTCCGCTACATCAAATCCCAACTCTACGAAATCACCCGCGTCGATACGGGCGTCCTGGTGGGAGCCATCTGCATCCTGACTGTGGCGGCAGCCGTGGCCGGCATGATCCCCGCCCGCCGCGCTGCCTCCATCAACCCGGTGAAGGCGCTGCGCGTGGAATAACACATCTGCGACTTCAATGCCGCTCATCCAGCCTTCCGATGCGGCCGTGCGGACCGACAACGAAGGGGAGGGAAAGCGCGTTCCAGTTGCGGTCGGCGTCGGGGGGGTCGTGCAACGCGGGATCGGGATGGAGGGCGTGCCAGTTCTTGCCGTCGTCGGTGGAGATGTCGGTGCCGTTGGGGCCGACGGTGATCCAGGTTTTGGTGGCGGGGTCGTAGGCCACGGCGGAGCGGTAGCCGTGGGGCGGGGTGATCGCAGCAGTCCAGTGCTGGCCACCATCCACGCTGAATGCGGCGATTTGTGTGCCCAGATCGGGATGGTCGTATACACCTCCGACCGCGATGACAGTGGCTGTCGGGGCACCACTCTTTGTGGTCGTTGCTTTGGCGGCGAGCGAGAAGATACCGGATGCCGGCGTGCCACTGGCTACGGGCACCTCACTGCTATTCCAAACCACCCCACAGTCAGAGAGCGCGGGTCCGTTTGGATGCCCGGGCGGCGGGGAACACCTTGTGCTTGTCCAGTACGCGTGGGCATGTTCGGAGCCCCCAGCTCCGAAGAGCAAAAAAGGACCGTAGCTAGTGAAACTTGAATTGCTGGCCGCGAATGCTCCTTCGTTCGCATGTGCGTCGCGTCCTTTGTCTCCCGCAGCAAACCATGTGTCTCCGTAGTCATCGCTGAGGAAAAGCGCAAACGCATTTTTGACCGGATCGCCAAGAACGTAGAGCTTGCCATCTGGCGCGAAGTGGACAGAATCGAAAAAGCCAGTTTCGTCGGGATTGGTGAACACGAGTTTCCAGGTGTGGCAACCGTCGGTGGTTCTGTAGAGGCGGGATTGGTCGCCAGGGCCGGAGGACATGACGATGGCAGTGTTGGCATTGAAGGATTCGATGCCGCGGAAGTCGAGTTTCTCGGCGTCGGGGGGCATGGAGCAGGACTGCCAGACGTAGCCGCCGTCTTCGGTGCGGAGGACGGTGCCGTTGGTGCCGGAGGCCCAGGCGACTCCGTTGCCGACGTTGTGGATGCCTCGCAGGTCGGCGGTGGTGTTGGAGGTCTGGAGGGTGAACTGGGCGTGGGATGAGGAGGCTGCAAGGAATGCGAGGAGGATGAGGGCCGGGCGCATGGGAACAGTGTAGTGTGAGGGGCGGAAAACTCCACGCATGCTGTAGGCTCTTGGAATTCCCCGGTCTCAAAAGCGAGACCGGGGGCACCCAGCTCTTAGTCATCCCAGATCAATTCGCAAACAGGTGCGGCGTGGTTACATAACCAAATGGGGATGGCGCGGCCAGCCCCCGGCGCTACTCTTTCAATGGAGCAATTCCATGACATTGCAGGAACTGATTGAAGAGCTGGGTGGAAACCTGGTGCAAGGCGATCCGGAGTGGATGGTCGATGGCGTCAACGCACCCGAAAAGGCCAGCGCCTTCGATCTCGCATTTGCCGACTCGGATGCTGCAGTCACCACGGCGCTCGCGAGCAATGCGGGCGTCGTGGTGTTGAAGCCCGGCGCCATCACGCAGTATCCGCGCGGCAAATGCATCATCGAATCCGATCAGCCGAAGCTCTGGTTCGCGAAGGCAGCGAAGCTCGTAACGAAGCACATCCACATTGCGGGCATCGCGCACTCCGCCGTCGTCGCACCGGATACGAAGGTTGATCCCGGTGTGGTGGTCGGTCCCTGCGCCGTGATCGGCTCACACGTAAGCATCGGCAACGGCACACTCATCGACGCCGGAGTGGTCCTCGGCGAGGGCGTGAGAATTGGCGAACTCTGCCACATTCATCCCCGCGTCGTTATCTATCCCGGCACAACCATCGGCAATCGCGTGGTGGTGCATGCGGGCGCGGTGCTCGGCGCCGACGGCTTTGGGTATGTCCGCGACGCGCTGACGGGAGAGCACACGCAGTTTCCCCAGCAGGGAACACTCACCATTGAAGACGATGTTGAAATTGGCGCCAACTCCACCATCGATCGGGGAGCGCTTGAGGCGACGCGCATTCGCCGTGGAGTCAAGATTGACAACCTCGTCCACATCGGCCACAACTGCGACATCGGCGAGAACGTCATCCTGGTGGCACTTACCGGCATTTCGGGCTCGTGCACGGTGGGCAAAGGCGCCGTGCTGGCGGGGCAGGTGGGCATGGGCGACCATGCGCACGTCGGTCCCGGCGTGATTCTGGGCGGTCAGTCCGGCGTCTTCAGTGGTAAAACCATCTCCAACGAGGGACACCGGCCGGGGACTGTGATGTTCGGGACTCCCGCGCGACCGTTGAAGCAGGTGTTGCGCGAACAAGCAACGCTTTCGAAACTTGCGAAGGCGGCAAGACCTGGCGAAAGAGACAAAACACCCGAAGGCGGCGAAGGGCCTGGGTAGAAAATCAGCGAAAGAGGAGTGAGATGATTCGACGCGCAATTCCCCTGTTACACATGTCCAGCGCGGCCGAGGCGATTGAGTTTTATTGTCAGGGCCTGGGATTTCAACTCGAGTTTGAGCATCGTCCTGAGGGCGTGACAACGGACCCGTGTTACATGGGCATCTCGCGCGACGGGGTTTGGCTTCACCTTTCGTCCTTTAGTGGCGACGGCGTTGCCGGAGGCGTCGCCAACCTCATCGTCGACGACGTCGACAAGTTCCACAAGGAGTTCACCGCCAGGCGCGTACCCATCGTTGTTCCTCCGGTCGATCAGACATGGGGCGGCCGCGAAATGTATGTCAAAGATGCCGATGGAAACAGCCTGCGTTTCATCGCCTGACGCAACTGAATTTCAAATTCTCCGAATGGAAGAACCGTGGCCATCCTCGTCGTCGGCGGCAGCACAAAGGATATCGGCAAGACGGCGCTCGTGTGCGCGATCATTGCGGCGCTCCGGGAATTCGATTGGACTGCTGTAAAGATTTCCGGCCACGACTACGCGCCGGAAGGCTCCGCACAAATCCGCGAAGAGAAGATATGGGAAGAGACCGAGGGCGGCACCGAGACGGACACCGCACGCTATCTGGCCGCCGGCGCGCGACGCGCGTTGCTCGTAATGCGAAGCGGGGCGGAGGTTCCGGTCGAGGGAATTCGGCGTGCTATTGGAGCCGACCGCAACGTGATCTACGAGTCGAACCGGATCGTGGACGTAATCAAGCCGGACGTATGTCTGGCATTGTTGGCGGAGGACGCGAACAAGAAGGCAAGTTTCGAGCGTCTGCTGCGCGTGGCCGATGCGGTGGTAAGCGTGGGCGGCGTGGCCGAAGAGGCGCCGATGGATATTCGCCGTTTCCGGTTGAAGTCTGCCGACCAGTTGTCGCCGGATATGGTGAAGTGGTTGCGGGAACGGCTGAGGATCTAAAAAAGACAACTGCAGGTTCCTCCGCTCCCCTTCACGACGTTCAGGGTCGGTCGGAATGACAGAGATTGGTTGTCTTCGATCGTGACTGTCGATGACAGAAGTTGGCTGGCGTCGGTCGCGACTGGGCTGGTCTCAGCCGCCGCTCGCAAAGAAGTGACTACTTGGGCGCCTTGTCTGTTGGGAAGGGCTCGGTCTTGAGCGAGCCATCGCGCTGCTTGATGAGGATCTGCACCTTGCCTTCGGCGGTGTCGAGGTCCTTTTTGCAGGCTGCGGAGAGACCTACTCCCTCCTCGAAGAGCTTGATTGAGTCTTCGAGGGTCAAGTCTCCTTTTTCGAGTTGATCAACGATGGTTTCAAGCTTCTTGAGCGAATCTTCAAACGATGGCATGGCATTACTCCGTGACTGATGCGCTCTGGGGCAGGACGCTGGCGATAACTTCGGCGGCGGCGATGTAGCGGCCGAAGGGGGCGCTGACCTGTACGCCCTGGACCATGGGGCGCACGGCTTCGAGCATCTCCTGGGCAATGAGGATGCCTTCCTTGCGGGCGGCGTCCGGTGTGGTGACCTGGGCCATGCGCAGCATGATCTCTTCCGGCATGGAGACGCGCAGGTCGTTCTTCATGAACTCCGCGTTGCGCAGACTGGTCAGAGGCCAGATTCCGGCGATGACCGGGATGCGGAACGACTCGATGCGGTTGAGAAACTCTTCGAGCAGGCGCAGGTCGAAGACAGGCTGCGTGATGGCGTATTCCGCTCCGGCCTCAACCTTGTAGGCGAAGCGGCGCAGTTCGTGCTCGATATCCGGCACGCCGGGATTGGCCGCAACGCCGATGGTGAAGTTGGTGGACGCCGCAATGGAATTGGAGCCGATGTCGAGGCCGTGATTGAGACGCCGCACAATATTGACGAGTCCAATGGCATCGACATCAAAGACCGCCGTTGCGTCGGGGTAGTTGCCGAGCTTGGGTGGGTCGCCGGTGAGACAGAGGATATTTTTCAGGCCGATCGACGAAGCGCCGAGCAAGTCGGATTGGATGCTGAGCACGTTCCGGTCGCGGCAGGTGTAATGCAGAATCGTTTCGATGCCGGTTTGCTGCTGAATCTGGATGCAGAGGCTCTGGGCGCTCATGCGCGCGGAGGCACGGGGCGAGTCGGGGACGTTGATGGCGTGGACGCCGAGCTGGGCAAGCAGCCGCGCGCCTTCAATCTCCTTGCTGCAGTCAATGCCCTTGGGCGGGACGATTTCTACGAGCGTGACGAATCCGCCTTGTTCAATGAGCGAGCCGATTTGGGAACGCTGGCCAAGGGGTGCGGGTGGCGTTTCGGTCGAAATCTCAGCGTGCTTGCCACCATCGGCTACGCGGGCTTGCGCGTCGATGGCGCGCATGGCCGAACGCATCGCGCGGATATGGTTGGGCGTGGTGCCGCAGCAGCCACCGACAATCTGAGCGCCAGCGGCGATGGCCTTGCGGGCGAAGCTGGCCATGTATTCCGGCGAGCAGAGATAGATGTTGCGGCCCTCAATGGCGCGGGGCATGCCGGCGTTAGGCATCGCGGCGAGGGGCAGCGTGGTAGCGCTGCGCATGGCCTCGATTGCGGTGAGAACGGTGGAAGGCCCGGTGGAGCAATTGACTCCAATGGCATCTGCACCCCACTCCGTCAGCAGCGCGGCAGCCTGCTGCGGCGATGATCCGTCGAGGCAATTGCTTTCGTCGTCCACTGTAACCATTACGAGAACAGGCAAATCGGGCGCGGTTTCTTCGGCGGCAAGCAACGCCTCTCGCGCCTCGTTCAGTGCGGGCATTGTCTCAATGATGAGCAGGTCGACGCCGGCATCCGCGAGGGCGCGAATCTGCTCAGCGAATGCGGCGCGCGCCTCATCAAGCCCGATTTTGCCCAGTGGCTCGAGTCGGACGCCGAGCGGCCCTATCGACCCGGCCACGTATGCCGTACCCGCCTGCTTTTCCAGCAGGTGATCAACGGCCTGGCGGGCCACCTTGACTCCCGCCGCATTGATCTCGGCAACCTTCGAGGCCAGGCCATGCCGGGTGAGGCGAAAGCGGTTGGCTCCAAAGGTGTTTGTTTCCAGAATTTCGGCGCCGGCCTGCAGGTATTCCTCGTGGATCGAAAGGATAAGGTTGGGATCGGAAAGGTTCAGCTCGTCATAGCAGCGGTTGATGAAGATCCCGCGCGCATAGAGGACCGTACCCATGGCGCCGTCGGCGAGCACGGGGCGGTTTGAGAAGATATCGGCAAACTGGGCCATTCTCTTGTCATGCTATCGCAAGCCTCCCGGACTGTACCTGATTGTGCGGCGAATGGGGACCTGAGCGGTCCCGAGTGCGCATGCGGCGCATTAAGTCGAGCGAGCGGGTTGCTTTGTTATACTTCGAGAGTCAAAAGCTATGCAGAACCAGTCCAGGATCAGCCAGTTCGGACGGGTCGGTTCTGCGGCAATCGCCATTCATTTTGTCCAAGTTGCGGCAACCGCGGTGCAACCTTTCTCGGTCTGTCCGCTCCGGTTTTGAGGGAATCGATTTTGAAGAAAAGAAGTCTTTGGTATAGCGCCGCCGGATCCCTGGTAGCGGCAATTGTGTTGGCAGGATGTGGGTCCACGACATTCTTTGCAGGAAGAACGCTGCCCCCCAGCGGCCTAACGAACCGCGTTCTGATTGCCATACAGAACCCGAGTATCGCCTCAACCGGTTCGCTGATCTTTGTGGATGCGTTTTACGATATTCGCTTCAGCTTTAACCAGAAGATTGGTGGATTCAGTATCACAGGATATTCGGGACAGTTACCGGTCACGATCCAGAATATGCCGGAGGAGCAAATCGGGGCGGTATACGGCGCCGGTGACGGTTCACTGCACACCGTGAACTATCAAAAAGAGTCGGATAACGGTGCTCAAAAGGGTTTGAACGGCGCTTCGTCGAGTATCTTCATCACGCGTAACCTGAACTACATTTTCGCGGCAAACCAGCAGGCAACGGTACTAACGACAATCGACAATACCAACGGCGGTTCATACGCGTTGAGCCTGCCGGGTGTTTACCGGGTCAGCGTCAATCCCGGCGGATCCGCGGCAATGGTGTTTGTGCAGAATTCCGATTATGCCTATTATGCGCGCAAGTTGACGGCCAACGAGACGCTCGCTTATTCCGGCGGGTCGAGCACCTGGCCGAAGGCTGCGATGGATTGCGAGCCGCAGAATTCTCCGGGGTGGTGCCTCTTCCAGATGCAGAGCCCGGATAATGTAGACGCAACGGGCAATGCCTATGGTGCGCCGCTCGTCTTCGATCGACCAGTCAAGGCAGTCTTTTCGGCCGATGGCAATACGGCATACGTGTTGAATTGCGGCGCCGAGTGCGGCGGCTCGACTTCTTCAATCACCGAGGTGCCGGTCGCTCCGTTGATCTTCCTCTCCGGGCAGCATTCAGGGAGCTTGCCGACCAACAATGCGCTTCACGCCAACTGTGCCAGCACGCCGAACGTAAGTTCTTGCACGCTGGCGATTCCCGGCGGATCGAGCAACGCGCTTGTATCGACGACGACGATGTATGTCGCTGGTCAGCAATTGCAGCCGGATGGATTGTTCACCGGAAATCTCACGCTGGTAAACCTGGCGCAAACGACTTCCAGCACCATCTCGGCTTCGTCATCTGTTTCGATCAGCGACGGTGCACCGGGATCGCCGAGCCGCATGGTGATTGCTGACGACAACACACTGTGGATCGGGATGACCAAGTGCAACAACGGCGAGCGATTCAAGACGGGTCAGCCGTACGGTTGCCTGACGATGTACAACACAACCACCAACTCAGTAACAATGCTGGAGCCGTACCTCGGCGATCTGGACGGCATCGCGGCCGTGACCGGGTTGCATAAGGTGTACGTTGCGCAGGGTGGGCAGGTTTATATCTTCCACACCACCGATGGGTCGTCGATCAATAACCAGTACGTGTCGGTGACGGGAACCGCGTCGGATGTTGCGTTCATGGACGCGCATACCGACGGCGACAACACTGTCTACTAGCTAGCCATGCTTGCAACTGAAGAATCCAATGCCCAGCGAGCGGATGTACTGGCGATTGCCGCGCACCGCGACGACGTGGAACAGACTTGTGGGGGGACGCTGCTGCGCATGGCGGCCCGTGGACTGCGGACTGCGATTCTTGATCTGACAAGGGGCGAGGCTGGTACGCGCGGAACCGCGGAAGATCGCGCGCAGGAAGCATCTGAGGCGGCCCGCCTGCTGGGTGTGAGTTGGCGCGAGGCGCTGGATCTGCCTGACGGGGCAATCGAGAACACTCTGGAAAATCGGAAGAAGATTGTGCGGATGGTGCGCGAGGTGCGGCCAAGGGTTGTCATCCTGCCCTATTGGCAAGCGCGTCACCCTGACCACGCAATCGTTGCAACGCTCGGATACGAGGCATGTTTCCTGTCGGGTCTCGCGAAAGTCGAGACTGGAACGGCTCCGCATCGGCCGTTCAAGATTGTCTACGCGAGTTTGTATGCGGATGTGCGACCCAGCTTTATCGTCGACATCACGCCGTTCATCGAACAGAGGCATGCAGCGTTGATGGCCTACAAGTCGCAATACACAAACCAGGATGCGGGGGGCAATCTGTTTGTGCCGGAAGAAGAGATCAGGGAGCGCACCTTTGCCGAAGCGCGGCACTATGGTTTGCTGGCAGGTGTGAAATACGGAGAGCCATTCGTGCAGAAGGAAGTTGGCCTGGTCGACGACCTGACTCTTCTATCCGTGCAATCGATCTAGGCATCGCTTAGCGGTTCGATGTCCATTAGTATTTCTTATTCAAACCCAAAAGATTATAACTTTGCGTTATGGTCTGCGCTTCGCCGAAACTAAGGGCGGAGGTTGATGATGATGCAGACTTGGGACCCGCAGGCCTACGAACGGAACGGCGCATTTGTGCACGGACTTGCCAGCGGGGTGCTGGAGTGGCTGAACGCGCAGATGGGGGAATTCATTCTCGACCTGGGATGCGGCGATGGGCAACTGACGCAGCGGGTGGCGGCCACGGGCGCTCACGTGCTGGGTGTGGATGCTTCGCAGGAGATGATTGCGGCGGCGCGGGAGCGGGGAATTGAAGCGGAGCAGTCGAACGCCGAATTGTTGCCGTTTCATGATGGAACGTTTGATGCGGTTTTTTCGAATGCAGTGCTGCACTGGGTGCGCGACCAGGATGCAATGCTGTCGCAGGTACATCGCGTGTTGAAGCCGGGCGGCCGCTTTGTTGCCGAGATGGGCGGGCATGGGAACATTGCTGCGATTCACGTAGCGCTGAAAGCTGTGCTGGAGCGGCGCGGATATGGGGATCGAGAGGATGGCATCAATTACTATCCGACGGTGGAGCGCTATACCGA
>NZ_DATHHT010000032.1:0-45199 GCF_035317045.1 Occallatibacter sp.
CTAGTGGCCTGTCTGAGTGAATTCGTTACTGCGGATGCGTCGAGTTGGGTCTGAGTATTTCCATTGAAAAGGCCGAGCATTTGCGGAGTAGGCATTGATGTAGCGAAGCAGCTTGCGGGCCAGGTCAGAGACGGAAGTAAAGATGCCGCGTGCGATCACATCCCGCTCGATCTTGGCAAACCATAGTTCGACCTGGTTCAGCCATGACGAGTAAGTAGGTGTGAAGTGGAAGTGAACGCGGGGATTCTGTTGCAGAAAATCACGCACCAAGGTGGTTTTGTGAGCCGAGAGATTGTCGAGGATGATGTGGATCTGTTTGTGCCTGGGGCACCGCGAGACAACTTCTTTGAGGAAAGCAACGAACTCGCGGCTGGTATGGCGCGCGGTGGTTTTGCCGTGAACCCTCCCGCTGGCCGTATCCAGGGCTGCGTACAGGGACAACGTTCCATGGCGGTAATACTCAAATCCGTGGCGCTCGGCACGTCCGGGGGAAAGGGGCAGTACCGGGTCAAGCCGATCCAGCGCCTGGATGGCGGTCTTTTCATCCACACAGAACACCGCCGCATGGCGGGGCGGATTGAGGTACAAGCCTATGATGTCGGCAGCTTTGCATTCAAAGTCCGGATCGTCGCTGGCCATGTAACGCTCCAGCCGATGCGGCTTCAGTCCAGCTTCTTTCCAGCTGCGATGGACAGCGTATTTGCTAATCCCCAGGACTGCCGCCAGTTTGCGGCAGCTCCATTGTGTCGATCCATCCGTCGGCTTCTTGCGCGTAGCCGACAGAATCCTGGCCCGCAAAGCCGGGGTCAGAACGCAGGCAGATTGGCCCGGGTGATGAGTATCCAGTCCATCCATACCCGATTCAAGGAACCGCGCTTTCCATCGGCTGATAGTCGGCGCTGTGGTGTGCAGTTGTCGCTTGATCGTGGTGAAAGATGCACCTTCAGCGAGCATCAGAATCAATCGTGCGCGAAACACATAACCAGCGGGCAGAGAACGGGATTGTGCAATGGTGCTCAACTCCACACGCTGCTCTTCGCTCAGCACTACCTCATTGATCGGCATGACATCTTAGATGCCAACCCAACTAGTAACGTTTACTCAAGGACAGGCCACTAGTCTCTAGTCCTAGTCCTAATCCTGGTCCCCGTCTTAACCCCTGCCATTTACACTGAGACCGCATGACATGCGTAGCGATCGTCTCTAAGCCACGAAGGCAGGAACTCGCCCAGTTGCTTCCCGAACTGATCGGCTGGCTCCGCAAGCATGATTACGAGCCTCTGCTTGACTGCGAAGGCGCTACCTATACCGATGCTGCCCCCGCTGTTGATCGTGCAGACCTGCCCTCCCACAAGCCGAAACTGGTCATTGTGCTTGGCGGCGACGGCACTTTGCTCTCCGTGGCGCGCATCTTCGCCGCAACCGGAACGCCGATCCTCAGCGTCAACCTGGGCTTTCTCGGGTTCCTGACCGAAGTGCGCCTCGCCGATCTCTACACCACGCTCGAAAGCTGGTGCGACAACTGCCACACCCTTGATGCGCGCAACATGCTCCACGCTGAAGTCTTCCGCGACGGCGTGCCCGTCAAGGCATTCGAAGCACTGAATGAAGTCGTTGTCTCCAAAGGCGACATCGCACGCATGGGCGACTTCGCCGTGGAACTCGATGGCAAAAGAGTGGCCCGCTTCCGCGCCGATGGCGTCATCGTCTCCACGCCGACCGGATCCACGGCCTACACTCTGGCCGCCAACGGTCCCATCCTGACTCCTGACGTTGATGCACTCGTCGTCACGCCCATCTGTCCTCATCTGCTCACGCTGCGCCCCATCGTGGTGCGCGGCGATGCGCGCCTTACGGTGCGCGTCGAAGGCGTCCCCACGCAATGCCTTCTCACCGTCGATGGGCAAACGGGGTTCGAGCTTCACCTTGGCGACGAAGTCCGCTGCCAGCGCTCCGCTTACACGGTTAACCTGATCCGCCTTAGTGAAAGCGGCTTCTTCGACGCCCTGCGCAGCAAGCTCAGTTGGGGCGAGCGTTAACGCGGCATCGCGCACGCCCGATCGCAATTCGCAAATCCTGATGGAAGAAAAGGGAAGGGAAGTTCCTTTTACGGATGCAGTTCGTCCAGGAGCGCTTTCGCCTTGTTCGCGAGGTTGAGGGCGCCACCCGCATCTCGAGCTGTGAGCGCCTCGCGCGCCTCTTTCAGAAGCTGGCGAATCTGGGCGGCGGTCTTCGCTTCCTGGTCGTTCAGCTTGCGGGTGATGCCGTTCAAGGTCTTCTCGGTCGATGCGATCGAATCATCCGTTTGCTGCCGCACGTTCGGCGCATCGCCGGTGGAAAGTGTTCCGATCGCCGGAACGGGTGGCGCCTCGTTCGACGCTACCTGCGGATTCGTGTTCGCGGGCCTTCTGTGCTTCACGGGCTTCTTTACCGGTTCCGCTGGAACAGGGACTTGCGGCTCCGGCTGCACGGGTATCGAAACCTCGGGCGGAGGCAGATTGGTGGGCGAAGGCTCGGGCTTGGGCGGAGGCGTGTCCTCGATTGGCGGCGCGAACGGCTGGTTCTGCGCGATCTGGGTCTTGTGAAAGCACCCCGTCAGCAGCAGCGGCAACAACAGCCATGCAGCGCTCCCGGCGCTCAGCTTCATGTCTCCAACCCCTTTGTCTCTTCCACAATGGCCGGTTGCAGATGCCGGCGTCCCCATTCCGTGGCGGCGAGTGGAATGCGCAGTGAGAATTCCGTGCCACGGCCTACTGTCGATTGTACGTCGACGCTTCCATGGTGCAACTGCAAAATACGGTACGTCATTGCCAGCCCAATGCCGCTGCCGCCGCTCTTTGTTGTGAAATAAAGATCGAAAATCTTCTCCCGAATCTCCGGCGGAATTCCAATCCCTTGATCCGCAATCTTCAGCACCGCCATCTTGCGGTCGTCTTCCAGCGTCACGCGCAGCAGTCCGCCATTCGGCATCGCCTGCGCGCCATTCAGAATCACGTTGATCGCCGCCTGCTTCAGCAGATCCGCATCCACATTCACGATCAGCGGGTGCGCCGGGAGCCGTCCTTCCAGCTTCACGTTCCGCGTCGAAAGCTCTTCGTCCGCCAGTGCCAGCACATCGCCAATCAACTTGCGCAGATCCTGTTCCTGCAGCCGCAACTCTACGGGACGCGAGAAATCCACCAGCGTCTGCACCACGCGATCCAACCGGTGGATCTCCGCGTCGATCACTTCCAGGTGCCGTGTCGCCGGCGCATGATCTCCGCCCAGCTTGTTCTTCAGCAGCTCTAGATGCACCACGATGGCGTTGATAGGATTCTTGACTTCATGCCCCACGCCCGCTGTCAGCCTGCCGATTGCCGACATGCGGCGCGAAAGCTCCAACTCCGACTCGATCTGCTCCACGGATTCAAGGTCGTGCAGCGTGACCAACGCCCCCAATCCCATGCGCGTGTGGTCATCGTAGATGAAATCCACTGACGCCTGTATCCGGCGCCCTGTTTCTGTCTGGACTTCTTCCTGCACCAGCGTGACTCCGGCGTCGAAGGCCTCGCGAAGCGCTCGTCCCAGCACCGTGGAACTGTCGAAGATTTCGCGAGCCTGCAAACCAAGGATGTTGTCGCTCTCCACATGAAGGAAGCGCTGCGCGGCTTCAGACACGAGCACCGCCCGACCATCCCCCGTGAACAACAAGATGCCGTCTTGAAGATTTCCGAGAACCTGGTCGAGATTTTCCTTCAATGCCGAGAAAACCTCTTCCACGTTGCGCATGCGCTGCCCGATCCGCTCAATCTTTGTCGACACTCTTTCCGCGGTATCGAGCCGGGGCGCTTCGCCTTTCTCGCTCTGGCCCTCACCCAGCGTGGGATTCCAGTAGTCCAGTTGCATGCTGATCTCTTCCATGGGCCGCAGTGCCAGGTTGCTCAACAGAAACGCCACAACCAGCGCTGTTCCCAGCGTAAACGCCATCAGTTCAAACGCTTCTTTCAGTGATGGCTCATACACCGCCTGCAGCAGCGTCGTCCGCACACCCACATGCACGCTCAGGAAAGGCTGACTATTGCGATCCAGCGGCGCCACGATGTCAAACACCTTGGCCGGCCCATAGATTTCACGCATTTTGGTGATCGGATCGGCGGCAAGCAGGTCGCTATACTTGGGCCGCCACTGAAACACCTTGCCATTATTGTCAGGAAAGGTGCTGAGCAAAATGCGCGACTTCGTATCCACGATGTTCACGTCATATTCAGTCGTGGAGTACATGTTGGTCGAGTCGAGGGTTGCACTCAGGGAGGCGCTGCCTTTGATCGCTTCCTGAACCAGTTCCAGCAGCTTGTCCTGATCGTTGGGGTCGATCGTCTGGTCTTTCAGCTCTTCCAACAACGTATTCTGCAAGGTGGAGCGCACCAGATCGGCCACCATGAGATTCGAATCGTCCGACTGCTGAACGGCCGCATCGACCAGGTGACTCACGTACACCATCGACAGCACGCACGCGATCAGAAAAACTAACCCCGTAATCGCCAGAACGAGTTTTGTCTTCAGTCGCATGTCTTTCAAACACAGAAGCCGAACCACAACGCTCGAATCGGATGGCGCCGAAAATTGTTCGCAGCCAGCTCACATTCGCCTGCAAGCCGCTTTATGCCGCCGGATCTTCCCGCGAGTGGTTGTATTCCTTCAGCTTGTTGTGCAGCGTCTTCAGGCTTACGCCCAGAATCTCGGCAGCGCGGGTCTTATTCTGTCCCGTTGACTCGAGCGTTCTCAAAATCAACATACGCTCCGCCTCGTCCACTGTCGTTCCCACGCGAATTGACACAACATTCGCATCGGTTGCCCGCGCTGCCACCGGCAGTTGCGGGGTGCCGAATGTCCGCGGTAGGTGCGATACATCCAGCGGAGTCCCGTCCGGGCATAGGATTACCGCGCGCTCAATCGTATTCCGCAGTTCGCGTCCATTGCCTGGCCAATCATACCCCAGCATCCGATCAAGAATATGGTCCGAGAGCCCCGAGACGTGCCGCGTATGCTTCTGATTCATCTCGTTCACCATGGCCTCGGCCATTACCTGTAGATCTTCCATGTGTTCGCGCAGCGGCGGCATATGAATGTGAAACACATTCAACCGGTAAAACAGATCTGCGCGCAAATGTCCCCCCGCCACCGCATCCTGCGGATCGCGGTTCGTTGCTGCCAGCACCCGCACATCCACATCCTGTTCGGTGCGCGCTCCTAAACGGCGCAGTTTCCGCTCTTCCAGGACGCGCAATAACTTGGCCTGCGTACCGATCGGCATATCGCCCAGTTCGTCCAGCAGCAGCGTGCCACCCGTTGCCAGTTCAAAGCATCCCGCTCGCCGCTCCGCCGCGCCTGTAAATGCGCCCTTCTCGTGGCCGAAGATCTCGCTCTCGATCAGCGTTTCAGGAATCGCCGCGCAATTCACCGCCAGGAACGGACGTCCCTTGCGTGGACTTAAATCGTGCAGCGTCCGCGCCACCATCTCTTTGCCGGTTCCGCTTTCGCCTGTGATCAGCACCGACACATTCGAAGGGGCGATCTGTTCAATCAGCGCGAAAATCTCCCGCATCGCCTTCGAACTGCCCACCATCGACCCCAGGATGCCGGTGTTCCGCAATTGCCTGCGCGTAACTTCCAGCTCAATTTCCGTCGCCCGCTGCCGGGTCGCATTCGCAAGGATTGTCCGCAGCCGCGTCGCATCCACGGGCTTCTGCAAAAAGTCGTAAGCACCCAGTTTCATCGCATCCACCGCAAGCTGAATCGACCCCTGCGCGGTCAGCAGTACTACCGCTATATTCGAGTTCGCGCTCTCTGCAAGCTTGGTCAGCAGTCCGATCCCGTCCATCCGCGGCATCTTCAAGTCCGTCACAACAATCGCCGGACTCCACACCAGCGCCTTCTCCCAGCCCTCGATGCCGTCGCGCGCCGTCTCCGTCTGGTATCCCCAGCCGGAAATCAGCTCCGCCAGTCCCATCAGGGCATGGGGTTCGTCCTCGACAATCAATACCTTTACCGGGTTGTGCATATCGTCTTTCGATGCAAATATTTCGCCATGCGGCGTCGAAGTCCAGCTTTCATGACTTCGGCCCGCTCCCGAGTGTATCCAGTTTAGACCGCCTTATCGGTCAATTCGGCCCAGCGGGCGTAGAGGACGTCGTTTTCCTCCTGGGCCAACTCCAGTTCCCCCAGGGCCGCCTGCAGCGCCGCCGCATCCGAGGCAATTGCCGGGTCTTCCACCCGTCCCCGGGCCGCCGCCAGACGCTCATCGCTCTCCTCCACCCGCTGCTCAATCGCGGCAAACTCCCGTGCCTCCAGATACGAAAGCTTCTTCTTCGCCGGCGTTTGGATTTCGGTCTCGGGTGAGCCTCTCTGCTCCCTGCTCCCTGATCCCTGATCCCTGATCCCTGTCTTTTGCTCTTCCATCCACGCTTCCCACTGCCCATAATCCGCAAACCGCCCGATATGCCCATCGCCATCCAGCCCAAGCACGGTCGAAGCCACCCGATTCAGGAGATAGCGGTCATGTGTCACAAGCAGCAGAGCTCCCGGAAACTCCAACAGGTTTTCTTCCAGGATCTCCAGCGTCGGAATATCCAGATCGTTCGTAGGCTCATCCAGCAGCAGCACATCCGCCGGCTCCAGCATCAGCTTCGCAATCAGCACGCGCGCTCGCTCGCCGCCGCTCAAATTCCGCACCGGCTGATTCAGTTGCTCGCCCGTAAACAGGAACCGCGCCGCCCAGCTTGCCACATGCACAACCCGTCCCTGGTACACGAGCCCGTCTCCCTCCGGCGCCAGCGCCCGCCGCAACGTCAGACTCTCATCCAGTTCGCGCATCTGGCTGAAATACACCAGCCGCAGCGCATCCGCCCGGCGAATGCTCCCTTCCGCGGGTTCCAGTTCGCCGCGCAACAGTCGCAGGAACGTCGTCTTCCCACTCCCGTTCGGCCCCACCAGCCCCACCTTCGAACCGGCAGTAAGAACAAATTTGAGTCCGCTGAACAGCCTGCGTTCGCCAATGTCGCAAGCCACGTCATTGAATTCCACCAGCCGTTTCGTCTTCCGCTGGGTCGCCTCAAAATCAATCCCCGCGGAGTTCACCGTGGTCCGCGAATCCATCGCCGCAAGCTGCCCGATCATCTCGTTCGCCGAATCAATGCGCGCCTTCGATTTTGTCGTCCGCGCCTTGGGCCCTCGCCGCAGCCACTCAATCTCCGTCCGCACCCGGTTGCGCAAGCTTTCCTGCTGCTTGCTCTGCGATTCCAGATACGCCTCCCGCTCCTCCAGAAAACGGCTGAAGTTGCCCTTCACCCGAAACAGGCCCTCTGCGTACACGCGGTTCAGTTCGATAATCTCGCTCGACGTCGCCTCAAGAAAATAGCGATCATGACTCACCGTCACCACGGCAAAATTCGCCGCGGCGAGCAACTCCTCCAGCCACTCGATCCCAGCGAGATCCAGGTGATTCGTCGGTTCATCCAGCAGCAGCACTTCAGGATGACTCACCAGCGCCTCGACAATTGCCAGGCGCTTGCGCCACCCGCCCGAAAGCGAAGCTGCCTCCGCCGCCAGGTCCTCGAATCCCGCCCGGCCTGAGAGTTCCCGCAGCCGCCCCTCGCGCTCGCCTTCATTCACGTGCGCGGACGTCAGCGCCGTCTCCAGCACTTGCCGAAGCGTCAGCCCCGCCGCAAATCGCGAATCCTGCGGAACATACGCTGCCCGCGCCCGCTTGCGCACCGCCAACTCACCCACATCCGGCTCAACCGCCCCAGCGAGAATCGCCAGCAGCGTTGATTTCCCCGCGCCGTTCGGTCCAATCAGCCCGATCCGCGCCCCATCCTCTACCGTGAACGAAATGTCCTTGAAAAGAGGCTTGGCCCCAAATTGCTTCGTAATCGTCTGTGCATTCAAAATCGGTGGCATCTCTCTTTAGATTACCGTCCAGCTCCGACCGTGACCGTTTTTCGAAACATGCCGCTCCGGGTTCCTGTCATGTTGAACGCGGGTCGCGCAGCGATCGAAGCCGTAACAACTGCGGTGAAAATTCAGACATCGGCACGAACGAGGGTGCCCCATCCAAGCTCCGCTTGGGTGGGAAAGCACAATCTAACCAGCAGCGATTTTCATCCTTTCCGGGTGTCGCGCAGAGCCATCCACGCTGCGGTTGCTCCTGGGAATGTCCCGTGTCCTACACTGAACCCATGCTCGAATTCGAAATCTCGCCAGCCGACACCGCCGCGCTGCTCCGCGAAAACAAGACCCGCCTTATAGATGTCCGCGAGCCCTGGGAGTACTCCACGGCGCACATCGAACCCAGCACCCTCATGCCCATGGGCGACGTTCCAGCCCGCGCCCACCAGGAGCTCGATCCCGAAGTGCATCTGACGGTCCTCTGCCATCATGGCCAGCGATCGCTCAATGTCGCGGCATGGCTTCGCAATCAGGGCTTTGAAAACGTGCAGTCCCTTCGCGGCGGAATTGACGCATGGTCTGATGAAGTGGATCCGAAGGTTCCGCGCTACTAGCGTCCGAACGAATAGGTGACCTGGAAGATCCCGTTATCCACGCCGGGATTCACGGTCGCGGTGTCCTTGTTTGAAAAGTGATGGTAGCGATACTCCGCGCGTATCGACCGAGTTTTCGATCGATAGAATTCGATGCCAACGCCGGCGTCAAATGTGAAATTGAACGAACCCGCACTTTCGACAGGAACTGCTCGCGTGGAATACATGTATCCGCCGTGGCCGATCACAAAGATCTGCGTCTTGTTGCGCGGAAGGAAGTTCAATTGCAGCCCCATGGGAGACATTGCTTCCCCCGCAGTCCATTGACGCCCACAGGTGTTCGAGTATGTGTAGGTATACGGAGTGCCATTGAACGTAGCTGTACCCGTTCCCGATGAAGTGTGGCAAGCGGTATAAGGGACCACGGTCTCATTGATCGGCGGCACCGGCGGCGCTGGCGGGTTCCACTGGAGAATAAAGTGAGAGGTGGGGTCGCTCTCGAGAGCCAGCGGCATCACTTCACCGTTGTATTCCAAATTCACAACGTGATTGAGAATGAGACGCCGGCTGTAGCTCGCACCCAGAAGGAACAGCCTGCGGTTCTCCGCTTCGCCAAGAAGAATATGGCTTGAATCATTGGAGTATGCAGTGAAGACCCCAAATGTGTTCTTCCTCGCAAAATAGCTTTCTTTCTTCTCCTGCGCAGATGCTGTGCCTCCGACGAAAAGAATCATTGCGAGAACGATGATGACGCCGGCCAAACTGCGCCGCCGCAGGCGGACACGCTCGTTTTTCGGCAAGAGAAAGCCCTTTCGGAGGACGGGACTGATTGCAGCGCCTATACTTTTGTTTTGACTGCGACATCGATTATAGGGGAGCACTTTTTATGTCTTCGCCCGCCGTTGCATTTGCCACTGAGAACCACCCGCGCTTTTTGAATGAACTCAAGAACCTCCTGCGCATTCCTTCAATCTCCACGCTCCCGGAACATAAACCCGATTGCCGCCGTGCCGCCGAGTTCCTCGTCTCCGAACTCAAACGCATCGGCATTGAAAATGTCCGCATCATCGAAACCCAGGGTCATCCGCTCGTCTATGGCGACTGGCTGCACGCTGCTGGGAAGCCCACCGTCCTCATCTACGGTCACTACGATGTCCAGCCCA
This sequence comes from Occallatibacter sp., assembly GCF_035317045.1. Classification (GTDB taxonomy): domain Bacteria; phylum Acidobacteriota; class Terriglobia; order Terriglobales; family Acidobacteriaceae; genus Telmatobacter. The sequence goes on from NZ_DATHHT010000032.1 coordinate 9,683, forward strand.
CCGATCCGATCGATGAGTGGCTCTCGCCGCCGTTTGAACCCGCCGAGCGCAACGGCAACCTCTACGCCCGCGGCGCCGTCGACGACAAAGGCCAGGTCTGGATGCAGGTCAAGGCTCTCGAAGCGCTCCTCGCCTCCAACAAATCTCTCCCCCTCAATGTCCGCGTCCTCTTCGAAGGCGAAGAGGAAGTGGGAGGGGAGGGAATTGCGGACTACGTTGCCTCAAAACCTGCCAACCTCAAAGCCGACTTCGCCCTCGTCTCCGACACAGAACTCTTCGCTCCTGGCCTGCCCACCCTTTGTGTTGGACTGCGCGGCATGATCTACACCGAGCTCGAAGTGCGCGGCGCCAAGACCGACCTCCACTCCGGCATGTACGGCGGTGCTGCTCCCAATCCTTTCACTGCCATCGCGCAGATCATTGCCCGCCTCAAAGACGAGAACGGCCACATCCTTATCCCCGGCTTTTACGACGACATCATCCCGCCCAGCCCCGAAGAACTCGCGGCATGGAGGAGCCTGCCTTTCGACGAGGAGCACTACCGCATCGCCGAAGTCGGTTCACGCCAGCTTGTCGGCGAAAGCGGCTACAGCGTCCTCGAGCGCACCTGGGCTCGTCCCACCCTCGACGTCCACGGCATCCCCGGCGGCTTCACAGGCGCTGGCGCCAAAACCGTTATCCCCGCCAAGGCTATTGCCAAGGTCTCGATGCGCCTTGTCCCCGGCATGACCCCGACTAAGGCGTTCGCCCAGTACAAGAGCTACGTTGAGAAGATCGCTCCCACCGGTGTCGACATTGACGTCCGCCTCATCCACTCGGGAGACCCCTGCCTCATCCCCGTAAACAACCAGTACATCCAGGCCGCGACCCAGGCTCTCAGTGAAGTGTGGGGCAAAGACACGGTCTTCATCCGCTCCGGCGGCTCCATTCCCATCGTTGGCGACTTCGACCGCCACCTCGGCCTGCCCAGCGTCATGATGGGCTTCGGTCTTCCCGACGACAACATCCACGCTCCGAACGAAAAGTTCAATCTCAAGAACTTCGAACTCGGCATCCGCTCCCTGATCCGATTCCTGGAGGAGGCGGGCCGTTGAGCCTGCCGCACCTTCACATCCCTGCGGTCGTGGATGGATTCATCCTCGCCGGTGGTCAATCTCGACGCATGGGGCACGACAAGGCACTCACCCTCCTCGCCGGTGTCCCTCTCGTTCAACATGCCTCGAACCTCCTCCGTTCCGCTGGGCTCGAACCCCGCATCGCCGGCGCCAAAAGCGACCTTTCCTCGATTGCCCCGACCCTGCCGGACGACCCGAACCAGTCCAGCCTCGGCCCCCTCTCCGGCATTTGTTCCGCTCTCGCAAATTCTTCCGCTCCTCGCGCCCTCTTCCTTCCCGTCGATCTGCCGCTCCTGCCCGCGAGCCTGATCGGTTATCTGATCCATCACGCCACCGTCGCCCAATCCGCCGTCACCGTCGTCTCCGTTGCCGGATTCATTCAGACCTTTCCGGCCATCATCGACACCGCCGCACTCCCCTCGCTCCAATCGAGTCTCAATTCCAACGACCGCAACTCGTTGCGCGCCTTTCGTGCCGCGGCGGATATTCTCTCCAGACCCTTCTCCGTCCTGCCCGTTGAGTTGCTACTTCAGGCCGGCCAGGTCTCCAGTCCTCAGGCACTTCCCCCGGGAGTCTGGTTCCTCAATATCAACACTCCTCAGGATCTCCTTCAGGCAGAAGCTCTGCTCGCCGGGCGCCATGTTCAAGTAATCTGATCTCGTGGCTTCTCCAGACTCCAACGCCGAACCCACCGGGGTTCCATCTTCGGATGTGCCGATCCCCGACGTCCCCGAAATACCGCGGGACTTGCTGGTTGATATCGCTGGAGGCAAACCCGCGCCAACCGACGAAGACGAAGAGCCCACAACCTGGCCCCTGATCTCCTTCAAGCATGTCTCCATGTGGTTCGGCGAACGCAAGGTCCTCGACAACGTCAGCTTCAGCGTCAATCGCGGCGAAACCCTCTGCATTCTCGGCCGCAGCGGAGTCGGCAAGTCCGTCTCACTGCGCATCCTCATGGGCTTTCTCAAGCCACAGGTCGGTTCCATCCGCGTCGAAGGGCAGGAAATCAATGCCTACACCGAAGAGGAAATGCAGGTGGTGCGTAAGCGCGTCACCATGGTGTTTCAGAATGGAGCGCTCTTCGACTCGCTCACCGTTCGTGAAAATGTAGCCTTCCCCCTGCGCGAACGGGGCGGGCAGGAAGAGGACCAGGTCCAGCAGGTTGTTGACCGTCTTTTGGGTCTCGTCGGGGCTGAGGACGTACCTGATGCGTTACCTGCCAGTTTGTCCACAGGACGCCGTCGCGCCGTCGCCATCGCACGTGCGCTCGCCTCGCAGCCCGAGATTGTTCTTTATGATGAGCCCACAACAATGGTTGATCCCATCATCGCGCGCAGATTGGGCGGCCTCATCCAGAGACTCAAGCAACAGCTTGGATTTACAAGCATTATCGTCACCCACGATATGCGATTCGCCGAACGGCTCGCCGATTCCGTGCTCTTCCTGGACGAGGGGCGGGCAGCCTTTTTTGGGCCCCTCCGGGACTTCATTGCCTCTCCCGATCCCAACATTCAGCAGTTCCTCACCCTCGATGCCTATGTGTTACCTTCAGTTTAAGAGTTGATGACTTTATAACCAGAGTTCTTCATAATTCAGATGCAGGCAATTTTCCCTGGTTAAGCAGAGCAAGTGGTTCAAACCGGCAGGAAGATCCCCGCAATTGGCAAGACGATTCCTTGTTGAAGGTCCTTTGCACCTCACTCGTTGCCTTTGTGTCACGCTGTCGCCCCGTAGAAGTTGCAATTGAATGACCCGCGAAAGACACAATTTTCTAACCGAAGCAGTACGCTCAGTGTGAGGTTTGGGTGCTCCAGAGATCTCTGCGCTTCGCAATCATCTGCGAAGAAGAAACAACAGGATTCCATCCTTGCGGAAGCCGCACGCCTCACGTCACCAAAGTAATGACGGTAACGACGTTTCAGCTGCATATTGAGCAACCTTTCATAAACTGGAGTGTTCCAATCGTCAGTACTCATCGTGCCAGCAGCAGGTGTTCGGCTTCCCATCGTTTCCTGCAATCTAGAAACCACCACCCCCACTTTCCAACAGTAGCTTTGGGCTTCCGAGGTTAGCGGACGGATATGGCGACATCCGATTTCTGGCAAAGAGTCTCAGCGTCTGTAGCGGCCCAATCCGATTGGTCGACAGACACCGCGCGGGATTCGTCACGCAGCTCGCAAGGCAAAGTCAAGTTCTGGATCTTTCTTGACGTCCTCACCGTTCTTGTTTCCGCCATCATTGCCACAATTTACGAACGACACACCAGCCCCGTCGTTGGAGCGCGTGAGTTTTACAACGGAACGCTCTTTCACGGCCGCTCCATGTGGATATTGTTGGCATTGTTTTGCGCTTTTGCCGTCACCCTCGTCATCTCCAGTCGGCGGCTCCATCTTTACTCACCCAAAAGCTTGAGTTCGTTCCTGCACGAACAACGCCTCACAGTGCAGGTGTGCTTCACCTCCGGACTGCTGCTCACCGGGACCCTCTATCTCGTTCGGGCCGAAGATATTCCCAGGCGCGTCGTTCTCATGACGCTGGTTCTGGTCACGGTTTGTCTGTGCCTGCGCCGCCTGATCTACCGGACCCTGATGTATCGCAGATTCGAACGCGGCCAGGACACCCGCAACGTCCTCATTGTGGGCACCGGTGCCGAAGCGCACGCCCTCCGTCATCACGTTGAGAGCATTCGTCACCTCGGCTATACGTTCAAAGGGTTTATCGAATTTCCGGGTGCCTCGTCGCAGATGATGTCTTCGAGCGGCGATGTTGTCGGCACCCTCGACACGCTCTTTCAGCACGCCCGTAAGCAGTTCGTCGATGAGATTTTTTTCACCAGCCCCTCCGAGCGCGGGGTAGTTCTGGATGTACTCGAGAAATCCCGCCTGCACGGCGTCGATCTACGCATCGTTCCCGATCTTTACCAGGGCCTCGCCTGGAACAGCCCAGTCGAATACATTGGCCAGTTCCCGACCATCCCACTGCATCGCGGCCACGTTCCCGAACTCGGATTCGTGCTCAAACGCGTCCTCGACATCCTCTTCGCGGGACTCCTGCTCCTGGCTCTTTCGCCGTTTCTGCTGCTCGTCGCCCTTGTCATCAAGTTTGAATCCAGGGGACCGGTTCTGTATGCTTCCGAGCGCATCGGCAAGAAAGGCCGCGTCTTCCGCTGCTACAAGTTCCGCACCATGGTGCGCGATGCCGATCAGCGCCGCGCCGAATTCATGCACATGAACGAGCGCGATGGCGTCCTGTTCAAAATCACCAACGACCCCCGCATTACCCGCCTGGGCCGCCTCCTCCGCAAGTACTCGCTCGATGAGTTGCCGCAGTTCATCAATGTCCTCCGTGGCGACATGAGCGTTGTCGGCCCTCGTCCGCCGCTCGCGAGCGAAGTCATGGAGTACAAGCTCAATCACCTTCGCCGCCTCGATGTCACACCCGGCATTACCGGCCTATGGCAGGTGCAGGGCCGCCAGGATCCCTCTTTCGACAGCTACGTCTCCCTCGACGTAACCTACATCGAAAACTGGAGTCTCTGGCTCGACATCAAGATCATCGTCCGCACCATCGGCGTAGTCTTCTCCGGCACCGGCTCCTAAGCCTGCAAAGCAGCGAACTCGATCACACCGCCAACCTGCTGACTTGCTATCGGCGCGAAGCACCGCTGACCCGCCAAGCCGCAACTCCCTATCCCTACACTTACTCCCTACTCCCTAGTCCCTCTTTCTCCCCCCTCTGCTTTAAACTGGACATGTGAAGATCGCACTGGCCCAGATCAACCCCACGGTCGGGGATTTCACCGGTAATCTTGAAAAGATTCTTACGGTTACCCGTCGCGCCGCCGACTTGGGCGCCCGACTCACCGTCTTCTCCGAACTGGCCATCTGCGGATACCCTCCGGCCGACTTCCTTGAGAAACCGAGCTTTCTAGCCCGTTGCCGCCAGGCCGTCGATGAACTCGCCGAAGCCACGCGCAACCTGCCTACCGCGCTCATCGCGGGCGTCGCCTTGCCCGCCCCACCTGACGCCGGGAAGCCGGCGGTCAACGCTGCCGTTCTTCTCGACCGCGGTCAGGTCCTTCTCGAGCAGCACAAGCGCCTGCTGCCCTTCTACGACGTCTTTGACGAACAGCGCTACTTCCTGCCCTCTGGCCAGCAGCGGGTCGTCGAACTCGACCACGTGCGCCTCGCCATCTCCATCTGCGAAGATGCCTGGAACGACAAGAACTTCTGGCCGCGCCGTCTCTATTCCTTCGATCCGCTCGAAGAGTTGATGCGTCAGAGTCCAGCCATCCACATCAACCTCTCCTCTTCGCCCTTCTGGCATTCCAAGCGCAAGGTCCGCCGCGAGATGCTCGCCGCCATCGCACACCGCGACCGTATCCCGGTCATCATGTGCAACCAGGTAGGCGGAAACGACAGCCTTGTCTTCGATGGCTCCTCTCTCGCCCTCAACGCCCACGGCCAACTCATTGCCCAGGCAAAATCCTTCGAAGAAGATCTCGTGATCGTCGATCCCTTCGACGCGCAGCCGATTCGCGATCCGCTTGAAGATGACACCGAGGCCGCCTGGCGCGCTCTTGTCCTCGGCACCCGCGACTATGTGCGCAAATGCGGCTTCAGCAAAGCCCTCATCGCCCTCAGCGGAGGCATCGACTCCGCACTCGTCGCCGCCATTGCCGCCGAGGCCCTCGGCAGGGAAAATGTCCTCTGCATTGGCATGCCCAGCCCCTTCTCCTCGCAGGGCTCCATCGACGACAGCCGCGCCCTTGCCGCTAACCTCGGCATTCGCTTCGAACTCATCGGCATCAGCGACCTGTTCCACCAGTACTCGCAGGCTCTCGAGCCGCTCTTCAAAGGCACACAGTCCGGACTTGCTGAAGAAAATCTGCAGGCACGCATTCGCGGCAACTTGCTCATGGCGCTCTCTAACAAGTTTGGCTCGCTCGTGCTCACCACCGGCAACAAATCCGAAATGGCCGTTGGCTACTGCACGCTCTACGGCGACATGGTCGGCGCCCTCGCCGTCATCGGCGATCTCATCAAAACGCGCGTCTACGCAATCTGCCGCTGGCTTAATCGCGAGCGCGAAGTCATCCCGCTTCCGATCATCGAGAAACCTCCCTCCGCCGAATTGCGCCCTGGACAGAAGGACACCGACTCGCTGCCGCCCTACGATGTCCTCGATCCGATTATCGAGGCCTACGTTGAGCGCTATGAGACTCCTGAGTGCATCGCGCAGAAGAATGGTTTTCCCCTCGAACTCGTCCAACAGATAGTGCGCCTGGTGGAGCGCTCGGAGTACAAACGCCAGCAGGCCGCCCCCGTTCTCAAGGTCACGTCGAAGTCATTCGGCATGGGTCGACGCTTTCCCATTGCCGTCAAAGTGCAGGTATAAGCTAAAGGTTGGGAGTCTTCCCGCCGCTGAAGGAGATATTCGCTTGATTCGTAATGCCGCTCGACTGGCCGCTGTTATCACGCTGGCCATGCTCTTCTCTCCCATCCATCACGCCATCGCGCAGGAACAAACTCCCGCCACACCCGCACCCGCTCCCGCAGCGCCAGAAGCAAAGGCCCCCGTGTTTCCCCCGCCCGATCCGGCTGATTTTAACGCCACCTCGCCCACCAAGGAAGTCGTCAACGCCTTCATGCAGGCCAATCTCGGCTTCGATGCCAACGCCATGTGGCAGGTCCAGGCAATCCAGAAGACGCAACTTGCGGGTATCAGCAAGGTCATCGTCTTCATCGGCGATAAGACCGGCAAGCAGCAACCCTATCGCTTCGCCTTCTTCACCACGCCCGACCAAAAGCACATTATCGTCGGCGAAAAGATCGTCCCCTTCGGCGATCGTCCCTTTGCCGAGAACCGTTCCACGCTCCAGGAGCGCGCCAACGGCCCGTATCGCGGTTCGGCGACCAAGGATCTCGAACTCGTCGAGTTCGCAGACTTCCAGTGTCCCCACTGCAAAGCTGCGCAGGCCAACATGGAAAAGCTCCTTACCGATTTTCCCAAGGCGCGCATTGTCTTCCAGAACGATCCGCTCGTCTCGATTCATCCACAATCGTTGACGGCAGCGGAATATGGAACATGTGTCGCGAAGCTGGCCGGCAGCACTACCTTCTTCCAGTTTGCTTCCGCGGTATTCGACGGGCAGGATGGCCTCGCGACAGCCGATGGCGCCACCCTTACTCTGAATAGCGCCGCCACCAAGGCAGGCCTCGACCCAGCCAAAGTATCGGCCTGCGCCGCGTTGCCTGAAACCAGGACAGCCGTCGAATCTTCCATCCAGCTCAGCAAGGATCTCGACATCGCCACCGTGCCCACACTCGTCATCAACGGTCGCGAAGTTCCTGCCAACGCGCCCTATGAAACGTTGAAGCAGATCATCGAGTATCAATCCAAACTGGACGGCATCGCCCAGTAGTTGTGCTTTGAAAGCCCACCGAGGAGTTCCATGTTCCCATTCATGCGCGCCATTTGTGCATGAATGGGAACCCCGTCACGGTGTCGACTGCCCCCGCTCGATCCGCAACATCGGCGAGTGTCCCGGCGCCTGTGTCCCGCGAATCACATGCGGCGTAATGATGATCAGCAAGCTGGCATAATTCCTCTGTACATCGGTGTCCGTCACCGTGTTCAGCCCCGGAATCTCGGTCAGCCCGGGTAACCCGCTGAGCGCATGGCTCTCTTCCTTGTCCACCTGGCTAACGATCACCACGCCTGACCCATCTTTCAGTGTCGCCACGCCAGAATAGCTGCGATTGTTCAGGATCGGCACCCCGTTCAGCGACGAACCTCCCAGTGCCGTAATCTTCAAATCCATCGTCAGCGCCACATCACCGTTGCGCACCACGCGCGGCGTTGCCTTGAACGTTAGTCCAAGGTCCTGGTACTCAATCTGCGGAATCGTCTGCGCCCCCGAATTCAGCTGCGAGAGCAGGGAACTCAGGCTTCCCGAAGTTCCCGCTGTCGTCAGCCCGGGAATGTTGATTCCCGACGAACCCAGGTTTGAAAACTGCGACGTCTGGATCGGATATCGCGATCCGCTTCTGATCGTGCCCTCTTCGCCGTCGCCCAGGTGCATTTGAATGTCGTCCAGTTCCCGCGACTCCGAAGAGTTCAAACTCAGATTGAGTGTCGCGGGTGGCGGCGAAAGGCCCGACAGCGTCAGCCCCCCGCCAAACAGCGCGATGCCGTTCTGAAACAGCGAACTCGAAACCTGTCCTGACGCCAGCAAAATTCCCAGAATCGCCAGCGTGTCGCCCGGTGAAGCCAGCCCCGATGAAATGATCTGCTGCACCAGCGCCTGGTTCTGATTCAGAATCGACTGCTCTTCCGCGAATACATTGAATGCAGTGATTTGCTGCGGCAGCTGCGCGCCCGTGTTGCGTTGGTTGGTGTGCGCCAATTGGATCAACCGGACATCCAGCAGCACCTGGCTTCGTCCATCCAGCAGTGCGCGCAGCGTCGCATTGAACGCGTTCAGCTTGTCCGTTGTCGCACGAATGGTCAGCGTTCCCGAACTCTGCTGCACCACCACTTGCTGCAACTGGAACACATTCTTGGCCAGGGTTCCGATCTCGGTCATCTCCGCCGTTGCCATCCCGCCCAGGTAGACCGTCTCAAACTCCTCGCGCATGTACTGCTGCCGATTCTCCCGGGTGTCTCTGGCTACCAGCGCGCGATGCGCGTCCAGCGGCACCGTGAACGAATCGGTCGCCATATTTACAGCCTGTATCGCCTGCGTAAACGTCGCGGCGTCCATATCGAAGCGCAACGGCGGCCCCGTCACGCTCTGGTCCACTGACGTTTCAATTCCGAATGACCGATACACCGTCTGGATCACCGTGCGGCGATCCGTCTTCAAATGGAAACTGTGCGTGCCTGCCACCGGCTCCAGCATTGGAGCCGGCCCCAGAGAATCCACCCCCTGCTCGTACACCGGCTTCGATTGCGTTGCCGCCACATCAGCGGCCATCTCATCCAGGTGCGCCGCAACCTCGATGTTGTGCGGTTCCAGTGCCGCCGCCTTCTGCAATGCCGCCTGCTCGGCCGTCTTGTCTCCGCGGATGCGCGCCTTGGCCGCCGTCTGGATCAGGTCCGTGACTTCATGACTGCGCGCCACCTCCGTCGCCGCGCCATAATTCGGATTTCCCGGATCCAGTTCCGCCGCCTCTTCGTAATCGCGTACGGCCTCGTCATACTGTTGCTTCTCGAAGAGCTTCGTCGCCCGCAGATACAGCTTCGTTGCGCGCCTGCGATCGCTTCCCGTAATTCTCTTTTTGGGGGCCTTCTCTTTCGCCTGCTCGGCTTGAGCGCCGTTCCCCGCGGCATTCGACGGCGCAGGCGTCTGCGTCTGCTGCGCCCATCCCGGCACCGCCATCAACAGCATCGCAATCATTGCCGCAAAATCCGCCCGCATGATCTTCATGCCTTGCCTCGCGTCGCTGCCAACAGATCAGCCAGCGTCGTCGTGCATACTTCAGGCCCGTGCTCCAGCAACTCCTCAAACGAAAAGTGCCCGGTGGCGACCGCGATTACCGCCAGCCCATTGGCATGTGCCGCTTCAATGTCCCGCGGTGTGTCGCCCACCACACATATGCTCGCCTCTGCTCCCGCCAGCTCGCGTGCCTTCTTTGCGGCGTGCCCCACCAACTCAGAACGGACAGGGAAGTGGTCGCTGAACCCGCCGAATCGAAACCATTCGCGCAGTCCCGCGCGCTCCACCTTGATCCAGCCAATCATCTCCAGGTTACCCGTGGCCACGCCCAGTGTCGCGCCGCGGTCCGCCAGATGCTTCAGCGTCTCTTCCACGCCCGGCATCAGAATCGGCTGCAACTGATCTCGTCTGTCCGCCACGTTTTGGCACATACCCTTAAGTATCGCCGCCATCTGCGGCTCCAGCACGGCCGCTGGAACGCCTGCCAAAGCGCAGGCCTCGCGCAGGATCGACGTATCGGTGTTTCCTGCCAGTGACACACCCTGGAGCGAGACCTCGAGTCCCATCACCTCCCGCACTGTCGCGGGCAGGCTGTCCATGTGTACGCGGTCGCGGCTCCGCAAAAGCGTGCCGTCGATATCGAACAAGTACGCGTCCTGCCCATCCCAGGCAAACCCGCTCTTGATTGCAGTTCGCGCTTCGTTGTTCTGTTGAGTTGTCTGCATGCCGATGCGGAGCTGGCTTAGCCCTGGCGTATACCCTGGCGTGCGGCTCCGAATATAGGACGTTCACTGCGTGGCGGACGCTTGAGCCCGGCGCGAATCTCTGCCAGGCTGATGCCCAGTTCTGCCATCGTCCGGCTGAGCGTGTTGCGGTGGATACCCAGCTCCTCTGCAGCCTTGCACTGGTTTCCCTTGTTGGCCGCCAGCACTTCGCGCAGATACTGTCTCTTGAACTCCTTCACCGCATCCTCATAGCGAATTCCGGTGGAATGCATCTGTGTTACCAGGCTGTCCAAGTCTCGTCTCACGTCAACCTCTTGCTCTATTAGATTGCCACAACCGGCAGGCTTCAGCCCGCGAAAAATTATTTGCCCTTTTGGTCGTTGATTAGCTTCTGCGATTCCGCTTCCAGCGTCTGCAATTCCTTGCGCACACGGTCGCCCAGTCGCGAAGGTGTAACGTGGACGCTCACATGGAGTGCACCGAAGAAATAACGCGGCAGCCTTGCTTCCGTCAACCACACAGTTTCTGGAAAGAAGGCAACCGTAACAAGAAGGCACACCAACACCAATACGATCCCTTCCACAAAACCGAAAACCGCGCCGCCCAAACGATCCAGGCAACCCAGCCCCACCTTCTCAAAAACCTTGGCCAGGATCGAACCAAGAATCGCCGCAACCACCATGACTAGCAGCGCGATCACCAGGAACGCGACTGCGTTCGCCACCTCTGCCGAATGGATCAGAGGCTTCAGCATTGCCGCCAGCCGCCAGTAATTCCACGACGCCAGCGCCAGTCCTGCGATCAACCCAGCCAACGAAAATGCCGAACGAAAGAATCCTCGCGCAATGCCTGCCAGCACCGCCACCGCCAACACCACCACGATGATCCAATCGACCATCGTCAATCCGTTCATGCTCATGCCTGTGCGTCCAGGTCCCGCCCCGTTAACCGGCGAAATGCCTCAAGGTATTTATGCAGTGTACGCTCCACCACGTCCTGGGGAAGACTCGGCGCGGGAGCTTGTTTGTTCCAGTGAATGCTTTCCAGGTAATCGCGCACAAATTGCTTGTCGAAACTCGGCTGCGCCCCGCCGGGCTTCCACAACGATGCCTCCCAGAATCGCGATGAATCCGGCGTCAGAACTTCGTCCGCCAGCACAATGCCGTCCTGCGTCATTCCAAACTCAAACTTCGTATCCGCGAGGATCAACCCCCGCGACTCTGCGTGCCTGCCTGCCTTCTCATAAATCGCCAGCGTCAGCCGCCGCAGCTCATGCGCCACATCCGCACCTACCGCCTTCTCTACGGCTGCGAATGAAATGTTCTCGTCGTGCGTTCCGTCCTGGCTCTTGGTCGAAGGAGTAAACAGCGGCTCCGGCAATCGCGATCCGTCCAGCAATCCCGCCGGCAGTTTGATCCCGCTTACCGTCCCCGCGGCCTTGTACTCCTTCCACCCCGACCCCGCAAGGTATCCCCGCGCTACACACTCCACAGGAAACATCTGCGCGCGCTTCACCAGCATCGACCTGCCCTCAAGCTGCTCTGCATAGGCGTGCAACTCGACTGGATAATCTGCAACTTTCGTGGCAATCAGATGATTCGGCACGATCTCCCGCACCAGGTCGAACCAGAACAGCGAAATCTGCGTCAAAATCTTGCCCTTGCCCGGAATTCCCGTGCCCAGCACATGATCGAATGCCGAGATGCGGTCCGTCGCCACCAGCAGCAGCGCATCGCCTACGGCATACAAATCGCGCACCTTGCCCCGGCCGATGAGCGGAATCGTGCCTAAATCTGTCTTCAAGAGTGTTGTCATGGAAGGATCTTGCCTCGGCGTCGTGAATCTCCGATTTTCTTGCCCGCGCCTCGCTTTGTCAAACCCCCAAACCACTGAATATTTACCGCCGCGATAGCCGGATACGATTCGCGCCGGGAATTCCACAATACCCTGTGACAGCCGTCACGGAGCGCCAAACGAAGTTGAGCGAAACTGCATTTGTCACCAAGGTTCGGGAGCCAGTAAATAGACTCCTTTGAGCCGGGCGGCACGAGGCGGCAGTGGAAAGGGGAAGCCGCGGCTAGCTTCGTTTTATTGGGATCGCCAGTAGCTGTGTACTACCGACCTCCAGTGCCAGCTACTGGTCCCCCGTCTTCATCTTGTGTACTTTCTTAGTATTCCAAAGCAAGCGCCTCCGAAGCGAAGATTTCCTTCGGAGGCGATTTTTTTCAACACAAAAATCGGTCGCCGCAATTTCGCAATTTCTGAAAACATCTCTGTCGACATGCCTGTTGCCCGTTCATCCAAAATGAGCAATTGCCGACCGCTAGTGCAATAACTTCTGAGCCAAAAATAGCCCGGCGATTGCCGAAAATGTTGCACACCCTGCTACTGTCAAGTGCCCCATCGCCACCGTGCGCTCCAACCTCAACATTCCAAACACAAAATTCCCAGCGGAGTCTTGCAGGTAATTACGCGAGTTTAAGGCACAATCATCGTAGCCGAAGAATGTTCGCCCTGCGGATCAATCAGGCGGAAGTGGGTACCCCCCCACCCCCCCTCTAAATTTGCAGTGTTCCACAAAAAGTTTGCAGAAAATCCGCCGTTGTAAGTAAGACCAATTCAGTCGGCAGCGAAATATGTTGACCAAAATGTCATTTCTGGATTGCCCACTACACGACCGGAAGTGCTACTGATGCTAAATCCCCGCCCATTTTTGTTTAAGGCAGGTCGAACCATTTTCCTGATTGGAATCTCCCTTTCTGTCGCAGTGACTTCAGGCGTCTCTCAGGCGGTCAACACGCCTGCGGCTAAATCCGCCGCAGACGGAGATGTGACGGTTCATTCCGATCTCGCCTTCGATGTGGTTTCCATCCGGGCAAGCAACGCTGACCCTGGTCAGCGTCGCCTGCAAATCGTTCCGGGCGGTGATCAATACGAAGCAATCGGGTTGCCACTAGGATGGACGATCGTGATGGCCTATGTTCCGATGCTTCCGGTATCAAAGAATCGCATCGTTGGAGCGCAGGGCTGGGTGTGGAACGACAATTACGACGTTGTCGGAAAGGTAGGCGGAGCTGACCTGCCCGATTGGCAAAGAATCAGCCAGCGTGGACTCAGGGGGCAAAACCCGATGGTGCAGACCATGCTGCAAAATGCTTTGGCCGACCGTTGGCGGGTGGCCCCGGTTTCTGTGATCTTATCCAAACCACAATGAGGGTGCCTCCGGTCCCTCGCCTTTGGGGACCGGGGATGGAACCTTGAGGCGTTCGGGTGATTCACCGCCTATGCGGAAGTAACCCTGAAACGCAAAACGGGGGTTATTTCCGTATCGCCCACGATCCAATTCGTCAAGCCGCTAACAAAAGGGGTTTAAGTCAATCAGTTCCATTCTTCCGCCTGCTTTTCTTGCACCTCCAGATCCCGGTGGAGTAGGCGCAGGTCTTTTTGGATGCAATCCATACGGTCAGAAATCCACGCGAGGTCTACTTGGCAACTCGCCACCATCTTCAAAATCCGACGGCGCTCGGCCTCGCAGAATTCAATCCGCCCTTGAATAGCCGCGATTTTGAAAACGTGCCGCGTGTCCATTTGGCTCACCGGAATCACGGCTGCGGTAGGAGATTCCGGAAGGCGTGATTGGTGCGAAGATTGTGATCCGGTGCGCAGCGAATTGCAACTGGGAAATATCGCCTCGCCCGCGCAGACGTGCGAAGAAGCCCGCGCCATCCAATTACTGCTACCGCCGCGGGTCGCAGCCATTGGCGACGGGGCAGCCTTCAAAGAAGCGATGGATCATCCAACACATCAAACGTTTGGGCGATAACTTTCGATTCTGGATGTGCACCGTCTAACCGGCAATTACCCGTTAAGCAACATCCGGCGACTCATCGCCAACTTTTATCCCATAGAACTCCTAAAACAGGCAGATCGTGGCCGATCGGTCAACGCTTGTTGATCAGGCATTCTGCTTCCCAGCCCTTCTCCATTCCGATCGTACGAAGACTGCACATCTCATTCCTTGCCTTTACTCGCTATAATTCGAAAATCCACTGAGAGGCAGAAAACATGGGCTTGAAGAGATTCCTCCTCCTCGTCACATCCGTTGCCGTTCTTACCGCATCGTCGCTCGCACAGACCCTGCCGGCCGGCGTTCAGAAAGTGACATCCATCGAGGGCGTCACCGAATATGCCTTCCCCAACGGACTTCACGTCCTGCTTTTCGCAGACAACTCCAAGCCCAAAATCACAGTGAACGTCGTCTATCACGTGGGTTCGCGCAACGAGGGCTACGGCGAAACCGGCATGGCCCATCTGCTCGAGCACATGACCTTCAAGACCTCGACCTCCGGCCACGAACTGTTCAAGGAACTAACTGACAGGGCAGGCGGTTCGTTCAACGGCACGACGGACTACGATCAGACCATGTACTTTGAGACCTTCAACGCCAGCGAAGACAATCTTCACTGGGCTCTCGGTCTTGAAGCCGATCGCATGGCGCGCATTCCCATGCTCAAAAAAGATCTCGATACCGAAATGACCGTCGTGCGCAATGAAATGGAAGCCGGCGAAAACAATCCGGTCGAGGTTCTTGAGGAACGCGTTCTCGCCTCCGCATTCAACTTCCACAACTACGGCAAAACCGTTATCGGCAACCGTACCGACGTTGAACGGGTGCCCGCCGAAAACCTCGCAGTCTTCTACAAAAAGTATTACCAGCCAGACAATGCCGATCTCGTCATCGCCGGGCAATTCGATGAATCCAAGGCTCTCGCCATGGTGGCTGAAACCCTCGGCGCTCTTCCCAAACCAGATCGCGAACTGAAGCAGCCCTATGTCTCAGAGCCTACCCAGGAGGGCGAGCGCTCCGTGATCCTTCGCCGCGTCGGCAACATTCAGGCCGTCGTGGTTGTCTATCACGTTCCCGCTGCGCTTCACCCCGATATAGCGGCCCTCCAGGTGGCCTCGCAGATCCTTGGAGCGCCGCAAACCGGCCGTCTTTATAAGGAACTCGTCGACTCCAAAAAAGCCGTTTCCGCCTCCATGAGCACCGAAGCCATGCACGACCCCGGAGTCGTTGAGGCATTCGCGCAACTCAAGCCCGACCAATCCCTCGACGACGCTCAGCAAACCCTTCTCAAAGTTGTCGAAGGCTTTGCCGCCAATCCTCCCACGGCAGAAGAAGTCGATCGTGCCAAGGGCCGCATCCTGAAGAACATCGAGCTTGCCCTCACGAGTTCGCAAACCGTCTCTATCATTCTCGGCAGGTCCATCGGCCAGGGCGACTGGCGCACACTGTTTCTAAACCGCGATGAAGTTTCCAAGGTCACTCCCGATGATGTAACACGTGTCGCCAAAGCCTACTTCAAATCGTCCAATCGCACCGAGGGCGAATTCATCCCAACCACCACTCCCGACCGTGCGGAAATTCCCGCGACCCCAGACCCCGCCGTCGTCTTCAAGGACTACAAGGGCGGCGCCGCCATCGCACAGGGCGAAACCTTCGATCCCACTCCGCAGAACATTGAAGCCCGCGTCATCCGCGCCAAGTTGCCCAACGGCATGAAACTCGTCATGTTCCCCAAGAAGACGCGCGGCGGCACCGTTGTGGCTCGCATCAACCTCCACTTCGGAGACGAAAAATCCCTCTACGGCCAAGGCGCCGCAGCCGAAATCACCGGCTCGCTCCTGATGCGCGGCACAAAGAACAAAAACCGTCAGCAGATCCAGGACGAAACCGACCACCTCAAAGCGCAGATCAGCGTCAACGGCGGGGTCGACCAGGCAAGCGCCAGCATCCGCACCCTCGACGCAAACCTCGCCGACTCCCTTCGCCTCGTGCGCGAACTCCTCCGCGAGCCCTCCTTCCCCGAAAGCGAATTCGAACAGGTTCGCCAGCAGCGTATCGCAGGTGCTGAGGCCGGCAAGACCGAACCCAATAACCTCGTTCAGATCGACCTCTTTCGCCACCTCAACGGGCAGTACACGCGCGGCCAGGTCCACTACGTCTCAACCCTCGACGAACAAATCGAAGACAACAAGAAGGTCACGCTCGACGATGTGCGTTCGTTCTACCAGAAGTTTTACGGCCCCGGCGAGGGCGAAATCGTCCTCAGTGGCCAATTCGATCCCGAACAGATGCGCAAGCTCGTCACTGAGCTCTTCGGCGACTGGAAGAGCCCCAGCCATTACCAGCGCGTCCCTGATCCCTACACCAAAGTAGAGGCCGTCAATCACAAGATCGAAACACCCGACAAACAGAACGGACTCTTCCTCTCCGGCATGCCGCTCAAAATGAAAGACACCGATCCCGACTATCCCGCGCTCACCATCGCCGGCATGGTTTTTGGCGGCTCTCCCAACTCGCGCATCTTCCGCCGCATCCGCGTCAAGGACGGCCTCAGCTACGGCGCCGGCGCACAGTTCCAGGTCCCCACCGAAGACGATTCCGCAGTTCTATCCGGCTTCGCCATCGCCGCCCCGCAGAACATGCCCAAAGTTGAAGCCGACTTCAACGAGGAGTTAGCCCTCGCTCTCAAGGACGGATTCACCGCCGACGAAGTGGATAAAGCCAAGAAGACCTGGCTCGATGGACGCACCGTCCAGCGCTCTGAAGAAGGCTCCATCGCCGCTCTCCTCATCAGCCGAGAGCACTTGGGCCGCACCATGCAATGGGACGCCAAACTCGAAGCCGCCGTCGCCGCACTAACTCCGCAGCAGGTCAATGACGCCTTCAAACATCACGTCGACCCCGCTACCTTCACCATCGTCAAAGGTGGTGACTTCAAAAAAGCCGGCGCCTACCAATAGCGCGAACACTCAATCGCCGCACTTCGGCGTCGGTCATACCGACATCGGTAATTTCCAAACTGGGTGCCCCAGGTCTCGCTTCTGAGACCTGGGAATCTAGCTCGCTTCCCCGAAAATCCCCCAAGAATTGTCATGTTGAGCGAAGAGCAGCGAAGTTGAAAAATCTGCCTTGAAAATTCAGACGTCGGCACGAACGAGGGTGCCCCATCCAGGCTCCGCTTGGGTGGGAAAGCACGATCTGTCACCCCGCAAACCGCAGTGGCGAAAATAACCCGATCGGATGCGAAGTAGATCCGCTCATCGCCAAGTCCGCGAGTATCTCGCCAACGACGCAGGCAAATTTGAATCCATGCCCTGAAAAACCGCAAGCAATCGAGCACGACGCAAACCGCGGATGCGCCCCGATCACAAAGTGCTCATCCGGTGACATCGTGTAAAGGCACGTCTGCGCCCGCACCACCTTGCCATCCAGCGCCGGTATGCGCATCCGCAACTGATCCACGATCCTTCGCAGGTCCCGCTCATGAATTTCGCGGTCGACGCTCTCCGGCGTGCACACATCGGCGCTCCCGTGGATCGCCGCCTTCATCCCGCCCTCCGGCCCGTCAATCGCCGGAAAGCCGTATCCATGCGCCCCGCCGCGGGCATCCTCGCAAAGAAACACCGGAAAGCGATCCGGCAAAAACGGCCTTACACCCGTCCTTGGCTGAATCCACGCCATCACCTGCCGCGTCACGCGCAGCGGAACAATCCCATCCAGAGCCTCGTTCGCCCACGGTCCCGCCGTAATCACCAGGTGACCCGCGCTGTAGGAGCCCTTGTCGGTCCGCACCTCAACACGATCTCCCGCCGCCGACCACGCCACGACGCTCTCTTCAAATCTGAGTTCTGCACCGGCCCGCGAAGCCCGCGCCAGCTGCGCGCGGATGCATTCCTCCGGGAACAGATATCCGGCATTCGTCTCGTGCACCGCAACATCTCCGGTGAGCGGAAACACTTCCGGAAACCGCACGTTGATCGCGCGTCCTTCCAACACCGTGAAGGGAATCGAGTGCTGCGTTGACGCCGCAATCGTGCGCCTGACCAACTCCCCATCTCCCGAACCAATGTTCATCCCGCCGGTGATGTGTAGCAGGCGTGTGTCCGTATCTCGTTCGAGCTTTCGCCACAATTCGTAAGCGCGCAGCACCAGCGGAATGTAGTCGGGACTCTCAAAATACGCCTGGCGTATCATCCGCGATCCGCCATGGGACGACCCCTTGTCGTGGGGCGAAGTGAACTGCTCGATCCCGAGTACGCGCTTGCCCCGCTCCGCAAGATGCTGCGCAGCCGCGCTCCCCATCGCGCCAAGTCCAAGAACAATGACGTCGTAAGCCATGCGATTCAATCCGATGTCGCCGATGTAAAACCACCTTCGCGTCAGGGCACGACTTCAGTCGTGCCGCGAACTTCGGCTGCAATCTGGGCTTCAGCCCCGGAAAAGAAGCCAAGCGTGCGCGTCAGGGCGGCGCCTCAGCAGTTCTGGTACTTCCAGTTCCGCTGCTTGCCCTCGCCGATCCACTCGATCGCCGTCTCGATCCGCTTGTCCCGCGTCTCCGCCCGCTTGGCGTCCGCAATCCACTCCACGTATTCCTTCTTGCAGCTCGGACTGAATGCCGCGAATGCCGCCGCAGCCTTCTTGTTGGCCTTCAGCGCCTTTGCAAACTCTGGAGGCGCCTTCACTGGCGGTGCCGGAGCTTTCACCACTCTTTGCCGCGCAGCAATCGGGCTTGTGTACTCGCCCTTGTCGATGAACGCGGCTGCCTGCTTCAACACGCCGAGCATCTCTTTCCTGGGAGGAATATCTTTCACACTGGTCAGGCGGCCAAGAGACCCCATCGCGCCCGGCTTCAGAATATCCATGTCACGCAGCACCGCGGAAATCTCTTCGCCCCAGAAACCCCAACTGCAGTGCTCGTTGAAGGCCGACATGTTGCCGACAATGGCGCCTTTGTATTCAAAAAAAGGCCGGCTCCACTTCATCGTCTCCACAACCCCGGGGCAAGCCTTGTGCACCAGTTCGCGAATTTCAAAAAGAATCGGCAGCGCGAAGGGTCTCGCCTTCGCAATATACGTATCGACGCGCGGATCAAAGGAGGATGTTGGGCTCACTGTCTCGCTCCTGCAAGGATTTGGGAACAGTGTAACTTGTCCGATCAAGCACAGGGTTGGGTGCCCCATCCTTGTGAGGTATTTGTCGCAAGGGTGGAATACCAGAACACTCCCCTTTGAGACAGGAGAAAGCCCAGACTGACAAAAGCGCTGGGTGCCCCTGGTCTCGCTTCTGAGACCGGGGAAAGCAACGAAAACGCGAATGAATACCGGGAAGCGTCTACGCCGTAGCCCGCTGCTGCTCCTGCCCGCCCAGCTTGACGCTCACCACCTTCGACACGCCCGGCTCCTGCATAGTCACGCCGTAAATCATGTCCGCGGCATGCATCATGCGCTTCGAGTGCGTCACCAGCAGGAACTGCGTCTCCTTGCTCAGTGAGTGCAGCAGATCCGCCAACCGGCCCACGTTTGTTTCGTCCAGCGCCGCGTCCACTTCGTCGAGCACGCAGAAGGGGCTCGGCTGGAATTGGAAGATGCCCACCAGCAGTGCCAGCGCCGTCAGAGCTTTCTCTCCACCCGAAAGCAGCAGCACGTTCTGCAGTTTCTTCCCTGGAGGCGATGCCACAATCTCCAGCCCGCTCTCCGCCTGGTTCTCTACATCCGTCAGTCGCAGGAAGGCCTGCCCGCCGTGGAACAGCCGCGTGAACACCTGCCCGAAGTTCTCATTGATACGCGCAAACGCCTCGTCAAACTTCGTCCGCGAAATCTGGTCGATCTCTTTGATCGTCGCCTGCGTGTTCTCGATCGACTCCATCAGGTCCGTGCGCTGCGCTTCAAGGAAGCTGTGCCGCTCCGCCGTCTCCTTGTATTCCTCCAGCGCCATCATGTTTACCGGACCCATCTGCTCGATCTTCTGCCGGAGCGTCCGGCATGTCTCTTCCTCAACGGCCAGCATTTCATCGGCGATGCGCACAATCTCAGCATCCGCGCGCAATGCGGCGGCCTCGGCATTCACTTCCGCCAGGCAGCTCGCCTCTAGATGCTCCAAGTCAGAACGCAGCTTCGCCGCCTGGTTCGATCTGCCGCTGCGATCTTCGCGCAACTGGTCCAGCGACGCGCGCGCCGTCTTCAGTTCCGTCTCCATCGTCGCAAGCTGCTGCCGAATCTCATGCGCCTGTGCTGCAATTGTCTCTGCCAGTGTCAGCACCTCGGCCCTCAGCGCGATCAGCTCCTGCTGGCGCTGCGCCAGCTCCGCACTCTCCCGGATGCGCTGTTCCCTCTCAGCTTCCGCCGCCGCGCGTTGCTGTTCAATTGCCAGCACCCGCCGTTCGAGATCGCTGTGCAGCCGGTCGATCCGTTGAAACGCCATCTCCGCGCCGCGCCGCCGCTCTTCCAAGCCCGCAAGCTCCGCCGTCAGCTTCGCCGCTTCATGTTGCAGCGTCTCGCGCGTCTGTCGCATCGTTGTCAGGCGGTTCTGCTGCTCCTCCAGTGTGGCCTCGGCCGTCGCATGCTCGCCTTCCAGCCGCACCGCCTCTTCGCGCTTCTGCTCGATCACTGTATGCTTTGATTCCCGCGCTTCCTTGTTCCGCCCGGCCTGGAGCATCCATTCCTGCAGCCGCCGCTCGATGCGCTGCCCTTCGTTCTCCATCTGCTTCAGCGCCGCGCCCTGGTCTGCCGCATCACGTTCCGCCAGCCGCCGCTCTTCGCTGCGCGCCTCAAGCAATGCCGTCATTTCCTCGATTTGCCTTGTCAGGGTCGCAGCTTCCAACTCTGCCTGACCAAGATCACGCTCCAGCAGCCCAAGGCGCATCTCCGTCTCGCGCAGTTCGCGCTTCAGCACCAGCGGACCGGCACTCGCCGGCTTGCCGCCTGTCACCGTCGCATTGTGGAAGCACTCACCCCCCGGCGTGAGGAAGTAAGCATGCGTGTGCTCGTTCGCCAGGCTCTGCGCCAGTGCCGCCGTCTCCACAAGATATCCGTCGCGCAGCTTCGGCAGAATCGTCTCGAGCGACCGCCCAAATCCGTTGAGCACGCGCACGGCGTCTTTCAGCGGAGTCACGCCCGGCCCGGTGATCGTGTCCTCCGCATCGTTAAACAGACCTGCCTGCGCGCTATCGTGAATCAAGAATGTCGCACGCCCGTCGACGCCCGACTTCAGCACGCGTACGCCCTCTTCGGCCGCATGCCAGCTTTTTACGACAACATAATTCAGCTCATCCCGCAGAAATTCGTCGACCACTCCTTCGTGCTCGCCGCTTACTTCGATAAAGTCCGCCAGCGTGCCCACCGGTGTCGACCCATTCTGCAGCGCTCCGGGCTTTAATAGCCGCCTGACGGTCTCGGTCGAATAACTGTGATCGCGAATCAGCGACTCCAATGATTCCTTCCGCCCAACAGCCGTCGCCTGTTCGCTGCGCAACTGGTTTGCCCGCGTCCGCACCGTGCCTTCATCCGCGCGCCGAATCTGCAGCTGCTCGCGCAGCTCCGCAATCTCGCTCTCAAGCCGCTTCAGCGTTTCCGCAGCCGACTCAAACCGCAGTCGCGCCTGTCCGCTCTGCACGCCCAGGCTCTCCTGCTCATTGCGCGCCTGACTCATTTCCGCATTCAGCCGCTCGGCCTCGCGTTCGAGCGCGGCAAGACTCTCTTCAGTTTGCGACGTACTGTTCCGCGCATTGCCTGCCAGCGTCAGCAGGTGCATCGCATGCCTGCGATCTCCTTCCAGCTTTCGCTCCGCATTGAACACTTCATCCGCCGCTGTCCGCGCTGCGTGCTGCCGGTCCTCCACCTTCTCGTGAAACGCCCGCGCCTCTCCCGCCGCCGTCTCCAGAAACGCCCGATGCTGCTCGCGCTCTTCGGCAATTCCGCCCAGTTGCGTCCGCGTCTGCTCCAGCTCACCGGCGGCCGCCGCCAGCCTTGCCTCGAGTTCCGTCACACGCTCTGCATTGCTGCGTTCGCGCGCCGCCGCCCGCTCCAATTCCACAGCCGACGCGTTGGCACGATTCTGCGCTTCCTGTCCTTCGCGATCCAGCTCATATCCGCGCTCCGTCAGCGAGTGCTGGCGGGTCTCCATCGTTCCAATCTCGATAGCGCCGCTCGCAATCTTCTCTGCGAATGCGGCAATCTCCTGCTCCAACCGCGCCTGCTCGGCATCCATCAGCGCCATGCGGCTCGCCAGCACCACGCGAAGCCGTCCGCGCAACTCATCGCGCACCTGCGCAAATCGCTCCGCCTTTGAAGCCTGCCGCTTCAGGCTGTTCATCTGCCGCGTCACTTCTTCAAAAATGTCGTCCACGCGCGCCAGGTTCTGCTTCGCACTTTCGAGGCGCAGTTCCGCCAGCCGCTTCTTCGTCTTGAAGCGCGTAATCCCCGCAGCCTCTTCGATAATTGCCCGCCGGTCGTGCGGCTTCGAACTCAACAACTGCCCGATCCGTTCCTGCCCGATAATCGCGTAGCTCTCCGGCCCCAGGCCCGTACCCATAAAGATGTCCTGGATATCGCGAAGCCGGCACAGCTTTCCGTTCAACAGATATTCGCTCTCTCCCGTCCGGAACAACCGCCGTGTGATAACTACCTCGCCCTTCTGCGGCGTGCGATTGAACTTCCTGCGACGAATCTTCAACATCACCGGCTGCGGTCCGCCCGTGCTCGCCTGAATTCCTCCCTCGGCTTCAGGTCCCTGCGCCTGCATGCTGCTGTCTGTAGCACCCTCTTCGTCGTCCAGAATCTGCCCCGGTTGCTCCGACGCGATAATCTCTTCCGCTTCCGCAGCCTTCTGCCGCCGCAACGCGTCTTCATCCCAGTCCGTCGGGCCTTCGTGCTCCACCACCACATCCGGCTCCACCGGAATCGGCCCTTCGTACGCCTCCGGATCCACCATCGTGATGGTCACCTCGGCCATCCCCAGCGGTTTCCGTTCACGCGTCCCGGCAAAGATCACGTCCGCCATGCTGCCGCCGCGCAGGCTCTTGGCGCTCTGTTCGCCCAGCACCCAGCTCACTCCATCCAGGATGTTCGACTTTCCGCACCCGTTCGGCCCCACCACCACTGCAATGCCGGTTCCCGGCACGGTGAGTTCGGTGCGGTCGCAAAAGCTCTTGAATCCGAGGATGTGGATTTTTTTCAGTTTCAGCATGCTCACTCCGGGTCAGCGGGATACGAACAGTACAACTCAGCCATCGGCACTCGCGGCACTTGCCGCACACCTGCCAGAAGGGAAAGACCGGGTCCCCGACGACAGGTCTTCGTCGCTGGGGCGATTGTCCCTCTTCGATTACAGACTCTAAGGAGCCTAAAAGTCAGGGTCAATCATGGGGAGAGGTTCTTTTGTGGATAAGGGGGTCCCGAATCCATCTTCTTCGAGTATTTTAGGCTTTTCTCGGAAATTGTCCTACTTTTATTGAGTTTCACCCGAGTTTTCCACAGACCCAATTGCACCAGAAAATCACCGTAAACTCGCCGAAAAATTTACTGCCTTCCGGATCACTTTCTCGATTGCCCGGAGCGCCTGCGCCCGCGGAAACCCCGGCCGGCTCGCCAGCCGGATCGTCCGCCGCGTCCGTCCCGCCAACGGCAGCAGCACAATTCCCCTCTGCCCAAGCGACCCCGCGGCCAGCGCCGGAATCAGTGTCACCCCATATCCCGCGGCCACCAAATTCACCAAAGTCTCCAGCGTCGCCGCCTGCATCGATCCCTGCAGGCCACTTCGCGCATGACCAAGCCCATGCCCGCCATGTTTAGCCCCGCATGCCGCCAGCGCCTGGTTCGCAAGGCAGTGGCCCTCTGCAAGCACCAGCAATTCATCCGTCAGCGATTCTTCATCCACCCGCTTTGCACCGGCCAGCCTGTGATTTCGGGGCAGCGCCGCCAGCAGCGGTTCCTCATACAACTTGATCTCCGTAATCTCTGGCGCATCCGTCTCGGTCGCCAGCAGCGCCGCATCCAGTTTGTGATTTCTCAGCGAATCCACCAGCGCCCGCGTCTGATCCTCCCACAACTCAATCGTCAGTCCTGGATACCCCTGCTTCAGCGGCTTCAGAATCAGGGGCATCAGGTACGGCGCCACCGTCGGAATCACACCCAGCTTCAGCGGTCCCACCAGAGGATCGCGCGCTGCCCGCGCCACTGCCTCCATCTGTCCCGCTTCAGCCAGGGCTCTCTTCGCATGTCCCAGAATCTGGCTCCCCACCGGAGTTATGTCTACGCGCTTGTTCGTCCGCTCCAGCAGCGTCACGCCCAACTCGTCTTCCAGCTTTTTGATCTGGCTGCTCAGGGTCGGTTGACTTACGTTGCAAGCCTCCGCCGCCCGCCCAAAATGCCGATACTCCGCAATCGCAACCAAATAACGCAATTCCTGCAAATTCATTTACTAACTCCGCCGCTGTGCCTTGTTCCGCTAACCCAGCTAACCCCGCGCAGCGCGCCTAACTCCGCTGCCCTTTTCATCATAGACTGCACCAATCATCATCAAAGAAACAATTGATTTGTCATATCGATCCCCGCGGCGATATCTTACCCTTGAATGCGAAGTATTTATGCCGGGATTCTCCCGGAAACCTCCTACCGAACCAGCAATCCTTTAGCAAGCAACATCAGGAGACATCATGTCTAGCGAAGCAAAGTGCCCGTTCTCGAACGGCGCAATCAAGCACACATCCGCAGGCGCAAAGGGCAACCGGGACTGGTGGCCCAATCAATTGAACCTTGGCATTCTGCATCAGAATTCCTCGCTCTCCAATCCGATGGAAAAGGAGTTCGACTACGCCCAGGAGTTCAAGAAACTTGACCTGGATGCCGTGACCAAAGATCTTCATGCCCTAATGACCGATTCTCAGGATTGGTGGCCTGCAGACTTCGGCAACTACGGGCCGCTCTTCATTCGCATGGCCTGGCATTCCGCCGGCACCTACAGGATCCACGACGGTCGCGGCGGTGCAGGCCGCGGGGCGCAGCGATTCGCGCCTCTCAACAGTTGGCCTGACAACGTCAACCTCGACAAGGCCCGCCGCCTGCTCTGGCCCATCAAGCAGAAGTATGGCCGCAAAGTTTCCTGGGCTGATCTCATGATCCTCGCCGGCAACGTGGCGCTGGATTCAATGGGCCTCAAGACCTTCGGCTTCGGCGGAGGACGCGCCGATATCTGGGAGCCCGAGACCGACACCGATTGGGGCCCCGAGACCACGTGGCTCGGCGACCAGCGCTATAGCGGCGATCGTGAACTGGCAAACCCCCTGGCCGCCGTGCAGATGGGTCTTATCTACGTGAACCCGGAAGGTCCGAACGGCAACCCCGACCCCGCAGGCTCCGCGCGCGACATCCGCGAAACCTTCGCCCGCATGGCGATGAACGACGAAGAGACGGTTGCACTCATCGCCGGTGGCCACACCTTCGGCAAGACCCACGGCGCCGCTCCCGCCAGCCACGTCGGCGCGGAGCCCGAAGGCACGAGCTTTGAGGAGATGGGACTCGGCTGGAAGAACAGCTTCGGTACCGGCATCGGTGCCGACACCATCACCAGCGGCATTGAAGTCACATGGACCCCCACGCCAACCAAATGGGACAACAGCTATTTCGAAACCCTGTTCGGCTACGAGTGGGAACTGACCAAGAGTCCTGCAGGCGCCCATCAGTGGAAGCCGAAGGGTGACGCCGGCAAAGACGCCGTCCCCGACGCGTACGATCCCAAGAAGCGTCATCAGCCCATGATGCTCACCTCGGACATCGCCCTGCGCGTTGATCCGATCTACGAAAAAATCTCGCGCGACTTCCTCAAGAACCCTGCCAGGCTCGCCGACGCCTTTGCCCGCGCCTGGTTCAAGCTCACCCACCGCGACATGGGTCCGATCTCCCGCTACCTCGGCCCGCTCGTTCCAAAGGAAGAGCTGATCTGGCAGGATCCCGTTCCCGCCGTCGACCACGAACTCATCGACGACAAGGACATCGCTGCGTTGAAGTCCAAGGTCCTTGCATCGGGTTTGTCGATCTCCCAGCTAGTCAACACCGCATGGGCATCTGCCTCAACCTTCCGCGGCAGTGACAAGCGCGGCGGCGCCAATGGCGCGCGCATCCGTCTCGAGCCCCAGAAGAACTGGGAAGTCAACCAGCCCGCCGAACTGGCCAAGGTGCTCTCGAAGCTCGAGTCCATCCAGAAGGACTTCAACGCATCGCAGAAGGGCGGCAAGAAAATCTCACTTGCCGATCTCATCGTTCTCGCTGGCTGTGCGGCTGTCGAATCTGCGGCAACGAAAGCTGGCTATAGCGTCAAGGTTCCCTTCGAACCCGGTCGCACCGACGCCTCGCAGCAGCAAACCGATACCGCGTCCTTCGCCGTGCTCGAGCCAATTGCTGATGGCTTCCGCAACTACGCCCGCAAGGGAGTCGAGGAACATGCCGCCGCATTGCTGCTCGACAAGGCGCAGCTTCTCGGCCTCACGGGACCTGAGATGACCGTCCTCATCGGCGGCATGCGCGCTCTCGGTGCCAACGTCGCGCATTCCCAACATGGTGTCTTCACCAAGCGCCCCGAGACTCTGACCAATGACTTCTTCGTCAACCTGCTCGACATGGGCACGAAGTGGGCGAAGTCAGAAAAGTCTCCAGACGTGCTCGAAGGCCGCGATCGCCACACCGGTGAACTCAAGTGGACCGCCACCGTCGTCGATCTCGTCTTCGGATCAAACGCCCAACTCCGCGCCATCGCCGAGGTCTACGCCAGCAGCGACGCCAAGCAAGCCTTCGTGCATGACTTTGTAGCTGTCTGGAACAAGGTGATGAACGCAGACCGTTTCGATCTGCTGAGGGAAGGGAAGATCGAAGCCAACCCTCCCTCCACCCACCCCGTAGCCGAAACCGTAGCCGGCGACTAACAATCACTCCGCCGCGATCATTATTCCGCAACACCCCGCGCTCCGCCGTCATCCTGAGCGGAGCGCAGCGGAGTCGAAGGATCTGCGGTTGCTCTTGTTTTGGTAACCACAACGTTGGGTGCCCCATCCTTGAATCGTCTTGTGATTCAAGGGTGGGATAGCACGAACCCCATCCACAGCCCTGCCCGCTAACTTGCTAACTCGCTACTTCCGGCGTGAGCGGGAAGCTGACCGGCTGCCCTTGCTCCGACCGAAAATCAACTACCCATTCATCGAGCTAGACCGCCCCCGTCCACGACTCACTACTCACCTACTCACTAAGAACTCAGAACTAAGAACTGCGAACTCTCTTAAACTCCAGCGTCGCGTAGTTCATCTGCCCCTGTGCCACCGTATGCACTGTCAGCACATTCCTGCCCTTGTTCAAATGAATTCGCACCAGGTCCTTCGCGACATTCCAGTGATGCCACTGCCGCCACGCCACCGCGTCGGCCGCATCGTACGTCGAAACAATCATGAGCGGCCCCGTCGCCGCCACGCCATTCACATCCAGCGAAATCGTTCCGCCACGATTCGACGTATAAAGCAGATCGGCCGTGTACTCACCTGTCTCCGCCACTTCCACCGTCACGTTTAACCACTCGCCCGGCTCCGTCCAGCCCACGTAGAGCAGTCCTGCCGGCGGCGTCACCTTGTCATATGGGTTGTCGTCGATCTTCGGATCGAGACCGAATTTCGTATACGAAGTATCCACGCCTTCGTTCATCCGAAACTCGTTCAGATAAGTTCCATTCGCCGGATTCAGCGCGCCGCTCCCGTTGTTCTTCGCGTCGGCATCGTGAAACGCCACGCCCTCGCCGCCCATGTCGTAATACGCGCACATCACGGTCCCCGGAATCTTCTGCGCCCCGCCGTTGTACTTGCTGTCATGAAACGGAGTTCCCTTGTAGCTCTTTAGAAAATCCGCATTTTGCGCGCCCGCAGCGCCCGCAGCCATCAGCGCAATCGCTGAAGCCATCAACCAATACCAATCAACAAAACGACGCATCACCAAACTCACCGCTCTTTCCTGGGATAATGCGAATCACACGAATACTAACCGCGCGCGCACGAAGAGGGAAGTAACAGAAAGCTCGTTCATCGTGGCGTGTTGATCGACAGGGGAGGAACGCATGGACGGTTTCACGACCATGTTGAGTAGAGATCCTGACTGCAAGCCAATGTGAAATTCAGTTGTGTGTTCGAAAATAAAGACGGCGTCTCAACCGAATTACCAGGGAGATGAAAACAAGCATTTCTACCGGCAAATTCGGCGCAGTCTAAATTCAGGCCTGTTTTGAGGGTTTGTTGTGTCTGGTCCGCTTCGACTTCGACGGGAAGCGAAGGATCCGTGGCTTCACCGCGTTGTCGCCGGGCAACTTGTCGTGGAGAATTATGTTCAGCAGCGACTTATTGACCTGAATGCGGCCGTTGTATTCGATGAACCCGAGCTTGCGAAAGCGATTCATGAAGAAGCTGACGCGGGACCGTGTCGAGCCGATCATCTCCGCCAGGGTTTCCTGCGAAATCTTTGGAATTAAAGACTCCGGTTCACCGGCCTTGCCAAACTCCGCCATCAGCAGCAGAACCCTGGCGAGTCGCTTTTCGCTGGAGTTGAACAGTTGGTCGACCAGGTCGGCTTGAGTGCGTATACCCCGCATCAGCAGGAACTTGAGAAACAAATCTGAAAACTCATGCTCGCCGTGCATGGCGCGAATCATCTCATCGCGGTCAATTCTAAGCGCGGTGCACGCCGTGACGGCTGTCGCTGTGGTCAGACGCCTTCCGCCCACCGAGGCGAGCGACTCCTCCCCCACAAAGTCGTGAGGGGCTAACATTGTGATCGTGGCTTCTTTTCCCTCGTTTGAGACAATCGTGACTTTCGCGCGACCTGTTCGGAGATAGTACACACAATCGGCGACATCGCCCTGCGAGAAAAAAGATTGCTTAGCTTTAAGCTCGACAGTCTTTCGACCGATTCCTGATGTCTCAAGAAAGGTTTCAAGATCGAATGTAGCTAGAGCCAATCCATTCATTTGAGAGATCTTTCAGGTCAGATGACGACTGCGAAGGCAACCGAAAAACGCCTTTACGAGGTCGAGATACACCTGACGTAAGGTAGATTGTTCCACGATTGTAGTGAAAAAACTGTATCGTTTTGCACACTTATGTCGCTTATCGGACACAGGTTGATTGCGATCGCTCCGGCGGCATTCCGCTCCCCGGCAGTCCATTCTCACGATTCCGATATAAGTAATCTGTTGAGAGTATCTTACGACTCAGTATCATGAGCATTTTGCGAGGGCTCGCCTCAACCAGCGGCTGCCGCAGCCAGAGCTTCAATCACCGCCAAGTTCTTCATCAGCTCCGAAGGCACGCCATGCCGTTCCGCGAGAAACTGCGTGCTGTTGTACGACACCCAAACCTTGCCCGCTCCGTCTTCCGCCACAAGGATCTTCAGCGGCAGGTCGATTGCGATACTCGGCGCCGCCAGCATCACAGGCGTCCCCGCCTTGGGACTTCCGAAGATCAGCAGCTTCGTATTCGGCATCTGCAGGCCGGCCTTCGCCGCCTCTCCGCTGTGATCCACAACAGCGAAAACGGTCACCCCCTTTGCCATAAGAATCCCCTTGAGCTTCTCCACGGTCTCGTCCACCGAATGCACGGCTCCAATTGATACAAGTCCATTCTTTGATTCCGTCACGTCGCCTCCGCTGGTAATCAGGACCACGAATTTGTTGTACCAGACTCGTCACTGTACCTTGTGATAGCGGTCGGGACGCGCTGCTCAGGGCTTCTGTAAAGTTGAAGGAGACACGTTCGCCTTCGCTCAGGTCCGATTTTCGTTTTGACCACTCCTTCCAACCCGGAAAACCTCGTCCAGCTTCTGCAATCGGTCTTCGGCTTTGCGCGCTTCCGCGCCAACCAGGAAGCCGTCTGCCGCGCTGCGATTGAGGGCCGCGATTTGCTCCTCGTCATGCCCACCGGGGCAGGGAAGTCGCTCTGCTACCAGCTTCCCGCCGTTGCCCTCGGCGGAACCGCGCTCGTCATCTCGCCGCTTATCGCGCTCATGGAAGACCAGGTCGCCAAGCTTGCCGCACTCAACCTGCGCGTAGCGCGCATCCACTCCGGCCTTGACCGCTCCATTTCCCGCCAGGCATGCGTCGACTACCTTGCCGGCACGCTCGATTTTCTCTTCATCGCGCCCGAGCGCCTGCGCGTTCCCGGCTTTCCTGAAATGCTTGCCAAGCGTCCGCCCACGCTCATTGCTATCGACGAGGCGCATTGCATTTCGCAGTGGGGCCACGATTTTCGCCCTGATTACCGCATGCTCGGCCAGCACCTGCCCGCGTTGCGTAGTGGTTCAAGTTCCGTGCCCGTTCTCGCCCTCACCGCAACCGCGACGCCAACTGTGCAGGCGGACATCACCGCGCAACTCGGCATGACAAATCCCGCGCGCTTCATCCACGGATTTCGCCGCCACAACCTGGCCATCGAGGTCGTCGAACTCTCCGTGCCGCAACGCGCCAGGGCCATCTGCTCGCTTCTTGCCCACCGCGATCGCCGTCCCGCCATTGTCTACGCCACATCGCGCAAGCAGTCTGAGAGTCTCGCCGAGGAGTTGTCGCAGCTGATGCCCGCTGCCGCATACCACGCTGGTCTCGATGCCGAAACCCGCGAGCGCGTCCAGAGCGCCTTCCAGTCAGGCCAGCTTGAGATTGTCGTCGCCACCATCGCCTTCGGCATGGGCATCGACAAGGCCGACATCCGCACCATCATTCACGCCGGACTCCCCGGCACCCTCGAAGGCTACTACCAGGAGATCGGCCGCGCTGGCCGCGACGGAGCACCGAGCCGCACCTTCCTCATGCACTCCTATGCCGACCAGCGGACCCACGACTTTTTCCTCAATCGCGACTATCCACCTACCGACCATCTCCACCAGATCTTCCGCATGCTCAGTGAAGAGGCGCGCTCCATCGATGACCTCCGCACAGCTTCGAAGCTGACGGAGGAAGAATTCGACAAGGCCCTCGAGAAACTCGAAATCCACGGCGGCGCCCGTGTCGACTTCTCCGGCAACGTCAGCCTCGGCGCTCCCGGATGGAAGAAAACCTACTCCGTCCAAGCCCAGCACCGTGCCGAGCAATTCGAAAAGGTTCTACGTTTCACAACATCCAGCGACTGCCGCATGGCCGCTCTCGTTCGCCACTTCGGCGACGAAGAGGATGCCGCGCAATCCTGCGGCGTCTGCGACATCTGCGATCCCGCGGGAGCGATCCTTCGCCTCTTCCGCCGTGCCACCAATGCCGAACGCTCACTCGCCCAGTCCATCCTCGACGAACTCCGCTCTGTCGATTACAAAGCGGCAGGAACGCTGCAAAAGTCAGTCGATCCCTCCGGCCGCCTCACGCGCGACGACTTCGATGCCGTGCTCGGCGCCATGTCACGCGCCCGCCTCATCGCCATCGAAGACGCCGAATATGAAAAAGACGGCGAAGTCCGCCGCTACCGCAAAGTGAGCCTTACCGAAACCGGTCTCGCCACGCGCTCCGCTGCGCAGGTCGACTTGCTGCTAAGCGACGGCATCGCCGAAGAATTCGCCGGTGCCGACAATCGGAAGCGCACTCGCAAACTTTCAAATCAAAAAGGAAGCGCAAACGCCGTCAGCACGAATGGCATCTCCGCGCAATCGCCGCGCTCTGCCCGCCAGCCATCTGTTCCTATCACGTTGCCAGCCGAAGGAGAAGCTCTAGCCGCGAGGCTGAAAGAATGGCGCACCGGCGAAGCCAAACGCCTGCGCGTCCCGTCCTACTGCATCCTCCACGACCGCACGCTCAAAGCTGTCGCTTTCGCTCGCCCGAGCAATCCGCGCCAGCTTCTTGAGATCGATGGAATCGGCTCGGCGAAGGTGGAGAAATTTGGCCCCGCGATCCTGGAGATCTGCGGAGCCAAACTGATCACTGAAAACTGACAACTGAAAACTTCGTTTACGCCACCCGCTCGATCGTCACCGACTCCAGCACCACGGGCGTCTTAGGTTTATCCTGCCCACCTCGCGGCACCTTCGAAATCTTGTCCGCGATCTCCTGACCTTCGACGACTTCTCCGAAGATCGTGTGTTTTCCCGTGAGCCAATCTGTTGGCGCCACGGTGATGAAGAACTGGCAGCCATTCGTATTCGGCCCTGAGTTCGCCATCGCCAGCTTGCCCTTGTTGTCAAACCTGTGCTTCGAGCCCCTCGTCTCGTCTTCAAAGCGATATCCCGGACCGCCCATCCCTGTTCCCGCTGGATCGCCGCCCTGGATCATGAAGTCCGGAATCACGCGGTGAAAGATCGTTCCATCAAAAAGCTTGCTCGTCGATTTGGCGTGCGTCGTGGGATGGACCCACTCCTTCGAGCCTTCGGCCAGTTCGATGAAATTCCTCACCGTAATCGGCGCGTCCGACTCAAAGAGACGAACAACAATCTTGCCTTCGCTCGTGTTGAAAGTTGCATAAGTTCCTAGTGCCTGTGCCATAAATACTCCTTTTGACCGAATTAGCTGAGTGGGCGGGCCGGCGGCGTTATGGGTGATAGAAGTTTTATCTGCGCCTGCCGCCGAGTGCTTACTATTGTTGCGAATCGAGTGAGAAGACCACGTTGACCTGTGTCCTCACCGCGACTTGCTGACCATTGAGCAGGTAAGGCCGATAGCGCCAAGATTTGACGGCATTGATGGCGGCTGCCTGCAAGCGCGCAGGCCCGCTAACGAGTTTAAGAGACGTCACCGCTCCATCCGGTCCGATTAAGGCGGCCAGTACTACGGTCCCGGAAATGCCGGCTTGCTTGGCTTCAGGTGGATAGACAGGCGCTGCATGCGAAACGAGGAGACCCTGCGCTACGCCCGCCGAAATGCTGACGGCATTCGAAGGGGGCTCGCTCTGTTGAAACAGTGATTCACCTTCTTGAGGGGCCTTCATGCCTGCGACTTGGATCGAGGAGTTCTGCTCCCTCTCGGCGCCCGAACCCGGCGGAACTGCCTGACCCTCCGGAACAATCGTTACTTTCTTCAACACTACCGGCGTTGCCGGCTTGTCGTTCTCGTCACGCTGCACGCGCGCAATCGCTTTCACCAGGTTGACACTCACTTCGTCGCATTGCCCAAAAATCGTGTGCTTCTGGTTCAGATGCTCCGTCGGTATCTCGGTGATGAAGAACTGGCTGCCATTGGTATTCGGACCAGAGTTCGCCATCGCCAGCCGCCCCGGCACATCGAAATTCAAATCCGGATTGAACTCATCTTCAAACGTGAATCCAGGATCGCCCGCACCCGTTCCCGCCGGGTCGCCGCCCTGGATCATGAACTCCGGAATCACACGATGAAACGTGGTCCCGTCATACAACGGCTTGTTGTGCATCCTTTTGCTGGTCTGCGGATCGGTCCAGTCCTTGGTGCCCTGGGCGAGCGCGATAAAGTTGGCGACCGTCTTCGGCGCCTCCTTCTGAAAGAACTGGCACGTAATCCGTCCCATCGACGTATCCATTACGATGGTTGGCCCATTGGGCCGAATCATCGCCGCCGCAGTGGCCTGCGGCGCATCCGGCAGCGCCGGTTCCACCGGTTTTGGAGCGTCTTGCGCATGCGAAGCAATCGTCGCGACTGCGATCGCAAAGGTTGAAATCAACAAGTTAGTTCTGAGTCTCATGCAGCTTCGAGGGTAAATCATCCCGCGTCTCGGTTGCCAGCGCCCGCCACCGGCCATGTATGTTTATCGAATGAGCTTTGCACACCTTAAAGACTTCCCCGGGCGCCTCGCTCTTCTGGCGTTCGCGCTTTTGTGCCTTGGGACCGCACCTGTGCCCGCTGTAGCGCAGGCCGACAAGGCGCCAGCCGCAACCGATAAAGACAAAGACAAGCCCGCTCCCAAACCGGCCGACGACAAAGCCGGCCTGCCCCCTCTGCCCCCCGAGGCGCACGCCCAGCAATCCATCCAGCTCGATGGCAAGCCGCTGCACTATACCGTCAACGTCGGTGCGCTCCCGGTCCGCGACGGCGACGGCAAAATCGCCGGCAACGTGGTTGTCACCGCCTACACCGTGGAAGGCGCAAATCGACCCGTCACCTTCGCCTTCAACGGTGGCCCCGGCGCGTCCTCGGTGTATCTCAACTTCGGCGCTATCGGCCCCAAGCATCTTGACGCCGGCAACGAAGGCGACAGCCCCTCTGATCCCACCAATCTCATCGACAATGCCGGCACGTGGCTCGACTTCACCGACCTCGTCTTCATCGATCCCGTCGGAACGGGCTTCAGCCGTTCGCTGGTCCCCGAAGCCGACGCCAAAAAGCTCTTCTACAGCACCCAGCCCGACATCGAATATCTCTCCCGCATCGTCTACGACTGGCTCGTGAAAAACGACCGCCTCAGTTCGCGCAAATATCTCGTCGGCGAGAGCTACGGTGGCTTCCGCGGACCCCGCATCACCCACTATCTGCAATCGCAGCTCGGCGTCGCCATGAACGGCGTCGTCCTCGTTTCGCCCTATCTCAACCCCACCATCGAGAATGACGGCGACCTCTCGCCTCTTCCATGGATGATGACGCTGCCCTCCATCACCGCTGCCCATTTCGAACGCGAGAAGAAGCTGACGCCTGAAGCCATGGCCGACGTCATCGCCTACACCCAGGGTGAATACGCGACTACTCTGATCAAGGGCCACGCCGACGAAGCCGCCACGCAGAAGATGATCGCCAAGGTCACCGAACTCACCGGCCTCGATCCCGCGTTCGTCAAGTTCTCCGGCGGACGCATCGAAACGGGCGCCTACCTCCGCGAAGTCCATCGCGAAGAAGGCAAGCTCGGTTCCGTCTACGACTCCAACGTGACTTCATTTGATCCCTTCCCCTTTGCGCCCGAGCAGCGCGCCAACGATCCCCTCCTCGCCAGCATCGTTGCCCCGCTCACCACCGCCATGGTCGACTTCGTCACGCGCACCGTGGGTTGGAAGGTCGATGCCCGCTACAACGCGCTCTCCTATGACGTGGGCCGTCAGTGGAACCGTGACGAAGAACTGCGTCGCGGCTCGGTGCCGGATTTGCGCGAAGCCGTTGCTGCTGACCCCAAACTGCGCGTCATGATCGTCCACGGATGGAACGACCTGTCCTGCCCCTTCATGGGCTCGGTGCTCACTGCGGAACAGATGCCTCTCATGGGTGATCCATCCCGTATCTCCGTGCACGAATTCCCCGGCGGCCACATGTTCTACACCCGCACCGACAGCCGCATCGCCCTCCGCAAAGACGTAATGGACATGTACGCAAAGCACTAGTGGCCTGTCTGAGTGAATTCGTTACTGCGGATGCGTCGAGTTGGGTCTGAGTATTTCCATTGAAAAGGCCGAGCATTTGCGGAGTAGGCATTGATGTAGCGAAGCAGCTTGCGGGCCAGGTCAG
>NZ_DATHHT010000033.1:0-258156 GCF_035317045.1 Occallatibacter sp.
AGAAGCAGTTGCGGCGAGCGCACGCAGTCCACATGAATCCCCTGCGGCTCAAGCAGCAGCTCCACGGCCTCGAGGATGTGCGGTTGATCGTCGGCAACTAAAACCCGAATTCGTCCGTTCTTGCGAGGGTCTGTCATTCTAATGACTGTCCGCCTCTACCACGCCGGTTTTCGCGGCGTCGATCGAGATTCCGTATTCCTCAAGCACCAGCCCGGTTGAATACTTCAAGGTGATGCGCGCCTTTTCGTAAGCCGTCTGTGCAGTTACGAGAGCCGACTCAGCAACGGCTAGATCGTGCTCGGACGAAAGCGTCTGCTGGTTGGATCCGGCGCCCAGTTTCTGCTCCTTCTGCATGATATCGAGTGTGCGTTGAGCGAGGTCTCGCGCCTGTTTGGCGGCATCCACGCGGCTGGCGCCTTGCTCCAGCGCGTAGCGTGCATTCCTCACTTCAATGACAATGTTTTTCTTTAACTCTTCAGCGTACACCTGCGATTGACGGTACTCGAGTTCGGTGCGGTACTGGTCGGCCTTGGCGACGCGGTTGCGCAGAGGCATCTGCAGTTGCAGACCAACCTGGTACTCGGGCGAGGAGTTGTTCAGCGCATTTTCGAGAGTACCTCCGTAGCCGCCGGGAGCGGTGTTGCTTGCGGCGAATGCAGGGTTCGGAACTCCTCCGAATGCCGATCCGGAATAAAAACCATAAAGACTGAGCTGCGGCAGGAGGTTGTTGCGAGCAGACTTGCGGGTTAGCTCGCGGTTGCTGAGGTCGAGGGCGTTTTCCTGTATCTCAGTGCGATTCTTGAGAGCATCAGTGATGCTCTGTTGTAGCGGCTCCGTTTCCGGCTGGATCTGGGTGGCGAGGTGATCCGTAGGCACTACTGGCAACTCCTGAAGAACCGGATCGTCGAAAGAACGGGTGATGGCGTTTTTCATGTAGAGTTCCTGGAGTTCAAGGTTGGTGCGCGCGACAGTCAGGTCCTGCTGGCGCGTAGCCACTTCGCTCTCAGCTTTCAGCACATCCATTTCGGGAATAGCCTGGAGAGAGAGTTGCTTGCGGCTGGTGTCAAGAGTCTCTGTGGCAAAGGCCACCGAGCGCTCACCGACCTGCTCTGTGTCGTAGGCGTTCACAAGGTCCCAATAGATATTGCAGATCTGGGTGACGGTTGCGATGATCTGCGCCTTGAATGCGATGTCTCCAATCTTCTTGTTGGTCCTGGCAATTCGTAAAAAGCGCAGGTTCGGCCCGGTTCCGAATCCAGCGAGCAACTGTTGCTGGAAGATGACCTGTACGTTCGAATAGAGCTGCGGATTCAGACTATTGTTCGGGCTATTCGACGTCGTTCGGTTGTTGTTGAAATCAGCTTCAAAGTAGGTGCCGGTTGGAAGGGACTGTTGATAGCTGACGTTTGCAAGGTTTTCGTTCAGGTGATACGTGGAGACGCCCAATAGAGTCGTGTTCGTCAACTGTTGCGAGGTGTGGTCGTTGTAAACCTTGGCAACGATGAAGGGATCGAAGCTGGAAACATTGCTTCCGACGCCGAAGGTAGATTGCACGAGACCGCCGCTTCCGGCGCCGGCGCCGCCGCTCCCGGTGCTTGTGCCGCCGGCCCCGCTACCGGTACCTGTACCACTTGCCGCGCCACCGGGTGTGCCGGAGACTACGCCGGTGTTTACGCCTCTCGTAAATCCGCCTGCCTGGGTGCGCAGAATATCCATCTGCGCGATGGGCAGGTTATAGCGCGCAATGACGAGGTCGAGGTTGTTCTCAAGAGCGAGATCGATTGCGTTGCGCAGCGAGAGATAGAGCTTGCCGTCGCGGACGAGTGAGTTGAGGCGCAGGGAATTGGCCATGCTGGGAGGCGGCACGACCTTGCCGCGATACGCATCTAAGGGATTGTGCGAGTGGTGCAACATCTCGTTGAATGGCACTGACGGCGATGTCTGCAGCGTTGTGGTGGCCTGGGGCGCAGCTTGCGCCGGCGCGCTTGTGGACTCCGACTGAAATGCAAAGGCCATATTGGCCTGGAGGAAAATGATTGCCACGCCTGCAACAACACGCTGGCCGATAGAGTTGCCTGGGATCTTTTTCAATGCCTTCACCTGTGGGTTCTTCACTGTGCGCTGACCTCCGGTGCGGCGGCCTGCAGATTCTCATCGCGGGTCATCCAGCCATCGCGAAGCTCGATGATGCGCTTGCCGAAGTGGGCGTTCTCTTCAGAGTGCGTGACCTGCACGATGGTCGTGCCGGCCCGATTCAGTTCGCAGAAGAGGTCCATGATTTCGCGGGCCTGCGTGGAGTGCAGGTTGCCGGTTGGTTCGTCGGCCAGCAGCAACGATGGCGCGTGCACGACTGCGCGCGCGATACCAACGAGCTGCTGCTGTCCACCGGAGAGCTGGTTGGGAAATAGATCTTTCTTTGCGACGATCTGGAAGCGGTCGAGAATGTCGGCAACCATGCCTCCGCGGTCTTTCGATGGCAGGTTCTTGTATGAAAGCGGGAGATCGATATTTTCGGCGACCGTGAGATCGTCGAGCAGGTGGTAACTCTGGAAGACCATGCCAATGCGCTGGCGGGCGAGGTCGGCGCGCTGCTTGCGGTTGAGCGAGTGCACCGGCGTCGTGCCGAACCAGTATTCGCCGAGCCAACTGTCGTCCAGCAGAGCCAGCACATTCAGAAGTGATGACTTCCCTGCTCCGGATGGACCCATGATGGTAAGGAAGTCGCCCTCGCGAATGGTGAGATTGATGCGGCGCAACACCCAGGTTTCGGCGTGGCCGGTCTTGTAACTGCGCTCGATGTTTTTCAGGTCGATCATGATGACGATTTACTCCGATCTCAAAACTACTCGGTGCGTAGGGCCTGCATGGGCTCGACACCCGCGGCGCGCCGGGCAGGCAATGCGGCGGCCACACAAAGCATGAATACAGTGAGAATGACCGAGCCGCAGAGCGTGAGCGGATCGAAGGTGCTGACACCGAACAGCTGACTGCGGAAGAGGCGTCCAAGAGCAACCAGCGAAGGAAGGGCAACGGCTGTAGCTATCGCAGCAATGACCGCCATTTCGCGTACAACGAGAAGAACGATGACGGATCGCGATGAACCGAGCGCGAGGCGGACGCCGATTTCGCGGGTACGCTGCTCGGTCGAATAGGCGAGTACTCCGTAAAGACCAACTGCAGCGAGGATCAAGGCGAGTCCGGCAAAGCCAACGGCGAGAAAGGCCAGCGCGCGTTCATCGGATGCGCTGCGCTGGACTTGAGCATCCATGGTACGCAGGCCGTCCACGACCAGGGTCGGGTCAAGCTGATGGATGGTCTGGCGGATGGAGCCTTCGACAGTTGCCGGCGGGGCCGACGTCTGCACGTAAACCGCGACGCCGCCGGGGTGCTTCATCTGTGCGTAAGCCTGGTAGACCGCTGGACCGAGTGGTGTGCGCAAATCGGTGTGGCGGATATCGCCGACGACGCCGACGATGGTGATGTTGAAATTCACCTTATCGCCCGAGCCTTCCGCCAGCAGTCGGCCGACGGCATTCTGCGGAGTTCCGAAGAAGCGCTTGGCGAATGCGAGATTGATGACGGCGACTTCCGGTTGGCCCTTTGCGTCTGCTGGGGTGAATTCGCGGCCAACGAGAATCGGCTGATGAATGGTGGCGAAGTAGCCGGGAGTAATGCGCGGCTGCTCGAAGTTCATGCGCTCGTCTTCGGATGGCTTGTATCCCTGCACGGAGTAATTCGTTGATTCTGTGTCACCGACCAGTTCCGGATCGTTGTTGGCCGCTGCGGAGACGACGCCGGGAATGCGACGCAGCGATTCGATGGAGCTGTTGACGATTGCTGCGGTTCGTTCTTCGCCATACCCAGAGCTGGTGGGATCGAGTGAAAACACAGCGAGGTTTGAGGTTTCAAATCCCAGCGACTGGTGACGAAGATTATCGAGCGTGCGCAGGAAGAGTCCGGCACCGCCGAGTAACAGCACGCTCAGTGCGATCTGCGTGCCAACGGCGAATTTGCGAAAGCGCTGCGAATCTCGTGAAAGAGTCCCCGTATTTTGCCGCATCGTTCCCGCGAGATTGGGGCGGATGAAATGAAAGACCGGCGCGATGCTGAAAAACAGCGTTGCCAGAACGGATATCCCCAGCGTGAAAAGCAGCACGCGCATATCGACCGCGGCTGAGTATGGTTCTGTTCCGGGATCGGAGTTGGTGAGAACGCGCACCAGGGCGGTTGCGACGGCGGGCGCCAGAACAACTCCGGCGATGGCGCCGGTCAGGCCGAGAACACCACCCTCTATCATCAATTGCGAGAAGATGCGGCTGCGACGTGCGCCGAGTGCGTAGCGCATCGACATTTCGCGAGCGCGATTGGCAGCCCGCAACAGCAGCAGAGTTGCGACATTGATGGCGCAAAGAACCACGAGCAGGCCAGCCATGCTCATCAAGATCACGAGCGGTTTTTGGAGATCGATGCGGTTGGGGTTGAAACCCTTGGAGTCATCGAGAACACGAATCGAGGAAAGGTCGAGGAAGTTCTTGCGGAACTTTGCGGAGGTCGATTTGGATTGGGCAAATTCATTGGCACGCAACGAATGCCACAGCAGTTTCATGCTTGCTTCAGACTGCTGCCGTGTAATGCCGGGCTTGAGTCGCGCCACCAACGTGAGCCAAGTGGAGTGATGGTTATTGAGGTCATCGATCGGTGCGCGCCAGGGAATGGCGAAGTCGACCATGCTGGCGGGCACGAAGACGCTGGGGCGATAGCCGCCGATGGCGGAATCGAAGTTGGGGGGCGCGACACCGACGATGGTGAAAGAATGGCCGTTGATGAGGATCGTCTGGCCGATCACGTCGCGCGCGGAGCCGAGGTGGGTGCGCCAGTAGTTGTAGCTGAGCACGGTGACGGGATTCGCGTCTTTTGCCGTATCGTCCTGGGGCGTGAAGAGGCGGCCGGCGGCAGGCTTGAGGCCGAGAAGCTGGAAATAATTGCCGGAGACGATTTCGCCGTCGTTGTTCTCTGCCTGGTTGTGCCAGGAAAGGCCGACCTGCGCCTTGTCGGCTGCGAGGATTCCGGTAAAGACCTGGTTCTGATCGCGCAGATCCTTGTACATCGGGTAGGAGAAGTAGTTGATATGACCTTCGCTGTCGCCGCCAAAGCTGCTCATGGAGCCATTGAAGGCTCCGTTCCACTCGAAGCGAACGAGTTCCTGCGGCCGCTGGACCGGAAGCATGCGCAGCAGGACCTGATCGAACAGGGTGAAGACGGCTGCGTTCGCGCCAATGCCGAGGGCAAGTGTCAGCACCACGGTAATGGTGAAGCCCGGCGACTTGCGCAACTGGCGAAGCGTGTAACGAAGATCCTGCACAAACGAATTCATTGTGACCTCTCCTTATTCAGTGCGCAGTGCCTGTATGGGATCAATGGAAGCTGCGCGGCGTGCGGGCAGCCACGCGGCGAGAGTAATGGCGATCGCCAGCACGGCAAGCGCGCAGATGATTGAGAGCGTGTCGAGCGGACGCACGCCGAAGAGCATGGACGTTTCGAGGCGCGTGGCGCCGATTGCGAGAACGATACCCAGCGCGAGGCCGATGCAGGCCATGCGGGCGGTGTCGCGAAGGATGAGCAGTGCGGTAGTTTCGCGTGTTGCGCCGAGGGCCATGCGAATGCCGATTTCACGCCGTCGCTGGCTGACGCGAAAGGCAAGAAATCCGTAGAGGCCAACGATGGTGAGCGTGAGGCCGATGAATCCCAATGCGCTGACCAGTTCGGCCATCATCTGGTAGTTGCCCGCAGAATAGCGGATCAGTTCAGGCAACGAGGTAACCATCATGGGGTCGAGCAGTGGGTTGGTGTGAATGAGCACCTGCCGCGTAGGTTGCGCCAGACTCATGGCGTTCTGTCTTGTTGCGAGTGCGAAGGTCATCTCGCCCATCTGCGAAAAGTGAAAGGGCATGTAGATGTAGGGTTCGGGAATCTCACCGATTTGGTTAATCGGAGCGTCTTCCGTAACACCAAGAATGCGCGCCAAGGTATTTGGCAGAGCCCCGTCGCTATAGCCGATAAGTTCTATCGTCTGGCCAACGGGATCCTGGCTTGGCCAGTATTTCTGCGCCATCGAATGGCTGATCAGAATTACAGCTGGACCTGGTCGATCGTCAGCTTCGATGAAACCGCGACCCCGAAGAATGCGCGTGCCGATGACGTCGAGAAAGTCGGGACTGACGCCGTTGTACTTGATCTCGATGGGATCGTGTATCTCAGGATGGCCTGGCAACTTGACCTTTACGGCGATGCCGCCTTCGGAGAGACTGAGCGGGGCGCGAATCGCATAAGCCACGCGATCGACTCCCGGCATGGCCTTCATCCGCTGGACAACACCATCACGCATGGGAGCGTCGGGCTCTTGCGTCCAGGCAAGCAGGACCTGGTTTCGCGTGAGGCCGATGGATTGCTGGCGCGTGTTGATGAAGCTGCGCACGAGCGCGCCGGTGGATACAAGCAGGGCAAAGGAGACCGCAATCTGCAGCCAGATGGCGGCACGACGCATGAATGGGGCTCTGGCTTCAGTGCGGGTTACGGAGCCTGACTGAAGGACGGGCAACAATTCCTGCCTCGCAACCTGGCTCAAGGGAACCAGTGCTAGCAGCAGCATGGTGACGAATGCAAGCGCGGCGGCAAAGAGGAACACTCTCCAGTCCACTTGAAAGCTGGTGAAGCTCGATCCGATGGCGACCAACATTGCAGGTTCGCTGACCATCAACCTCGGCAGAATGGTGGCGATCGAAGCCGCGAGCGCGATGCCTGCGGCGAGCCCGAACAATCCGAGCAGCAGATTCTCGACCAGCAACTGGCGGGCGACGAAGATGCGGCGCGCCCCAAGCGAGAGGCGCAGGGCAACCTCAGAACCGCGGACGAGTGCACGTGCCAGCAGGAGTTGGGCGAGATTGACGGTTCCCAACAAAACCACACAGCCGACAATCGCGAACAACACGATGCCAGTCGTACCAGCCTGGGCCATCCGGTAGGTGAAGTCGCCGACCGCGCGTGCGCCACGTCCGCGATTGGCCTGCGAATCTGAAGTCTCGAGCGACTTTGCGATTGTGGCTACCTGTTGATCGACTTGAGTAGTGGTCGCTCCGGGAGCGAGGCGGCCGATGACTTTGAACCAGCGGAATTCGCGCGAAGTGAGTTCATCGGCGTTCGCAACTGCTGCCCAGGTTTCTACCGGCATCCACAGGTCGCGATCCATGCCGTTATCGATTTCACGGAACGAGGGGGGCAACACGCCCCAGATGTCCACCTGGCTGCGATGATGAGCCCCACGGAGGATGGAGATCTGGCGTCCAACGATGTTCGAGTCTCCGCCAAATTCACGCTGCCAGAAGCCGTAGCCGAGCAGCACACCGGGGTGGATGCGCAGCTGAGCAGCATCTGATGGTGTGTAAATGCGACCCAGCAAGGGATGGACACCGAGACCTTCAAAGAAATTGCTGGAGACGACGTTGGTCAGCAACAGGGCTGCCGTGCCGTCGGGGCGCTCGATCATGCTGCCGCGGCGACCGAGAGCGTAGGCGCCTTTCAGCGCCGTAGCGCGTGCCGCGATGGTTTGATACTCGGAGTAATTGAAGTAGGTATCCACACCTTCTTCGGCGGTCGGGGATTGCTGCGTGGTAGCGAAAATCCGAACCAGATCGCCAGAATGAGGAACGTGCATGGGATGAAGCCAAAGGCCGTCGATGAGGCAGAAGATCGCCGAACTGGCGCCGATGCCGAGAGCGAGCGTGAGCACAGCTGTGAATGCGAAGGCGGGTGCGCGCCACAATTGACGGAATGCATAGCGCATGTCGTTAGCCAGTCCGTTCATCTCGCTCGGTCTCCTTTCTGCTAATCGATGCTGCTAGTCGATGCGCAGAGCGCGCATGGGTTCAATGGAAGCGGCGCGGCGCGCGGGAATGAAACCAGCGGCGACGGCACAAAGAACAAGCATCAGAGGCGCACCTGCAAGCGCCCATGGATCGTAACTGGCCACGCCATAGAGAAGGCTCTTCATCAGGTAGCCGGCGTAGAGCGATGCGGGAATGCCCAGGCACAGGCCGATCAGCACCTGCAACAGCGCGCCGCGCATGACCATCGTCAAAACGCTCGAACGTGTTGCGCCGAGGGCCATGCGAATGCCGATTTCGCTGGTGCGGCGTACGACAATGTAGGACATGACGCCGTAAAGGCCCACCGATGCGAGAATGAGCGCCACAATGCCGAACAGCGTTGTGAGCCGCGCAACCAGCCGATCCTGGGTGAAGTTGTTGGCGACCTGCGCGTCGAAGGTGCGAAGATCCACGACAGTCAAATTCGGATCGATGGAGGTCAGCGTCCGCCGCAAAAGCTCATCGGCGTTCTGCTCGGGCCTGCGGAAATTAACGATGATGGCGTCGATGAACATCGATTGCGTTTCGCCGCCGACGATGGCATCGATAAATGACGGCGGCTGGCCGGCGCCGGTCCAATTCTTGTAGCCGTTGTAGTACTGCGCAAGGGGTCGAAGAAACACCGGTCGCGGCTCGCTGCGCGGATTATTCATCTTGAAGTCGTGAAAAACGCCAACGATCTCAAACGCTCCGG
Source organism: Occallatibacter sp. (assembly GCF_035317045.1). Taxonomy (GTDB): domain Bacteria; phylum Acidobacteriota; class Terriglobia; order Terriglobales; family Acidobacteriaceae; genus Telmatobacter. The sequence goes on from NZ_DATHHT010000033.1 coordinate 8,617, forward strand.
AATATTGCGGCAGATCGATGCCGAAGTGTTTGCCGATGGGGTCCTGATTGGGATAAAAGCGCTTGACGAACTCCTGGTTCACGATTGCAACCGGTTGCATCGCCTGAGTGTCCTGATCGGAAAGGTCGCGGCCATGAATCATGGGCACGCCAACTGTCTGGAGGAAATGCGGACTAACCCTGTCCCACGTGGATCCGCATTTATCGTTGGGGCCGGGGGCTGGGTGGCCTTGCTGAATGACGCACTCGCCCCAGTTATCGCCTTCCAGCGGACTGTAGAGAGCCATGCCGATATTCGCCACTCCCGGCAACGATGAAAACCGGTCTTCAATCTCGCGGTAGAGCGCAGGAAGTCGATCTTCGGTATAGCCGGCACCCGCCGGGTCAACGTGAATCACGTAACGATTTGCAGTTGTGACACCGAAATCCTGATGTTCCAAGTTTTGGAGCGACTTGCTCATCAGGATGGCGCCAGCCAGCAGCACAAGCGAGAGCGCAGCCTGAAAGACAACGAGCGCACGCTGCGGAATTGCGGAACGATCGCGCGTCGAACGATTGACTCCGCGCAGAACTTCTGCGGGCTGGGCATGCGACGACAGCCACGCTGGCGCGAAGCCGAATGCCACGCCGGTAATCAAAGAAACAAGGAAAGCAAATCCAAGTACAGCAAGTGACGGGCTGGCATCGATAGGTAAGTTGCGGGCATCGGGAAATGCCAGGGCTAGAATCGTGCGCGATCCTTCATAAGCGACAGCAAGACCCGCGAGTCCGCCGATGCAACTGAGCAGGATACTTTCGGTGACGACTTGACGGATAACGCGGGAGCGGCTGGCTCCCAGCGCCATGCGGACCGCTACGTCGCCGCGGTGCGTGGTGCTGCGCGCCAAGACCAGGTTTGCAATGTTGGCGCACGCGATCAGGAGCACGACCGAGGAAAGGATCATGAGCATCTTGAGACCGCTGCCGGTCTCCTGTTGCATGCTCTGGATGCCCCCGCCTCCGGGCACAATGGTCACATGCTGCTTGGGAATGATGGACGAACCGCCGTGATCTGTATAGGCAGGGCGCGTATAGAGCCAATTACGCAATGCCGCGGAGAGCTTTCCTTGAAGGGCAGCGATATTGGTACCGGACCGCACCCGGCCCAGCGGATAGAGCCAATTTTGCTCAGGGTGATGCAATATCGAACTGCTGCCGCGCCCATACGGCTCCTGATTCACGGGCATCCAGAAGTCAGGTGGGCTTTCGGACAGGCGGTCGCCGAAGAAGGACGGCGGGGCAACACCGATGACGGTAAACGGATGCGCCTGGATGGAGACGACCTGGCCGACAATGGATGAATCTGCGCCGAACTCATTCTGCCAGGAACGGTAGCTTAGTACGACCACCGGGGAAGACGTCGGTCGATCGTCGGTGTCGCTAAAGACTCTACCCGCATAAGAACCGATTCCGAGCGTGGAAAAATAATTTCCCGTGACGAACTCTCCGTGCAGTTCCCGCGGGAGCGTGTTGCCGCGCCGCACGCTCCATTGCCACTGGCCGGCCTGCACGGCGGCAAGCGACTCAAACTCAGGAGCAGATTCTTTCAAATGCTGATAGAGATCGTAAGAGAAGATATCGAAGTCGCCGTTCTCTCCGACGAAACCGCCGTTGACGCAGCAGTTGTCGGTATCGCCGATGCGATAGAGCAGGGCAGGATCGGCAACCGGAAGCGAGCGCAGCAGAATGCCCTGTACCAGCGTGAAGATCGCGGTGTTGGCGCCGATGCCGAGCGCGAGCGTAATGATTGCGGTGGCTGCAAATCCCGGCGATTTACGCAACTGGCGCAGTGCGTAGCGCACATCCTGCAGCGTGTTGTTCAGGACTTGATACATCGCGATACAGCTCCGTAGGGTTTGAGGGTCTGGATCGTGCCTTGTCTATTCGTTTCTAAGCGCTTGCATCGGCTGAATATTCGCCGCACGGCGAGCGGGCGTGATGCCGGCAATGAGCACGGTGAGCACCAACACGAAAGCGGCGACGCTGAAGCTGAGCACGTCAAAAGGCGCAACGTTAAATAGCATGGAACGGAGCAAGCGCACCGCGGCGATCGAACCAAGACCGCCTGCTCCAAGTCCAATTAGGATGACGCCGACGCTTCCCTGCAAAACCAGCCGAAAAATTCCCTGACGCGTTGAGCCAAGCGCCATGCGCAGCGCAAATTCACGGTTGCGTTCAATTACGGAGTAAGCCATCACCGCATACAGTCCCATCATGGCTACGAGGACGCTGCAGATGGCGTAGACACCAAGCAATTCGGCAGGAATACGCGACATCTGATACTGCGCGCCGGTGACGTCTTCGAGCGTGCGAACGTTCTCGATGGGAAGAGAGGAATCGAGGTCGGAAAAGGTTTTGCGTAACTGGGCTACAACTGAATCAGCTCCGCTGCGCGCATGCAAAACAATGACCGCATAGCCGTAACCTGACTTTCCCTGCAGCATCGGCAGAAATACGACAGGGTTGGGGCCGGTGTTGTCGGGGCTGTGGTAAGCAAAGTCATGGACGATGCCAACGATCTGGCGCTGGACCTTATCCACCACAATGCTGCTTCCAAGCGCATTTCCCTTAGGCCAGTAGCGGTGGGCCATCGACTCGTTGATCACTGCAACCTTGGGGGCGGTGTCGTTGTCGGATGCTGAAAAATCGCGCCCCTGCTGCAGCTGGATGCCGACGGTGCGAAAGAAGTCTGGTCCATCGAAGTCTGTCACCACGGAATTATCTTCGCCCTTAGCAGGAACGTAACCAGGGATACTGAATGCGCGCGTGTTGCCTGAGCCGGCGTCGCCCATGGGGAGGTGGGTGGTCACAGATGCGGATGCGACACCAGGCGCATTGCGCAAACGCTCGAGCGCATTGCTCAGGAATAAGCGGCCGCGCTCATCGTTGTAACCCGCGCGGGAAAGATCGATCACTGCAGTAAGGGTGTTGGCTCGGTCAAAGCCGGTGGGGCGATCAAAGATATTCAGGGCCGACCGCGTGAGGAGACCGCAGCAGACAAGGACGATGAAGCAGATACCGAGTTGCATACCTAACAGGATGCGCTGGCCGATTCTCTTGCGGCTCGACCCAGCCACCGTCACACTTCCCTCATGCAAGGCTTCGCGCTGCGAGACGCGAAGAGACTGGCGAACAGGGTACATCCCGCAAATCAGAGTGATGACAATTGAAATGGCGGCGACGAATGTAATGATGCGCCAATCACTGTGCAGATTGAAGGTGAGCGGCATTCCGAAGTCGGGCAGCAGGATGTAGAGCGCCCTTGAAATCCCGACATTCACAGCCCATCCGATAAGAGCTCCACTAACTGCCAGCAGACCGGTCTCGATAAATACTTGTGAAGCGATGCGTGCGGGCCGTGCGCCGAGAGCAGTGCGGATCGCTATTTCGCGGCGGCGGCGCGCGGCGTGCTGGCCGAGCAGTGAGGCGATGTTGATGCAGACCAGGACCATCAGCAGGCAAGAGGCGCCCAACAGTACGGGAATTACCTGGCCGATGACCGAAAATAATCCGCGCTGGAAATGAGAGGACTCGTAGAGATTCAGATCCCAGCTTTGGTATTGATCGTTATGTTGCGCGAGGGCGAAACCCCGGGCCAGAGTGTGAATCTCAGCCTTAGCGGTGGTATCCGAGACACCCGGACGCAGCCGTACTACAGCCTGCAAACCCCAACGAAGCTGGATAAGTGGATCGGGCAGCGCATCGGCGGAGAGGTCGCGCAAGGATGAAAGTGGAACCCAGGCAGCTTCAGCGATACCGCCATAGATCCCAGCGAAACCGGCAGGTGCTACACCGATAACTGTAAAGACGTGATGGTTAACGTTGATGGTGCGGCCGACCACGGAGGGGTCTGCGTTAAATCGGTCGCGCCACAAGCCATCGGAGAGGACGATCGCATCCATCGAACCGTAGTCGCGGTCGTTTGCGTCGGGCTGGAAGAAGTTGCCAACTTCCGGCTTGACTCCAAGGGTTTGGAAGTAGTTTGCAGAAACAGTTCCGGCCGTGAGTGCCTGCGGCTGGGCATTCGGCAATGCGAGGTTGAGCGTAGATAAATCAAACGCTGCCACATCGCCGAATGAGTGCGCATTCTGTCTCAGGTATTGCACCTGGTCATAGTGGATGGAATACCCATCGCTGCCGAGGACAGTTGCGGAGATGAAGCGTAATGCCCGAGCATCCCGCACCTGCGGCCAGGGGTTGAACAGAACCGCATTGGTCCACGTTGCTACCGTGGTCAATGCGCCGATGCCCAACGCCAGCGTCAGCATGGCTGTCAGTGCGAAGCCAGGCGACATGCGCAGCTGGCGTACAGCGTATCGCAAGTCCTGGCCAAACACTTTAGGCCTCCACTTCTTCCGTAAGCTTCTTCAGTTCGTCTTCCGAAACAACCTTGCCGTCGAAGAGATGCACTTCGCGCTCGGCATGCTTGGCAAAACGCGGATCGTGCGTCACCATGCAAATCGTGGAGCCTTCGCGGTGCAGGTCAGCGAGCAGGTGCATGACGGCTTCACCGTTTTTCGAGTCGAGGTTTCCAGTAGGTTCGTCGGCCAGCAGGATCGAAGGAGATCCAGCCAGTGCACGGGCTACGGCGACGCGCTGCTGTTGACCGCCGGAGAGCTGTGCGGGATAGTGCCGCATGCGATGCGCCATATTCACGCGTTCCAAGGCTTCCTTGACGCGCTTCTTGCGCTCTGCCGAAGGCATTCCAGCGCGATACGTGAGTGGCAGCTCAACGTTTTCTTCTACCGTGAGATCGCCAATCAGGTTAAAACTCTGAAAGATGAACCCGATCTCCTGGTTGCGAATGCGCGAACGCTCGCCGAAGCTGAGATTCTCAACCGGCTTGTTGTTGAGCAGGTATTTGCCGCCGGTGGGTGTATCGAGCAGACCCAGGATGGACAGCAATGTGGACTTGCCGCAGCCTGACGGCCCAGACATCGCCACGTACTCTCCACGCGAGATGGTGAGGTGAATGCCAGAGAGCGCATGGGTTTCCACTTCATCGGTGTAGAAGACTTTGGTCAGGTCTTCAATGTCAATCAGCTTGTCGTTTGCCATCCAATCCCCCTCGTGAATTCAGTTGTCAGTTATCAGTTGTCAGTGATCAGAAATGATTTTCAATCCTGATTCCTGGCCGGTCCCTGAAGATTGCTGTCCCATTCGCCCGGCAATTATTCGAGGCGAATGCGATCTACGTTGTCGTAGCGCGACATGTCGGAGAGAATCACGGTATCGCCTTCTTTCAAACCGTCGAGCACTTGAATTGCGTTGACAGAAGCGCGGCCCACTTTCACCTGAACGCGCTCCGCGGTCTTGTGGTCCGGAGACTCCTTGAACAGACTCAGCGTCGAGTTCTCGTTGCCCAATGCAGGACGCCCGACATAGAGCACATCCTTCAAATGCTCCAGGTCAATTGTTCCATCGACGCTGAGGCCCTTAACTGCGCCCGCCGGAAGGTCTCCATCCAGTTGTACGTCAACGGTACGCGTTCCGTTCAATACCGCGGGGTCGATTCGGGTGACATGTCCCGGAACGGCACCGTTGTGCGTATCTATGGAGGCCGGTAATCCGATTGAAATGTCGCGCGCCTGGGTTTCAGCGATCTGGAGGGCTGCTTTCAATTTGCCTAGCTGAACCACCTCTGCCAGCGACTGACCGGCCGTTACGTGCGAGCCCACCCCCAGAGGAACCGGAAGGGGGTCAACCTCACCCCCGATGCCAGCACGCACCTCGAGCGCCGCCGTTTGCCTCTCATAGAGGGCAAGGAGCGTCTTGGCCTGGTCGATCTTGGCCTGCGAAGAGGCAAGCTGGACTTCGATGGCTTTTTCGTTCACATCGAGTTGCTGCTGACTAAGCTGGCGCTGAGCCGCCAGTTGATCGGCCATGCCCTGCGATTTCGCGCAGGCAATTCCCGCCGTCACGCCTAAGTCGCAAAGGGCTTTGTCAGTTTTCGCCTGCAACTGATCCTGGGTGTAATCGGCGTTGATCTGGGCGGCGGCTGTTTTCTTGTCCATCAAGGCGCTCTGAAGTGTCGCCTGCAGGCTCTTGTACTCGGCTTCGGCACCTTTCACGGCGAGCTTGGCATCGAGCAGCTTCTGCTCCACCTCGGGCGCTGCGAGGTCCATCAGAATCGTGTCCGGTTTGACGATCGTGCCGGGCAGCACACGGATGTGCACAACAGTGGCATCGGTAAGCGCCGGGATGAGCTCAATTGAGTCTTCGCGGGGGACAAGCGTACCGGTTGAGCCGCGGACCTGGCGGGTAAAGTCTCCGTGCTTCACAGTGTCTGGCCAAATGGTTGACGCATCGACCGTGGGAGCTGCCGGCTTGAGCCGGGAAACCAGTACCACCGCAACCGTAAGGACCACCACCCCAATGCCGGCCCAAATATAGAGGCGGCGCCGTTTTTGCTTCTTCAAGTCTGGCCGTGCGATATCCATCACCCCACGATGGGAGCACTTGCCATGCCAAAGGTGACCGGCGGCTAGATATTCGAATTAAACGGGTTATGCGACCTAAGGCTTTGAAGCGAAGGGAGTTGAAGTGACCGGTAGCGGGGCGGATTGTCCGATATCGGACAGTTTCGGATCGCACCCGAGTCAGAGGGTCCGCAAATTTCCGTCACAGCGATTCGACGGCCAAGGCCACCGCGCTGCCCCCACCCAGGCAGAGCGACGCGATTCCCCTTTTTGCTCCGCGGTCGGCCATGGCGTAGATGAGTTTGACCAGCACGGCTGCGCCGCTGGCGCCAATGGGGTGGCCCAAGGCTACCGCTCCGCCGTTGACGTTGACCCGCGCCTGATCGAGGCCGAGTTCGCGGATTACGGCGAGGGCCTGCACACTGAAGGCTTCGTTCAATTCGAAGAGATCAACGGAGTCGAGCGACCAGCCGGTCTTGGCGATGACTTTGCGGACCGCGTCGATAGGTGCGAGCGAGAACCACTCAGGCGCGCGGCCTGCCTGGGACTGGGCGCGAATGACGACCATGGGCTTCAAGTCCAGTTCCCTTGCCCGCTCAGCACTGGTGACGACCACCGCGGCGGCACCGTCGCTGACGCCGGGCGCATTGCCGGCAGTTACGGTGCCACCCGGTTTGAAGGCTGGTTTGAGTTTGGCGAGCACGTCCGCAGTGGTGTCAGCGCGAATGCCCTCGTCGGCGTCAAAGGAGCGAGGCGCCTCGCCTTTTTTGGCGGACGGCACCTCGACGGTCAAAATCTGGGCGCGGAAGTGGCCCGCAGCGGTAGCGGCGGCGGCGCGGCGATGCGATTCTGCGGCGAAAGCATCCTGATCTTCGCGGGTGATGTGGTACTTCTCGGCCACCATTTCGGCGGCAGCTCCCATGTGGAACTGGTTGTAGACATCCCAGAGGCCATCGTGGATCATGGCGTCCACCAGGATGCCGTTTCCCATGCGGTAGCCGGTCCGAGCTTGTGGCAACAGGTAGGGCGCGTTGGACATCGACTCCATGCCACCCGCCACAACAACCTGGGAGTCTCCTGTTTGGATGGCCTGGGCGGCAAGTGAAACCGCGCGGAGGCCCGATCCGCAGACCTGGTTTACGGTCAGCGCGCCGACTTCGGGCGGAAGACCTGCAAAAATGGCAGCCTGGCGGGCCGGGCTCTGGCCCACGCCGGCCTGCAGAACACAGCCCATGATGGCCTCGTCTACCTTTGCGGGTTCAACCCCGGCTCGCTTCACCGCTTCGCGCACCACAAGCGCGCCCAATTTCGGCGCGGTGTAGGACTGCAATGAGCCTTGAGATTTTCCAATAGGCGTGCGGACGGCCGAAATAATGACCACTTCTTTCATCGATTGCCCTCTGCTAAACAGGCCTGCAGACATTCATCTTACGATGCCGAACATTGATGCGCGCGGCGATGCGAATTTTGGTTTCTTTCGGCATCGCCCGATTCCGCCGCGCTCTCTGTAAGGACGCATAGAATGGTTTTGACTCAAGTTACTTCCCATCTCAAAAGGCGGGTTACGAGGTTGCCGCGATTTAACAATACTGAGACTCCTGCGCTACATGGCAAGAGCGTGCAGTGGGCGCAGGGGCTGGTACTCGTCGTGCTTTTCACGACTTCCGTCTTTTTCGCTCTTCGCTTTGACGCTGTCACGGACACTGATGTGTGGTGGCATATGGCCATCGGACGCTGGATTGTGGAACATGGAGCAATTCCGCGCACTGAGCCGTTCTCAGCGTTTGGCGCCGGTAAGCACTTTGAAGCATATAGCTGGCTCTTCGAATTGTTCGTTTTCTGGTGTTATGAAAAGCTGGGATTGGTTGGAATTGTCGTATTCAGCTGCGCAATGACCGTCTCCATCACGGCGGCCGTTCATCACCTCGTTCGGCGGCTGAACTCTTCGTTCTTGCTGGGAGTTGTTACGACGTTTCTGGCTGTGTACACAATGGGGCGCCTTTACACTCCGCGACCATGGTTGGCCAGCATACTCTTTTTCACCCTTGAACTCGACATTCTCATGCAAGCACGCAAGACACGCGAAAGCCGCGAGTTGCTTTGGCTGCCTGTCATTTTTGTTTTTTGGGTAAATATCCATATTCAATTTGTGGATGGACTGGTGGTACTGGGGATTGCTCTTGCCGAAGCTCTTGTGGCGACGCGGTGGTCGACGATTCAAACAAACCTTCGGGCCGCAAAGATAATGTGGGTGTTCCTGGGCTGCATCCTCGCGACGCTGATAAATCCGTATGGGCCGAAGATTTACAAAGTGGCTTACGACCTTGTCGCACAAGGCGCAGCGCTCCCACAAATCCCCGAACTCTCTGCGATCTCGTTTCGAAGCCTGGACGACTGGTGTGTTCTATTCTTTGCGTTGGCTGCGGCTATCGTATTAGCGCGGAAAAATCATCCGTCATTTTTTGAAATAGCCCTTCTTGCGTTCTCGATCCTCACTTCGTTCCGCTCGCAACGGGATGTCTGGGTGCTTGCCATTGTGGGTGCTGCGATGTTGGCTACGGGATTTGCGGAGCAGCAGGCAGACCCGTTTCAATTGACGGTCGCCGCAATTCCATTCGTGGTTTTGGCTTCCATAGCGGGTGGATGGTTCGCGTTGCTCGGAAAGGGCATCAACAACACCGAATTGCAGGAGAAACTCAGTAGCTCGTTGCCCGTTCGAGCTGTCGAAACCATCAAGCAGCAACGCTGGGAGGGACCACTGTACAACGACTTTGGCTGGGGCGGATACCTGATTTGGTCGCTGCAGAAGCCGGTGAGTATGTACGGCAAGACTTCGGTGTACGAAGTAGAGATGTTACTTCGCTCCAACGCGACCTGGAGCGGTCTTGCCGGCTGGGATTCTGATCCTGATCTTTTTGCCGCAAACCTGATCATTGCACCGCGCGGCGCTCCACTTATTCAGTTGTTGAGCCTGCAGCCCTGTCTCCAATCGGCATACCGGGACAATGTTGCCGAGGTTTTTGTGTCACGCAGCTTATCAGCCGCAGATGCTGCTTCATCCACAAGCGCCTTTTGCACAGCAAGGCAAACCGCGGCAAATCGACCGCGATAATTCACCGCGATGCTAGATCCGGCCCGCAATGCGGAGTTCATTGATCTCCGTATCTGTGAAGACGCGGGACCGGATCAGGAAGCGCACCCCCTCGGGATTGTCGAGCGAGAACTGCCCGCCGCGGCCCGGCACTACGTCGAGGAGAAGCTGGGTGTGTTTCCAGTACTCGAATTGGCTGCGGCTCATGTAAAACGGCTCGCCGTCGACCTCTCCGAGCTGCACATCGGAGTCGCCGACCATGAATTCCCCGCGCGGGTAGCACATCGGGGAGCTGCCGTCGCAGCAGCCCCCCGATTGATGGAACATCAACAACCCGTGCTTTTCGCGCAGGACGCGGATGAGGTGGACGGCGAGGTCTGTGGCTTCGACCTGTTTGGGTGGATCGGGCATGCTTCTCCGCGATTTAGAAGAAGCCAAGCTTCTTCGGGCTGTAGCTGACCAGCATGTTCTTCGTCTGTTGATAGTGGTCGAGCATCATGCTGTGGGTTTCGCGTCCGATGCCGGATTGCTTGTATCCGCCAAATGCGGCGTGCGCAGGATACGCGTGGTAACAGTTGACCCAAACGCGGCCCGCCTGAATGCCACGCCCGAGGCGATGAACGCGATTTACATCGCGCGTCCACAGACCTGCACCGAGTCCGTAAAGCGTGTCGTTGGCGATCTCAAGAGCGTCCGACTCATTCTTGAAAGTCGTCACTGAAACGACTGGCCCGAAGATCTCTTCCTGGAAGATGCGCATCTTGTTGTGGCCTTTGAAGACCGTCGGCTGCACATAGAATCCGCTTTCCAGTTCGCCGCCGAGGTGGGCCCGCTCCCCGCCGGCCAGTACTTCAGCGCCTTCCTTCTTCCCTATATCGATGTAGCTGAGAATCTTTTCAAGCTGCTCTGTCGATACTTGAGCGCCGAGCATGGTGTCGCTCTCGAGCGGATTGGCCTGCTTGATGGCCGCCACGCGCTTCAGTGCCCGCTCCATGAATTTGTCGTAGATGCTTTCCTGGATGAGGGCGCGGCTGGGGCAGGTGCAGACCTCGCCCTGGTTGAGCGCGAACATCACAAATCCTTCGACGGCCTTGTCGAAGAAGTCGTCGTCTTCATTGAGGACGTCGGCAAAGAAGATGTTCGGCGATTTGCCGCCGAGTTCCAGAGTTACTGGAATGAGGTTCTGGCTCGCGTATTGCATGATGAGCCGTCCGGTGGTGGTTTCGCCGGTAAAGGCGATCTTGGCTACGCGCGAGCTAGAGGCCAAAGGCTTGCCGGCTTCGAGGCCGAAGCCATTGACAATGTTGAGCACGCCGGGGGGCAGGATGTCGCCAACCAGTTCGGCCCAGACGAGGATGCTGGCGGGGGTTTGCTCGGCGGGTTTCAGCACCACGCAGTTGCCTGCGGCGATCGCTGGAGCGAGCTTCCAGGTGGCCATCAGAATCGGGAAGTTCCACGGGATGATCTGACCGACCACTCCGAGAGGCTCGTGGAAGTGGTAGGCGACCGTATCGTGGTCGATCTCGGAGATGGTGCCTTCCTGCGCGCGGATGCAGCCTGCAAAGTAGCGCCAGTGGTCGATGGCGAGCGGAAGGTCTGCGTTTACGGTTTCGCGGATCGGCTTGCCATTGTCCCAGGTTTCGGCCAAGGCCAGGAGGTCGAGGTTATCTTCCATGCGCTGGGCAATCTTGTTCATCAGAATGGCGCGGTGCGTGGGGCTGGTATGGCCCCAGCTCTCGCGGGCAGCGTGGGCAGCGTCGAGTGCCCGTTCAATGTCCTGTGCGGTGGAGCGGGGAATCTCGCAGAATGTCTTTCCGGTAATCGGAGTTACGTTCTCGAAATACTGGCCGGTAGCGGGCTCAACCCACTTGCCGCCAATGTAATTGCCATAGCGCGGGCGGAAGCTCACCTTATCGCTGAGCTTGCCCGGAATCGGTTCGGTCATTGTTGCCATCGAAATTCCTCCGGGAGATAGGCCGCGCGAAATGGGTGGGGCGCGCAGCGCAGGAATCATACTCCCGCAGGCTAATGGATGGGGAGCCCGGCATTTGAGAACATTTGCGTAAGACTGCAAGTCCGGATGAGGAAGAGCCCGTGGTTACGACAGATCTCCCGGAAAGTGCGCGGGTACAGCCACTTTGGCATGCCGAGTAACCTTGTCACCAAAGTCGGCAGCTTTAGTTCGATGTGATCAAACTGCTTCGGAAAATTTTGGCCAAATCACTGAGACCACTAGACTTGGATTACCAAATGTTACTCGCGCATGGTGACTTGTAGAGGCTGCGGGGTAACCTCTTCGCGGTCACGACAAGGGGATGGCCTCCACACCTTATTGGCATTGTCGGTGATATCAACGCGGCCTATGGTTGCTTTCACGGCAACCTTCAGGACAGCGCCGCATCCCGAGGAACTCTTTTGGCGCTGCAGTCGACCTGGCGGTCATCAGACAACAAGAACCTGGTCTGAGACTGACTCCATTTGCCGTAATACAGGAGGGCTCCCTTGATCAAGGCATCGATTCTTTCCCAGATCTTCAGCATTCGGTTCTCGGCTCGCAAGATTCGCACGATGGTAAGCTCACAGAGTGAAGGAAGCGCACTGGTCGAAATGGGCATCGCGCTGCCTGTGATCCTGCTCCTCATGACAGGCATCTTCTCCTTCTCGGTCGCCCTTTATCAGAAGCTTCAACTGGCTGAGTCCGTGAGCAACGCCGGACGCATGCTCGCAGTCGACCGTGGCGACAGCGATCCCTGCCAGACTGCAACCTCGGCGCTTTACTCTGCGGCGCCCGGGCTCAGCACAAGCAATATCTCTCTTACCTACGTTATTGGCGGCGTCAATTATGGGGCGGGGGTAACGTCTTGTCCCGGTTCGAGCGGCGCGGCCAACGCCAATATGACGGCGGGCGGATCGGCCCAGATCATCGCCACGTATCCCTGCTCGCTCCAGCTTTACGGCGTCAAGTATGGGAGCTGCAACATGGCAAGCCAGATCACGGAGGTCGTGCAATGAACGACCCGATGAATTCAAGCCTCAACCGCCTCTACAGGGACGACTCCGGGCAGGTACTGCCATGGATGGCCTTCCTGATGGTGCTTTTCTGCGGCATGGCCGGCATTACGATTGATCTTGGGCATGCCTACGTGTGCTACCGCGAATTGCAGAGCTCAACCGATGCAGCCGCATTGGCGGGCGCTTATGCCATGACGCTATCGGGAGCGACCACCGCATCGGTGACGAGCCAGGTCGATGCCACAAGTTCGTTAAGCAACAGCAGCAACGCAAATCCCAATTTGAAGAGCGTCACGGTGACTCCGACCTTCCGATGCGTGATGGATTCGAGCATCATCCAGGCGCCGTGTTCCGCCTCGCCGACTGGCAGCAATGTCCTTCAGGTCGTGCAGACTTCAGTCGTGCCAACCTACTTCATTCGCGTGCTGGGAGTTTTTGGGATCAAGGCTGCACAGTCCATCCCGATCAATGCGATGGCAACGGCAACCCCGCTGAGCGGGAAAAACACACAGGTCAACGTGGCCATGGTGGTTGACACCACCGCCTCCATGGGAACGCAGGACAGCGATGTTAATTGCAACAATACGAGGATCCATTGCGCTCTGAACGGAGTGCAAACACTGCTAGGACAACTCACGCCGTGCACGGCCTCGAGCACCAAGACCAACTGCACCGGATTCGATCAGGTAAGCCTGTTTACGTTTCCCAATGTGATTGCCAGCACGGCATCCAACGACACGACCTGCCCATCCGGCAACCCATCGGCTGTGCCGTATTCCACTCCGACGCCCGGTGCACCCTGGAGCGCGCCCAAGGGGGCTTCGGCCACTTACCAGATCAGCGACTATCTTTCCGACTATAGCTCGAACAATCAGAAAGGCGGATCACTGAACACCTCCTCGTCGTTAGCAATCGCGACCGGGGCCTCGGGCTCACAGAACTGCAATGGCATGCAGACACCGGGCGGTGAGGGAACATATTACGCCGGCGTGATCTACGCGGCGCAGTCCTCACTGGCTTCAGCATCCGCCGCGAATCCGGGCTCAGAGAACATCATGATCATCCTGAGCGATGGCGATGCGAACAGCACGAAGATCTCCGGCGGCCAACACTCGGGAAATGTGTATGGGTCGCTCGATGACCAGTGCCAGCAGGCGATCTCCGCAGCTCAGTACGCTACAGGGCAGGGCACCACGGTTTACACGATCGCTTATGGAGCTTCCTCTTCCGGGTGTTCCTCCGACAAATCGGGTCCGCTTGCGGGGCTCTCACCTTGCACTGCGATGCAGGGCATGGCAAGCGCTCCAGGCGACTTCTATTCCGACGCGACGGCATCACAGAACAAGGGACAGTGCGCATCGGGCAACAGTTTTTCGCTGGACTCAATCTTCACCAGCATTGCCGCCAAATTCACGAATGCCCGACTGGTTCCCAACGGCATTGTTTAGAACCAGAAACCATTGTGGGGTGCGGGCCGGAGAGAATGGATCTCCGGCCCGCTGTTTTTGCCTGCTTGTTTCGCGAACACGCAGAGGGTTCGGCGCGAGGAGGATCAGCTGGCTGCGCCCATCGACAGGATCTCGAACAGCGCGGATGCCTTCCGATTCTGGAAGTCCATCTGATCGGCCTTCAACGGCTTGCTGAAGAGGAATCCCTGCACGTCGTCGCACTGCTGTTCGCGCAAGAACTGCAATTGCCGTTCATTTTCGACACCCTCGGCTGTGACCGTGAGATTCAGGCATTTTGCCATTTGGATGATCGCGGCGGTGATGGCCTCTTCATTGCCGTTGTGATGCAGGTCATGGATGAAACTGCGATCGATCTTGAGCTTGCTGACGGGGAGTTGCTTGAGGTAACTGAGGCTGGAATAGCCGGTGCCAAAGTCGTCGATTGCCAGGCGAACACCAAGCGCCTTCAGCTGGCTGAGAACTTCGAACCGCATATCCTCGGTGGCGATCAGAAGACTCTCGGTAATCTCCAGTTCCAGGTGCTCGGGATCCAGCCCTGTCTCCTTCAAGACTTTTCTGACCAGTTCGCAGAATCCAATCTGTCGAAATTGAACAGCGGATACATTCACCGCGACTGGAACCCTGCTGCCGATATTGTGCCAGGAGCGAGCGTGATTGCACGCGGTGCGCAAGACCCACTCGCCAATGGGAACGATCATCCCGTTTGCCTCGGCAATCGGAATGAATTTATCCGGTGGAACCAGGCCGAGTTCCGGATGCTTCCATCGAATGAGAGCTTCCCAGCAGGATACGGCGCCGGTTTGCAGGTTGAACTCGGGCTGGAAGACAAGGTAGAACTCTTCGCGGTCGAGGGCGCCGCGCATGGTGTTGTCGAGTTGGAGGCGCTCAACTGCTTGCGCCGTCATTTGTTCAGAGAAGAAGCTGAATGTGTTGCGGCCCCTGCCTTTGGAAGCGTACATGGCCGCATCGGCATTCTTGATGAGTGTCTCGACGTCATTGCCGTGGTCGGGAAAGATGCTGATTCCGATGCTGCACGTGACGTTGAGCGAATTTCCATTGAGATTGAATGCCGGCTTTAGCTCGTTCGCGATACGCTCCGCAACAATGGCCGCATCGGCGGGCGAATTGATGGGCCCGAGAGTGACAAGGAACTCATCTCCTCCCAACCGGGCAACTGTGTCTTCTTCGCGAGCGCATGCCTGCAGTCGTTGCGCGATGGACTGAAGCAACTCGTCGCCCCGCGAGTGACCGAGGCAATCATTAATGACCTTGAAGCTGTCGATGTCGAGGTGGAGCACGCCCAGCTTTTGCCGTTCGCGTTTCGCGACGGAGATAGCCCTGGAGAGCCGATCGTGCACGAGTGCTCGATTGGGCAGGTTGGTGAGGGAATCGAAGTAGGCCAGAAACTGGATTCGGTCCTCGGCAAGTTTCCGCTCCGTAATGTCGACCAGCGAACCCTCGAAGATTCGGGCCTCGTCGTTCTGCCCGCCCGCTGCTTTGAGGCTGCACAATGCCCAGCCCTGTGTTCCATCCAGCCGCTCAAACGATTGTTCGGTTGCGCTTGTGAAACTTGAATCGGCCACGGTTTCGTGGAATTTCTGCACGATTTGCTCTGCCCGGGCACTGTCTCCAAGCAACTCGTGACGCCCGCGGTATCCAAGCATGCGGGCGCAGGCATCGTTGCAATCGAGAAGTTTGCCGTCAGCCTCGGCGATGTAAAGCCCGGTCAGGTTGCGTTCGAAAATGTTGCGATAGCGTGCCTCGAGCGCCATCTCGTTCTTGAGCTTTGCGGTAATGATGTCGGTCTGTCTATGTACGCGCCTGCGGAGAATGAAGACCCATCCGATGACGGCCAGCGTAGCCATCGTCAGGCCAAAGAGCAAATAGACTGCTCGCTCCGGAGTGAGCCATGTCGGAGAGGAAAGTACCTGAATATCCTGGGGCGACCGGAGAACAACTTCAAATTCCGAGGGGTTGCCGTTCTCATCGGCCTTAACAGCGCAAATGCCTGTCAGCGATATCCGGCTTCCCTCCGCAATATTCAACGGTGATGAGCCGGAATGAGCAAGGTCGGCCTCAAATATCACATGGTCATCGGACTCAACAACCAGAATTTGCTGATTGAGATGCTGGAGATGGTTGGTGAGCGTACCGGTGATGCTGATGAGTTGGGCGTCAAATTTTCCCTTCAGAGCGACTCGGCCGATGATGGGCGTGATCGTTGGCGAGAAATGCTGGCCGGTAGGACGAAAGCTTGCAGACTTCAGGACGGGGCTGAAGTTGCCGGCCGCAGGAAATCCAATGACTTCGACCTGGTCGCCTTCCCTGATCGGGCTTCCGTCCTGGCTCTCCGCATAGAAGCCGCCAGTGCCATCGGTCATATAGATGCCTTGCTGAGGGAACCGCGCAGTGACAGTGCCAACGACCTTCACGCGATGCTCGACAGGAAGATCGGCGGAAAAGCGTCGGACGTCCGCAATCGGAATTGCCGGAACCGCGAAGGGATCTTTGGGAGCGGTCTGGAGGACCTTGAGATTATCGAGCGAAGGCATGAAAATGTGAAACGAGACGAATTGATTCCGGCTGTTGAACGAGGCTCCGCACACTCCGCTGAACCGGACCTTCGCATCAATCAGTTGGACAGGAAAGGGCCCCTGATATCCGGGAACCCTCACCTTGAAGGCTCCGGTGGGCGTAGCGACATCGATCACCAGGACATTCCCTTCAGCCTGCTGGACAAACGAGCGCACAACGCCGTCCAGTTGCACCCATTGGCCGTCGAAGGAACCGGTAGCCGCATCGTCGTAGGAAATAAGCCGTGGTTTCGGCGGTGCCGACTTCCCTGTGACATTCCAGTGCGGATTCTGGATGTAAGGGCTGAAGCCGAAATTCACAATGCCGCGAAGATCGAGTACCTGGCCCGGGGATGGCGGCTTGGCAGTGGATCCGTTCAGGTCGACCCAGATACCGCCAGTGGAGTCTTGCACGAACAGGTTGGGCGCGACCGTGTCGTAGTAGGTCACCACACCCTGCAGATGCGCGCTGAAGCCATTGTTTGTTGTGGCTTTGAGCAGACGGATCTGGTGGACGGAGGTGAGCTCTACGGGACGCGGAGTCTCAGCGATCGTGGGAAGCGCGCCGGCGAAAAGGGCTGGGAAGACAATTTCCAAAAGAAGGATGCGCCGCAAGCGAGGGAAAGCAGGTGCCTTGGCTGGTGTCAATTCCGGTTCCAACTTCCGGTCAACAGCCAGCCGTCTCATCTCTGCTCCCTAAACAATCCAGCGTCACGGTCGAGCAAGATCGCCTTCTTCGGGACCTTGCCTTCAAGAAAATCACCCAAAAGTGTGGTTAGGCTAGCACAGGTTAACTCGTGGGTAACTTCCTCTCTGGTCCAAAGTGGTTACGTTCGAGTACCAGGTCCCACGTGCAAGTCCAGCCTTTGAGAACACTTGGCTCCGTGCGCCAGTAAGTTTCACAGGGTTACTCCGCTTGTCCCGCCCGTAGGGTCCTGGCCCGCCACGAGCGCATAACATTGCTTGTTTTAACGCGATTAGCCCTGATCCGGTGAGGCAAATGGACCGATTTCGCCCCATTTTTATCTGATTTAGAGGATTCATCTCGACAATTTTTGGGTTCTGGTGAAACGGCGCACTGGGAGGCCGCACTATTCCTCGTAAACCGACGCCCTATGCCGACGCCGGGCTCGAACGAGCATGGCTCATTGGGGCCACAGATCGAGAGGAATGGAAAATGAACTCCCCTGCTGTCAGACCCATCGCTCCATCAACTCATCCCGCTCTCGAGTTGATAGCGCTCGCGCAGCTTTCGCCGGAAGAAGCCGGGCAAAGGCTTCGGGCGCTGCTGCTGGCAAACCCGAAATATTTTGGAAATATCCCACCTACGTCCTTTAATGCTGTCCTCAAGATCCAGGAAGACACCACCTACGAGTGCATCTCTTCTGTTGCCTACGACGCCCAGTTCGAGCAGCTCCGCGCCACCATCGATATCAAGCAAACCGTTGGCTACTCAGGCGTAGCGCAGACCAACGGCTCTGAAGAGTTTGTACGCTTTTTTGTTTCTTACGACGGCGGCGCGAAGTGGCTCGACCAGGGGATGCGTTCGGTAAACGTGTCCGACGCACTTGTGCCGAGACCGCTTGCCTACGAGGTGATTCTGCAGATCGTTTCCGCCGGGAAATCCGGTTCTCCGAAGCTGCACCCCAAGGTGCGAGCTATTCTCTCGTGGAACTCACCGCCGCCTGCGGGCGCCCCCACTTGGATCCCGGTCTGGGGAAATGTTCTGGAATCCGATATGGAGATCAAGGATTCGCGGGTGAGCTTCTCCATGGGCATGAAGACCACCGCGGAGATTGAGCTGCCGCAATCTACAGTGCAGGCAACGAAGCTGGAAGAGCGGTCGGGACCGGGTTCTGCCGAGAAACAAAGGCATGTCTCCGCGCCGACATTTCCCTCCTCCAAAACCGATCCGCAGCATCGATTTCTGGCGTACTTTTTTGCCAGGGCGGCTCGACACACTTTGCTGGGAAGTCCGAATCCTGCATTCACGGCATTTGAAGCGCCACTGCGCGCCGTTGCGGCGCCATCGTTTCCAATTCCCAATGCAGCTGAGGCACGATTTGCAGCAGCTTTATGAACAGCATGGGGACTGCGCAAGTTTGAAGGTCCTCCCCCAAAGCAGACGGAGTTCCTCAGAGACTGGGCTCCGTCTGCACCCCAACTACGGAGTGACACGAATGCAGGAAGGTACCAACATCCTGAGCGTTGCCGCACTCACACCCGACGTGCGGCGAGTGAGACGCGGCGCCTTTGAAAATATGCAACCAGGTCGTTGGGGACAACTGCGCCTGAAGATCCGCACCAGTGCAGTTGCCGGTTGGATAATTTGTTTCTCTGATTTCAGCCTTTGGTTCTCTCTTCCTTTGTCGATCTGGCTCAGTACTGGCTGGGTCGGGTTGATCTTCCACTGGCAGGCTATTGCGAGAAGGGCCTGCCAGGCGGAAGTCGCAGCCGGCGATTTGATGTCGCGTCAGCAAACAGAAGGTAATGTCTCTTGACGACGCATACCGATGCAGCGGACACACGAACTGGGGAAATCCAGGAAAATCGAAACCCTCAACGATAGGAAACAGGCTCCGCAACGAGCAGCAGGTGATTCACGTGCCTATTTCAAAACCGGCCTTGCAGATCGCGGGCCCGACCCGAAAGCACAACAATTCGTGCGCACGCCATCCCCGACGCCACCTTGCGCAAGTGACGCCGATGCTATACTTACGTCCTCTCGGGTTGGCGGAGAACGCTTTGCAATTTCGTTCATTCGATGCAAATTACATCGAAAATCTTTGCGCTGGAGACCGGGCTACCCAAGACCATTTCGTCGGGTATTTCTCCGAGCTTCTCCATCTGAAATTGCGCTCGCGGCTCCAGTCCCCGCAGGCGATTGAAGACGTGCGCCAGGAGACCTTTGCGCGCGTCCTTGCCATTCTCCGCAAGGAGAACGCCCTGCGCCAGCCTGAACGCTTCGGCGCTTTTGTCAATACGGTGTGTAATAACGTCCTACTGGAGCACTACCGGTCATCGAGCCGCAGCCAGTCGCTCGACGAAGAGGGCATGCCGGAACCGCAGGCCAAGGGCGCGGACGTCGTAAGCGTAATCGCGTCAAGCGAGTTGAGCGCGAAGGTCCGGGAGATCCTGCTCGACCTGCCGCCGCGCGATCGCTCACTGCTGAAGGCCGTGTTTCTCGACGAACGGGACCGGGATGAGGTCTGCCGCGAATTCGGAGTCGAACGGGAATATCTTCGCGTCCTCCTCCACCGCGCCAAGCAGGACTTCAAGGTCGAGTACCTGAAACGCATGAATCTGGGAATGGGCGCAAATCATGCTGAAACGATTTGGTGATTGAATTCACCATCTTTTGACACCGAGATCTGCCGAAGACCAGGGCGGGTCACTTGAGGAACTGATTCGATGGATCATAACGAAGCAACACAACAGATGGCGGTAGAACGATACCTGCTGGGTGAGCTCAAGCCGGATCTCCGCGATGCATTCGAGGAGCATGCATTTGATTGCCCGGAGTGTGCGGTAGACCTGCGCGCGGGAGCAGCCTTTATCGGTGCCGCCAAAGTTGAGCTACCTAAAATTGCCGAGGCTTCCGCGGCGCTGAGGAAACCGGAGATCATCCGACCAACGAAAAAGAAGATGGATTGGCAATCCTGGCTGCGGCCGGCCTTCGCCGTTCCCGTCTTTGCCGCATTGCTGGCGCTCGTGGCCTACCAGAACCTCGATACGATCCCCGCGCTTCGGAAAGCAGAGAGCGAACCGAGCATACTTCCATCAACCGCTTTCCATGCCGGAACGCGCGGCGCGGCTCACGCATCAGTTCAGGCGGATCGCACAAAGGGCGCGGCACTTTCGATTGAACTTCCGCAGGAATCCGGCTATGCGTCGTTTGCCTTCGATTTGTACGATCCTCAAGGTAAACAGCTTTGGACGCGGACGGTAACTGCCTCCAGAGCTGGATCCGATGGCGATGGAACCGTCTCACTCGTGATTCCCGGCAGCGGATTAACGCAGGGATCGTATCCGCTTGCTATCATCGGCATCGATTCCAAGGGAGCGCGTACCGAAATTGACAGACGCATTCTCGATGTACACTTTGACGACGAGCGTTAACTTTGTTTTGGAAGGTGATAAAAGCATGCCCCCTGCACCACCGAGATATCACGAATATGACGCAGAAGCTGTAGCCCTGTCTGGCAGTCTAAGGTTGCCGCTCATGCAGGAGGTAAAGCCTCCAACGTTCGTGAAACTCAACGAGCGGGGCGGATACCGCTCCCAGCATGCGGAGAATTACAGGCTCGGAGGAGCAGTATCTTTCCGGTCTGCATACACGCAGGTGGCGGGGAACCCCTCCGACAAACCCGGTCACGGGTGGAACACCCTGACCACTGCTGTCCTCGAAGGCCTGAACGTGCTCGACATCGTGACGGCCGATCGCATCGTTTGCCAGATCTCTACGGATCATCCGCCCATTGGATACGTTCCGACCGTCACGTTCCTGGGCACACGATTCGAAAACCTGCGCATCGCGGGCCACACACTCAAGGTCGATCTCGATCTGAACATACTGGGCGACAAGCCGAAGAACGATGGTTCCTACACGAGCAGTCGCGATTTCATCAAGCGCACCGCCGCACAACGCGATCGCATCCAGAGCCAGAAGAATATTCCGACCGAGATCTCCTCGCGTTACAATCGACTTCCTGCGATATCAGCTAAACAAGGGAAGATCGAATGTTCGTTGGTGAACCAGTCGGAGGGAGGCTTTCCGGGGCGGTGCTTCGGAAACGCGCTCGATGTGCCGAACTTCGGCAAAATCTTTCTCGCGACGCTGCTTCTGGAACAAGCGGACTTCGACCCGTCCACTGGCTCGCCGAAAAAGACGACGATCACACTGAACATGATAGAAATGGCGATGGGCTGTGTGGGCGGCGGAGACCTTACGGGCGGCGGCGGCAAGACGAACGGAGGGACGAGACCCTAGTTCGACTCGCGGATTTCGCTTGACAGTAAATTCAACCATATCTACAAGTGGAAGAGGGATCACTCTTTTATGCTCAGTGGGCACTCTTCCGCCCGGCGTCAGGAGTCTGCGAAACAGTTGATTGCTAAGACACGCCCTGCTAACTGACACGATGATGCAGATTGGCAACCCATGGCGAAGTGCTCCACTTTGCCGTTTTCGCTATTCGTGGCTGATCCTCTTGCTATTTGCGCTCCCGCTGCGGGATGTGCGCAGTTTCAATGCAGCAACAGAGTATGACACTGCTCAGCAGCTTTTTGTGCATGGCTTCCTCGAAAAAAGCCAACAAAAAGCAGAACTCGGGTATGAACAATCTCTTGTCTCAAGACCCGAATGGGCATGGAAATTCCGCTTGCTCGATGCACAGTCGATGGTATGGCGCGGACTCTATGCCGAGTCGCTATCGGTCCTTCACGAGCTTTCCGTTCCTTCGAGCGACCTGAACAATACCATCCTGAAGCTCACTCTTGAAGGCATTTCGTTTGCGCGCTTGGGACAGTTTCCAAATGCTGACCAGATGCTCAGACAGAGTGAGGACATTTGTTCGCGCACAACCTCCGCGGCTTGCGGCGAAGTTCTCAGGGCTCGCGGACTGCTGGCTGACGAGCGAGGAGAGCCTGAGAAGGCAAAGGGATTTTTCTTTCAAAGTTTGAATTTTGCGCGCGCACATGGCGACCGTTGGCTGGAAGCTACAGCAATCTTGAATCTGAGCGCAACCTCCCTTCAACAGGAACACTACGACGAGGCAGCGGACTGGTCGCGTTCTGCCTATTCGATTGCCTTGGCTCTGGACGGGGAAGACATCGGCCAGGTTGCATTGGGAAATACCGGGTGGGCATATTTTGAAATGGGCGACCCCGAAAGATCCTTGGAATTCTTTGTTGAGGCAGAGAAAAGCGCCACAAGGCTCGGGGACAAGATTTATCAAGTTCGGTGGCTTACCGCCTTGGGTGATGTGTATTGGAGCACAGAGGATTTTGTTCGAGCCACCCAGTCCTATAGCCAGGCACTCGCCTTTGCGAAGCAGATTAAAAGCAATGAAGACATTGTTAATACCTTGGAAGATCTAGCACATGCCTCGGTCGACGCCGGCAAATTGGAGGAAGCGAACACGTACCTCGCACAGCTCGACCCATTGCTACGTGCCAACGGAAATCGTCTTGATGTGCTCTATGTCGTATTCGCGAAAGCAAGAATTTCTGAAGCGATCCGCCAAGATCAGAATGCAGAGGCGCTCTTTCGCATGGTCGAGAAGGACCCCGCCAGTCAAACTTCTATGCGCCTCGGTGCGGAGCACGCTCTCGCGCAGCTCTTTGAAAGAGAAGGCAACACTACCGCCGCCGATCGCATGTACCGGACATCGCTCACAACCTTCGAGTCCGCGCGGGCACAGCTCAAGAATGAAGATTCCAAATTACCCTTCCTTGCCAATGCCACCGGCATCTACGACGACTACATTCACTTTCTCGTGGCTCATCACAAGACGGACGAAGCGCTTGCGCTTGCCGACCGCAGCCGCGCTCGCACACTGGAGCAGGGACTCGGGGTTGCATCCAGTTCTCCGTCTGTTTCGTATGCGTCCTTCCATCCCCGCGAGATCGCACACCAGACGAATGCGACGCTTTTGTTCTACTGGCTGGGCCAGCGCGAATCCTACCTTTGGGCGATTACGCCGGCGAAGACGAACATGTTCACGCTGCCTGCACGAGGCCAGATAGCGCCGGTCGTTGAACGATACAGCAAGGCGCTGCTCGGGTTGAGCGATCCGGTCGAGACGTCCAATGCGGATGGCGTCGCCCTTTATCGGATGCTTGTCGCGCCGGTTCGCGCATTGATTCGTCCCGCATCGACGGTGGTAGTCCTGAATGACGGCGTACTCAGCCAACTGAACTTCGAAACGCTGATCGCTCCCGAGCCGACTCCGCATTACTTCATTGAAGATGCGACGCTCGTCTCCGCATCGTCTCTTGATTTGCTTGCTTCCGCAAAGCCGCCCGAGCGAACCGGAGACAAGCTCTTGCTGGTGGGCGACGCTGTCTCTCCCAACTCGGATTACCCCGACCTGCCAAAGGCAGCAACGGAAATGGAGCAGATCGAACGGCACTTCTCCACTTCGGAAGTGACTGCCTTTGCTCGAGAGCGGGCAACCGCTGCGTCTTATCTCACAAGCGCGCCGCAGCAGTTTGCCTACATTCACTTCGTGGCCCATGGTGTCGCCAGCCGAACCGATCCGCTCGACTCGGCAATTATCCTCTCCCGCTCGACGGCGGAAGCAGACTCCTTCAAACTGCACGCCCGGGACATCATGAAGCATCCCATCCATGCCCGCCTGGTCACTATCTCAGCTTGCTATGGGAGTGGAACCCGCTCCTACGCGGGGGAAGGGTTGGTGGGTCTCGCATGGGCATTTTTGCGGGCTGGTGCGCACCATGTAATCGGTGCGCTCTGGGAGGTGAGTGAGGAATCGACTCCGCGCCTGATGGGCTCAATGTACCAGGGCCTCGAAGACGGAAAGAGTCCCGCCGAAGCCCTGCGCCAGGCGAAGCTCACCCTGCTGCATTCCAAGGGAGAGTTTCGCAAGCCGTTCTTCTGGGCGCCGCTTCAAATCTACACGGGCGTTTAGCAGAATCGATTTATGAGATTTCTGGGTGGTCAACGGCCATCGCCGGAGCAAGCCCCTCCAGCAACCCTTCCAATGTGGCCTCTCTGGATTCTCCTTCTTCGTTTCAGCTTCGGTGGGCACTCCAGCGCCTCGCTGCGAAAGCGGACTACCTTAATTCCTACGAAAAACAGGATTTCTTTTGTGAATCTTCCTTGAATAGAAGACAATTCCGTGATACTTTGGAGCAACTTTCGGCAGCCTCCCCGCCATGTTCCGAGGCGACTGGCCGACGGAAAACGGTTCCCCGCCGTTCGACAACAACGTTCGATCTACTTCGAATCAACAGATTCACAACGACGTTTCCCACGCATGAAATGGCATTTGCAGTTCTGACATTTTCCAGCGCACCAAGCGTTCGTGTGCAGTAGATCAAGGCTGATCGTGAAGTCCCCGGAACCGTATCACTTCCGCGGTTCCAATTAAGTAACGAACCTCAAAGACTCCGGGGTACGACCCGCGAGCAAGATTCGTTATTTTCGCGCATCAGGCTTTGTAAGCGGTCATTTGGAACGGAATATCTCAGCGATTCAGGATTTTTGCGCGTTTCCCGGACTTCGGTTCAAAGCTCTCGACCTTCGAGACGGGCCAAATGGGGAGCGCCGGAACATCTTTATCGTTGCGGTCATATGCAGAGCCGCCGATTCACTTGAATCGTCGAGCTTTTGCAATTTGTGTGTCCCGGCATGGGACTCAATTCAACTACCTGGAGGGGCAGCTTCATGACGCAGCTTCAATTACGATTCTCAATGCGAGCGATCGCGCTCGTATTGTTTCTGTGTTGTATCGGCGCGACATTCGGATTAGCGCAAACAAATGCGGGTACAGTCGTCGGTACGGTTACAGATCAGAGCGGTGCCGTAGTTCCAGACGCAACCGTCACTCTCACCGATCCTTCAACGAACGACACCCGAACAACGGTCTCAGGGCACACCGGCCAGTATGCCTTTGTCAACGTTGCGCCGGGCAATTACATCATTACCGCGAGCAAGTCCGGATTCGAACTCAACAAGATTGCGAATCAAACCGTACAGGTTGGCACCCAAACCACTGCAAATTTCAAACTGCATGTCGGCAGCGCGCAGCAAACCGTTGAAGTGCAGGCTGCCGGAACCGATCTTCAGACTCTGAACGCGACGGTCGGCAGCACAGTGGAGCAGGAAGCGATCGCAGAGCTTCCCAGCCTCCTCCATGATGCCGGAACTTTCACAACGTTGCAGGTGGGCGTCAGCCCGGACGGCAGCGTGGCGGGCACGGTCGTCGACCAAAGCACGTTTTCACTGGACGGCGGAAACAACACCAATGACATGGACGGCAGCATGTCGGTCTACACGGGATCGTTTGCCGGAGATCCAACAGGTATCGCGAACCAGAATCGCAACGTCGCGGCAGGGGCAACCGGCGTGATGCCGACGCCCCAGGATAGCGTGGAAGAATTCAAGGTGAACGCCACCAACCAGACCGCCGACTTTAACAACTCGGCTGGCGCGCAGGTTGAAGTTGTGACCAAGCGCGGCACGAACAGGTGGCACGGCACCGGTTACGAGTACTACCTCGACAACAACTTCAGCGCCAACACCTGGGATAACAACTCGCATGGAGTTGGCGACTCATATGCGCCTCCTCCCTCTTTTCACTACAGCAAATTCGGCGGCGGCGGGGGTGGACCCATCCTTCCACACTTCATGGGCGGCAAGACCTATTTGTTCGCGCTTTACCAGGGATATCGCTACCCAAACTCCACAATCTACAAGCGCGCAGTGCCCTCGCCAAATCTGAAGAACGGACTCATCACGTTTGGTGGCACGACCTACAATCTCGCCGACATCGATCCGCGCCACATCGGCATCAACCCGATCGTCCAGCAAATGTGGAACAAGTACGAACCGGATGGGGCCGCCGGCTGTCCCGCTTTCGTTTCGGAAACGTGCGATGGCGTAAATCAGTACGAATTCAAGGGCAACTTGAATCTCCCGACAAAGGATAACTTTCTCGTCGGCCGGCTCGACCATGACTTCAGCGACAGGTGGCACTTCATGACCAGCTATCGCTATTACAAGCTGACACAGGCTTCGACCAGCCAGATTGACATCGGAGGATTCTTCACCGGCGACAAACTGGGTCAAGCGACTTCCGTCGCCAGCCGTCCGCAGCAGCCGTGGTACTACGTGGCTGGACTCACTACGAACATTACGTCGTCTCTGACGAACGACTTCCACTTCAGCTATCTCCGCAACTACTGGTCGTGGGCCGACGAGAATGCGCCCCCGCAGATCTCGGGACTCGGCGGAGCCCTGGAGCCGGGCGGTGAAACGGCCACTCCGCTTGCGCCGTTTAACGTCAACACACAGTCAGTCCGCACCCGCTTCTGGGACGGCCAGGACCAGTTCTACCGCGATGACCTGACCCTGGTTAAAGGCAACCACCTGATCACGTTCGGTGGCCAATACCAGCACAACTTCAACTTCCACCAGCGCTCTGACAATGGCGGCGGCATTAACTTCACCCCCACCTACCAGCTCGGGTCGAGTGGAGGAACTGGCGCGGGGAGCGTCGACCTTTCAGACTTGTCAGGCGGCTATCCCACAACCAGAGGGGCCAATCGCCTTGCGGCTGAAGCGCTCGGAATTGTGACTGCAGCCCAGGTGGCTTACACCCGTTCCGGACCAACGCTGGCCCTGAACCCGCCGCTCACGCACGCATTCGATCAGAGCACCATTCCCTACTACAACGTGTACTTCAGCGACACCTGGCACATGAAACCCTCTTTCACTCTGAGCTACGGCCTGGGGTGGACCCTGGAGATGCCGCCGACGGAAGCCAGCGGCAAGCAGACCGTGCTGGTGGATTCAGCCGACGAACCGGTCAAAACCCTCGACTACCTCGCGCAGAAGAAGGCCGCCGCCCTCAAGGGCCAGGTCTATAACCCTGAACTCGGCTTTGCCCTAGTCGGCAACGTCGGCAAAGGAAGCAAGTACCCATACAAC
Source organism: Occallatibacter sp. (assembly GCF_035317045.1). GTDB lineage: Bacteria > Acidobacteriota > Terriglobia > Terriglobales > Acidobacteriaceae > Telmatobacter. The sequence goes on from NZ_DATHHT010000033.1 coordinate 35,894, forward strand.
CCGTTCTACGGATCATTCAGTCCGCGCGTCGGCGTGGCATGGAACCCGCGCTTCGCGGGCGACGGACTGGGAAGCAAGCTTTTTGGTCACGAAGGTACTGTCATTCGTGGCGGGTATGCCCGCGTCTACGGGCGACTGAATGGTGTGGATCTGGTCCTCGTGCCCCTGCTGGGCGTCGGATTGATCCAGCCAGTGCAATGCACCCAGGCACTGGCAACCGGAGCCTGCGGTCCCGACAACCCAACTGCCACGACAGCCTTCCGCATTGGTGTGGATGGAAACTCAGCCCCCCTCGCGGCAGCCAGCCCTACACTCCCGCAACCGGTCTATCCGGGTTATAACAACGGCGAGAGCTCGGCGGCGGAGGGTCTTGATCCAGACTTCCGGCCAAACGTCTCTGACACTTTCGATTTCACCATCCAACGCCAGATCAACCGTCAGAACACCTTGGAAGTTGGTTACATCGGGCGCCGGATTCAACATGAATACCAGCCTTACAACCTCAACGTCGTGCCCTACATGATGGTCTCTGGCGGCCAGGATTTCAAATCCGCTTATGCGGCTTTGGAAACAGCATTGGGATGCGCCAAATCAGCAGCAGCATGCGGAGCCGCGGGCGTTCCATCGGGCGTCCCCGCGCAGCCGTTCTTTGAAAGTTCACTCGCGGCCTCCGGCTATTGCACCGGATATGCCAATTGCACAGCGGCTGTGGTCGCCAAAGAGTTCGACAACCTCACCTCCCAGTCTGTTTGGGGTCTGTGGTCCGATCTTGACGGCGGCAACTTCAACTTCGGCGCCCCCACGATGCAGAACAATGGGACCGCGACCCACCCCGCCATTGCGTCAAGCGGTCTGGCTCTCAACGCCAGCACCGGTTACGGCAACTACAACGGCTTGTTCCTCACCTTGACGACCCAGAACTTCCATGGGCTGCTGATGCACAACAACTTCACCTACAGCAAAGCTCTTGGAACAGGCGCGTTTGTGCAGGCAACCAGCGAATACACTCCCAACGACGCCTTCGACCTCTCGAAGATGTATGGACAACAGGCGTTCAACCGCAAGTTCGTCTACAACTCCTACATGGTTTGGCAGGAGCCTTTCTACAAGGGCCAGCAGGGCATCCTCGGCCGAGTGGTCGGCGGATGGTCGCTTGCCCCGATCTTTACCGCAGGCAGCGGCGAGCCACTTTATTGTGACACCATCAGCGATGGTCAATCCTTTGGCTCCGCCGACGCCAACAACTACTTCACAAACGAGCAATGCGTCTTCACCAGCAAGTACACCGGCGGCAATTCTTCGCACTATAACGTCGCAGGGTCGAACGGCGTAGGAACGGCAACAGCTGGTTCGGGCAGTCGCGCCGTCAACATGTTCAAAGATCCAGAAGCGGTTTGGAACCAGGTTCGCGCTCCCATCCTGGGCATCGACTCCAAGAATCCCGGAGTCGGTCCAATCTCCGGAACGCCTTACTGGAACGTCGACATGAGCGTCGAGAAAAGCGTCAAAGTCTACGAAAGCGTTGCGCTCAAGTTCTCAGTGATCTTCACCAACGTTTTCAACCACAATGTCCTCGGCGATCCAGCAATGAACCTGGGTGACTCAACCACATGGGGCGTTCAGAGCGGCCAGACCAATATTCCTCGCAAGATGGAGTTCGGCATGCGGGCTAGCTTCTAAACTCCAACTGAACCGAAACGGGCCGGGAGGCACTCTCCCGGCCCGTTTTATTTGTGGCGCTTGACCGGCGAAGAAGAACGAAGAGGCGCCATCCCTTTCAGCCTTGTGCACAAAAATCCACCACGGACAGGATCAGGCAATAATTAGGAAGGATTGAGATACCGCTGCTTCCGCTCGGTCGCATAGTCTGTTCAACGTGCGGCGTTGCTTGCCGGATTAGCTCGTTGTCGCGCATGCTTGTGTTGGGCGGACTCAACGAAGTCCGGGCGACGAACGTTTGCGCATCTTTAATCCAAATCGCGTATCTTCGATTCGACGTGATTCCAAACATGCAAAGTGAGGTCTATGTACAACGCAAAAGCATACTCTGCTGCCAATGCAACATCACCCCTTGCTCAAGCCACCATCGCACGCCGCGATCCGACTGAGACCGACGTTCAAATTGAGATTTTGTTCTGCGGAATATGCCACTCCGATGTTCACCAGGCGCGCAATGAGTGGAGCGGCGTGATGCCCACCGTTTACCCATGCGTTCCGGGTCACGAGATTGTTGGCCGGGTGACCAAGGTCGGTTCCGCAGTGAAGAAGTTCAAGCAGGGCGATCTCGCGGCTGTGGGTTGCCTCGTCGACTCGGACCGGACCTGCCCCGAGTGCCGGGCAGGCTTGGAGCAGTTCTGCCCAAATCTGATTCTCACATACAACTTTCCCGACAAGCATCTCGGAGGCGTGACGTACGGTGGTTATTCCGACAGCGTCGTCGTAGACGAGAATTTTGTCCTCTCCGTTCCATCGAATCTCGACCTTGCGGGTGCGGCGCCACTTTTGTGTGCCGGCATTACCACCTATTCACCCATGCGGCACTGGGGCGTGACGAAGGGCAAGAAAGTTGGCGTGGTCGGTCTCGGCGGGCTCGGCCACATGGGCGTGAAATTCGCGCACGCTCTCGGCGCTTACACCGTTGTCTTCACCACATCCCCCGGGAAGAAAGACGATGCACTGCGCCTTGGAGGAGACGAAGTTGTTATTTCGAAAAATGCTGATGAAATGGCCAAACATGCGGGGAGCTTCGATTTCATTCTCGACGCCGTAGCCGTCGAGCACGATGTCAACGCCTATATCCAGTTGCTTCGCCGTGACGGCAACCTCACCATGGTGGGCGCACCGGAAAAGCCGCTTCCGGTTTCGGTCTTTGGCCTGATCTTCGCACGCCGCAGCTTCTCCGGTTCGCTCATCGGCAGCATCGCCGAAACCCAGGAGATGCTCGACTTTTGTGGACAGAACAACATCATCTCCGACGTCGAGGTGATCCCGATTCAGAAAGTCAACGAAGCCTACGAGCGTGTCATCAAGTCCGATGTGAAGTACCGCTTTTCAATCGATATGGCTTCACTGAAATCGGAGTGATTGCAGACCAGGGGCTCGCAATCCGTGATTCGAGCCCTGTTATCCAAAGGACGAGGAGTGAAGATTATGGAAATCGTACGAAGCGGCGCGCAGCCTTCTGGTCAAGGGCCGGCCGACTGGTTTACCGGCACCGTGCGCGTCGATCCGCTCTTCAATGCGCCCGATCCTGCGCGCGTGGTCGGAGCCAGCGTCACGTTTGAGCCCGGCGCGCGCACGGCCTGGCATACGCACCCGCTTGGGCAGACGCTGATTGTCATGTCAGGGTTTGGCAGGGCGCAGCGCGAAGGCGGGCCGGTCGAGGAAATTCGGCCGGGCGACATCATCTGGTTTGCGCCGGGAGAAAAGCATTGGCACGGCGCATCGCCTGCCACGGCGATGACACACTTCGCCATTCAGGAAAAGCTCAATGGCAAGACAGTCGATTGGCTCGAAAAGGTGAGCGACGAACAATACCAGGGTTGATGCAGTCGCCAGACTGCATTACGACTCCGTGGACACAGGATTCGCAGAAATCTCAAGCCTCTCGGAATCCTGTTGTCCCAAGCGTATCGCGGTGAATTACAATCCCTACCACCCGGACAGGAGAGGATTCGATCGGTTACATCGCCGCGTGTGTTTCGCCTCGCTGCTGCCTAAGATCGGTCCAGAAACCCAACGGAGCGGAGACTTCAAAACTACAAGAGGAGCTACCCATGGAGATCGTTTCAGTTGGCCCCGAGTGGGCACAAAAGGTCGTGTGCGGAAGCTGCAAGAGCACTCTGAAAGTGGCGCAGATCGACCTCGGTTGGTACAAGAAGACGACCTGGGACAGAGGACACCTTGGGTTCCGATGCGGGCATTGCAAGACAGTAATTCTGTTTGATGGAAATCTTGTCGATGGGAAGGACAGGGAGTGGGTTTTCGCCGAGTGCGATTACCCCCCGATTCACATTGGCCAGTCGCTCAGAAACAAAAAAGTGGAAAGCATTTAACGGGGCGCAAGCCTGGCCTCCTGCCTGGATTGACAACGCCAATCGCATTTAGGGCGTCGTCCAATCGAGCCGCTTTACGTTTTGCGGAAGACTAAACCTGCTCTGCCGGAGCGGAAACCAGGCTGATCTCGATTTTCTGCACACCAAGGCGAGGATGTTTTGCGGCGAGTTTGAGAACGCCAGGCACTTCGCCTGCGCGCACCCACACGGCGCCTGTTCCGCCACTTGGGCAAGTGCTTGCGAACGGGACAATGCGGTTGAGGCCAACACCGCGCCTGCAATCTTGATAAAGTCGCGTCTGATCAGTGGACGACTCCCTTCTGAGATGACACATTTGGCAATGAGAAAAGCCCGATTCCAACCCATGGGAAATATACCAGCGGAAAGAGGGACTAACAGTGCATACACCACTGAAAGCTTGGGCTTAGCTGACAGCCAGTGCTAGAAGCTGCCCAAGGTCCAGCGATGAGCTTGATTGCGTTCCCCGCGGTAAGGTAGGAGCGATCACGAGAGCCTGGCTGTGGCCTTCGAACCACACCAGGAACGCGGATCGGTCGTATCCCTGAAGCCGCTGCTGATTGATCCAGTGATAGTAGGCGCCCATGTCAGCATCGATGAGCGAGCCCGCTGGGTCGAGCTCGGGGGTTCCGCCAGCATTTGAGAGCAACTCGTTCATGGGGCGCTGCCGCTGCCTCGGCGCAAAGCGGACCAGTAAAGTAAGCGGCTCGGCCCGGCGCAAGGCTTCGCGGGTTGCCCACTGGGCAAATGTAGTGGCAAAGATTTGTGTGCCCGAGCCCTCGGTGAGGATTTTTAGCTTGAAGCGCTCCAGGACTGCACTGCCAGTATCGCGCGAGCCCAGATCGGAAGGATTCATCCGGGCAAGATGTGTACGTAACTCTTCAGGGCCCATGCCTGGGCGATTGATCTGCCCTTGCATATCTCTCAACAGGGCCGCACGCATGGCCTGCATGCCCTGGTACGAGACGCAGGTCAGAGCCGGACTGTGTTCTGCTTCAGCTCCGCCATCGATATAGCAGTGGCCGAAAGAAACGGGATGGGCGTCGGCGCGCGCGGTTGCCGCCGCAAGAAGGAGTTGCAGACCATTCTCGGGTTTGATTTGGTCGAAGTAGGTGCCGTGTGAGCGCAGGTTGCGAAACAACGGCTCATCGTAGTTGGAAACACCCTGGCCAATGACTGCAACGCCGAGTCTCTGTGTAACAAGCGGTTTCTGTGCGATGGCTCCTTGCAAGCGCGCGCCATACTCGGTCGCAGCTTTGCGAAAGGCATCGAGCTGGTGCGTGCCCCAGAGGTAAGCGGATTGTTGCTCAATGAATTGCGCGGGTGAATTGATCCAATCGAAGTTTTCGAGCTTTGAAGAGATCGAGATGGACTGGAACGCCTGAAACCAATCCCTGGATTGCGACGGAGAGAGCGCGGCCATTGTCGAAAACTCCTCATCGATTCCGGCGCGTTCCGCTGGGAATTTGAAGTCGTACTCAATGACCTCACGCAACAGGCTGGGCAGGAATGTGATGGGAAGTTGCCGGATGACCTCGATGTGATCGATAACAAGTTTTCTGGCCTCCGGCGGATACGCCGTGAAATTCTCGGGCTGGAGATTGCGCGGCAACATGGCTACAAGAGTTCCTTGATTGGTTTGCCCTGCGACTGGGCAGGTGAAAAGCCCATGATTGCGCCGAGGCTCGGCACCAGGTCGATGGACTGCATGGGCTCATTGAAGATCACACCCTCGCGAACGCCTGCTCCGAGCGCCATCATCCATGTAGTGCGGCTCGCGACGTCGCCGGTGCGATGATGCTGGAATCCGTTGCCGCCGGCATCGTAGTCAGAGTCGCGTCCGAAATCAGGAAGGATGAAGAGTGTCGTGTTGCCTGCGTATTCGGGATTCTCCTGAGCTGCCTTCCACAGTTCTGCGCAGAGGCGATCCGTACGCCGAATGCCTTCGATGTAGAGCGAGTACGCGCCGGAGTGGGCCACGTCGATGTCGTGCATCGTGATCCACAGAAGGCTTGGCGCCTCCTGCTGCATGAGGCGCTTGGCGATGTATACGGAAAGTTCATCGGGGCTGGAGAGCGTTCGCGCATGCGCCATGAAGTCTGTGACAGAAAGCCGAAGGATGCCGTCGAGTTGTTGCAATTCAAACTCGCCGCCGCCGAGTTGGGGCGTGTAGAGCGGATTCTCGTAGTTGTCGCGGAGCAAATGGTCAAAGTCCGCGGTGCCGCCGGAGTTTGCAGCGCTGAGCAGATGCTTTGGAAGGATGACGGTGGCGCCTGTTCCTGGACCATATGATCGGCAATCGCTTTCGCCGATGCGGTTGAAACCGTTGCTGGGTGCGACGACCCACGTATCGGAAGCGGGACGCTTAAGGTCCTTGCGAAAGTATTCGAAGACGGTGGGATGCTCCGGGGCAACAGCGGAAAAGTTATTGAGAGTTTCGTAGACGCCGGTCGTGAGGCTAGCCGTCGCAACGTAGTGTCCGAGGATTCCGTCATTGGTGACGTGCGTAAAAAAGCTCGACTGAGGAACCAGCTCGTTGAGCATGTGGGGAATGTTTTCCTGGCCTTCGGGCGCGAAGGTCTCCTGGTCTCTGGCGCCCCCGCCGAAGGTAACGACGATAACCTTTCGCTTTTTGCGGGCGGTCTCTCCGTGCAGGAAAGGACTTGCACCGGCGAGCGTGGCCCCCAGAGCAAGCCCGGCTGTATTGCGCAGAAATTCGCGCCGGCTCCAGCTCAAGCCGGATGCGGTCTCGCCGGGACTTAGTCCCGCACCGGGGGGAAAGCCAGAAGCGAATGTCTTGCTCAGTGCCGACCTGTTCATCAACTCAACTTGTCCAATCATTTGCGTATCTGTGACGCAACTGTTGCCTGTCTCGATTACCGCACGAATCGGACCTGATTTCCAGTTCTTTCTCAGAGCCGGGTGCCCCGGTTCCCCTGGCATCGAAGCGGTCGTTGAGCGACGAATTGTTGGGCGCATTGTTTGCGCCGCTTCCTATGCCGCATTGCTCGTGGCGTAATCAGGGCTTTCATCATGATCCCTTATATACCGCGAACCGACGCCAGTCACCCAATTGCTTCAGCACAGCGAAAGATCCATTTCAAGAATATCGATCGTTCCCCTTGCACTTCTACAAGAAGTGCCGTACCGTTCATGTAGAAGCGAAAGGGAAGCATGACCGGCGAGCATATTGATCTTCCACAAGGAACACTGGATCTTCTGATTCTCAGGGCGCTTGCCCTCGGCAGCCAACATGGGCTGGCCATTTCTGAGCGTGTCCAGCAGCTATCGAGTGACGCGCTGCGGATTCAGCAAGGCTCGCTGTACCCTGCGCTTCACCGGCTGGAGCGTCGCGGCTTGATCAAGGCTAACTGGGGAACGTCGGAGAACAACCGCCGTGCTAAATACTACGAGCTTTCGAAGAACGGGCGTCAGCAACTTGAAGTAGAGACAGACGCCTGGGCGAAACTGACGGCCGCTGTTGCCCAGGTTCTGGGAACGGCTTAGGAGAATCGGCATGCTCAGCGATTTGATTTTCCGTTTTCGATCTCTGTTTCGGCGGAGCGCCGTTGAGAACGAACTCGACGACGAACTGCAATTTCATGTTGAGCAGCAGGTGGAGAAGCTGGTTCGATCCGGCCTCACGCGCCAGGACGCCTTGCGGCAAACCCGGCTCGAGTTCGGCGCCATGGATCATGTCAAAGAGGATTGTCGAGAATCACGTGGCATTACATTTCTCGAAACGACAGCCCGGGATATTCGCTATGCGCTGCGGCAGCTAAGCAGGACGCCGGCATTCACAATTACAGTGCTGCTCACCCTGGCATTGGGAATCGGAGCAAATGCTGCGATCTTCACGCTCGTGAATGCAGTGCTCTTGAAAAAGCTGCCTGTTGCCGATCCTGGATCGCTGGTGCGCCTTGGCGATAACAACGATTGCTGCGTCGGTTCGGGGAATCGGCAGGATGGCGACTTTGCCATGTTCTCGACCGACACGTATCAACAACTGAAGAAAAATGCTCCGGAATTTGAAGAGCTTGCGGCGATGCAGGCCGGTTTTTGGGGTCGCACGATTATCGCGAGGCGCGACGGCACGCAGGTCGCCGCACGCTCAGTTGCCGCCGAGTTTGTTTCCGGCAACTACTTCCGCACATTTGCGCTTCAGGCGCGGGCAGGCCGCTTGCTGATGGATGCAGACGATACCCAGGGCGCGCCCACCACAGCAGTGATGAGCTTCGAGGCCTGGCAGCGCAATTACGCGGGCGATGCCTCGGTGGTTGGAAGCACATTCTGGATAAATACAAAGCCGGTTACGGTTGTTGGCATTGTGCCCGAAGGCTTCTACGGCGACCGCATGTCGGTCAATCCAGCGGAATTCTACCTGCCGATCGAGGCGATGCCGGTGCTGGCGAATTCCCCCTATGTTCACGATCCCGAAGAGGATTGGCTATACATCATTGGTCGCATCAAGCCGGGGGTCGCGATCGCTCCCCTGCAAAAAAAGGTGACGGCACTGTTGCAGCAGGCACTGGCAACGAACGGAGAGTTTTCATCGGAGCAGGGAAAGAGAACGCTGGCGAAAGTGCGCGTCGTGCTGACGCCGGGCGGTGCGGGAATTCAGGCGATGCAGGAGTGGTATGGATCCAAACTGCATCTGTTGATGGGGATTGCAGGTCTCGTGCTATTGATTGCCTGCGCCAACGTTGCAAACCTCCTGCTGGTGCGTGGCATGGCTCGGCGCGCGGAGATTTCAATGCGCGCCGCACTGGGTGCCATGCGCGGAAGAATCATTCGTCAATTACTTACAGAAAGTATCGTGCTCGCGGGAATGGGCGGCATCGCCGGACTTGGCGTCGCCTATGCGGGGGCGCGCATGCTTCTGATGTTGGCTTTCCCCGGAGCGGAAAACATACCAATCCACACTAGCCCCTCGCTCTCAGTTCTGGAGTTCGCGTGTGGTCTGTCGCTGCTGACGGGGGTTCTCTTCGGTGTGGCGCCGGCGTGGATTGCAGCCCAGGCGGGTCCGATCGATGCGGTGCGGAACAGCAGGCGAACGACTGCGGCGAGTGCCTCGGTTTTACAGCGCGGACTGGTCGTGGTTCAGGTTGGACTTTCGCTGGTGCTGCTGGTTGTGGCTGGGTTGTTCCTGCAGAGCCTGAAAAAACTTGAGGGCACAGATCTCAAGCTCGACGCGAGAAACCGCTATATCGTGCACATCAATCCTCAAACCGCGGGCTATACGCAAATCCAACTGGAGGCGCTGTACCGGACGATGGAGGAGCGCTTCCATGCGCTGCCGGGCGTGATGAAAGTGGGCATCGCTTCGTACACGCCGATGGAAGACAACAACAACGGCTGGGGCGTACAGGTACAGGGACAGCCCTTTCTTAATGTTGGAGCGTCAGTCATTCGCGCGAATGCGGAGTATTTCGATTCTGTCGGAACGCGAGTGGTGATGGGACGCGGGATCAACGCGCGCGATTCGCCGGCCTCTACCACAGTCGCCGTTGTGAACCAGACATTTGTCAAAGACTTATTCAAGCCAGGAGAGAATCCGATCGGACGCCATTTTGGACATCCTGGACCAGATTCAACTGGAGATTTTGAGATCGTCGGAGTGGTGGAGGATACGGTCTACACCAGCGTTCGCAAGAAGGATCACCTGATGTACTTCGTCCCGATGATGCAGCGGCCGAGAAGCGCGAAAGCGCCGATTGAAAAAGACGATTCGCTCTATCTGGGATCGATTGTGATTGCTACTGATCATCCGATGAACGACATGGAAAACATTGTCCGGGCCACGCTTGCGGCCATCAATCCAAACCTGACGGTCGCGCAGCTTCAGACTTTCAACGAGCAGATTGCCGATCGATTTACCGAGGAGCGCATGGTCTCGCGACTGTCGACGCTGTTTGGCGCATTGGCGCTGCTGCTGGCAATCATTGGCTTGTACGGCGTGACTGCCTATTCCGTTGTGCGGCGGACACCGGAGATTGGTATCCGCATGGCGCTCGGTGCCGAGCGCGGCGGTGTGATTGCGATGGTGATGCGTGGAGCGATGATGCAAGCCGCGCTTGGGCTGGCGATCGGAATCCCTTTTGCCTTAGTCTGCGTACGATTTGTGAAGTCTCAGCTTTACGAGATCACTAGCGCCGATTTCAACGTGATGGCTGGCGCAATTGTGATCCTGGCTGTGGCGGTATTCGTTGCTGGAATCATTCCCGCACGGCGTGCGGCCTCCATAAATCCCGTGAGGGCTTTGAGGATGGAATAATTTGATGGACCTGGAAGCGTCCTCGGACCGGCGTAAGATCCCGTTCGGCGCGTTCCGGGTGGATTACAGCCTGCGCTATCGTGCGGACCTCAGCAGCATTCGGCCTGGTGTGGTTCGCCGGAGTCGGCGTGTCACATTGTCATTGGCTCCCGCCACGCTTGTGGAGTTTTGCACGATTTTTCGGCCAACGGTCAAAAGCCAGAATGATGATTCAGAATATAGCTAAGTAATTGAAAAGGAAGGGAGTGCGATTTAGTGGTAGGCGAGGCGGGAATCGAACCCACAACCCCCGGCTTAGAAGGCCGGTGCTCTATCCGATTGAGCTACTCGCCCGCGTTTCCTCCATTGTAACTTTGAACGATCTTGCCGGGAAACTGCAACATCCTCACCATCCGCAGCGATCACTCCGGCAAGGTCACAATCGCCGCGGCGAACGCTGCCAGGCACTCTGCGAGGCGAGCCCTCGCATCAGCCTTCGACCGACCGCACGCGGTGAGATATGCAGTCGCGCCCAGGTCATTCACATCTGGCCGGATATGCGCCTGGCGAATCACCAGGTCGACTCGGCAGCACCGGAGCGGTATCTCTTGCAGTCGGTCACACAAAGCCCTGCAGGACCGCTCTGCCTTGAACGGGAAATTCCATTTCTGATCGCTGCGCATGAGCAGGTCAACGTAACAGGCGATCGCATGTTGCGCTTCTTCGCGCGTAGCGTCGAGTTCGTCTGCATCCAACGGGCCCGGGTCGAAAACATCGGTCTTCGAGGTCCACACCGGGGAATTCGTCGCATTCATGCGCGCGAGCGCATCCGCAAGACCCTGAAGCTGCTGCGCTTCTGGCAGTTCAACAACTCGGCGCGGATCGGCGCGCAGATTGACGAATCCCGGCCAGTGCGCCTCGATGATGGGTGCATCGCCCCCAACCTCGAACTCCCAATCAGCCTCCATTCGATCCGTCTGCTATTTGGGCGGCCGGGGCAAACTGCATCACGTAGCGGATAACGCTGGCCTCGGCCCAATGGATGTCATCGCCGCGATCGCGCGATAGATACGCACAGTGGCCTCCATGCCGTGTCTCGACCAGCAGAATATTGGGATTTGCATGCAGCGCAGCGCGCGTCTCCGGTGTCAGGCGAACAAAGGGATCATCCTCGGCGCGGATTACCAGCGTGGGGATCGCTATCTTGTCGACAACGCGCGCGCTTGCTGCACGGTAGTAATAGTCGTCAGCATCGCGAAACCCGCAGTGGCGGGCCACGATCGTGTCATCAAACTGCCGCAGCGAGCGAATCACTCCGACGCCATCAATCTTGAAGATTTGAGGAAATATCGCCGCCTTGCGCCGATATCGCCGCATCAGCCCGCGCAGGAAATGCCGCTCGTACAACCGGTTCACGGGCTCATGCAACGCATCGGAACCAGCCGCGAGATCGATGGCCGGGCAAACCGTAGCGACCGCGCAGAGCGGCGCGGCGCTTCCCCACTCCCCCGCCAATTTGAGCACGAGGTTGCCGCCCATCGAATAGCCGATAAGCGCCACCCTTTCCAATCCAAATTGCCCGGCATAGTGGCGCATCACCGCGGCCACATCCGACGAAAGCCCGGAATGATAGAGCGTCGGAGTCAATTCGTCCGTATCGCCGCAATTGCGCATGTTCATGCGAATCACGTTGCAGCCCACAGCAAGTGCTCTCGCCGCCAGCCCCCGGATGTATTGTGACTGCGATGACCCCTCAAGCCCGTGAACGAGGATCACCGTCAACCGATCGGCTCGCACCGCGAGCGGCTGCCAATCGCAATAGCAAACCACGCGGCTGCCATCCACAGGGTCAACCTCCACCGTTTCTGCTACTGCGGTGGAGTGAAACCGGGGGCGCGGCAGATAATTGCCGACAATGGTCTGCAGGTGCCCGTTGGTAAGTCCGCGCCGCGGCTCAAAGGGGCGCAAACCCGCCTTCCGCATGGCAGCGGCCACGGCATCCATTACTTTTTGGGAAGAGTCAGCGCTCACGGGGCTCGTCAAAGACTATCCAGGGGCTCCTGGGCGAGTGCAACTTGGGGCGGCTAGAGGGGATCGAACCCTCGACATCCTGAGCCACAGTCAGGCGTTCTGCCGCTGAACTATAGCCGCCATGTGCCTCTCCGATTGTAGCATCGAAACAGTTGTCTCAAGGCGCGTCAGGTCCGCCCGCTTATGCCCGATTCCGACGCCAAATCGCCCCGTTTCGACCCGCCCGGCTCGTCCATCCGGGAAGGCAATGTCCTTCCGCCCGGCCGCTGGGGGCGCGGGACCTGGCTCTTTCGCGACGAGACCCTGCACAGGCTTGAAATCCTGCTCGATGAAGCCTTCCGCATTCCCTTCACAAGGATCCGATTCGGCATCGACGGCATCATCGGCCTCGTTCCGGGTCTAGGAGACGTGCTCGCCGGACTGCTATCCCTCATCATTCCCATCGCCGCGTGGATTCGCGGCGTTCCCTATGTCACCCTCATGCGAATGGGCGTCAACCTTGGCATCGGTGTGCTGGTCGGCTCCATCCCGGTTCTTGGCGACGCATTCGACATTGGATGGAAGGCCAACCGCCGCAACTATCTGCTCCTGCAGCGCCACCTCGGTGAGCCACGGCGGCATACGTGGAAAGACTGGACTTTTCTCATCGGGCTGGCGTGCGCGATGGCGCTCATTTTCGCCGTACCAATCCTGCTTGTAATCTGGCTTCTCGCGTGGCTTATTCAGCACTAGGGCCGCAGATTCGCCCATGTTGAGTCGCGCGCGTTCCGCGATACAATCAGAAAGCAGCGTCGGGGCGTAGCGCAGTCTGGTAGCGCATCTGCTTTGGGAGCAGAGGGTCGGGGGTTCGAATCCCTCCGCCCCGACCATTATTAGAGTCAGCGGTGATCTCACCCCTCCTGCCTGGCGCGATTTCAAAGCGAGACTCAAATCAGCGCTACGAATTGCTCCGACCCAATGAAACAGCGACCATAGCAAACTCAGGCCGTTGTTGACGCGCTTCAGTCTACAGTCTTCTTCAGAGTCATGGGCATCCCTAAGGCAACCAGGTTTTCATGATGTTGCGCGGATTCCAGTTCGAACGATGCTCTGAAAACAGGTTCATGCGTTTCCAATTGTTGGCGGCGATTGAGTTCGTGAAGCGTCGGAGCATTGACGTCAGCGGCGTGCCCCAGAACAGGTCGCTGCTGACACCGGACGATCTTTTCCGCGACAGCCAGACTGATAAGTTGATTGATTGAAATCCCCTCCCTCTTGGCTAATGCGGTGAGTTCTCGACGCATTGTTTGCGGCAACCGGAGGGGATAAGAACTAGCTTTTCCGATTTTTGAAGGCATTGCGATTCAATCTCCCTTAGTGTCTACGAGCGTTATGTCTTTGAAATCCTAAAGAGTCAACGACATTCTTTTCTATCTGCCCAACTTCAAAGCGGATGAAGCGAACGCCTCACGTCGTACCATCGTTGACGGCAGATGGCATGTATAGAATTGGTCCCTTTTTCCTTTTAAAATCTGCAATTCCCTGTGCATCTTCGGTGAGCGAACGATTCAGCACTTCAGCCGAAACGGGACGTCCGAACAGCCATCCTTGCGCAAGAACTGTCTTTCCCATATCGACAAAATAGCGAGCTTGCAGAAAGGTCTCGACGCCTTCCACAACAACTTCCAGCTTCAAGGCTTCGGCGATGGATAGAATCTGCGGCAATATGGCGAAGATGACAGAGTCCGTGCCGATGGCCTGAACAAAGGTTTTGTCGATTTTGATGGCATCGACGGATAGTTCATGCAGATAGGCCAGATTGGAGTAGCCGGTGCCGAAATCATCGATGTGGACCGCATGGCCTTTCTGACGTAGACGATGGATTGTCTCTATCGCAATTCGCGATCTGACTGCGCTTGATTCGGTGATCTCGATTACTAGTCTGCTTGCCGGAACACTCGCCAGTTCGAGAGATCGGTCCAAAGCAGGCAAGAAGGTCGGATCTGCCAAGTCGGCAGCCGCAACGTTGATGCTGAGGCGAAATGCAGGGTGGGTGCATAGCGTATCGCGAAAGTCGCTCAAGGCGTGCCGCAACACAAACTTGGTAATGGAACCAACGAAACCGCGCTCTTCGGCTAGCTTGACAAACACATCGGGGCCAACGTCGATTCCCGATTCGTTGGTCCAACGCACGAGCGCTTCCGCACCAACGATTCGTCCGGTTGCCAGATCCACAATCGGCTGATACACGAGGCGCAACTTGTCTTTGCGAATTGCCCGACGAAGTTGCTGCGCCATACCTCTGCTGCGCTGGTAGAGTAGCGAAACCAGAAACCCCAGAAGGCAGCCAGTCAGCCCGCCAATTGTCACGTAAACAGGGAAAAGATTCCGTTTCGCAAGCAATACGTCGGGAATTGAGATAAGGGTGAGGACCTGCAGTAGCGGATGAACAGTCATCTCGCGATCTCAACCGATATCGACCTGATCGGTCTGACCACCTTGGATAGAGATGACCTGTAGCCAGAGAAATTCGCGATATGTTCGAATCGACCAGAGACCATTTTCCGCTTCCTTATGGCATCTGGATCGTCGAGGGGATAGAAACACGGTTGTACCTGAAGCAGCCAGGGTCCAACTCTTTGCGACGAGCATGATGCTGATTGAGAATGAGGACTAGCCTTCGCTAGAGTCCCAATGCTCGCAAAGAAACTCCGCAAGGGGCAGGTGGTTTTACTGTAATTTCGCCGTTAAAACCTCATAATCTATTGATTCTTCAGGAGGATGCAAAGGAGGCTTTGCAATGCTTCACACGCCGTGAACTGTTCATTGAATGTGCAGACACCGAGAGATAGAATCGTGCTACTCCAAGAACGAGCGCCATGACCATACGCGAGAACCGAATGACTAGTTCTCTTGATGAGGACCCCAGGTGGCAACTCGTTCAGCGAATCGTGGCCAGTCCCGGCTTCATGAACTCGTCACGTCTCTCAACATTTCTCCTGCATGTCAGCAAGCAAACTCTCATCGGAGAAGGCGAGACTCTTAATGAGCGAACCATAGGAGAAGCCGTCTTTGAGCGCTCGCCGGGCTACGATCCCCGTGATGACAATATAGTTCGCTCCCATGCAAGCAGGCTGCGACTTCGTCTTCTGGATTACTTCAGAGAGGAAGGCGCCCTGGAAACGCTTCGAGTGAGCATTCCGCGGGGAAGTTATGTGCCGGTGTTCGAACCGGCAAACTCCGATCCCTCTGTACCTGTCGATGGGCTTCCTGATGCGGCAACTGCGCCTCCCCAAGTGCCTTTGGATGCTTCAAAAACATCTTCGAAGCCAAGATCGACAGTTGCGGTGATGCTGATCTGCCTTGTAGTTCTGAGCGTGGCAATCGCGGCGACAGCTCTTTATCTTCGACATCGCTCTTCGCTTCTTGAGACACCCTCTCACAAGCTTTGGTCTCAAGTCTTTCGCAGCGACCAGCAGACACTCTTGTGATCGCGAGGCTTCTGGTTGGACATCCAATACGGTTGCAGGAATACGCTGGCGGTCTTTACAGACAAGCTGCCAACTGCGATAAGCCCTGTGACCTCGGCTTGGTGAAGACGGTTGAGGGTCTTCGCTATACGTCCATGAGCGATCTGGAGTTTGCGGTAAAAGTCACGCATGTTCCCGAAGCGATCCCTCTCCGAACAGAAATCCGTTTCGCACGAGATCTTGAACTGAAGGACCTGAAAGAGTCGAATTTAATTATGGCCGGGTCGCAAGAGGCCGATCCCTGGATAGCAGCAATCAGCGGCCAGATGAGCTTTGTCGTTCATGACGATCCCGCCAGTGTTTTGCGCGTGGAGAACAGGCAACCGCAGTCGGGAGAAAAGAGTGAGTACGTCTACGATCCTCACGACCCGCAACACAGAGGCTTGGCCGCGATTGCATTTCTTCCCAATCTAAGCGGAAGCGGAAATTTACTGGTAGTCCAGGGTTTTTCTCTCGCCGGCACTCAGGCTGCAGCCGAATTCGTAACGAACCGGCGAGACATCGATGATCTCTTCCGTGCCTTCGCCGGCAACCAGGCCAAGCTTCCGCACTTTGAGATTCTGCTCAGTACCATGGAAGTGAATGGCATGGCGTCTCACCCCGTCTTATTAGCGTGGCATGTCCAGAAGTGATTGCAAGAAGCGCTTGCAAATTGCTGGTCCGCGATGCCTGTAGCAGTGAACATCCAGAGGTCCTGCATCAGACCAGCGGTTCGAATCTTAGTGAGAATCCCTGGATATTTCTCTGAAGTCCCTCTCCGCCCGAAAGCCAATCGAGCAGAAAACCGGTCTCTGGAAGTTTCGGACGAGCAATCGTTCCCGTCTCCGGCTCAGAGCGAGCCGTCGCGAGCTGAGCGGATCCGGTGTGCTTCCCGTTCACGCTTCTCCTGGATTCTGAAATTGAGTGAAGTCTCTCGAATTTATGCATATTAACGCCAGAAATATCCCGCACTCCGCAGATAGTCGTATTCCGCTGTAAGCGCGGTGACAAGCAGGGCAAGCGCGATCGCCAGGAAAGTGAGACGCGGAAAGCGTTCCGGCAGAGTTGCAGGCGCTCGCTCCACATACTCGAAGAGATGGATGAGGTCCGGAGGAATCGTCATCGTTTCACCATTCGGACCACCGCCCAAACCGGACACCGGATGGATGACACGCTCGGAATCGTTGATATGAATAGAGATCGAACCGGTTCTCCCGGTATATACGCGGCCGTCGTGATTTCCAGATGTGTGCATAGTGTCCTCGCTCGCGCGCATCTCATTCCCTCTGTGATCAGCGCGCTCGATGCTTGAACCTTATGCTTTCTACGATAGCCAAGCAATGCTGCAAATGACGTAGATTGAATGGTTTAGAATCACACCTTCGAGAGTGCAAGACCGGCAAAACAGTAATTGGCATCCATTACCGGGAACCAAAAAGTAAGTACCGCGACTTCGGCGATGCAAATCCTGGGGCCAGCGAGACCAGCAGTTGAACACGTTGTGTTTATTTCGAGATACCCGCGGTGAGTGGGTCCTGAGCAACCAACCATCGACGCTGAACGCAGCATCCTCACAACAGCAGTGGGCCCGCACGCCGTCTTCCCACCGGAGAGGCTATCTATGCCCAAAGAAGTGGGAGATCGAAGGATTCTCATCGTTGAAGATGAAGCGGTCGTTGCCGACACGCTCCGGCAGATCCTGTCTTCATGCGGTTACGATACCCACGTCGCCTACTCGGCGGAGACCGCCTTGAGCAGCCTCTCGCGTTGGTCGCCGGACATCGCCATCCTTGACGTGATGCTCCCGAAAATGAACGGGATCGATCTTGCAATGGCTCTGAAAGAGGGTTTTCCAGAATGTCACATCCTGCTGATCTCCGGACAACCGGCCGCGGACGGGCTGCTGCAGAACGCCGGAAGCAAAGGTCATGACTTTGAGATTCTTGCCAAGCCCGTTCATCCTACCGAGATCCTGGATACAATCGCCGCCCTGTTCAGCACGAACGGCTGCCAGCCCTGCAATCAGGATTGAAAGCGGGCGTCTCGTCTAATCGCAGCAAAATTTGAATTGATCTGGATTCGCGACAACGGTTGCAGCGCCTAGCCTTCTGCACGGACCAGCAGGCAGGTGATGTTGTCGTGGCCTCCCGCCTTCTTCGCAGCATCGACGAGCCGGGCCGATTGCGTTTCCAGCGATTGGTCTTTGTTCAGCAGATCCTGAATGACGGAATCGGATAACTCGCGCGTCAATCCATCGGAGCAGAGAAGGAAGAGATCGCCAGGTTCTGCATCGAACTCGAATACATCCGGCGTCACTTGCGACTGGGTTCCCAGTGCGCGGGTGATCACATTCCTTAAAGGAGAATGCAAAGCTTCGCGCGGTGTCATCCGGCCAAGCCTCACCTGCTCCTCCACCAGCGAGTGGTCGCGGCTGAGTTGTTCCAGATTGCCCTTCCGAAGGCGATAACAGCGGCTGTCCCCAACGTTCAACACCCATACGCGTTGCTCGCGTGTGGCCAGCGCTACCAGGGTTGTCCCCATACCGCTCAAGCGATGATTCCGTTGCGCACGGGTGAAGATGGCTTCATTGGCCTCGCAGATCGCACTCTGCGCCGCGTCCGGCAACGAAGTTTCCTTTTCTCCGCTGCGATGGGTCAGCAACCGAAGTATCTCGTCGACCGCAATCGTACTGGCCACTTCCCCCGCCGCTGCTCCCCCCATTCCATCGCAAACCAAATACACACCCGCCTCGATGGAGAAGCCGTAGGCATCTTCATTCGAGGGCCGTTTGCGCCCGCGGTCTGAGACCGCCGCAGCCGTATACCGGACAACAGCCGTGGCCAAGAAAAACCTCCGCAGGCAAGTTTACACGTCGATGGCAAGCCCTGAACAACAGCCTTAACGCACTGCGGGGATACCAGCCGCCGGCGCGGGCAGTTCATACACTTGGATGGCGCCCGCATCGAGAATGGCCACCCGACGCGCCGACGGCGAAATCGCCACATTTCCGCCTCCATCCAGGATCGGACTGGCCGGAGCCGTCAACTCCACCCTCCCGGTGATAGCGTCGTAAACTTCCACAAGCTGGCCGGTCACATCGTCAAAGCTGAGCGGCGCAAATGTATCTATTCCATGCGTTACGGTCAGCGTCTCCCGCGCAAAGCGCAGGCCGTTGGGAGCCATGATCAGGCGCGGCCAGATTTGAGTTGGCGGCTTGGCTACATTCCAAAAGCGCTTGCCGTCGGTCGACATGGCCACCATCCAGCGGCTGTTGTCGGGATTGCAGGTGGTTACCAGGACCTCCGGATTCGAGACAAACTCGACCGACGGCGCGCACATCGAGTCGAGGCTCCCGATCACGCGGTCCCCTCCCTTGAAGTAGTTCAGGTCCAGCACCCACTCGCGCCCTTTTCCACGCAGCGATTCGACGAATCCTTCGGAGTTGATGGGAAGATGCACCGTGGTTCGCGTGCGGCTGACCAGCATCACCTGTCCCGTGGTGCGGCGCACGATCCGCAGAACGATGTTGGGCTGCGCATCCGGCTTCACCTCATCCGACGCTATCCAGGCGGAAGTCGTTGCCGGGCTCGTCACGGCGCCCGTCTGCGGTTTTGCACCCGCCAGTTCGCGCGAATCCGTTGCAATCAGGTCCTGGGAGGGATCCAGTTCCAGCCACAACAGCGGTCCCTGAAACAATAACGACGGCTTCAATTCCAATGACGCATCGCCAAGCTGCAAGTCGTTCTGATTCCGCAGCAGGAAATGCCCGTCGTTCAACATCCATAGATACCGTCCCCGGTCGTGAAGCGTCCATAGGGCTTCGGCGTTCAAGGTTCCCGAGGGAAGCGCCAGCACCACCGCACGGATCTGGCGCTCGTCGTCTGCCGATGGATTACCTTCCCGGCGGATCAGCCCCGGAGCATGAAACGTAAACAGCAGATGGTCTTCATCCAGAAAATCCAGCGAGACAAGGCTGTCGCGCTGGCCCTGATAAATCGCGCCCGGCGCAAAAAATCCCAGCGGCTCGACGGGAATCCTGAATGCAGCTGGTTGCGACGGGGGATGTTCAGGTTTCGCTGGTTCAGCTGACGTAGTGTCCGACTTACTTTTTGCGTGATGTCCGAAGAGCTGGCCCTGCGCCGCCGAAGCAGATAACACTGCAGCGATTGCCAGAACCTGGCCCAGGCGCGCAAAAGGAGCGCATCCATCAAACCCGAAAAAGCGCTTCACCATCTCTACGTATTCTCGCCGATCCTCACGGCTTCACCGTGTGACAACGTCAATTTCTTGCGGCCGATAGGTTACCCAATTGCTGTTGCATTCTGTTCCGCATCCGCTTTACCCTGACAAGACTCCTCATCTGAGGCCCGATCGACAACATTCCCCTCGCGAACCTCTTCTTTCCGGGATTTCCCTGCCCCGGAAAGCGATGGTCCAGCCATCGGTCGGCGCTCTCTAATCCGAGGTAAAGCACGAAGCGGACTCAATGACCCCGGGGGTTCAAACATGTCGGCCAAGTCGTTTGCGGTGCTCGGTTCCCTTACAGTTCTGTTGTTTTGCCTGCCAGACACACACGCACAGAGTTTCGGTGCGGCCAAGGAAAAAGTGCTCCTGCAACGCAAGCTTCCCGCTCTGACCCATCTCTCGGGCAAAACGATCAAAGTGAAAGTCACGGCCCACAAAGAGGACGCCAGTCTCGCGCCCGACCTCAGCGCCCAACTCGAAACCGAACTTCTCAAGAATGACCCTCGCCTGACGACGACCGAAAACAATCCTTCTTCCATCATTGTTTGCCAGATCACCGACTACTCCCATCCGCAACCAATCGTTACGACACAGCAAGCGCTCTCGATCGGAAAAAAGGGAACCAAAACCGAAGCGGCTACGCGCATCACCGGAACACTGAGCGTCGCATTTCAGGCCAAGACTGCCGCCGGCCAGACGTTGATCTCAGACAACATAACATCCAAATACGATCAGACGTTTAGCGGTGGAAACACCACGGTTAGCGGAATCAAGAACACGGTGACAGGCGGCTGGAAGAAACTGACGGGAGGTGGCAGCAGTGAGGACGTGAATCCGCCCACCGACGCCGAGTTGCGTTCTCGGCTCATCGGGGATGTCGTCCGGCAGATTGCCTCCCACGTCGTGAATACCAACGAAACCATCGACGTCTTTCTCGCCCGGGATAAGGGACCTCTTGAAGCAGGCGACAAGGACGCCATGGCTGGATTGTGGCAGCGTGCATTGGAGACGTTTGAGACCGCGCCCCAACTTCCCAAGCGAGAAGACGACGCCTATCGCCTCTACGACATCGGCGTGGCCTATGAAGCCCTTGCATATAAAGCAGAAGATCCGAAGTCGGCGATGAAGTTCCTCGATGAGGCGGCCATCAACTACGGCAAAGCCATCGATGCCAAACCCGCTGAGAAGTACTTCCTCGAGCCCCAGAAGCGCATTGAAACCGCGATCTCCCACTACAAGAGACTCGAAGGCGAAGGACGTACCGCAGAAAAAGCCGAGGCGCCTGCGGTGGGCAAGTCAGACGACGCCAAGGCTCTCACCAACGAGAAAGTCCTCGCCATGGTCAAGGCTGGTGTGGATGACGAAACGGTTGCTCAGACAATTCGCAATGCCAAGCTGGCGCGCTTCGATCTGAGCGCTTCCGGGCTCCATGCTCTTTCGACAGGCGGTGTCAGCGACCAGGTCCTCAAAGCCATGAAGGCACGTGCATCTCATAAAACCGTGGCAGCGAAATGATCCGAACCGCGAAAATCGGCATGCTTCCCATTGCCGTGTCGGTGTTTTTGCTGGGCGCATGCATCTCTGCGCAGGCGCAGGACGACCGTTGCGGCGCGGGCAAGGATCTCGTTGTGCAGGCGCTCGAACGGGTGACCCCGCAAAGCGGCAACGACGCATTTGGAGATGCGCTCCAGCTCTTGAAACACGCGGTTGCAGAGTGTCCCGAACTCGGCGACGCGTGGTACTACCGGAGCCTGGTGGAAAAACGGCTCGGCCATGATGTCCAGGCCAAATACGCTATGGACAAGGCAAGCTTCAACGGCTCTGAAGCATTGCAGCAAGGTTTGAATCCATTGGTTCTCTCCACGCCCGCGAGCCGCGGCCTCTCCGCCGTAGCGGGTTCTGAAAGTGCAAGCACTCCCTCATCCGTTCCCGTTGGTCCGGTCAACCAGAAGTGGGCTCTCGTCGTCGGTATCGGCAAGTTTGGCGATACCGGCGTCCCAGCGCTTCGCTTCACCACCGCCGACGCAAATGGAATTGCAAACGCGCTGAAAGATCCAGCCATCGGGCGCTTTCCGCCGGCAAATGTGCATGTCCTGACCGATGAGCAGGCAACGACGAAGAACATCAAAGAGGAGCTCAACTGGATCGCGCGTCACGCCCAGCCCAATGATCTTGTGCTGATCTACGTGGCCACACACGGCACGCCCCGCACGCTGGATTCCAGCGGCGGTGCGAATTATCTGGTCACATACGATACCGAAATCTCCGCTGGAAGCGGTGTTAACGAAGACGCCCTCTATGCCACCGCATATCCCATGGTGGATTTGGCAAACGCAGTGGCTACGCGCATGAAGTCTCTGCGGACTGCGGTGATCCTCGATACCTGCTACAGCGCCGGATCCATCAAGACCGATGCATCCTCCGTTTCCCCGATCGCCAGTTCAGCGCCCTCCGATCAGATGTTGAAACACATGACCGACGGGACAGGCCGCATCGTAATCGCGGCAAGCGGAGTGAATGAGGAATCCCTCGAAAGCCCCGACTTGAAGCACGGGTATTTCACTTACTTTCTGTTGCAGGCTCTCGAGAAAGGCAAAGGACGAACTCCCCTCAGCCAGATATTCGCATCTGTCGCGAAACAAGTGTCACAGAGCGTGAACACACAGCACCCCGTAATGAGCCGGAGTTCACCCGATGCCGACTTCGCCATCGGCGACAACTCGACAGCAACCGCTTCGAGCGAGCCGTAGACACCGCCATTTACCCCAGTTCAGCGATTATTTCTTCACGCCTCCACCACCTGATGGCATGGATGGGGCTGAGGGAGCGGCAATCGGAGCGGGAGACGCGGTCGTCCCGCCGCCGCGCATTCCGCCTGACCCTGCGTAGGATGTCCCGAAGGAATTCCCCGAGGATGATGAACTCGAAGAAGGCGCATACCCGCGATGGATCGATGCGCTCAGCATCTCCGACTTTGTGATGCCGCCCCCCATGGGCTGGCCCGCCCGCGGAACGCTGGCATAAATCGCAGTGCTGGCGGTGCCGTGGCTGATCGATTCGCGTGAGAACTTATTCAGGTTCCCGAGCGTTCCCCGCGGCACACCCAATCCGGCCGAGTCCTTTCGGAATTCGAACTTCGTCGGCGATGCGACTTGCGAACCCACGATGGGCCTGGTGTTCACAGCGATCATCGAGGGCGCATGCGGAAGCGGCGGGTGGCCCGGCAAGTGCGGCGGCTGCGTGCGTCCACTGCCTCCTCCCGAAGTGTGTCCGATCGGCGTAAGGGCGGCGACGTTATTCAGGCCGTACCATCCTCCTCCGCCTGCGCCGGGAAACCATCCCCAGCCCATATCGCCGCAGTACGCCCACGAGCCAGAGTGATACGGTGTCCACCCCCATGGGTACGGAGAAACCCAGGAATAGCCCGCGCCCTGGTACCACGCCCAGGTGCCATTCGCGAACGGATCCCACGCCGCGCTGGCGAAGTAAGGCCGCCACATTGACCCGCCACCACCACAGCCGGCGGCATTGACGAAACTTCCGTAGTACGACATATCCCGGGTGCCATAGGCATAGGGAGAGTTGACCCCGCTTAACGCAGCCACACCCGAGTGATACGAGGACGCTTCGTGATCCCATCCATCAAACGGGCTTGTCTCGACGTTGTGGGCGATCGTGGGCTCACTCTGATCCGAAGTCTGAAACGTCGCTGTCTTTTTTTTGGGAATGCTCACTGCGCCGTTCGCTTCATCGATGTGAAGTGCTCCATCCATCACGGCGAGCTTGGCCTCGGTGCCTTCGAGGGCCAGCCGAATATGCGCCGCAGGATCGAGATTGAGCGTGCGATCTCCAAAAATCAATTTGAATTCATTCGCCGCCTTGCCGCTCTGCGGCTTCACCAGGCTGACGTACGCGGTTCCCTCGATGAGGTGAATGGAAGAGATGGTCGCTCCGCTTGCAGAGCGCTCCAGGCGCGGAAACTCGACAAGGGAATTCGGCGCCAGACGAAGGGAGCTGTTGTCTTCAAACTCCACCTCGGCGACGCCCTCGCCGGTGCGCAACTGGTTGTGTTCGACGATGGGCAGGTTTGCGATGGCCCGTTCATAGCCGCGCCCGTCGCTGCGGTCGACCTGGACAGAGCCCTTCACCTGGCTCAGGCGCACAATGCGTACCTTGGATACGCCAGGAGTTGTACCTGTTGCGTCATTCGACTGCGCGTGCAGGATCGGAGCAAGCAGCAGCAGCGGGAGAAATGTCATGGCCTTGGAAAGGTATGTCGATCGCATGTTCGCATCCTCTTGTTCTTTGTTGGGCGAACGTTGGTAGTCAAGCGCCTAGCCACAGCACCGGCCAGGACGCACCGTGCCACAAATGCTAGCACGATCTTTGACGGCTTGCTGGCTTTTCAAGTTCCGCGGTTCCCTGGGTATATTTCGTTCGGGAAATCTCCGCTTTGAAGGAATCCAACCTTGCTTTTGAGAATTCGGAGTGACCGACTCCAAAAGCCTGCAGTGTCGACAGTCCGGTCTGCAAACCCAGCGGCCCCCTCACCTTGGCTGTGCGACAGTAAAAGTAAGCATGGCAGAAGCAACGACATTGACCCCGCGCACCCGGTTTCTCGGGTACGGAGCATGCGCAGTCGCGGGATGCCTGTGGGGTACCGGTTTCTACTTTGGTCGGCTCGCGCTCAATGAGATGAGCGTGGAGCACATGGTGCTCTACCGGTTCCTGTTTGCCTGCGTCGGCCTTCTCCCCGTCGCGCTGCTCAACCGGGTGCGTTTCACTGGCAGCGAGATTCGCATCCTGCTTGTTTCATCGTTCTTTGGGATTCCCGTCCAGTTCCTGATTCAGTTCCACGGCCTGGCACACACCACGGTCAGCCACGCATCCCTGATGGTCGGCTCCATGCCGGTCCTGCTCGGCGTCGCGGCGGCCCTCTTTGCCGGCGAGCATCTCGATCGCTTTGGCTGGGCGGCCCTGATCGCCTCCACCATTGGCGCGGCGCTGATCGTCCTTGGCGGCCACATCGGGGTCCCCGACGAGCGGTCTTTGCTTGTTGGGGTGATTCACCGCGGTCCTGCAACGCTGGGCGAACCCACACTGTATGGCGATTTGCTGGTGGTCCTCTCGCTTTGCACCGCGCTCAGCTGGATCCTGCTCAGCAAAAAGCTGATGCAGACCCACAGCCCCATGGTGGTCACTGCCTACAGCATCGTGGCCGGCACCGTCATGCTGGTGGCGTGGATCCTGGGGCCGATGATCCTGAACCCCTGGCGGGCAGACAAAGTGGCGCCGCCGCCCTTCGCCCATGTCAGCCTCACCGCCTGGGTGGCCCTGGCCATCAGCGGCCTGGCCTGCACGGCAACCACAACCTTTCTGTGGAACTGGGGCATCCACCACGTCCCGGCTTCGCGCGCCGGAGTCTTTCTCAATATCGAGCCAGCCCTCGGCTCCTACCTCGGCGTCCGGCTTCTCGGCGAACACCTCGGCCCGTACGCCTGGTTCGGCGGAGCTCTCATCCTCGGCGCTGCCATCGTTTTAACAACGCGCAGCCATAACCAACCAGACGTGATCCTTGAATAAGACTCCCAGGAGTAAGAAGCACCAGAGTAATGCGCCGAGGTCACATGCCGGGTGAACCCAAAGGCTCATGCCCTCCCCACCATAGCGCCATTGTGACTCTCCTCAGCGGAGCTAGACTTGCCCTTGTTCGTGGAGGTGAAAGTGACGCTTTTGACGTGGAGTCACGAGTGCATCGTCGGCGTCGAAGCCATCGATGATCAGCACGGCATCCTTATGGATACGCTGAATGAACTGCGCGTCATGCTTCTGCGCGGAGGCGACCGCCGAGACGTCACCCTGCAGCTCGAACGCCTCATTGACTTCACCCACATGCACTTCCGAAGTGAAGAACAGCTTTTGCTGCAACAAGGATTCCCCGGTATCAACGACCATCGGACCGCACATCATCACCTGATGGGAAAGCTTTATGCGGCTCTGGAACAAATCAATCACGAAGAAGTCCTTCACTTCCCATCGTTGCTTGGGTTCCTGCCCTCGTGGTACCTCGATCATGTGGAGAAGCTGGACCAGCCCTGCGGCGCGTGGTTGAACCAGCACGGCGTCTATTGATTAGCTACAGAAGGCAGCTTCAGGGCCTTCTACCCCTCGAACGACAACTGCGCCGAGGCCCACGGCGATGGCGCGGCTTTCGGCTCCGCTGCCAGGTCGTACACCAGCCGCTCCAGCACAAGCCGCTTATCCGGCGGCGACGAGCGAAGCTCGAGATCGGCACGCGCAATCAAGCGAAGCGCCCGCGTTAAATCGCGCCGGCTCTTGTACCGCCGCGCCTGCCGAATCAGATCGTCCGCTGCGAATGGCGGCATGCGAAACCCCTGCCACAACGCCTGCCAGATCGCGCGCGAATCCCGCACATTCTTCTCGACGATCACCAGCATCTGCCGAAACGTGCGCGCCAGCATATACAGGTGGCCGATCGCGGCATCCTCGCCCGCATCCGAGCTGTTCAGCAGCCCGTGCAGCAGCGCGAGGGCCTTCGCCGTATTGCGTGAGCTGATGGCGTCAGTCAGTTCATAAAGCGAGCGCTGCTTGGCGGCCAGCACCATCGTCTCGACATCCCCCAGCGTAATGCGGCCCCGTCCAAAGGTGTAGAGCAGCAGTTTCTCCAACTCCGACGCAATCAGCATCATGTCCGCGCCCAGGGCATCCACCAGCTCGCGCGCCGCGTCTGCCTCCAGCTTCGTATCGGCAGCCAGCGCCGTGGCGACAGCCCAGCGCATCGCATCTTCGTCCGCCACGCGCGCCAGTTCGACCATGCCGCAATGCTCGCCCAGCGTCTCGGTCAAGCGCTCGAAGCGGTTCTTGTCGTCCATCTCCATGCGCCGCGTATCGGTGGGAATACGCAGAAAATCGGCGACAAAAATCAGCAGCGCCTGCGGATTCGGCGACTTGAAATAACGATCCAGCGCGGCAAACTCGTCCTTTTTCGCCCCACGCGTATACAACTGGCGCACATTGCGCACAAAAATCACTTGAAACGGCGCCATGAGCGAAGGCGTCTGGGCACGGTCCAGCACATCGAAAATCGGAGTTGAACCCAGGTCGAGGTCGGAGAGGCAAAAATCCTTCAGGTCGGGAGGAACAAATGCCTTCAGAACAGCCTCGCGGCACCGATCCAGCAGGAAGATCTCATCGCCCGCGAGCACATAGCCCGCCCGCAGGGAGCCTTTTCCGGCGGCCGCAGCCTCAATCTCCCCCACAAAACGCCCGACGGCGCTGATGCCCGCGCCCCAGCGAGAGCCGGTCATCGCACAAAGCCCCAGATTTGCAGAGCGGCAGGCATGCGTATACAGATTACCAGCGCATCACCATTGGAAACCTGAGGATTAGAAGGCCGAAACCCCGCACGCAACAGCCCCCGACTCTGGGCTTGTCACTCCCTATTCCCTAGTCCCTGGTCCCTATTCCCTGCTTTTTACATTCCTTCCAGCACATCCGCCACCAGCGCCCGGGCAAATTCGCGTGACAATCGGTCAATTGCCGCAGGGCGCTCATCCAGAAATGTCGGCAGATCGGAGGTCGACTGGTACTGTCCGCGAAAGACGTAGTTCTTGTTCTCATACAGCACCTTGCCCTCGCGGTCCTGCAGCGTCACGGAAACAACCAGAGTAATGAGAAAACTCGACGACTGTTGCGTCGTGGTGTTGTAGGTCAGCGGCGCCACCGTTTCGTTCAGGATCGTCCCCTTCAAAACCACGTCGGAATCAGTGTTCGCGGACGGCGTCACGCGCATCCGCGAACGCGCCGCAAACTCGCGAATCACCGCGTCGGTCAGTGCAGATTCGGTGTGGTAAGCCTCGGTGTGCGTGGCAAACACCGGAACCGAAAGGGTGCGCGCATTCGGAGGCAGATGGGTAGGCGCGCCGAGGGTGTGGTATCCGCAGCCGGACACGGCGCCCAGGGCCGCCACAACTACGAATCCTAAAATGCTGCGCATCATGCTGGCTCCATTGTAGCGTCGCGTCGCTTCCGACTTCACACCCACGCAGTAGCCAGCATCCCCAGGCCGAGCAGAGAAAGCTTCAGGCCATCCGCGCGGTTGTTGAAGTAAAGATCGTTCAGGCGGACAGAATCGACTTGCTCGACGCGATGGAATCCCGCCTGTCGCAGTTCCGCCTCCAGAGTCTCCGGTGTAAAGAAAAGCTGGAACGGCTCCCCGGCCGCTGCGACGCGTTCCGCCAGCCGGTCAAACGCAATGCGTCCGATGGGGCTCAGCGTCTCTGGATCTACTGCGTAATCGAATGTGACCGCACTTCCCGCAGGCATCTGCGCCACCACGCTCAACGTTGCGCGAAATGCTTCGAGCGTCAGATACGGCACAACGCCGAGCCAGCCGAAGAACGTCGGCACTTCGAAATCCAATCCTGCCTGCCAGAGCCCTTCGGCCAGCGTCTGGTGCTCGAAGTCCAGCGCGACAAATACGAGATTGGACGGCAATGCGATCGCAGCCTGCTCCAGCATGGCTCGCTTCCACACCTGCGTGGCCGGAAAGTCCACCTCAAACACCCGCAATGCCGGAAATGGATTGCGGTAGGCAAACGTGTCCAGTCCCGCTCCGAGCACCACGTATTGCGTTATGCCGCCGGCGACAGCCTCAGCCAGCCGGTCCTCCGCATACCGGCTGCGCGCCGCCATGAATCCGCGAAAGTCGCGCCCCACCGGGTGCAGTGCACGCTCCATCAGCCGCGGATATCCCTCGCCGACCAGGCGCAGCGCAATGGGGTCATCCAATACCGGAGGCTTGTCGGCCAATTGATGCGCCGCGCGCCGAATTGCCACACCCAGAGCTGTTTTGCTGGCCCGACCCGTCTCCATAAAATCCAGTCTAGATGAAGGAACAACGGGCCGCTGCCGCATACCATAAGTGCTATGACTTGGATTGGATGGGCGCTTCTCTCAGCCGTCTTTGCCGCTGCAACAGCCTTGCTCGCGAAAGTGGGCGTGGCGCACGTCGACTCAAACCTCGCCACCGCCATACGCACCACGGTCGTCCTCGTGTTTGCGTGGGGCATCGCGCTGGCGCTCGGCAAGCATGGCGAGATCCGCCTTCTCGACGGGCGCACCTTCCTCTATCTCGTGCTCTCCGGACTGGCCACCGGACTTTCGTGGCTCTGCTATTTCCGCGCTTTGCAACTTGGACCAGCCTCGCGCGTCGCCCCGCTCGACAAGCTGAGCGTGCCGCTCGTGATGGTCTTCGCATGGCTGCTGCTCGGCGAAAAGCTCACTGTACCGACCGTCGCCGGAGGTCTGCTCATCACCGCCGGTGCAGTAGTGATGGTCCTCGGATGAGTTAGCTTGCCTGGCGCCCAGATCTCGCTTTTGGAAGACTCTGAGAGAGCAATACCTGGATTAACCGGAGCCGGACCGAGTCGGAGTCTGGGTGCTCACGATTTTTCATGTCAATCCCCTTTACCGGAAATATTTCCTAACTATCTTTCGCTTCAGTCACTTCCCGATAGGACCATTTTGCAGGTAATTACTGTACTCGGCGCATAATGGAATCAGCTTCACGAGATAGGTTCTGCTTGCACTGCCGCACATCGGTTTATGATCCCTTGGCCCCTGATCTCTAATTGCTGGGTCGTAAGTCCTTTGTTGAGAAATATTTACGCATAGACTCTTTCTTGTGAAGATTCTGCTGGCTTGCCCGCCGCTAGGTTGCTGAAAGAAGCTAGCTTAGCCCCAAAGTGTGTAGGGGTACCCCCGGCCCGAGCCGAGACTGGAAGGCCTCGTTTTGGTAATGAGAAATCAAACAGCGCCGCCGCGCCGCATCGTTCTCACCGGCTTCATGGGCTCCGGCAAATCCACTGTCGGTCCCATCCTCGCCGCGCGCCTCGGCTGGCAATTCATCGACGTGGACAACGTGATCGAGGCCGAAGCCGGCGCCGCGATTGCTGAAATCTTCGCGCGCCACGGCGAGAGCGCCTTCCGCGACCGCGAGCATGCAACCATTGCGCGGCTCGCCGCAAGCGACGCCTTGGTGCTGGCTCTCGGCGGTGGCGCCATCGAACGCGAAGACACACGTACCCTTCTTCTCAACGCTCCCGGCACCCTGCTCGTGCACCTCGAAGTCGAGCTCAACACAACACTAGCCCGGTGCAGCGGGACCGAAAATACGCGTCCTGTCCTCGCCGATCACTCCAACCTGGCCACGCGGTACGAGCGCCGATTGCCGCTCTACCGCACAGCCCACATTTCCGTTCGCGCAGACACTCTCACGCCCGAACAGGTAGCAGACGCCGTCCTCGAAGCCGCAGGACTGAACCGCCGCATCGACTGAGAGCCGGTTCGAATCCTTTTTTGCTGGTGCCTTATGCCTCGCAACGACGACCTCTACAACGAACTCGCGTTCTACACCCTGGCGCACCCCGACCCCGCCTTCATCCATCAGCTCGTTGTCGATGCCTACGCCGCGCAAAATGCGGACGAATCCACCAAACCGATCGCGATTGTCTTCTCCCTGATCGGCCTCTACCTGCACCTCGAGAAAAGCTTCACCGGCAAACAGGTGCAGAGGGCGCATATGCAGCTCGCACGGTGGCCGAATACCTGGACGAAGCCACCCCTCCCCGCCTTCCGCGGCGCGATTCGCATTGAGGATGTACTCGCCGCCGAACCCGGCTCTGCTCGCGACGCGATGATCGAACGCTGGTGCGCCAACGTATGGGAATGCTGGCAGGCGAGCCGCGCCCAAATCGTGGAAGTGGCACGAAAACACCTTGAAGTGGCCTGACACACCGGTCAGCCCTGTACGGTCGCCGCTTGATATCATCAAGACAGGTGCCAGGGCTCCGCGCCGCCACAGAGGTCACTTTCCGCACAATGACTCCCGTTTCCCAGACTGTCACCTCATCAGAATTCGCTGAGCACGAGGCACGTCTGCCTGGGGAGCCTGCACATGCCGCACACCAGATTCACGCTCCGAGCCCCGGTATGACGGCAACGCTGATCACCGATCTGCGCGAGCTGTTCAAGGTGCGCGTCACGGGAATGGTGGTTATCACCGGGTGGGCGGGTTTCTACCTGGGGTCGATGCAATCGGGAATCTCCAGCGTTCAGCGCGGCCTGCTCGACACACTCATCGGCATCGGCCTGGTTTCCGCCGGGGCCAGTGCCCTTAACCAGGCTCTCGAGCGCAGCAGCGACGCCAAAATGAAGCGCACCGCCGATCGGCCCATTGCCGCCGGGCGCATTTCGCTTGCCCAGGGAATCGTGGCGGGAATCGGCGCCCTGGCGTTCGGCGGATGGTGGCTGCTTCTGCACACCAACCTGCTCACCGTGTCTCTCGCGCTGCTTACGGCATTCTGCTACGTGGCGATTTATACGCCCCTGAAGCGCGTCACTTCGCTTGCAACATTCATCGGCGCATTTCCTGGAGCCATGGGCCCGATGCTCGGCTGGACCGCCGCCCGCGGACGCATTGAGTGGCCCGCAGTTGCGCTCTTCGCTATTCTCTTCGTCTGGCAGTTTCCGCACTTCATGGCCATCGCGTGGCTCTACCGCGAGGACTACGGACGCGCCGGCATCCGCATGCTCCCCGTCGTTCAGCCCGACGGGTGGTCCACCTTTGTGGAGGCACTGTTCTACGCCATAGTCATGATTCCGGTCAGTCTCCTGCCGTGGCGGCTCGGCATGGCAGGCGCGGTTTACGCGTTTCCCGCAACCGCACTGGGACTCTTCTATCTCGCCTACACGATCCGTTTCAGCCGCATCCTGCGCGCGACCAGCGAAACTGAGAGCCGCATGGTGGCCCGCGATCTGCTGAAGGTGAGCGTCATCTACCTGCCTCTCCTGCTGACCACGTTGATGGTTTGCGCCATCGCCAAACACTGAGGAAAGAATGGGCGCCACGGCAACAACATCGCAACCCCGCGCGAATACGGGTCCGGCCATTCTCGCCATCCTCGCGATCAGTGCGGCTGCTTCTTTGTTTCTCTTCTGGCTGATCTACGAACACCCCGCCGCTGACACCACAAGTACAAAGCTTGCATTTCTGCCCGCGCTCAACGCCGCACTCAACGGCCTCAGCGCAACCGCGCTCCTCGTTGGCTACACTTTTATTCGCGCCCGCAAGATCGCCGCTCACCGCGCGTCGATGATCACAGCTTTCGGTTTTTCCACGCTCTTTCTCGTCAGCTACATCCTGCACCACTACCTGCACGGAGACGTCCGCTACCCCCACGACGCCGCATGGCGCTCGGTCTACCTCCCGCTGCTCGCGAGCCACATCGTTCTTGCAGTCATCGCGCTCCCCATGGTGCTGGTCACGTTCTTCTTCTCCCTTACGGGTCGCTTTCCACAGCACCGTATAATCGCGCGCTGGACATTTCCGATCTGGCTTTACGTATCAGTCACCGGCGTCGTCACCTACGTGATGCTGCGCCTCGCGCAGGGATCGTGAGCCGCATGCCCGTGATCGACCGCGCCCCAGCATCGCCGCAACGCATCACCTCACCCAACGACGGCACGCGCCAGCTTTTGCAATGGGGATCGTCCATGGTGGGCGCGGGCGTGCTGGCCGCAATTCTGCTTCAGACACTGCTCGGCGGCTTCGGCCCCACCGGCGCCAGCACCAACGCCGGCTGGTTCGCTCTCATCGTCGCGCTGATGTGCATCCCGTTCGGCGGACTTCTTCTTACCCTCGGCGTCGCCAAATGGTTTCGCAATCGCAGCCTGCGGCGCTCCGGCAGCCGTGGCGTCTGACACGCCGTCCTCAGCGAGACAGGCCCGCTTCCGCCCCTCGCTCAGATTCCTCATCCGCTCACCGCAATCGCTTGTGGAACTTTCCGTCCTTCACAATCATGGCAATGCTCGCGTGATCCCCTGCCAGTAGAGAAATCTTCTCCAGAGGATTCCCGTCAATCACCAGCAGATCCGCAGCCGCCCCCTTGCGGATGCAGCCTAGCCTGCCCGCCTGCCCCATCAGTTCCGCATTCACCGTGCAAGCCGAACGCAGCACATCGATCGCAGGCAGCACCTGCGCCCGCAGCGTGAACTCCGTGCTCTGCCGCACGTGCTGCTGCCCCAGAAGGTCGCTTCCCAATCCCATCTTCACGCCGGCACGCTTCATGATCTCCAGGCCCTTGAGAGCGGAATCGCCGATCTTCCGCAGTTTTTCCACGCTGACTGCAGGAAGACCAAGCGCCTCACCCTCTTCGAGAAGTCCAAAAAGCGTCGCCATGGTCGGCACCGCGAACGAACCACGATCCGCCACAAATTCCGCCGTCTCCCGATCGATCAGCGTCGCGTGCTCAATCGACCTCACTCCGAACCCAGCCGCGCGACGCACCGCCTCTGTTGGATGACAATGCGCCGCGATATACGATCCGGCACGTTCCGCCTCGTCCACTGCGGCCTTGATTTCATCGTCGGAATACTGGCAGCGATCCAGCGGATCGGTAGGAGAGGCAACACCGCCGGACCCCATGATCTTGATGTGCGCCGCGCCACGCCGCAACTCCTCCCGCACCGCGCGCCGCACCGCATCCGCCCCATCCGCAACCACCGCCATGTGATCGCTGTGGAACGAACAGCCGCAACACGCCACACCATCGAGTGCGTGATCGCCGGGCCTGAAATCCCCATGCCCGCCCGTTTGTGAAATCACGCGCCCTCCATAAAACAGCCGCGGTACGCCTCCCAGCAATCCGTCCCGGATCGCCGAGGCGATCCCCACATCCGCTCCGCCCACATCGCGCACCGTGGTAAACCCGCGATCCAGGCATCCATGCAGAAACTTCGCCGCAAAGTGCGCCAGGTACGACATCGGCGATTGCACCACGCGCGTAATATTCAACCCTGCGGCATACACATGCACGTGCGCATCAATCAATCCCGGCATCAGCACGCAGCCGCTGCAGTCAATCACTTCAGCGTCCGAGTCACTGCTGGGATTGGGTGCGGCAACGTCCTCAATCACTCCGCCCGCAACGACAACGTCTCTGCCGTCGATCAAGGCATCCGAATCACCATCGAATATCCGTGCCGAACGGAAAACCAGCTTCTTGCCTGCTTCTTCCACCTTCGCCATGAATCCTGATCTCCTTTGAAACCTCTCCGACCTTACAAGCCTGGGTGTCCCAGGTCTCGCGTCTGAGACTTGGGATGCTGCAAATCTTCGCGCTCATAAACAATACTTGCTGTCGTCCTTCTAAGCCGGGTACTAGGCATTACCCGATTCCTCACCCTCTTCAGAATCATCCTTTAGATGGAAGTACAACATACGCGAACCAACTGATGACGCAGCAACTCGACCTGCTGAGCGTCACGCCAAGAAAATTTGCAAGTTCCAAGTGCTGCCTCCACCTGATGGATGAGGTCGCGCCGACTATCTATCGGCAAGAGAGGGTGTTGATATTCGGCGGTCAGGCTCTCGCCTTGTCGTGTTCGTCAGTTGATTTCACGTTCGAATGAATCGAGAAGCCGCATTCGATCTTCATTCTGTACGTCCATCGGTTGACCCAGCCGGCGAGCAGCCACCTGAATCTTCACGATGGTGTTCAAGTCGCTTTTATCTCCAACTTCGCTCGATGTTCAAAAAAAACGCTTGCATGTGGTGCGGTGTTATGGTTAACTACAACACCATAGAGGTTGCGGCCGGTGTTGCCTGATGCGGGCTCGCCCCGAAAGAGCCGCACGCTCGCGGAGGAATCAAAATGAAAACGCGTAGTCTGAGTGTGTCGCTCGTTGTTTTGTTGATCTCCACAGCGGCTCTTGCGCAATCGGCCGCGCAAAGCTCATTCGAGCAGCTGAAAGCCTTGGCGGGATCCTGGGAAGGCACCATGGATGGCCAGGCTCTTCATGTTTCATTGCGCGTGACATCGATGGGCAACGCGCTTATGCATGAGATGAAGGGAGCCGGGCCCGATAATCCGATCACCATGTTCCATCTCGATGGCGACCGTCTGCTTCTGACCCATTATTGTGACGCGGGAAACCAGCCCCGTATGGTGGCAACCACTTCGCCTGACGGCAAGACCATCGTTTTCGATTTTCTCGAAGCCACCAATCTTCTAAGCACGCAAATGGGACACATGCAACGCGTCACCTTCACGTTCATCGACTCCGATCATCACACCGAAAAATGGGAATTCGCAATGGCCGCCGGCAAACAGATGGGCGGCTTACTCGACCTGAAGCGCACCAAGTAAACGCTCTGTAGCGGTCGAAGCGTTATTGATTCGCTCGAATAGCTCGTCTTGATCAACAGAGCAACTGAGAGCAGAGGATATCTGGGACAGAGGATGGATTTCGAGTGGAACGACAGTCAGCCGATATACCGCCAGCTTCGCGACCGGGTTGTCGCCATGATGCTCGACGGCGTGCTCAGAGAAGGGGACCCATTGCCTTCAGTGCGCACCGTGGCAGCCGAATATCGGGTCAATCCCCTGACGGTCCTGAAGGCCTATCAACAATTGGTCGACGAGGAACTGGTGGAGACGAGGCGAGGGCGCGGCATGTATATCAATGCCGGCGCACGCACTTTGTTATTGCGAGGCGAACGGCAGAAATTTCTGGACGAAGAATGGCCCAGGATTTGTGCGACCATTCAGCGGCTCGGGCTAAAAGCGGAGGATTTGCTCGATGCCGCGTCGGCGAAGAGCGCCAAGCTGGATTCCCGAAAGAAGGAGCGCTGAAGCCATGGCATGCATAGAAGCGCGCGGTCTCCGCAAGCAGTTTGGAACGACGATCGCGTTGGATGGCATCGAAATGCGTGTCGAAGAAGGCCGCATCCTGGGGCTTATTGGTCCCAACGGCGCGGGCAAGACCACTGCACTCAACGCCATTCTCGGCTTGTTGCCCTATCAGGGTGAACTGCAGGTTCTCGGTCGCGACCCATGGACGCAACGCGATCAGCTCATGCGCGATGTCTCGTTCATTGCCGATGTCGCAGTTTTACCGCGATGGATAAAGGTATGGCAGGTGCTCGACTATATTGCCGGGGTGCATCCCCGGTTCGATCGCGCGAAGGCGGAAAGTTTCCTATGTAAGACGGCCATCGGACATACTCGCAAAGTCCGCGACTTATCCAAGGGCATGGTGGCTCAACTGCACCTTGCCCTGGTAATGGCGATCGATGCCAGGCTGCTGGTGCTAGATGAACCGACGCTGGGGCTCGACATCCTTTTCCGCAAGCAGTTCTACGATTCGCTTCTGAATGACTACTTCGATCGCAGCCGCACCATCGTCTTGACGACGCATCAGGTTGAAGAGATCCAGCACGTCATCACCGATCTGATGTTTATGAACAGAGGTCGCGTCGCCCTCAGTTGCAGCATGGAAGAAGTTGAGTCCCGCTTTCTTGAAGTGATGGTCTATCTCGACCAGGTAGACGCAGCACGGGCTCTCAAACCAATCGACGAGCGCCAGGTAATCGGTGGCAGCATCCTGATGTTCGACGGGGTGGATCGGCAACGGGTGGCGGCGTTGGGCGATGCGCGAACCCCCGGCATTGCCGACTTGTTCGTTGCTGTGATTGCTAATCAGGACAAGCAGGCACAAGGAGCGGCCAGGTGAACAGTCAATCGAACGTAATGCCCGAATCGTCTCTCCGCTCGCAGGGAATCGCAGCTGTGTCCATACCTCCTGCAAGGCTCATGTACTGGTCGGTGCGGCGCGAATTGTGGGAGAACCGGGCCATCTATATTACCCCCGTCGCCGTCGCATGCCTGTTCTTGTTAGGCTTCTCGATCAGCATCCTTCACTTGCTGGTTAAGATGCACGCCGCGCCCGGGCTCGACGTGATGCAGCAGCGTGAGTTGCTCGGGCAGCCATACGAGTTCGCTGAAGATCTCATCATGGGTACCGTTCTCCTAATCGGACTGTTCTACTCTGCAGATGCTCTGTATGGGGAACGCCGCGATCGAAGCATTCTGTTCTGGAAGTCGACGCCGGTCTCGGATCTCACTACGGTTCTGTCGAAGGCCGCGATTCCGATGGTAATTCTTCCTCTGCTGGCATTCGCAATCACCGTACTTACCCAATGGATCATGCTGATGATGAGCAGCGCGGTGCTGCTGGGCAGCGGCCAAAACGTGGCGACCCTTTGGTCGCGAGTGGGGATTTTCCACCGCTGGCCTATGCTGCTCTTTCACTTCCTGTGCATTCACGGGCTCTGGCAATCGCCAATTTATGCCTGGCTCCTGCTGATCTCAGGCTGGGCACGGCGCGTGCCGATTCTTTGGGCTACGTTGCCGCCGCTGACCATCGGCAT
Organism: Occallatibacter sp.; assembly: GCF_035317045.1. Taxonomy (GTDB): domain Bacteria; phylum Acidobacteriota; class Terriglobia; order Terriglobales; family Acidobacteriaceae; genus Telmatobacter. The sequence continues at coordinate 73,277 of NZ_DATHHT010000033.1, forward strand.
CGTGGAGAAAGTTGCCTTCAACACAAACTATTTCGGTTCTATGATTGGCAACCGCTTCACCGGCGGCTCCGAAGGTGCCGAGATCATGGGACGTGGCAGGGCAATGGATCCCACAATGCACGTTGGACCGCTCCATTTCCTCATCAGTTCGGGTTTGTGGATTGGCCTGGCGATCACTGCCGCGTTTCTCGCTGCTGCCGTTCGCATTCGCCGATGTCGCGGACCCATCTGATTCGTACACCGGCCTCATTCCATCTCGACGACTTCATTCAATCCCAAGGAGGATCTATGGAATCCCTCGTTTCTCTGACCTGCTCGGAACAGGTTGTTTGCAGTTCCCCCTCGCCCACAGCGTCGATCTGGCAGGACGTTCTAGCCCAGGCATTAACGGGTGAGCTCATGGCTGCCATGAACTACCGCGCGTTATCGACTATTTGCGACGACCCCGAAGAAGTTGCCGATGCCCTGGAGCACGCCCAGGGAGAACAGGGACACGCCGTCGCGTTCGCTGCCGAAGGTCGGAAGATCGGAGTGAATGTCCCCAACAGTGTCAACGCCAGGTACTGGAAGCGGATCCGCGAAGCATTCATGCGCTCGATCGCGGAGCGCGACTACATGGCCTGTCTGATCGTTCAGGAGATCATGCTCGAATCATTCGCTGTCGCAAGCTACACCCGCGTCGGGAAGGCTGCTCCGGGCAGTCTCGGCAAGACCTTTGCCGCGATTGCTGCAGAGGAGGAAGGGCACATCGAGCACGCGATGGAAATTCTCAGAGCCGAGCGAGCCAGAGACCCACAGCGCTTCGATGACAAGGTGTATCGGCTTCATCTTGACGTCATGACTACGCTCGCGGAGATGGTCGCCAGGGAATGTCGGCATGGGGAGTGCGAGCTATGCCACAGCACTTGCGTGAAACCATCGCTTTCCGAGGTCGGGCTGACCACAGTCGAACTGCGCGGAGCGTCGCTGCAACAGTACCTGAAGACGCTGGACGCGCTGGGACTGCCCGGGGAGGTAACACTTCAATGGGTCACGCAGCTGCCGGTGTAACCGCGCGAGAGCGGCGGACCGATGTGGATTTCGCTCTGATCGGGCATCAGGAAAGCTGGCGCGCGGCCGCGGATGTGCTCGCGGTTCTGCGCGGAGCCGAACGCGCGCCATTACCCGATGAGGAAATCCGGGAGATCTTCCCGTGGATTCCGCCGCGAGCCGTCTGCAAAGTCGAGGTCACGTCAGCAACCGGAGCGAAAGCGCGTGGCCTTTACATCGACTGCTTCATTCCTCCAGATCACCTGGATTGCGAATACGTCCACGACAACATTGGCCGGGTTCGTGCGGCTGCCGCCTGTGCGATCAACGCAGGAGCAAGGGTCGTGAGCCTGGGTGGGTTCAGCTCCATTCTGATTGAAGGCAACTTCCATCAGCTTCCCGAAAGGACCGATACGATCTTCACGACCGGCAATACCCTGACGGTCGCATTCATCGTTCAAGGCATCAGGAAAATGTGTGCGCTGGAAGGACGGGAAATCTCCAGATCGACGCTCCTCATCGTTGGAGCAACAGGCGATGTGGGTTCCGGCTGTGCCCGCTGCCTGGCGCCTTTCGTCAAACGTGTGATAATTTGCGCGCGCAACCCGGAGCGGCTCCGTACCCTCGCCGCCGAACTGGAGGCTGATGGAACCGCGGTAGAAATAGCAACCCGTCTCGAGCAAGTCCCGTGTGCGGCCGACATCGTGATCTGCGCGGCGAGCCTGGCTTCCCCTTCACTTCGCTTGGGCTGCGTTGCGCCCGAAGCCATCATTTGCGATGCGGGCTACCCGAAAAACCTGAGTCCTTGCGGCGATACGCCTGGCGCCCATGTCTTCTTTGGTGGTCTGGGACAGATTGCGGGCGGGTTGAGTTTCATGCCCGATTTCAAAGGCGTTCTGAATCGGCATCCATTCCCCGATGTGGCCCATGGATGTTTACTCGAAGGCATGGCCCTCGCGCTGGCGCGACGTTTCGAGCCGTTCTCCCAGGGACGAGGGTTCATCACGCGGGAGCGGGTCGAGGAAATCGAGACCATCGCTGCCCTGCATGGAATCCATCTCGCGCCGCTCTTCAACGCTGAAGGGCCATTGGAGGGAATGCGCACATCCAAAACCGAAAGATGCAGCCCAGTTTTCCAGGACTAGATCACAACTTTGGCCGTTCGGCCACTAATCAGGTCTTTTGACATCTTCTTCTGCTGCTGCTGCTTCAGAGTTGCGGATGGATCAGATTCGCATCGGCATCAGCACGTATCGCGACCGATATTGCGCCATCGGAGCTGCACTAGCCTGCCCGGCCTTTGCTAGCGCTCCGCCCACTCACATATACTTTGGACGAGAATCTGCGGAGAAAGGAAAACTGTTTCTGCCCGATTTGCCACAAATCCCTGTGCCGCCAAGTTTAGAAGCTGCTGACACGAGATTTTGGTGTGCACGAAATATGGGCCGAGATTGGCTCGAGATTTTGGCACGCGACATGAAAAATTGGCAATGAACAGCAGCAGCAGCAGGAGCAAGCATATGGCAAAGTCAGTAAATAAGGTCACTCTTTTGGGTAATGTGGGTAAAGACCCCGAGATCCGTTCCACTGCCGGTGGGACCATGGTCGCAAATTTCACTCTCGCCACCAGCGACCGGCAGAAAGATGCACAGGGCAACTGGCAGGACCGCACCGAATGGCACAATCTTGTCGCCTTCACGCGCCTGGCTGAAATCGTGCGCGATTACGTTAAAAAGGGATCCAAGCTCTACGTCGAAGGCAAAATCCAGACGCGTAGCTGGGACGACAAAGAAACCGGCGTGAAAAAGTATCGTACTGAAATCATCGTCAACGATATTTCTCTTCTCTCAGGCCGCGAAGACGGCGGCTCGAGTTCCGGCGGATACAGTCGTCCAGCCGCTTCACCAACCAGCGCCGACCAGCGCCCGCCCGCCGGCCACGACGAATACAGCCAGTCCGCGGAAATCTCCGACGACGACATACCGTTCTAGGGCTCGCCGTCGCCGCACATTTATTTACCGAACCGCCCTCCTGATGGGCGGTTCGCTGCGTTGAGATACGAATAGCCGCGCAAATAGCAGGTAACCTTCCCTTACAAGTACCTCCCATAGAGTGCGAGCTTTCGGCAAGCTTGCGTGAGGTAAGGGAGCAATTGCGTTCAATACTTCCGATGTGGCCAAAATTGGGTTCTGAAAGTGAAAACTGCGCATTGCAAATTCCATGAGACTGTGGGACGATTCTTATCGGATTCCGATAGGAGGGCGGGCATGGGGCAAAAACGTACGGATCTTCTACGTGGAACTCTCGACCTGCTGGTGCTGAAAGCACTGTCCCTGGAGTCCCTGCACGGAGTTGGAATCTCTCGACGTATCACTCAAATCACCAAGGGCGCTTATCAGGTAAGCTTCGGTTCGCTTTTTCCGGTACTACACCGCATGGAGGAAAGCGGATGGGTAGAAGCCGAGTGGCGCTCGTCCGACAACAACCGCCGCGCAAAATATTACCGGCTGACTTCCGCTGGGCGCGCTCAGCTGAAGGATGAAGAGCGGCAATGGAATCAGGTGGTAAAGATCATGGCGGCGGCCATTCAGTCCATGTGAAATCCAGATGGGATGCATCAGCCACTCTCCTCAGCGACTAACTCAACCTACCCCTGCCACCCGCGCGAATCATGCAGTCTCCCTGAAAACTCACATTAAAGACATGCGGGAGCTAGCCGAAGGTTCAGAAGAACATCAGCCATCCATCGATCTTCGGCATCGCTACCTGCCCTCTTTGTTAGATAGGACAGTCAACCCAGCCGCACTATAATCATCGCTACCCAGCCGGACACACTATGCCATCTGCAGATACCGCAGTAGTCGAGCCCACCATCGCACCTGAAGTGCAGCGCAGCGAGCGCGGCTTCTGGGCTCTGATTGCGACCCAATTCCAGGGCGCATACAGCGATAACATCCTGCGCAATCTTCTGCTCGCCATGATCATCGGCATGGGCCTGCGCAATGACGAGCGCGACACCTTCGTCTCGATCATCACCTTCCTCTTCTCCATGCCGTTCGTGCTCTTCAGCATGACGGGCGGCTGGCTCGCCGACCATTTCAGCAAGCGCCAGGTCACCATCTGGACCAAGGTCATGGAGATTGGCGCCATGACCATCGCCACCGCCGGCCTGGCCCTGCATCTACAGCCGCTCACGCTCGTCGCGCTGGGTTTAGTCGCCACCCAGGCCGCGCTCTTCGGTCCGTCAAAATACGGCCTTCTCCCTGAATTGCTCCCTGCCAGGCGCCTTTCCTGGGGCAATGGCGTCATCGAACTCGGCACCTTCCTCGCCATCATTGTCGGCACGATCTCGGGCGCCGCCATGGCCGAGCACTTCCATGGCCACGAAGTCTACGCAGGCTACACGCTCCTTGCCCTCGCCTGCGCGGGCCTCGCCACCAGCTTCGGCATCGATCACGTTCCTCCCGCAGCACCCGAAAAGAAATTCCGCCTGAACTTCATCGGGGATCTCTGGCAGCAGATTACGCTCATGCGCCGCGATCAGCCGCTCTTCCTCGCGGTCCTCGGCAACACTTACTTCTGGTTCCTCGGCTCGCTCCTGTTCTCCACCATCATCGTGTTCGGTCCGGATGTGCTCCACATCGGCCAGACGGAAACCGGCTATCTCAACGCCACTCTCGCCGTTGGCATTGGCATTGGCAGCATGATTGCCGGGCTGCTAAGCGGCAACAAGATTGAGTACGGCCTCATCCCGCTCGGCTCCATCGGGATGACGTTGACCGGCATCGCGCTTGGCACCGTGCACACCGGCCTCATCGGTTCGGCAATCCTGCTCGGCACACTCGGCTTTTGGGCCGGATTCTTTGCCGTTCCTGTGAACGCGCTCATCCAGCATCGCCCCGCCGAAGAAAACAAGGGCGGCATCATCGCCGCGGCCAATCTGCTGTCCTTTGTCGGCATCGCCCTCTCTTCAGGCGCCTACTTCGTATTCACAAAATTCGTCCACCTCAATCCGCGCGGCATCATGCTTGCCGCCTCGGTCATCACTGCAGCCGGCACGGTCTACGTTCTCATCCTGCTGCCAGAGTGGTTCGGGCGCTTGATCCTCTTCTTCGTCACCCACACCGTCTACCGCGTCAAAGTCCTCGGCCGCGACAACTTCCCCGAGAGAACCGGCGCGCTCCTCGTCTGCAACCACATGTCGTTCGTCGACGTGGCGCTCCTCATCGCCTCGACAGACCGCCCCATCCGCTTCCTCATGTACAAGGGCATCTACGATAACCGCATCATCAAACCCTTCGCGCGCATGATGAAAGCGATTCCCATCTCGAGCGAACAGCGGCCTCGCGAGATGATCCGCTCGCTGCGCACTGCAAGCGATGCGCTGCGCCAGGATGAAATCGTCTGCATCTTCGCGGAGGGCCAGATCACCCGCACCGGCCAGATGCTTCCCTTCCGCCGCGGACTCGAACGCATCATGAAAGGCGTCGAAGTCCCCATCATCCCGGTCAACCTCGACGGCGTGTGGGGCAGCATCTTCAGCTTCGAGCGCGGCCGCTTCCTCTGGAAGATTCCCCACCGCATTCCCTACCCGGTCACCGTAAGCTTCGGCGCGCCCATGCCGCCTACGACCTCCGCCATCTCAGTCCGCGCCGCCGTGCAGGAACTCCAGGCCGAAGCCTTTCGCGAGCGCAAGCGCCGCATGCGCACGCTCGATCGTGCCTTTGTCCGCACAGCGCGCCGCTTCCCGCTGCGCTTCATGATGGCCGATGCAAAAACGCCCAAGGTCCGCTTCTTCTCGGCGCTCACCAAAACCATATTCATCGCGCGCCGCCTCCGCCCTGCCATCGGCGATCGCCAGATGATCGGCCTGCTGCTGCCGCCCTCCGTCGGCGGCGCTCTCACCAATTACGCGTTGACCTTGCTGGGCCGCGTGCCAGTCAACCTCAACTACACTGCATCGAGCGAAGTGATCGCCTCCTGCGCGCAACAATGCGACGTGGATGTCGTCATCACTTCAAAAGCATTCGTCGAGCGATTCCCGAAGCTTGAGATTCCCGGCCGCACTATCTTCCTTGAAGATGTATTACAGTCTCCGCGCGTCACGGAAAAGCTCTTCGCGTTGCTGCTCGCATCCACCATGCCGCAGACCCTTCTGCGCAAATCCATCGGCGCCGCTCCCGGCAAGCGCAACGTCGACGATCTTGCCACCGTCATCTTTTCCAGCGGCAGCACCGGCGACCCCAAGGGCGTAATGCTCACGCACTACAACATTGGTTCCAACATCCAGCAGGTCGCGCAAGTCTTCATGCTCGACGGCCATGACAAGATCCTCGGCATCCTCCCCTTCTTCCACTCTTTCGGCTTCATGGCTGCTCTGTGGATGCCCGCCGCCAACGGCGTCGGCGTCGTCTACCACCCCAATCCGCTCGACACGAAGGTCATCGGCGAACTGGTCGCGCAATATCGCGTCACCTTCCTCATCGCCACGCCGACATTTCTGCAGGCCTATATGCGGCGCTGCTCTCCAGAGAGCTTCGGCAGCCTGCAATACGTCCTCGTCGGCGCAGAAAAGCTCGCCGACCGCGTCGCACTTGCCTTCGAGGACACCTTCGGCATCCGCCCGCTCGAGGGCTATGGGTGCACCGAGTGCTCGCCCGTGGTCACCGTCAATGGCCGTGACTTCCGCGCTCCGGGCTTCCGCCAGGTCAGCGCGCGCCGCGGAAAAATCGGCCACCCGCTTCCCGGCGTCACAATCCGCGTCGTCGATATCGATACCGGCCAGCCCGTCGCTCCCGGCACTCCCGGCATGCTCCTCGTCAAAGGCCCGAATGTCATGAAGGGCTATCTCGGCAAGCCGGAGAAGACTGCCGAAGTGCTGCACGATGGCTGGTACACGACTGGCGACGTCGCCATCATGGAACAGGACGGCTTCCTCACCATCACCGATCGTCTCTCCCGTTTCAGCAAGATCGGCGGCGAGATGGTGCCCCACATCCGCATTGAAGACAAGCTGCAGGAAATCGCCGGCGTCACCGAGCAGGTCTTCGCCGTCACCGCTCTGCCCGATGAAAAGAAAGGCGAGCGCATCGTCGTCATTTCCACGCTCTCAACAGAAAAGCTCGCGCCCGTGATCGAAAAATTCGCGCAATGCGATCTGCCCGCTCTGTGGAAGCCGCGCTCCGGCGCATTCTTCCATGTCGACGCGCTGCCCATCCTCGGCACAGGAAAAATCGACCTGCGCGGCGTCAAAGCCCTGGCCGCCTCGATGGCGTGATCACGTTTCAAGTTGGTTTGCAACTGGGTGCCCGGGTCTCGCTTTTGAGACCTGGGATACTACAAATCTTCGGTCAGGATACTACTCGGTGGTGTAGCGAATCTCAAGCCGCCGCATTCGATAGCACGTGTACGTCAGCACCACCGCGATCAACGCGAGCAATCCCAGTACCGCCACCCATGCGGCCACCGGTTCTGTCTCGACGGTCAGCAGCGCAAATACGCCCTCCGCCGGCACACTCACCGGCATCAGGTGACGAAGGTACGAGGCCACGCTGAACTTCTGCAGCAGCGACGGCATAACCGGATTGATCGCCTCCCACCCCAGCAGCAGCATCGCTCCCGGCATGGGATTGCGAAACATCAGGCTCAGCAGCAGGAAGATCGATCCGTACCCCAGGCAGCCCAGCACCACGATCAGCAGGTACGCCTCGATCTGTCCCAGTCCCGGCCCGTGCATCATGAAGTCCCGGCCCGCCGCACCGTATCCCGCGTACATCAACACGAAATCGGCAACGACTGCAACGCCAAACAGCAAGACCGCGCTCACTGCGCCGGCAAAAAACTTCGACAGCAGGATCACTTCTCGGCGCACGGGCGACAGCAGGTAATAGTGCAGGCTCCGCTCGATCATCTCGCCGCGAATCAGCCGCGAAAAGATCCCCAGGCACCCGAAGAAGATCCCCAGCCGAACATAGTAGAGCTGCACAACCCCTGCAAGCACCGCGCTGTCGTCGCTCATACCAAAGCCGGGGTGCGAGTCGATGAGCAGGTGAATCAGGATGATGACTGCCGGGATGAACGCAAGAAAATATATCCACCACGCGCGCCGCGTAAACAGGTTACGCCTTATCTCAATCCGGGTCAGTCGCCGCGCTTGCACCCACCACAACGACCACGGCTGTTGCCGCAGGATGCCGACCGCGCTGCCAAGACTCTGCTGCATCATGAGGCGCTCCCGTCTGAACCAATCAGGTATTGGTAGATGGCGTTTGCGTTGTCATCGGCCGGAGCCACCGCCTCGATTTTCACCAGTCCCTCAGCCGCAATTTCGTTCAGCAGCCGGTAAAACTGGTCGATATCCCCAGTGCGCAAAAACACGCCGTGCCCATCCGCATGCAGACGAGCCTCTACACAGTGATTTACCGCAAACATCTTCGACGCCAGCAGTTCAGGGCTGTCGCAGCGAATCAGCACCTGCATCGGCTTGTCGCGCACTTCTTTCCGCACTTCGTGAATGTTCCCCTGCGCGATCAGATAGCCGCCCGTAATCAGCACTACGCGGTCGGAAATGCGATCCACTTCGTCGAGAATGTGGCTCGAGATCACCACGTGCATTCCCTGCCGTCCCAATTCCTGAAACAGCGCCAGCGACTCCGCCCGTGCCATTGGATCCAGCCCATTCAGCGGTTCATCCAGCACCAGCACCCGCGGATGGTGCGCGATCGACTGTGCCAGCCTGATCTTCTGCCGCATCCCTTTGCTGTAACCGGCAATCTTTCTGTGCGCCGCCTCGCCGTCCAGTTGAACGCGCTCGAGAGACTCTGCCGTCAAGGCATGTGCATCTTCTTCGCTCATGCCGAACAGCATCAGGCTATCGAGCACAAATTGAAATCCGGTCAACCCGCGTGGGAATGAATCGAACTGCGCGCAGTACCCGACGTTGCAAAAGAACTCCGTCGCGTTCGACGGCGAAAGCCCCAACACTGAGACAGACCCGCGTGAGGGTTGCACCAGCCCCGTCATCAGGTTCATCAGTGTGGTTTTGCCTGATCCGTTTGGTCCAACCAGCGTCGAAATCCCCGGCGTCAGTGTCAGCGAAACCCGGTTCACGCCGAGCACCTCGCCGTAGAACTTCGAGACATTCTCGAAACGAATGGTGTCCGTCACTGCATTCATCCGCGCACCACCTCTCGCGCACGGATACGCGCATTCAGCACCGCGACGCACAGCAGACACGCAATCACCAGCACCACCACCATGGGAAAAGTCGGCAACTCAAACCGCGAGTTCATGACGGCTGGCGCACCCAGCATCCGCTGCCAGAGCTCCGACATCACAACCGGCAAATTCAGCAGCAGTCCCCACCTGGTGCGCAGAATGGCGCTGGCGATACCGCCCACGCCCGCCGGCACAAACACCACAGCGAAAATCGCCCCCGTTGCAATCACCCGCCACTTCACCCAAGCCGACACCGCCAACCCCACCATCGAGAGAAGAACAACCCACACCGCCGCCCCGGCGAAAATCCCCAGCGCGAGAGACAAATGCGCCATCGCCCACGGCTGCGGCGAAGCGTAGCACTGGTAGACAAACAGGATCAGGCACGGAATCCAGGTGACATAGGAAAGCGAAAGAATCAGCGCAAGAAACTTCCCCAGCAGATATCCGAAACGCGAAATGGGATGGCTCAGCAGAATCGGCAGCGCGTTATCGCCCAGGTCAAACGACACCAGTCGTGGCGCGATCCACGCCGCCAGCACCAGCGCAAACCAGCATTGTGTCTCCAGAACGTGCAGAAAGAAGCTCTGATCGATGTCAAACGCCGGGCCGCCGCGCATGATCAGCGCCCGCGCCATAGGATTATCCGCCACATAGATAATCACCAGGTCCACCAGGCAGGGCAGAAGAGCAAGGACAAACAGCCCTATTGTGATCTTCGACGACCACGCTTCATTGAGCGCATACCGTGCCAGCACCAGCGGACGCGACCCCAGCGGAGTCAGACGGCCTTCATAAGGCCGGTAATCATGATTAAACACCGACATGATCTACCCTGCCTCCCTCGTACTCCATCGCTCGCAGGAAAATATCCTCCAGCGAATCCCGCCTTTGCTGAATGCGCCGGATCTGCACCCCAAATTCCGCGGCCGTCACATATAGGTCTTTCGCGCTCAATGCGTCCGGCATTACCAGCTTCACGCGGCCGCCGGCAAAGCTCGCGCACTCGCATCCCTGCGACTGCATCTTCTGCACAAACCCATCGGTGCTGCCCGTCATTTCCATTTCAATAAAATGCCGATGCGACCGCCGCTCCTCTTCGATATTCGAAATCGCGGCGATGCGCCCCTTGTTCAGTATCAGCACCTCATCGCACGTCTCGTCGATGTCGCGCAGCAAATGCGACGAGATCAGCAGATGTGTACCGCCCTGTTTGCGAATGTCCTTGATCAGCTGAATCATGCGCTGGCGCGCGGTGGGATCGAGCCCGTTGGTCGGCTCATCCAGAATCAGCAGCTTGGGCCCGTGCGCCAACCCCTGCGCCAGCTTGATCAACTGCTTCATGCCCAGCGAATACGTGCTGATCTTGCGATAGCGCACTTCGCCCAGCCCCACGTAAAACAGGGCCTCGTGCGCGCGCTCCAGCGCCTCGGCCGGAGGCAGCCCCGCCAGTTCCGCCATGTAGCGCACAAACCGCACGCCGTTCATGTTGCCGATGAAGGAGTCATTCTCGGGCATGTAGCCGACGCTCTGGCGGATACGCATGCGATCCACCCGTGCATCCAGGCCAAGCACCTTTGCGACCCCGCCTGATGGCTCGTGAAACCCAAGCAGCGTGTTGATCAGCGTAGATTTTCCCGCGCCGTTTGGCCCCAGAAGTCCGATGGCGTGACCGCGTAACTCTCCCGTCAATCCATTCAGGACGGTGCGGCCGCCAAGCCGCACCTCCAGTCGATCAAGTTCGATCACGCCCATGTCTTCTCTTACGTGCTGCTCACTGCATTTGTTCCGTAGCAGGAACTGCTTGTTTGTTGCCTGAATGCAATAGGCTGCCGAGGGTTAGAAAATCGAATCCGAACAGGTTGCTGTTGCTCGCTACCTCGATCCCCGCGTCCTTGCCCCACGCGCAGATCGCCGTCGGATGCGCGTCCGAAGCGAGCTTCTTCAAGGCATCCGCCGACTCGCCGCTCATGTGCGACAGCAACGGCGTCAACACCGGCCCAAGATTCTGATACGCTACCGCCGAGTAGTTCTCATTCTGATCCACCGGTAGCAAAGCCTTGAAGCTCGCCGAGTGCCCCAGCGTGTCCCCTGTTGAATGCGCGCGCAGTGCATCCATCAGCAGCGCCCGCGTAGGAGCAACGATCATATACCCATCCGCATACGTGTACTCCGCGACCACGACGCCAGTTGTTGAATTGTGCACGCTATGGAAAGTCTGCCCGCCCGCCTGGCTCGCGTCCATCGTGACACCATGTCCACCTTTTTCCTGTACATGGCTGTTCACCGCCTGCACCAGCCGTTCCAGCGTTGTCTCGAATCGTGCAGAGTCGCGCACCTCAATCACTGCCTTCCACGAAGGCGTCGGAAGCACTGGCCCATCCAGAGCGAACAAATATTCTCCGCCCAGGTTTCCAGCAAGATCGTTGCGAATATCAATGCCCAGATCGGCCTGTGCCTTGTTGAACTCGTCCGAGCCGTTCTTGTCGGTCGACATCATGGCCATCAGGTCATCCACAATCGCCGTCGGATCCTTGGAAACGCCGGCCACCGCCAGTGCCGCATTGGTTGAAACAAAGTCCAGCGAACCCATCGGCGCCGGACTGCCCAGCCACGAAGCCACGCGCTGCCGTTGACCGGAGAATTGCAGACTCAGATGATTTTCCGGAGTTCCATTCGACTCGCGATGCTCGGCAATCAGGTAGCGTACCCCGCTGATGCCCGACTGCTCGAGAAACGCATCGCCTCTCTTGGCCCCATGGCTCTCCGCCCCAGCCAGCATCTGCTGCAGATTCGCAGCCAGAATCACGCCGGCACCGCGGTCGTAAGCAGCCTTGATTCTCTGCCCGAAATCCGTTGCGGCAAATCCGCTCGATCCCGCATTCAGTTGCGCGTCAATCGCCTTCAACGTGTCCACGCTGTTTGAGAAGACCACTTCCCTCTCCCGCACCAGCGCATACGCTCCATTTCCTTTTTTGTCCGCAGTCGCTCCGCGCAGGGCACTCTCATCCAGCACCGTCAACGTGCCCGGCGCGCCCTTCGCAAATTGCTGCTTCAACAGATCAGCCAGCCCGCTGCGTTGCACATCGGCAACCACGGCGAATCCCCCGGCGCCCGTCTGTTGCTTCAGCGCCACGACCACCATCTCGTCGCCCAGATACTGACTCAGATCGTGCACCTTGTTCACCAGCGCATCCATCTCCGCGGTCTTGTCTTGGTTGCCTTTGCTCCACCACTGCTGCAGCACGGGGCTCTGCTTGAGCTGGTCCTCAAAGATCGTTTTCGCCTGGCTCACAAAATCACCGAGGTTCGGAATGCTCACGTAAAGCTGCGTGTCTCCCGGCATCCGATCCAGCAGATCGCTCCCATACCTCTGCGGAATCGGAATCTGTCCAATGCGATGCTGCAGGGTCGAGAATTGCGCCAGCAGTTCAATGTACTGTTCGCGATTCGGGCTCCACGCCACCTGCTCGCTCACCGGCTCGGGAGCCAGGTTCTGTGTGCTGGTATATTCATCGCCCGCATGGATCGTCGACGTCACGCCGGCGTGCGCCACTTCCACCGCGCCTTGCAGAACCGCCACGCGCGATCCCTTGATGCCCGCATTCACTGAGAACACAGTGCCAGTCACCGCAACGCTGCAATCATCGGTCTTCACATACAAATGACCCGAAGTCCGGTGCGCAGCTCTTACGATCACCGCTCCGTGATCGAGATCGACCGTCAGGTTGTGCCCGCGCGCGCCCACGCTCACCGCGCTGCGCTCATTCATCTCTACTGTCGAACCATCCGCCAGCCGCAGCACCGCATGCGACCCGCCGGATGTCCTCAATTCGTCGCCTTCCTTCAACTCCGCGCCTGCCGCAAGCAGGCGATCGCCGTTGTCCGTGATCAGCGAAGCCGACCCGTCAATCGACTGAACCTCCGCCCGCACTCCCGGCGGAATTTGCCAGTACGTCCTGTACACAAACAGCCCCGTCGCCGCCACGGCCAGCGACGCTGCCACCGCCCACCCCATCGTCCACGGCTGCACACGCGCCCGCGCCGGCATCGCCTTGGGCGTCGACCAATCCACCGCGCCAGAGCCCGAGTGGAAACGACGCAGGCATACTCCGCACTCGCGTAGATGCGCCTTTACCAGCAGCGCACGATTTTCAGGTAACGTTCCCGCGCGATACGCATTAAGCAACGACCGCACGTCCTCGCAACTCTCAATAGCCGCGGATTCCGCAAACGCAATACCCAGCTTACCTGCTACCTTCTCGGCAGCAGCGGAAATCTGACCCGCCTCGGGCTGCGCCTCGCGCATCGCCTGGGTCGCACTGTCCAGCAAAACTTCGTCGTGGTTCTTCATCGATTCCCCCGTTCCATCTCTGTGAGCCGCTTCTTCAGCTTGGCTCGCGCCTGGTGCAGCGTCACGGCCACCACGGCCTGCGACGCGTTCATCAGCGAGGCAATCTCGCGATTGTCCAGCTCTTCCACATATCGCAGCGTGAACATCTCCGCTGCCCGCGGGCTAAGGTCGCCCAGTGCTGTTCGCAACCACTGCACCAGTTCGCTGCTTGCAGCCTCAGCCTCCGGCCGCGAGCCGCGTCCCTGCGACGCCACGCCCGCTGCCGAATCGAGCGGTTCGTTTGCTGCGGCAGTCCTCCGCCGCAACAGGTCGAGCGCCCCATTGATCGCCGCGCGGTACAGGTAGCTTTCCGCGTTGCTGACCGCAAGTTCGTTACCCGCCAGTCGCAGAAATATGCTCTGCGCCACATCTTCCGCATCCGCCATGCTGCCTGTAATGCGATAGGCAGCCAGTAAGACGCGTCGATGATGCATCGCAAACAGGTCGGAAAGACCCTGCTGCATCTCCACCACCGGCAGGGTTGGACTAGCGCTTGCCACGGGCTGACCTTTCTGACTGTTCATAGAGATGACGTTGGAACCAGCCGATTATTAAACCGGCTGAACCAAATTACGCCAAAAAGCTGTGACTGGTTCAGACTTTCGCGCAAAACCCGAATCCCGGCGGCTCAACTGTCTCGGAACACCGTCACTTAATCTCGTTAGAATGAGTCGTTCATTGGCTTGTGCCGAACGCGAGGGATGAAACACGCCGGAGGCGCACTGTTCGTTAGCCCGCGCTTCAGCGTGGGGAATCGGATCCTCTGAAGACCGCGAGTCCCGTAGGGACGGCGCCTTCTCAATTCTTGTTTGCTTGTCAAACTTGCCGGCGAATCCTCTACTCCGTCTTCGCCAGCGTCGCGATCAAATTGTCGCGGTTGCGATTGGCGAGGACATCGGCATGCGCCAGAACGCGCATCCACACCACCAGCGCCACCCCGGCCATCACCAGCAGACACGGCGCGGCCAGCCACCGCTTATCGAAAAAGGTGCAAATCGCCAGCACGGCCACACCGCACCCCATCACAATCGCCTGGATCAGCATGCTCACCAATGCGCTCGCCTGCGATCCCCGCTGACGCGAAATGCGCCCAAGATTTACGCGGTACGGCATGGTCAGCGAAAGAAGATTCCCAGCCGCAAGATTCATCGGCAACGCAAACAACACCCACGCTGCGGTAGTCGCCAGCAGTGTCAAGTTCGGCTCGCCCAATCGAAGCGTAGCCAGGACCCCTGCCAGAAATGCCACTGAAACAAACAGCGCCCCGTGGAACAGATTCTTCGCCAGCAGCACCTTGCGGATCGGCGTGGGAGAAAGAAACAGCATCTGAATCCCCGTACCTTCCGAACCCAGGTTGTTAAAGATCATCTGCGTAAATCCCAGAAGCGCATAGCAGACGCACAGCGGAAACGCGAGTTGAAACGGGCGGCCGCCCAGCGCTCCGTTTTTGAATACCGTGCTGATCACTAGTACCGTCAAGAGCGGCGCCCCAATGGCAAACAGCAGAGGCATCGATCGCGGGACGGTGCGAAGCTCTTTTTCGATCACCGCTGCGACCGGACCCGAACCGTCAATCAGCCACCTGCTGTCGCTAGCATTCCTCTTTTGCGCAGACGGCGCTTCGCTCAACTTCTCGCCGCGATACTCCGCGTGAAGCCGAACCCCCAGCAGCGCGCCGGTCGCCACGATGTAGATCGCGAGCACACCCAATGACTCGAGCGCTGCGGTCGCATCCCCCGATGCGCGCCGGTAGACTCCACTGCCGGCCACACCGGGCGGCAGCCATGGCACGACGGCAAACGCCGATTTCAGCCACGCCGGGAACTCGGTAAACCCATCGCTTCCAATCGGGTGAGTGACCGAATTCCTGGCACCGTGGTGCCTGTTCTGTTGATGGAGCGCCGGATTCAGCAGTTGCAGGCTCAGCATCAACAGGAGGAAGATCGCACTCACAATCTCGCGGGTCCTGCGCCTTGCCAGCCAGCGATCCACCCAGGCCAGCACGGTCCGCGCCAGCAGAATGTTGAACAGCGCGAAAATCGCCAGCACAAATGCCGTCCAGCCGAACAACGCGGGGCGCGCCAGCGTCACACCGGTCAGGATTCCCAGGCAGCAGATGCTCCCCAGGATCGTCGGCACATCTACCAGCCCGAAGACCAGGTTCAGCACGTAAAATGAGCTGAAGTTCACCGGAAAGCGCAACAGCCCGCTGAGGTCGAATTGTTCCTGGAACGATGCCAGCGCGATGGGCAGCGCCTGCCAAACCAGAAACACCGTCCAGAACAAGGCCGAAACCAGTTGCGGATGTCCGCCCGACACAATCGAATACGCGCCCGCCCCCAGACCAAAACCCAGCCCCAGCCCCATGATGGAGTAGATAAGAAAGGCGACTCCTCGCGCGCCGAATTCAAAGGCGCCCTGCACGGAGCGCACATTGTTGGCCACCATACGCCACCGCATGGTCACCAGCGCTACATACTGCCGGCGCGCCATCAGGCCGAGCGGGGCGCCTGTTCCCACAGCCGTGTCTTCGCCACGCGCTATGCCAGCCATGAAAGCTCCTGCGCCGGTTCCTGCCCGCTTGCGCCCACGATGGAAAGAAACATCTCTTCCAGCGTCAACTTTTGCTCGGTCTCAGTTCCGGGAAGGGTACTTGCCACGCCGGCACGCAATTCCTCAAGCGATCCATTCGCCACCAGTCGTCCCTGGTGAATGATGGCCACGTGACTGCAAAGCCGCTCCACGATTTCGAGCACATGCGTTGTTAAGAAGATCGTTGCCCCGCGATTGATCATTCCCTGCAGCATGGTCTTCAACATGCCCGCCGCAATCGCATCTACGCCTTCAAAGGGTTCGTCGAGAAACAGAACCCGCGGCCCGTGAATCACCGCTGCCGCCAGCGCCAGCTTCTTCTGCATGCCATGCGAGAAATCCGTGACCAGCTTGCGGCGCTCGTCCGCCAGTTGCATGAACTCGAGCAATTCCTCTGTTCGGCGGTTGACCGTCTCCCTCTCCAGCCCGTACATCCTCCCCACAAAGCGCAGATACTCCGGTGCCGTCAGCCGGCCCAGCAGCGCCATGCCTTCCGGAACTACGCCAATCTGCCGTTTCAGGTCGAGCGCCCCGGCGGTGAACGGCTTGCCCAGAATCTCAATCGTACCCGCGGTCGGCTCCAGCAGCCCCGTCAGCATCTTGATGGTGGTTGACTTGCCCGCGCCATTCGGCCCCAGAAACCCAAAAAACTGGCCGCTTGCCACCGTGAACGTCACGTCCTGCACCGCGGTCAGCGCGCCGAAGCGCCGCGTAAGCCCGTGTGTCTGAATCGCCGCAATTTCCATGTGGGCCAAGGATAACAAGATCAGAGCATTCGACAAAGGCGACGTTTGTAAATCGCACTCACACTTTGGTCTCGCCCGATTCGGTCTCCGCACCTTTCAGGGGATCATTATCGCGATCGGTCACATCCACAAGTGCCGCGACCCGGGCCGCCAGCGGCGTGGTCCAGCTTCCTTCCGGCACACGCCAGCTCCAGTTTCCGCTGGGTACCGCCGGCGTATTCATCCGGGCCTCAGAACCGAACTCCAGCAGATCCTGCACCGGCACAATCGCAATCTCCGCCACGCTCCCCGCCGCCGCGCGAATCAGCGGCCATGTTGGGCGATTGTTCACCGGACCAACCAGCGCCTCAACGGCCGCGCGCTCCGTCTTTCCCAGCGTTGCCCACCACCCATGCGTCGTGTCGTTATCATGGGTGCCGGTATACGCTGCCGTACCAGGCACAAAGTGATGAGGCAAGTGGATGTGAGCCCCTTTGTCTCCAAATCCGAACTGCAGCACGCGCATTCCCGGCATCGCCAGCTTCATTCGCAGCGCATCCACCTCGGGCGTAATCAGCCCCAGGTCCTCGGCTACAAGCGGCAGCGGCCCCAGTGCTGCTTCCAGCGCTTCAAACAGCTCCAATCCCGGCGCCTTCACCCACGTTCCATTGATTGCCGTGTCCTCGGCCGCCGGAATCGACCAGTACGCTTCGAACCCTCGAAAATGATCGAGCCGGATCATGTCGTACAGATCGCGTGACCTGTGAATCCGATCGATCCACCAGTCAAATCCACGCGCGCGCAGCACATCCCACCGGTACAAAGGATTTCCCCACCGCTGTCCGGTCGGTGAAAAATAATCCGGCGGCACTCCGGCAATATGCACCGGCCGCAGATCCGCATCCAGCTCGAAGATGTCAGGATGCGTCCACACATCCGCCGAATCCATGTTCACGAAAATTGCAACATCACCCAGGATGCGAATCTTGCGCCGTGCCGCCGCCGCGCGCAGATTCGTCCACTGCACCGCAAACGCAAATTGCAGTACCTGCTCCTGCGCCAGCATGCGTCCCGACTCCGCCGCGACCTGTGCCAACGCCTTCGGTTCCCGCCGCCCTATCGCTTCCGGCCACTCGGTCCACGCACCGGTATTGAACCGCCGTCGCAACTCCGCATACAGTGCGTAGTCGGTCAGCCAGCCTGCCTCGACGCTGCAGAATTCCTCAAAGCGTTTCCACTGCGCTGCCAACTCCGGATCGTGCGGCCCGCGATCGAGAAAATTTCCCGCGGCCTCGTACAGCAACGGCAGCTTCCGCGTCTCCACTTCGTCGAAATTTACATTGCCGCTGCGCCCCGCAAGCCCCGCAATGCGATCTCCGCCGATCCAACCCCAATCCACCAGGTACTCCAAGCTGATGAGGTAGGGGTTCCCCGCAAACGCCGACGAGCCCGCATACGGCGAATTCCCATATCCCGTCGGACACAGCGGCAACACCTGCCACACATGCTGCTTCCCCGCCGCCAGAAACTCGATAAACTCATGCGAGGCAGGGCCAAGATCCCCAATCCCTCCGTACGAAGGCAAAGAACTGATGTGCAATAAAACGCCAGAGCAACGCCGGAAATCCATGTCGTTATTATCTCCGCTGCGCATGCCGGACAGCCCCG
The DNA here is from genome assembly GCF_035317045.1 of Occallatibacter sp. Taxonomy (GTDB): domain Bacteria; phylum Acidobacteriota; class Terriglobia; order Terriglobales; family Acidobacteriaceae; genus Telmatobacter. Next base: position 91,901 of record NZ_DATHHT010000033.1, read on the forward strand.
CGCACGATTCGCATCCCCAAAAAACAACGAGCCCGCTTCCAATCGTCGGAAGCGGGCCCTTTCCCCTCGAAACCTCGGTTGCGAACTACTCGCCCGTAAGCGGACTCTGCGGCTTCGCGTTCATGTGCACGAGATTCTTCTTCTTGTAATCCGTAATGATGCTGTTGGCGAAGATTTCAAATGCCTCCTGCCGCTTCTGCTCGAGCATCTGGTCCCTGACCTGATCGAGATTCTTCGCCATGTCCGCGTCGCTCGGCTGTTGCTTGTCCACCAGCTTCGCCACCACACCCGTCCTGCCCGCATTGATCGGTCCGGTGATCGAGCCGGGCGTCTGGTCAAACAACTGCGGAGCCACCTGCCCCACCGCGCCCAGTTCCGGCACCTGCCCGGTCTGATCCACCAGGTCGCTCGTCTTGAAGCTTGCACCCATCTCTTTCGCGGCTTTCGCAAGGTCGTTTTCCGCCTTCGCCTTTGCTGCCAGTTCCGCGGTCTTCTGGCTCAACAGCGCGGGGACCTGCTCGTTGCGATAGTCGTCTTCCACGTGGCTCTTCCAGTCCGCGAACGTCGGCGCATGCGCTGCAATCACGCTTTTCACCTGGAAGACCGCATACCCTTCGCCCGTGGGTGCCGATTGCGGCGGATCGCTCGGCTTCGCATCAAACGCATGCGCGATCAACTGCGATCCATCCGGCAGCGCCGGAATCACGCCCTTCGCATTCACCGGGGCTGTCGTTACCAACTGCAGGTGATGCGCTTCGGCAGTCTTTTCGAGGCCGCCCTTGATCGCCTCTGAAGTCAGTTGATGCGCAAAGGCATCCTGCGTCGCCGTCGACTTCTGGCGAATCAGCGTCGCCTGGATCGTCGGCAAAACTTCAGAAAGCGACTGCGCATGCGCCGCCGTCCGCTCCTCCACCTGCACAATGTGATAGCCGTACTGCGTCTTCACGATCTTGGGATCGCCGAGCTTCTGCGTGAAGATCGCGTTGTCAAACTCCGGCACCATGTGCCCGCGCTGCGCAAAACCCAGCTCGCCACCGGAATCCTTGCTGCCCGGGTCGTCTGAATTCTTCTTCGCCAGATCGGCAAAGTTCGCGCCCTTCTCAAGCTGCTTCAGAATGTCCTCCGCCTTGGCCTTCGCCGCAGCATCGGTCTTCGCATCCGCATTCGGAGCTACCTGGATCAGAATGTGCCGCGACTTGGCCTGCTCCGGCACCGAGTACTCGCTCTTGTGCGCGTTGTAATAGGCCTCGATGTCCTGCTGCGTGGGTTGCTGCACGCCCCCCGGAACATCGTTCGGCGTAAACGCAAAGTAGCTGATTGTCCGCTCTTCCGGCACGGCATTCGCGTAGCGAGCCGAGTTCTTCTTGAAGAACGCCTGCAGATCCCCATCCGACGGATTGATTGACTTGCGAATGTCGTCCGACGCAATCACCGCGTAATCGAACTTGATCTTGGTTCCCTTCTTGAGGTACTCCGCGCGCGCTTCCTTCTCGCTCACCGTCACGCCGGCTGTCACATACGCCCGCAGCCGCTGAATCGTGATGTCATGGCGGACACTCTCTTCAAACTCGGTCACCGACATGTCGAAACGGCCAGCGATCAGCGCTGTGTACTGGTCCTGTCCGATGAACTTGCCGTTCGGAAACAGCACCTGCCCCGCCTGCCCCTCGTGCAGAAACTGAAGTACGTCATTGTTGTTCGCTGAGATCCCCAGTTGTGCCGCTTCGGCCAGCAGAATCTGCTGCTGCACCATCTGCTGTCCTACCTGGTTCTCAAACAGGCTCACGATCATCGGGTTCGACGCATACTGAGGATTGCGCTGCTGCAACTGCTGCCGCGCCTGCGCCGAAACCTTCTCCTGGCTGATCGTTTCACCGCTGGCGAAGAACTTGCTGTACCAGTGCGGGTACACCACGGCGTAGGTGCCCGCCGAAACGCCACCCTGCCCGGTCAGGCCGGGAATCAGGTATACGACCATCGAAACCGAGGCCGCCGCAATGATGACCACGAACAAAGCTTTAACGAGGCGATTGTCTTTCGACTGCAGGAAACGAATCATGGGTGGGTTTAAGCCTTCAACTCTCTACGCGCATACTGGAAAGCTTCGCCGTCCCGCAAGCGGATTCTCTGGGGGCAGCTCTCTCAAAAAGCGCAATTCTCGCTCATAGCGATGCCTCTTCATTATAGACGACCTCAGACCCTGCCACGGCTTTCACACCAACCTGGCCTGTCGAGAACAGCAGCACACCGTTTCATCACTCCCGTATGGCCTTTTCCCGGGCGCCAAGGTACGATTCGGGAAATCGTGCACTCTCCCCGAAGTGCCACGAGTCCGGCTGCTGTTCTTTTCCTCGTGAGGTCCGCCATGACCATCCTGCTTCAGGACTTGCGTTATGCCCTGCGCATGCTCCTCAAATCCCCGGGCTTCACGGCTATTGCCGTCCTCACCCTGGCCCTCGGCATCGGCGCAAACACCACGCTCTTCTCCGTCGTCAACGGCGTGCTGCTCAATCCCCTGCCTTACCGCAGCCCCGGCCAACTGGTCGCCATCTACGAAAAGGATGCAGCCCTGGACCGCGCCCCCATCAGCTATCTCAACTTCCTCGACTGGGAGCGCGCCAGCAAGACCTTCGCCTCCATGGCCATCTATCGTCACGAGGACTACAACCTCACCGGCACCGCCAAGCCCGAGCGCCTCAACGGCCTGATGGTCTCCGCCGGCTTCTTTCCCACCCTCGGCGTCCAGCCCATTCTGGGCCGCACTCTCACGCGCGATGACGATCATGCCGGAGCCGCCCCCGTCGTCGTGCTCAGCGGCGGATTCTGGAAGCGTCGATTCGCCGCATCGCCCGACGTCATCGGTCAGACCATCACTCTCCGGGGCACGGCCTACCAGGTCATCGGAGTTCTGCCGCCCGGCTTCGCCTTCTATGGCGTCGATCGCGACATCTTTACCCCCATCGGCCAGTGGACCGATCCCTCTTTCCTCGATCGCCGCGTCGAAATGAGCGCCCACGCCGTCGGCCGTCTCAAGCCCGACGTCACCCTGGCGCAAGCCCGCACCGACATGGACTCCATTGCGCACACTTTGGCTCTCAATTTCCCCGAAGCCGACAAGGACGTGGGCATCTCCCTCACCACCTTGAAAGACGACCTCGTCGGAGACGTACAGCCTCTCCTTCTTGTGCTCCTCGCTGCCGTCGGCTTTGTTCTCCTCATCGCCTGTGCCAACGTTGCCAGTCTCCTGCTCGCCCGCGCTACCCGCAGGTCCGGAGAGTTTGCACTCCGCACGGCTCTCGGCGCTGGACGCATCCGCGTCATCCGCCAGCTCCTCACTGAAAGCCTTCTCATAGCCGGAGTAGGCGGTGCGCTCGGATTGGTGCTGGCCTTCGTCGGGACCCGCACCGTCGTGCGCCTCTTACCCGCCGCACTGCCCCGCACTGATCAAATCTCCCTCGACACCCGCGTGCTGCTCTTTACGCTCTCCGTCTCTCTCGTGTGCGGCCTGGTCTTTGGACTTCTCCCCGCTCTCAAATCCTCGCGCACCAATCTGCAGCTGGTCCTTCGTCAAAGCAGCCAGGGCGCTGGCGGAGCGCGTCATCGTCTCCAGGGAATTCTCGTCGCTCTCGAAGTCGCGATGGCCCTTGTTCTTCTCATCGGCGCAGGCCTCATGCTGCGCACGCTGTCCGCGCTCTGGCGTGTCGATCCCGGCTACATCCCCGCCAACGCCATCACTTTCTCCATGTCCCTGCCCACCAATGCGAAGACCTCCGCCGCGGAAACCCGCGCACGCCTCCGCCGCTTCGATGCCGCCATCAGCGCCATTCCCGGCGTTGAAGCAGTCTCCGTCACCCTCGGCTCGCGCCCCATGATTCACGACTCCGAGCTTCCTTTCTGGATCAAGGGGCAGCCAAAGCCCGCCAACGATAACGACATGCCCCAGGCCATGTTCTATCTCGTCGAATCCGGATTCCAGCGCGCCATGGGCATCACGTTACAGCGCGGCCGTTTCGTCTCCGCGCACGATGACGAAAACACGCCGGTCGTCGTCGACATTGACGATGTATTCGCGCAAACCTGGTTCCCAAACCAAAACCCCGTCGGCCAACACATCCACATCGCAGAATTCGATGTTGAAGCGGAAATCATTGGCGTCGTGGGACACGTCAAGCAGTGGGGCCCCGGCAACGACGCGCATTCCCCCGTTCAGGCCGAGTTCTACTACCCGTTCATGCAGCTCCCGCCCAAGCTCATGGCCCTCGTCGCCGACGGTGTCGCCGTTGTCGTGCGCACCCACGACAGCGCAGCTAGCGTGATGCCCCCGGTCCGCCTCGCCGTCTCCGAAACCGATCCCGGCGCCGTCATCTATACCGTCCAGACCATGGATGAAGTCCTTGCCAACTCCCTCGCTCCCCGCCGCCTTTCCATGATTCTGCTTGCCGCATTCGCTATGCTCGCCGTCGCCATGTCGTGCGTGGGAATCTTCGGCGTCACGTCCTATCTCATCGGCGAACGCACCCGCGAAATCGGCGTCCGCATGGCCCTCGGTGCGCGCCGCGGCGACGTTCTGCGCCTCGTCGTCGGCCAGGGAGCACGCATGGTTTTTCTTGGTGTGCTGGTAGGAGTCGCCGCAGCTTTAGCCCTCACGCGCCTTCTGAGCAACCAGCTCTACGGCGTGGGCGCGCGCGATCCGCTCACCTTCATCGGCGTTGCCATCGTTCTTCTGGTTGTAGCTGTGTTCGCGTGCTACATCCCCGCCCGCCGCGCCACCAGGATCGATCCCATCGTAGCCTTGCGCTGCGAGTAAACGCGAACTCGCGCTGTGGCTGATGATGATCGAGGCGCGGAACGCCCGCGATCAGGACTGAAGCAGATCCCCTCTACTCTTCCTGTTCCGTCGCGGTGGCCTCGGTCCCGGCTCTTCCGAAGTTGAACCGAAGCATCCACACGCTGCGCTCCCGATCGCCATTCTGCACTGGCGGCTTGAACTTCCACGAAAGCGCCGCTCGTTGGGCGATCCTTGCAAAATAATTTCCCCTGCCCGGCACCACGTATGCCGCGTCTGAAACCGTGCCTTCCGGGTTCACCGAAACACGGATCAGCACCTCTATTGGCCTTCTCATCCCCCCGCGTGCGCCAGGCGACACCGTCGGCAATACGCGTTTTTCCACCAGCCCCTTCGCGTTCTCTTGCGTCCGCTCGCGATCCCCAGAAGCGGGTGCCGGTGGAACCGGCTGGTTCACCGTGGCCGCGCTTTGCGTTTCATCCTGCGGAGTTCTCTTGGTTTCCGCAGGCTGAGCGCTGGATTGCGGTTGGGAAACACCCGCGGCTTGCGCAGCCGGACCACTGGCAGGTTGCGCTTGCGGAACATCTTTGTCTTGCTCCTGCGATGCAGCCGGATCGGTCGCCGGTGCCGGTTGCGCCGGTGCCGTTTGCTCTGCGGCCGGCGCAGCAGGAGCAGTTGCTTGTTTCTGAGGCGTGGGTTCGCTGATCGCAGCCGCCTGCTCCGACCCCCTTGATGACGCCCCGGCCTTGTGTTCGCGCACAAACAGAAATGCGCCGATCCCGATCACTGCGAGTAGAACAACGGCGGCATAGGGCACCACCCGGGACTGAGGCAGGTGCGCCTCCTCAAAGTGAGTGAGCGTCCCGGAAAAAAGAGCCGGTTCAGATGATGCATCTGTTTCAATCTCCTCCGACGCGGAAAAGCGTGCCGCCGGCTGAGCAATGATTGGAACCTCGCTCGTGGCGATTGGCGCTGTCGCAGGCAATATGCCGTTGACCACGGGGCCTTCGATGACGGGCTTATCCTCCTTGGTCGGAATCGACCCCTCGGAGAGCGGCATCGCGTTGTTTGCGCTCAGCCGTTCCTGAACACTCTGAAGCGTGCACCGGCGAAGCGGATCCAATCGCAGACTTTCCCGCACAATTTCGCGAAACGGACTCGGCAGGGATTCCGGGACCTCCGGTTCATCTTCGCGCCACAAGTCCCACGACGGCGGAGCGCCCGCCATCGCTTCCCACATCGTTATACCCAGCGACCAGATGTCCGCCGCCGCACTCGCCTCACCCTGCCACAGCTCAGGCGCATCATAGTTGCCCGGCGCGGAGATCTTCCTCTTCACTGACCCGGCGATCAGTAAATCGGTGATTGCGAGTCTCGGCTTCGAGCCGGCCAAATGAATGTTCGATGGATTCACATGGCCGTGAATGACCCCATTGCTGTGCAGATAGGAAAGCGCATTGACAATCGGGTCGAAGATTTCTTGTGACCGATCCGCTGCGATCGATCCGCTCTCAATCGTCTTTGCAAGATTCGTGGAACAACGTTCGCTGACGACATACACCAGGGCCTTCGCATCGATAACGCATCGGCCCCTTGCCAATATTTTTTCCAAATGCGGGTGAGACAGAGACATTGCGAGATCCCATTGCGCAAGGTCTGCATCCTCCTGGGCGCTGTCAGTCGAAATCAGTTCAATGACGGCTTCGTGCAGGCCCTGAAGGACAGTGAGATATGAGCCGAAATTCTCGTTGCCTCCCAGCCTTTTCAGGAGCGGAAATCTCCCCTCGACAACGCGTCCCTCCCATCCGTCGACCAAAGAAGCCATCTCCATGGGAATCAATTCTATCCAAAGACACTGCGCTCAACGGCCCGTTCCCCGCGTCTACGCAGTACTTTCGATCAGGCTATGTTTGTTGTTTTCGAGATCGACACAAGCAGTAAATCTGATCGTCGATTGCGTCAACCCATGTCCGACTAAAAACGGCGGGCACCCTGTTATAGGATGCCCGTTGTCTTACACTCGCAAGTTTTGTCTTACAGAATCTGCCCGATGTCTTGCTGTATCCGGCCCGACTTACAAGCTGTCTCACAGCGTCTTACCGCCAGTAGTAGTACCCACCTGTAAAGTAATACGGCCTGTAATACACCGGAGCATACCCATACGGGTACCGCGCATATGGAGATGGCCCGCGACGATACAAATTTGGTCCACCCGGGTTCAACCCCTGCGCCAACCGCATCGCCTCCTGCTGCGTAACCGGCTGCACCGTCACTGGAGTCGCCAGGTGGAAGCTCACCAGCGCTTCCGCCGGAATCCATACACCCGGACCCGAAGATGCCGCCGATGCTGCTGCACCCGCGCCGCCGCCGGCAACCGCACCAATCGCAGCGCCCTCACCGCGGCCCACCGCGCCACCAATGATCGCGCCAATCAGCGCGCCGCCTACGACGTTGCCGGCCGAACGCTCACCTTTGCCCGGTCCCTTCACTTTGAACAAGTCCGACTGCAGAGGATAATTCTGTCCCATCAGGTCCAGCGAAGTCAGTTCCAGCGCCAGCTCATTGCTGCCGGTTAGCGAGCCCTTTTCAGACCGCTTCACCTCGGCAATCACGCCATGCACCGTCGCGCCGCGTGGAATTGCCAGCACCCCGCCCATGGTCACATCCTGGATCACCGTGAACTGGATCGGCTCGCCGTCCTTGGCGCGCTTGCTGTTCACCGGCTCATTCGTCCGCACCTGGATCAGAGTTCCCTGCGGAATGCCGACCGGTCCACGCGGCATCTCGTACCGCGGCGGAGGCGGAGCCTGCGCATAGTCCGGACGCTGTCCGTATCCCGGGGGTGGACCCTGCTGTCCATATCCCGGGGGTGGACCCTGCTGTCCGTATCCCGGAGGAGGAGCCTGTCCGTATCCCGGAGGCGGAGGTGCCTGTCCATAAGCCGGAGGCTGATTCTGCCCATATCCCGGCGGCGGCGGTGCCTGTTGTCCATATCCGGGTTGCTGCCCATATCCGGGCGGCGGAGGTGCCTGTTGTCCATATCCGGGTTGCTGCCCATATCCGGGCGGCGGCGGAGCCTGCTGCCCATACGCCGGCTGCTGCTGCTGGTTCTGATCACCCCAGTTCGGCGGAGGGGCCTGGTTGATGCTCGGCGCATTCTGCCCGTTATCCTGCGACCCCTGCGGCTGCGCCTGTGCGTCCGCCATGTCGTTCGATGGATCGTTTGCCGGCGCGCCCTGCGCATTTGCGTCATCCGCCGGATTCCCGATCTTCAGGTTGTTGTGAATCTTGGTCACGCCCGGAACCGTCTTCGCAATCGATTCTGCAAGCTGCTTTGACGAGTCGCTCGACACCGTTCCCGAAAGCGTCACCTCGCTCTGGACCGTCGCCGCCGTGATCAGGTCGTTCTTCAGGGCCTGCGAAGCGTCCAGCGCATGCACCACGTCCATCTCAATCTGGCCATCGCTCCGCGGTCCGCTTGTCGGCGCGGCGTCCTGTGCCACCGCCATCGCCCCCGCCAAAGCAATCACACCCATCGAGGAAAATACCCTGAACATCCATGATTTATTCATTCTCAAATCTCCCGCACGCCTGCTTGTGCTGATGCGCATCATTGCTGTGCCGATGTCCTTTATTTTGACGGGCACTTGTACCCGCCGTCATCGTTACTAACCCAGGTCCCGGCCAAAAGTTCCGCGCTTTGGTAACAGATTCGCACCCCCCGAGCCCCTGAATCCGCATGCCTTACGCCTGTGATGCCACCTGCTCCTCAGCCAGCAACCCGCCCGTCAGTTCCTCGTTGTCGGGAAAGAAGATCTGGAACACCGTACCCGAGGCCCCGCCCTCCGACCGCGCCCGGCTGCGCAAATGGATAATTCCGTGATGCTTCAGGATGATCTCGTGACTCACCCAAAGTCCTAGACCGGTCCCGGTAGCTCCCTTGGTTGTAAAAAATGCCTCAAACAGCCTGCCCTGCACCTCGCCGGTCATCCCGCTCCCGGTATCGGCAATCGTAATCCGCACCCCCTCGCGCAGCGGGTGCACCCAGTCCCGGGAACGCCTCGCTCGTACGATGAGCCGGCCCCCGCCCGCCGTTGCATCCATGGCGTTGCTCACAAGGTTTGAAATCACTTGGCGTATCTCGCCCGCAAAGCAGAACACATCGAGGCTCGGATCGTAGCTCCGCTCCACCGTGACACCCAGCGTCCCAAGCCGCGCGCTGTACATGTTCAGCACAGCGTCCAGCAGCTCCTCCATCGTGGCCCGCGCCGGCAGCGTCGATTGCCTATAAAAACGAAGCGTCTGCTGGGTGATATCCGACATGCGCCGCACCTCGCGCTCCGCAATCGTCACGTAATTCAATGCGACGGAGTCCAGCTCGCAGAACCTGCGCAGCAGGTAAAGCAGGTTCGTGATCGCCTCTAGCGGATTGTTGATCTCGTGCGCGATTGAAGCGGCCAGGCGCCCCGTTGCCGCCAGCTTCTCTGTCCGGCGCAGCGCATCCTCGCTCCGTTTGCGCTCGCTCACATCCATCACAATTGCGCCCACCCAGCGCACCCTTTCGGGAGTGGGCCGCACCGGGTAGGCAGTCACCAGCCAGGTCCACATCACACCAGTCTCGCTGCTTTTCCCTTCCAGTTCCAGATCGTGTACCGGCTGCTCCGATTCGATCACGTGCCGAATCGCGTCCTCCAGGCGAATGGCAATGCGCTCCGGTAGCACCTCTGGCAGCGTGCGTCCCAGGTGCCGGCTCAGTGCTACTCCCGTCATCTCCGCGAATACTTGATTCACCCGCACAATTCTGCACTGCCGATCGAAGAACACCAGCCCGATCGGCGCATTCGCCAGCATTGAATCCAGCAGCGACAGCGTGTCGTTCAATCCCGAGCGCTGTTCCTCCAGTGCGGCCACCATCCGGTTAAAAGCCTGGATCAGATCCCCGAACTCGTTGTCCACCGTTACCGGCAGTGGAAACTTCGCGCTCGTGCCCGGTCCCTCCATTAATGCGCGCGTCCCTCCTTGCAGAACGCTCAATGGCCGCGAAATGGAGCGCGACATCAGCAGCACCAGCAATCCCGATGCGCCAATCCAGATCAGCCCGAACGAAAACGAGCTGTGCCAAACCGTCTTCAGTTGCTCGGTATCCCACGAGCGGTCCGTCTCGACCCACGCATATCCGCGAATGTCCTTACCGTCGTAGATCGCCTTCACACCTTCGCGACGGTCATTGCCAAATGAAAATACGCGCGGCTCGTGCGCGTGCATCAGTGCGATCTGCGCTTTCTCTTCGGGGAGCAGTTGGGATGCCGCGTCGCCCTGGCTTACAAAAAGCACGTTCCCTGCCAGATCGGTGATCCTGGCCTGCGCCACGCTCGGCGCTTCGCCCATCATTCGCAACGACGGCAACATCATCTCCGGATGCTGCTGCCGATACGCCTCTTCCGCCTGCAGGGCCATCGAAGTGGCCTGGTGCGCCAGCCGCTCCAGCGCGCGTTGTCGAATCTGCCGCCCCTCGATGTTGACAAGGAACGTGGCAAACAGCGCTACTGAGAGCGCCTCAAGTAGCATCAGCCAGACAATCAGCTGCCACCGGACCGTGCGCGGCCACCACCGCATCAGTTCACCCTCATATTCATCGGAAACACGAGTGCCTTAAGTTTACCAATGAGCGCTGTCATTCTGAGGGAATAGGCCCAAACGCGGTTCCGTTTGGGGGCGTTGAGCGAAGAATCGAAGAATCTGCTTTCCAATTGACGCTGTCATTTTCCAATCGACGCTGTCATTCTGAGCGAACGGAGCCCCAAACGCATTTCAGTTTGAGGGTGGTGAACGAAGAATCTGCTTTTTGCATTCCCGGTTTCTGTCATCGACTTCAGACTCACCTCGCTACGAACCAAGAAGCGCCCGCGCAATCTGCCCCCCATGAAATCTGCCGTTCTCAATAAAGATCTCGTTGGTGCGCGATCCAGCCACAATCACGCCCGCCAGGTAAATCCCCGGCACGTTGCTCTCCAGCGTCTCCGCGTTGCACACCGGCAACTTGTCGGGCCCCTCGAACCGTACTCCCATGTTCTCGAGAAAACTGAAGTCCGGATGATATCCCGTCATCGCAAACACGAAATCGTTCTTGATCGTCTCGCGACCTTCCGGAGTTTCAATCACCACCGCGTCCGGCGTGATCTCGACGGCATTGGCGCGAAAGTACGCCTTGATCTCCCCGTTCTTGATGCGATTCTCAAGGTCCGGCTTGATCCAGTACTTCACATGGGGCTGAACCCCCGCACCGCGATAAACCACCGTCACACGCGCACCGCTCCGCCACAATTCCAGTGCGGCAATGGCCGCCGAGTTCTTCCCGCCGATCACAACAACATCCATATCGAAATAAGGATGAGGATCGTTGTAGTAGTGAAACACCTTGCTCAGCCTCTCGCCGGGAATTCCGATATAGTTCGGCAGATCGTAGTACCCGCTGGACACGATCAGCTTGCGCGCCTTCAACTCACCCGGCCTTCCGAACCGATCCTCCGTATGCACCGTGAAAGCGCCGTCCGCGCCTGTCACCCGCTCCACGCGCTCATACTGCCGCACATCCAGCTTGTAGTGTGCCGCCACCAGCCGGTAATACTGCAACGCCTCATTGCGCGAAGGTTTTGGATTCGGACTCGGAAACGGAATGTTCCCAATCTCCAGCAGCTCCGGCGTCGTGAAAAACGTCATGTGCGATGGATAGTGAAACAAGGAATTACAAACGCATCCCTTGTCCACCAGCACCACGCTGAACCCGGCCTTCTGTGACTCGATCGCGCAAGCCAGCCCCGTCGGCCCCGCTCCAATCACCAGCACATCAAACAAAGCGTCCGCAGCCTTCGCCCCATCGCGCACCAGCATCGACGAGGGTATCGCGTCCGGAATAGAATCCGCAGGATATTCCGCCATGACTCAAGCTTAGGACATCCACCCGACCAGCCGATCACTCGACCAACGTTCCAAGGTCCTCTCCACTCGTCTCCCGAATCATCAGCAACCCCACGATCGACAAGATCGCCGAGGCCGTCAGGTAGTAGCCGACAAATGAAAGCCCATACTTGTTAGCCAGCCACGTCGCAATATATGGGGCCAGCGACGCGCCCAGAATACCGGCCATACTGAATGCAAGCGATGCGCCGGTGTACCGCACCGGCGTGGGAAACATCTCGGAAACCACCGTGCCGAGCGGCCCATACGTCACGCCCATCAGCGCCAGCCCAAGCACCATCATCAGCAGCGCACCCTTCGGTCCGGCTGTGAACATCGGAGCCAGAAACAATCCAAAAACCGCAATCAAAATCGAAACCCCAAACATCACCGGCCTTCGCCCTCGCTCAGCGAGCCATGCTGAAGGCGGAATCGCTAGCGCAAAAAACACCACCGCGATCAGTTGCAGCACAAGAAACTCTGCGCGGGGATAGTGCAAGGCGGTCGTTCCCCACGACAGCGCAAACACCGTCATCAGGTAAAACAGAACAAAGGTCGCAAGGCAAACCAGAATCCCTGCGATCAAGTCTCGTGTGTGCCTTCGAAAGACCTGCGCGATGGGAATAGCCATGGGTTTCGCGCGCTTGGCCGCAGCCTGAAAGACCGGCGTCTCCGTGATCGATAGCCGCACGTAAAGACCAAGCAGCACCAGAACGGCGCTCGCCAGAAACGGCAGCCTCCACCCGAATGCAAAAAACTGTGCATCCGTCAGCCACCGCGAGAGCAAAAGAAAAATCCCCCCCGACAGCAGAAAGCCCAGCGGCGCCCCAAGCTGAGGAAACATGCCGTACAGCGCGCGCTTTTTCGGCGGAGCATTTTCCACCGCCAGCAGAATCGCGCCGCCCCACTCTCCGCCCAGCCCGATCCCCTGCCCGAATCGGCAGAGCGCCAGCAACAACGGCGCCGCTAACCCAATTGACTTATAGGATGGCAGCGTTCCAATCACGAACGTCGAAACGCCCATCGTCGAAAGCGCCAGCACCAGCGTCCGCTTGCGTCCGATCCGATCCCCGAAGTGCCCAAACAGCGCCGACCCAATCGGCCGCGCCACAAACGCAATCGCAAACGTAGCCAGCGACGCCAGCACCGACGATGCGGGATCCGTCGCCGGAAAGAACAGCCGCGGAAACACAAGCACCGCCGCCGTCGCATAAATGTAGAAATCGAAAAACTCAACCGCCGTCCCCACCAGGCTCGCAAACAAAACCTGCCGCGGCGTATTGATGCGCTTTTTTGCTGCTTCAGGGAAGGTCATCAGCTTGTTGCATTCTAACCAATGCGTCTGTCAATGATTGCCATTCAACGCACCGCCACAAACGCAAGTGTCATTTTGAGAGAACGAGGCCCCGAACGCACCAGGGGCCCCGAAGAGCGTCAAGCTCTTTGGGGCAGGTTCGGGGGTGGTGAGCGAAGAATCTGCTTTTCAGCCTCACTACACTCCTTCTGATCGGAACTACGATAGAGCTGTGCCCACCAACGTCCTCTTCACCATCGGTCACTCGACTCACTCGATCGAAGAGTTCATCGCATTGCTGAACGCGCACCGCATTCGCCATCTCGTCGATGTCCGCTCCATCCCCAAATCACGCCACGTTCCGCAATTCAACACCGATGATTTGTCATCCTCGCTCAGCGCCGCCAACATCGCCTACACGCATCTCAAAGCCCTCGGCGGCCGCCGTCACAGCCGCAAAGACTCCACCAACACCGGCTGGCGCAACCCCTCCTTTCGCGGCTATGCCGACTACATGGCCACGCCGCAATTCGCCGAAGGCCTCGCCGCCCTCGCGCAAATCGCAAGCACCACCCCAACCGCCATCATGTGCGCCGAAGCCGTCCCGTGGCGCTGCCATCGCTCCCTCACCTCTGACGCCATGATCCTCAAAGCCTGGGAAGTCCGCGACATCCTCACCACCGCCCCCGCCAAAGAGCACAAACTCACGCCCTTCCTCAAAATTGTCGACGGCCAACCCACATACCCCGCATCAGACGAATCCGCCACGCTGTTCGATCCTCCTAAAAAAAAATACCATCTTGAGCGCTCCCAGAGCGCAGTGAAGAGGCAGTGGAAAGATCTGCCCCGCAGACTCAATTACCGGCATCGAACAAGGGTGCCCCATCCAAGCTCCGCTTGGGTGGGAAAGCACGATCCCAACAATCGCCAGTCCTTCTTTCGGTCGCGTAGCGTCACGGATGCCCGGGTCCGGGCCCCACGGAAAGCGGAGGTATCGCAGTCCTGTCGCCGATCTCCAAGGAAGGGTAAGCTAAATAAATGTTTGAGCGGTCTAGTGAAGTCTCTGTCTTGAAAGGCAGAATCAAGCTATTAGAACAGCGCAAGCAACGCTTGTTGGCTGCGCTACGCGTCGAGGGAGATACGCACGACCACTATTTTTCGCAATCGGAGTTGGAGAGAATTGAGTCTCAACTTCAGGAGGCGAACCTTGAACTGGGCGAGGGCCCCAGGTCTCGCCTTTGAGACCTGGGAAAGCTGCAACGTCCGCGAACGGGCCTTTTCACGCGTGGTGAAGCGCAGTCGAAACATCTGCGGTTCTTCGCGAGATTCCAGCTGCAGAGATCCTTACTTCCGATTTGACGGTGATACGGCCAGAGCAGCCAAAATCACTTTGGACAGATTGGTTCCAGCATGTAAATACTGTTGCCCACTTCGTTCGCTTTATGAGAATACTTTGTGGGGAATACTAGTGCCGGTTGCGGTATGCCGTTTTTGTGCAGAATGAAAGCTAGATAATAGTTCGCTTATTTCGATCACGGCTTTCTTGGTATCGAGGGTGACGCCACTCTTGTCTCGAAGCTCCACAGTGATATCGTCGTCGAGCTCATAGACCGAGGGACTGCCACAAATATCTCCTGAACAGATTTCGACGCTGCCACAGAGGCAAGAAACCTTGTGCCGTCGCGCGGATTTCAGTGTTGAGCAGTCTGATGTACGGTTCGAGGTTTGGCAGACCGCGACGGAGCTGAGAACTAGCAGTGCTACATTTGCAAGGGCGCGGTTCACGGAGCCGTTGTCCTCCCATTCGGGTTATATCCAGCAGGAAACAATGCTACAGCGTCGGTTCGATTCACGCGGTGTTTCGCTTCCGGTCGAGTCGTGGCCAATTCGGAAGTAAAAACGCCAACACCCGCAGCAGCACCCCCTTCGTTTCGCCACCCATCCCTCCAGTCCTTTACCCTAGAAGGTTCGAGGAGCTCCACCCATGACCGTCATCCGCCAGGAAGATTTCATCCGCAGCGTCGCCGGCGCCCTCCAGTACATCAGCTACTACCACCCCACCGACTACATCACCTCCCTCACCAAGGCCTACGAGCGCGAGCAATCTCATGCCGCCAAAGACGCCATGGCGCAGATCCTCATCAACAGCCGCATGTGCGCCGAGGGTCACCGCCCCATCTGCCAGGACACCGGCATCGTCAACGTCTTCGTAAAAGTCGGCATGGATGTCCGCTTCCAAGGCCCCGACGGCGGGCCGCCCACCCTCGACATGCAGGGCATGTCCGATGAAGGCGTCCGACGCGCCTACCTCGACCCCGACAACAAGCTCCGCGCCTCACTACTCGCCGACCCCGCCGGCGCCCGCAAGAACACCAAGGACAACACCCCCGCCGCCGTCGTCGTCGAACTCGTCAAAGGCAACAAGGTCGACATCACCGTCGCCGCCAAGGGCGGAGGCTCCGAGGCCAAAAGCAAATTCGTCATGCTCAACCCATCCGATTCCGTCGTCGAGTGGGTCCTCAAAACCGTCCCCACCATGGGCGCCGGATGGTGCCCTCCTGGCATGCTCGGCATCGGCATCGGCGGCACTTCAGAAAAAGCCATGCTCCTCGCCAAGCAATCCTTAATGGACCCCATCGACATCCAGGACCTGATCGACCGCGGCCCCAAAACCACAGCCGAAAAGCTTCGCGTCGAGCTCTTCGACAAAGTGAATCGCCTCGGCATCGGCGCACAGGGCCTCGGCGGCCTTACCACAGTCCTCGACGTCAAAATTCTCGACACCCCGACTCACGCAGCCAACCTGCCCGTCGCCATGATCCCCAACTGCGCCGCCACGCGCCACGCGCACGTCGTCCTCGACGGCTCTGGCCCCGCATACCTTGATCCGCCCTCGCTCGACCTGTGGCCCAAGCTCACCTACGATGTCTCCCGCGCCAGGCGCGTCAACCTTGATATCGTCACCCGCGCCGAAGCTGCCACATGGAAACCCGGCGAAGTCCTGCTCCTCAACGGCAAGCTCCTTACCGGCCGCGACGCCGCCCACAAACGCATGACCGACATGCTCAGCCGCGGCGAAAAACTCCCCGTTGACTTCCGCGATCGCTTCATCTACTACGTCGGTCCCGTCGATCCCGTCCGCGAAGAAGTCATCGGCCCCGCCGGCCCCACCACCGCCACCCGCATGGACAAGTTCACCCGTCAGATGCTCGCTGAAACCGGCCTCCTTGGCATGGTCGGCAAAGCCGAGCGCGGTCCCACCGCCATCGAGGCCATCAAGGAATTCGGCGCAGTCTACCTGATGGCCGTCGGCGGAGCCGCATACCTCGTTTCCAAAGCCATCATCAACTCCCGCCAACTAGCGTTCGAAGATCTCGGCATGGAAGGCATCTACGAATTCGAAGTCAAAGACATGCCCGTCACCGTCGCTGTCGACTCCAAGGGCACAAGCGTCCATAACACCGGCCCAGCAGAGTGGCAGCAACGCATCGCCAATATCCCGATCCTGCAGTGAGTCACATTGTCGGATCAGAGATTTCCGCAACGCTGTCATTCCGACCGAGGCGCCATGGCGACGAGCGGAGGAACCTGCAGTTGCCTTTTCTTGGCGCAGGCACGTACCTGGCTGTCCTTGGCGAATGCAAATGCGAACCAGTCAAGAAGACGCTAGACTCTCTTCACGGCGATTAATGATTGACCGTGTGTCCCGTACCCCGATCCCCGCGAGGGAAGACATGAAACCACAGTTTGCTTTAAAGGTCGTTCTTGCTTTGGTCGGAATTCTGTTTCTTGCCCTGGCCTATCCGATGATCGTCTTTGTGCGCCAGGCGCCCGCACTCTCGATGCAGTTCAGTCTCTACGTCACGCTGGGTGTCTTTCTGTTGCTCGCCATTCGCAACCCTTCAGCACACCGCAGCCTCATCGCTTTTACCGCCTGGTCCAGCTTCGCGCACGCCGCTTTAATGGGTACACAGGCATTCTGCAATATGGTCGCGCGCGGAGAGCTGATTGGCGTAGCAGTTCTCATCGTCATCGGCATAGCCCTGGTTGCTCTCGCGCCTCCTCCGCCCCAGCCCGGTCCAGGCCCCTATCCGGCGCACCAATCGTGAAGACCGTTCCCGCATTCTCTACAGTCGAAGATCCCGCTCGGCATGGGTCATCGGCGACGAGCCCTATGTCTCAATCCACATGATGGGCCCCGCCAACTACGCCGTCCACAAATAGCAACGGCTCACCATCCGGTGAGCCGCCTTAGTCCCTATGTCCCTGGTCCCTCAGTCCCTGCTTTATTGTTTTCCAAACCGATACACAAACCCGTAAGTAAACCCGAGATCGTTCTGCAATGTCGAACCGAACCCGGTCGCCATATAATCCGGCGCCAGCCGCAACGACAGACTCGGCGAAATGTTCACCTCGCCGATCAAGCTCGCGTTGATCGCGTAGGTTGTCCCATCCGGATAGAGACCGTTTACCGCCGTGCCAAACCCGTTCGTGTCGCTTGCAAAGTTGCTCATCGCCACGCCGCCCTTCACGCTTCCGGCGATCGAATACTTCGGCCGCATCCTGAAGCGGTATGTGGGCCCCACCAGGACGTCATAGGTGCTGATTGCTGGCCGCGTGATGTTGCCGTTGTTCGGACGCAGACCCACAAATGCCGTCCCGTAATACCCGCGCCCGTCAAACGTCAGACCCAGCTTTTCGGTCCAGAAGCGCGAAACCGCCACATCCCACGAGTACATTGTTACCCGCTGCAACCCCGGTCCCGGCGTAAATCGCTGATAGCCGCCGCCCACAAACACCTCGTACAAATGCGAGTACGCGTCATGGATGGCCTGCGCCCGCCGCGCCTCGCGCCGCGCCCGGATGCGTGCCTGCACCGTCTGCTGACCCTGTTGGATTGGCGCAGCGGCCGGGCCTTGCGGCTGCTCCTGCGCGGGTGTGCTGCTGCTGGAATCTGTGCTCTGCGCCAGAGCACCGAACGATAAAAGCGAAATAACCGCCAGAACACCTGCAGAACGGCGAAAAGAAAACATCGGTCTTGACTTACCTCCAACTACTGGGTCCCCGCGGACAGGTCTTCGTCCGTGGGGTGGAACGCCGGGTTCGCCGCGGACAGGTCTTCGTCCGTGGGTGAAACCCTTTACGGAGCCGAGCGCACCCCTATCGATATTTAAACATCTCGAACTGGGCTGCGCAGGGCTGTCACCCTTTGGACGCGCGCCGGCGGATTTTGCCGCTATCCCCGCCTGCATGCAATACGATGAGAGCCACGGAGGCGATTACTCTTCATGGGTCGATTCCTGCTCGGATTCATCTTCGGCATTGTTCTCGTTCCCCTCGCCGTCCTGGCTTTCCTCACCTATGGCAGAGTGCCGGTCGCCGTCGGCGATCCCCCGTTTCCCTACGAGCGTCAGCTCGTCAGCCTGCCGCTCGATGCACGCATCCAGAAGGACATGGTCGGCACCCACATGGAACCCGATCAACTCAACCTGACCGCCGGCGCTCGCATCTACGTTGAACGCTGCGCCGTCTGCCACGGCCTCCACGGCAAAACTGCTGCCATCGGCTCCCATATGTACCCTGACGCTCCCCCGCTCCTTGAGCCGCACCGCAACGATCCCACCGTCGTCGGCGTCAGTGACGACCCATCCGGTGAAACCTATTGGAAAGTCGAAAACGGCATTCGCCTCACGGGTATGCCTTCCTTCAAAACCCAGCTCAGTGATACCGAAATGTGGCAGGTCAGCATCTTCCTGGCCAACGCCAGCAAGCCCATGCCTCCGTCCGCCCTCGAACTCCTCAATCGCGCACCCGCCCCGCCCGCCGATGCCCCGATCCACCTGCCCACCCCTCCACCAGCCTCAGAAGATCAATAGCATTCCAGGCAACAGAGAACGCAGTGCCTGGCCAACGGCATTCGCCCTGCGCTGCCCCACACGATACTCTGAAAGTGTCTCTGGAAAGGTCAGGCCATGAGTCTCGTCGATTCCTTCCGCAAAGGCCTTCGTTTCTTCCTCATGAGCTTCGGCATCTCCTCCCCGGCCAAAAAGCCGCCCCCCAAACCTGCCTCCAGGCCCAACTCGGGCCAGTAAACCCGTCCCTCCTGCAATTTTTCGAGCCAAATTTTCCGAGCCTAACAGCAGCTTTCACCACTCCAATAACCAGGTCACATGACCATCCGAGGATGCGATCGACGATGAGTACCGAACCCCAAAAAGGAACCCTCCGCGCTTTCTGGGATTGGTTCGTCCTCTTCAGTGGAATCTCCACCGCCTCCAACCTCTCGCGAACCCGCCGCGACCCCGTCCAGCGCAAAGGCCTCTTCCTCTTCCGCAAATCCAAACGCGGCTGATCCCGCTTCCACGAGTCCCTAGTCCCCTAGTCCCTAGTCTCTGCTCCCTGTAAACTTGATATATGTCGCTGACCCGCCAGCAAGCCCTCGATTACTTCAACTCCCCTGACCTCATCGGGCTGGGCTTCGAGGCCGACGCTGTCCGTCGCCGCCTCCACCCCGAAGGCGTAGTCACCTACATCATCGATCGCAACATCAACTACACCAACTTCTGCACCGAGTACTGCACCTTCTGCGCCTTCTACCGCCCCCTCCCCAAAGAAGGAAAGAATATCCCCCGCTCCGACGAGGGCTACATCCTCTCGCTCGAAAAAATCTACGAAAAGATCGCCGAAACCGAGGAGATGGGCGGCACCGGCGTCCTCATGCAGGGCGGCCTTCACCCCGACTTGAAGATCGACTGGTTCGAACGCCTCTTCACCGGTATCAAGCAGCGCTTCCCAAAAATCTGGCTGCACTGTCTCAGCGCATCTGAAATCCTCGCCATCGCCGAGTACAGCGAACTTGACCTGCGCACCACCATCGCCCGCCTTCGCGATGCAGGACTCGACTCCATCCCCGGCGGCGGCGCCGAAATCCTCGATGACGACGTCCGCAAACGCATCGCCCGCCTCAAGTGCCGCACCGCCGACTGGGTTGCAGTCCACCGCACCGCTCACGAACTAGGCATGCGCACCACCGCCACCATGATGTTTGGCGTCGGCGAGACATTCGACCAGCGCATCAACCACTTCGAAGTCGTCCGCAACCTGCAGGAAGAAACCGGCGGATTCACCGCCTTCATCCCCTGGAGCTTTCAGCCCGGCAACACCGCTCTCGGCGGCCGCGGTTGGGAAGAAGCCACCTCAGTCGAATACCTCAAGGTCCTCGCCATCGCCCGTCTCCACCTCGACAACATCGAGAACGTACAAGCCAGTTGGGTCACGCAAGGACTCAAGGTGCTCGAGTTGGGTCTTCACTTCGGCGGCAACGACGTAGGCTCCGTCATGCTCGAAGAAAACGTAGTCAAGGCGGCAGGCACCAGCAACTGCACCACCGAAGAAGAACTCCGCCGCATCATCCGCGACGCCGGCTTCAAGCCCGTCCAGCGCGACACCCTCTACCGCACCATGTTCCTCAATTAAGCATCGCTCCTTTAGCGCTTGTCAGCCTGAGCGCCGCGAGCCTGTGGCTCCACGAAAGTGGGGTAAGCGGCACGAAGGATCTGCTTTTGTTTTTCGCGCGTCAATCCGCAACAACCTGTCATCGAAAAGGTAACTTCCAGATTGACACTTCCCAATTGACCACAACTCGACCAAGTCACGACTCATCCCCTCCAAAACTGTCATTCCGACCGGAGCAAAGCGCAGTGGAGGAACCTGCAGTTGTTTTTCGGATGGTCCAGATCGAAGATCCTTCCGAATTGTCCACCAACCGCCAACGATTTCGAAATGATCGCGCTATCCTTGCTGAGACAAGTGGAAGGTGCAATTTGAATAACGACAAATTGCGCGATTGGTACCTAGGATTGTCGAACTGCGACAAGCAGATTTATTTGTCCCTTGTTTCCAACCAACTCACGATTCATGGAGCCGGTTAATGCCTAAAGCGTCCTAGTATCGCAGGAGTAATCTCCGGTTGAGCCACAATATGACCGGAATGCCGGTTTCGGAGATCAACCCACATCCGGTACACTCAAATTTCATACGGCCCCGGAAGAAAAATCAACGGTTGAGGTGTAAACACTAATTTCGCCGGTTCGGAAATAAACCGAAACACCATCGCCGCACCCGATTCGCACGAAAAAGAAGTCTCACGATGTCTGAAGATGCGAGCATGACCTGCGCGGAGTTCCAAAGCCTGCTCCCTGTGTTGCTGGTCTCCGACGAATTGATAGATAGTCACCCTCATTACAAAACGTGTTTGATCTGTCGTGATCTCATTCGCAACTACGAAAAGATGATTGACAAGGTTTTCCCCGCGCATTGTGACGACTGGTCCGAGTCCACGTGAAAGGCAAATGAAACAGGGGCCGAGGTTGTCTGATTGCGGCCTGACGGCTTTTCACAGATTCCCGGGCGAGGACCGCCCACTCGGGAACTACCCCTTGCTCAATAGGTAAAGTTCCAATCCCTTTTCTCCTCACGATTCCGTCAACCCCCATTTCCCGCCAAGCCCCCGCAACTCCCTCATTCTACGCACAAAATAAATCCGCAAACTTTGCAGATAATTAAGCCGCAAAATCGCACAATTGAACTGTAGGCATCGAGAGACGCTTCAACCGACTCTCGATGCCATTGTCATTTCTGAAAGGAACCCCCGTGTCCGATGCCGCCGCACTCCATGAATCCCAGCTCGCAATCGCTCCCACGTCGTCGCCGCTAGCGGAATCGCTGCCGGCGGTTTCTCCTGCCCCGATCTCTTCTGCCGGAACTCGCTGCGTCGAGGCCTACAACGGCGCCTACAAAACCGAGCGCGCCTCGCGCCGCGACGAAATCGCTGCGATCAGATCTGCCAGGAGAGCCTTCCGCGCTGCCCTCCCACCGCTCTCCGGGCTCGAAAACATCCGCGACTTCATCGCCTGTATCGCCCAGGCGATCCTCCTTGACGTCATCGATACCGCCGATGCCTCCAAGCTTCTCTATGCCGCGCAGGTTGCGATCGCCGCATCGCGCGTTCAGCCCCCTTCCGTCAAATCTCATGCTTCCTGATCCGCGCGGGCACCTACCCCCCACCCCCCTCCGATATTTGCGGTTTTCCACAAAATATATGCATGAAATTCGACGATGAAACTCCGACCAAACCAGTCCGCTTCAACACATCTGCAGGTTGTGCCCCAGGTCCGGGGTCCCCACGAACCGGTCTTGGTTCGCGGGGTGGAGATCTCGCTTCTGAAACCTGGGAAAGCAGAAAGCCAATCCACTTTTTTCTCTCGCGCAGAGGCTAGACAAGCCCCAAGAATTCCGGGGTCATTCGCGCCTGCCTTGTGCTATCCTCGCCGCGTGTCCGTCACTTCCTCGCCTCAAATGCAAGCTACCCGGCGCCACTCCGCGCTCGTCCGCGTAACCCACTGGCTCACCGTCATTTCGTTTCTGGCTTTGCTCGTAACTGGCGGCGAAATCGTCATTTCGCACCCGCGCTTCTACTGGGGCGAAACCGGCAACTCCGGCACCACTCCGCTCTTCAAGATCCCCATCCCCGCATCGCGCGATACCGTTCCCTCCGGCTACAACTACGTGATGCCCGATCAGAATGGCTGGTCCCGCTATCTTCACTTCGAAGCGGCATGGGTTCTCGTCCTCACCGGCCTCGTCTACGTCATCGCGAGCCTGCTCAATCGTCACTTCTCGCGGAACCTGCTCCCCTCACCCGCCGACCGCAATTGGCGCGCCTTCCGCAATGTCTTTGCCAAGAGCCTCCGCCGCGCTCCGCCCGATCCCGCGTCAAACGACGCGTACAACGTCGTCCAGCGCACCGCCTACGTCCTCGTGATCTTCGTCCTCTTCCCTCTCGTTATCTGGACCGGCCTCGCTCTTTCCCCCGCGTTTGACTCCGTACTCCCGGCAACCGTCAATCTGCTCGGTGGCCGTCAGTCCGCGCGCACGCTGCACTTCTTCGTCACCGATCTTCTCGTTCTCTTCCTCATCGTCCACGTCGCGATGATTGTTCTCGCTGGATTCTGGAGCCGCACCCGTGCCATGATCACAGGCCGTATCAATTCTTCCTCGGAGCGCCCATGAGCAACATCTCTCGCCGCAAACTCATCACCACCGGTATCGCCGCCACCGCAGGCGTTACCGGTCTTGCCGCCGCCGATCGCATCGCCCGTAGCTACGGCCTCATCCCACCCGATGGCGGCGGAATCTACGGCCCCGGAGAAACCCTCACCTATGCCGCCCAGCGACTGCTCACCCGCCACTCGATCGCCCGCGAATTCCCGCGCAGCATGATTTCCGAGAAACCCTTCCGCAACGAAACCGCGCCGCCGGGCGAAGAATTCAAGCGCCATCAAGCCACCGGCTTTTCCGATTGGAAGCTTTCCGTCGACGGCATGGTCGCGCATCCTACATCCTTCTCGCTTGCCGATCTCAAAGGCCTTCCCACTCACAACCAGATCACCGAGGTGGCCTGCGAAGAGGGATGGTCTTATGTTGCGGAGTGGATTGGAACGCCTCTGCACAATGTCCTCGACGCCGTCGGCGTTCTGCCCCAGGCACGGTACGTCGTCTATTTCTCCATTGAGAAAGACTGGTGGGAAAGCATCGACATGGCCGATGCCACGCACCCTCAAACCTTCCTCACCATGGGCATGAACGACGGCGAACTTCCCGTCGGCTTCGGCGCTCCGCTCCGCCTGCGCGTGCCTCGCCAGCTAGGCTACAAGAGCGTCAAATACATCACCCGCATCACCGCAACCGACTCGCTCAAGCACTTCGGCAAAGGCCTCGGCTCCGCCTCCTCCGAAGGTGGCTACGCCTGGTACGCCGGCATCTGAATGACTGAGAAGCCCTGACACCGGATTCTCCTGTGTCATTCACCGGACTCTCCTTTGTCATTCACCAGATTCTTCCGTGTCATTCTGAGCGCTGCTACTACCCTCATTCACTCAACAGAAGGGGAGATGTGTCATCCTGAGCGCCGCAAGCTTGGGGCCCCACGCAGAGGGGTAAGCGGCGCGAAGGATCGGCTTTTACGGGTTCCCTCCCGGGTGCCCCAGGTCTGGATTTTCAGACCTGGGTTTCCGGCCTTCATCAAACGAACTGGATCCATCAACTAGGCAGGCTCACAGCTCGGATCTATTTCTCCAGCGAATACACCACGCTGATCGTCGTCTTCACCTCGATCGGCTTCCCATTCAACAAAAACGGCTTGTATCTCCACTGCCGCACTGCATCGAGAGACGACTGCAATAGCTCGCTCGGTCCTGACGCAACCCTCAAGTTTTCCACGTGTCCCGTCTTGCCGATCACCGCATCCAGCACCACCGTCCCCTGGATCCTCGCTGTCTTCGCCTCCGGCGGATACTTCGGAGCCACCTTGCTGATCAGGTTTGCCTGCATCTTCTCTGGCAGAACGGAGTGCGGCGCGCCATTCTTCGAATCCTGCTTATCCGCGCTCGCCTGAGGATCAACCCCCACACGCAGCGCCACCGCCGACGCCGCCGTAACCACTCCCAGCGCTACACACGCCACGACCCATACTGTCGCACGCAGCGCGCCCATCTGCCTCTTCTTCTCAGTAAGTTTCATAAGTCTCCTCTCCAAGGTGTTGGCATCAAAAATTCCGATCGCATGCGGGACCCTCACAGCCCTGCCTTGCAACAACAAGGCCGCCAGCCGCAACAGCGATTGCGCATACTCCTCGCTCCCTGAAATTCCCGCGGCCATCTCGTCGCACACCATCTCCCGCGTCTCCGTCATGAATTGCCGCGTAACCCAGAGACATGGGTGGTAGCTCAACGGCAGCGCCGCAATCTCATACGCCAGGTTCTTCAAAAAATCCTTGCGCCGGATGTGCGCAAACTCATGCGCAATCGCCGTGTCCAGATCAGTCTGCGGCATGTGCGTTATCATCCCCGCCGGAAGCATCACGCGCCCGTGCACAATGCCCATCGTCACCGGCGCAAAAATTTCCTTCGAGCCCACGATCGCGACCGGCCCCGCAATGCCCATACGTTTCAGCCATCGCTCAAACGAAAGCGCAGCTTCCCCGCTCAACCGCAGCGGCTCCGCTCCTCTTCTCAGCAACGACAACCGCACGCAACGCCACACGAACCGCGCGATGAAATACCCCGTTGCCGCCGCATACACAATCGCCAGCGCCCCCATCACCCCCGGCGGCAGTCGCAGCGCGGCAAATCCGTCCCCGGCTCCCACACCCATTCGCACTGACACCTGCCCATCCGGCGCTGAAGCTTGATGCGCAAACCACGGCCACACAAAGTGCATCTTTTCCCAGGGAAGAATCGACAACGCAGGCAGCGCGCTCTCCAGCACTAGCGCGCTCACCCAGACGCGATGCTCCGCCGCCGGACCTGCCGCTCTCAAACCTCGCGCGCCAATCCACGCTGCCGCAAACACCAGCGGCGCCTGCCAAAGCGAATTCAAAACATAAGACACCAGCGCCGACTCAAAGCCGCTCATGCCGCGCCTCCCTTCTCCTTGCTGAATTGCTCGGTCAGCTTCGCCAGCCGCTTCGCATCGATCTGCCGGCTCTTCAGCAGGCTCATCACCAGCACTTCGCTCGACCCGCCAAACATCCGGTCAATCAGATCGCGAAGGCTCTGTCCGTAGGCCTTCTCCTCGCTCACCTTCGCCGCATAAACAAACGCTCGCCCCTCCAACTCGCGATGCAGCTTGCCCTTGCGTTCCAGAATATTGAGCACCGTCTGCACCGTCGTGTACGCCAGAGGCGGGCGCATCTCCGCCTGCACCTCCGCCACTGTGCTGCTCCCCCGCTTCCAGATCACCTGCATGATCCTCAGCTCCAGCTTGGTCAACCCGCTCTTTGCCGAACTAGCCCCCACGCGACCTCCTATATTTTTAGGAGCCTACCCCCATTCCGCTCCTCTGTCAACTAAAGTCTTAGGACACGAGTCCTCCAGCTCGAAATCCGATTGACCCTCCCCCGGTGCCGGTATTACAGTCGCCTTGCCCGCGAAATTCCCCCAAAGCTCGACCCGCAGCATCGTTGCAGAATTCTCACTTCCAATGAGGTGCCGCCGCATGCGTAAACTCCTTGCCTGCCTTTTAATCCTGTCCATGAATGCATGGGCCGTTGACCCGTCGCATACTGAATCCCTGCGCGGCTATACAGCGGCTCACTCCGCCGCCGAAGTGCAGTGGGAACAAAAATTCCGCGCCATCCCAGAGCCGGATCGCATTCGCGAAAACATGCGTCGCCTCTCCGCGCGCCCCCACCACGTCGGCTCGCCCTACGACAAGGACAACGCCGAATGGCTCCTTGCCCAGCTCAAGTCCTACGGCCTCGACGCCAAGATCGAGCAATTCGAAGCCCTCTTCCCCACGCCAAAATCCCGCAAGCTCGAACTCCTCGGCGCCACTAAATTCACCGCCAAACTCGACGAGCCGGTCCTCGCCATCGATCCCACCTCCAACCAGAAAGATGAGCAGCTCCCCACCTACAACGCCTACTCCAAAGACGGCGACGTCACCGCTCCCCTCGTCTACGTCAACTACGGCGCGCCGGCCGACTACGAGCAGCTCGACGCCATGGGTGTCTCCGTCAAGGGAGCCATCGTCATCGCCCGCTACGGCGAAACCTGGCGCGGCATCAAGCCCAAGGTCGCTGCCGAACACGGCGCCGTCGGCTGCATCATCTACTCCGACCCCAAAGATGACGGCTACGCCCGCGGCCTGCCCTTTCCTGAAGGCCCCATGCGTCCCGCCGACGGTGCGCAGCGCGGCAGCGTCATGGACATGCCCGTCTACCCCGGCGATCCGCAGACCCCCGGAGTCGGCGCAAAGCCAGGCGTAAAGCTAATCCCACTCGACCAGGTCCAGACCATCACCAAGATTCCTGTGCTCCCCATTTCCTACGCAGACGCGCAGCCGTTCCTGAAGTCGCTGGAGGGACAAACGGTGCCTGAAACCTGGCGCGGCGATCTCCCCTTCACCTACAGAACCGGCCCTAGCAAGGCGCAGGCCCACCTCGCCGTCGCTTTCAACTGGGATCGCAAGCCTCTCTACGATGTCGTCGCCACCATTCCCGGCGCAACCTTCCCCGATGAGTGGGTCATTCGCGGCAATCATCACGACGCCTGGGTCAACGGCGCTGAAGATCCCCTCAGCGGGGCCAGCCCTCAACTCGAAGAAGCACGCGCGCTCGGCGAACTCCTCAAGCAGGGTTGGAAGCCAGCCCGCACCATCATCTATTGCTTCTGGGATGGCGAAGAGCCCGCACTTCTCGGATCAACCGAGTGGGCCGAGTTCCACGGCGACGAATTAAAGCAACATGCCGTCGCCTACTTCAACTCCGACGGCAACGGGCGCGGCTTCTTCCGCGCGGGTGGTTCTCACTCGCTTGAAAACTTCATCAATAGTGTCGCCAAAGATATCGACGATCCCGAAACCAAGATGTCAGTCTGGAAGCGCGCTCGCCTCGCCGCCCGTCTGCGCGGCACACCCGAATCCCGCACTGAAGCCAAATCGCGCGCCGACAGCCGCATCAGCGCCCTCGGCTCAGGCTCTGACTACACCGTATTCATCGACCACCTCGGCGTTCCCAGCGCCAACCTTGGCTACGGCGGAGAAGACGAAGGCGGCGGCCAGTACCACTCCGTCTACGACGACTTCTACTACTACACCCATTTTCAGGACACCGATTTTCTCTACGAGAGAGCGCTCGCGCAGACCGCCGGCTCCATGATGATGCGTATGGCCGACGCCGACGTTCTTCCCTACCAGTTCACTGACCAGGCCGATACCATCCACACCTACGTCACCGAAGTCAAAAAACTCGCAGACACAATGCGCACCCAGATCAAGGACCGCAACGCCGACCTTGCCGATGGCGTCTACAAGGCAGCTGCCGATCCTAAAAAAACCTCGGTCCCGCCCCCCGTCGACGTCGTGCCTCCCTACTTCAACTTCGCTCCACTCGACCAGGCCGCCGACGATCTCACCGCCGCAGCCGCCGATTACGAGAAAGCCTTCACCGCCCATGCCGAAACAGCCGATCCCAAGGTGAATGCCCTTCTCCTCGCCACCGAACACACCCTTACTGACCCCACCGGTCTCCCCAATCGCCCGTGGTTCGAACACATGATCTACGCCCCCGGATTCTTCACCGGCTACGGCGTCAAAACTCTACCCGCCGTTCGCGAAGCCATCGAGCAAAAGCAGTGGTCCGCCGTCGATCCCCAGATCGCCAGAACCGCCGCCGCCATCGAACGCGAAGCCGACAAACTCAAAGCCGCAACCAATGCCCTCAATGGAGAATGATCCGGATCCAAACGAGAACCCATCCTTGTGCTACCTTGCTGACTCGCTTATGCGCGAAGCGCATGCTGGCCCGCTACTTCTGTAACATGGCAAACGGCCACTGCCGCAACTGCTTCGCGCGCCACAGGTAGATCAATGTTCCGCTCACGGCAATGCCTCCCGCCATCGCCAGCCCGCCCATGGCGTTGCTGCGATTCACAAGGATGAACACAAATCCAGCCATCGCCAGCACCGGGGGCAGCGGATACAACGGAATCCGAAACGGCCGCTCCAACTCCGGTCTTTGCACACGCAGTAGCATCACGCCCACATGCTGCAGAAAAAACTGCAGCAGTATCCGCGTCACCACCAGCATCGTGATCACCTGCTGCAGGCTGAAGAAGCAGAACGCCGAAGCCACCAGCCCCAGCGCCACCAGCGATCGATGCGGAATTCCGTGCTTCGGATGCACCGCCGCCAGAAACCTGAAGTAATTGCCGCTCTGCGCCGCAGCAAACGGCACGCGCGAATAACCCAGCAGCAACGAGAACACCGACGCAAACGCCGTCCACATCACCAGCGCCGCTATCGTGTACCCCGCCCACTGCCCGAATGCCCATCGCGCAATCTCCGCCACCAGTTGCACGCGCACAATGGCGCTCTCTTTTACATGCATCGCCGCATCGCGCATCGAAGGCAGTGCTGAAAGGTTCATGACGACGTAAAACGACGTCACAAACAGAACCGACAGCAGAATTGCCCGCGGAATCGTCTTCTCCGGCTGCTTTACCTCGCTGCCCAGAAACGTGATGTTGTAGTAGCCCCAGTAATCGTACGTGGCAATCAGCGTAGCCTGCGCCAGGCCGCCAATCGCCAGCGCCGCCGACTGCGCCGGACTCGCCGGCATATGCCATCCGCCCATCGACGCCGCGTGCGCAAATCCCGACGCAATCACGCCAGCCATGGCCGCCATCACGCCTGCAAACAGCACCCACGCCAGCCGCGTCACCGAACTCAGATTCCGATACAAAAGCGCCGTCACCAGCAAACAGGCCGACGCCGCCGCGAAGTTCGCATAATGCAGGGCGGGCAGCGCCGCAATTGGAGCCGACTCAAGCCCCGGCCAGAACCACGCCAGAAAACTCGACAGGCCAATGCACCCCGACGCAATCGACAGCGGCGCAGAAAAGCTCAGCTGCCACACATACAAAAAACTCAGCCAGTTTCCTTGGCGCTCCGGCCCGTAGATCTCGCGTAGAAATGCATACGAACCGCCGGCTCTTGGAAACGCAGCGCCCAGTTCCGCCCACACCAGCCCGTCCATCACCGCAATCGCAGCGCCCAGCAGCCACGCCCATGTGCTCAGTCTGTAGCCGGCAGCCGCAATCACCAGCGGCAGCGTGATGAACGGCCCCACGCCGATCATCTCCAGCATGTTGAACAGCACCGCCGACCGCAGCCCGATCCGCCGTTCCAGCGTCGCGGATGAGCCAGAACCCGATGGGATTTTCAATCGATCAGACACTCGGCCCTCATCATAATGAACACCTGGCCGCCAGCATCTCGTCTCCCAAGCTCACAATCAAAGTTGAAAGTGTCATTCTGAGCGAACGGGGCCCCGAACGTGTTTCAGTTCGGGGGTGGTGAGCGAAGAATCTGCTTTTCGGGGGCTTCCACACTGTGCGCAGCTTCTATCCCGGTTTCCGCTCACCGGATTGTACACTGACGACAACCATGTTCTTTTCCCAGGGAGCACCTCGCACACACGTCAACGCCGCCCTCGCAGCCCTGATCGCAGCGGTTCTCTCCGCACTCGCTCCGGCGCAGCAATTACCCGCGCAGGCCGTACCAGCCGCGCAGTTGCCGCCATCGGAGCCGCGCCTCGTCGCCCTCCGACTCCCTGAAGACCGCGGCGAAGCCAGGCTCGAGCAGACGCTCAAACAGCTCGGCACCACCGCCAGCCTCATGATGATCGTCGCCCATCCCGACGACGAAGACGGCGCCTTGCTCGCCTACCTCTCCCGCGGCATGGGCGTCCGCGCCACGCTCTTCACCCTAACGCGAGGCGAAGGCGGCCAGAACGAGATGTCCGGCGAGCTCTACGACGCCCTCGGCATCCTCCGCACCAACGAACTCCTCAAAGCCGGCGAATACTACGGAGCCAAACAGCTCTGGGGCACCGAAGTCGACTTCGGCTTCTCCAAGACACAGGAAGAATCCTTCCAGAAATGGACCCACGACCGCGTCCTCTATGACGCTGTCCTCGCCGTCCGAAGCGAGCGCCCCCAGGTCATCGTCTCCACCTTTGTTGGCGGCATCACTGACGGCCACGGCCAGCACCAGGTCTCCGGCGAAATCGCCCAGGAAGTCTTCAACGCCGCAGCTGATCCCAAGGTCTTCCCCGATCAGCTCAAGCCACAGTCTGAAGGCGGCCTCGGCCTCCAGCTCTGGCAGCCGCTCGCCGTCTACTCCATGACACCCTTCGCTCCGGTCACGGACAAGGGCATGTTCGATTACGCCACTGGCAAATGGGCGCCCGCGAAGTTCAAAAACTACGTCACCGGCGAGGTGACCACCACCACGCCCTCCACAGACGTAAAGCTCCCCGTCGGCACCTTGGACCCGACTCTCGGCCGTAGTTACGCGCAGATCGCGCGCGAGGGCTGGGGCGAGCAGAAGTCGCAAAACGGAGGAGCCAACCCATCCCTCAGTGGCCCCGCAACCGCAAGCTACCACTTGTGGGCCGTCGCACCCACGGCAAAGATCGATGCGAGCGCCAAGAAGACGGGCTCAACCCTCTACGACAATGGCCGAGTCCAGATCGATACCACCATCGCCGGTCTCGCACACTTGGTGAAATCGCCTGCGCCTGATTGGCTCGTCTCAGGCCTTCACGAGATCGACTCTTCCCTGAATGAACTTGAATCGAAGTGCCCTTGCCGGTCCGGCCTTCCAGTCGCTCAAGCCCTCGCTCCGATCTACCGCCAGACGCTTGCGCTCAGAGAAAAGGTCACCGCCGGCAACCTCGACCCGCAAGGCAAGGCGGATGTCCTCTTCGAACTCGACGCCAAGATCAATCAGTTTCAGTCAGCACTCGCCGACGCCGTCGGCCTCGACCTCATCGCCTTTCGCACCAACGATTCCCACGCCCAGACCGCAGGCTTCCGCGGCGCCTCTGCCGACGAAGCTGC
The DNA here is from genome assembly GCF_035317045.1 of Occallatibacter sp. GTDB lineage: Bacteria > Acidobacteriota > Terriglobia > Terriglobales > Acidobacteriaceae > Telmatobacter. Next base: position 123,402 of record NZ_DATHHT010000033.1, read on the forward strand.
CACCAGCGTCTCGCCCGGTGAAGAGTTCCGCGTCCACGTCCACGCAGCGCAGGCCACGAACGCTACACGGTTAGAGAGAGTCTGGCTCCAGAGCCGCACAGGCGAAGAGTGGAAGAGCACCATCAGCGGCGCCAGCGATCCAGCCGCGCTCGTAACCGATCCGGTGTTCTCTGTCCACGTCTCTGACAACGCGGAGTCGACAGCACCGTTTTTCACTCGCCCCAACACAGAGCAGCCCTTCTACGACATCACGAACCCGCAATGGCGGGAGCGCTCCTTCGCTCCCTACCCGCTCGACGCCTGGGCGGAGTTCACCTTCGACGGCTTGCCCATCCGGCTCGGTGAAGTCGTACAAACGCTTCAGCGCGTTGCCGGCCCCGGCGGCTTCTACGAACCATTGGTAGTCACTCCGGCCATCGGCGTCAGCGTCGCCCCGCAGGCCCGCATCCTACCGCTCGATGGCAGCGCTCTGCCTGTCCGCGTTACCGTCCACACCCAGGCCGCCGCCGATGGCACCGTCACGCTCAAACTTCCCGATGGCTGGCATTGCGATCCGGCCCAGGCCGAGTTCCATCGCAAGGCCGCGGGCGACACTGACCCAATCCTCTTCTCTGTAACCCCCGCGGCCGCGCAGACTGGAGCTTACCCCATCCAGGCTGTAGCACAATCCGCCGGCCGCAACTATCTCTCCGGCTGGCACAGCGTTGGCTACCCTGGCCTTCGTCCCTACAACCAATACGCGCCCGCTACTCTCCAGACCCGCAAGATCGACGTCAAACTCGCTCCCGGTCTACGTATTGGATACGTCATGGGCCCCGGCGATCTGGTCCCGGAAGCATTGGAAGGCATGGGCATCGTTCCGCATCTGCTCTCCAGCGCCGACCTCATCTCCGGTGACCTCAACGCCTGGAACGTCATCGTCCTCGGCATCCGTGCCTACTCCGTCCGTCCCGAACTGGCCAAAGTCCAGCCCCGCCTCGAAGACTGGGTCCGCAACGGCGGCACACTCGTCGTTCAGTATCAGAGCAGCACTTTTCCTGCTCCGCTGCCGCTCTCCATGGGTGGCCGTCTTCCCGAGCGCGTCGTCGACGAGCAGTCTCCCGTCAAGCTGCTCGATCCGTCCAATGCTCTGCTCAGTTTTCCCAACAAGATCACCCCCGCCGACTTCGACGGCTGGGTTGAAGAGCGTGGTCACTCTTTCCTCGATTCGTTTGACCCCGGATACACTGCGCTCACCGAAACCGCGGATCCAGGACAAGATCCGCAGCGCGGCGGATTGATCGTCACCCACCCCGGCAAGGGAACCTATATCTATGTCGCCTACGCTCTCTATCGACAGTTACCCGAGCTAGTGCCCGGAGCCTATCGCATCCTCGCCAACCTTGTTAGTGCCGGCAAAGACGCACGCGCGACCCACTAATACCCCGACGTAGCGAACCGCCCGAGGTCAAACGATCCCCGCACATCCGCGAAGGATCGTTAAGCTCTTCGTTTGGCTTCTCGAATTATGAACAGTCGGTAAATTTACGCGGCTTTAACCTCGATCATACTTAAGCCCTAACTTGTTAAAAGTATGTGAATTAGTCAAATATTCATCAAAATCTGCGACTGTGAAATACAGTCGCAACGAAGATAAAGCTACGTCCGAACCCTCGCTCTTTTCTCGCCTTCTTCGCTTGCGGGCAATTCAGTTTGATCTCTCATGGCTTCATCTTCAGTACCAGTGCGGTGATCCACCAACGGGCGCCAGGCGTACACGGGCGTCCCAATGAAACAACCCGATCTGAGAGGAAAAAGACGCCCAATGAAATCGCAAATGAAAATGGTTGCCGCTGCAATTCTGGCAGCCAGTCTCGTTGGTACGAATGCATACGCTGGTGATCCCCCTGCGCCCGCGAAGAAGCACGCGACCAAGCAGCCTCCCAAACCCACCGTCGAAGAACAAATCAACGCGCTTCGACAGGAATTCCAGGGCCAGATTGATGGCCTCAAGTCCGATCTGGCGACTAAGGATCAGCAGCTGAAACAGGCACAGCAGGCAGCAGCCGATGCCCAGGCCGCGGCACAGAAGGCCGAAGCCGATGCTACAGCTCAGCAATCGGCAGTCACCGAAAACGCCTCGGCTGTCTCCACTCTCCAGAGCACAGTCACAGACATGAAGGCCGCTAACGCTTCGGCGGTTTCTTCTTTCTCTGACGATGCCGCCGCGATCAAGAAAGCGATCGGAAGCCCTGAAGTATTGCACTACAAGGGCATCACTCTTTCGCCCGCCGGAAGCTTCCTGGCGGCGGAAACAGTTTGGCGCCAGGGTGCCACAGGTGGTGACATCAACACTCCATTTACGGGCGTTCCGCTCAACGCGGCAGACGCTCACAACATGAGCGAGTTCTACGGCTCGGGCCGTCAGTCCCGTCTGGCTCTGAAGGCAGTCGGAAAACTCGACAATGTGACCTTCACCGGCTACTACGAAATGGATTGGCTAAGCGCCGGCGTCACTTCCAATAACAACCAATCCAACAGCTACACGTTGCGCCAACGGCAACTCTGGGCCGATGCAAAGCTGACGAACGGCTGGGACTTCTCCGGCGGCCAGGGTTGGTCGCTCGCCACCGAAACCACGCAGGGCCTTACTCGCGGAACTGAAATCCTTCCCGCCACGATCGACGCGCAGTACGAAGCAGGCTTCGTGTGGGCGCGCCAATACAGCTTCCGTGTAAGCAAGGATTTCAGCAAGAAGTTCTTTGCGGGAATCTCGCTTGAAAACGCGGAAGCATTATTCCCCAGTGGGTCTGGTCTTCCGACAAACCTGCTGATCGGATCACCGGGTGTTGGCGGCGGTTTATACAACCTCAATGCCAACTATTCATTCAATCTCACGCCGGACTTCGTCGCAAAGATCGCGTTCGAGCCGGGCTGGGGTCACTGGGAACTCTTCGGGATCGGACGCAGCTTCCGTGACCGCATCTACCCCACAACTGGCTCACCCTACAACGACACGGTCTGGGCTGGCGGGATTGGCGGTGGCTTCCGCGCTCCCCTTGCCAGCAAGAAAGTCTCCGTCGGCCTCAAGGGTCTCTATGGAGAAGGCGTTGGCCGCTACGGCTCGTCCGGCATCGCCGACATCACCCTCAGACCCGATGCAACCATTTCGCCGCTGCACGGATTCTCGGCGCTCAGCACTCTCGAATTGAACCCCAACCCGCGGCTCTCCGTCTATCTCAACTACGGTGGCGACTACATCGGTCGCGACTACGTCACCGTTGGAAGTAGCGAAGTCGGCTACGGAACCTACACGACCAATATGTCCGGTTGCAACGTCGAAGTGAAGGCGGGCGGTTCGACTGCTCCGTCCACTCCGGCCAACTGCGGCGGCAACAACAAGGACGTTCAGGAATTCACCGCCGGCTATTGGTACAACATGTACAACGGTCCCAAGGGACGCCTGCGCTACGGACTGCAATACAGCTGGTTCGAGCGCGATCTCTGGTCTGGTCAGGGTGGAACCGCCAACCCGGGCGGCGTTGGCAAGGGAACCGACAACATGTTCTGGACGTCCCTCCGCTACTACCTCCCGTAAACAAGCGGCTTCTCCTCAAATCGAAACGGGGCAGTCCGAATCGGACTGCCCCTCATTTTTTGACATTACCATTGCGCCGATGTCTCTATTCGATTCTCGGCTCCCCGGTTGAAAGAAACACGACTCCGTCGATCTGTTCGCCCGACGCCAACACTTCTCGAAGCTTCTCCGCATTGGGTCCGCTCTTTTCCGCAGCCTCTTCAATTAACTTCAGCGCATCTGCAGGCTTAGTTGCAGCGGGCATCCTGAAAATCCACGGTACGTTGGTAGAAGTCAGACTCCGATCCTCGCTCAGCGCTACTACCGGAACAAACGCCTTCAGAGCCAGTTGCTCCGAGAGGTGAGCCGCATCGCGGTCCAAAGCCAGGATTGCCAGCGCGTGCTCGTCCATCAGTGCATGAACCAGCTGCGTCGAAGCGCCCCCCCAACTCTGATCGCTCGCAACGGGCAGCAACGTCCACTCCGCACCATGTCCAGAATTGCGATGAAGGACAGCCTGCATCTCCGCCGATCGCGCCACCAAGTCTGCATGCGGTCCGAAAAGCACCATCTTCCTCGAACCTTCCGGCAGATTCTGCAAATGCGGCCCGGCGTAGGCTACGCCATCTTCACCAACGCGCGCGTAAGGCACCGACGCCGTTGATGCCTTTGCATCCTCCGCAGTCTTCTGCTGTGCCTCGCCCCCCGCCTTCTCCATCGTCGCCATCATGTACGAAATTGCTCCGTTATGAACCGTACCCAGATACATATGCGCGACGTTCTTTTGATTTGGATCGAAGATCATGTGCGCGGTAACTCCGTCGTACTCCGCAATGTCGGCGAGCGCATCATGAATGCGTGCCCGATTCAATCCTGCCCCGCAGATTGACCCCAGCAATGCGTTCATCGCGTCGTAAGCAAGCGAAGCAAACTGCTCAGGCTTCTCGTGGAACCGCGCATCAAATCGCGCATTAAAGTCCAGCCACTTCGGATCGTTTCGCGTAGGGTCATACGGGAACACCGCCTCGAAACCCTCCGCCGCACTTCCAGCCTCCGTCAGCAGTTCTGGCCCGATTGTGCGGTAGGAGCCAAACACGCGCTGCTTCATTCCCAGTGCCTTCATCTGCTTCAAGATGTTTGCCGCCGGGATTTCATCGGCCCACAACACAATCGCATCCGCCGGCGACGACTGGATGATCTTCAACGCCCGCGTATAGTCCGTATCCCCCGGGAGGAACTTCTGTTCGATCACAACCGGATGGCCCAGCCTCCGCGAAGCATCGCGGAACTTCAACACGCCAAACCTTCCGTATCGGCTATTCACGCGCAGCAGCGCAACCCGTTTCAACCCCAGCTCCGTATAGATATGCCGCGCCAGCGTCAGCCCCTGCACGCGATCGTCCTGCAAGTCGGTGAAGTACCACGGAATGTAAGTCTCCGGAATCGTTGGATCCGTCGATGCCGAATTGACGATCGGAATCTCCGCCTTCAGCGCAACGCGCAGCGCGATGTGTGTCGACTCGGAACTGATGGATCCAAATACCGCCCAGTCCTGGTCGTCGTACACCATCTTCACGACTTCATTCGACGCGGAGCCCCAGATCGTCGGATCCGTCGCGCGGTCCTCGCCATACACCGTCTTCGCCTGCCAGTTGTCGTAGTCGTTATGGAGCATCAGCTTGAACGGCTTGCCGCCATATCCCCCGCGCGCATTCGCTTCCTCGATCGCCAGTTGGGCGCCATGCAGCATGCGCAACCCGAACACCTGCTCAGGGCTGTGCTCGATCGGACCGAAGAATCCGATCCGAACTTCCTTTAGATCCTTTGGCTCCGGTATGTCTCTACCCGAGCCCGTATAGACGTTTGGACGGACGTAGTTCAAATCGTACGGTACAGCGAATTTTGCATAAGGACTAAGATCGGTCGGTTCGCCCGCATACGGCGTTACTAACCGATCCTTCGGCGGACCTGGCGGATGCTTTCCGCATTCACATGCGCTGCCCTTCGCGGGTTCCTGCGCAAACAGACCCGACGTCGTGCCGGCAGCCATGAAACAGGCCGCCACCATCAACCATCCTTCACGCATACTGCTCCTTACTTTGCTGTCTTCTCCGCGCGGAACATCGCAATTGCTTCAATCTCAATCAGAAGTTCCGGGCGGCAAAGGTGAGCTTGAATTCCGGTCGAAGCGGGTAGCGGCTCCAGCCCGTGCGTTTTGAAGAACGCCGTGCGCTCTTCGTTGAACGCGTCGTAGTCGCGATCGATGTCGCGCAGGTAGCACGAGGTGCGCACAATGTCGTGCCACGTGCACCCTTCGCTCTCCAGCAGGCCGGTAATGTTGTCCAGCGTCCGCTTCATCTGCGCGCGAAAATCGCCGATGTGTACGCTCACGCCGTTCTCATCGATCGATGCCGTGCCGGAAATCAGCAGGATCGTCAGTCCGTTCAAATCGATGCGCATGCCCCGCGAAAACGAACTCGGCTTGGCATAGGCATAGGCTTCGTTGAGCACTCCATAATTCGTCATGGCGCGCTTTTGGATCGGTGCGTGTGCGATGGTCTCTAAAATCTCTGACAATGCAATCATGTTTTCATGGCTCCTTATGGCTGATGAATCCCGTGACTTAAACCCTTTGCAGTAGCTACCCAGATGTCGCTGCCCTGAAAATCAATTCCCAATACATAGTTGTGTGCCGGCGCTGTGTTCACGGCGACTGGCGAGACGTTGCCCTTTGCATCCCGGACCGTCATCTCCGGCTTCCCGGTCGCGAGTGACGGACGGTAGACGGCCCAGTTAGTTCCGTCGTAGTAGGCGAGTCCCTTATCGGTCCCGAACCACGCGCGTTTTCCATCCACGCCTTTGATCACATTGGTAAAGTTCGAAGGAAGCCCGCTGTCTTTTGTCAGAAAGTTATGCCAGTAGCGGCCGTCATATCGGCTGTCGCCAAAGTACGTCGCCACCCAGAGAATCTTGTCGATATAACTCACCGACGTCGTAATCTCGTGAATCAGTCCCTGATCCTTGAACAGCACCATCTCCGTCTCGCCGTCCGGGTCATCGTACTTGTCCCAGATCTTCTTCTGTTGGTCGTACTCCAATACACCGCTGCCCCAAACTGCGTAGTAGACCTTGGTCGGTGTCGCCGCCACCCCGTAAACCCAGATCTCCTGCATGGGCGTATTGCGTTCGTTGTACAGCGACCACTCTCCCGTGTGCAGATCGAGCTTGCAGGCGCCCGCAGCCGTTGCTACCCACACGTTCTCGCCCTCGACCGACACTCCGTAAACCACGTCGTTGCTCAGCCCCGAATTTAATTGCGTGAAGGTGTCGATGCGTCCACCCGAAATGCGGCTCAACCCTCCCATGGTTCCCGCCCACACATCTCCGGTGCGCTTGTCCAGCGCCAGCGAAAGCACGGCCCGATGCGCCAACCTGTCCCTGGTTGTGAACGTCTTCCACTTGCCGTTTTCGTAAAGCCCCAGCCCGTTCTCCGTACCAGCCCAGATTCGATCTCCATCCACAAGCACGCTGAACACGTGGTCGTCCGGCAACCCGTTCGCCGTGCTGAAGTTCTCAAATCGGAAACGTGGCATCGCCGGCGCCAGTGGCTTCGCGATCCCAATCGCATCCTTGCGAACTCCATGTCCAACACCCTTCGATTGGCCCGCCGCCCCGTTTGCCACGCTCAGGATCACTATCATTGCGACTACGAAAATTGCTTTCATCGCGTCCTCAGGTACTCAATCAAGTCATTGAGCTCGTCTTTGGTCAGATCGTTAGTCCGCCCGTGCGTATCCTGCGGATTGAAGACCGTCCATATCTGTTCCAGCGTGGCCGCCGATCCGTCATGCAGGTACGGAGCCGTGATGGCGATATTGGTCAACTGCGGCGTGTCGAGCAGGCCCGCGTTGTCTGTCGCCTTTTTAGTGCCCACATCGAAGGACTTCTGATTCGTCCCTTTCGGCCCGCTATGGCAGTACGCGCACCGGTTTGTCTCCGGAATCGCCTTGCCGAACTTGTCCGTCCCGCGCACAAACAGCGCCTCGCCCCGCTCCTGACCTGCCGTCAACGCCTCACCCGGCAACCGCCAGCGATTCGGTCGCGCCGGCAAACTCCGCACATATACCACCAGATCCGTCAGCGTCAGATCGTCATAGTTCTCCGCGCGCCAGAAATACTTTTCCGTTCGCGGCCCACACTCGGTCGGGAGATTCGGATTACCGCCATTCCACTTGAAGGGCTCTGTATCCTTCACCCCTTCAATCGGCCGGTTGTCGACGACATCGCGGCCAAATCCATCCGGCTCCAGATCCCACTGCAATCCATCGAAGGTCGAATCGATATGGCAGTTCGCGCACCCGATCTGGCCTTGAAATGAATATCGCGCCGTGTAGAACGTTTGTTCGCCATGCCGCAACACCGACAGCTGTTTCGGTCCGGTCAGCGCGATCGTCGATGCCACGCGGTACGTCTTCGTGTCGATTATGCTGATCGTGTCATCAAGGCGATTCGCAACTACTAGTTTCGATCCATCGCGCGTCAACGCCACGCCACGCGGATCATGCCCCACCGCAATCCGTCCAACCACATAGTTCGCGCTGGCCGACAAATCCTGCGCGCTCGACCCCGGATGCATGCGTGCATACCTGATCAATCGCGGAACATCCACGACCGTGACCATCTCCGACCCGCCGCACGTAATGAACATCCGTGATTTGTCCGGCGTGATCGCAATCCCGAATGGCCGCACTGCGTAGAGTTCCAACTCATCCAGCGGAACCTCCACCGGCTTTCCCACATCCGCGCCAAACAGCGTGAGTGTGTCTGCGAACGCCCCGCCATGCTCCAGATGCGCCAGCGGCACCAGGTTTTTCGGATGCATGTTCGTCGCGACACCCAACCGTCCGTCTGCCGAGAACGCCACGTGAAAACCATGCGCCACATAGGGCAGAGCAATCCGATCCTCCACCACCGCGCGCGCGGAATCAATCACCGTGATCTCCGAGTCCGGCGCCGTCCGATGCGCTGTCGCGTTCGGATACACATGCGTCACATACAACTTGCTTCCATCCGGAGATGCAGTGATGTAGCTTGCCCCGCGTCCCGCCGCCAGCCGCTTCTCCTCCGTACCGGTATTTGCATCCAATACCGCGACGTCGTTAGAAATGCGATTCGCCACAAACAGGTGCTTGCCGTCACGATCCTCCACGACACTCGATGGCTCCGCACCGACAGGCCAAGTCGTCACAACCTCAAGCGTCTTCGTGTCGATCACCGAAATCGTGTCGTCCCACGAATTCGCTACAAACAGCCGATCACCCTTCGGCGAAAGCGAAAACCCTCGCGGCATAGCACCGACCGCAATGTTCTTCACCGTTTCGTAGCTCGTCGCATCCAGCACGCGCACCTGCGCGCTCTCCTGGCACAGAACATACAGGCGCGTTCCATCGGGAGAAAACAAGACTTCCAAAGGCGACGCATACTCAAGCTGCTCGCCAGTGCGGCCTGTTGCCACGGATGCCCGAGCTGTCCAACCACTCCACGCGCACATGCCGAATACCACACAGCACACTGCTGCCAGGGAGCTCAGCGCTCCAGCCGCGTTGTGCCGCGGCCGATTCACTTCGGCTCCTCCACCGTCAACACGTCGTCCACACCCAGCTTCTCCAGCGTCTGCTCGCGCCCGCTCGGCCACTTCACAACAACCTTGTCGATTGCCGCCGCCGCGCCCAGCCCAAAATGCATTCGCCCGTCATCCTGCGACAGGTACCCGGAACTCGCGACACGCTCCGCAGTCCAGCGCCGCTCGGCTGCATACACTTCCACCCGCGCACCAATGCCATCGCGATTGCTTTTCGTCCCAACGAGCTTGATCGCGACCCAATGTCCGGTGTTCGTCGAGACGTTATGAACCAGCGTCCCCTTCGCACCGAGATTCACCAGGAACGCATCCACTTTCCCATCGTTGTCGTAATCAGCAAAGCACGCTCCTCGCGCCACCGTACGCTCGCTTAGCACGGAACCCGCGTTCTCCGAAACATCCGTGAACCGCCCGTTGCCCAACCCGCGAAACAGCGTATGCTCCTCCGGGATCAGGTGGATCAGGCCGCCATGAAAGATCAAGATGTCGGGATAACCATCATTGTCGTAGTCGTAGATGCCTGTTCCCCAACTCACATACTGCGCATTCGTCTGTGAAACACCGTTCGATGCTCCGATGTCTTCAAATCCTTGCTTACCGTTATTGCGCAGCAGCCGGTTGTAGTGCCCGTCCGTCACCCACAGGTCCAGTACGCCGCGCCCTTCGAGGTCTGTAAACACCGGACCCATCGAAGAAGTGGACTCGCCATTCTGCCCGAACGCCGTCCCCGTATCGTTCCCGACTTCTTCAAATGTCCCGTCATGCTTGTTGCGGAAGAGAAAATTTTCCGTGCGATCATTCGCAACGTAGATGTCGTCCCATCCATCGTTGTCAAAGTCCGCCGCTGTCACGCCCATCGTGCGCCCCACAAACGCGCCGATTCCCGACTTCTCCGTCACGTCTGTGAACGTCCCGTTGCAGTTGTTGTGAAACAGCTTGTTCGTTTCGCCCTCGTAGTCCAGTGGCCCCGGATAGTTGTCCGCCGCATAGAACGCGCGATACTTGGGATCGAACTTCACATAACGCCCGACAAACAGATCGACGCATCCATCCTTGTCGAAATCAAGCCACGTTGAGCTGATCGCCCACCCATCCACCTTGATTCCGGCCTTCGCTGTAACATCCGTAAAGTGTCCGTTGCCATCGTTGTGATAGAGAATCGTCTTCCCGTACCCCGTGACCAGCAGATCGACATACCCGTCGTTGTCGTAATCCGCCGCCGTCACAGCCACCGCATACATGTCGGGATCGAGCCCCGCCTGCTCAGTCACATCCGTAAAGTGTCCGTCGCCGTCATTGCGATAGAGATGATTCTGCGAGGACGGCACCGGTTTGTCTTTCAGCGGATAAGGATGCATCGAATCATCCAGTGGCCTACCATTCACTACGTACAGCGAAGGCCGACCGGAATTGTTGAAGTCAATCCACACACACCCCGCGCCGGTGCCCTCAAGCAGCGAACCAAGCTTGGCAGAACCGAAGCTGTGTGTGTAGTTAATCCCTGCCTTCGCACTCGCATCTTCAAAGCGAATCGTCGACTTCGCGCTGGCGCCCGATAATCCGCCAGTTGCAGAAGAAGCCGCGGGCATGTTGGCCGTCTGCCCCGCCGCAAGAGAAGCCGTACTCAGCAAGAGAATAAAAGTGCGGTATGACACTCAGTTGCCTCCCCGCTGCAACGGATGGGCAAAACCTGTCAGATCCACAGGCGTCGTGGTGCGCAGCAGAACCTGCGGCACGCGATTCTCCGACGCGCGCTCTGGACCCGCATGGCATCCCACGCAAATCCGCTGCTCACCGCTTTTCATCCAGAACCAACCGTGCTCCTGCCGCAGAACAGAGCCCTTCGCATCCAGCAGCACAAACCGAATCGCCCGATCCGCCGGCGCCTTCACAAAAAACGATCCATCATTTTCAACGGGAGCCGTCCCCATCGCCACCGCATGCCCGTCCGCATCCTGCGTCTCCAGCCGCACAGATGCCGGCACGCCCTTCAGCGCGCCATCGCGCGAGACACGCGCATCCAGAGCCAGCAAATTGCCGTAGTCCCAGTCATGCAGCCCGGAAGGATGTCGCTTCGGCCTGTTGCGCGCGCCCACCACAACTGGATCCACCAGGTTCTCGCCCGTACGCACCAGCACCGTCTGCATCGCCGCCGCGCCCGGCTTCCAAAGCTTCAAAACGTAACGAACCTGCGCCGACTCGCGCGCACTCACCAGCCACTCGCCTGAAGCAGTTTCCGCGATCCCTCCCCCGAACTCGCCACGCGGTGAAACTACCCGCTCCTCATGCGCCAGTGGCGAAGTAAACCGCGCCAGTGATCCGCCCTGCGTAAACACCACGTCACCCGACTTGAGCTGCCTTCCACCCCACCGCGCCCCCGCAGCGGTCGCAGGATGATCGCATCGGTACGACTCCACACCGGACCCATCCGAATAGACCAAAAACATCTCCGGCGTCGCGCCCTCGCCCAACGGAAATCCCGCTTCAAACAAAATCCGACCGTCCGCCAAAACATCTGCTGGAATCGCATTCGCAGCCACGTAAGTCAAGGGAAGCACAGCCTTCGTCCCCGCCGGTTCAATCTCGTCGAGAGCCTTCGACTCCACTAGCCGAGCCGACTGAAGTTGAAACCCCGACTGCGTCCGCAGCGCGTAAACCAGCCGCCATCCCGGCAAATACAGCGGCCGGATCGCATCAGTGCTCGAAGAGACAACCTGCCGCACCCTGTGGTCCGCCAGCGTCAGCTCCCATATCTGCCACGGATCGCCGACCGCTTTCTTCCCGGCAAAGAGCACACTGCGGCCGTCGAAAGAGACGCTCGCGTCCGCGCTCGCCGCAAACTCCGGCACAAGCGGCTCAGCGTTTCCCTCATGAATCAGCAGCAACTGCGCGCCTTTGGGAAAGCGCTCTTCGCCGTGCAACGCAGCCAGGGGCTGATACTCCGGCGCCGCCGTAACAATCACATCCGACCCAATCGATTGTGAGATGGAAGGCGCAAACCCGCACGTCGCCATCAGCAACACGCAGAAGCCCGCAACCCCAACCACTCTGAAACCAACAATCATCCAACCGTCTCCAGGGCCCGGGCTTCAATCGTCGCTCCACGCAGCGCGATATACGGCTCAAGCGACGCAATCATCGCGTCAAACTCGGCAAAGTCAAGTGACTGCTCCCCGTCGCTCCACGCCTTGTCCGGATCCGGGTGCACCTCGACAATCAATCCATCTGCTCCCGCCGCAACACCAATGCGTGCCAGCGCCGGCACCAGTTCGCGATGCCCGCATGCGTGGCTTGGATCCGCGATCACCGGCAGATGCGATATCTGCTTCAAAAGCGCAATCGCCGCCACATCGAATGTGTTGCGCAGCGTCGCATCGAACGTGCGGATTCCCCGCTCGCACAAAATCACATTGGGATTCCCGTTCGCCAGCACCACTTGCGCCGACTTCAGCAGGTCGCCGACCGTGGCCATCATCCCGCGCTTCAGCAGAATCGGCCTGCCCGACTTCGCCGCGGCCTCGAGCAGCGTATAGTTTTCCATGCTCCGCGAACCGATCTGCAGAATGTCCGCGTACTCGGCCACAAGCGCCACATCGTCTTCGCTCATCACCTCGGTGACGATCGCAAGACCCGTCTCCGCGCGCGCCTGCGCCAGCATCTTCAGCCCCGCGAGGCCATGACCCTGAAATGCGTAAGGAGAACTGCGCGGCTTGAATGCGCCGCCGCGCAGAATCTGCGCGCCATGCTGACGCACATGATGAGCTGTGGAGAGAAGCTGGTGCTCGGTCTCAACCGAACACGGTCCGGCCATCGTAATGAAGTCGCGGCCACCAATTTCGAGATCTAACACCCGCACAACAGTCTGCTGGTGTCTTTCACTCTTCAGAACATCACTAGCCTCGGCAAAACGTTCCTGCCAACTTGGGCGCACCCGCGGCGCTCCGATCCGGGGAAGCGTCAGAGTACCGCCCGCGGTACTCCCTCGCCTCCATCCAAAGGTTGAGGTGCAGAATCAGCAACTTACCGCACCCGCCACTCTGGTTCTATATGTGAGCAGGATCACTTGTCTGTGACGGATAAACTTGACTGTATTTAAAAAAACTCGCCTTTACGCTTCATCGGGTCACAAGTACGCTCATGTCCCACGTGATTGGCAACTTGCAGCGACCTTATCCATCGCGCAGAAAATTTGCATTCGAGGAATAACGGGACTGAAATCCACATGGTATTTGGCTAATAGATACGTTGCGCCCTGCGCAGGGCAGGCTATGAGCTACATGCCGGCTGCCGTCCGCGGAGCGGTATACCCAAACACCGTGTCTAGAATCCCCGCCACCCCCAGCGCCACTTCGTCTTGAAACGGCCGCGCCGCTATCTGCACCGCGATAGGCAGACCCTCCGGCGAGCGCCCCACCGGCACCACCGCTGCCGGCGCCCCCAGCGTGTTGAACCACTGCGTATGCCGCACAGCATCCAGATACTCCACCGTCTGCCCGTCGATGGTCCACTTCCGCTCGCCATGCCGCCACGCCGGTACACTCGCAACCGGACACAGCAATACCGGATACTCGCGCATCTCCTCCAGCGTCTTCGCACGCAGTACGTCCAACTCCGCCCACGCATTCAGAAGTTCGGTTGCCGTCAGCGGACCCGACCTCTCCGCAATCTCCAGGAACTCACGGAAGATCGGACTCAGTTTCTCCCGCCCGCCGCGAACTTCCGGCTCATAGAACATCGCCCCGCACTGCACAAACAATGTCCACCATAGCTTTCGCAATGGTTCCAGCGTCCGCGGCCTGAAGGGCTCCACGCGAAACCCCGCATCACGTAATGCCGCAGCAGCCGCGCGCACTGCTGAACGCGTCTCCGCAGTCACCGGCGTCAGTCCATCATCTTCGAAGAATCCAATCCGATTCTTCCGCACCTCTGAGTCGCTCAATTCGCGCAACACCACCGGGGGACTCGCGGGATCGGCATCATCCTGTCCGCTCAGCGTGCGAAACATCAACTCCACATCCGCCATCGTCCGCGCCATGGGCCCAATCGCACCCAACGTCGCAAACGGCCCCACACACGGCGGCAAATGTCCTCGCCCCGGAATCCGTCCCGGGGTCGGCTTCAGCGAACATATCCCCGTGAAATGCGCCGGCACCCGCACCGACCCACCGCTGTCCGAACCCAGCCCGGCCGCCGACATCCCCGCCGCGATCGCCGCCGACTCGCCGCCGCTCGATCCACCCGGCGTCCGCTCCAGGTCCCACGGATTCCGGGTCTGCCCATGCAGCAGGTTGTCTGTTTCATATGCCATCAGGAATTCAGGACAGTTGGTCGTTCCAAGGATCAGCGCACCCGCCGCACGAAGCCGCGACACGACAACCGCATCCTCGCGCGGAATTTCATCCTTGTGGTTCAGGCTCCCGATCTCGCATTTGTATCCGGCTGTCGCTATCGACGACTTCACCGTCACCGGCAGGCCATGCAACGGCCCGCGTGCATCGACCAGCACCGCATCCATCGAGCGAGCCTGCGCACGCACGCGCTCCGCATCGAAATCCGCAAAGGCCTTGAGTTGAGGATTCAGCCGCTCAATTTGCTTGATATGCGCTTCGGCCAACTCCACTACCGAGATCTCGCGCTGCCGCAGCATCTTCAACTGCCGCACCGCTGATTCGAGCACAAGAAGATTCACGGTCGCACAGTACCTCGTGCCGCACAAGCGGCGTCTGCCGCACCGCAGATGCCATCATCCGCAGGTGTCGACGGCATCAGTTTGTAATCAAACCGATACGACCGCACCGGCTCACCCGAATCAAACCGATCGTTCCACTTCAACTGATAATCAATCGCATCCGCATCATCCGGAAACTTCTCGCTTGCGGGATATGGATACGCGCTCATCTTGTGGAACGGCAGTTGCGCCACCGTGAACGGCATCGCATCCCACCAGTCCATGTCCTTCACATACCCGTTCGCGTAGAAGAAGTAGTCGCGTTTCCATCCAGCCGGCAGAGACGGTAGCTTCGCCGCGTCAAACTCCGTGGCAATCTCCTCGCCGCTTCCGAAAATCGCGTACCGGTCATCCACACCCTTCACCAGCGCCGTCACATCTCCAAGGTGTGTGTAGTTCCCGCGCTGGTGCTGAAACGGCCCCGTCAGACTCACGCGATCGTAGTCGTAGTCGAGATCTCCCGGGCTCTTACCCTCAATCTGCGTCGGATATCCACGGAACCGCTCCGTCGCCAGCGCCAGCGGCACTTCGGTCGTGTGCGTCTCCGCTTCTGCGTTGTTATCGATCAACACCTGGTCCCAGTAAATCTCAAGATTGCTCACTAACCGGATCTTGCGCGTTCCCGCCGGAAGCTTGCCCGTAAGATCAACGACAATTGTCCGCTCCAGGCCCGCCGGAAATCCCGCCTCCCCCGGAATCGTCACCCACGTACCATCCGGCAGCTCCGCTTCCACATACGGCGAAATCGGCTTGATCCCCGCCTGCCACGCCGCATACAGCGACGTCGCACTGAAGTAATTCACATAACCCGTCATCAGGAGCCGCAGCGAAGCGCCCGCATTTACGTCTCCCAAATCCACCGTCAGCGAATGCACATTCGCAAACCCGTCATACGGCGTCGCCGTGAACCCGCTCGCAAATTTGTGATCACGCCGGCTCAGCACCTCCAGCACATCACGCCCCTCGCCATCCCACGCGCCAACCGGCAACCGCGCACCCTTCGATGCCACCACGCGCCCCGAAGCAAACGGCGGATCGTCAAGGAACCTCTCATCCGGATTTATCTCCACATCCCCCGGATGATCCACCGCCACGAGCCGCAGTTGGTCGATGTAATTCACTTCCTCCATCGGTTCAATAAAGCGCAGGCTCAGCTTCCCATCAACGCGAGCCAGCCGATTGCCATCCACCTTGATCCACTCGCCCGAGTTCGGAATGTTCCTGCGTGTCGGCGTAAACCAGTGCCCCACCACCGCAGCGCCAATCACGTCCGTGACGAGTTTGTACTTGTGCCCATCCCACGCAAACAGTACCGGGCAGGAACTCCCGCGCCGGTCCGCTTCCTTCATCGCAATCACTTGGGTATGCGGAAGATCTATCTCGTCCTGCAAAATTCCCGTAGGCCACAAGATGCGTAGCAGATCAATGTGGTCTGCCTCGCCCAGCCCGACCAGCAACTGCGGCGGTGCCTGCGTCGCAAATCCCGATGCACCCGCCAACTCCCACTTCTGCCACTGCCCATTTGCGAAGATCTCCACCTTCGACCCGATCGCCGTCTTGTTATCCGCATACCCGCTCAAGTCCAGCCGCACAAAATGATTCTTGTTTGCGCCCACATTGCGCAGCAGCACCGGCGGAGCATTCTCCTGCGTCACAATCAGGTCGGCTGCACCATCACCATCCACATCCGCGGAAATCAATCCCCGCGGCGCGGTCAGCTTCACGGCATCCAGCCCCAGGGAGCTACTCACATCCTCAAAGCTCCCATCTCCCTTATTGCGAAATACCTTCACACACGGCCCTGCACTCGTCTCCACAATCGCCGCCAGGTCCACCCATCCATCGTTGTCGATATCAACGGCAGTCACGCCCCATCCGCGCGTTGCGCCATTCAGTGGCAACGGCACGCGCTCAAACCGCCGTCCGACGCCCTGCGGTCCCGCCACGTTGCGCCACAGCGTCAACCCAGGCGCCCCCGCATGCGTCACCGCGATGTCCATCCAGCCGTCCTTTTTGTAGTCGAGGACGGCGATGCCCTCTGTTGCCGGCAGCTTCTCGCCCTCATAGAGCAGTTGCTGCGGATACTTGCCTTCACGCGGATTCACAAACAAAATCGGCGCTGGGCCGTCCCCTGTCACGGCCAGGTCGACTGCGCGATCATTATTGAAATCGGTCAGGATCGCAGCGGTCGTCTTACCGCTCCCACCCAGTCCCGTAGACTCTGTCCATTCGGTAAACGTCTTGTTCCCGTTGTTCCGCCAGAGCACATTCGGCGCATCTCCCGGCTTCAGTGCCGACCCTGTAACAAACAGATCCAGATCTCCATCGTGGTCATAGTCCACAAACGTGATGCCGGTCGGCTTGTTGCGTGATGCCAGCCCTGCCTCGGTCGTCACATCCTCAAACTTGCCTTTGCCCAGATTCCGGAACAACCGCACACCATCGTCAAGCGCCACCGCCAGGTCGTTTAGATTATCGCCATCGTAATCACCCACCGCGCATGCCACTGCTCGACCCGAACCCTTCAGCCCTGCAGCCGCTGTATCCACATCCTCAAAGCTCCCATCACTCTTCCGATGCAACACCCGAACCGCCTGCGATCCCGCCTCCATCAGCACCAGGTCCATCTGCCCCGCCCCACTCACATCCAGCATGCAAGCCCCGCCCGTCTCCGTAGAGGATTGAGATAGGTGTGCCCCATCCTTGCCGGGCTTCTTCGGCAAGGGTGGGATCGCACGAACCATGGTCTCCGCCTCCAGCTTCACCGGAATCATCGCCCGCTGCCGCGCCTGCGGCTCCTCCACCGGCGTCACCGTCGAATAATGTCCCTGCTCCCCATAGGCCAGCCCGATCGCCGCCGAAATCTTGGTGCTCGTCATGTGCTGGAACAGCTTGAAGTGTTCCTTCGCTGCATCCTTGTCGCCCAGCGCCTGCAAGGCCCGTGCCAATGCAAATTCGGACGAGGCGTGCAGCGGCTGAATGGCCAGTCCCTGCTTCAGCACCTCCACTGCCTTGTCGAACTGCTTCATCTCCCGATAGCACACGCCCTCGAAGTAGTACGAATCCACATCCCGCGGATCGAGCTTTACCGCCTGCTGAAAGCTTTTCAACGCATCATCAAGTTCGTTGTCCGCATGCTGCGCCAGACCGAGGTTGTACCATCCCTGGGCACTATTCGGATCCAAAACGAGAGCGGCCTGGAGAGCCTTCTTGGCATCATCGATCTTCTGCAACGTCAGCAGCGCAATGCCATCATTGATCGCAGCCTGAGCGAGCTTTGGATCCTTCTTGAACGAGTCCGCAAAACTCTGCTCCGCCTTCTCCGTAAACTGCTGCCCCATCAGCGCCACGCCACGATTGTTCAGCCGCACCGCATCGGCATTGGGCTGCGCCTGGGCCCCGGCCGTAACGGCCATTGCCAGAATAACCATGGCAATCTGGCCACAAATTCGCATAAACTTCTTTCCCAAGTCCGTCTCCAGATCGATCGGCATATCGCATATTGCGATGCAGCGGAACACTTCAGTGTATGCGAGCAGCGTGCACATTTAGAACGCCGCCTGCGGGACCTTTAGCCTCACGGATAGTTCTGGCAGCTTTTTCCCGTAGCGTCGAACGCGGCATTTGAGGAATGCATTATGAGTACCTCCGAACAGATATCCACCCGCCGCCACGAATACCGCGTGAAGGCCTGGTTCCGTTCCCTGTTCCTTATTCTCGGTGCCCCCGCCATTGCCGGCGGAATCATGATGTGCGCATTAGCTCTAAAGGGCACAAACACCTCATTGCCGCTCCTAATGACGGCCGTCTTTCTCTTCTTCGGCATTTACCTCATCGCGCTGGCTATGCGCTCCCGGGTCATCATCGATGGCAATCGCATCGAGATTCGCGGTGCCTTCACCGACCGCTTCGCCGACCTCAACGAGATCGAAGGCTACCGCACCGTCAGTTCTCGTAATGGCAAGTACACGCAGTTTTATTTGAACAACGGCCGCCGCACGCTCACACTGGCCAATCATTTTGATCACGACTCCGCATTCGATTCCTGGATTCGCCGGGTCGCGGATCTCGACAAGCGCGATCGCGACAGAATTCTTGAAGAGATTTCCCAGCACGAAGCACTCGGTTCCACGCCTCAGCAGCGTCTCGCCGCTCTCGGCCAGGCGAAGACGTACAGTGTTTTCGCACTGGTCATCGCCGTTGCCGCCGCTGTTGCAGCCAACTTCGGCACCCCGGCGCTCTATCTGCCCTTCTCCATCGCACTCGCACTCGTGCCTGTTACCCTCGCGATCCTGCTCCACCGCTCGCCGCTGCTCTACGCTGTGTTCAAGCGAAAAGACGATCCGCGCGCTGAACTCCTCTATGCCCTCATCGTCAGCAGCTTCGGATTGCTCATCCGCGCGCGCGGCATTCACTTCGTCTCGCTCCAATCGATCGGCCTGGTGGTTGCCCTGCTCACTCTCGCATATCTCGCGGCGTTCTATCACTCATTCTTTGAGAGTCCTTCTCCCACACGCACCCTTTTCGCACTTCTTCTCTTTGGCATGCTCTACAGCTACAGCGCGGTCGCGGTAGCAGACGCGGTTGGTGATGAATCAACATCTACGCGCTATGTCGTTTCAGTCGTCGGTAAGCACTACACGACGGGACGCTCGCGCTCTTACTACCTCGAACTCGACCCGTGGGGTCCCATGCTGCAAGCGAACAGCCTGGGTGTCTCAAAAACCATCTATGACAAGTCATCTCCCGGCGATCAGGTCTGCCTCGAACTTCGACCTGGCCGCCTCAATGCTGCCTGGTACACCCAGGTCTCCTGCTCCAATGCGCCGCTCGATTCCCAGCCCTGAGACCGTGAATCCGCTCCCGACAACTATCCACACATTTATACTTCGATCTGTGATTCCCTCCCTCGAGACCATGCAGTGGCACATCTTTCTCGGTCGCCCGCCACTTCCGGCGGCATCGCCGGCTGCCGTCTCATCGCTCATTCAACATCCAATCCTCATCACCGGTGCAGGCGGTTCCATCGGCTCCGCGCTCGCGCGCCGTCTGGCGTCCGCCGGTGCGCGCATCATCCTCCTCGAATCCTCTGAAAACAGTCTCAACGACCTTCAGCAGGATCTTGCCGGCGGCTCTGCCAACGCGAACTTCTATCTTGGCGGCGTCTCCGATCGCAGCCTCCTCGACGAGATCTTCTCTCTCCACCGTCCGAACCTTGTCTTCCACGCCGCCGCCCACAAGCACGTTCCTCTCATCGAACAACAACCCCTGGCCGCCATGGCCAACAACATTTTCGCCACCGAAACGCTCGTCGCCTCGGCCTCCGCGCACAATGCCCGCATTGTCCTCGTCTCCACCGACAAGGCCGCCGCGCCCGCAGCCATGATGGGCGCAACCAAGCGCCTCGCCGAACAAATTGTCCTCACATCGGGCGGCACCGTCCTCCGCCTCGGCAATGTTCTCGCCTCCCGCGGAAGCGTCACAGAAGTCTTCGCCCGCCAGATCGCATCCGGACTTCCACTCACCGTCAGCGATCCCGCTGCCCGCCGCTACTTTCTCACGATCGCTGAAGCCGTCGAACTTCTGCTTGTTGCAGCGAGTGAGCCACAAACGCATACCCTCCTCGTGCCGCTGCTTCCGGGACCACATTTCATCGCAGACCTGGCGCGCTTCATGGCTCGCACTCTTGTTCCAGATCGCGAATCGGCCATCGAATTCACGCACCTCCGCCCCGGCGACAAGGAATCCGAACAACTCTGGTCCGAGTCCGAAACACCACACCCAGCAACCGCAGGCAGCCTCGTCTGCCTTCACTCGCCATTGCCTCCACGCAGCCAGCTTCACTCCGTGCTGGCCACACTGCACCGCGCTGTCCAATCGCGCGATCCCTCCGCGGCGCTTGCCGATCTTCGAGTCCTCGTTCCCGACTACACTCCGAGCCAGACAGTTCTGGCTCACTGCTCCACTGCCGCGTCGCAGGTCTCCGATGAGTAAGTCCGGCAAAGCGAAAAGAAGAATTGCCGTCGTCACCACCTCGCGCGCCGACTACAGTCACCTCTACTGGCCCCTCCGCGAACTCGCTGCAAACCCCGAAATCGAACTCGGCCTGATCGCGCTCGGTCCCCACCTCTCACCGGAGTTTGGCAACACTATCTCTGAAATCGGACGCGAAGGCTTCCCCATCAAGGCGCGCATCGAGTGTCTCCTCAGTTCCGATACGGACACCGGCATGGCGAAAACCATCGGCATCGCCATCCTCTCACTCGCCGATACTCTCTCTGCATGGCGCCCGGACCTTATGCTCTTAATCGCTGACCGCTATGAGATGATGGCTCCGGCCTGCGTCGCACTTGCCCTGCGTATTCCCATCGCCCACATCGAAGGCGGCGAAGTCAGCCAGGGCGCCATCGACGACCAGGTCCGCAACGCCCTCACCAAGCTCGCTCACATTCACTTCACCTCGACTGAAACCGCACGCCGCCGCGTCATCGCCATGGGCGAAGAACCCTGGCGCGTTCACCAAGCAGGCGCACCCTCGCTCGATCATTTGCGCCGCTCCAAACTTCTTTCGCGGACAGACCTCGAGAAACGACTCAGTCTGAAACTTGCATCTCCGTCGATCCTCGCCGCCTGGCATCCCGTCACCATCCTCCGAGATACCAATGCCGAGGCCGACGCGCTTTTCACCGCGCTTGCGCAAGTCCCGGGCCAACTTATCTTTGTCTATCCCAACACCGATGCCGGCAGCCACGCGCTCATTGAACGCACCCGCACCCTCGCCGCCATGCGGCCCGATACGCACATCTTCGTCAACCTGGACGCCGTCACCTATTGGAGCCTTCTCGGCCAGATCGATGCGATGATTGGCAACTCCTCCAGCGGCATCATGGAGGCGGCCTCGTTCGCTCTCCCAGTCGTCAACGTTGGCATGCGTCAGCAGGGCCGCGAACGCGCCCGCAACATCCTCGACGTTCCCGCCGATACCGCCGAAATCGCCTCCGCCCTTAAACGCGCCCTTACACCCGCGTTCCGCAAGAAACTTCACGGCATGGCCAACCCCTACGGCAACGGCACCGCCGCCAAAACAATCGCCCGCATTCTCACCAGCGCTCCACTCGACAACCTCCTCATCAAGCAACCAGCACCGCTAACCGATGAACCCACGCGCTAGCCTGCTAACAGGCGCGCAGCGCCGCTAACCGGTGCAAAGCACCGCTAACAATGCGCAGCACCTGCTAACTCCGCTTCAAAGAATTCCATGTCTATCCCTCTCAGCGCTCCCGACATCACCGAAGCCGAAATAGCCGCCGTCACGGCTGTCCTGCGCACCCCTCACCCGCACATGTTTTAGCGAAAAATTGTTCACCCTTACGCAACCCGGTTATCGTAACCGTGCATCAATGGTCTTCGAGAGCTTGGGGCTCGTCGCTGCGAAACATCCTTCAGTCAGGTCTTCGGATTCACTTTCAATTAACCAGAAGTACTTGCTACCGGGTAAGAACGTCGCACCTCTTTCGCCCAAACTGGTCTGCGACAGGGGTTTATTCCCAAACAGGAACAGTCGCGAAAACCGTTCGCGTTAGCCTGGGTCGATTCGTGTTTCATCCGTGTAGCCTTACCGGAAATCACAAACTCTAACCGGAAAACACAGAACAGGTATTCCATGGTCGTTAAAACCCAAAGCAAAGGTCACGGCGTCACCGGATTGCACGTTGGAATCGCGAATGTCCGCCGCTATTTTCCAAAGGACACGCACAACATCGAACTCCAACTCGGTCACCTTCGGATTCAATGCGGCCTCAAACCCGACTTCTGGCAGGGTCAACCGGAGATCTACGACCCAAGGCTATGCGCATGGCTTGAATCCAAGAATCTCCACGGCACCGCCAATCGCACCGTGCCCCTGGCTTTAATTCCCTCCGGAAATAACTCCTTCGAATTGCAGCCGATTCCCGTAATGTCCCTCGCCCCTCGCCCTCGTCCCAAGGTCGCTCCTATCTCCGCTGCTTAAAACTGAACGCACTGCCTATCTCCTCGCAAACGGCGCCAAAGCATTCTCTCCGGCGCCGTTCTTCTTTGGACGATACCCGACCGATCGCCGATGCCTCGATCTTCGCGCTTGCTAAACTCATAACGAATGAATCCCAATCCCCTGGAACAGGCAATCGAGCGCCACTTCGCCGCCGGAGCTTCCGCCATCAACGACCCGGCTGCCATGGAATCCTTCCTCGCCTTGCGCGATGCGCTCGAGCGCGGTGAACTTCGTTCTGCCTCACCCGACTCAACCGCACCAACCGGCTGGCGCGTCAATGCCTGGGTCAAGAAAGGAATCCTTCTCGGCTTTCGTCTCGGGAAACTTCGCGATTTCCCCGCAGGCGATCTCACATTTGTCGACAAAAATACCTATCCTCCGCGCTACTGGGCCCCTAAGCATAGCGTCCGAATCGTCCCCGGCGGCTCCTCCATCCGCGCCGGAGCCTACGTCGCACCCGGCGTTGTCTGCATGCCCCCCATGTACATCAACACCGGCGCCTGGGTCGACGAAGGCACAATGGTCGATTCCCACGCCCTCGTCGGTTCCTGCGCCCAGATCGGCAAGCGCGTTCACCTCAGCGCCGCCGCCCAGATCGGCGGCGTACTCGAGCCCATCAACGCCAGCCCCGTCATCATTGAAGACGATGTTCTTGTGGGCGGAAACTGCGGCGTCTACGAAGGCACCATCGTCCGCACCGGGACCGTCCTCGCTCCAGGAACCATCCTCACGCGCGGCACGCCCGTCTTCGACCTCGTCAACGGCACAACCATCAAAGCGACCACCGACACCCCGCTCATCATTCCGCCCAACGCTGTCGTTGTACCCGGCTCCCGCGCTGTCGCCAAAGGCAAAGGCCACGCGAACTCCGAGGCCTGGGGCCTCTCACTCTACGCCCCTGTCATCGTCAAATACCGCGACGAAAAAACCGACCTCAGCACCGCCCTTGAAGACCTGCTGCGCTAACCCACCACTTGTGTGGCATCGCGCGAACCTGGGTGCCCCAGGTCTCGCTCCTGAGACCTGGGAAGCAAGCTTCAATCGATACATGCGGGTAGCCCCATCCGTGACGCTTCTTTTGCGTCATGGGTGGGATAACGCGATCCCTCTTGCTCCGACCATGCGCAGAGCGGCTGACCACTCAGGCACCATTGGCTTGCTACCCTGTTCCCGTGCCTCAAGTTTCCAAATCCATCCGCTTCGCCATCATCGGCCCCGGTCGCGCCGCCGCCCGCTTCGCCCACGGTCTTCAGGCCGTCGAGAATACTTCCCTGGCCGCCATCTGGGGCCGCAACTCCGACCGCGCTCGCGCATTTGCTGGCAAGTTCTCCGACCCGATCGTCGCCCCTACCCTCAACGACCTACTCTCCTCCAACATCGACGCCGTTTATATCGCCACTCATCCCGACACCCACGCCGAGTTCTGCTTACAGGCTCTCGCAGCCGGCATCCATGTCCTCTGCGAAAAACCCGCAGCCCTCAATGTCTGCCAACTTCAAACCGTACTCTCCGCCGCCCGCCGGCACGACCGTCTCTTCATGGAAGCCATGAAGCCGCCCTTCTTCCCGCTCTATCAGCGCCTCCGCCGGCATCTCGAATCCGATCCAATCGGCCTCATCGGGTTCGTCCGCGCCGGCCATTGCGACTCTTCCATCGGTCCCGACTACCCACTCCACTTCGCCGAACTCGGTGGCGGTGGCATCATGGGCATCGGTCCGTACGAAGCATTTCTCGCGCTCGATTGGCTCGGCCCCCTCAAGCGCGTGCAGACCATGGGCCGCCTCAACTCCGAAGGCGTCGACAACTTCGCAATCTTCCAAACGGAACATGAACGCGGCTTGGCCCAACTGCACACCGGCATCGACCTGCTCAGCCACGGCGATGCCCTGCTCTCCGGACCGGGCGGCTACGTGCTCCTCCGCGCCAACTGGTGGAACCCTTCCTACGCTACCGTTCATTACCTTGATGGCCGCATCGTCGAGATTGACTCGCCCTACACCGGCAGCGGCTTCAACTACGAGACCACCCACTTCTGCGATCTCATCCGCCAGGACTTGCGCGAAAGCCCCGTCATCCCCCACGCACTCTCGCTCGGCATGGCGCGTCTGCTTGAAGAAGCCCGCGTTGCCCTCGGCGTCCATTTCCCTGCCGAAACCAAGATCGACGACCGCCATCCCTTCGACAAGGCCACCGGCCTCGACACCGGCGGCTTCATCCCCGGCAACGATCTCCACCCCGGCCATCCGCACGATTCCCATTTGGGGTCCTACTATGGAACAGCTCCATCCCTCGTCCAGGCCGTGCTCGATCGCTGGCTCGAAACGCCCGATCGCCTCTTCGTTGAGAACTACACCTTTATCGACTTCGGCTCCGGCAAAGGCCGCGTAGTCCTCATCGCCTCGAAGCTTCCCTTCCGCAAGTGCATTGGCGTTGAGCTGAACCCTGATCTGAACGCGATCGCAGCCGATAACTTCGCGCGCTGGCAACAATCCGGCAACCCCCGCAGTCCTCTCGAAGCCGTTTGCCAGGATGCCCTCGCCTTCGAATTCCCGCCCGGCCCCTGTCTCGTCTACCTCTTCAATCCCTTCCCTTCGCAAGTGCTCGCGCACCTCATCGACCGCATCGCAGAGGCCTTCGCCGGCCGCCCCGGTCAGCTCGATCTGCTCTATGTGAACGCAGAATTCAAAGACCTCCTCGACCAGCACCAAGGTTTCACTCCGCTCTGGCAGATGCCCGTCACGATGTCCGCGGAAGACGCAGCCGCTGATCTGCTCCACCAGGTTGATGCTTCCGGCCGCAAGCCCTATGCCGAAGATTCGCAAGATCCCTGTGTCGCCTGGCGCTTCACCGGATCAACAAATGTCACACCTGCCTAACTATGTTGTCAGGTCCCCAAAAACGCGCTGTCATCCCGAGCGGAGCCGAGGGATCTGCGGTTGCTTTCAATGAGACCCGCAACGCCGCACGACTCAATCGGGAGAGTCGGCCAAGAATTCCACCCTCAACGCGAATGCACGTTTCTAATATCGCAATCCCAATCGCATCGGAAAATCTTCTTCGCCATCTTCCAGTTCCGCTTGCGCGCTGTGAATCCGCACCACTTCGCGATGCCGATAACGAAACCACAGATGAATCACAACAATCGCGATCGCCGCCAGGCCAAAATTTGGCCAACCCTGTTCGATCCATCGATCAGAAATCATCGACACCGCTGTCACCGCGGGAAAAAACGTGAAATAGAACAACAGCGTGAAAGCCAGATTTGGTTTCTCCCGCGAAGGCTCACCCGTAAAGGGGACAATCATCACGGTCGAAAACAATGCATCAGTTAGCACCACGCACATCCCAGCTCCCACCAGGATTTGCGCCGCCGTTCCCTGCACGCTTGCTAGCTCTGCCGGAGCAATCAACCGCAGCACGCCAACCGTCGTTTCCGTAATCACCACACTGCACAGCATCACCCAAAGTTTTGCGGCCTTCAGTTCATGCATCGCCGCTACGAAGTGCGCTGGCCTGCCATGCGTGAAACGAAAGATCCAGTTCCCCTGCTGATTCCCCGACGAAACAAACGTGGTCCGCAACCCGGTCGTCACCCAGAACGCCACAATCCCCACCGCCACGCGAATTCCGTCCGCTGAAGCATTCGCATGCAGCTGCCCGTTAACCACCGTCAGCCGCAGCACCGTCGCAATCAACACCGAGAGCCCGACCCCTCCGTAAAGCACGAGGTAGATACGGTAACGTGGAACTCGAAAGAGCGTCTGGTTGATAAAGTGAAACACCGCGCGCCCGATCGGCCTTCGTACCGTGCCCAGGTGCAGCAACCGGTTGAGTGGCGTCAGCAGCCCGTTTCGTCTCGCCCGCGGCGGCGCTCCCTCGAGTAGATACTTCACCCGCCGCAAATACGCCACCGGATAAGCAACAACTCCGATTGCTGCCGCACCGAGCAACGCCATCAACCCGATTCTCGAGAGCTCGCGAAAAATCGGCAATGCAGACGAACCATCCACCAGCATCTGGTACATCCCAAGAAACCAATACGGAGGAAACCACAGCACTGCGCCGTTGTGTGACTGCAATAACCGCGGCGTAACGCCTGATAAAACTGGAAACAACAGCAGCAGCATCACCAGCACCGTGACCGCCCCACCCTGCAATACCAGTGAGATTCTTCGGAACAGTCGTTCGCCCATCGCTGCCAGCAGCACGCTCTGCAGCGCAACAACGAGTCCCGCGGCAAACAACCCACCCGCCGCAACCGCCGTCACATGTCCCACAAGAAAACTCACCAGGCGCGGCGGATCTGTTGCCGCCGGCAGAACCAGCGGAGCCATAAAATTGGCGTCGAATAGAAATCCGGCAATGAAGATGCCGATCGCAGCTGCGCGCCCGAAAAATACCCTCCCCTGCGCCAGCGGCAGCGTCCCCAGCACCACCAAGTCCAGCAGGTCCGGGAAAAACAGGTCCCACTCAAACACCGTAATCAGGCCCATGACAACGAACGAGTACAGCACGAAAAAGAAGTGATGGTTCACCTGCACCCAATAGGGTGGCGGACCGACCGCGGTGCTTCCCGGCGGCCATCCCCGGAACGGATGGTAAACGGGCCAAAGATAGATAGCCACCATGAACCCCGGCACTCCAGCTGCGAAGGCAAGCTGGACCAGGCGCGTCTTCCCGTCTCCATCTGGAGATGCGGTTTCGTGATTGAAGAAGCGCTCCAGGAAATGCCGCATCAGCAGTGCGAACTGGTTCCGCTCCGGCTCCCGCACCGGCCCCATTGCCGCCTGCACGTTGAGTGAAAGAACGGCGGACGCCCCATTTTGCGGCACAAGCAGCTTTTGAAAGTTACCTCGCATCGGCGATCTGCATGACATCCACGATCTTCTCCGCAACCACTCTCGTATCCTGCTGCTCCACAAGTTGCGCAAACACACTCTCCAGATTCGGCAGGCTCATCAGCGATTTCAGCTCCGAAGGCGCTGCATCGACCAGCACGTGCCCCTTTGCAATCACAATCACACGATCGCAAACCTGCTCCACGGTCTCCAGCACATGCGAAATGTAGAGGACAGCCTTACCGTCCTTCGCCAGCATCTCCAGCAGATCCTTGAACAGCCGCGCCGAAGCAACATCCAGCCCAGAGAGCGGTTCATCGAAAATCAGCAGCTTCGGATCGTGCAGCAACGCCGCGGCGATCAGCACCCTCTGCCGCATGCCCTTCGAGTACGACGAAATCGGCGAATACTGCCACGATTCCAGATGCAGCAGCTTCAGCAGCCCCGTCGCCTTCGCTTCAATCAGCGCCTCGCTCATCCCCCGCAACCGGCCCACAAGCTGCAAATATTCGAGCCCAGAAAGATACGCATAGAGCTGTGCTTCTTCCGGCACATACCCGATCGACGCCCGGTATCCGACCATGTCGTCGCGAATATTCTTCCCTTCAAACAGCACCTTTCCGTCATCTGGCCGCAGCATCCCCGTAATAATCTTCACCGTGGTGGACTTACCCGCCCCATTCGGTCCCAGGAACCCTACAATCTCTCCACGCGCGACTTTGAAGCTCACATCCTCAACGGCTGGAATCGTTCGATAGCTGCGGTATAGATGCTGAACTTCGAGCACGGCAGGGCCTCCCATTCACCCTATGTAGCATTCAGCATATATCAATACAATTCATTGTCAAGTAGATTGCTACATAGGTAGAATGCTGGCCATGGCAGGCGAGACAAAACTTTCCCATACCGCCGCGATGATCCTTCAGGCCATCGCCGCCGGCTACGTCTACGGTTTCAGCATCATGGAGATGACCGGCCTGCCCAGCGGAACCGTCTACCCCGCCATGCGCCGCCTCGAGCGCGACGAGTTGATCCGCTCCCAGTGGGAACGCCAGTCCATCGCAGACGCCGAACAGCGCCCCCTGCGCAAGTACTACAAGATCACCACTCAAGGAAAGACAACGCTCGAGGCTTCCCGCAAACGCTATCCTCTCCTCGATCGCCTCATCTCTACTGAGGAGGCCAGTGCCCGATGAATCCTCCAGGCGATCGGGTCTTCTCCCTCTTCGATGTCACGCTCTTGCGCACCGCATCGCTCCTCGTGCCCTCGTTTCAGCGTGAAGACTGGCGCCGCGAGTGGTTCGCTGAACTCTGGCACGTCCGTCGCTCCTACATCGGAATCGACAACACGTTCTCCTGGAACGCGCACCGTGAAATCACCTGCTTCTGTCTCGGCGCATTCCCCGACGCGCTCTGTCTCCGCAATCAACCCGCAAAATCAGCTTCCGCGCATGTGCACATTCACGGGTCCGCAGGCCAGACCCTTCTGTGGCTATCGGCTGCGTTGGCACTCTGCTTCGTCATATCCCGCCTGCTCCCCGGCGTCAAGGCAGAGAACGAGGCCGCGCACTACCAGATCAAACCCGGCGTGCTACTCATCAACGAAGCCTCTGCCAGCGGCGGCAGCCCGAGCATCTCTACCGCCCTTTATCAGAATTGGAGTAATTCGCCGCAGCGCTTCTTTCAGGACCTTGCCTTCTATCGCGTCTCCCGCGAAAAAGCTGATGCCGAGCCCGGTTCAAAGCCCTGGAGCATTGCGCATTCCTCCACCAATCTCTTTTCGCTGCTCGGCCTGCCCATCCGCTATGCGGATCGCCGCGATGCCCCGGATCCCCAGCAGGACTCCGCGTTGCCCTCGCTTGTTCTCAGCCACGATCTCTGGATGCGCTCCTTTGCCGGCGACCCGCGCATAGCCGACCGCATCATCCGCATCGGCTCAACCAGCGTTCGAATCGCCGGCGTCGCTCCCGCGGGCAGCTGGCAGTTGCCCGGCGCACCCGATGCCTGGGTGATCGAGTCCAACGCGCAGATCCGATCTGAGGCGCCGTCCACCGCGAAGGGCTACCTCCTCGCCCAGCTCTCCCCACGCGGTCAGGCCGCCATGTCGGATCCGGCCATCTCCATCAACGCTCTCAATCAGGATGGTGTTGAAATTGATCTCGTTGGCGCTCCCATCGACGCTCCCATCGAGGGCGCCTGGAGCATTTTCAAATTCGCCCTTTTCCTCGCGCTCGTAGCCCTGCCCGCGGTTATCTCCGTATCCCTCGGGGATTCCGACATCACCTCGCATCGTCCATCGTTCCGACAGCGCATCAACCGCATCCTGTTCCTCGCCGCAAAATTCACGCTCATTGCAGCCATCGGGTTCGCGGCGTCGCTCGATCTTGCATATGGCAACGAGATCGGCTACTCGTCAGTAGCAGAATGCTTCCAGCTTCTATGGTGCTTCACCATCTGTCTCGTTGGGTTCCGCTGGGCCGTCGCCGATCAACGCAAGCGATGCCCAGTCTGTCTGCGCTGCGTCACCAATCCTGCCAGCGTGGGCCTGGCCTCGCGCACCTTCCTCGGCTGGAACGGCACAGAGATGATGTGCATCGGCGGTCACGCCCTGCTCCATGTTCCATCGCTGCCCACCAGCTGGTTCAGCGGCGAGCGCTGGCTCTACCTCGATAGTTCCTGGGATTTCCTCTTCGCCGACACCCTCACCTATTGAAGACGCCGCGTCCTGGTTAACCCAGTATCATCCCGAGCGAAGCGGAACGAACAGAAGCGAAGCCGAACGATCTGCGGCTGCCTTTTCAAACCACACTCGTCGACAATCCAACTTGGAACTTAGAACCAACAAACCTGGAACTTGGGACTACGAACTCAGAACTTCGAACTCTCACTTCGCAGCCCCGCATCAATCGTCTGCAGCAGCTTCTGTTCCGGATCGCCGAAATACTCCCAGAACATCACTCCGCCCAGCTTGCGCTCCCGAATATACTTGCACTTCTCCGCGAGCGACTCTGGATCCTCGTACGACACAAAAATGTGCTTCTCCGCGTTGTATAGATATGGAGCCTTCCCCGCATCATCCCAGTACCGCGTGAATCCCTGACCCAGCAGGTTCTCCGCGATCGCGCTGTACTGCCCATTGAATCCTGCGACGGACTTCCCCGGCTGAAACAATCCATGATTCTGATCCGTCACCTCGCCCCACGCACGTCCGTAGAACGGCACTCCCAGCAGAATCTTTTCCGCCGGCACTCCCGCCTTTTCGTAGTCCCGCACAGTCTCATCCGACGACGCTTTCTTGGGATCCGCCGGATTGGCGAACAATGGCGCATGATGTCCCGTCGTCGCATCCGAATCCGCCTCGTAGTAGTCATAGGTCATCAGGTTCACCGTGTCTACGTACCGCGCGACTTTCCGCATCTCGGTATGCGCAATCACGTCATCGCCCGCACCCATCGCTACCGTCAGATATAGCCGCCGGTGGGGCTTCTTTGCCGCGGCATTGAACCGCGCCCGCAACTCCGCGAGCAGCGCCGTGAAGTTCTGCTTGTCCTCCGCGCGATAAGGATGCCCCGCACCCGGCATTCCGGGATACTCCCAATCGATATCCAGACCGTCCAGGTCGTACTGCACCAGAAATTCCATAGCGCTGTCTTCAAACACGCGCCGGCTCGCCGCGGTCAATGCCATGTCCGAGAAATTCTTCGACCACAACCACCCGCCTGCCGACACCAGCACCGTCAGCCGCGGATTCCCATTCCGCAACGCTGTCAGTTGCGCAAAGTTCTGCGCATCTGTGGGCGCACCCAGCACCATCCGTCCGTCCCTGATGTTGGCGAATGCATAGTTGATCCGCGTCAGATACTTCGCATCTACCTGTCCGGGCGTGAGCGCATTGCCACGGGCAAACACGTATCCCGTCACTTCCAGTTTTTCTGGAATGCGCGATGCACCAAAACTGTGAGAGGAAAACGCGACCGCGAAGCACATCGCAAAACAGCAGATTCGAGACATAGTGGTAACCCACCATCAAGCTATCAGAATGCCCGAATGTAAAGTTCGCTCACACTTCGCCAGTCACGACCGCTTTACGGCCTCGCACCCATCGGCCTCTCGTGAATCAGCATCCATGATGTACCGAACTTGTCGCGCAACTGCGCAAAGCGAGTCGCAAAGAACGTCTCCTGGATTGGCATAAACACTTCGCCGCCCTCGGCCAGCAGCGCAAAAAGTCGCTCCGCCTCCGCATCGCTCCCTAGATTGAGCGCGAGATAAGCGCTGCGCATCGGTTTCCAACGGTCTCCAGGCACATCGCTGGCCATTATCATCGTCTCGCCGATCGTGATGGTTGCATGCAGTACCGCATTCTCCATACCAGGCATCACCTTGCTCGGGTCCGGCATATCGCCGTGCTTCATCATCATCCCGATCTTGCCGCCCAGATGTTCCTCATAAAACTTGAAAGCCTCGGCACAATTCCCGCCGTAGTTCAAGTAAGTATTCAGTCTCATGACAATGACACTCCAGGAAAAATCCTGCGCTCAAGTCGAAAAGCAGAATCGCGACCGATGTAGCCCTTCAACCGTGCCACATCAGAATACGCGTTTATTCGCCGGATGCGGGAACTGCACCCACCAGGATGATCGGGGCAGTAGGCGTCGCCGCCCCTTCGGCCTTTTCGATGGTCACGCCAAACGCCTTGGCCGGTACGCCCCTCGGCAGGGGCGGCAAAACGACGCTCGCGCTTCCCGCGGCATCAGGCCGGAAGAGGCCCGCAGGAATTGGCGCCTTGCCATCGGCCGGAATTACCCACAGTTCGTACGTCTTGTTCTCTGCCAGTTGTCCCAGGTCGTTCGCCTGGAACACCAACCCGCCGCTCTCGGCCAAGTAGATTGCACGTCCTGTCGGTTCCGGCTTGGCTTTTGCAGCCGTCAACAGCACCCGTTTCGCCGCCGGTGCCGTCAGTACATCCAGCACCTGCTGGGCCCGTGCATTGGCCACAGCCTGTTGCTCTACCAATTGCTGCTGCTGCGCCAACTGATCATTCAACACACGAACCTTTTGTTGCAATGAAATCGCAAACAAAAGCGATGCCGCCGCGGCAAGCCATCCAATCCACACCGCCGCCGTGCGCGCCGGTCGCTTTCTCTCAATCGAAACTACGGGTGCGACGCCGCCCTTGCCCTTCTGCGCCGCATCCGCAGCCACTCGCTCCACAAACCGCGCCCGCGCACCCTCCGGCAGTGGCTTCTGCTCCACGCTCATCGCCACCAGCGCAAGGTCGCCGTTCACTTCCGCCAGCGCCTGTCGGCATTCCGCACACTGCTCCAGATGCAGACGCACCGCTGCGAGCTCATGCGACTGCATGGCCTGCATTGCGTAGAGGACCAGGTCCTCCTGCGGTATATGTTCGTCCTGCATCATCCAGTAATCGCCTTTCTCAACGTCATCAGTGCCGATCGGATGCGCGTCTTCACCGTTCCCAGCGGATCACCCGTCTTCGCTGCAATCTCCGAGTGCGTCAACCCCTCAAAAAAAGCCATCTCCACCGATTTCTGTTGCTCCATCGGAAGGTCCTTCAAGACCCCGCGGACCTTCTCCATCATCCGACTTCGCTCAACTTCAGACCCAAGATCCGACGACGACACCAGCACCACATCGTCCACCGAATCGGTCGGCCTCCTTCGTCGCAGCGAATCGATCGCACGGTTGCGCGCCATCACGGCAAGCCATGCTCCCAGCGAACCCCGGCCCGACACGAACGCGTTGGGGTTTCGCCAGACCTGGAAGAATATCTCCTGCATCACGTCCTCGGCCTGCCCGGGATCCTTCAATACGCGCAGCGCGACCGAATACACCATGCCGCTGTATTGATCGAAAAGGTCGGTCATAGCCTGCTGGTCGCCACCCTTTACACGCGTCAAAAGCAACTCATCGCCCCCGGCGCGATCACCGGCGCCGCGACGAATTGCATCCCCATCTAGAGAACGTTGAGGCTTTGCTGACGGATTGGTGGGGCTCTCACTCACAGGTCAAAATCGGGTAGCCACTGAACGACAAACCGTATTCTAGTGAGCGTTTGTGCAGGTGCCTAGCGAATTTCTGCATATTTTTGAACAACTTCGCTCCCGATACTCGCGCATCCAAGTAGCCACACAGGTGTTAGCATCGAACCTGACAGATGCAGACAAATAAACTGAAAATCATCCCCCTCGGGGGCCTCGGCGAATTCGGAATGAACTGCCTCGCCCTTCGCTGGGAGGACGACATCATCGTCATCGATGCCGGCCTCATGTTCCCTGAAACGGAGTTGCTGGGCGTCGACATCGTCGTGCCCGACATCACTTACCTCACTGAGAACAGGGAACACGTCCGCGCCATCATCCTCACCCATGGCCACGAGGACCACATCGGCGGACTGCCCTGGATCCTCAGCGAGCTCAAGGTTCCCGTCTACGCCACCGAGTTCACGCTGGCCTATGTCGAGGGCAAACTCGAAGAACACCAACTCCTCGACGAAACCACGCTCATTGAGATCACGCCCAAAGAAAAGTTCACCCTGGGCGCCTTCACCATCGAGCCCATCCGCGTCACTCACTCGCTGGTCGACTGCGTGGCCCTCGCCATCGAAACACCTGTCGGCGTTATCATCCACACCGGCGACTTCAAAATCGATCTCGCCCCCCTCGATGACAAGGCCTTCGATCTCCACACCTTCGCGGAATACGGCAAACGCGGCGTCCTCGCCCTGTTGCAGGACTCTACCAACGTCGAGCGCTCCGGCTACACCCCCAGCGAACGCGCCGTCATTCCCCGCCTGCACGAGATCTTTTCGCAGACCAAAAAGAAGCTCTTCTTCAGCTGCTTCTCGTCATCCATTTACCGCATTCGCATCGCCCTCGAACTGGCGCGCAAGCACGGCCGCAAAGCCGTCGTTCTCGGCCGCTCCATGATGGAGAGCACCGAAATCGCGCAGGACCTCGGCTACATCGAAGTCCCGCCCGGCCTCGTCATCAATCCCGGCCAGATGCGCGACTATCCGCCCGACGAATTGATGATTCTTATCAGCGGCACACAGGGCGAGCCCATGAGTGCTCTCAGCCGCGCCGCCGTTGACAACCACAAGCATGCCCATGTCGATGCGGGCGACACCGTTATCCTCAGCTCACGCATCATCCCCGGCAACGAGAAAAGCATCTTCCGCGTCATCGATCACCTAAGCCGCCGCGAAGCCAATGTCATCTTCGACGATGGCTCCCACGGCCTCATCCATGTCAGCGGACACGGCTGCCAGGAAGAGCTGCGCCTCCTCATCAATCTCGTCCGCCCCAAGTTCTTTATTCCCATCCACGGCGACTACCGCAACCTCCGCCGCCATGCTCAGCTCGCCATGGAGACAGGCGCTGTGGAACACGCGCTCGTCATCGAAGACGGCGACGTCCTCGAACTAGATCAAACCGATGCGCGCAAAAAGGACAAGGTCACTGCCGGCCGCATTCTCATCGACTCCGGCTCCACCATCGACGTCGTCGAAGACCTCGTCGTTCGCGATCGCCGTATCCTGTCGGAAGACGGCATCGTCCTCGCAATACTAGCTATCAACAAGCGCTCCGCGAAGATCGAACGCGAACCCGAAATCGTCATGCGCGGCTTCGGCGGCGCCGACATCACCGAAGAAGCCCGCGAGGTTGTCCTGAAGACCATCGACGGCCTCAGCAGCGAACAAAGAACCGACTATGGCATGGTGAAAGAAAAAGTGCGCGTAGAGTTAAAGCGCCTCATCCAGAAAACCACGGGCCGCCGCCCCATGATCATCCCCGTGATCCTCGAAATCTGATCAATCAGCTTTCCTCCCGCCTATCCACAACGCTGGGTGCCCGCGGGTCTCGCATTTGAGACCGGGAACATCCACCAACGGCGCGTCATCCTGAACGGAGCGGCTTGGGGCCCGTGAACGACCATGTCGTTCATGGGGTAAGCGGAGCCGAAGGACTTGCTTTTGTTTTTCTTCCCATGTTCTGCGGACTGGGTGCCCCATCCATGACGCAGTTTCATCGCGGCATGTGGAAAGCACAAACCCGGACTGATCTAAATCGGACTACCATTACAATCAATCCCAAACGGCAACTGAAGGAACCAGCCGATGGGAAATACCACCGCCAGTGTTCACATCGCGTGGCGAGGCAACGCGGATATTGCAGCCAAGGCCATTAGCCGCTGCTACGGCAAGCTAGGCTACGAGCGTGTGAAAAAGGCTCTGCCCGAAGACGGCAAGCATGTTGTCCTGCTGGCGCGCCCCGGTCAATCCTACGTCTCGATATACGACAGCGAAAACGCCCAGTTCGACAACGGCGAGTTGAAAGACCTTGCGCTGGCTGCTTCCAAGGCTCTGCGAGCACCCGCGGTCTTCACCAGCCTTTACGACAGCGATTCCTACGAATTCATCGTCTTCTTCAATGGCCGGCAGATCGACCTGCTGATGTCCGACGCCGAAAACTACGAAGGCCCCATGAAGCGGCTCAGCACCAAGGCGCGCTCTGCCAAGTGGAACAGCATTTTCAGCCGGACGCTCAGTGCCGAGCAAATCAATGCAGCTGCCGCGCCGGAGAGCGTTTTCGCCGACAGCATCATCGCAGGGCTATCGGAACTGATCGGCCTCAGACACGGCCAGCCGCAGATGAATTATCAGGATTTCCTCGACGAGCCGAAGGAGATCACAGCCCAGTTTCACTTCAAGAAAAAACCAAAGGCGATCTCCGATCTTCAGGCATCCGAGTTCCCTGCCGGCGAAATCACGCTAAGTGATTATTTCGATACAGAGCAATCGTTCCTGCGCTCTGTCTTCCCGGCAAGTTTCCCCATCCCTGTTGGCCAGGGGTGCGGTGCGAGATGGCTGGTCTTAAGCCAGGCCGCGGGCTTCAGCGGCGGAACAGCGTCCATTCGCGTTACCGGACCGGACACGCTGACCCTCTCGAAGGCCATCATCGCCGGGTGCAAATTTCATAATGGCCAGATCGTCGGCAAACTCGAAACCTATCCGAAGATACTTACAGCGGAGGATGCGGCTGCGTTCGCCGAGACCCAGATATTCCAACTCATTCCCGTTGAATCCCCCTCGTCTGGATCGCGTGAATATCGTGGAGAATTCTCCAATCTCATCATTCCTTCGGTGACTCCCGAACGCACAACCCAGATCCTGCTGCTGGTCGGACTTGATCTTCAAGCCCACGCGCCAGGTGAATGGGAGATCAACTTCTCGATCCGCCCTGGCACGCAGACAGAAGTTCGCCACCACCTGCCTCCAGTGCGCATTGCGGCACTCGATCAGACGTGGTTACCTGTCGTATCAGGCTTGAATCCCAAGACCACATACGACCAATCCAATCTGAGCGCCAATCACCTGCGCGAACTGGAATACAAGCAATCGAAGATTCCCCTCAGACGCAGGTTGGACCACCCTGCGATCACTTCCACCGTGGCAATTCTGCACGATGAAGGACAGCCGACGCTCGATGCCTGCAAAACCTGGCTTGAAGCATGGCTGCGTCCGCTCGCGGACCATCGCGAAGGTGGGATCCATATCCGCGCTGAAAAGCAAATGTCAGAGTCGGCCTACGTTGGAAAAACAAAGAAGAACCTCCCTGTGTCTGATTTCCTCAGCCATAAAATATGGGGAAAGCTTTTCGATCAAGCCGGCAATTATCAGACAGTGCTCGTCAACTTCGTTCCCAGGGATGGCGACCATCCTGTGGCGGGAATAGGGCTCCAACACAGCTTCGAGGAACGAGGAACGAGGGAACGAGGCGGACAGCAACTGTCTGGAACGCTGAGCACCATGCGCGGCCGTCTATTCGAAACCTTGCCGCTAGGCGGCACGTGGCACGTTTTCAAATGGATCATCAATCACCGGGATTGCTACAACTATCTAGCGACTTCCGGCACCGCCATGGATCAGCAGTTGGATAGCTTTGCCGCCGAGCGCGCGCCCCTGCAGGCGTGGAGCAGCCAATGCACATGGAAACCCGAATTCGATTCCGCTGACTCTTTTGAGCGCACTTTGTACGAAGAATCCAGCATGTTGAACTGGTTCCGGGGGATTCTCAATAATGACAATGGCCTGAACGGCGCCAAGATGACAGCTCAATGGTGCAGCAATGTCTTGCGCATGGTGACGCCGCACATGTGGCTTTGCCACAACCTGATCCAACAGCTCGACAGAGCCGCGCTCGAACAAGCGGCTGAGGTCAGCGAAACCAACGGCGGCTTCAGAATTGCTCTTCTCCCAGGTTGTGCACTCGACACCCTGGAGTTGGCCCTGCTGCCCATCCTCCCCATCGAAAACACGAGAATATCGGTGCTCTTGTAGAATTCGCTGACGAACCCAACGCCGATTTTCGCATCACCGCGATGAAACTCACTTTCGCCACCGCCACAATCACCGATGCAACCGAACTCGCGGCACTCCACACCGCCGTCGTTGAAGACCTGACCCAGCGCTTTGGTCACGGCTCCTGGTCGTCACCAACGACAGAGCGAGGCATTCTCGCAAACATGCGCCTGCCCAAATTCTCGCGGACCCTGATTGCACGCTCCAACCGTCGAATCATCGGCACCCTGCGCCTCGCCACCAAAAAACCCTGGGCAATCGACACCTCGTATTTCACTGCAGCACCCAGGCCCCTGTATCTGACAGGCGCGGCCGTCCATCCCAGCCACCAGCACAAAGGAATCGGCCGTCAATTGATGAGACAAGCCGAGTCCATGGCCCACGCCTGGCCCGCCGACGCCATTCGCCTCGATGCCTTCGACGCCGCAGCAGGAGCCGGCCCCTTCTATGCGAAATGCGGCCTCCGCGAAGTCGCCCACGTGGTCTACAAAAAGGACCCTCTCATCTACTTCGAGTTGATCCTGTCCCGCTGATCTCTGTTATCTGAACCCTGATCCCTGCTTGTAAAATCTCTTCATGCGCCGCCACCCGCTTTCCCTTGCTCTCGCCGCCGCACTTCTGGCCGTCGCCCCCGCGCTCCACGCCCAAACCCCCGACGCGCAACCGGCCCCTGCCGCCGCAACCTGCCCATCCACCACCACCCTCGACGACCTCATCAAGGCCGTCGACGAGGCCGTCAGCGGCCCCGGCAACAAAGACCGCACTTGTTTCCGCGCCCTCTTTCTCCGCGACGCCCGCCTAATCCCCATCCGCATCACGCCCGACGGCACCGCCACGCCCCGCATCCTCACGGTCCAGGATTGGATTGACCTTGTCGCCAAGCGCGGCGCCGCCATCTTCTACGAGCGCCAGGTTAAAGTCGGCACCGAGACATGGGATCACATGGCCCATCTCTGGAGCACCTACGAAACCCGCACCACTCCAGACGGCAAACCTCCTGAGGGCAAAGTCATCGATCGCGGCATCAACTCTATCCAGGCCATCTACGACGGCAAGCAATGGCATGTGATTCAAATCGTCTGGCAAGCGCAGACTCCCGCCAATCCCGTCCCGGAGAAATACCTCCCATGACCGTTGCCACTGACTCCCTCGTCTCCCTCGACGCCATCCGCTCCGCCGCCGATCGCATCTCCGGCATTGCCGTCAAAACGCCGCTCGTCCGTGCGTACTTCCCCAACGTCGTCGGCAAAGTCTGGCTTAAGTGCGAAAGCCTCCAGCCCATCGGCAGTTTCAAACTACGCGGCGCCTCTAACAAAATCCTCCAGCTCACGCCGGAAGAAATCTCCCGCGGCGTCATCACCTACTCCAGTGGCAACCACGCCCAGGGCGTCGCCTATGCAGCCCGCGAAGTCGGCGCTAAAGCGGTCATCGTCATGCCATCCAACGCCCCCGCCATCAAACGCGCCGCCACGCTCGCCTACGGAGCGGAGATTGTCGACGTCGGCGTTGCCTCCAGCGAACGTCTCGCCAAGGCTGAAGAACTCGTTCGCCAGCACGGCTACATCGTCATCCCGCCTTACGACGACGAGCAGATCATCACCGGCCAAGCCACCTGCGGCCTCGAGATCGTCGAGCAACTCGCCAACGTCGACCTCATCCTCGCACCCGTCTCCGGCGGAGGGCTGCTCAGCGGAATCGCCGCCGCCGTCAAGCGCCTGCGCCCCAACGTAAAAGTCTTCGGCATCGAGCCTGAACTCGCCGGCGACACCGCCGAAAGCTTTCGCACCGGCAAGATCGTCACATGGGGAGCCGAGCTTACCAGCCGCACCATCGCTGACGGTCTCCGCACCCAGAGCGTCGGCGAACGCAACTTCGCCCACATCCGGGCCTTTGTTGATGGCATCATCACCGTCACTGAAGCTGAAATCCGCGCCGCCATGCGCGCCATCATCGCTTCCGCTCGCATCATCCCCGAGCCCAGCGGAGCCGTCTCCTCTGCCGCGCTGCTCTTTCACGCTGCCCAGCTCCCGCCCTCTAAAAATGCTGTAGCCGTCGTCAGCGGCGGCAACGTCGACCCAGCCCTGCTCGCCCAGGTGCTTACCGAAACAGATGTGTAACGTCGTTCGACTATGATCTTTTTTGTGAGAAATTCAAGATTCCGCGCCGTCGGGGCGCTTGCGCTCAGCCTCATCCTCGGTACGCTGCCACTGGCTGCCCAGAAGAAAAAGGACAATCTGCAAAAGCCCCTGGCCGGTCCCCGAGCCACGGCCCTGCGCGTCTCCTGGCTCTACGTCACCGCCGCTACTCAAGCACAAAAAGTCGGCCGCGTGCAGATCGGTCGCGAATTGGTGGTCGCCGAAAAAAGCGGCGACTGGCTCCGCGTCTTCGCCAATACCGACATCGAGGAAGAACATTCCTCGGACGCTCCCATATACGACACCACCGAGGTCCCGCCGCCCATCTCCGGCTGGATGCAGGCCAAGGGAGTCGTCATCGAAAACACCCCCAACGGCGACCAGATTCTCATGGGCGCCGGAGCCGACCAGGAATCTCTGGCGTCCGATCCCCGCGGCCCGGTTAACGCCGCCCGCACCGCGCACCTGATATATCGGCGGCTGGTCGAAATGTTTCCCAACTCACCGCTCGATGCTGAAGCGGCGTGGCGCGCCGCCGACATCCTCTGGCAGATCCAGAAGACCGACTCCGCCAGCCGCCCCTCCGCAAAGGAAAAAGAGCCGTACATGCGCGAGCAGATGGATGAAGACGGTCTAAAGAAAGTCATCAAGTACTACCCCAACACTCGCTCGGCCGACTTCGCCGCCTACGAACTCATCGACAACAAGCTCTGCGGTGACTGGCAAGGCCAGGAAAAGTGCCCCGAAAAAGAGTCTGAACTCTACGAAAAGTACGCCTCAGAGCATCCCGAGGGGCCGCGCACTCCACAGGCCCTCTACCAGGCCGTCTACCGCCAGGCCGTGCTCACCAACATGTACGCAGACGACAACAACGACAAAAAAAGCGACGCAGCCCACAACCATGCCCGCGAACTCGCCGCCAGGCTCAAAGACAAATTTCCCCAATCGGATTACACCGCGCGCGCCGCGATGCTCGTGTTCAAATTGGATCAGGGAATTCCAGTTTACGGCGCCGAAAAAGAATAGTTCGCGGCCTGTTCCACATTCTTTACACCCATTCGCTCTTTTCATACCGGAGGCTTTTTGAACGTCTATATCCAGTCAGTACTCTTGGGAATTATTGAGGGCCTGACCGAATTTCTTCCCGTCAGTTCCACTGCGCATCTGCGCATCGCCGAAGCAGCAATGCGCATCCCGCTCGACGATGCATATTGGAAGATGTACACCATCGTTATTCAGGCTGGCGCCATCCTCGCTCTTCTTCTTCTCTATCTCGAACGCATTGTCGGCTTCATCAAGAGCTTTCCGCGCGGCGAAAGCGGCGACCGCACCTGGAAAAACCATCCAATATCCCTTACGTTGATTGCCTTCTTCTTTACCTCCATCATTGCCCTGCCCCTTCACAAAGTAAGCGAGAAGCATCTCGGCAGCGTCGCCGTCATGGCCTGGGCGCTGCTCATCGGCGGCGTCATCATGTGGGTCATTGATGCACGGGCCTCCCGCTTCGAGCCGAACACGCTGCATGTCGAAGAGATGACCCTCGGCCAATCCATATGGATCGGCATTTGCCAGTCGCTCTCGGCCATCTTTCCCGGCACGTCGCGCTCCATGTCAACCATCGCAGCCGCTCAGATGGTCGGCCTTGACCGTCCTTCCGCGCTCGAGTTCAGCTTCCTGCTTTCCATCCCGACCATGATGGCCGCCACCGCTTGGGACCTGCTCAAGTCCATGCACCCCAGCAAAGCGGAACTCGCCGCCGGCGCCTCAGTCAGCTTCGCCATGAACTCCCAGCGTTGGATCGTCCTCGCCATCGGTTTCGCCATCTCTTTCCTGGTCGCCCTCGGCGTCGTGGAATGGTTCCTCATGTGGGTCCGTCGTCACGGCTTCACGGTCTTCGCCATCTATCGCATCGTCCTCGGCATCCTCCTCCTCGCGCTCGGAAGCCGCCTTCTGGGAAGCTAGAATTCCGGCAATTGCGCATCATGCCCGCTTGGCCGTTTCCACGAAGAAACGTACGCCCCGCCTTCGTGATCCACGCGCGAGGTCGCACCTTGACCGCAAACTCGGATGTCTCGCGAATTCCTGAATGCCCGTAACCATTGGAAATCATGAGTCTTGTGCTGCCTTGCCTTTCCCAATGGCCGCGCGGCAGCCTCCGTCCTCAGCAGCCTCCCGAAGCAACCGGCTAGCATCCGGTGATTCAAATCACATCGCGGGGCGCTTCCACGAGAGAAAGTAAATGAACTCGCACTTATTGAGATCCTCTTTCTTGCGAATTTCACGGTCAAATCTGTCGATCAGTCATGTATGGAAGTTACAGCGATTCTCGGGTTGCTTTGTCGTGAAACCGATGCTTTCAGATCGACGCAGCCATTTGGGAGTCGGCGACCCGGCTTAAACCTCAAGAGAACATACGTACCCGGGAATCGCTCTAGAAGCAATATGTTCAGCCGCCGTGCACTTCTGCTGAAGTGCTGGCTGCTGTCGATCGCAGCGTTGCTCGCGGCAGCAAGATGCCCGATGGCCATCGCGCTCGATCAGAGGACCAGTCTCGCTTCCGTCCGCGCGCTCACCAACGCAGAAGCCGTCAAAGCCTACCCGGTCAGCTTCGAAGCGACCGTGACCTACTATCGGGATTACGATATCGACCTCTTCGTGCAGGATGGCCCCGCTGCCATCTACGTGCGATTCCGCCCTGGCGCAAATCTGATGCCGGGAGATCGCGTGGTGGTCACCGGCAAGACACAAGAAAGCTTTCGTCCGATTGTGGTCGCAGAAACTGTCGTGGTGACTCGCCACGGCGCGCTTCCTGAACCCGTGAAACTCAATGTCGACGAGTTGTTCGATGCGTCGCGCGACTGTGAACTGGTCACAGTGCGGGGTATCGTTCGCAGCGCCGCAATGGTGTGGAGTGCTCGGCATCGCAATCTCTACATGCAGGTGTTGACCGACGGCGGATATATCGACGCGGCTGTGAACAGTGACGATTCGAGTGCCTTGACCAACCTGCTCGATGCCGAGGTCGAGATCACCGGAGTCATGGCTTCCAAATTCGACGAGAAGATGCAGGAGAGCGGCGCTGTAGTCGACGTCGGCTCTCTTGCCGGCATCAGGATTCTCCATTCAGCAGGTTCCAACCCTGGATCGCTCCCGATAACTCCCATCGAGAATGTCCTTCGCGGCCACCGCGTCCGTGACCTGACCAGGAGACTCCAGGTCG
Source organism: Occallatibacter sp. (assembly GCF_035317045.1). GTDB lineage: Bacteria > Acidobacteriota > Terriglobia > Terriglobales > Acidobacteriaceae > Telmatobacter. The sequence goes on from NZ_DATHHT010000033.1 coordinate 166,936, forward strand.
AAGGAACCATTACCTACTATCAGCCAGGTGAAGCTGTCGTGCTGCAAAAGGGATCCAAGAGCATTTGGGTGACGACGCTGTCCGACGCTCAACTCAAGATTGGCGACCGCGCCTACGCTTCCGGGTTTCCCGGTGTTCGCAATGGCTACCTCTCGCTGGACTACGGCGAAATCCGCGACTCTCACCTGCGTGAGCCGATTTCTCCCGTGCCGGTCGACTGGAAAGAAATGGACTCGGGCAATCATGCGTTTGATCTCGTCTCCGCCGAAGGTCAACTCGTAATGGAGGCGCGCGAAGCCGCCCAGGATGAATATGTGCTGAATTCAAACGGCCACATATTCTCGGCCATTCTCCGGCACCCTGGAGGTGTAAGAGCACTCGAACTGCCGCCGATGAAACAGGTGCCGATCGGTTCACGAGTGCGCGTGACCGGAGTGAACAAGTTCTACAGTACGGATCCGTTCAACGGGCCGGTCGCTTCTGATCTTCTGCTGCGCGGCTTTGACGATGTCATGGTGATCGCTTCGCCCCCGTTGCTCAACATTCGCAATCTGTCGATGACGGTCGCGATGCTCCTCATCGTTGTGCTTTTCTTCGCCACCCGTGGTTGGAAGCTCGAACATAAAGTCCGACAGCAGACAGCCCGCTTTGCCGCAATGTCAGATGTCCAGGCCGAAATCGAAAGACGGCGCAGCCTGATCCTCGAAGAAATCAATGGCAACGGACCCCTTCCCGAAATCCTCGAACAAATTGTTGGGCTTGTCTCGTTCCGATTGGGCGGAAACCCCTGCTGGCTTGAATCCAAGGACGGCGCTTGCCTCGTACCGCGCCCACGGGACCTGCGCGGCCTCCGCATTGAACATCGTGAAATGCATTCTGGTGCCGGTGCGACCCTCGGCTCCATCGCCGCAGGCCTCACGCTGCGCGTACCGCCCCGCCCCGATCAGCTTGAAGCGCTCTCTATGGGTTCGCGGCTTGCCACGCTGGCCATCGAAACACGAAGGCTCTATGCCGACCTCGTGCACCGCTCAGAATTCGATCAACTCACTGGTGCGCACAATCGCTTCTCCCTGGAGAAACACCTCGACGTTCTGATCCAATCCGCCACGCCCGAAAACCCTCGGTTCGGCGTCGTTTATTTGGACCTCGATGGCTTCAAGCAGGTAAACGATCTCTTCGGCCATCGCATCGGCGACCTCTACCTGGAGCAGGTGGCAGCGCGCCTCCAGGGCCGGATCCGCGCCCATGACATCCTCGCCCGTATCGGCGGCGACGAGTTTGCGGCGCTCGTCTCCGATGTGAATACCGGCGCCGAAATCGACGAAGTGATTCACCGCCTCCAATCTGGCCTCGATCAACCCATCCTCATTGAGGACCACGCGCTCCATGCCTCCGCGAGCTTTGGATTCGCAATCTTCCCAGAAGACGGCACAACCCACGACAGCCTGCTTGCGGCGGCCGACTCCGCCATGTACACGGCAAAGAACATCAAACGGTCCGCCCGCGCAGCCACACTCGTACGCTAGACCTCAATTCCGGTTCCTGAAACCATTCAGCCGGGAGACTTCTCGGCGGCAAATCAGTATTTTGTTGTTTTTTTCCGACGTTCACAGTCTCTGTGACGTGGCAAACGCGCGTTGATGCGAGTGGAATCAGGCGCCGCGATTCGCAGTTTCACAGAAAGCATCCGGTTCAGGAACTTAAACTATCTATTTTGAATTATTGGATTCCGGCTTAACAGGTTGGGCGGGAATCGGCTGGGTCAGGGTATTGACATGACGCGGTCGGCGGACGGTTTGATTGTGACAAGCCGACTTCCCGGAGGATTATGTGTCGCCTGGAACCCTTGAGCCTTCCCTGGTCTCAAAATCGAGACCTGGGCCACCCGCTGCAAAAGCAATAGCAAACTGGTGACAAGTGGATGACAACTTCCGTTCGCGCCGCGGTCTAGGATCACGAACTGGAAGGCCAGTCGGGGTTCTGTGCTGTAACTCCGACCACTGGTTTCGACCTCCCTCTGCTACTGAATTTCCCCCCTGGAGAGTGAAATATGCTGTTTCGCAGAATCGCAGGCGCCCCTTGCCTCGGCCTCGTTCTTCTCATGGTTCCGGCCTTGGCCCAGGCACAATATCAGCTCACCAACCTGGTTTCGAATCAATTCGATGAACACCCCGCGACCACCGATCCACTACTGGTCAACGCCTGGGGATTAACCCGCAATGCCGGATCGCCTTGGTGGGTTAGCGATAACCTCTCCGGCTGGTCGACTCTCTATAACGCAGCCGGAACACCAATAGCGCTCAGAGTTGTGATTCCTACCGCCGGAAACGGACCGGTTGAGCCGACAGGCGCAAACGGCGTTGGCACACCGACGGGAGTCGTTGCCAACGCATCGAAGACGGATTTCCAGGTTTCGGGCGTGGCCTCGGCTTTCATCTTTGCCACACTGGATGGCACGATCAGCGCCTGGCCGGGCCTGAACAAGAACCTGGCGACCCTCAAAGTGGACAACTCGGCTAACAAAGCGAGTTACACAGGCTTGGCCATCACCAGCAACGCTTCGGGAAATTTCCTCTACGCGACGGACAACGCCAACAATCACGTGGACATGTTCGACGGCAACTTCAACTGGGTGAAGTCGTTTGGTGATCCCGCGATCCCATCGGACTTCTCGGTATTTGGCATCCAGGACATCAATGCCATGGTTTATGTCACCTATGCCATGACGAACGGGGACGCTGGCGGTTTCGTCGACATCTTCAAGGAGGATGGCACCTTCGTGAAGACACTGATCCAGGGAGAGCACCTCAATCAACCCTGGGGCATCACCCTCGCACCGAGCAATTTTGGGCCGCTGAGCAATACGCTGCTGGTTTCAAACAACGCCACCCCCAACGGCACCATCAACGGATTCAATCCAACGACCGGTAAATTCGTTGGCACCATCAGAGACGACTCCGGCAGGAAAATTACGCTCAGTAACTTGTGGGGAATCGCCTTCGGTGGTGGAACCGCAACCAATGGGGCAACTAACCAACTGTTCGTCACTGCAGGCCCGGGCAAGGGTGCACAAGCGCAATTGGCCGGTACCTTTGCATCAATCGTCTTCAATCCAAACGCTCATCCTGGCCATGATCATGATCAGGATGAGGACGGCCACTCGAAATAGGCGTTTCATCTCACGGCCTCTGCGGTCTTATCTTCAGACAAGACGAGGTCAGGAAGCAGCCTGGTACCCACTCTAAAGCGCGCCTGAAAGCGACCAGCTTTAGGGTGGGAGGACCGGGCTGGCCAGCCGTCTAGCCGTAGTTCGCCACTCACTCTCTGACTCGCCGCCCTGAATCGTTTCAGTGACCGGCAGTGCCACTTCCAGATCCACCTCGTCAGCGCCTTGTCCTGTCCATCATCCCTCGCCTCGTCTGGGCATTGCTCTTCATCGTCGGACGCGCCAGTTTCCTTTATCAGTTCGTGCAGTTCTCAGAATTCCTCCTCATAAGCGCCCATATCGCCGGGACTGCTCTTGGATTCGGTGGGGGTGGATTCCGTGGTTCCCCCACCCGGTTTTGCCCGCAAACCCCTCTTGCCGCCGGGGATAATATAAGCTGCTCTGGGATTTCTCGTCCGCCTCGGCGGCCTGATCGCAGTCCTTCCGACGATCGTGTCGATTTCCACCCCAGCAACAAGGAACCGTCGCTGGGGACCCCGGTTTGCGGCCGAGCCACCCGTGCGGAGGCGTCCCTCAATGAAGCCGATTCCCATCATCCTGTCGCCGACGCGCAACCGGGCGCTCAACATGTTCCTCGGCCTGGTGCTATCGCTCGCCTCCGTATTGCTCCTGCTCGCGCTCGCCACCTATCACCCCGCCGACTCCTCGATGAACACTGCCTCCGGCGCGGATCCTGCACACGCCATTCACAACTGGATCGGCCTCTTCGGCGCATACGTCAGCGATATCCTCCTCCAGGCCTTTGGCATCACCGTCTTTCTATTTCCGCTCTGGATCGGCGGTCTTGGCTGGAACTGGGTTCGTTCCCGCTCCGGCGGCTCGGCCATCTTGCGCTGGATGGGCACCGCGCTTGCCATCCTTTTCCTGCCTTCCGTTCTCGGCCTCTTCCCGTGGCATTGGCACTGGATGCACGCCGTCCCGGTCGAGGGCATCATGGGCCGCGTGGTCTCCGGTACGCTCGTCGTTTACCTCAATATTCAGGGTGCATGGCTCGTGTCCGCTGCCTTCGCCGCCGTCGGTCTCTATTTCGCCTCCGACATCAACTTCTGGAAACTCAAAACGCAGATCGAAGATCGCTGGCTCACTCTCGTTTCCTGGCACGATCGCTACCGCAACTGGAGCGAAGAGCGCGCCGAGCGCAAGCGCGAACTCGAAGAGCGCTTCATCGAGCAGACTCAGCCCGGTCCCGCGCAACGCCTGTTCTCCGGCGCCATCGGTGACGTGACCGAACCGGCCGCCGATATGCCGCCCCCTCGCCCGAGCCGCCTCGCCGCACTCTTTGGATTGAAGAAACGCACACCCGAGGCCGATCCAGTCGACGAGATTCCAGCCTTCCAGCGCGCCGCCAAATTAGATAGCGAACCGGAGTCCCGGGCTACAGTTCCGGGGCACCGGGGCGTTGAACCCATCCTGCCGCGCCGCTCCAGCATCTGGGAGCGCACCGTCGCCGAATCGCCTGCGCCCGCCGCCTCTGTGCCGGTTCCGTCGCGGCCCGTTCCGGCCGCTCCGGCCGCATTCGTCCCTGCGCCGCAGACGGTACCGCGCAGCGTTGTTGAAATGCGCCCGGCCCCGGCCCCCGCTCCCGCGCCAGTTGCTCAGGGCCCCGTTCCCAACAACATCGCCATTCACGAGCGCGCCGATGCCGACGAACGCACCGTGACCGTGGCTCCCAAACACGTCAGCGGCTTCAAGCTCCCGCCCAGCACCCTGCTCAATTCCGGTTCCGGCCCCCAGGTTGTTCGCGAAGACGACCTCCGTGACGAAGCCCGCGTGCTGGTAGAAAAGTGCGCCGAGTTCGACGTGCGCGGCGCAGTGGAGCGCATCAACCCCGGCCCCATGGTCACGACCTACGAGTTCAAGCCCGAAGCCGGCGTCAAATACAGCCGCGTCACGGGCCTCGCAGAAGACCTCTGCCTCGCCATGCGCGCCGAGAGCATCCTCATCGAGCGCATGGCCGGCAAAAGCACCGTCGGCATCCAGGTCCCGAACCACGATCGCGAAACCATCCACCTCCGCGACGTGATCGAGTCTGAAACCTTCGCCAAGGCCAAGTCGCGCCTCACCCTCGCGATGGGCAAAGACATCAACGGCCGCATCGTCACCGCCGACTTGGCCTCCATGCCTCACGTCCTCATCGCCGGCTCAACGGGATCGGGCAAATCCGTCGCCATCAACGCCATGATCATGAGCCTGCTCTACCGCACCACGCCGTCACAGGTAAGGCTCATTCTCGTCGATCCCAAGCGCGTTGAACTCGGCATGTACGAAGGCATTCCGCATCTCTTCACGCCCATCATCACCGAGCCCAAGCTGGCCGCCAACGCCCTGCGCAACGCCGTCCGCGAAATGGAGCGCCGCCTCAAACTGCTTGCCAGCCGCAGCGTCCGCAACATCGACCAGTACAACAAGCTCTTCGAAGGAGCCATGCCATCGCTCTTCGACGACGACCCGGAAGAGCACCCCCTCCCCTACATCGTCATCATCATCGACGAGCTCGCCGACCTCATGATGCTCGACCGCTCCAACGTCGAAGAATCCATTACCCGCCTCGCCCAGATGGCGCGCGCCGTTGGCATTCACCTCGTGCTCGCCACGCAGCGTCCCTCGGTCGACGTCATCACCGGCCTGATCAAGGCGAATATTCCCACCCGCATCAGCTTCCGCCTCGCCACCAAGGTCGACTCGCGCACCATCCTCGACACAAACGGAGCTGAAGCTCTTCTCGGCCGCGGCGACATGCTCTTCCTTCCGCCCGGAACCAGCCGCCTCATGCGCCTGCATGCTCCTTATGTCAGTGAAAAGGAGACCGCCGCGGTCGTCGCGTTCTGGAAAGACCAGGGACAGGCCGAGTACGTCGAAGGCTTCCTCGAGTCGCCGCGCGAAGAAAAACAGAGCATGGAAGGCTCCAGCGACAATGCGGATGACAACGATCCCATGTTCGACGACGCAGTACGTTTGGTGTTCGAATTCGGGAAAGCCTCTACATCTCTGCTGCAACGCCGCCTTAGAATTGGCTATGGCCGCGCCGCCCACCTCATCGACCTGATGGAGCGTGACGGCCTGGTCGGCCAAGCCGACGGTTCCCGCCCCCGCGAGTTGCTCAAGGCGCCGGGTTGGCTCCACGAAATCGGCGTTGCCGACGAATAAGAACAAACGCACGACGAGCCACCAGAAAGCAGAAATATGCTTGGCATCGGCGAAAAGCACGAACTTGCCACCATCCTCCTGATTGACGACGACCTCGTCAGCCGCGAAGTGATCGCCACCGTCCTCACCCTGCACGGCCACATGGTGCACAGCGCCGAAGACGGAAACCAGGCTCTCGATATGCTCAAGACCGGCTCCGTCATCCCCGGCGTGGTGTTGTTGGATACACAGCTTCCCGGCCTGAGTGGGTTGGAACTGATCACCAAGCTTCGCGAGCTTGGCCAGGACGAAATCATCCTCATCAGTGGCTCCACGCCCTCTGACGAACTCATTGCAGCCGCGGACGGCTTTTTGCTGAAACCGTTCGGTCCTGAAGATCTGCAGAAGCTCCTCAGCCAGCACAATCCCAAAATCGATCAGCCCCAGGACATTGACTCCGAGGAACTGGTCATCAATCCCACCACCCTCGCCCAGTTCCGCCAACTCATGACCGAATCGACGGTTCGCGAGATCTATGCCGCTGTGGTCTCCGACCTGCATAAACGATTGGCCGCATTGGAGAAAGCGATCACCGAGGGCAACAGGGAAGAGGTGCGCCGCATCGGGCACGCCATCAAGGGCGGATGCGGTATGGCCGGGGCAATGCAGGCCGCCCGGCTCGGGGCGTTCTTCGAGTCCAGCAGTGACCAACTGGATAACTGTGCCCATGCACTACAAGAGTTGTATTCGGCCACGCAAAGACTGGAGCGTATGCTTGAAAAGGAATTTCCAGCTTAGGACAGGCCTGCCCGCTTATGGGAAGCAGGACTGGAAGATGTTACTGAATGCGGGCCGCTTACGTTGCCCGTTCCTTAGTCCCGGCTTTTCGGAGGTATAGGGCTCTCGTGGAACAGCAACCCATTCGCATCGTACTCGCCGATGATCATCCGGTAGTCCGTATCGGTGTGCGCAACATGCTCACCGAACGAGACGGCTTCGAAGTCGTAGGAGAAGCCGACGATGGCGATGAGGCCATCACCCAGACCCTGGAGCAGACCCCCGACATCCTTTTGCTCGATGTCCAGATGCCCCGCCTGCCTGGCCTCGAAGCCATGCGCGCCATCATGAATGGCTCGCCCACCGTCAAGATCATCCTTCTCACTTCCACCATCACCACCCAGCAGATCATTGAAGCGCTCCACATCGGCGCCCGCGGCATCGTCCTCAAGGATGCACTGGCTGCCGGACTCCACACCGCGATCCGCACCGTCTATGCAGGCGACTATTGGATCGGCGGAAAGCGCGTGGTCAATCTCGTCTCCGCCCTGCATGACCTCATGCGCCAGGCTCAGCCTCCGCAGCGCAAAACCTACGGCTTAACCCCCCGCGAACTTGACGTTGTCGGCTGCATCGTAGAAGGCTGCAGTAACCGCGACATCGCCAAGCAGTTCACCCTCAGCGAGGAAACCGTGAAGCGCCATTTGTCCAACATCTTCGACAAAACCGGCGTCTCCACCCGCCTCGAACTAGCCCTCTTCGCCATAGCCCACCAGTTAGTTACGCCACAGCAGCAGTAGTTCGTCCGCCTGTTCGCGCTGTCATCGAACCAAAGCGCAAGCAGGCGACAAATCCTCGTTTGCCCTTCTGACCGACCAAATCACCTGAGTAGCTTTTTCATCTTTTGAGCAGCTTTTTCATCTTTTGAGCGCTTTTTCATCTTTATTGAAGATGTCATTCCGACCGCAGCGAAGCGGAGTGGAGGAACCTGCAGTTGCTTTTCTCCGAGCCGCATGTCGTGCTAACTTCCGGTGGCCACGATATGCCTATCGCTTCGGAATAAGCCCGTATTTGCCAACATTCGTTAAGCTTGACTCGCTGAGGTAAATTCGGATTGGCGCAACGCGCCAGGATGACGCGGTTGCATCCTCACCGCCGCCTCCCGAAAGAAGCCGTACCTCCGAAATGTCCGCGATAAGCCCAGAACCGAGAAAAGCCGTGTTCCATTCACAAAAAAGCGCGTACGCTGGTTGCGTTCGGCCGATTTGTAGGTCAAACACCCGCGCAACCGCCTTTTGGGGGCCCGATGAAACCGCTGAAGACGATCATCTTGTTACTGGTGCTGATGCCCTCACTTGCCACCGTACAGGCCAAGCCTAAGAAGCCCTATAAGCTGCCTGTGGCGTTTGACCAGGCACGCTACGTTTATGTGGAAGCAGTCGATGGTCAGGAATTTGACCCGCGGTTAGATCCTGACGACCGCCAGGCCATCGCCGACGTTGATCAAGCTCTTGATGGTTGGAAGCGCTACGTACTGACAATTCGTCGCGAGCAGGCTGATCTGATCTTCGTGGTTCGCAAGGGCCGTCTTGCCACTGCAACGGTTGGTGGGCAAGTTGGTTCCGGGCCGCGGGGGGGTCCGAGCCGGCCAGCGAACGGTCCGATTGCAGGCAATGGCGTCGCCGTTGGCGGTGAAGTGGGCCCTCCCGATGATCTCCTCGAGGTGTACCTGCCCGATCCAGGCAATGCTCGCGGCGCGTTGGTCTGGCAGCGCACCCTTGCCGATGGCCTCAACTCGCCCCAACTCACGCTCATCAAACAGTTGAAGGATGAAGTGGAGCGCACCTATCCCCTCCAGACCGCGACCAAGGCCTCGAAGCCCTGATAAGGCACCACGATTGGGTACGCAACTGAGTGTGCTAAGCCAAGCGAACCGCTGACGCTGGGCCCAAGTCTCGATTTTGAGACCTGGGAAAGCACGAACCCACCCCAGTCCGTGTCATCCTGAGCGAAGCCGAACGATCTGCGGTTGCTCCTTTGCGGGATTCAAAACAAAGCAAAACTGGATTACTTCCCACTTGCCCACCATCCACCTGGTACTCGGCAACCAGCTTGCTATACTCACTCTGCAATTCCGGTTGGAGGCGTTCATTGCGAGTTCACGTTTTGCGGATTTTGGTGTTCTTGCTTGTGTGCGTAGCGACAGTTCCCTGCGTGGCACAGGACAAAGTGACGATCCTCTATGACGCGTTCGGGGAATCGAAGGAGCTGACGAAGGATTGGGGATATTCGGCTCTGGTGGAGCACAACGGAAAGCGAATTCTGTTCGATACAGGGAACGATGCCGCGATTTTTGAGCGCAACGTGAAGGCGCTGGGCGTAGACCTTACGAAACTGGATTTTGTGGTGATCTCGCACAGGCACGCAGACCACACGACGGGGTTGAGATATGTGCTGAAGGTAAATCCAAACGTTACGGTCTATGTGCCCGCGGATAGTGGGAATGGTTTTGGGGGATTGCCGTTTCCGAAGACGTTTTTGCGACCGGATGAGACCTTGCCGGCGAAGATGCGGTATTTCGGGGGAGAGGATCCGGAACATTTCACATGGGGCAAGCTGTATGACACGGGGAATTTTGTAGGGGTGAATCAATTGACGGAAGTATCGCCGGGAATTTTCCTGGTGCGTACTGTTTCGCAGAAGAAAGGAACTCTTGAGCTGCCGGAATTGACGCTGGCGATCAAAAGACCGAATGGATTACTGCTAGTGGACGGGTGCTCGCACGCGGGGATTGAAGCAATATTGGAAGCGGCAGGCGCGGTCGATCCGAGGACGGAGATTATGTTTGGCGGATTACACCTGGTGACGACGCCTGTGGAAGAGATTGATGTGCTGGCGGAGAATCTAAAGACTAAGTGGAAGGTGCAGAGGATTGCGCCGGGACATTGCACAGGTGAGCCGGCGTTTGCGCGACTGAAGAAGGCGTACGGCGAGAAATATTTGTATGCGGGGTTGGGGACGAAGATTGTGCAGTGAGAATGGCGGACATCCCGGATTTGCAGTAGCCAGGTGGAAAATCGCCAACCCGCTCATTAAAACGAACAGGTCTTCGAATGTCGCCTTCCCGACCGTCTTTCGTGATTTCCGGGCGCTCTCGAATTTTCCTGCGTCTCACACATACAGAAACTGCTTGGCCAGCCGCACCAGCAGCCCATCCATCCCATCGCACACCCCCGTATGCACCGGCGACGGCTGAATAATCGTGCTCCGCGGCGAAATCATCCAATGAAACGCTCCCGCTGCGGTAACCTTCCAATCGTCACGGTTGCGCGTAATAGCTGCTCTCCGCGCGGACATTCACGCCGGGCCGGTCCACCTTCACGTCAATCGAATGAAACTCGTCCGCGGCAGCCGCCGGAATCGAGTCGAAACTCAACTCATAAAAATCACCGGCATCGGCAAGGATTGCATCCATCGCATCCGCAAAGTTCTTCACCCTGGCAACCGCCTGCCCTCCGTTCTGGCGCGCAAGAGCGGGCAGCGCCATCGTTACCTCGGCGATCGCGTCCGGCGTAGACGGGGCACTGGCGGTTACGCTCATGAGGGGTTTACTTGAGTTCCTCGGCGTTTCGAAATCTCCCCACGAAACCGCATCGAGGGTCACCTGTGCCTCCCTCAAATTAGTCGTGAGTTCGACGAGGACATCGCGATAGTTTCCCCTCTGGGCCTCCGCCTGAATTCCAAAATCGGCGAGCAATGGCCAGCCGCGCCCAGTCCAGATAAGGATTGTCCGGCCACGAACATTATTCTGTTCGGCAATCAATGATCTGAGAGCGCTAACCGATTCCGTGAAATGCGAAATCATGCAATCTGCTCGTTCTTCCGCTGAATTCCCAGGCGATTGGGAACCCATGGCCTGTCCACTCATGCGGCTCCCCTCAATGAAGTGCGTTTGATCGCACTCCGCCTCGCGAGGACGGCGCGCGAACTCCGCCAGCTCGTTGGCAACCGCCGAGCGGTCCGTGGAGGGCTGTGATTCGGATTCTCCCGATCCCGATGCGAAAACCAGCGTGATAGGAAATGGCAACGCCTCGTGGTGCTGCGCAAGAAATTTGTCCAGATCCTTCTTCACGTGTCCAATCGACGATCCGCCGTCGTTGATCGCATCGAGAACAAGCATCACGTGTACGTTCGCCGTGCTTGCCGGTCCTTCAAACTCGTGGAACGAAGTTGTTCTTGTTGGCGTCCGGTTGTCGAGCAAAGAAAAATCATCTGCCTTCAGTCCGGTCACCGGCTTTCCCGACGAGTCCGTAACCTGCGCAACGAGCGCAATAAGATGATGAGCCTGGTATTTGTGCTCACGCTCCGCTTTCGTCCTGGGAATGAGTTTCGGCGAAGTCGAATCGGGACTTTGCGCGCAGATACTCCCTGCCTGCTGAATCACGGCGACAAGGAATAATGAAACACCCAGGACTCCAACGCTTACCTGGCGCGATGGCATCATGTGAAAGAACCTCGGCGGAATACCGCATGGCGTGTTCAGATTGCAACGGATCGAGTATCACACATCCAGAAACTGTCTCTCCAGCCGATCCATCAACCCATCCGTCCCGTCGCACACCCCCGTATGCACGGGCGACGGCTGAATGATCGTGCTCCGCGGCGAAATAATCCAATGAAAGCGCTCCCGCTGCGAAAGCTTCGCAATCGGCCCTGCCGCCTCATCGCCCTCACAAATCCGCCGCACCGCCTCCAGATGCTCCCGCGCAAGTTCCACATCCGCGGCCGGCCACAGCGCCTTCAGACGCTCTGCATCCAGATGAATCCGGGCGGCGAGATACTTCTTCTCCAGGCAGAACGCCACAACCCCGGCGTTGATAAACTCCTGCCGCTCCACGCGCGGCACTACACGCAGAATCGCGTAATCAAATGAGGCGGCAGTGGGCACCAATCGCCTCCTCTTCAAATACTGCGGAAGCTTGAAGCCTCCGTACAAAGAACCTCAGATATCCCGCCCGCCTCTCGGCCACATTCACATTGCCCGGAATCGCCTCCAGCCACGCATCCGGCACGATCTCCACGATCCCGCGCAACACCGGCTCCGTCAACTTTTCATGTGCAATTGCAGCAGCCTTTGCAATCTCCTTCGCCCAAGGCAGCAGAATATGATCCTTGATCTCCGCAAACGGCGAATCAATCTTCTTCTCCCGCGACGCCCAGTCGTGATGAAAAAACAGCGCCGCCCCGTGATCAATCGGATACAGCTTGCGATGCCACACCAGCAAATTTGCATTCCGCGCCGTGCGGTCGATGTTCTGCGTATACCCGTCGAACCACACCATCATCGAAGCCTCGTCAGCCGGAGCCGTATCCCGCGCCGCCGGATCGAACATCGTCGAACCCGGCAGATAATCGAGCGCCAGATTCACGCCCGAGCTCGCCTTCAGCAATTGTCGTATCTCATAGTCCGGCTCGTTGCGCCCCAGCGCCTCGTCAATTTCCATGAACACGATCTCCGGCACACGCAGCCCCAGAGCCCGCCCGATCTCACCCGCCAGCAGCTCCGCGATCAGCGCCAGAATCCCCTGCCCCGCCCCACGAAACTTCACCACATACAAACCCAGATCATCGGCCTCTACAATCGCGGGCAGAGAACCGCCTTCACGCAGCGGCACAACATAACGCGTCGCATTCACCGTTCGCAGCATCGATGATCCAGTCTATCGCGCATCCTTCGCGGTGCTTGCGGATGCACCACACTCTAATGACAAGATAAATGCAGGGAGCAAAACAGATGAAAATTGGATTTTTAGGAACTGGCCAGATGGGTACACCCATGGCGCAGCGCCTGCTCGCAGCCGGCCACGAACTCAGGGTGTGGAACCGCACCGAGGGCCGCACGGAACCGCTGCTCCGCGAAGGTGCAATCGCCGCAGGCACTCCGGCAGAAGCCGAACTCGGCGCCGACGCTGTAATCACCATGCTCTTCGATGACGCGGCTCACGAAGAAGTCCTCTTCGGCCCCAACGGCTTGATGGACGCCCTCGAACCTGGCGCGCTGCATATCGCCTGCAGCACCATCAGCGTTGCGCTCAGTGAACGCCTCACCGCCGAGCACATCCGCCGGGGCATCGACTTCGTTGCCGCTCCCGTCTTTGGCCGGCCCAACGTGGCTCAAGAGGGCCGCCTCTGGGTCGTTGCCGCTGGAGCCGACAAGGCAATCGCCCGCGCCCGTCCGGTGCTCGAGCCCCTTTCGCGCGGCATCTCCATCATCGGCCCCGAACCCCCGCAGGCCAACGCCGTCAAACTCGGCGGCAACTTCCTCATCAGCACCATGATTCAATCGCTTAGCGAGTCGTTCATCTTCGCCGCGTCGCAAGACATTGCCCCGGCCATCTTTCTCGAAGCCGTCAACAGCGCCCTCTTTCAGTCGCCGTTCTACGCCGCATACGGCAACGTAATGCTCCACCCGCCCGAGCACGCCGGCGCCAGCATCAGCCTCGGCGCAAAAGATACGCGCCTCCTGCGAGAAGCCGCCGCTGCCCGTAACACCCGCCTCAGCCTCGCCGACAACCTCGCCGAAATCTTCGAGCAAGCCAAACAAGCCGGCTTAGCCAATGAAGACTGGGCCGTAGGCCAATACCGCATCGCCCAACAACGCAGCGTTCTGAATCCCTGAAAACTCTGCTGTGTCATCCTAAGCGCAGCGAAGGATCTGCTTTGTTTTTACCCATCGATTCTCCAACATTAGCTGGGTCCACAGCCGCCCGTACAACCCATCACCCCTCCCCACAAAACAGTTCGCTAGGATAGTGTCATGAGCCTTAAGGGAAAAATCGTCTTCATCACCGGGGCCAGTGCCGGCATCGGCGCGGCCACTGCCCTCGCCTTCGCCGCCGAAGGAGCCCGCCTCCTGCTCGCCGCCCGCCGCGCCGGCCGCCTTTCCGAGGTCGCCTCGCAGGCTAAGGAGCGTGGCGCTCCCTCCGTTCACTCCATCGACCTCGACGTGCGCGACCATCGCGCTGTGCAGAACGCCATCGACAACCTGCCACCCGAGTGGTCCGAAATCGACATCCTCGTCAACAACGCCGGCCTCAGCCGCGGCCTCGACAAGGTCTACATGGGAAAAATCGAAGACTGGGACGAGATGATCGACACCAACATCAAAGGCCTGCTCTACGTCACGCGCTGCGTCGTCCCTGGTATGGTCGTGCGCGGCCGCGGCCACGTCATCAGTCTCGGCTCCACCGCCGGAGAACTCGCCTACCCCAATGGCGCGGTTTATTGCGGCACCAAGGCAGCAGAGCGCCTGATCAACGATGGCCTCCGCCAGGATGTGTTGGGCACCCCAATCCGCGTCACCAGCGTCGACCCCGGCATGGTCGAGACCGACTTCAGCCTGGTCCGTTTCCGTGGCGACACCGAGCGCGCAGCCAAGGTCTACAAAGGCGTAAAACCGCTCACCGCCGAAGACGTCGCCGAAGTCATCGTCTGGGCCGCCGCCCGCCCCGCCCACGTCAACATCGCCCGCGTCTCGATGACCACCGTCCATCAGGCCAACTCCATCATGTTTCACCGAGAGCCGTAGAGATACAGGATGAAGAAATTCATGTTGAGCGAAGTACGGCGGAGTCGAAACATCTGCCGTTAAAGTTCAGACATTGGCACGAACATTGGTACCCCATCCAAACTCCGCTTGGGTCGGAAACCACGATCTGACCAGCACCGAAACGTCAGTCTTTCCGGGTGTCACGCAGCGACATCCATCAATCGCAAAAATTCAATTTCCTTGATCCGCTTCCTGCGGAAAAGTCGCCCTGCGCGTGAACTCCTGTTCCCGTCAAGACCCAACCGGCTCCTTTCGCACTAACGTGCAAGCAAAGCGGGACGATACACGAAACAGAAGCGAAAACGGCAAGCTCATCGCACTTCAAACCAAGAGGAGACGTCACCTGCTCCATGCATGCGTGCTTCTGCCGTTTCTTCTCGGGTGCACGTGGATGCTATCCGGATGCGGGACCATTTCGCCAAATATAGGAGGTTCCAGCCCGGCAACGAAGCTGGTTGCACTACCGGCGGGAACCTACACTGCCGTTTTCAAAGCCAGTGCGGGGAGCGAAAGCATAGAGCTTCCCATCGCCGTTACGGTCCAAGAGTGCCGGCACCGGAAACTGTCGATATTTCCGCAGCTTATTCCAACGCCTTGATCAGTTGCTCAATCTCCGACAAAGCCGACGCCAGTGCGGCCCGCCGCGATGCGTTCGATGTCCGCTGCGAAAGAATGTTCTCGCGTTGAAGGTTCAATGCCTGCTTGCGCCGTTCGTTCGCGGCACGCTGGTCGACAGCCTGCCGACGCTCTGCTTCAGTCATCAGTACCTCGCCGGGACGCGGGGGCTTTTTTTCAGTGGCACTCGCCATCTGTTCTTCCACCGATTTACTTTCCCACCCGCGCGCCATATCTTCATTTTACGGTCGGTTGCAAATTTCCGTACCACGATCGCACGCATCCAATCACATTTGCATCATTCCTCACTGGAGTCCTGACTCATGCGCGTGTGGCAAGTCCCATCCTTCGGCATTGATTCTCTTGAGCTTGTCGAGCGTCCCAAGCCCGTCGCAGGCCCCGGCGAAGTGCTCGTAAAAATTCACGCCGTTTCGCTGAACTATCGCGATCTGATGATGGTCAAGGGTGCCTACAATCCCAAACTCCGCCTTCCCCGCATCCCCTGCTCCGATGGCGCCGGCGAAGTGGCAGCCATCGGCGATGCCGTCACCGCCTTCAAACCCGGTGATCGCGTCTGCGCCATCTTCATGCAGAACTGGCTCGATGGCCCACCCACCCCCGCCACCATAAAGGGCGCGCTCGGCGGCGACATCGACGGCACACTCGCCGAATACATCCTCCTCAAAGAAAGCGGTCTCGTCCGCATCCCCGAATACCTCAGCTTCGAAGAAGCCGCTACCCTCCCCTGCACCGGCGTCACCGCCTGGAACGCGCTCGCCCGCGCCAACCTCCAACCCGATTCCACCATCCTCATCCAGGGCACCGGCGGAGTCTCCATCTTCGCGCTGCAATTCGCTAAACTCCAGGGCCACCGCGTCCTCGGCATCTCATCGAGCGAAGCCAAACTCGAGCGCGCCTGCTCCCTCGGCCTCGACAAGGGACTCGACTACGGCGAAACCTCCGAGTGGGATCGCTGGGTGCTCGAGCAAACAAATGGCCAGGGTGTCGATCTCGTCGTCGAAGTCGGCGGCGTCGGAACACTCCCGCGGTCTCTACGCGCCGTCAAGATGGGCGGCGTCATCGCGCAGATCGGTGTCCTCTCCGGCCCCGCCGATCCCATTCCCGTTCCGCTCATCCTTCACAAGCAGATTCGCATCCAGGGAATCTACGTCGGCTCCCGCCACGACTTCGAAGAGATGAACAAAGCCATCGCCGCCGCAAAGCTGCATCCCGTTTTCGCACCCCGCTCATGGACGGAAGCCCGCGAAGCCTTCCAGGAAATGCAATCCGCCACCCACTTCGGCAAACTGGTCCTGAAGGTTCAATAACGAGTCTCGAAAACACCGCTAGTGCTTTCGTTCATCGTCACATCGGCGGAGCGCCCGGAGCATTCTTCAAGTGTTGTTGCTTCTGTTTGTCGGCCGCCGAGGCCGCTGCGCCCTGGGCATACCGCACGGTCGCAATATAGTCCCGCAAGTCCTCGGAGTGGTCGATCATCACCACGGTCGAACTGCTGATGAACTGGTTCGATCGGTGCAGCCCTGAACCTCCGCTGCCGACACAAACAGGCGGAACGGCAAAGGTCATTGTTGCCTTTGCCGCTCCCGCCCGAGTCTATATTTTTCAGCAGAACTCTTTGAGTTGCGACTCACCGCTCCGGATCGGCCAGCCGGTAAGCTGTGTGGATGAAGCAGCCAGTCGTGAGCAAGTTTCCGTTAGCATCATGGTCCACCACGAGGAAAAGAGGCCGACCTACGCTCGGACATCTACGCCCTGGGCCTCATCCTGGCGGAGATGATCACCGGCAAGCGTTCTCAGAATCCTGAAATTCCACCCTCGCCCCTCCATCGTGTGATCAGCCGATGCCTCGAAATCGACCCCGACGCTGGCCGGAGACATAGGCGAGCACCCCGGTGAAGGACGATGCGGCAAGCGAAACAGAATTTGTGCCCAATCCAATCTGCTGTGCCACCGGCAATGCTTGACGATGGGATCCTCCGGCGGCATGAACCCGGCATAGTCGCCCGATGGCCGCTACGTCGCTTACTGGGGTTCCCATGGGATCTATCGAAAAGCGACGGACGGCGCAACCCCACAGGAACTCCTGCTTCGCTCTTCGACGTTGGCCGTTCCCAAGAGTTGGTCTCCTGATGGTCGATACCTCATCTATGCGAAGATCAACCCCGGAACCGCCGCCGACCTGTTTGCACTGCCGGTCGCGCAGCCTGACCCGCATCCGCTGGTTCTCGCGCAGACGCAGGCCACTGAAGACCAGGGCCAGTTCTCGCCCGACGGCCGTTGGGTCGGCGGGTGGCCCCGATGTCGAGGCGCTATCCAGTTGAGGGTGCCCCCGGTCCCTCGCTTTTGGGGACCGGGGAAGAAGAGGCTGACTGCCGGTAGCGCATCCACTCCGGCAACTGCCCGCCCCTGTGCTTGGCAATCCATGCCGACTCAATCTCCCTTTCCCGGCCTCGACCGCCGCCAGGTAAGGACGGCGCCGATAGCAACTGAAGGTGAGGAAGTGGAACTCGCCTGTTTGCTGATAACGGATGCGCTGGCCTTTCATGCACTGCGACCCTCGGCTTGATTGGGGCCACCCCGCCAAAATTCCTACTTGACACCGACATAAAATCCACTACCATATGGTTGTGGATAGGTTGGGTACAACATTTGCGGCTTTGTCTGATCCCACCCGTAGGGCGATGATCGAACGACTCAGCCATGGGCCTGCCCCTGTGCATGGATTGACGGAGCCGTTTGCACTCTCGCAGCAGATGATTTCAAAACATATTGCCTACCTGGTGCGGGCTCGCATTGTGATCAAGACCAAGCGTGGACGAGAGAGTGTGTGCACGCTGAGGCCGGGGGCGATAAAAACAGTCAGCGACTGGGCAATTACCTATCGCCGATTCTGGGAAGAAAGTTTCGACAAGCTGGAAGTGGTCGTGAATCAAATGAAAAAAGAGGAGGTCAGAGATGACAAATAACACGGTGAGCGAGACAGAGCGGATGGTTGTCACAAGAGTTTTTGATGCCCCACGCGAATTGCTTTGGAAGGCGTGGACAGACCCGAAATATGTGATGCAGTGGTGGGGGCCGAAGGGTTTTACTTCGCCTTTTTGCGAGATGGATTTTCGCGTAGGTGGCAAATTCCGCTGCTGCATGAGAATGCCGGATGGCCAGGAGTTCTGGAATGCTGGTGAATACCACGAGATTGTTCTGCACGAGAAGATCGTTTCCTCCATGTACTTCTCTGACTCGGAGGGAAACAAGATTGAGCCTGAGCAATTAGGAATAGAGCATGAGGCCATCGAGGGTGCATACGACGTGACCCTCTTTGAGGATCTCGGAAACGGCCAGACGAAACTCACTTTCATTGGAAATGAACCCATGGAGAGCGCGAAGAATAGCGGTCAACTCGAGGGCTGGAACCAGATACTCGATAAAGTTGCCGAGGTTGTTGCGGGGCTGGCGCAGGCGAAATAAGAAGTTGAAGTTTTGACGATCGTCATGCGCAAGATACAGCGAAGGGTGGCGGGAGGTTGCGTAGTTCGGGCTTCTCGTCACCTCCCCGGTCCCAAAAGCGAGGGGCCCCTTCGGGCGGGTGGCCCCGCTGTCGAGGCGCTATCCAGTTGAGGGTACCCCCGGTCCCTCGCTTTTGGGGACCGGGGAAGAAGCGGTCTCGTCGAGCAGACCTCGTGATCTCGCGATAACATTGACCGAGCCAGACGAATGCCTTGTCTTTGTCTCCCAGGCCTGCATAGATGATTGAGCGCCTGGACAATCTTCATTCTGACCCGCGCTTCGACCAACTCCGGCGTCAGGTAGGACTCCCTGCGCTAAAGCGATAGCGATACTTCTGACAGCATTGCAATCCCAGAAGTTTCGGCGGGCGGCCTAGGTCTGGTTCTCTCGATCTGCAAGAGGAGCGGGTGCTCCATGTCTAGATTCTGAGACGTTGGAGAGCACGAACCTCACCCCAGCCTCTGCGAAGCGTGCAATTCGGCTGTCAAGCGCCGGTTCCCGTCATCGCTGCCTAACCCACTCAAAACAAACGCCAAAAAGTTTGCCGGCTTTTGCAGGTTATTTTGCCAATTGGCCTAGACTTGAATCTGTGCATCCGACCTCGATCATCTTTCGAGCGCCAGCCCCGGAGGGCCGCACGAACACTCTTCGAACTGGAATCAGTGCGAAAAGACCTCCAAGCCATTTGCTGAGAGGGCTCTACGGCTAACTCCAGTGATCGGAGCACCTTGACGGCAAAGCTCCCGCTAGACTAGTGAAAGTAAATAACTTACTGCGAGAGACGGGATAATAGGGGTATGACCAGTTCGCAGCTGCAGCTTAACTGAACCCCAGCACCGGATGCGGCGTATAAGGCTCCTCCAGCGCGGCAATCTCCTCCGCCGTCAATTTCACCTCCAGCGCAGCCACCGCGTCCGTCAGGTGATGCGGCTTCGTCGCTCCCACAATCGGCGCCGTAATCCCCGGCCTGCTCAGCATCCATGCCAGCGCGACCTGTGCCCGCGGCACCACGCGCTTCTCCGCAATCTCACCAAGCCGGTCGACGACCTTTTTATCGTCCTCTTCGGTCCGCGCATACATTGTGTTGCCGAATTTGTCTGTCTCAGCCCGCTTCGTCGTCTCCGCCTGCCATGCCCGCGTCAATCGCCCGCGCGCCAGCGGGCTCCACGGAATCACCGCGATGCCCTCGTTCGCGCACAACCCCATCATCTCCCGTTCTTCTTCGCGATAAAGCAGGTTGTAATGGTTCTGCATCGAAACAAACCGCGTCCACCCATTCAGCTCCGCGAGAAAAAGCGCCTTCGCAAACTGCCATGCAAACATCGACGACGCACCGATATAGCGCACCTTCCCGGCCTTCACCACGTCATGCAGCGCCTCGAGCGTCTCCTCGATCGGCGTCTCGTAGTCCCAACGATGAATCTGATAAAGGTCCACATAATCCGTGCCGAGCCGGCTCAGACTCTGATCCAGCTCAAACAGAATCGCCTTCCGCGACAGCCCGCGCCCGTTCGGCTCCTCGCGCATCACCCCATGCACCTTGGTCGCAATCACCACCGCCTCGCGCCGCGCATTCGCTTTCAGAAACTTGCCCACAACGCGTTCGCTGTCGCCGCTCGAGTACACATTCGCCGTATCGAAGAAGTTGATCCCCAGTTCCAGCGCCTGCCGCAGGAACGGTTGGCTCTCCTCTTCATTCAACGCCCACAAATGCCGACCGCCCTTCAACTCACCAGGAGCCGGCGGCTTGCCGTAAGTCATGCAGCCCAGGCAAATCCGCGAGACCTTAAGTCCGGTGCGGCCAAAATTCACATACTCCATCTCAACTCCTCAATTGCATTGATTCATTGTGTGTGCGAAGGTTGCGAAGAATCAGACGATCGGCGCTCGCGGCGCCTCGACGAGAAACCCTTCGTAGATTGCCAGCGTCTCGGCATTGAAGCAGACAAGCTGCACTACTTCGACTCCGCTCGCATCAACATCTTCTCTTACCGTGTCGATCGCAATCCGCGCCGCTCGTCTTGGCGGAAATTGATAGACGCCCGTACTGATCGCCGGAAACGCAATCGTACGCACCTGGTGCAGCTTTGCAAGTTCAAGACATCGCCGATAACAGCTCGCCAGCAATTCGTCCTCGTCGTGCCCGCCGCCTTGCCAGACAGGCCCAACAGCATGAAACACCCACTTCGCCGGCAAATGAAATCCCGGCGTCGCCTTCGCATTGCCAGTCTCGCAGCCACCCACCTTCCTGCATTCCGCCAGCAACTCCGGTCCCGCAGCGCGATGGATAGCGCCATCCACGCCTCCACCGCCCAGCAAGGAAATATTGGCCGCATTCACAATCGTATCCACCCTCAAGGTGGTGATATCGCCCCGCATTGCGATCAGTTGTGGCATAAATACGCCCCGAACATCCCGCTTTGACGATACATCAACGCATTGGGATGTCCGGACGCAACGAAGCAAGGAAAATTCGGAAGGGGAATGCGAGCAACTGGAGTTACTGCACGATATACATCACCGATGTGCTCGACATGTGCAGCGTCCCCTTCGGCGCGAAGGGAATGTTGTAATTCAAGGTATAGCTCACCACAACCTGCACACGGCTACCGGTATTCTCATTGCCATCTGGATACGTTGTATTCGCGCTCAGTGTGCCGCTGCCGAGATTCGGCCAACCAAGATGAGTCACTGCGTTGTTGATTGTCGATGCCGACGCCGTGCACGAAGATCCGCTGCTGGTCTGGCACGTCGCCCCACGCACAATCGCATACCGCGTTCCTTCGCGAGCCGACTCGGAAATCATGCAGTAGCTGTAGAACGCGAGACAGATCTCGATCATCATCAAAGTGAACGCTGCGATGATCGGCAACGCTATCGCCACTTCAATGATGGCCTGGCCCTGCTCGTTCTTACTCCGGCAATCTTGATTCAACCGTCTCACAGTTATTCCTGCACTTCCATCACCGAGGTTCCGCTCACCGTCCACGTCTTCGGCAATCCCGGACAAGTTACCGGCGGGTTGATGCTCATGCTCGAGACGACCTTCACAAACTGCAGGTAGTGGTTGCCGGCACTTGCCGGACACACGGCCGCCGCCGCGCTCTCCGATGAATACTGCGTCCCGTCCACGGCGTTCGAACATGCGTAGTAGGTGGTCGGTGTCACCGTTACGTTCGTCCCGAAATCAGCTGCCTCTGCCTGCGCAGCGTTCTGGATTCCCGCAGTGTCCCCGGCAAATGTTGAACTGATCATGCCGTACATCGCGCCTGCGTGAGCGCTGTTCGACAATTCAATCGAGTCATAAATCAGCATGGAGAGTTCCGTGGTCCCCAACAGCAGTGGAGTTCCAAAGATTCCGAATGCAAACGCAAACTCGAGTGCGGCGTTTCCCGCATTGTTCATCAACCGCTTGTGCATTCGCACCAGGATCGATCGACAATTGGTAGAACTCAGACAATTCCAGATCATATAACTACCCCTCATTCCACCAGCTTGGCTACGGAAAGATTCAAAGTTCCCAGACTCGATATCGAATAGCTGTTCAGTGCCGCTCCCCCCGAAATCGAAAGCGTCTGTGCCACAAAGTCCATCGTCAGCGTCGTACCCGTCCCGTTGTTCAGGGTCACCGCTGCATTTGGCGCGTACACCAGGCCCGAAAGATTGGAGTTTGTCCCACCCTGGATCGACACAGTGTTTCCCATTGCGTAAATCAGCGTCTGAGGAACACCACTGACGGTCGGAGCCGAAAGCGTTGCCGTCGCGCTGTTGGTGAAGTTCACATTTCCGCCAACATACAACTGCATATTGCTACCGGAGATGGGCGCGCCCCCGCCGGTCGTCAAATCCCCTTGGATGTAGTAGGTGTAACCGGGCGTGAAAGTCACCGAGCGGGCGTTGCTCGTATTCAGGCTCTTGAAACAAAGAGTATTGCTCGTTGCTGTTTCGCCGGCCACTGGAAGCGTGTAGTTGCCGGTATACCCAGTCGAGACCGTATAACCCTGGACCGGATTGTCATAGCAGGTAATCCCGACGGGGAGTGTCGGCACCGTCAGCACCGGCTTGCACTGGGTTGTAATCCCCGCCACAATCTTCGATGAAGCGATCTGACCATTGTTGTTGACGTTGTTGCCCAGGTTGCTGGCGCTGTTCCAGGTGTTCGACACGGTGCCCAGCGATAACGAATTCAGTGTCGCGCTGCCCACAATCCCCACGGCATTGCTGCTGCTCGAGTCCACCGTCACGCCGCATTGTGTGGCGTTTATCTGGCCGTTGTTGCTCATCGTCAGGCCCTGGCCCGTGGGTGCTTCAAGGCAGATACAGGTTGGACTGCTCAATCCACCCCCGGCCACCGCGCGGGCGGAAACCTTCATGCTGCTCGCGCTTCGATTGAATGAAGACAGAAAAAAGGTCGGGATAAGCTTGGAGACATCCGCTTCAATAAAACTCGCCGACCCCGAGTAATTCCCTGTCGTTGGAGTCTTCAGCGTCACCGTCGCCGCATTCACCGAAGCCGCTGGATCGAATCCATTCATCTTCGCCATCGCGTTGGCGACTGTCTGCTCATTTGAATTATTTCCGGCGTTGGCTTCCTCGGCGGCTGCGACGGCAGCGGCATCGGCTGCTGCCTGTGCCATCCGCTTCTGGTGAAACAGGTAGCCGACGTCGAGCCCGAGCGCCAGAAAGCCCAGAACAAACAGCCCAATGAAAATCACAATCACCATCGCGGCTTGTCCCCCGTCATCGACGAGAAAACGGCGGCCCTGCTCCCGACCGGATTGCCTCACGGTTCCTAAATCGCTGACGGCGAGGGCCCGAAGGATTGCGTTGAACGAGAAAGTCTTGCTTTTCTGCACGTTGCACCAAAAGTAATCAAGATAACGACCCATAGGTAATGATTACTATGATCGTAGGCCGCTATGACACCATAGGAGCTACCACTTTGGGAGATTGGGTGTCCCACTTCGGTACAGTCGCGTTGAAGCGTACGATCTTTCCCTGTCGGCGGAGCAAAGCCGGATTCGCCAGGACAGGACAGGCCGCTCGTTTTTTCGTCGAAACGGCTGTTGTAAACGTTACGTTTTGATCAATTAGGGGCTCATGCGCAGCATCGCTTCGGTCAAAAAGAGCTAACCTTGAATTTGCGCTCTCGTCGAACCGGACGGGACCAGCTCCAACCAAGGACAATCTGCCTCCGGTGCAGCAAGCCATACATCCCGTTCAGCACCAGCAATCTGCGTGTGTCCTCTCGGCGACTAACAGTTACCGCAGGCCATGCCTGAGGATCATTTCTGGACTTCTTTTGATGGGAGCAGCCTTTCTGGCCGGATGCGGAGGCGGCCCAGTGACCGCGACTACGTCCAATATGGCCTTCTCCATTTCACCGGGCACCGCGTTCATTGACACCAGTTGCACAGGTTGTAATGTTCTCAATGCTCACGCGGCCCCCGTTCACCAATTCACGGCAACGCTCGTCGGTGGCGGAGCCGCTCCCGTCGCCTGGTCCGTCAGTGGAGGCGATCCGGCCTCAGGTCCTGGCAAAATTAACGAACAGGGCCAGTACACACCTCCCGGTTATCTCAGCTCCGACCGGGCCGAGGTCCTGGTCACCGCAACCCTGAAGTCTCAGCCGGGACTCCGCGCAACTTCCCGCCTGACACTCACGCCTGGATTCCTGCAGCCGCTCACACCGGAAAACGCCGCTGTGGGACCAAATGGTTCCGTGACCCTAACCAGTTACTTGGCCGAAGCGGGTGGAAACAGCGAAATCCACTTTGCGCTTGCGAATTCCCCTTCCGGCAGCACTGGCGGCGAAGGCACATTGAGCGCGACCACCTGCCAGCGCTCCCGTCGGGCATTTACGTCCTGCTCCGTCACGTATTCCGCACCAGCAATCGTTTCCGGCACCGGAGTCACGTATGTCGTGGCAACGCTCCCCGGTTCCTCCGCGAAGATTGAGGCTGCCCTGCTTCTGAATTCTCCCGGCGTAAACAGCAATCCCGCTGCCCACCAAGGCTCCCAGTCGGCATCAATCCTCCTCGGCAGTTCCGGAGGCAACAACAACGACTTCGACGAAAAAGGCAACAACATTGTCGACTGCTGCAGCGGAACCCTCGGCGCCCTGGTTCAGGACGCAAGCGGCCGTCAGTACCTGCTCAGCAACAACCATGTTCTGGCGCGAAGCGACCAGGCCACCGTCGGCGACACGATCGTTCAGCCCGGGCTCATTGACAACAACTGCACCCCCAACGGCGACGGCGCTGGAACCATTCCTGTTGCCGCGCTGACTGCATGGCTCCCACTTCGTTCCCCGCAAACCAATGTCGACGCCGCCATCGCCCAGGTTGCATCGCATACCGTCGATCCCGGTGGCAACATTCTCGAATTCGGACCGAGACAGCCCGACGGCTCGCTTGGCGCCGCACCTCCTGGAATCTCGTCTACCGGCGGTAGAGGCGAAAATGCAACCCTGCAGTTGCGCGTCGCTAAAAGTGGCCGCACTACCGGCCTCACCTGCGGCAGGGTCAACGCCATCGCGCTCGATGTCGCAGTCGATTACTATCGCGACTGCGCCGAAACCAAGCCGTACTTCACCAAGACCTTTACCAACCAGATTGCCGTTAGCGGAGATCGCTTCGGCGACGCGGGCGACTCGGGCTCGCTGATTGTCGACACAACCGATGCTGAACCAGTAGGACTGTTTTTTGCCGGCGGCATCGACGCCTCAGGGGTCAGCCACGGCATCGCCAGCCCCGCCCCCGACGTGCTGAATGCCCTTGGCACGCAGATGGCGGGCGACTCAAGTTTCTCCTTCGTCGGTACCGCCGACCACGCCGTAAGTTGCCTCAGCTACGGAGACAGCACCATTGCTTCAGCCCAGGGTCGCGCGCTCACCGACGGTGAATCATCGCGCCAGCAGTCTGCGCTTGCCGCTGGCCGGGCGCTTATCAATCCTTCGGTCGGCATCCTCGGCATTGCCCCCGGAAAGAGCAACGATGCGCCGGGCTCAGCGACGTTAATTGTGTATGTCGATGAGAATCTCGCGCCGGCAGTTCCCGTGCTTGTCGAGGGCGTGCGTACTGTCGTCATTCCCTCAACCGCCCACGCGGTCGCTGTCGGTTCGGCGCCCTTAACGGCCACCGCTGCCGGCCTGCCCCCGCTCGCCGCATCCGCCATGGCGCCGGCTCTGGCCGCCAAGCACCAGATCGCTCGCAAGCTCATGCAGCAAAATCCTGCATTCTTCGCCGTTGGCGTGGGGCAGAGTTTCGACAATCCCCGCGAAACTGCCCTCGTAATCTACGTCGACCGCCAACGCATTCCGGCGCAGTTCCCATCCACCGTGAACGGCGTCCGCACGCGCTATGTCTTCATGGATCGACTGCACGTCACGCGTTCGTATGCGGCCAGCTTTCCCACCCCGCATCACTGCGTGCCGCACTCCGCATCTGGATTACCGGACAGCGATGGCCTGTTCAAGCCCCGCGCCATCGATTTCCCGTGATGCCGTCCCGATTCGTCCGCAGGTGATCAAACTCGCCGGCGGCGCAACCAAAGCGCAATCAACCCGCCTAGAATCGCAAACGGAATCAAGGCATCGGGAATCCGGCGCAGGACGATCACGTCGATCAGAATCGCGCCCACCATGGTCGTTCCCAAAAGGGCGAGTCCCGCCGAAACCGTTTGCGGAAACAGCGTCAGGAATGCTCCCAAAAGTTCTACAACTCCGGTCGCGGTGCGGAACCACTGTCCGAAACCGATGTCGTTGAACAGCTGAATCCATGCCGCATTGGTATTCGTGTTGAATTTCCCGCCGCCAAAGAAAACAAACGCCGCAAAGATGACTGCACGCAGGGCCCAGTCCGTGACAGAGTTTCTAAATTTCAGTGCACCGGATGACGATTCGTTCATATTCTTTCCAGGCAAATCATAATGGAGAATGCACCTGCAAACTTCAACAGAGGTTTCCCTACGGATCAAAGGCGTGCCGTCGCTCCCACGCAAAAAGAGGGCGCCAGTTCAGGACGCCCTCTCTCGCTCTGCAACGCTATAGTCCAGCCTCGATCCGTCGCGCTCTTACTTCGACGAACGCCCTAAGTCGTACACCACGCCAACTGTGACTCCATTGGGATTCAAATCGTGCGGACCGAAAATCGCGTGCCAGAACTGGTAATCGTACTCAGCTCTCGCGGAAAAGCGACTCCAGAACCGTATATCTGCGCCCGCGCCGGGCTCAAAGACAGACCTTGTGTCGTGCGAGTACGTTGCCCCCGGGCTCGGGAAATCGATGCTGCCGATTCCCATGACAAACTTCGCGAAAGGGCGGATCCGTCCCTTCCGGCGGAACTCATAAATTGGCCCACCCAGTGCTGTATCCATTCGGTGGCCCGGCAAATAGGAAGGGGTTGCGTAATTCACGTCGCGGCCCTCAAATTCCAGCCCGAGGCCGTCCAGAAGCGGCGGCATATGCGGAAGGCGCCAGTCCACCCACATCGTGATTCCAACCTGGCGCGGATTCTTGATGCCCCAGTCATCTGAAAAATCGGAAAATCCCGCACCAACTGTGAATGGCAGCTTCCCTTCCTCGGCCGAATATGTCACCTGTGCACGCGCCGTTAATGCCGCTCCAATAGAAAATAAAGCCATGACCGGCAAAACCATCAACTTCCATCGCATTCTTGTCTCTCCCTCCCGGATTTTTCACTCTCCCGGTTTGTGGCTTGCGCGGGAAAAGCGTTCAACAGTCAGCAAGTTTGGCAGATCGAATTGGGAAACCACTACAATGTGGTGCATGCCGCATGCCGAGGCAGGCGCGCGAAGAAAAATTCACCTAATGAAGCAGGTCGCCTGCCTCATCGTACATGGCATCTAGAAATGAGCGTAGCATCTCTGCTCTTGATTCAGCCATGGCCTTTGAGCCTATTAGACGTGTCTGGTTGGCCAAATGGTTAACCGCATTCCTTAAAACCGGAACAATTGAACTGAAACTGGGGTAACGCGAATCCCGTCCCACCTTTACCGCTGCCCGCAGGATTCCGATTGCGCCCAGTTGCTCCAGAATGTCTGCGTCTCGAATTAACATACCCTCCACTGTTGTTGGTTCGTCCTTGGCCTGGTGATTACGGATAGCCGACTCAACCCCGTCCAGTTTTTCCCCGGGGAACCCCCACTCTGTCAAAAGTTCCCTGCTGCGGCATATGGTGTACGGAACGTGATCCCACCGGGAAAGTTGCGCAGGATCTTTCGGCCGATGCCCCACAAACACTCCAAGGTCATGCATCCAGGCCGCGGCAAACAGAATGTCGTCGTCATAGTCCATCCCTTGGCCGACCTGTCTGGCGAGTGCATAGAGCCTTGGTTGGTGGCCAAATTTGTCTTCGGGCTGCGCCTCGACCCGAATGTACGCAACTATCGACTCCCGCCAGCCTCGGTTCGTCATGCGGTCTTCGCGGGCCAGCGCGGCGTAATCCGAATCAAATCCAGCCCTCCCATATCCTGAATGGCAAAAACCGGAGACGATGCCGGAACTGCGACAATCCCGCGCGCCTGCAAGTCCACCGTTCCGAAGCCGGCGCTCGTCAGCCGCGTACTCCCCTCGGCCGCAAACAAATACGCCAACCCCGTTCTTGCCTCGCCCTCGCGGCGCAGGCTCGTACTCGAACGACTAACTTCGACCGGGATTCTCTCCACGCAGAAATTCTCGTCCTCCACCAGCACCGTGCGATCCTTCAAAACCTTCGGCATCACCTTGCCGGCCTTCGTCTTCAGCCGCATGGCCTCCAGCGATTTCTCAATATGCAGCTCGCGGCCGCGCCCGTAGTCATACATTCTGTACGTCAGATCGCAATTCTGCTGCGTCTCCAGCAGCACCGATCCAGGCCAGATCGCGTGCACCGTTCCAGCATCCACATAGATCATGTCGCCCGCGTGCACCGGCAGCATCTTGAGACTCTCTTCCAATGTGCCGCCCTCGATGCCCGCTTTCACCGCATCCAGGGTGACTCCTGCCTTGAGCCCCGCTGCGACCTGCGCTCCGGCTTCGGCCGCCAGCACATACCAGCACTCGGTCTTGCCCCGCGGCTCACCGTATTTCTGCGCCAGGCGATCGTCCGGATGAACTTGCACGCTCAATTTCTCGCGAGCAAAAATTACCTTGATCAACAGCGGTGAATCGCCCGACGGCGCATTCTCTCCCAGCATCGCCCGCGGCATTTCTCTGAAGATTTCGCCCAGCGTCTTGCCTGCATGCGGACCTGTCGCAACCGCGCAATCATCTCCCGTCTGCCAAACCTCGCCGATGGGTTCGTCCTTTGCCTTGCGGTCATACCAGGGATGCAAATCCTTCCATCCCCACACGCGGCCAACAAACCGCGGCTCCACCCTGAATGGCGCCATCTCGGCAAATATGTTCCGCTCGATCACAGGCACGCGGTCCTCTGGTTTCCTTCTGGAATTTGCGACCTTGCAATGAGGCTCAGAATCGCATGCGCAAATTTTATCGTACGTGCAGATCGATATTTTCCTGGAGAACTGGCTGCGGAGATCAGAGGTAACGGCATTTCCGACGCAAAACCTTTCCATTCGACTGGCAAAGCAATAAGCGGCACGTTATCCTCGCTCCATGATTCTCACTCCAGCCTTTGACCACATGTTCCAGCTCCCCATTCCCATCATCGAGAAGGTGGTGCGACCCGTCATCGTGTACCTCGCACTCGTCCTTCTGCTGCGCATCTTCGGAAAGCGCGAGCTGGCGCAGTTGAACCCCTTTGATCTCGTCGTCCTGCTCTCACTATCAAACACCGTTCAGAACGCCATCATCGGCGACGACAACTCCGTTTCCGGCGGCATCATTGGCGCCTTTACCTTGCTTGCCATCAATTGGCTCGTCGTCCGCGTGCTCTTCCGTTCTCCGCGCCTCACGCGAGCGCTCGAAGGCCGCTCCGTCGTCCTCATCCGGGACGGCAACATCGATGGCAAGGCTCTGCAACACGAAGCCCTTACCCGCGAGGAACTCATCGAAGTCATCCATCGCCAGGGCTACGAGCACGTCCACGAAGTGCATCGTTGCGAACTCGAGCCCAACGGCTCCTTCTACGTCGAAGGCAAGGACCCGTCTATCGCCGACAAGCGTCATGACGAACTTCTGTTAAAGCTCGAAGCGCTGAACAAGGAGATCGCTGCCCTGCGTACTCGACCTGCCACAACCTGACCCACCTTTTGGCTCGCGATTCGCACTCTGGCGCGTCTCAGAAGTACAATTTCCGCAAGCAGGAGCTTCCTTGATGTCTCTTTCCCTCCGCTGCCATTCCTGCCTTCTTCTGGTCCCGGCAGCCCTCATCTTCAGTGCTTTTGCGTGCGCGCAATCTCTTGAGTACCGGTCTGACAAACCTGTGCCGGAACCAGCCAAGCCCGCTGTCTCTTCCCAACCGGTCCTCGCGAAAGGAACCAGCCTCCAGGTCGAAGTAAGCCGTCACTATCCGGTCAAAATCGGCCAGCCCATCAAAGCGCACTTGATCCACCCGATCTACTCCGATGGCAAACTCGTTGTACCCCAGAACACTCCGCTCGAAGGCCGCGTCATTGCCCTTCAGGCCGACTCAAAGACGCGCTGGCATGCCCGCCTGCGCGGCGACTTCACGCCCTTCCACACCGTCGAAGTCCAGTTCGACAAACTCGAACTTCCCACAGGCCCGGTGTCCATCGCCGCTGCTCCCGCCGCCGACGGCGCACCCGTGATCAAACTCCGTGCCTCCGGAGTCTCGCCAAAACAGTCTTTCATCGCGCGCCGCTGGGCCGAAGCCAAGGCCAACCTCCACGACCGCATCGCCTACTTCACCGCACCTGGCAAAGGCGATCGCGCACTTCAGTTGCTCTACCATCAGCTTCCCTACCATCCCGAACGCATCGATGCCAACACCGCATGGTCCTTCGAGCTTGCGGCGCCGGTCGTCCTGCCCGCATCCGCCACCGCTCCGCCTCCACCTTCGCCAAGTGCTTCCGGCGCGGGTAAGCCTGAAATCTGGTCCGTCAATGCTACGCTCGCGCGCGATTTGACTTCTGCAACCGCCAAGCCCGGCGATTCCGTCGAAGCCCTCGTCGTCGAACCTGTCTACGACAGCGAGAAATACCTGGTCGTTCCGCAGGGATCCAGGCTCATCGGCAAAGTCGCCGTCGCCAAGGCAGCCCGCTCATTCGGGCGCAACGGAAAGCTCCGCTTCACATTCCAGAAGGTTCAGTTCCCCGAGGGGTACAACCGCGAAGTCGAGGGCGCGCTCGCCGGGGCCGCAACGGAAAAGAGTCAGAATCTCTCGCTCGACGCCGAAGGCACCATCACTCCGCGCAACCAGTCCAGCGTCATCGCGCCACTGCTGCTGACGATGCTTGCGGGCCGCGCCCTCGATGAAGACGGCAACCTCACCGCCCAGACCGGCGTCGCCTCTAATGGCTTTGGATTGGTCGGCCGCATCGTTGGCGTTGCAGCCGGGAATCGCAATATCGCCGCAGGCATCGGATTTTATGCCGCTGCTCTTTCTGTTTACGACAATTTCCTGCACTCCGGTCGCGATGTCGTCTTCCCTCATGACACCCGCATCGAGATCGAAACCACGCCGCTCCGGGCGCCGGTGATCAAGCCCGAGGGGCAATAGCTCTCGCTTCTTCGATCTGCTCCGTGATCACGCGCTTTAGATTCGCAGGCGAATACGTCGGCGCCTTGATGAACTTGCCATCTTCGCGCTTGTGCACCTTCAGAACCGTGTGCCAGTTCCCGCCATGCGCTGCCGCAACGTCCGGGTGAACCAGTTCCTCGCCGGTCCCGCGCACCAGCACAGCGTTGCACTCGCTGCAATGCGGCCACGCTTTGCTCATGTTGCTCCGCTGCACTTCATCCCACGCGCTCTGCGCCTTCACGCCGGCCGCAACCAGCGCCCCGTAAGTCACCACAAGCTGATCGATGCACCCATCCACGTATTCCGTAAAGTCCGGTGC
Organism: Occallatibacter sp.; assembly: GCF_035317045.1. Classification (GTDB taxonomy): domain Bacteria; phylum Acidobacteriota; class Terriglobia; order Terriglobales; family Acidobacteriaceae; genus Telmatobacter. Next base: position 198,798 of record NZ_DATHHT010000033.1, read on the forward strand.
AAGTTCGGGCGCGGCCACCACGCTGATCTCATCGATCACTGTCGTCTTCGTCCCGTCCTCCCCGGCCTTCGCAACCGTGCACCCGCAAGCCCGCACAAACTCCAGCGCCTCCTCAAACACCAGCCGCGCCCTCAGCAATCGCGTCGCCGCATCCGGAAGCTCTGGCGAGTCCTTCACGTCCTGCTCAAACTGCACCATCAACGTAACAATGTCTTCCTGCGGCCGATAACTCTTCTCCATCATTCCATCCTCAATTCCAGCTGCATAGTGAGACTCGGCGGTTCCCCGAGTTCCTCACACATGCAACAATAATGGATCGCGCACCGAGACTAGACCGAACCTGAAGTGAAAATCTGAGCACGCTCGTTAAACGCACTACCTCCGGATTGCCCACTATCCGAGCGGAACTCGAATCCAAGAATGATCCGTTTCAATGAGTGCTGTGGCCTGGTTACCACAGTTGGGTTGGGTCACGTCAACTTTGCAACAGTCTCGATCACTGTCTCTGATTCTGCTTTGCGCCAGCCGGCAATCTGGAAGAAAGTTACGCCCCGCAAACAGGTCAATGTGACGCTGAAGGTACCCAAGCAATGCCGTCCACACCTTTGGTGAGCCGAATGGGCTCTTCCATCTTCGAATCTTTAAGATTCAGGACCTCGATCGTACCGCCCTGGGGACAGGTCAAGTAGACGCGTATGCCGTCTGGCGCCAGCGCGAATTCTCCTGGGGTTGGTAAAACCGGCACATCCGGGGTGTCAAACGTTTTTGCAACTGCTCCACTGGCCAGATCAACCACGAAGAGCTTACCTGATTCGGAGTTGGCAAGGAGCCAATGGCCGTCCTTTGTGATTATGGAAGAGAATGCAATCCTCGGGAGGGAAATCGATCGGACAACCGCGTTGGTTGCAGTATCGATGACCACGATGCGTGGTGTTTCCTGGTCCTGCGTAAAAACAAACCTGCCGTCGGGTGAAATCGAGATGCGCTGCACTTTCTTAGAGATTGGAATCGTCGTGAGCAGAGTCCGCGCTCGCAAATCGAGAACACTCACGCTACCCGCTTCGTTATTGGCGGTGTAGATCCTCCGGCCGTCGGGAGAGATCACGAACATGTGGGTATGGCTGGCCCCGGTAGCAATCTCGCCCACGAGAGAGCGAGCATTAGTGTCGACGATATAGATGGCATTGGCGAGTTCAGCCGAAACATACAGCCGTCCGTCTGGACCAAAGTGCGCGCAGTGCGGACGAACTTCTTTGCCGAGATCGATGACGGCAACAGTCCTCGCCCGGCGCAGGTCGACGACCTGAATCGTACTTCCATTCGAACCGGGCTTTCCCACCCATGTGTTTCCGTAAATGGGAACGTAGCCGAAGCGACCGTCCGGGGAGACAGCGACTTCGTGTCCGTTAATGTCAACTCCCACTGTGGCCAGAACCTGTTTGGACATAGGATCCACAAGCAAAACGCTGTGCTCCATTTGGTTCGCAACCAACAGAAGATTGTCTGGGCGTGAGTCACTAGAGTTGCCGGGCGGAAGCAGAAGACATGCGAAATAGCAAATCCCCAAGATGCGGTGATTCACAATTGCCCCTTTCTTCGAAAAGGAGAGCAACTCCCAGTTGACAGGGAGTGTAGCACCCGCGGCAGCCGTAGGTTCTTCGCATGCGCGCAGCCCGATAATTGTTGATAAATCTCTAGTGTCCTATTCCCACTCGATCGTGCCGGGCGGCTTCGACGTAATGTCGTAGACCACGCGATTGATCCCGCGCACCTCGTTCACAATCCGGCTCGAGATGCGTTTCAGCACCTCGTGCGGAAGCGGAGTCCAATCCGCCGTCATGCCGTCTTCCGAATACACTGCCCGCACCGCACACGTGTAGGCATACGTCCGCTGGTCGCCCATCACGCCCACGCTCATCACCGGCAGCAGCACCGCGAAGCTCTGCCAGATGCTCGAATAAAGTCCCGCCGCCTTGATCTCGCTGACCACGATGTCATCGGCTTCCTGCAACAGCGCCACGCGGTCCGCCGTCACTTCCCCGAGGATGCGCACCGCCAGCCCCGGTCCCGGAAAAGGCTGCCGCCCCAGAACGTCTTCCGGCATCCCCATGTCCCGTCCGATCCGCCGCACTTCGTCTTTGAACAAATCACGCAGCGGTTCGATCAGTTTCAGCTTCATCCCCAATGGCAGCCCGCCCACGTTATGGTGGCTCTTGATCGTCTGGCTCGGCCCCTTCACGCTGCTCGACTCAATCACATCGGGATAGAGCGTTCCCTGTACCAGCCAGTCCACGCCCCCGGTCTGTTGCGCAATTCTGTTCGCCTCGTCGTCAAACACCGCGATGAACTCCGCGCCAATCCTCTTGCGCTTCGTCTCCGGATCGGTGACGCCGGCCAGCTGCTTCAGAAACCGCTCGCTCGCATCCACGGCAACAATATTCAGTCCCAGCTTGTCGCGCAGATTCTTCTGCACGCTTTGGAACTCGTTCTTGCGCAGCACTCCATTGTTCACAAAGATGCAGGTCAGCTGGCTGCCGATCGCTTTATGCACCAGCATCGCCGCCACCGAAGAATCCACGCCGCCTGAGAGACCGCAGATCACGTGTCCCTTGCCGACCTTCTCGCGAATGCCCGCAACCGTCGTCTCGATAAAGTGCGCAGGAGTCCAGTCGCCCCTTGCCCCGCAAATGCCAAACACAAAGTTCTTGATCAGCTGCGGCCCCAGCGGCGTGTGGTGCACCTCAGGATGGAATTGCACCGCCCACGTCCGCCGCTCATCATTCGCAATTGCCGCCAGCGCGTTCGACGTCACTGCCGTGCGCCGAAATCCAGGAGGCAATTCCAGCGCCTCGTCCCCGTGACTCATCCATACCTGGATCGCGGGCGGCAGCCCGGCAAACAGCGGCGTTGACCTGTCCTCCAGCGCAACCTCGGCATGTCCGTATTCGCGCTTCGGCGCCGTCCGCACCTTGCCGCCCAGGTGATGCACGATGAAGTGCAACCCATAGCAGATGCCCAGCGTCGGCACCTTCATCTCCAGCAGCTTGGGGTCGGCATTAGGCGCATCCGCGTCGTACACCGACGACGGACCTCCCGACAGAATGATGCCAATCGGCTTATATGCCTCGATTTCCGCGAGGGGGACCGTGCAGGGAAGCACGACTGAAAAAACGTTCAACTCGCGAATACGACGCGCAATCAGCTGCGTGTACTGCGAGCCGAAATCAAGAATAACGATGGTCTGGGTGTCCACCTTTCAGTGTGGCAGGGGCCACGGCGCCGTGTAAAGAACTGATAAATCTTGATAGTGGGTCAAGACCCACTACCTGAATCTTCCCCGCTTCCGTCCGCTCCGCCGAAAAATCTCGATGCAAGCTCGGGGATATCCAATCGCCATGGATCGCCTTTGCATGACATCGAGGAGCGGACCCGGAACATCACTGCCTACAGCTCCTTCTTAACTGCTCTGAATTCTGTGCCAGAATGCCCACCCTCCCCATTAAGTAACGATTGCGGGACATTACCGTCGCCGAATTACCCTGCACTGCTGCGCTCCTTCGCGCGCACTAAAGCCATATTGTGTGCTGCCGACATCCGGAATACAGTCTGAGAATCAAACGGGCGAGATCATTTTGAATTGGACCGGCGTTACGCAGGTTCGGTCGCACAACAAGGAGATCATCTAATGGATCCATCGAGCATCGGCGCCCACTTCTCCATAGTCCGCGATCATTTGCAGCTTTTTGCTGCTCTCCTGTTTGCTTTTCCCACCCTCAGCTTTTTAAGTATCAAGATCTGGAGTGCCGGTCGCTCCACAAAGGTACAGCGAACCACAAATTGGTTCGTCCCCACCGACCTCGAATCCGAATCGGCGCGCTTGCACTACAGCATGCAGCACCAGTCCGTGGCCTTCGCTCACCAGGTTCACCGCAATGCGCGCCATGCCGTCGCAGTCAGGAACTCGAGTTCAAGGCGGAGCGCCTGAGATTTACGCTCCACCCCACTCCCCCGCCAATCCCTGCTCGACGCATGGCGCGTCTTACTTCGCTGCGCTGCCTTCGCCCTTGTAAACTACCCCGGCCTTCATCACAAACTTCACGTCCTGCAGCACACGCACATCGTCCAACGGATTCTTGTCCACTCCAATAATGTCCGCCCACTTTCCCGCCTCCAGCGAACCCGTCTTCGCGGTCCACCCCATCAGGTCCGCCGCGTTCACGGTTGCCGATTGCAGCGCGGCCAGCGGCGACATGCCCATCTGATTCACATACACGTCCAGCTCATGCGCGTTCAGCCCATGGGGATACACCGCCGCATCCGTACCGAGCGCAATCTTCACTCCCGCCTCGATAGCGTGCTTGATGTTCTTCTTTGCCACAGCCGTCACATCCAGCATCTTCTGGTGATAGAGGGCAGGCAGATTACCCTTTTCCACCATCCAGTCCTGCAGGTAGAGCGTCGGCACCAGGTACGTTCCCCGCATCTTCATCTCTGCGATGGCTGCGTCGTTGATGTAGCTACCGTGCTCAATTGAATCCACGCCAGCCTCCGTCGCCCAAAGAATTCCTTGTGCTCCATGCGCGTGAGCCGCCACCTTCCGTCCCAGCCGATGCGCATCCGCGACAATTGCCTGCATCTCCTCCAGCGTGTATTGCGAAGCCTGCGGATCATCGCCTTTCGACAGTACGCCACCTGTCGCGCAAATCTTGATCAGGTCCGCGCCATATTTAATGCTCTGCCGCACCTTTTGTTGGACCGCCGCAATTCCATCGGCCACACCATCGCCCACCTGGTGATACTGCGCCGGCAGCAGGTTGTCATCGCAATGCCCGCCCGTAATTCCCATCGCCGGTCCGCTCACAAGCATGTGCGGTCCCGCCACCTGGCCCGAGTTGATGGCGTCCCGTAGATCCACATCGGTGTAATCGCCCGCCCCCACATTTCGAATCGAAGTGAATCCCGCCATTAGCGTCAAGCGCGCGTTCACCACGCCATTGATCGCCTGCTTCGCATCGGTCGACGTCAACTCTCGAAATGGATCGAAGTCCGTGTTCATGGTGATGTGCGTGTGCACATCGATCAGACCTGGCATCACCGTCATCCCGCCCAGGTCCACCACCGCGTCACTCGCCTCGGCAGTCAGTGACGCCGTCGGCGCAATCGACTGGATGGTATCGCCGACCACCACGATCGTCTGCGCATCTGCAATCTTGCCCGTCTTCACATCGAGCACATGCCCGGCCCTTACGAGCGTGCGCCTGACTCCTGCCTTTTCCTGTTGTTGGGCGGCAACGGCCGGCAAAAATGCCGTTCCGGTAAACGCAAGGCATAAAAATAGCGCAAGCTTCCGTCTCAAACTCATTCCGTCTTCTCCATTTCGGGGGAACTGTTAGCGGAGTTTAGCAAATCTCATGCACCGGCTGAACATTTTCTTCCGTTCAGATTCCTGAAGCCGTCCGTCGGCTGCGTCTGGTAATCTTTTCTGCGGCGCAGCGACGCTCGATCCCGCTGCACTTCTTCCAGGCCCCCTCTTCCCCCTCCTTTGCCGAACGAGCGCGGCCTGTCAATTCGAAAACCAAGAGGAGAACCAATGAAGCTTTCTCAACTCGCGCCTGTATTCCTGATTGCAGCCGGAATTGCAGTGGCACAATCTCCCGCCCCATCTTCCAGTGACGATTCCAAGCCCTCGCCGCCCGCAGCCTCCAAGAGCTTCGATCTTTCGGCGATCGATAAATCCGCCGACCCCTGTGAAGACTTCTACCAATACGCATGCGGAAACTGGGTCAAGGACAATCAAATTCCAGCCGACCAGGTCCGCTGGGCTCGCTCGTTCTCGCTTCTCAGCGAGCGCAATCGCTACCTGTTGTGGCAGGAACTCGACGCCGCATCCAAGAATCCCAAGACCCCACTTCAGAAAAAGTACGGCGACTTCTATGCCGCCTGCATGAATACCGACCTGATCGAACAAAAAGGCCTCGAGCCGATCAAGCCCGCCCTAGATCGCATCGCCGCGCTCAACGACACCAAAAGCCTCGCTCCGCTGCTAGGCGGTCTCGCCGAAAAAGGCGACCCCGCGCCGCTCTTCCGCTTCGGGGTACAGATTGACGAAAAGGATGCATCCAAACAAATCGCCAGTGTCGGCCAGGGCGGTATATCCCTGCCGGATCGCGAATACTACCTTTCGGATGGCAAGCGCTTCCAAACCATTCGCCAGCAATATCGCGAACACGTGACCAAAATGTTCACCCTTGCCGGCGATTCGCCTGAGGATGCCGCCAAAGAGGCGGATGCCGTACTCACCATCGAAACGGCGCTCGCCAAGGCCTCTACCAGCCGCACCGCCCTGCGCGATCCTGAAAACCGCTACCACATCTATTCCGTTTCCGACTTCCAGAAGCTCGCACCCGATTTTGATTTCGCGGTGTATTTCAAAGACGTTCAAGTCCGGCCCTTCGATACCCTCAATGTCGCTACTCCCGACTTCTTTAAAGAGCTGAATGAACTGCTCACATCCGAACCCGTCGATGCCTGGAAGTCGTACCTGCGCTGGCACACGATTCACGCCTCGGCCGCCAACCTGCCCAAGACCTTCTACGACGAAAACTTCAACTTCTTTGGCAAAACCCTCGCTGGCCAGAAGGAGCCTACTCCACGCTGGAAGCAGTGCACCGGCGAAACAGATCGTGCCCTGGGCGAAGCTGTGGGTCAGGACTGGGTAAAGGAGCATTTCCCACCCAAATCCAAGACCAGCATGGACCTGCTCGTAGCCGCCCTTGAAAAATCGCTCGGCGACGACATCAAAACATTGCCTTGGATGACTGACGACACCAGAAAAGCCGCTGAAGCGAAGCTGGCCCTCTATCGCAACAAGATCGGCTACCCCGAGAAATGGCGCGATTACTCGGCCATGGATGTCAAACGTGACGACGCGATCGGCAACATGCATCGCGACGCCGTTTTCCAGCGCAATTACATGCTCAACAAGCTGGGAAAGCCCGTCGATGAGAAGGAATGGGGCATGACGCCGCCGACGGTAAACGCGTACTACAACCCGTCGATGAACGACATCAACTTCCCCGCCGGCATCCTCCAGCCCCCGTTCTTCGACCCGGACATCGATCCCGCCGTCAACTTCGGCGGCATCGGCGTGGTCATCGGACACGAGATGACGCACGGCTTTGACGACGAAGGCTCGAAATACGACGGCCACGGAAACCTGCGCGAGTGGCAGACTGCCGAAGATCGCAAGAAGTTCGTCGAGCGCACCGACTGCGAAGTGGCCGAATATGGCGGTTTTGAAGCGGCCCCGGCCCACGGCGACGTGCCTGAAGCCAAGCTCAATGGCAAACTGACCCTCGGCGAGAACACCGCCGACAATGGCGGTCTGCGCATTGCCTACATGGCGCTGCTTGACGTCCTGGCCAAGGAAGGCAAGTCCATCAACGACAAGATCGATGGCTACACCGAGGAGCAGCGTTATTTCCTCGGCTTTGCTCAGGTCTGGTGCCAGAACGAAACCGAACAGGCTGCACGTCAGGGAGCCATGACCGATCCTCACTCACCCGGCCGCTGGCGCGTCAACGGTACGGTCCAGAACTTCGACCAGTTCGGCAAGGCATTTGGCTGCCACAAGGGTCAGCCGATGTATCCAGAAAACTCCTGCCGCGTCTGGTAGCAAACCCGCCCATCCGGAGCCGCGGTGCATCTCTACCTCGGCTTCGGCCCTTTTCAGGCCCACTCCCGGACCCAATTTGCACTCCCGCCACTCAGCAGTGCCGATTCCCCTCCTGTGCGGTGACGTTGCAAGCATTTCCGCGTCCAATTCGCATCGGTTATCCGCACCTGATTGGCACGAGGGCGACATGTTCTATCACGCCGCGTTTCCCCGCAACGATCCAACCTCAAACACCTTGTTTGGGCCTATCTCGCGCTGAAACTAGGCATAACAAGCCCTCGCCTTTTACAATGCAGCAGGGACCCATCCCAACCCAGCTCTGCTGCGGAATCAGCACACACTTGGCGGCTCTCGCCTGACCAGGATGAAGGAATCGCATGAAGTTCAGGAAATTCGGCAAGGCTCTTCTGATGACTGCCCTCTCTGCTGGCGTGGTCTTCGGTATCTCGTCTTGCGTGCAAAGCTTTACAGTCGGCTTTCTCTACGTCACTGGAACGCAAACGGCCTCCTCCGCAGGTCAAGGCATTATCAGCGGCTTCAAAATCGACCACAATACCGGCAATCTTGTTCCGATCGCAGGCCTTCCCGTCAGTTCCGGCGGAGCCAATCCAAACCGCGCCGTGCTGCTGACCGGTGGACGCTTCGTCTATGTCCTCAACCAGGGGTCCCACTCCGACGGCTCTCCCTGCACAACTGCAAATCCCTGCACCAACGCCAATATCACCCAGTTCTCCATCGGTGGCAACGGTGTGCTCGCCCCCCAGGGCACCTACTCTACCCTGGGAAATAACCCCTTCCGCATGGTTGCCGACTCGCAGGGCGCACACATCTTTGTGCTCGATCATGATGCTCCCAATGGAACAGGGTGTTCGCTTGTCTTCGGAGCATCGACAACCACCTGCGGCGACATTACCGCCTTTTCGGTCGACCCTACTACTGGGCGCCTGAGCTACGTCCTCAATTCGCAGGTCACCGCTTCCAGCGGCGCGCCGCTGCCCTACTTTCCGATCCCGGCGAACCCCATCGACTTTGTGCTTTCCGGAAACTTCTTCCTCACGCTGAGCGGCACTCCGGCGACCGGCGACTCGGTCTTTCCTTACGCCTACAATCTGGCGAGCGGCCAGCTGACCATCAACCAGAACAGCTCGCAGCCGCTTGGCATCAGTCAGGGAACGGCGATCGTTACGGCCGGCGCCCAGATCTATGTTCTCGATGATGGCCCCAATACCAATACTCCGCCTTCGAATGGCCAGATCTTTGCCTTCACCGCAGGCACAAACGGTTCGCTTCAATCCTTGGCCAACGGCAACATTGCCGACAACGCCAACTTCTCCAGGCCCATCCTTGCGATCCAGGCAAATGGCAAGAGCTGGCTTTACGTCCTGAATGAGGGCGACAATGCCAACACGACTGTTGCTCAGAGCGGAATCGCAGCCTTCACCCTTACGACTCCGTTTCAGGCGTCGCCAATCTCCGGCCAGACGGGTGACACAGGCGGGACTGGTGCCGGCCCTCAGTGCATTCTTGAGGACCCGTCCAACCAGTACGTCTACACCGCTAACTTCAACGATTCGACGGTCACGGGCCTCTCGATTGATCAGAACGACGGCAATCTCACTCCGCTCAGTCAGTCGACGAAGGCAAAGGACAGCTATAAGCTTCCTGGCCCCGGGACATGGTGCATCGCCACCGGGCGCACAAGCTAACACCTTCGCGGCGATGTTCACGAGTGAGAGCGACCATCGCGGCTGCTCTCACTCGAACCGCAAAGGCTCTTGAAACACAGCCGATTCGATCAAAGTCCAAAAGCAGAATCGGGCATCAGCAATTCAGTTCAAAGAATCGATTGTTAGAAGGTCACGAAGTTGGCTCCAACACGAAAGATGCGCATGAAGTTGAACAAACCGATTCAGTTGCTGGCCATCTCGGCGGCAAGTCTGCTGGCAGCCTTCTTCCTTTCCGCCTGCGCCACGCTTACCGTGGACTTCGTATACGTGACAAGTGCCCAGGCGGCAGGCCCCAACAGCTACGGAGAAGTCGACGTTTACGAGATCAACTCCGAGTCCGGCCGAATACGCCGGATCGTTACCTCACCCTTCCCTTCCGGCGGCCGCAATCCCGTTGCTGAAGCCGTGTCGCCCGACGAGGCCGATCTCTATGTCGCCAACAGAGACGACAATTCCATCGTCCAGTTCGTCATCGGCAACGACGGCAAGCTCTACCCTCAGAACACCGTGAATACGCCCGGCATCTTCCCGCTCGCGACTGCCGTCGCTGGAAATTTCCTCTACGTCGTCGATACCTTCCAACCGCTGCCAACCTGCAGCCCCGCGTCGCCTTGCTCGGGAGCTGTCGCCGTTTTCCCCATTTTGAATGCCACGCAGGCCGGCGCTCTCAAGCCTGCTCAACCCGCCGACACCCTGGGAACTCCGTTGGTGAACACCGCCATCAGCGCCAGCTACTGGCCTCTCTCGCTGTCGGGGGCGGCCGCATCTGACGTCTTCGTTCCCACCGCAGTCACCGCGGCTTCATCCGGCCCCTATGTGTACATCGCGGGCTATGATTCCACCACCAGCCTCGGCTACGTTTTCGGATTTGTCAGCGGCTCCGACGGCACCCTCACCTCAGTTCCTGGATCCCCTCTGGCCGTTGGTACCCATCCCAGCGCAATCGCGAGCGACAAATCCGGCGCCTATCTCTACGTCACCGATTCCACACGGGACCTCGTCTATGGTTTCCAGATCAATGGCGGGGAATTGGCCGCCCTGAGCAACAGCCCCTTCGCCACAGGCGGTCAGCCAAGCGCCATCCTGCTCGACGCGAACGCCAAGTACGCCTTCGTCGCGAACGGTCAGGATTCAAACCTGAGCGTCTACTCCGTCTCCTCCGGCAATTTGACCCGGCTCGGGTCGTACACAACAGGGACACAGCCAGTTGCAATCGGCATCGATCCGTCGCTCAACCAGTTCGTATTTACCGCAAATTTCCTCGGCAATAGCGTATCGGGGTTTCAGTTGAACTCCAGCGACGGTTCGCTTCTCAATTCTCAGTTTTCACCGTCCCCGTCCAACGCCAATCCAACAGCCGTGGCAGCAATTACGCATGGAAGTTCCAAGAAATAGCCGGCATGTGGCCGGCGAACGGCCGGCTTCGCTTCACAAAACGCAATTCGGCTCGATGCCGCGCACGACAGCAGCACCCCTTTCAGGGCTTTTACAATGACTGATAGGAACCTCAACCAGCATTCTCAGGGCTTGACCTTGACAGCCCGTGACGAAGGAAGCGCATGAAGTTCAGCAAATTGAGACAGCTCATGCTGGTCTCGGCCATCGGCCTCGTTGTGGCCACGCTCTTTTCAGGTTGTCAGCTTGTGACGATCGACTATGCGTTTGTCGCCACCTCCGCAAGCAAAATCGGATCCAACGGGACCGCTTGTCCTGCCGGCGAAGTTGAAACATTCGCCGTCGATTCGCAGTCCGGTGCAATCCGCTCCGGCGCCCTGCAGGTCTGCTCCGGTGGCACCACGCCTACGGCAATTGTCGTCTCTCCCGGATACCAGAACCTCTACGTCGCCAATCAGGTGGACATGAATATCGTCCACTTCGCCGTCGCCGCCAACGGCGTGCTCACAAAGAAGGACAGCGTATCGCTTGGCACAACGCCCGTCGCCATGGCGGTCAGTCCCGACGGCAATACACTCTATGTCGTTTCTGGAACCACCACCGCGACGCTGTCGACCTACTCGCTCTCTTCCGGCGCTTTGGGCTCTGTTGCCAACCAGGTCAGCCTCGCAATCCCGGGCTTTGCCTCGGATTCTGTCGTGCCGACCGGTGTCACTGTCCTGGCAAACGGAAATGCGGTTTATGTGACAGCTTACGATTTGTCCGCCTACAACCCCGGAGGAGTCACAACCAGCACCGCCAGCCCCGGATGGCTGTTCGGATTCACCACCGGCTCTGGTGGAGCATTGACCCCGATTCCCGGAAGTCCCTACAACGCGGGTGTCAAGCCTTCTGCACTCGCGGCAGACCCTACCAACCGGTTCGTCTACGTTACCGATTTCGCATCGAACCAGTTGATCGGCTACGGCATCTACACCGGCTTTAGCCTCAACTTCCTGGTCAACGGCCCCTACAAGACCGGCGGAGAACCTACATCGATCGCAATCGATCCGCGCGGCAAATTCATCTACGTCTCCAATTCGCTTGACTCGAGTGTGACCGCATACGTAATCGATCTGACGACCGGTACGCCATCAACTGCAGTCAACGCAACCGGCTCACAAACCAACACTACCGATACGCAGCCCTTGTCTGTCGCAGTTGACCCCGCGCTTGGCCGCTTTGTCTACACTGCCAACTTCCTCGGCAACTCGGTCTCCGGTTTCCGTCTCGACCCAACCGCAGGAACGCTGAAACAGACCCAGGCCACACCGTATCCCACCGGCATCCACCCGACCAGCGTCGTCCTGGTGCCGCATGGCAACCACTCCACGCAAACGGTAACGCCGTAGCACTGCGAATCCATACAGTCATAAGCCCAGCCATCCGGCTGGGCTTTTGCTTTTTGCAGCACCCACAAGCTCGTCCGTGGCCTAGTCGTTTACCCGCGGTTCCCGCGTCGCTATACTGGCTCCGCACTTATCCCCCATCGGTTACTTACCACTTCCTTCTTGAATGTTGTCCAGATCGGTCGCTACACTCTCCTCACTTAAAACTCAGCAAAATTCTCGAGACTTCCGCTTCCCAGGATCAGGAGGCAACATGGATTCCCGCTCACTGCGACCGTCTGCACACCTGGCGGCTCTTGTCCTCGCCATCTGCGCTCCCTTCGCCCAGACACAACAATTGAAGACCATCAACCCTCCCGGCGGCGGCACCATCGTTTACGGCCAGGTTGCCGGCCAGACTACCGAGGCCGGAGCCATGGGCGCCGTCCTTCGCTCAGTCCACCAGAACGTCGGCGAGAAACCCCAGGTCGGCAAGCTCTTCCAGGTGCACGGCACCGAATCAGTAGCCGCCTTCTTCAGTGCCACACGCCGCAATGGCAACGGAGGTCAAGTCGCCGGCATCATCATCGCCACCAAGGTCAGCTCCGATCACGTCGAGGCTGCCCTCGTTACCGATGAAGCCACGCGGTTCCATCGCTCCTTGCCGACGAACATGAAAACACTGTTCGCAGCTTGGCACCCGTTGAAGGACGCAACGGGCGCATCCGCTTCCTCCGGCCCCGGTGCTTCTGTCGCGTCGCTCCACCAGCAGGTGCTCCCCGACCGCTCCGCCAGCGTCAGTCTTCCCGACAACTGGAGAATCGCCCCGAATCTCAGCGGCGGTGGAACTATTGTGGCTGTGGGGCCGGACGGCGAAAATGCTTTTCTCGGGCTAGCCTTCCCCGCGATGGACACCAATAACCCGGCGGTCCAGCAGACCATGCGTCAGCTTCAGGCTGGCCGCTTGCAGAACACCGCCTACGCGCGGGCGGCGTACATTCCTTACGGCGCCGATATGCAAAAGACTTTTGTCTTCCTCTTCAATAAGTCACGCGACCGCGGTGGAATGCCGGCCGCCGACTTCACTTTCTCCGCTTTTGCACCGATGCAAGGCAACGGCTCTGATCATTGCGCACATCTCGCCGGAACAGTCGATTTCAAGGATCAGAAGGGCACGCGCGACATGAACGGAGTCTATTGTGTCGAGCAACCCGGCCGCATGGGATCCTACATGACCCTGGCTTACGTGACGACGGTTCCGATGCCTCTGGCTGCGAAGCAACGTACAACCTTGGGTGCGATCCTGCAGAGTTTTAACGTCAATCAGTCCGTCGTCAATGCGGAGTCCGCGCAAATCGCCGCACCCGCGATCGCGCAAATCCACGCCATCGGCGCCGCAGCGGCCGCTCAGGCACAGGCCGCCCATGAGCGCAATGATATTCAGAACAGCAGCGTCTACCAGCACTGGGACAGCATGGACCGCCGAAGCCAGGAATTTGAAAACTATCAACTCGGCTACAGTGTTATTTCCGACAACCAGAACAGTGCACACGGCACCTTTTGGAACGAAGACGCCGACGCCCTCGTGAAGAGCAATCCCAATCGATTCGAGTACGTTAACGCACCCAACTACTGGAAAGGCATCGACTATTGACGGTGATCGGCCGCATGAAACGATTAGCGCCATCACCAACGCTCTGCGGACAGATCCATTTCAAGTCGATCCAGGATCAATGTAGAGTTGGTAGTCCTATGCGATTCCGGCAGCCGCGCCGAGGAATCCGCCCTCCTGGCTCTTTATCTACCTAGGTCGTATCGATGGTCGCTTCGTGGATGCGATGCGGATTCTGGCGAACGTTTGTTCTGCCGTGTGACTTTGAGCTCAGCCTCTACTTCGGCGATACGGACGCGAAGGCGGCGCTTGATCTCTGCAACGGTCTCGGTCTCTCCGAGGTGGCCGGTTTCATCGAAGTGCTGCAGGTAGGTCCGCAGCTCTTCTAGGAGTTCATGGGGAAGGCGGTGGCCCATAGACAGATGATTTTGCCACAAAATCGGTGCAAGCGGAGGTAAAAATTCTGTTGTGGGCCAATCGTCGGAGTCGGGCTGGTTCCCGCTCGCTGCCTTTTAGCGCCACACGTGCATCCACCCGCGCAAAATGCGCTGCGCGGGCTTCTCTACGAAGTGGAGCGCCATTAGCGCAAGCGCTATTAGCAGCAAATAACTGATCCAGGGATCAAATCGCGCTAGATTCAACCGGTCCAGTACATGCGAATCGTGAATCATGTTCCACAGATTGAAGTGAAGAAGATAGAGACAGTAGCTCGCCTCGCCCACAAACACCAGCGGTCGCATGCCTAGCAGTTTCGACAGCGGATTCACGCCTGCCAGCCCGATAATGATGCAACCGAACAGTGGCATAAAAAAACCGTCATGCAATAGCGGATAAGGCAGCCTGCGCGCCTCGACCAGGACCACAAAGGTTGCGGCAAATCCGAAGATTCCCACCGCCAGCCGCTTCATCCCCATCCTGGGCACCATCTCGTCGAGATTCGCCAGCATTACGCCGAAAATAAAGCTAGCCAGGTGTGGAATCGGCGTATATTTCAGCGCCTGCAGCCACTTCCCATAGCTGAAGCGATCTACATGCTCCAGCCCATCGGGATTAAAAATCACGTAGAGTGTTCCCGGAATCAATCCGAGCATCCACACCAGCCCCATCTTCGCAAGGTGCGGTCCCACTTGTTCCGGCTTCTTCCACCGTGCCATCCACGGAAACAGCACGTAGTAGAACGACTCGGCCGACATCGTCCACGCCGGCGTATTCAGAAATGTCGCAATCTCCGGAATCCATCCCTGCAGCAGCAACGGCGACAACACCATGCCCGTCCAGAACATCCCGTGAGTGTGGGTTCCCCACTCCAGTGGAATGATTTTGAACGCCAGGATAAGGCTCAAGAGATAGATTGGATAAAGCCGCGTAAATCGTGCTTCATAGAACCGCACGTTGCTTAACTCACCCGTGCGTGCTTTTGCGCTGTAGTTGTACCCCAGCACAAACCCCGAGAGCAGGATGAAAAAGCTCACCGAGGCATAGCCCGCGTTTACAACAGGCGCCAGCGGCCCAAACCAGTTGGGATTGGAAAAATGAAAGAGGACGATGTTGACAGCCGCAAAGCTGCGCAGGCCCGTCAATGCATCAAGCCGCGCTGGCTTTTTCATTTCCACTTGCTGCTTAGACGTCAAAGTGCCGCCAGCTGACGCAATTACCGAAGATCCGGGAATCTCTCGAGCCGTGCATCCCGATCCTGATTTTCCAGTTCCCAGGACAACTGTGAACTTCGAACTTGGAACTGTGAACTGCCGCTAGGCCGTCACTAGAGAACCGACCTTTTCGCCAAGCACCACACGCCGGATATTCCCCGGGTGGTTCATGTTGAAAATGATCATTGGCAGGTTGTTGTCCTTGCAAAGGCTCACCGCGGTAAGGTCCATCACCTTGAGCCCTTGCCTCAGGATTTCCATGTAGGTAATCTCGTCGTACTTCACGGCATCTTTCACTAGCACCGGGTCGGCACTATAGACGCCCTCCACCTTCGTTCCCTTCAGCAGAACGTCGGCCTTGATTTCCATTGCCCGCAGGCTTGCCGCCGTGTCGGTCGAAAAGAATGGATTCCCGATGCCCGCCGCAAAAATTACCACGCGGCCTTTTTCAAGATGCCGCACCGCGCGCCGCCGGATATACGGCTCGGCAACCTGGTTCATGAAAACAGCCGACATCACCCGGCACTGCACCCCGCGCTGTTCCAGCGAGTCCTGCAGGGCTATCGCATTCATCACGGTGGACAACATGCCCATGTTGTCGGCGGCAACTCGGTCCATCTCCTTCGCTTGCTGGGCTACCCCGCGAAAGAAATTACCTCCACCGACTACGATCCCAATCTCCACGCCCAGTTTGTGGACATCACGGATCTCCTCCGTGATCTCTGCAACTTTTATTGCATCGAGGCCAAACCGGTTTGCTCCCGCCAATGCCTCGCCCGAAAGCTTGAGAATGATCCGCTTGTACATGCTTTTTCGAGTATCGCACACGCACCGGGACCCCACGGACGCAGCTCCCCACACTGCCGGGATGCAGGCTCCCAAAGTTTCAATTCTGAAACAAAAGTCGCCGATCTGGCGGTTTGCTCCAAAGCCTTTAGGTGTAAACCCCCACGTCCCGCGTGTTCAGCTTGAGCATCGTGCCGGCCCGTCGCGAGTGATTCGAAGATCCCCTTTCTCCATCGTCGTAACCCGCACCTCTGTCCAGACTTAGGACAACCAACGTTTACTCCGGCGAGTCCTGAACCACCCGCGTAACTTGACAGCATCTTTGCTCTGGTTTACTTTACTTTGCAGCGTAAAGTGAGTGTGCGATGAGCTTCCCAATTCACCCTCTAGACAAGGCACTCGGCGACATCACCAGCATTCGCCGCCAGGTCGCACGCACCACTGAATTCCGCGGCTACGGTGCTGCCACGCTCGCCACCACCGGCCTGTTCGCCGTCCTCGCTGCTGTTATGCAAGGCTTTCTGCTGCCCGATCCCGCCAACCACATCGGCAATTACCTCCGCATCTGGATCACGACCGCGATCCTCTCAGCTGTCCTCATCGGCATGCAGACGCTTACCCGCACCCGACGCATCCACTCCGGATTGGCCGACGAGATGATTCTCATGGCCGTCGAACAGTTTCTCCCCTCCGTCGGTGCCGGCGCACTCATCTCTGTTGTTCTCGTCCGCTTCGTTCCCGGTTCGGTGTGGATTCTGCCCGGCCTCTGGCAAATCACCTTCAGCCTCGGCGTCTTCGCATCCTGCAGATTCCTGCCCAAACCGATGACAGCCGCGGGCTGTTGGTATCTGCTTACAGGTCTCACCTGCATCGGCCTCGGCGACACGCGCGCCCTCACTCCTTGGACCATGGGCATAGCCTACGGTGTCGGCCAGTTGATCGTTGCCGCGGTTCTCCTCTGGGGTTCGAAAGAAGATCGCGATGAAGTCTAAGTCCTCCAGCAGCGAAGGCCGTTTCGCCTACGAAGGCCTCGATCGAGTAATCCACGAACGCGCCCGCCTCAGCGTGCTTACTTCCCTCATCACCAATCCCAAAGGCTTGGCGTTCAACGATCTCAAGCAGCTTTGCGCGCTCACTGACGGCAACCTCAGCCGTCACCTCAGCCTTCTCGAAAAAGAGAAGATGGTCGAAATCATACGCGGCCACGACCGCAATCGCCCCCAAACTACATGCCGCATCACCGCTTCCGGCCGCAAACGCTATCTCGAATATCTCGCCACACTTGAGCAAGTAGTACGCGATGCCGCCGGCGGCGCCAAGCCCGATGCCGCCGTCTCCACCTTGCTGCAAAACCTCGCGCCCTCGCGAACTTAAAATTTTTTGCCTAATAACTTTGCACTGCAAAGTTAATCCTGGATGGAGGAACACCCTTGAACGACGCGCCAATGCTTCACCCCAGCTTTCAGTCGAAATTTTCATCCCGCTCCATGGGTGTGAAACTTCTCATCGTCTGCGCGCTGGCGTTGGTCATGACCATTCCGGCCCTCTTCGTGAACGACCTCGTAGACGACCGCACCCATCGCGCGTCCGATGTCGTCAAGGAAATCAGCAGCCATGTCGGAGGTCAGCAGACCTTTCTCGGACCCACTCTCGCCGTTCCTTACGACATCCCGGCAACGTCATCCGCTTTCAATGCGAAGCACGGCACTTATCTCGTATTTCCCGCCCAGGCATCAGCGACAGTAAAAACCAGGGCGGAAGAAAAGCGCCGCTCGCTCTTCAAGGTTCCCGTCTTTCAAGCCGATCTCAACTTTGAAGCAGCATTCGACTTGAATGGGGTACCCTCCGCCGCACCGCAAGGCGCCGTACTCGATTGGTCCCGCGCCGAGTTCATCGTCGGCGTCACCGATGCGCGCGGCGCAATCTCCGACGGCTCCTTGACCATCGGCGGCAAGACGCTCCCGCTATCGCCAGCGGAGACAACTGAGAACTTTTCCCTCGGTTCGGATGCCGCACAGCAACTCAAGCTCAAACTCTTTGGCGCGCGGCCTGGAAACGTGCAGCCCAATAGCCACTTCGCCGTCACCGCTGCAATGCGCTTCTCCGGCGCTCAGCGCATTGCTTTGCTCGCGTACGGAAAAACCACTCGCCTCAACATGCAGGGCGACTGGCCCGATCCCAGCTTCGATGGCGGCTTCCTGCCTGTAAATCACAACATCACTCCCAGCGGGTTCACCGCCGACTGGACCGTTCCCTTCATCGCTCGCGGAGTGCGCGCCGAAGGCGTCGGCGACACCCTCACCGGTCTCGACACAACCGCTCTCGGCGTCTCCTTCGTTGAACTCGCCGATCCCTACCAATCCGTGACGCGCTCACTCAAATACGTCCTTCTCTTCCTCGGCCTGCTCTTTCTCTCCTACTTCGTCTTCGAAGTCACCACCGGCAAACGCGTCCATCCAGCGCAATACGTTCTTGTAGGCATCGCGCAAATCATCTTCTATTTGTTGTTGCTTTCTCTCGCCGAGCGCATCGGCTTCGACTTCGGCTTCCTCGTCGCCGGCGCCGCCACCGTCACTCTGCTCTCCACCAATGCCGGCTGGATCTTCGCAAGCCGCGCCCAGGCTGTCCGCGCGTTTGTTGTCTTCGCTCTGCTATACACACTCATCTACCTCCTGCTGCGACTCGAAGACAACGCCTTGCTCGTCGGTGCCGTGGCCAGCTTCCTCGCCGTTGCCGGTGCTATGTACTTCACGCGTTCGATTGATTGGTACGGATCTCTGCCAGATACAGCCACTCCGAATCAATAGTCAGGATTATTGCTCGTATCCCCTCGTCCGTCAGGAGACTTTATAGTGCAAAGCAAATCAAACTCTCGTCTTCACGTCGCCATCATCATGGACGGCAACGGCCGCTGGGCCACTCAACGCGGGCTGCCACGCGTCGCCGGACATCGTGCCGGTGTCGCCGCAGTCCGTCGCGTTGTCGAGCACGCACCCCCACTCGGCATCCGCGTCCTCACCCTATACGCATTCTCGTCCGATAACTGGGCGCGCCCAGCGTCGGAGGTGCAAAGCATCTTCTGGATCATCCGCGCCTTTCTTCGCCTCGAGTGCGAACGCCTCCGCCAACAGGGCGCGCGCCTCGAAGTCATCGGCCGCCGCGATCGCATCCCTGCACCACTGCTCCGCGAGATCGAACGTACCGAATCCGCAACCGCAGCTGGACGAAGCCTTCACCTCCGCATTGCCATCGACTATTCCGCACAGATGTCCATCGCCGCCGCCGTCGCAACCGCCGCAGCCCAGCCCCCGCGCGAACAGCTGATCTCTCCTGACCACATGCGGGCTTTCATTGCTCACGCACTCACTGCAGACAGCGGTAACGTCGATCTGCTCATTCGCACCGGCGGCGAACAGCGCCTCTCCGATTTCCTTCTCTGGGAAACGGCATACGCGGAACTCGTCTTCACCCACCGCATGTGGCCCGACTTCGATGAGTCCGATCTCGCCTCCGCCCTCGGCGACTTCAATCATCGAGAACGCCGCTTCGGCGCCATCCCCGCCGCACCCGTCCAGTCCGAATCTTCAAACACGGACAGTGCTCAATGACCGCCGCTTCCCGACATCCCCTTCCTCCATCGCGCGCGCTACGCGTCAAATTCATCCTGCCTGCGCTCACTGAGGCCACCGACCCTTACTGGCGTCCCATCAAGTACTCGCTCTTCCCGCCGCTCGGCCTGGCAACGCTCGCCGCCTACCTCTCGCCCGACGACCACGCCGTCATCGTCGACGAACACGTTCAGCCGCTCAACCTTAACGACACGCCCGACCTCGTCGTCATCCAGGTCTACATCACCAACGCCTACCGTGCGTACAAGATCGCCGACCACTACCGCAGCACAGGCGCCTTCGTCTGTCTCGGCGGACTCCACGTCACCTCCCTCCCCGCAGAAGCCGCCTCTCACGCCGACGCCATCTTTCTCGGTCCCGGCGATCAGACCTTTCCGCAGTTCCTCAGAGACTTCCGCGCCGGGATTCCGCAGCCCGTCTACACCTCGACATCCGGTCGCACACTCGAACGCATTCCGCCGATTCGCCGCGACCTTATCCGCCGTGCTTCTTACCTTGTCCCCAATTCCATTGTCGTTACCCGCGGCTGCCCCCAGCATTGCGACTTCTGCTACAAGGATGCGTTCTTTCAAGGTGGCCGCGGTTTTTACACACAACGTGTGGACGAAGCTCTCGCCGAAATCGAACGCCTGCCTGGGCGCCATCTCTATTTCCTCGATGACCATCTCCTCGGCGACCGCCATTTCTCTGAAGCGCTCTTCTCCGGAATGAAAGGCATGCGCCGCCTTTTTCAGGGCGCGGCCACCGTCGATTCCATACTTCGCGGAGACCTCATCGAGCGGGCCGCTGAAGCCGGTCTCCGCAGCATCTTCGTCGGTTTTGAAACCCTCACCCCCGACAATCTCCGCCGCAGTAACAAGCGCCAGAACCTCGGCCGTGACTACAAGGCCGTCGCCGACCGCCTGCACTCGCTCGGCATCATGATCAACGGCAGTTTCGTCTTCGGCATGGACGACGATGGCGACGACGTCTTCCGCCGCACCGTCGACTGGGCCGTCGAACAGGGCATCACCACAGCGACCTTCCACATCATGACGCCCTATCCCGGCACGCAACTCCACGCCCGTATGGTGCGCGAAAGTCGCATCGTTACGCGCGATTGGAACCTCTACGACACGCGCCACGTCGTCTACCGCCCCGCTCGTCTCTCTCCCCAAGCTCTCAAGAATGGATACGACTGGGCCTACCGGGAGTTCTATCGATGGTCTTCGATCGCGCAGGCATCATTGCATCACGGCACGCTAAAACATCAGCTGAAACATTTCTTCTACGCATCAGGATGGAAGAGATTTGAGCCGCTCTGGGACATGCTGATCCGCGCCCGACAACTCACACGCGTGACGCCACTACTCGAAGCAGTCCTCTCGCGTGTCACCAGCACGGCGCCGCAGCCCCGGGCCGCCCGGGCACCTAGCTCGTTCCCGATCATTTCCAGCGACGTTCCAACCTGATCGATGCAACCCCGCAACAACAACAAAGGCCCGGAGCTTTCGCTCCGGGCCCTCGCCACTTGCATCCACCCCCCAGGGGATGGATCTCTTCAAATTGGCGACTTACTCCGCTGCCGCTTCCACGGCCTTGGTCTGCGAAACGGTCCAATCCGGCGCACCCACCTTGAAGCGCGCGAAGCGCCGCACGGTGATGTTCTCGCCCAGCTTGCCGACCTTCTGTGCAATCAATTCCTTGATGCTGACAGCCTGGTCCTTGATGAACGGCTGCTCCAGCAGGCAAACCTCTTCGTAGAACTTCGCCATCTTGCCTTCGAGCATTCTCTCCACGATGTTTGCAGGCTTGCCCGTCGCAGCTGCCTGGGCGCGATAGATCTCCTTCTCGCGTTCCATATCCTCGGCGCTGACGTCTTCGGGCTTGATGTACCGCGGGTCGCTCGCCGCGATGTGCATCGCGATATCCTTCAGCAGCTCCTGGAAGTCATCGGTGCGCGCCACAAAATCGCTCTCGCAGTTCACTTCCACCATCACGCCGATCTTGCCACCGGCATGGATGTAGGTCCCCACCGCACCCTCATTGGTCGTACGCGCTGCCTTCTTCTGCGCTGAAGCCATGCCGCGCTTGCGCAGCACCACGAATGCGTCTTCGATATTTCCCTTGGTCTCCTGCAAGGCCTTCAGGCAATCGCCCATGGGCGCGCCAGACTTCTCGCGAAGATCCTTCACCAACTTTGCATCTATCTTCTCTGCCACACTCATCTCGCTTCCTTCCCGTTTCCCAAATTCGAAATTCCGTTAAAACTTTCGGCAGTCGACTCGGCTATCGCCTTTCGGAAAGCCAATACGCTTTGCCGGGATGGCCGCACCGCAGGTGCCGCCAAAAGAAAAGCGTGGCAACCAGACTGCGCGGCCACGCTTGTCTCGGTCTACTTAAGAACTTAAAGGGCGCGTTCAGCCACTTCCTCTTCGTCGATCGCCGCTTCAGCCGCTGGAGCCTTGCGGACTCCCGCACCAAGCGCCGCATCAAAGTCGACGTCCTCCACCGGCGCCGCTTCCGCCACCACAGGAGCTTCGTCTTCGGCTGCCGGAGCCTCCGCCGCAGCAAACGCCTTGTCGCCCACCAGGTTCACACCCTCGGCCGCCGAGTCGGCGATCTTCGAGGTGAACAGGCGAATCGCACGCAGCGCATCGTCGTTACCGGGAATCACGTAATCCACCACCGTCGGGTCGCAGTTGGTATCCACCACCGCCACCACCGGGATGCCCAGCTTCCGCGCTTCCTTCACCGCAATCGCCTCGTTGTTCGAGTCGACGATGAACAGCGCATCGGGCAGGCGCTTCATATTCTTGATGCCGGCCAAATTGGCCTGGAGGTGCTTGCGCTCCCGCTCCAGCTTTATGACTTCCTTCTTGGTCAGCAATTCGTACCGGCCATCCGTGGCCATATCATCCAATTCCTGAAGGCGCTTCACCGACTTCTGCACCGTCACCCAGTTGGTCAGCAGTCCGCCCAGCCAGCGCTGGTTGATGTACGGCATGCCCGCCCGGTTGGCCTCTTCAGCCACGGCGTCCTGTGCCTGGCGCTTGGTGCCGACGAACAGAATCGTCTTGCCGCTCGCGCACAGTTCAGTCACAAACTTCGACGCGTCCTTGAAAAGCTTCAGCGTCTTCTGCAGGTCGATGATGTAAATCCCGTTGCGCTCGCCAAAGATGTATTCCTTCATCTTGGGATTCCAGCGCTTCGTTTGATGCCCGAAGTGAACACCAGCTTCGAGCAGCTCCTTCATTGTGATCGTGGCCATTGGCCTCCTTCGTGGATTGCATCCGGACTAACCTTCGTCTGGCCCGGATTGAAACCCGCTCTCGCGGGAGATTTACAACCAGGGACCAGTGGTCAGCTTTCAGTGATCAGATTGTCTTTGCCTTTACTGATCACTGTTCACTGAACACTGTCCACTTCGAAGCGCTTAGCGCTTCGAGAACTGGAACCGCTTGCGTGCACCCTTCTGACCGTACTTCTTGCGTTCCTTCTGGCGAGCATCGCGCGTCATCAGGCCTTCCGCCTTCAGCAGCTTGCGCAGCTCGGGGTTGAAGAGAACCAGTGCGCGGGCAATGCCCATCTTCACGGCATCGGCCTGCGCGGCAACTCCACCGCTCTTCACCGTGGTCACCACGTCGAAGCTCGACGCCAGTTCTGCAACCACCAGGGTGCGCTTTGCCGCCACACGCTGCTGCTCGGTTACAAAGTACGTCTCGAAGGGCTTGCCGTTCACCTTCCACTCACCGGTGCCCGGACGCAGAAAAACACGGGCAATCGCCGACTTGCGGCGCCCCGTCCCGTAATACTGAACCAGATCTGCCATTCTCTCTTGACTCTCTCCGCCGGCCTGTCTCAGCGCGGCCAAAACCGTCTAAAAACCAAATTCGCCACAGCTAAAAGCTGCGCACTCCAATTTCCAAAGCCACTGGCTGTTGCGCAAAATGCGGATGCTTGTCGCCGCGATAGACCTTCAGCTTCGTACCCATCGCACGGCCCAGCTTCGACTTCGGCAACATGCCCTTGATCGCCTCTTCCAGAATCTTCTCCGGCCTGCGGGCCAGCAGACGCGAGAATTCCTCTTCGCGCAATCCGCCGGGGAATCCCGTATAGCGGCGATAGACCTTGCTCTGGGCCTTCAGACCTGTCAGGCGAACCTTCTCCGCGTTGATCACGATGACGTGGTCGCCCATGTCGATGTACGGAACGTACTTCGGATTCAGCTTGCCGCTCAGAACATCGGCCGCCTTGGTCGCCAGCCGGCCCAGGGTCTGGCCGCTGGCATCCACTACATACCACTTGCGGTCAATATCCTTGCCGCTCGGAACAAAGGTGCTCATCTCTCTCCTGCCCTCTATCAACTCAAAAACTGCAGCGCATAGCGCTAATTCCCCATGGCATCCGCGCATGGGATTCAATTCTGCCCACTTCCAAACAATCCTGTTCGGGTGAGGACTGCGGCGCTTGCCCCTCAAAAAGGGCCCTGACTCTGCTGGACTTAACTTGCTGTCCCAGCCGAAGGTGCCTGTTCCGGTCGAATCCGATTAAGGGGTTCAATCAGCCGGGTCCGGGCTAAACTTCTTCTCCTCATCGACTTGAAACCGTCTCAGAGGGCCCACAACAGACCCCAGGCGCAACACCGCACAAGACCCTTAGGATACCCGAATCCATAAGCAGAGTCAACGAAATGCAGGAATTGGTAGTGGGTCAGTTTGAAATATGTTACTTAGAATTTCCGTCTTTTGAACCGCGACCAAAGATATAGCCAAGTGCGGTTGTAGCGGCGCCCAAGGCGAAGTGGGCTTCGCCAGACCAGAACTCACGACTCCCAGTCTTATAGGCAAGGCACCATAGTCCGCCCGCGCCAAGCATGCCACAGAATACGACGACAAAGCCGATTACAAGGGACGCGTGATTTTCGGTCCCAAAAAGAATGCCGAACCAACCAAGTTCGGCCTTCAATCGATCCATCTCATGTTTTTGCGCAAGCTGCTGTCGCGTTATACGCTCTGCCTCGGTTGTACCAGCAGAAATCGCCTCGTCAAGTTTTGTTGGCTGAGTGGGGGGTTCGACTACTTGTTTTAGTACCTCGTCGCGTTCAGAGGCCATCCAGGTACTGCCTACGATATCCGGCAGCTTCCTCCGATACCGCAAAAATGCGAGCGACCATTGAAATCGGATAGCTTTTGTATTTCTCGAACATCTCCTTAGGCATTAGGAGATTGGCTGCAAACGTATTGGCCTCTCTCTCCCACCGGTCGTTAGGCCGACGACTGGGGTCGCGCCACAAGACCTTATAGGCCTGACTGTTTGCCCATTCCTCATGCATGACCTTATGCCCCAACTCGTGGGCAATCGTAAAGGTCTGACGGACTCCGCTCTCGGCTTGATTTACGAGGATCGCGTTTTGCACCGGATCGAATAGGCCAGCAACGCCTTCGCTAGCCCCTTGGAACGCAACGAAGCGAACATTGACTCCGACGAGATTTGCAATGTGGACAGGATTAACCGGAGGGTCAATTATTCCAGCTTCGTTCAATAACCGGATCGCCTCTCGCTCTGCTTGACGGTAGTTCGGTTTTACAAGGCTTTCCATAGTCGATTTGCCCCACTTCCGTGGAGGGGAGAACGAATGGCGAATAGGCACCCCTCTTGGTAGAGGTTAGCACCATTCATGGTGAGTTTTGCACAGGTTTTGGATAAATTGTGGAAAAGTAGCACACAATTAAGGACTTTTCGTGCTATAGGACTACTCCTGCCGTTTGTTGTAAGGACCCCGCTTCTTTGCCTGCTTCACTGGCAAAAGAGAAATCAATTCCTCGACGCTCCAAACGTGGTTCGATAGTCCAGATTCCATTGCCGGGGTGACCCGCAACGTCTGATGCACGCGGCAAAAGTTATAGAACATGAAGTACAGCGCGATTGCGTGACCGTGGTTCTCAACCTTCTTTGAAAACGCATTCGTCAGCCGCGTGAACCGGCGCATAGACATGCGCATGGTGAGGTTCTGGCGCTCCACGTAGCTCGTGCTGACGTGCGCGGGATCGGGAACACCGCTGACCGTCTTCATGTCGCAGCCGATGCACGTTGCAGGGCTGTAGCGTGTCTCTGGACTGTTTCCTGTTGCCCCAAAGACCTTGTGAAGCACTGCGTAGTCGGCATCGCCGCCAAAAGCCTTTTCAACCGCCGTCAGATAGGGTCTATGCGAATCTGTTGTGATCTGCGGTTTCCCGATAATGCGGGCTGCTGCATCCTTCATGAAGTTGAAGGCTGAGAGCTTGCCTCTGTCGCCAACGTAGTAGGTCACGCAGAGCTTTGTATCCGCGTCAATCGCGGTCCATGTCCAAACGTCGCCCCAACCATCGGCCTTTTGCTCTGGCGAAGCATTCTTGTTCTTCGCGCCCACGAAACTCCAGATTTCATCAGCCTGCAAACGCTGAACCTTCATGTTCCGAACGTTGCGGTGATGATAGTCGGCACATGCACAGCCCATTTCGATCAGTAGGTTCGTCACAGTGTTCTTAGCTACACCAGTGATGCGGACCGTTCCGCGAATGCTCATCCCTTCGCAGAGGCACTTAATAACTTGAGTCTTCTCGGCGATGGACAGGAGATTCATACTGACCAAATTATGCTTGATAAAATGGTGAGTGTCAAGCACTAAATGACGACAATAACGCCCGCATGGGAGACTCGTTATTTAGCAGTGACAGCCGACATACTTTAAAACGCATCACAAGTATTTATAAATCTGCAATATACATCGATGGCCAAATTGGCCGTCATTGCCATGTCACGAGATGCTCATGCGGGACGTCATTTCCACAGACACGAGTCAGTATATTTCGACCAAGATTTCCACAGGTCTGGTTTTACGCACGAAAGTATTGACGGGAATGAACGGGGGTGTAATGCTTGTAAATAGAAACAGCCGGGCGGGTGGAAATCTTGTCTAGGGACTACACCCACCCCGGCTAGTATGCGGAGGCTCAGATGATATTAATACGGCGACACCCCTCGAAAGGGTGAGGACCTATCTTTGCCTCGCTGTCTCTATTTTACAGGCAGCGAGGCGCAACCCAAAGAAAAATTAGCGACGGGAGGTAACCTCGATGGATATTTATGAACCGGTAATTGCGGAGATGAGAGCGCAGATTGAAGAGTGTCAGCGAGTCATCGTTACGCTTGAAATGATGCGCACGAAAGCAGCAGCAGCCGGAAACTCGCCGAGCGCGGTTGCCTCACCGTCTCAGCAGAACGGACAGCCAAATTTCACCAACGATGCCTTCTTTGGCATGACAATCGGGGATGCGGCGAAGAAATACCTGACTGCGATAAAGAGGACTGCAACTGCACGGGCCATTACCGATGCACTTCTTGCCGGGGGATTCAAAAGCGCTGCGAAGAACTTCGTAGAAAGCGTTCGCTCAATCCTATCCCGCAACCCAACCTTCGTTTTGGTAAACGGAGAATTTGGATTAGCAGAATGGTATCCGGGTAGAAAAGCAGCGCCACCGAAGAAGAACGGGGGAACGAGCCTAGAACAGGACGAAGCAGAGGATGAGGAGCTTAGCCCTGAGAAGGCTTTTGGGAAGGCTTCCATCGCGCTTCCGCTGCCTTCCTTGCAATAGCTTTGCGGCGTTCGGGTGTTAACTTAGCGGCCCGCGCATGGCCTCTCTTGGCTGTCGCGGGCTTTTCTTTCGGCTGCGCTAGCGGAGTGCCATCCATGTGTTCGCCTATCGCACGTTCTACTATTCGAAAAGCGTTGACGGAGAAATCGCGTTCTTTGGCTGGTCGCCTTGGCATGACCCTAGTCTCTTACTTTTGCGTGACTCGTTCAAGTGGCTGAATTTCAAACTGACCCACTACCCAGGAATTGGTAGTGTCCTAATTTGAAACCCGAAGCCAAATTAGGACACTACCCAGGAATTGGTAGTGGGTCTTGGTAGTGGGTCAGTTTGAAACTAGATGGTAGGTTTCTTAACGCTTAAGAAGCCGTAGGCCACTCCGCCAAAGAGAATGAACGCTATTAACTGCGAGACCGGAAGAAACGCTGGGTTTGCGGCGCCCCGATCAAAAAAGAGATTCGCTACCATCGTCCCTGGAGCTAACACCACACTACAGATGAGATCAGGCACAGAGCCTGCAAGCAGGTGAGGTTGAAGGGCTGTAGGCACCGCCACAGCCGCAAACCCAATGAAGATCGCAAGCATTAGAGCAAGCGCCCGGTTCATGCAGCGAATTATAGGCGCACTTCACGCCTTCAGCCGCGCTACAAACTCTTTCACATCCGAAACGTGGTCGCTCAATCCGGCTTCCATCGCGGGGCGTTATCCGGAGCGTTTGATGCACGCGGGAGAAGTTGTAGTACACGATTCGCTCAAATCCGCAGGGGCAGGGTGCCCCATCCTTGCGAAGCAAGGGTGGGAAAGCATGAATTCCGACCAGCCGCTTCCCCGCACTCCGCCGCCAGTCTTTCACAAATCGTTCCGGATCTCACCGACCCGACAACACCGAGCCGATCCAGAATTACTCCGGTAAGCCCGGATGCCCCATTCATGCAGTTTCATCGCATGAGTGGGTCCCGCTCAGTCTCAATCCCGCGCTTTCAACCCCAAATCCCGCTTCATCGGATGCGCCTCGGTATTAAAAATCACCGAATCAAACTCGAGCGTCGACTCCGGCGCGAACAGCAGATACACATACTTCAGCGTCTCCGCAAAGAAAAAGCTCTCCATCGAGTCCCGCTTCTGCTTCGTCCGCACATCGGCCAGCGCCGCGTACGCCTCGTCGGTCCGGCAATACTTCACCAGCCCATCCAGATACGTCCGCCCCATCGCCAGGTACTTCGAGTCGTGCGTGTAATGGTAGAGGTAGTACGTCGATTCGATAATCTCCGGCCGTAATTCGTACCCCGGACTCGTGATCTGCATCTTCGTGTAGTCCAGCGTCTCCGGCTCGATACCCGCCACGTTCCACATCTTGTAGCTCGACTCCTGCAGTTCCGCCGCCCGGTGAACATCGTCTCCCAACGCCAGCACTGCCGGATAAAACGCATCAAGCGCGCCATAATTCGTATGCGTACGCTGCCCGCTGTTCATATCCGCCTGCCCATACCAAAGACCGGTTGGCTCCTGATCAGCGAGATATTTATCGATCGCCTTCACGCTCTCCTGCCACATGCGCGCACAGTCCTTGTCGTCAAACAGAATCGACGCCTTCAGCAGGTACTCGTAGTAGGAATCGATGCCGCCCATAATGCCCGCCGTCGGGTCTGTCCACTTCCCCGTCTCCACATCGATCTCCGACCCCACCAGCCCAATCGCCGAACGCCGCTTGTATAGCTCCACCACCGCCCTCTTGGCCATGTCGTAGTAGTTCTGCTTCCCCGTCAGCCGCGCCAGCATCCCGTACTCCAGCAGCAGCGTCCCAATCTCCGCCGGATTGCTCTTCGTTCCCCGCACCGCGCCCGTGTGCAGGTTCACGTACTCATACGGCATCCCCGTCGGCGAGTCGAACATCGGAGCCATCCGCCGCCCCAGGTCATCAGCCAGTTCCAGCAGCCGCTTGTCCCCCGTCATCTCGTAACAGGAAATCAAACTCCCCAGCAGCCGAATCGTGATCTCAAAATCCTTGACGTAGATGTCCTGGTCCAGATTCAGCTTCGTATCGATCAGAGCGCGCGCGTCGTCTGCCTGTTCTTTCAGCCCCATCAGTGTCAGCGTATCCAGCGCGTCCACCGGCGTCATCAGCAGGCTATGCCCATCCCCATACCAGTCGAATGGCTTCTGACTAAGCGGCTTCAGCGCATCATGCCCCCAGGCATATTTCTTGTACCCATTCCATGCATGCAGAGCCTCAGCGCGAACCCGCTCCGCTATCTCAGCCTTCTCCGCATCGCTCATCGCCCTCGCCGGCGCAGCAGCGGAAGCCACAGGCACACGTTTGCCCGGAGCATCGCTCTGCGCAAATGCAACCAGCCCAAATGAGGCGGCCAATAAAAAAACACCCGGCAAACAGAACTTCGAGACGCGCATTGTCATCCTCGCAACACACCGAAAACATCATACGGAATGAAGCCACAAATCGGAGTGTCATCCTGAACGCGTGTCCCCGCGCAGCCTCACTTCGCGGTGTCGTCCTGCGCGAAGCCGAAGGATCTGCAGTTGCTTTTGTCTTGTATCAGCATGAGCTCGGGTGTTCGCTGTGTCGTCCTGCGCGCGAGCCCGCCAGGCTGTCTCACTTGGCCGTGTCATCCTGAGCGGAGCAGGTTGGGGCCCCACGAAGTGGGGTAAGCGACGCGAAGGATCTGCTTTGGTTCTGTTGCACCCGCATCCAAACAAACCCCCACAAACAAAACCACCCAGAACCAGAATGGTCCCGGGTGGCTAGCTAAAAGCTAAATAGCTACCAGCTAAGCTGCTTCCTACGCCGCGCTCTCGCTCAGCGAACTTACCCTGAACCGCTTCATCTGGATCGACAGTGTCCGCTCGATCTTGCGCAGATCGCCGCGCTCCGCCGGCCCAGCAAACGTTGAAGCAATTCCCTTGGCTGATGCGCGTCCCGTGCGGCCGACACGATGAACAAAATCTTCCGCCAGTTTCGGCATGTCGAAATTGATCACGTGCGCCACGTTGGCCACGTCGATGCCGCGAGCGGCAACATCCGTAGCAACCAGCACGCGGTGATGCCCCTCAGAGAAACTCCGCAGAGCCGAGTTCCGCTGCGCCTGCGAGCGATCTCCATGAATCTGTGTCGCCGACCAGCCGGAACGGCTAAGCCTGCGCGCCACACGATCCGCGCCATGCTTCGTCCGCACAAACACCAGGAAGCTCCCATCCTCTGAATCCAGAAGATGCTCAAGCAATTCCTGCTTTTTGTCGGCAGCCACTTCAAACGTGCGAAGCTCCACATTCTCAGCCGGCTTCAGCACCGATCCGATTTCGACGCGCACCGGGTTGTTGAGATACTTGCGCGCCACTTCCTTCACCGCGCCTTCCAGCGTGGCGGAGTAGCAGAGAGTCTGCCTCGACTGCGGTAGCGTTGTCGCAATCCGTGCAATGGCTGGCTGAAAGCCCATATCGAGCATCCGGTCCACTTCGTCCAGCACCAGCATCTGGATCTGGTCCATCCGCACGAGTTTCCTTTTTAGATAATCCTCAAGCCTGCCCGGAGTAGCCACAATCAACCGCGCTCCGCGGCGAATGGCATCCAGTTGCGGACGCTCCTGCATCCCGCCAACTACAAGTGCAACGGTCTGCTGAGAGCTGGTCCGAATTACTTTGAATGCCGCTTCCACCTGCATCGCCAATTCGCGCGTGGGCAAAAGAATGAGTGCCTGTGCCGCGTTCCGGTCCTGTACCTTTTGCAGCATCTCCACGATCGGGATCAAAAACCCGAGCGTCTTGCCGGTTCCCGTTTGCGCCGTGGCCAGCACGTCGCGGCCTTCTAGAGCCGGAGGGATGCAGCCCGCCTGTACGGGGGTGGGGGTTACAAAATTGTTTGCGTTGAGCCGCGCCATCAGGGCGGCCGAAAGAGTGAACTGCGAGAACTGTGTCGTCAAAATCTGATCATTTCTGAGCTCCGGAGCCCGTCTTCCCTCGAGGCCTGCAATCGGAACCCGACCTTGCAGCCGCACACACACTTGTCCTGCCACGTGCGCGCCTGCTCTCTATTTATGCGTAAGGGAGAACCAAATACGTCCCTGGGACTGACCTTCAGACTTTTCAACTTCCTCTGAGGTCCGGACCTGCCACACGCTACGCAGCACTTTTCTGATTTCTGAAAAATGCCGTTTACCGCCGGTTCAGCTCATTGCCGTCCGGCACCACACTCTTGCAAACTGCTGAAAGCACACTGCTCCAGCTGGAGGTGGTTACGCTGTAGGGGCTTGGGGGAAATCTGTGCCAGGCTGAATTGCCTTGATAAGAAGGGGCAAACCGCCGCTCACGTCCAAATCACTGAGCGCAAAGCTAGTATAGCACGAAGCCACTCTTCTCGCCCCCTGCCTGCCGGGTGCCTCCGGAGTCGTACAGAGGGTCAGCAAGCCGCATCCTCGCCGCCGCCGCCGAATATTTACCATTATGAGTAATTGACGGTTAGACGGTTAACCACCCACACGCGAACTATGAGCGTGCCACGATGGCTCCATTGAACACAAAGACCTTCTCTGCAATCCGTTTGCTGACGTGATGTGCAATCGTTCGCGCAACTGCTTTTGACACGGTTTTGACATTTACGCCGTTGAATGTGTGTTCCGCGAAGGATCCATCGAACGATTCAAAGCGCAGGATTTCAAATCCCATCCCTTCGATCAAACCCGTGAACGTGTGCCGATTGTAGAAGTTGATATGGCCGATCGGGTTATGTATTGCGCCCTTTACACGGAGAGTGTCTTCCATGGGAACCTCAAGAAAAATCATGCGCCCAACGCGCTTCAACTCTTGTAGGAACAGTCTTTCGTGCTCTACATGTTCAAGAACATGGGTTGCATAAACCAAGTCCATACTCTTGTCCGCAAACGGCAGAGTTCGACCATCGAATGATTGAAGGGAGATCACCCGGGGAATGTTGCGTGATATAGCGGCCTTGATACCGCTCGAGGAGATTTCAACTCCGTGCACTCTTGTCCGAAACCTCTTCTGGAGAGTTCCGCGAGGACCGCCCCCTCACCCACGCCATCTTCTAAGATTGTCGCGGGGGCGAATTCTCGGCACAAGGATTCAATATGATCGGCCTTGGAGCGTGCGCCAACTTCACGCCATCTGGATTGAGTGCCATTTGCGTAGTAGTCATCATAGAATTCGATGTCAGATGCGCCATTTAGGGCAGGGGGCAAGGCAGATCCTCTTTTCGAACATGATACAACGGGTCTCTGCCCACATGATGTTCTTGTCTTACGGCCTGGGAAAGCGGCTCTCGGCAACCGAGCCTCCGATCGGATTCTGGACTATTCGTCCCGGGACGACGGAGTTCAATGCATCCAGCAGCTACCGCTCTTCCAGCCGCAACACCACCTGCCGCACCAGCTTCTCCAACTCCGGATTCACTCCCGAAGTCGCAGCCTCCACCGCCGGCAACGGCTCCATCCGCGCATCCGGAAATCCAAGCTTCCGCTTCAGCGCCAGAATCTCCTGGATCTTCTCCTCCGGAATGTAGGTCAGCGGCTTCCCAATCTGCTTCGCAATTAAATATGTCTTGCAATACGACTCCAGAATCTCCGTCAGCCACTCAGCATGCGTCACCGTATCGCTCCAGCAAACCACCCCGTGATTCGCCAGCAGAATCGTGTTGTGATCCTGCACAAACGGCAGCACCGTCTCGGCAAAAGCCTGCGTACCCGGCGTCTCGTAATGCGCCAGCGCCGCTGGCCCGATAAAAATCTCGTACTCCGAAATCAACCCCACCGGAGGCGCCGTTCCCGTCAGCGAAAACGCCGTCGCATACGGGGGATGACAATGCACCACGGCACGCGCCCGCGGATTGGCACGATAAATCTCCAGATGCAGCAGCAACTCGCTGGTACGCAGCCGATCCCCCGCCACAATGTTGCCATCCATATCCGAAAGACAGATATCCGCTGGCTCCATATCGCGCTTGCTCATCATGGTCGGCGTACACAACGCATACTTTGTGCCCAGACGACAGCTGATATTGCCCCCGTTGCCGTCCACATACTGCCGCTCCCACAGCTTGCGCCCGGCGCGGATGATCTCCGCACGCAGAGCCTCCGCCTCAAACGAACTCGATGCCTCCGAAGGAGAAAGCTCATCAGGCTTTGGAACGCGGAGAGCATCAACGACGGCCTCGACCACTTCCCTCACCTGCTCCGATATCGGATATGCCGCCTTTTCCATGCAGACCTCGAAACTCCTTAGCCGTCGCCACGCACGACGTTCCCCTCTACATATAGGTCCATTTGCTCATCCCCGCCGGTGATCCTGATCACTCCACGACGCCCTCAACGACCAGGATGATTTCTCCCGAGCAGCACGCAACCATGTACTTCACATCTCAGTAAGTGTCCGAACGGGGAGCATTTCCGCTACTTCCAATTTAGAAAGCAAACTTTCCGGCTTCAATAGATCCCTTTAGGAGACCCCATGTTACCCCGATCCTTGCTTGGACTCTCGACCGCGCTGTGCCTTGCAGCGCTCGCTCTAACCACCACGTTGCACGCTTCCGCCAGTTCGCCCGTCGCCTATGTGTACGTCGCCGAGTCAGGCGCCATCCAGGCTTACGCCACCGCAGCCGATGGGACGATGACGAAGATCCAGAGCCAGCCCACGGCGGGCGCTATCTGGCACCTCTCCGTGACCAAGAAGTTCCTCTATGGCATCGACGGCAGCTCTGACATCTCCGAGTTCTCCATAGGGTCCAACGGCAAGCTCACGCCGATCGGCACCATGGCCGCGTCAGATTACGACCCCGGCAACTGTTTTGCCTCGGGCATTCTGCAGGTCGATGTCACCGGCACCAATGTGTACGCCGACGTCAGCGATTGCGACGGTGAATCCTACGTCGTTTCGTTCAAGATCGGGTCCACGGGCCAACTGGAGTTCCTCGGCAAGGCGTTCGCAAGCGAATGGGCAATCTCCCAACTCCGCTTCACCTCCAACAACCTCTACGCCTTCCAGACCGGTTGCCACATAACGGCAGGCACTGCGGGCATCATCACCTCGGAGACCCCGGTGACCACGGAGTATAAGCGCGAATCGAACGGCTATCTTACTTACGTGGAAACAACAGCCGATATTCCCGAAGGCAGCGGAGACAAGACGTTCTGCCCGTTCAACCTCGCCAGCCACGGCAATCAGCTTGTCTTCGAGTATTTGCGCTACTTGCCGGGCGAGTTCTATGGGGTTGATTATCCGCTGGGCAATTACACCGTATCCTCAGACGGGAAACTCTCTACAAAGAGCGACTACGCCAACATGGCGGCAACACCCGTCTATCCCCGGGCGATCAGCATCTCCCCCTCCGGTGCGATTCTCGCCACTGGCGGCGATGAGGGCTACCAGTTCTTCCATTTCAGCGGCTCAAGCCAGCCTGTGAAATGGACCGGGCCGTTCGCCACCAACGGCATGGTCACCGAGCTCGGCTGGGACAAGACCGATCACTTCTACGCTTTGACAGAGAGTTCCCTGATCGAGTACCACATCACCTCAACCAGCTACAAAAAACTCGCCGGCGTACCCAACGCCTTCACCAGCGCCGGCAGCGTGATCGTGCTTTCGCTCAATTAAGAAAGTGCGAGCTATGCACAGCGCGCCGCTGATCACCCCAGCTCCTGGCCGCCTCTGGTCGCCGGGGTTGATGAGCGAGAAGGTTGATGGGTGACAACACAAATGGCGTGTCATCCTGAGCGATGCACGCTTGGGGCCCCATTGTGCGAAGTGCAATGGGGTAAGCATCGCGAAGGATCTGCTTCTCCGCCCCCGCACGTTTCCCTCAATCCGCCACAACCAGCTTCCTCTGCAGCGCTTCCAGCGTCTGCCCCTTCGTCTCCGGATAGGTAAACAGCACAGTCAGAAACTGCACCACCGTCATCACCGAGAAGAAGACAAACGGCACACTCTGCCCGAGGTGCGAGGCTGCCCACGGGAAGCTCAGCGCAATGATCGTGTTCATAGTCCAGTGGCTGGCATTGCCGACGCCCTGTCCCTTGGAGCGAACCGCGTTCGGAAACACCTCGCCGATATACACCCAGATCACCGCGCCCTGCGACATCGCAAAGAAGGCGATATACCCAATCAGCAGCCACACCAGCATTCCCTGGTGCGCGTTGCTGCGGTAGATCCACGCCACTCCCGCCAGGCAAGACGCCGTACCCGCCGCGCCAATCAGCAGCAGCGTCTTCCGCCCTAGCTTGTCGATCATGCTCATCCCGATCATGGTGAAAATCAGGTTGGTAAATCCGATCGCAATCGCCTGCTGGTCGCCCGACAACTGGCTGAATCCCGCCGCCTGAAAGATGTCGTTGAGGTAATAGAGAATCGCATTGATGCCAGCCAGCTGGTTGAACGCGCCAATCGAGATCGCCAGAAACAGCGGATAGCGATATTTCCATCGAAACACCGGCTCATGCGCCGTTGCATGTTCCTCGGCAAGCGCCTTGCGAATATCCGCCAGTTCCGCTTCCGGTTCCGGCTCGCCCATCAGCTTCAGCACTTGCAGAGCTTCATCGATTCGATCGCGAGACGCCGACCACCGCGGGCTGCGCGGAATCCCAAACAGCAATACCAGGAACCCCAGTGCCGGAACAGCCGCAACGCCCACCTGCCAGCGCCACTCGGTCGCGCCGAGATGCAGCAACCGGATCAGGTAGTTCGATGTGTATGCAACCAGGATGCCGAAAACCACGTTGAACTGAAATGCGCCCACCAGCCTCCCGCGCCACTTGGCCGGAGCAAGTTCAGCAATATAAACCGGTCCCAGAACTGAAGACGCGCCAATGCCCAGCCCTCCGATGAATCGAAACACCATCAGCGAGGGCCAGTTCCATGCCAGCGCGCTGCCCAGCGCTGAAACAATGTACAACACCGCCGTCAGCCGCAGAGTTTCGCGCGAACCAAGCTTGTGCCCCACCACGCCCGCGCTGAACGAACCCACCACGGTGCCAATCAACGCAATCGCGACCGTCCATCCTTTACCGGCGTCGCTCAGCCCATACAGTTTCACCACGGAATCGATGATCCCGGAGATGACAACCGTGTCGAAACCAAATAGCAAGCCGCCAAGCGCTCCTGTCAGAGTCGCTTTCATCAGGTTCAGGTTGGGTCGCATAGTCTGGCTGTCCTTGCCCCTTGGTCCTTGAATGCCCAGAACATCCTACAGACCGGAACCGGGAGCGGCAAACCCCTTGATCCAGACCTGAAAATACCCAACAACCCGGTGTCATGAGAGTCAGCGCGGGCGCGAGGCTCCAGGAGTGACAACCAGCGCGCGGCAGCGGCCTGAATCTCCCGCGCTCCATGCTATGGCCATGTCGCTGTCAATGTAGGCGCAATCTCCGGTTTCGAGAACCTCGTGCATTCCACCCGAGTCCAGATGAAGCTCCCCCTCGAGCACGTAGACGACGCTGCACTCGGATCGCCCGACTTCAGACAAAATTCCCGCGGCACCGGAGGGATACTCCAGGATGCGGGCAATAAGCCGCGCGTCGACCGACAGGGCGTGAAGCGGAATCTGCTTCGCTGCCTCCTGGCCTCTTCCATTTCCAATCAAGTGAGCTTTTCGGGTGATGGCCAGTGTGTGTTTTGTGGCGTCGCTAAAGAAATGACTGAGGCCGACGCCATAGACCCGGCAGATATTCGCCAGCGTGGGCAAAGTGGGAATCATCCGGTCGGTTTCCAGTTTTGACAGCAGTGCCGTCGACAAGCCGGTTTCTGCAGCCAACCGCGATAGCGTCAGGTGCTTTTGCGTGCGCAGCGTGCGAAGCTTCATCCCGATGCTGTAGGGCTCAAGTGACCAGCGCGCGTAAGACGGTCCATTCGCCATGACAATTACCTCACCATGGAGTCTTCCGCGAATCCGTCTTCCATCACCTGAAGGATTTCTGAAACCTGAGAGGTGGCGCATTGGCGAGCAACGCTTTAGCATGAGTACGGTAGCTCCACGGTTCGACACGAGGCAATTCAAAGGCTTCCAAAATCCAAGAAAAGGATCATCCCCCATGACCCTGCTTCCTCCTCTTCCTCTTTCTCGCGGCACCGTCTCCCGTTCACACCGCGCCGCTGTTCCAATCGCTTCGGCCATCGCAATGTTTTTTTTCATACTTACCGCGCATCTCGCAGCGCAGGACGCGGCGCCAGACGTTCTCGTACTCAGCAACGGAGATACCTTGCACGGCAAATTCGTGAGCGAAATCGGCGGGAAGGTCACATTCCACTCCGATCCCCTCGGAGACGTCACCCTCGAATGGGCCAAAATCAAAGACCTGCATACCGCCGGCAGCTTCGCCGTGATTGATAAAAACGTGAAGATTCGCGGCAAGAAGAGCTCGAGGTCAATCCCCACCGGCACCATCGAAGTGACCAATCAGTCGCTCACTCTGCATACCGACAGCGCCGCCGCGCCCGCGCCCGTTCCCGTCACCGATGCGGCATTCATCATGGATAAGGCCACTCTCGATAAACAACTCTTTCACTCTCCTGGGTTCTTTACCGGGTGGAATGGTGCCGCCACTGCCGGTGCCGCCATCGTCACGGCGACCCAGAATCAGTACACCTTCTCCGGCGGCGTAGGCATGGTGCGCGTTGTGCCCACCGCGAGTTGGCTCACCCCTCGGGATCGCACCTCCTTCGACTTCACCGGCTCCTACGGAAAAATCACGCAACCGTCCTTCACAATTCCCGCAACGGGAACCACGCCGCCCGTCTTCGTCCCTGCTGTGGTCACCAAGTCCGCCCTTTACCACGCCGATGCAGAACGCGATGAATATCTCTCGCCGCGCTTCTTCGCTCTTGGTCAGGCAGCCTTCGATCACAACTTCGCCCAGGATCTCGATCTGCAGCAGATCTACGGCGGCGGTATTGGATGGACCGCGCTCAAGACTCCAAAACAGGAAGCAGACCTCAAAGCGACGATTCAGTATGAGAAACAACTGTTCATTACCGGCTCGACGACGAACGAGAATCTGATCGGATCGACGCTCTCCCTGTCCTACGTTCTTCATCGCAAGCTCGTGACCTATACTCAGTCGCTGGCTTTCATCCCCGCGTTCAACCATCCTCACGCCTACTCGGCAGATGAAACCAACACGCTTGCATTTCCCGCCTACAAGAATCTGAGTTTCTCTTTGGGAACACTGGATAGCTATCTCAACGACACACCTTCGTCGGAGCCGCCCACCAAGCACAATTCCTTCCAGTTCACCATGGGCATCACCTACGCGATCAAATCGAAGTATTAGAACTGGTCAGTTCAACTCTGCCCATTCATCCGGCGTTTCTCGAGTCCCGCCTTCTCGGCGGGACTCTGCTTCTTTGATTGATCGCAAGCGCCTGACCCCGCAGTGAGACATGCGCTGCTGAACAGCACCCTCCACACGAGAAGCCTGTTCGTCCTCCGCAATAAACACTGCCATGTTTTTCCCATAGTGAAACAACACCGGTAACCTCGCAAAAAGTTACTAAATCTCTGCGGATAATGCTTTGCTCATCACACGTCGATGTTGCAGTTTAGATACATAATTGGTGCGCGATTCGAAACTCTAATTTGCTTCAACTCATCCAGATCGGAGGTATTTTCGGTCATCGCTCTTCCCCTTGGTTTCGAGACAAAGTCCGATTCCGCCAAAGGAGGCCATCTGCCCTTGGAGTTCCATGGGCTCCAAAAGCAGACTGTTCGGAACGTTGAGGAAGATGATGGTTGAGTCTAGTTCGGCAGCAAGTTCACCTGAATCACCGGGTCGCGCATTCACATTTGGAAATCTTCATCTCGATCCCGGCGGAACCCTTTCACGCGGGGACGAAATCATTCATCTTCCTCCCAAGGAACTGGCGGCTCTGAAGCTGCTGCTCGCTCAAGCCGGTCAGATCGTGACTCATCAACAACTGAAAAAAGCACTCTGGGCAGATGTGCACGTCACTGACGACAGCGTGTCCAAATGCATGTCCTCCCTGCGCGAACTGCTCGCGCCCGACGACTGCATTCAGACTGTCTATAAGCGCGGTTACCGGCTTTTCGCGGAAACGCACAAGATCGTGGAGAATGTTGCTGAAGAGAGACCGCGCCTCGTCATCATGCCGTTTTCGGCGGAGTTGAACGTTCCGCCTTACCTCGGATCTTCAATCGCAGAAGAAACCATCGCGCTTCTGACAGGCGATCCCCTGTCGCCGGTTCGAGTGCTTGCCAGGGACTCGGCGTTCGCTCTTGCCGCACGCGGAATGCATGCTCACCAGGTCGGTGAAGCACTCCGCGCGGACCTCGTGCTCACCGGGACACTCCGCTCGCAACCTTCGCATTTTCGCCTTCGTGCCGAGATGATTCGCGTCGCGGACGGCACGCAAATCTGGGTTGAGGACATGCTTATTCCCCTGGAAAGAGCTGCGGGATTGGAATCGGAGCTGGCTCATCGTCTCTTTGTTCGCCTGGGCAACTACGATCCCTATCAATCCAAACCGCAGTCCCTTGCTTTCGGCGGAGCGCAGAACCCTGGTCGCCGCGAAGCCTATGAACTGTTCCTGCGTGGGCACCACGAATGGCAGACTCTGCAACGGCACCGCATGCAGGACGGTATCCAGCATCTGTCGCGCGCCATCGAACACGATCCCACTCTCTACGCGGCGCATATTGATCTCGCAAACGCATGTGTGATCCAGACTCTCTGCGGTTTCACCGCACCGGCGCAAGCGGCCGAACAAGTTCGCCACGCCGCCGAGGCCATTCCACCCTACGTTGAAGGTGCAGACGCGATCCTTCCGCCGATCGGTTGGGTGCGTTTTCACGTCGACCACGACTTGGCAGGCGCAGGGCGCGCTTTCTCGGCCAGTGCCCATCTTCCTCATGAGACCTCGATTACACGCCTCCGCACCATGTTCGCCCTCAGTCGCCATCGCTTTTCTGAAGCCATCGCATTGCTCAACGACGCGCTTCAATCCGATCCGTATTCGCCCTGGCTGAACGCACGCCTGGCTTGGGCCTGGCATCTGGCCGGCGAACCGGCAAAGAGCGTTGCGCAGGCGGAGCACGCGCTCGACATTTTTCCTGACCACGAAAGCAGCAATATCTACGGCTCAATGATTCTTGCCTTCAACGGCAAGACGGATCGCGCCATCGCCGTTTCAGAAAGCCTTGTCCGCCGATCACCCTACTTCGATCCCGCCGCTGGCGTCTACGGCTATGCACTTGCTCAAGGCGGACGCCTCGATGAAGCGCGCTCCGTTCTGGAACGCCTGCAGTGGCTAAGCCGCGAGCGTTTTGTCTTGAGTTCTTTGACCGCTGCCATCTGCGTTGCTTTGGGAGACACTGACGGCGCACTCGCGGAACTTCAGACTGCCGCCGATTCCCGATGTCCGTGGTTCTTTCAGGCGCTTGCCGATCCACGTTTCGCACCGTTGCAGGGCCATCCTCAATTCGCCAGAATGCGCGGGATTCTCGAACGGATGGAAGAGACGGCCAAAAAGAAGGGCGCGGGCGACCTTTAGTCCCAGGCTGACCTCGTTGAATCTCTCGAAGTAAACCGATAAACTTAGCCAACCGTGCCCCCAACCTAGTACATTTCTCCCGGGACCTGACGGCACTCCGGTGCGCACAGAGCGCCAGTTCTTCTCCGGCCGGCTTCGTCCGGAGATAACCGATCTGCTTGTTCAGAATTGGAGATCAGGTACTGCCAAATGGAGGAACGACCCATGCCACTTCGTCGCTGGCTTTTCATTTCGCTTTTGACTTCAGCTCTAATTGCCACCAGCTCTGCCGCACAGGAACCTGCCTACCTCAACACCAATCTGTCGCCACAGGAGCGTGCGCACGACCTGGTGAGCCGTATGACGCTGGATGAAAAGGCATCGCAGCTCGAAGACTGGGCCACCGCCATCCCCCGGCTCGGCATTCCCGATTACCAGACATGGAATGAAGCGCTGCACGGGGTCGCGCGCGCCGGGTACGCAACCGTGTTTCCGCAGGCGATCGGCATGGCGGCCACATGGGATCCGAGAATGGTCCACAGCATGGGCAACGTCATTTCCTCTGAAGCCCGCGCCAAGTACAACCAGGCCCAGCGCGAAGGCAATCACCGCATCTTTTACGGATTGACCTTCTGGTCGCCGAACATCAACATCTTTCGCGATCCGCGCTGGGGCCGAGGGCAGGAGACCTATGGCGAAGATCCCTACCTGACGGGCCGCATGGGCATCGCTTTCATCGGTGGCGTGCAAGGCAGCGATCTCGAGCATCTGCGCGCCGTAGCCACCAGCAAACATTTCGCCGTACATAGCGGCCCCGAGTCGTTGCGTCACGGCTTCAACGTCGATCCCAGCCCGCGCGATCTCGAAGAGACCTACCTTCCCGCCTTTCGCGCCACCGTCACCGAGGGACACGTGCAGTCCGTCATGTGCGCGTACAACTCCATCGACGACTGGCCCGCCTGCACCAGCAGAATGCTGCTCAAAGAGCATCTCCGCGATGCATGGGGCTTCAAGGGCTTTGTTGTCTCCGACTGCGGCGCCATCGTCGACGTCTATGAGGGCCACAAGAAGACAACCGACATCGAACACGCGGCAGCGCTATCTCTCCAGGCAGGCACTGACCTTTCCTGCAGTATGTGGACACCCGGCTTCAACACGCTGGCCAATGCCGTGCGCCATGGACTCGTCACCGAAGACCTGGTCACACAAGCCGCTGAGCGTCTCTACACCGCGCGCTTCCAGCTCGGCATGTTCGATCCTCCAGGCTCCTCGCTCGATCGCATTCCGTTTTCCTCCGTTGCATCTGATGCCAATCGCCAGACGTCGCGTAAAGCCGCCGAAGAAAGCATCGTCCTGCTGAAGAACGACGGCACGCTGCCCTTGAAGACGCCAGAAAAGATCGCCGTGATCGGCCCGACCGCAGATTCCTTGCCGTCTATCCTCGGCAACTACGTCGGCACGCCGCTCCATCCCGTGACGCCGCTCGACGGAATGCTGAATCAATTCAAGAGCACACGCATCCTCTACGCGCAGGGCTCCACGCTCGCCGAAGGCTTCGCCGTGCCCGTTCCGCGTACGGCATTCGGTCTGAACAAGGGCTTGAAAACCGAATTCTTCGCCACGCCGGATTGGACCGGCCGCCCCGTCGCCTCCGAAACTGAACCCCTCATCCAGGCCGACTGGGAAAATGCCCGGCCCGCACCTGAAGTCGATACGCACAACTACTCCGTCCGCTGGAGTGGCACTATCGCCGCGCCCGCACCCGGTCACTACGTCTTCACCCTCGAAGTGGGAGACGGTTTTCCCTATTCGCCCGCTGAAAGCTACCGATTCACGCTCGATGGAAAAGTGCTTGGCGAAGGCAATATCCGCACCGGCCACGACATGGCGGCAATGGGCAACTTCAAAACCGCGCCAGGAAATTCGCCCACCGCGCCGCCGATCGAGACCTTCGCACAGACCCCCACCATCGCGGTTGACTTCACCGATACCAAAGATCACGAATTCAAGCTTGAATACGCGCACTCCGCCGACAGGTCCGGCGGCGGCATCACGCTGAAGTGGCAAGCCCCAACTCAGGCCCAGCTCGATGAAGCCGTCGCCCGTGCCAAAGAAGCAAGTGTCGTTGTAGCTTTCGTTGGCCTCTCGCCACAGCTTGAAGGCGAAGAGATGCCCATCAAGATTCCCGGCTTCAGCGGCGGCGACCGTACCAGCCTCGACCTGCCCGCGCCTCAACAAAAACTGCTCGAGGCTCTCGCGGCCACCGGAAA
Source organism: Occallatibacter sp. (assembly GCF_035317045.1). Classification (GTDB taxonomy): domain Bacteria; phylum Acidobacteriota; class Terriglobia; order Terriglobales; family Acidobacteriaceae; genus Telmatobacter. The sequence goes on from NZ_DATHHT010000033.1 coordinate 242,021, forward strand.
GCCCCTCATCGTTGTGCTGCAAAGCGGCAGCGCCGTAGCCCTCAATTGGGCCAATGAACACGCCGCCGCAGTCCTCGAAGCCTGGTATCCCGGCGTCGATGGCGGCTCCGCCATTGCACGTACTCTCGCCGGTCTCAACAATCCCGCCGGACGCCTGCCCGTCACTTTCTACGCCTCGCTCGACGGCCTGCGCGCGTTTACTGACTACTCGCTGAAGGGACGCACCTACCGTTACTTCACCGGCAAACCGCTCTGGGGATTCGGCTACGGCCTCAGCTATTCAAAATTCACCTACGGGCCGGTAAAGCTTTCGTCTTCGAATCTAAAAGCGGGAGACGCAATCACCGCCACCGTCACCGTCACCAACCAGGGAACCATGACCGGCGACGAAGTCGTCGAAGCCTACCTGAAGACACCGCAGGAAGGCGGCCCGATCCATTCGCTCGTGGGATTTGACCGCGTCACCATCGGTCCCGGCGCCAGCAAGGAAGTCACGCTGAAGATCGATCCGCGCTCACTGTCGAGCGTCGACGACCAGGGCAATCGCTCGATCCTCACCGGCAAATACACCCTCACCCTCGGCGGCGCACAGCCCGAAGAAACCCAGGCAAAGTCCGAAGCCGGTTTCACAGTGACCGGAACGGCTCCGCTGCCGAAATAACTACAACACAAATGCGGGCGGACTTTGAAAGTCTGCTCGCACCCTTCCTCACTCAGTAATGACGCGGTCCGCCCACTCTACCAGCGAGACAAAGATCGCGGGACTGCCGAACTTCGCTCCCCATTGATCCAGATCCGTCTGCACAACACTCCGCGCGCGACAGCAAGCTCCGCACGCGTAAATCTGGACCTTCCGGTCAGCCACCTTTCTAAGAGTGCCCTCGAGTGGCGGCCATCCCACCGGCACCACCGCGGCTGCAACCGACGAACGCATCAGCGAGACCGCTTCGCCAAGCAGGAAGAGCTGGACCGTATGCCCAGCTTCTGAGAGTGCCAGACCATGGAGAAAGGGAAAGGCAGCCTTGGTGGGATCGTCCGATCCCCAGGCGCTCTTCATCATGACGTTTAGCTGCTTGTGACCACGGCTTTGTCCCCAACTCGAAGCAATACCAACGAGAGGAAGCGCGAACATCTGGCGGAGGAACGACCGACGTGCCATATTGACCCCCATATTGCGGAGCCGAAGTATAGCACTCTCAATAACTCCTGAATTTGAATTCCCTGAGCGTTCGCTCCGAGAGCGGCATCACTCACAATCACGGGAACGGCGCGGCCGCAGAAATTGTGTCCAGAGCGTAGGAGCCCTGCGCGTGGTCGTGAACCACGAAAATTTCATTGGTCTGCGTTACTTACTGCAGCTGACGCGAAGGCTCGTCGTCGTGGGACGTCGGGCCGAACAGACGCGTCGGTCCTTCCTCCTCGCGATCCTCCGGCGTGCCAAAGAGGCCCATCACCCGGAGGATTGCGCAAAGCCAGGACCAGAGCAGCAGCATCAGTCCAAGTGCGGTAAGCGCGGGTCCACCGAGGGCGGCGGGACCGTAGGTCGCGAAATTGATTTTCAGAGCCGCCCCCGACAGCGGGTAGGCTGCATTCAAACCAACATTCCCGGTGCAATAGAAAAATGTCAGTCCGAGACCAGCTGCCATCAATAGAACGGAGAGGATTAAAGGTCGGTCAGGCCTCATTTGAGTCACCTCACTGAGTAGTTTCGAGGCAGGAAGCTTGATCGAGGATGTCCATATTCGCAAGTGACTCGCATTGCTTGACTTCCTGGGTGATCGCATCACACGGGTTCGCCCCTTCGCAAGTTTCTGAGTGACCCGGCCTTCCACCGAATCGAGGCAGCGAAGGACTGACGCGGGTCGTCCGCTCGTGGACAGTACTTTGCGATTGCGGACAATGGAAACTCCGGCGACGCGTCTCAATTCATTGAAACTAAGCACTTGGAGCTCGTTCGGTTTGGCGGTGGAAGTGCGAGTGCTATGCTTCCACGCACTGCGCTCCGGAGGCCAGATGAGGAACCTAGTTCGCGATCTTCGCTACGCACTTCGCCAGATCCGCAATTCGCCGGGATTCTCTCTGATCGTAGTGCTGATGCTGGCGCTGGGCATCGGAGCCAACACGGCCGTCTTCAGCGTGATGAACGCTGTCCTGATGCAGCTGCTGCCGGTCAGCCGACCCGACGGGCTCTCCTATGTTCATATCGGCGGCGGCGAAAACCAGCCGCCCGGAGGCTGGAATACGGGCGATGGCGATACCTCGTTTTCAGAACCAACATTCGAGGCCTTCCGCCTGCGCAGCGACGTCTTCGAGGAACTGATCGGTTATGCGCCGTTGAGCTTCACCGGAAACGTGCCTGTGCGTTATGGCGAGCTGCCCGAGGATGCAGAAGGCGATGAGGTGAGCGGCAACTTCTTTTCCGGACTGGGCGCCCGCATCGAGCGCGGACGGGGCTTCTCCCTTGACGACGAGAAGGCCCACGCGCCGATCGCGGTCATCAGCTACGACTATTGGACACGGCGTTTTGCTCGCGATCCCGGGGTGCTCGGACACACGCTTTACGTGCGAGGCGTCCCTCTGACCATCGTGGGCATCACCGCGCATGGATTCAAGGGTATTGAGCCGGCCGCCTCCACCGATTTCTGGATCCCGCTGCAAAACCGGCTGGAGTTGAACGCCTGGGGCACCACGGACAAAGACCAAACCCTTTACGGGGCGCCGCGGTGGTGGTGCCTGCGGATGATGGCGCGGCTCAAAAGCGGCGTCACGCCTCAACAGGCTGGTCAGGCGCTGGCCGGCACCTTCGGCGAAGTCGCCTCGCAGTCGCTGGGCAAGATCGATCCCAAGGCGTGGAAGCCGCTGCTCGATTTCGTGCCGGCGCATGGCATCGCCGGTTACAACGATACTTATCGCGAGCCGGTGCGCATCCTCATGGCGCTGGTAGCGATGGTGCTGCTGATCGCGTGCACCAACGTTGCAATGATGGTGCAGGCGCGGAATGCGGGCCGCCAGCGCCAGTTCAGCTTGAGAATGGCGATTGGCGCGACGAAGGTGACGATCTTGCGCCAGCTACTGGCCGAGAGCGTGTTGCTGGTCACTGCGGGGGCATTGCTTGGCTGGCTGTTTGCTCTCCTGGCCACGAGGGCGCTGGCGGCCTGGTCGGAAATCGAGACCGGGCTCAGCCCCGACCGCACGGTACTCCTGTTCACGCTGGCCGTCTCCTGCGCGGCTGCGCTGGCGTTCGGGCTTGCGCCTCTGTGGAGCGCGGTGAGTGCGCCGGTTGCCGGAGTGTTGCGCGCGAATACATCGAACTCTACGGCTACGCGTGGGCGAGTGCTGGGCGGACGAATCGTGCTCTCTGCACAGGTCGCCGTGTCCCTGGTTCTGCTGATGGCCGCAAGCCTGCTGCTGCGAACCTTGCACAACTACGCCACAGAGAACCTCGGCATACAGGCCCAAAGCGTGCTCGCATTTGGTGTGTCGCCGCAGGGGCGGACCGACACCCATTTCTTCTATCGCAACCTGCTCGAACATATTCGCCAGACACCTGGAGTCGAGTCCGTGTCCATGGCGTCGAACCGGCCTGGGACGGGGTGGAGCAACAACGACGTGCTGATCATCGACGGCGTGCTCCAGAACGGCGCGAGCCTCCGCTGGAACGCCGTCGGTCCGGATTTCTCCAGGACATTGGGAGCCCCAATTCTTGCCGGCCGCGACATCGACCAGCGGGATGTGAAGGGAACGCAGCGTGTTGTGGTAGTAAACGAGACCATGGCGACGCGCTACTTTGCGCATACAAATCCGATCGGACATCAGATCTGGAAGGAGAATCCCGCGACCATCGTGGGCGTCGTAGCCGACAGCAAATACCGGTCGGTGGACGAAACCCCACGTCCGATGGCCTTCACCGCAGCCATGCAGGATGACTCGCTGGGCACCATGAGTATTGAACTACGCGCGCAGGGCGACGCCGCGGCGTTGCTGCCTGAGATGCGGAAGCTCGTCGCCGGACTTTATCCTGATGTGCCGCTTGAGCAGCCCATGACGCAGCAGGACCAGTTCGAGAAATCCTATGAGCAACAGCGGATGTTTGCCGCGATGGGTGCATTCTTCGGGCTGCTTGCGGCTCTGCTGGTGGCGACCGGGCTTTATGGAATGCACTCATTCCGCGTGAGCCGGCGCACGAACGAGATCGGCGTGCGCATGGCGCTGGGTGCAAGCCGCATGCAGGTGGTGGCCATGGTGCTGCGCGAGAGCCTCTGGGTGCTTTTGGCGGGAATCGCCGCAGGGATTCCCTTGACGTATTTTGCGGCGAAACAACTCACGTCGATGCTGTACCAGATGTCGCCGTTCGATCCGGTGAGTTTCGCCTTATCCATTGCGGCGATGACGATAGTGGGAGCATCCGCGGCTCTGGTGCCGGCGAGGCGCGCAGCATCGGTTGAGCCAATGCAGGCATTGCGGACGGAGTGAGAGAAGGCCGATCTTCTCTTTGCACCCGCAGCACTTCGTGATGCCTCTCTCGCCCTGGGTGATCCGAGACCAGGGCAGCAAGCCGATCGAAAGCCTCAGACATCGATCGCCCCGAGTGACCAAAATCACACGATTCATTCCCTCCGTGGTCCGATAATTTTCAGGATGACGCGGCAGGCCTTTCCGCGTACCGTTGTAGGCGTCCAACCCCATCCATTGCTGCGGAGGCAAATTGCTTGCTTTTAGGCATTCTCAAGGAAACCGTTCCCGGCGAGACCCGTGTCGCTCTTCTTCCCGAGAGCCTGAAATCGCTGCTGGCGCAGGGCATCACGGTCGTCGTTGAATCCGGCGCTGGCAAAGCGGCTGGAGCGAGCGATGCCGCCTATGAAGCCGTGGGCGCCAACCTCACCGGCGACCGCCCCTCCATCCTCGGCGAGGCCGATCTGATTCCGGTCGTCAACGCACCCGGTGCGTCTGCCCAGGCCCTGCTCAAATCCGGCGCTGTCGTCCTCGGATTTTTGCGCCCGCTGGAGGCGCCCTCCGCGTTGGCAACGGCCATCGCGCTGCACGTGACCCTGTTCAGCATGGAGCTGGTGCCGCGCATCAGCCGCGCCCAGTCGATGGACGCGCTCTCCTCAATGGCCACCGTTGCCGGCTACAAAGCAGTCATCAATGCCGCAGGAATTCTGCCGCGGCTCTTCCCCATGCTGATGACCGCTGCCGGAACCATCCCGCCCGCCAAGGTATTCGTGATCGGCGCCGGCGTAGCAGGCCTGCAGGCTATCGCCACCGCCCGCCGTCTGGGCGCCGTCGTTGAAGCGTACGACGTGCGCGCCGCCGCCGGCGAACAAGTCCGCTCACTCGGCGCCAAATTTCTCGACGTCGATCTCGGCGGCATCAACACCGAGGGCGGCGGAGGCTATGCCGCCGAACTCAGCGAAGAAGCTCTCGACCGGGGCCGCGACCTGATCGTACGCACCGCTGCGCATTCCGACGTCATCGTCACCACCGCACAGGTGCCCGGCCGTCCCGCGCCGCGACTCATTCGCCGCGAGGCAGTCCAGGCCATGCGACCGGGCTCGGTGCTTGTTGACCTGGCCGCTCCCGCAGGAGGCAACTGCGAACTGACGATTCCGGGCCTGACGCAGACCGTCGGCGGAGTCACCCTGATGGCTCCCCTGAACATTGCAGCGGAGTGCCCCGCCGACGCCAGCGCCCTCTACGCGCGCAACGTCATCAACTTTCTTTCGCTGATCGTGAAAAAGGGCGAACTCGGCATCGACCTGGGCGACGAAGTCCTGGCCGGCGCCTGCGTCGCCCACAAAGGTAGCCCGGTAAATCCGCGCGTAGCCAAGCTTCTTGAAGCAACAAGTAATGTCGGTTAATTGAAATTCTGGGTGCCCTGGTCTCGCTGTTGAGACCAGGGTCAAACTCCGCCAACCTGCTGGGTGCCCCTGATCTCGCTGTTGAGACCAGGGTTACAAACCCCGCTAACGGGTGCGCAGCACCGCTAACACCCCTAACCCCGCTGTCTCTCGGAACGACCATGACTCCCGCTGTTCTCATCGCTTCGATTTACGTCTTCGCCCTGGCAGCCTTCCTCGGCTACCAGGTCATTAGCCGCGTTCCTCCGCTGCTGCATACGCCGCTGATGTCGGCCACCAACGCCATCTCCGGCATCTCGCTGATCGGATCAATCGTGCTGGCCGGCGCCGCGCACTATCCACTGTTTGCGCACATCCTCGGCTTTGTCGCGGTCACTACCGCCACCATCAACGTGGTCGGCGGATTCGGCATCACGGACCGCATGCTCAAGATGTTCAACAAGCGCAAAGAAGTGAAGCCGGCGGAAAAGGTGGTGGCCAAATGACCCTGTCCACCTACTTCATGGAAGCCACGTATCTCATCGCTTCCATCCTGTTCGTCCTCGCGCTCAAAGGCATGTCGCACCCCGAGACCGCGCGCCGCGGTATGTTCCTTGCGGAAGGCGGCATGCTCGCCGCGATCCTTGGCACGCTCATCGGCGCGCACATCGTCACCTGGGTCTGGATCATCGCCGGTCTCTCCATCGGTTCCATCATCGGCGCGTGGATGGCCATCTGGGTTCCGATGACCGCCATGCCGCAGCGAACCGCGCTCTCTCACGCCTTCGGAGCGCTGGCCGCGGCCCTTGTCGGCGTTGGTGAATTTCTCGTCCACGCCGGCGATATGCACCCAGTCACCCGCACCGCCCTTGGATTTGAAGTAATGCTCGGCGCATTGACGACGACCGGCTCGCTCATCGCTGCCGGCAAGCTGCAAGGCGTCATCCATGGCAAGCCGATCCAATTCAAAGGCCAGAACGTTGTCAACGCCCTCATCTTCCTCGTGATGACGACGTGTTTTTTCATCTTCATCGCCCATCCTGAAAAGTCTGCCATCTTCTACATCATGCTTGGCCTGGCATTCGTCTTCGGCGTCATGCTCGTCATTCCCATCGGTTCGGCCGACATGCCGGTAGTCATGTCGCTCCTGAATTCCTACGCAGGCCTCGCCGCCGCCGCCACCGGGTTCGTACTCGGCAACAACGTGCTCATCATTGCCGGAACACTCGATGGATTTTCCGGGTTCATTCTTTCGGTCCTGATGTGCAAGGCCATGAACCGCTCCATCACCAACGTCCTCTTCGGCGGATTCGGCGCCGTCATCGCTGAAGCCACAACCGACGCCGGCGGAGTGATGCGCGAAATCAGCCTCGATGATGCCGCCATGCAACTGGCCTTCGCCAGCCGCGTGATCTTTGTCCCCGGCTACGGACTCGCCACCGCGCAGGCCCAGCACGCCGTGCGCGAACTAGCCGAGCTCCTCGAAGCCCGCGGCGTCTCTGTGAAGTACGCTATCCATCCGGTCGCAGGCCGCATGCCCGGCCACATGAATGTCCTGCTGGCCGAAGCCAACGTGCCCTATTCCTCTCTGTATGAAATGGAACAGATCAATCCCGAATTTCCAACCACCGACGTAGCCGTCGTGATCGGCGCCAACGACGTAGTCAATCCTGATGCGCGCGACAACCCTAAGTCGCTCATCGCCGGCATGCCCATCCTCGAGGTCGATCGCGCTAAAAGTGTGATCGTGCTCAAACGAGGCCAGGGCCGCGGATTCTCAGGACTCGAGAATCCCCTCTTCTTCAAGTCCTGCACCTCCATGCTCTACGGCGACGCCAAATCCACCCTCGCCCACCTCGCCCAGGCCGTTCAGCACGTCTGAGGCTGAAAAAACGGACTACGGAAATATTGCCGGAAAAGGCAGGTGGCCCCAGTCCCGAAGATCGTTTTCAACCACGCCGAGGGTGCCCCCGGTCCCTCAACTGGATAGCGCCTCGACATCGTCTGAGGCTAAAAAAACGGATTACGGAAATATTGACGAAGAAGTTTCCGGATCGTACACGATAATCCAGAATCTCACTTTCGCTTCCCAGCGCCTTTTGAAGGGTTGGGAGCCGGAGCGCTTGATCCATTGACAGCAACGATTAACCATGTGACACTTGCATAGTCTAACTATGTCACGTGTCATGGGGTGATCATTTGCACCGAGACGAGATTCCTCCAGGAACACTTTATCTGCTGATCTTGAAAACTTTGGCGCGCTCCGGCGAGCTGCATGGATATGAGATCGCCAATTCTATTCAGCGGATATCGGATGACATTCTCCAAGTCGAAGAAGGCTCGTTGTACCCCGCTTTGCAGCGGATGCTCATCAAGGGATGGGTGACTGCGAAGTGGGGCACGACTGCTGGCAACCGCCGTGCTCGTTACTACCAGCTGACTGCAGCTGGCCGCAAACAATTGGCCGTCGAAATGTCCCAGTTCGAACGCGTCATTGGCGCGATCACGCGCGTGATTGAAGCGGTCTGAAAGGAGTTCTGTCATGAACTGGCTGCGCGAAGTCGCAAGGCGACTCCGGATGCTCGCGCATCGGCGCAAATTCGACGCGGACCTCGAAGAAGAGATGCAACTGCATTTGGACTTGCGACAGCAGGAACATCTCGAGTCGGGCATGACCACGGACTCTGCGCGGGCCGCCGCCCGGCGTCGGTTTGGCAACGTAACTGCGCTCAGGGAGAAGAGTCACATGGCGTGGGGCTGGCAATGGTTCGAGATCCTCGTGCAGGACGTGCGCTACGGCCTGCGCATGCTGCGCAAGAATCCCGGCTTCTCCTCCGTCGCCGTCCTTACTCTCGCCCTGGGCATCGGCGCAAACACCGCGATCTTCAGTGTCATTAATGGAGTGCTGCTAAGTCCGCTTCCCTATAGGAATCCGCAGCAACTCGTCGTCATGAGGGAACACGATTCGCCCCCGGACGTGGCGGATATCCAGAGATGGGCGCACGCGTTTTCAGAAGGCGGCGGAATCAACGTCCAGAAGATGGACTACACCGGCGGATCCGAGCCCGTGCAAGTCCGCACCGGACTCGTCGACGCGGGGTTTCTCGAAACGCTGGGCGTGCAGCCGATGCTGGGCCGGATCATTTCGCCTGTTGAAGATATGAAAGGCGCTCCGCGCCTCGCCGTGGCCAGCTATTCTTTCTGGCAAAACTTCCTTGGCAGCGATCCACACGCGCTCGGCAAGACGATTCCGCTGGGTGGAAACACCTATACCGTGATCGGTGTCATGCCCGCGAGTTTTGCTCCGCCCGTGGAGCATGCCGAAGTTTTCGTTTCGATCTGGGCAGCCGACCCGGGAGCGGCTGCTGAACGCGATTTGCACTTCATGCATACCTACTGGCGATTACAGATGGGTGTCACGCTCGCGCAGGCACAGGCGGAGATGGCCGCAATCGACCGCCGGCTCGCGGAGCAGTATCCCGCCGAAGAAAAAGAACGAAAGACGCACGTGGTTCCGCTGCATGAATGGCTGGTAGGAGATGTGCGGTCGGCGCTGCTGGTGCTCTTCGGGGCCGTAGGTCTGGTGCTCCTGATTGCGTGCGCGAATTTCGCGAGCTTGCTGATGGCGCGGGAGGTCGCGCGGCGCCAGGAATCCGTGATCCGGGCGGCGCTGGGCGCGGGACGCGTTCGCCTCATCCGGAAAGCGCTGACAGAGAGCGCACTGTTGTCGGTCCTCGGCGGCGCTGCCGGGTTGCTGCTGGCGCAATGGGGCACGCGTATGCTGCTGGCGCTGAGGCCGGAAAAGCTGGCGCGGCTGAGCGGGATTCACACGGATATGCGCGTTTTGCTGTTCGTCCTGGTGGTCTCGGTGCTGACCGGTGTGGTGTTCGGAATTGCGCCGGCGTGGGTCGCGGCTCGCGGAGACGTAGCCGAGGCCCTGAATGAGAGCGGACGAAGCACGACTGCGAGCGCGATGGGGCATCGCATACGAAACATTCTGGTGACCTCTGAACTGGCGCTCGCTCTGGTGCTGCTGGTGGGGGCCGGTTTGCTGATCAAGGGGTTTTCGCGGTTGCACTCGACGAATCCCGGGTTTAATCCCGCGAACGTGATGACGATGTATATCCAACTGCCCGCGATACGGTATCGCGAGATCCCCAGACAGACGCAGTTCCGCCGCGAGTTGCTCGCTCGCTTGAACTCCCTGTCGGGCCTCCAGGCAGCGATGGTGACCGATATTCCGCTCGGCGATAACTATGTGGGCCATGGCTTTGTCATCGATGGGCACCCTCCAGTGGCTGTCGGCGGTGAGCCTGATGTGCAAACCCTCTCGGTGATGGGCGACTACTTCCGCGTGATGCAGATTCCTCTGCGCGCGGGCCGCGACTTCACCCCGCTGGACCGCGAAGGCCAACCTCTGGTGGCCGTCGTAAACGAGGAAGTGGTCAGGGAATTTTTTCCGCACGAGAACCCCATCGGAGCGCGCATTCACTGGGCGCGCGAAACCGCACCTCCTCAATGGATGACCGTCATCGGCGTGGTCGGAGACGTGAAACATTTGGGATTGGATCGCCCCGTGGATCCCGCTGTGTATACCCCTTTTCCGCAGTCTAACGAGATCTGGAGAAGCTTTATGACGCTCGCCATTCGAACGCCAGATCTATCCTCCGGGCTGGTCGAAGAAGTGAAGAAGCAGGTTTGGAGCTTGGACAGCCGGATTCCGGTGAGCGATGTGCACACCATGGACGAGCTCATGGCTGTGTCGGTTGCGCAGCAACGTTTCAACATGTTGCTTCTCGGGCTGTTCGCCGCGCTGGCGCTGATTCTCGCAGCCGTGGGAATTTACGGGATGATGGCTTATCGCGTCGGCCAGCGCATGCACGAGATCGGCATCCACATCGCTCTTGGAGCTCAGCGCCGCGACGTGTTGAGGCTTGTGTTGGGTGACGTAGCGAAGCTCGCATGCTTTGGCATCGGGATCGGGATTGCCGGTGCAATTGCCCTCACGCGGTTGATGACGAGCCTCCTCTTTGAAGTCAAGCCGACGGATCCGGAAACCTTTGCAGTCGTATCGATCGTGCTAGCCATCGTTGCGCTGGCTGCTTCCTACGTGCCGACACGCCGCGCCATGCGCGTAGATCCGATGGTCGCACTGCGCTACAAATAGTTCACCCCGCTCTATCGGCATTGCGCTGTACTCATGTGACCAGCTTCTCACCTCGCTGAAAATGTTGAAGTCCGCTCGGAGGAACTGGGAAACTCCAGTTTGTGCCCGGTGACCGCCCAACGGAAGTGTCGTTAACATCCCCCGCACGCCTTCGGCCCGGAAGATGTGCTCGATCCTCTGGACTCCTCATCCGTGCTTTACAAAAAATTCGGCGGCAGAAGGATTGCCCTCTGCCGCCACCGGTATTGACTAAAACCGCATTTGCTCTCTGCTTACACTTCTGAAGACGGAAAATCTCAGCTACTGGTTTACACTCGGCGCCAAAGAATTTTCTGCGGGGCCTCCGTCGTCCAGCATGCCCTGGGGTCCGGGAGGGGGTGGGGGCGCACCTTTATCGCTCCCGCCTCCGGGCCGACGACCGTCATTTCCCCAATCGCGGCGCATGCCCTGGCGGTTCTGGCGGAATTCCTGTACCTGCTTCCACTGCTCCGGCGTCAGCTTGGCGCGAAGCTCGAACAGGAACCGCGCATTCGCCTTTTCCAGCTCGGCTCGCGCTTGTGCGACCTTATCGATCTGCGCCAGCACCGCCGACTCATTCGGCTGATCCGCCTTCACCAGCGGCTCCATCTCAATCTCTGCCTTCTCCACGTTCCCGCGGAGATCCACGAGCTTTTCGCGATGCTGCTGGAAGATCACGTCCATCGCCTTGCGCTGATCGTCGGTGAGTTTCAGCTTTTCCGCGACCTTGGGATTGTTCCACCACTGTCCCCGATCGCCCCGCATCGCCCTTTCCATCGGAGGCCGATGCTCCCCGAATCCCGGACCGCGCGATCCCGGCCCGCCCGGCCCCTGTGCAAACGCTGCGCCGGCAACAAAGGTAGCCGCAATCGCAATTCCCAACCGTACTGCCAAGTGAACTTTCATGTCTTTCTCCTTCGCTGAATTTCCTCGAAACATCAATTCTTTCAATTGCCTTGGGTATCGTCCTCAGTCATCAACGATGCCATCGGCTCCAGCGCGCTCGGAACCTCTCGCGCTATGTCGCTATCCACTTTTGCCATCAGATCTTCTTCGTCCGTTTTTGCAAGCTTGGCGGCGTCCATTGCGCGCTGCTGCTGCTCGGCAATCCGCGCCGATTCAACCTTTGCGGCTTCCTGCTGCTGGTGATTCTGGTACAGCCCGCCTGAAACCGTGCCGGCAAACACGACGCACCCCAGTGCCCACTTGGTTATAGCGCTCCAGTTGGTCTTCGCAGGAGCCTTTGCTTCGCGCGGACGGCTCATCATCGCATCGCTCCACGCATCCACACTTGCCTTGAAATTGCCCAGCGCCTCGCGCAGCTCCGGCTCCAGCGTTTCCAGTCTTTCCATCTCTCCGGCCGGCTTCACGTGTTCATCGTCACGATTCATAACAATTCCCCATCCCAATTCCCTAGTCCCAAGTCCCTAGTCCCTAGTCCTTGTCTTTCCCAAATTCCCTGCGCACTTTCGCCAGCGCACGGGAGAGATGCGCCTTTACCGTTCCTTCACCCATGCCGGTCATTGCCGCAATCTCTTTCAACTCCATCTCATCTACAAAACGGAGCAGAAATACGGTTCGCTGCCGCTCGCTCAAATTCTCCACCGAGAGCCACACCTGTGCCACCCGCTCGCGCGCCAGCATGCGCTGCTCCACGGTCCGCTCGCCGCTGGGCAACCAGTCACTCGCCTCGTCCAGATCCACGGCATTGGTCCGCGTATGCCGCCAGAACTGCATGCGCCGGTTACGCCAGTGGTCCTTCTGCAGGTTGATCGCAATGCGCATCAACCAGGTGAGCGCGCTCGATTCGCCGCGAAAATTCGACCAGTTGCGGTGCGCCTTCAGAAAGCAGTCCTGCGTCAGCGTCTCGGCCAGATCCACATCCCGCGTCGATGCCAGCAGAAATCGAAAAATCTGCGGTCGGTGGCTGCTGACGACACTGTCAAACTCCTGCGCGGCAATCTCTTGCGCCGTAACCTTGATCATCGGTTCCAATGCTGTGCAGGCTGCCATCACTTGGGTAGACGCCCATGTGAGACCCAGGTTTACAGCCGCCCTGCCATTTGTGGATTTTGGTGCCAGCTTCTCTCTCTTTCTGACGAGTCGCCACACCGGAAAGCCGCTGAACCGCCTTCCCCCGCCGCATTCCAGTCCAGAGCGACCAACAGGCAGATGCCGACTGCCCCAATCCCGACCCGGCTTCTGGAAGAAATCACCCGGATGGAGATCGCGAGTCGGCCACACTGTCACCTGAGACCAACAAACGCTTCCATGTTCTTGTGAATCTTCACGACGATACCGCTGTCGCACTTAAAGGGAGCGTGAGTGTACAGGATTTCACCATCCTTGTTGCCATCGTCGTTATCCTCCGCTGCCTGGCGGATCTGTCTCCCCAAATCCAGAGGGTTTCCTGAAGGCCTTTGCCCCAGGGGGTTGCCCGCCGGCATGTCCGTCGGCAAATGCAGTTGGTATCGGAGGCCGTTCTCGGTCGCGGCTTGGTCGGTAATGCGTCCATCGAATTTCGGACAGCGGGACCGAAGGTACTGATCCATGGCACCTATGTAAGTCAACACCTGGCTTCGGTAGTGCTGCACGAAGGTGAAATCCCCGGTATAAAGTGCCCGCATGATGCGCGGTTCTTCAAAGTCGAGACGATCCGTCCATGTGGCGTCCGGAGGATTCTCCAGCTCCGCATCCGTCGGTGTTCCGACATTCCGATCAACGTACGCGCGAACATCCGCCAGCTCCTTTTGAGCGCCGGCCAAGGTCAAGGGGGCTCGCAGATTTGCAGACTTGCGTTGGAAGTTCCGGACCACCGGTCTCGGCGTGAAGACCAGGCCATTCTGTTCCAGCACCGAGTCCATCACGTCGTCCACCCGGGCTCGCGGCGCTTTCGGATTCTTTGCAGCAAGCTCCATATCCTTGATGCGTGTTTGCGCTATTTTCAGCTCAAACTGTCCCATTCCCGAAATCGATTCGCCGGGTTGCTTGTTCATGAAGAACTGGTGCGCACGCGCCACCTGGTCGCCTTTGGCGGCAGCATAAACGGCCTGCATGAGCTCGTTCACATAGGCAATCTCATCGTCCTCCGCCAGTCGGTCGAAAAACCAGATTTCCATGGGCACATCCCCGGAGTTCAGTTCGGCGGGTGGTGCTGGAGCGGGACGCGGGCGTCCGTTTTTGGCAGGGGCAGATTGCGCTGGCGCAGCCGGGATGAAAAGTGAAATCTGCAAAACAGCGATGAAGAACAGTGCGGTCGCCCGTGCAGATCTCATGAAGTCTCCTTTTTATGGATATCGAAATCGACGCCAGGGAATGTGGATCCCTCAGTGGCCCACTTGGACCCAGAAACCTGCATAATGGCGGGCACCTGAGCTTAAAATCGCTGGCCGGAACCGGGGTGGGAAATCGTTGGCCCCATCATAGACCTTCTCCGCAACTCAACGGCATCAATTCCAGAACAAAGATCGTCACCGCCCGAAGCTCGTCGTCGAAGAATCCCAGTGGAAGCAAATGGCAGAAGCCGTAGCGCGGGTGATGTGGCCCGCCGCGGAGGAGAGCTGAGATGAGATGGTGGCAGATCCGCAAACGCAGCGCAGACCTGGAACGTGAGCTGCGCTCCGACCTGGAGCTGGAGGAGCGGTGTCGGCGAGCGCTTTCGCATCGGCAAGTTTCTGGTCGTTCATAGGCGCGGGACTGCTCGCGCCCAGCCTGACCAATCTGAATCACTTCTACCTCGGCTTCAATCGGGACAATGTGCTGCTGATTTCAGTCAACCCCACAGTCATCGGTTACAAAGACGTGTTCCTCTCTACGAACAAATGCAGGAACGAATTCGAGCGGTCCCCCGGCGTTCGGACCGTGTCTTACTGACGCCGATTGCTCTCGAAAGTCGGCTTGTCAGCGGTGCCCTCCCGGCTGGTACGATGCCAGCCATGAACAAACTTGCGCCATTCCTCTGGTTCAAAGACGACGCCGAAGAAGCCGCCCTGTTTTACCTCAGTGTCTTCCCCCACGCACGCAAGCTTGAGGAACTGCGTTCCAAAGGTGTCGGTCCCTGGCCCGTGGGCACCATTGCCACGATCACGATCGAGCTTGAAGGGCAGGAGATGGTCTTTCTCAACGGCGGCCCCGCGCATCAATTCAACCCTGCCTTCTCGTTCTTCGTCCGCTGCGACTCGCAGGAAGAGATCGACAGCTACTGGGACAAGTTGATCGAAGGCGGCAAGCCCATGGCCTGTGGCTGGCTGACCGATCGGTTCGGCCTGTGCTGGCAAATTGTGCCACGCAATATCGGTGAGTTGATCAGTCACCCCAAAGCCATGCAAGCCATGATGGGAATGATCAAGATGGATTTGCCCGCTCTGGAAGCCGCCGCCCGAGAAAACGGATAGCGCTGCAAGATTTCGCTTTTATCGTTTGTTGCTCTGGCGCAGAGCACAGATTCCAGCAGGCACTGTCATTCCGACCGGAGCAAAGCGGAGTGTAGGAACCTGCAGTTGTTCTTTGGCGAGTGGCCCCAGTCCCGAAGATCGTTTTCAACCACGCCGAGGGTGCCCCCGGTCCCTCGCTCTTGGGGACCGGGGAGATAGGCTCACCTACTATCGGCCGGGGCCCCATGTCCCGATTTTGGGTCATGGGATACCCATCACTCCCCCGAACTGCTCACCGAGGGGTTCACCCAATCTCGTCAAGCCCTCAATCTCAAATCTCCCGCCAACCCGCTGAAAACACGCCAAAAACTTCTCCCGTTTGCAGGTTATTTCGCGCATCCCGCTAAGATGAATCTATCCGGAAAAATTTCAGGCACTTCACCGCGCCACTCCTTGAGGTGATGCGGAGTTCCGGATCGAATCTCTCTTAAGCGCCCTAAAGCGACCAAAACACGCCAAAATATGCCATAAAAAGCCGCACGAAACGTACCAAACGCTGATTCCAATACACCTACGTCGCCTGCGCCGTCTGTGGGCGAGGTGTCGTTAGCAAGTAGAAATGTCCGCTTTTTGTAGCAAATGAAATGTCCGGTTTCATAAGTTAGTAGCCGTCGAGGCGGTGGGAAAGTGCGAATCCCGCGTATTGTGCGGGATTTGCAAGTTGAGAGGGAAAGGAACTTT